>CABDVE010000001.1 GCA_901420285.1 Stutzerimonas stutzeri
GTGAGCCTCTCCAATCTTTGGCAAAACTGCCTTTCTCAATTACAAGATCACGTTTCCGCCACCGATTTAAGTACTTGGCTTCGTCCGTTGCAGGCGGATGTGGTGTCCAACGATCAAATTGTCCTTTACGCATCCAACATGTTCGTCAAAGGCTGGGTGGAGACCCATTACCTTGTGCAAATCCAACAAATTTGCCAAACACTCGCACAAAATCCAAATTTACAAATTATTCTTAAAGAAGGCGTAAAACCGGCTCCCAATGCGGTGCCCACAGCGCCTGTCAAACCATTAGCAACGGTCGATTTTGAACAAGAAATTGAAAAACCAGTGAAATTCGAATCGCACCTCAATGCCAAACATTTATTTGAAAACTTTGTTGAAGGGAAATCCAATCAACTGGCGCGCGCAGTAGGACAAAAGCTTGCGCAAGCACCAGGCGAACCTGCAGCGAATCCATTCTTTTTATACGGTGGCACCGGGTTAGGTAAAACTCACTTACTACACGCCATCGGCAACGGTATTTTAGCCAACAAACCGAATGCACGAGTACTTTACATTCACGCCAACAATTTCATGCAACACATGGTAAAAGCCATGCGTGACAACAATATGGAGCAATTCAAAAAGTTTTATCGCTCATTGGATGCATTACTGGTGGATGACATCCAATTCTTTGCTGAAAAAGAGAAAACACAAGAAGAATTCTTCCATATTTTCAATAATTTATTTGAAACCGGTCGGCAAATTATTTTAACTTCGGATCGTTATCCGAAAGAAATCGAAAAAATCGAAGAACGTTTAAAATCCCGCTTCGGTTGGGGCCTAACTACCGCCATTGAGCCACCGGATCTGGAAACTCGCGTAGCGATTTTACTAAAAAAAGCAGAAGAACATCACATGCATTTGCCTGAAGAAGTGGCGTTCTTTATTGCGCAACGTTTACGTACTAACGTACGTGAACTTGAAGGCGCACTTAACCGCGTAAAAGCTATGCAAGATTTCAAAGGTGGCGATATCAATATCGACTTTGTGCGTGATACGCTAAAAGATATTCTTGCGTTGCAAGAACGTTTGGTGACGATTGATAACATTCAAAAAACCGTCGCGGAATACTACCGCATTAAAGTCTCGGATTTAAAATCGAAAAGCCGCCAACGCTCAGTTACCCGTCCACGCCAAATTGCCATGGCATTAGCCAAAGAATTGACCAACCGCAGTTTGCCCGAAATCGGCCGCGCATTTGATCGTGATCACACCACAGTATTAAACGCTTGCCGCGAAGTACCGAAATTCCGCGAAAAAGACAACAGTATTCAAGAAGATTGGGCGAACTTGATTCGCACGTTATCCGCATAAGGAGCCGTCATGCAATTTAGTATTTCGAGAGAAAATCTCTTAAAACCCTTACAGCAAGTTTGTGGTGTATTAACCAGCCGCCCGAACATTCCCGTGTTGAATAATGTATTGTTACACATTGAAGACAACCGCTTAACCATCACGGGAACGGATTTGGAAGTGGAACTGTCCAGCTGCACCCAACTTTCCTCCGCCACTGCAAACGGTAGTTTTACAATTCCGGCAAAAAAATTCCTTGATATCTGCCGTACATTGTCCGACGAGTTTGAAATTACCGTTAGTTTTGAAGAAGATCGTGCTATCGTACAGTCAGGCAGAAGTAAATTTAACCTCACGACACTGCCGGCGGAAGAATATCCGAACTTAACAGATTGGCAATCAGAAGTGGATTTTGAGTTGCCGCAAAGCACTTTGCGCCGCCTAATTGAAGCGACCCAATTTTCCATGGCAAATCAAGATGCGCGCTATTTCTTAAACGGTATGAAGTTCGAAACTGAAGGCAATTTACTGCGTACCGTAGCAACCGACGGTCACCGTCTTGCAGTCTGTACCATCGCCCTTGAACAAGAATTACAAAATCATGCAGTAATTCTACCGCGTAAAGGTGTACTAGAACTTAGTCGCTTACTTGAAACGAGCGACGAACCGGCCCGTTTACAAATCGGCACGAATAACCTTCGTATTCACCTTAACCACATTGTATTTACCTCAAAATTAATTGACGGTCGTTTTCCTGATTACCGTCGCGTATTACCGCGCAATGCGACGAAAATCGTCGAAGGCAGTTGGGAAGCATTAAAACAAGCCTTTGTACGCGCCTCAATTTTGTCTAACGAGCGGGTTCGCAGCGTACGTTTAAATTTAACCGAGAACCAACTTAAAATCACCGCATCCAACCCAGAACACGAAGTAGCGGAGGAAATCGTCGATGTGGCTTATGTCGGTGAAGAATTGGAAGTCGGCTTCAACGTCACCTACATTTTAGACGTACTGAACGCACTAAAATGCCAACAAGTTCGCATTCGCTTAACTGACGCCTCATCCAGCTGCTTAATTGAAAATTGTGAAGACAGTAGCAGCGAATACGTGATTATGCCGATGCGTCTGTAAGATGGCCATTTCCCGCTTATTAGTTGAAAAATTTCGTAATTTAAATGCCGTGGAGCTAGAATTTGCTCCCGGCTTTAACTTTTTGGTCGGCAACAACGGTAGCGGTAAAACCAGCCTGTTAGAGGCGATTTTCTATTTGGGGCATGGCCGCTCCTTCAAAACTACGGTGACAAATCGCATTATTTCTTACGAAGAACCGTACTTCACCCTATTCGGACAAATTCAAGAAAGTCGGCATCAATGGTCGGTAGGCTTACAAAAACTGCGCCAAGGCAATACCCTCGTAAAAATCAATGGCGAAGATGGCAATAAAATTGCCGATCTCGCCCATCTTCTTCCTATGCAACTGATTACGCCGGAAGGTTTAACCTTGCTGAACGGTGGCCCAAGCTTTCGCCGCGCATTTTTAGATTGGGGTTTATTTCATCATCACTCCGGTTTCCATTCGGCATGGCGCAATCTCAATCGCTTACTCAAACAACGCAATGCGGTGCTGATCCAGCGACAACCTTATGCGGCAATAAGAGTATGGGATTTGGAATTGGCTAAATTTGCTCATCAAGTTAGTCGCTGGCGTACGGAATACGCTGAAGCCTTACGCCCGAAAATCGAGCAAACTTGTCAATTATTTTTGCCTGAAATTGAAATCAACGTCAGTTTCCACCAAGGCTGGGACAAAGACACCGAATACGGCGATTTACTGGCACAAAGTTTTGAACGCGATAAAGCCCTAGGCTACACCTTTTCTGGTCCGCAAAAAGCCGATTTTCGTTTTAAAACCAACGGATTACCGGTAGAAGACGTACTTTCTCGCGGACAATTAAAACTGCTCATGTGTGCCTTACGTCTAGCCCAAGGCGAACATTTAATGCAAGAAAAACAGCGCCGTTGCATTTTCTTAATTGACGATTTCGCCTCCGAGTTAGATCAGTTCAAACGCGCATTACTTGCCGAACGCTTACAACAAAGCGACTCACAAGTTTTTGTCAGCGCGATCACGCAAGATCAATTAAAAGAAATGAAAGTTGAGACAGGGAAATTATTTAAGGTTAATGAAGGAATTGTCCAAGCACTAGACTAAAAAAACCCGCCAAAGCGGGCGTTTTTACTCATATTCTTCTAACCACTTAAGCAAAATTGCTTCAAGGATACTTTCATTTGATTTTTGCGGATCATCGTCAAAACCGTCTAATTCACAAATCCATTGATGCAAATCGGTGAAACGGACGGTTTTCGGATCTAAATTCGGATTACGATCATAAAGCTCTTCGGCGATAAATTGCGTGTCAGTCCATTTCATGAATGCGCCGCCTCGTTGGCATGATTAATATTGTATTTCGGAATTTCCACCACTAAATCTTCATCGCCGATAATGCATTGGCAAGAAAGACGGCTGTCCATTTCCAAGCCCCAAGCTTTATCCAACATATCTTCTTCCTGATCGCTAGTTTCGTTTAAAGAATCAAATCCTTCGCGGATAATCACATGGCAAGTCGTGCACGCACAAGAGCCGTCACACGCATGAGGAATTTCTACGCCGGCATTATGCGCGACTTCCAATAAATTATCGCCGGCGGCGGCGTCTACCACCATACCTTCCGGGCAAATTTCTTCGTTAGGTAAAAAAATCACTTTTGGCATATTACTTTCCTTAAAATTATAAAAAAATCGGTTTAATACGCACTTTCCTTCACCGGATAAACACATTTTAAAGGTGAAGAGCGGTTTCAATGCGGTGCTAATTTAGGACTTCATCGCTACCAGCCGTTAGTTGAGAACAATTATGTTGCAACTTCAATGCGGTGCTAATTTACAACTACAAGATAGTGTTTCGATTAATTTTTCCCAATCTCCGACACATTTTTGCCGGTTAACGCTTTATTAATCGATGCATTCATACGGCGCGCGGCAAACGCTTGCGTCGCCGCATCCAGAGCCTTAATACCTTGCGCAATAGCGCTACAATCCAAACCTTGTTTCGCGTCCATCAACTGTTTCAGCGCCGCTTCAATTTGATGAAATTCATCGGTGCTCAGTAATTCTGAACCGTCCGTTTGCAATGCCACGATCACGCTTTCAATCACGCGTTCCGCTTCCACGCGTTGTTCTGCCAATTCGCGCGCTTGCATATCTTGTTGCGCATTGTCGAAAGAGGATTTAATCATCGCAGTCACTTCTTCATCGGTTAAACCATAGGACGGTTTAATTTGAATGGACGCCTGCACTTTAGTGGATTTTTCCATTGCGCTGACGCTTAATAAACCGTCTGCATCGACTTGATAAGTCACACGAATATGCGCCGCGCCGGCAACCATCGGCGGAATGCCGCGTAAGGTGAAGCGACCTAGAGAACGGCAATCAGTCACTAATTCGCGCTCGCCTTGCACTACGTGAATGGTCATCGCTGTTTGTCCGTCTTTAAACGTAGTAAATTCTTGCGCACGCGCCACCGGAATTG
The DNA here is from genome assembly GCA_901420285.1 of Stutzerimonas stutzeri. Taxonomy (GTDB): domain Bacteria; phylum Pseudomonadota; class Gammaproteobacteria; order Enterobacterales; family Pasteurellaceae; genus Rodentibacter. The sequence continues at coordinate 4,925 of CABDVE010000001.1, forward strand.
TGGTGTTGCGCGGAATAATTTTTTCTACCAAGCCGCCCATGGTTTCGATACCAAGAGAAAGCGGTACGACATCCAGCAATAGCATATCGCTGTCAGTTTTATTGCCCACTAAAATATCTGCTTGAAGTGCGGCGCCAAGGGCAACGACTTTATCCGGATCGATAGATGTTAGCGGAGTTTTACCGAAAAATTCCCCCACTTGTTCACGCACGTAAGGCACGCGGGTTGAACCGCCTACCATCACAACTTGTTGCACTTCGTCGGCTTCTACATCGGCGTCTTTTAATGCGCGGCGACAAGTGAGTAATGAGCGTTTCACTAAGTTGTGAATCAATTCGTTAAATTGCCGGCGAGAGATTTCCACGGAAGAACCTTGCCAATAAATAGTTGTATTTTCGACATTAGTCAGAGCGACTTTGGTTTGATTTGCCAGTATTAAAAGTTCGCGTTGTTGATTAGCGTTTTGCGGTTTAATTTGAGTTTGCTCAACGACCCAATCGGCAATAAGATGATCAAAATCATCACCGCCCAATGCGGTGTCGCCGCCAGTCGCCAACACTTCAAACACCCCTTTGGATAAACGCAAAATAGAAATATCGAACGTACCGCCGCCCAAATCATATACGGCGATAATACCTTCTTGTGTACTATCCAAGCCATAAGCCACCGCAGCGGCAGTCGGTTCATTAAGCAAACGCAACACATTTAGGCCGGCTAAACGGGCAGCATCTTTGGTACTTTGACGTTGCGCATCGTCAAAATACGCCGGCACGGTAATTACGACACCGGAAAGCTCGCCACCAAGGCGTTGTTCTGCAATGTGATTTAAACGCGCTAAAATATCAGCAGACACTTCTACCGGGCTTTTTACCCCTTGCTCAGTTACGATAAGCGGCAAACCATTTTCACTCGCCACAAATTCATAAGGCATTGCTGGATAGCGTGCTTGCACATCCTCAAGACTACGACCGATTAAGCGTTTCACGGAGATCACGGTATTTTTCGGATCTTGCGACGCCAGTGCAAAAGCTTCCGCACCAACCTGTTTTTCCGCCGCGCCATAATGCACCACGGACGGCACTAAACTTCGTTCTTGTTCATCATTTAAAATCATTACTTGTCCACTACGCACTGTGGCAACCAATGAATTTGTCGTACCTAAGTCAATCCCCGCCGCCAAACGATGTTGATGCGGTGCGGCAGTCTGTCCGGGTTCTGCAATTTGTAATAATGCCATAATATTTCTTTTCTATTTCAATTAGTTATACGACAGAATACGCCATTTCAAACTTTTCTTTTTGCGCAAAACTCGCGTTGTAGTGCGTTTCGATATTTACTTCACGTTTCTGCCGCGCGTCAATCGGTGTGCTTTTATCTTCGCTCAAATCCGGCGTAAAAACAAAAAGCTGGTTACCGTCGAGCTGTTTTACGTCTTCTTGCCAATTTTGCCAGAATAAATCTTGGTAGAATGCATCAATATTGCCGTTCAGCCCCCAAGCTAAAAATTCGGTGTAAGTAAAATTCAAATCATGCCAACTTAAATCTTTCGGAGAAAAATAGTAGATTTTTCCAAGATTTTTTCCTAACGAGCCGCCATTTAACGCAAAATATCCACCAATCACATCATCCGCCACCAATAAATATTTCGGTTTCTCGCCGGATTGGCTGAAAGATTTGCTGAAATTCCAATCCATCAAACCACGTGCTAGTTTAAAACTGCCTGAACCTAAAATCCGTAACCAACCGTGATGAATCAAAATACCGCCAGTTTCATAAATCACTGCTCCTATCGGTGAGGAAGTCGGCATTTGCATGGTGAAAAGTTCACGTTCAGCACTGGATTGATCTTTTTTAATCACTTCGCAGTGATTACGCGCTTGCTCAATCCATTGAGAAATGGTGTTCCAAGCGGAATGTTTCGGATTAGATAATTGTTCGAGAGTTTGCATAATTCGCTAGATATGTTATGAAAGTGTGGATTTCATTAGGTGATTTATGATTCAAAAAGCCGTTCTTCAACTCGTTCAATTTCTTCGCTTAACTTGCGGATAAAGCGCAATTTATCGCAAAACTGTATCGCTTGCGCCCACTGAGCACCTTCAATGCGGTCGGCAAGTGCAACCAATAACGTTTGAGTTTCTTGTTTGATTTCTTTAGCAAACACACTTAGCGCTTGTTTGTCTTTTTGATTTTCTAATTCTTCCAACTGCTCGCGCCATTGTAACTGTTGCACTAAAAACGCTACATCTTGAGTGCTTTTTTGTTCAACATTTTGTTGCTCACCGGTGTTGAGCGCAATAATCGCCTCAGCACGCAAAATGGGGTCTTTTAACGTTTTTAAAGCATCATTCACTTCTGTCGATTTATGCATCGCAAGACGCTGTTGCCCAACATCGGCTGACGCAAAATTATCCGGATGCAACGATTTCTGTAGCGCTAAATAGCGTTCATTTAAGGCTTGCGTATCAAGTTGGAAATTAACAGGTAAATCAAATACTTTAAAAGGGTTTTGCATGATAACTCCTTAAACATGGAAACTTTCGCCACAACCGCAAGATTCTTTTATGTTTGGATTGTTATATTTAAAGCCTTCATTTAAACCTTCTTTTACATAATCCAATTCAATTCCATTTAAATAAACTAAGCTTTTGGGGTCAACGATAACTTTTACGCCATGTTGTTCAAAAACTTGATCTTCTTCATTTAGTACATCAACAAATTCAAGTACATACGCTAAACCTGAACAGCCCGAGGTTTTCACTCCCAAACGTAAACCTATGCCTTTGCCGCGATTATCCAAAAAAGCTTTCACACGTTGCGCAGCCTTTTCCGTCAATGTAATACTCATATTTCCTCCGGAACGACGAAAAGTGCGGTTAATTTACCGCACTTTTTATTTTTATGATTTGGCTTGTTTGGTTTTGTAATCAGCAATCGCGGCTTTAATAGCATCCTCCGCCAAAATGGAGCAGTGTACTTTTACTGGCGGTAATTCAAGTTCTTCAGCGATTTGGCTATTTTTGATGGATCCCGCTTCTTCCAAAGACTTGCCTTTGACCCATTCGGTGATTAAGGAACTAGACGCAATGGCGGAACCGCAACCGTAGGTTTTAAATTTGGCATCTTCAATAATGCCATTGTCATTTACGCGAATTTGTAATTGCATAACGTCGCCGCATGCTGGTGCGCCCACCATGCCGGTACCGACAGTACTGTCTTTTTTATCCATAGCGCCCACATTACGCGGGTTTTCATAATGATCGATAACTTTGTCGCTGTATGCCATATTTTGTTCCTTTCCTAAAATAATGTGCTAATCGGGCAACTCTCATCGCCCGCCAAATTAGTGGGCTGACCACTTAATAGTATTTAAGTCTATACCTTCTTTAAACATATCCCAAAGCGGAGATAATGCGCGTAATTTTTCTACTGCGCCTTTCATCAAGTTAATGGTGTAGTCGATTTCTTCTTCTGTTGTAAAACGACCTAAGGTGAAGCGAATTGAGCTGTGTGCCAATTCATCATTACGACCTAAGGCCCGCAATACGTAAGATGGCTCAAGGCTGGCGGAAGTACAGGCAGATCCAGAAGAAACCGCGATGTCGCGCAATGCCATCATTAAAGATTCACCTTCTACATAGTTAAAACTGATGTTGAGGTTATTGGCGACGCGACGTTCCATGGAGCCATTCACATAGGTTTCTTCAATGTCTTTTAAACCATTGTACAGACGATCGCGCAGGATTTTAATGCGTGGGATCTCTGTCGCCATTTCTTCTTTGGCAATACGATAGGCTTCACCCATCCCGACAATTTGATGTACCGGCAATGTACCGGAACGCATACCGCGTTCATGACCACCACCATGAATAATGGCCTCTAAACGAATACGCGGCTTGCGGCGAACGTATAATGCACCAATGCCTTTTGGACCATATAATTTATGGCTGGACATAGACATTAAATCCACTGGTAACTGGGCGAGATTGATATCCACTTTGCCTACACTTTGGGTGGCATCTACATGGAAGATCGTTTTGTTGGCTCGGCATAATTCACCGATGGCTTTGATATCCTGAATCACGCCGATTTCGTTATTCACGTGCATGATAGAGGCTAAAATGGTATCCGGACGCAATGCCGCTTTGAATTTTTCTAAATCGATTAAGCCATCGGATTCCGGTTCTAAATAAGTGACTTCAAAACCTTCACGTTCTAATTGGCGACAAGTATCAAGCACGGCTTTGTGTTCGGTTTTACAAGTGATAATGTGCTTACCTTTAGTTTGATAAAAGTGCGCTGCACCTTTTATCGCTAAATTGTCGGATTCTGTCGCACCGGAGGTAAACACAATTTCACGGGAATCAGCACCGATTAAATCGGCGATTTGATTACGTGCAACATCAACCGCTTCTTCAGCTTGCCAGCCGAATTTGTGGGAACGAGAAGCCGGATTACCGAAAACACCATCGATAGTTAAATATTCCATCATTTTTTTCGCCACGCGTTCATCAACCGGGCAAGTCGCCGCATAATCTAAATAAATGGGTAATTTCATTTTCACTCCTAAAATCTTTCCAAAACTTGAGCGCACTTATATAAGGTAACTTTTCTTACTGATTAATAATTAATAAATTTTCAAAATTATTATGTGGTTGGTGCTTTGGCACTCTTTTATTCACCAATTCGGCTAAGGTAATCTCGTTTAAAAAACTCTCAATGCGGTTGCTTAGCTCATCCCAAAGTGCATGAGTTAAACACTCTTTACCATTTTGACAATTTCCGGCACCAAGACACTTTGTTACATGAATATTTTCATTTACGGCAGAGACGATCATCCCCACTGAAATTTTGTCGCTTGGTAAACCTAACCTATAACCGCCCCCTGGGCCACGTACGCTTTGAACTAAACCGTCACGACGCAACTTCGCAAAAAGCTGTTCTAAATAAGATAGTGAAATATTCTGACGTTCTGAAATATCAGCAAGGTTCACAGGCCCATTCGCTGCGTTTAATGCGATATCTAAAACCGCTGTCACTGCATAGCGCCCTTTTGAAGTTAGTTTCATAAAGTCCCCTTTAAAAAGTCGTCCCAATGTTTACATGTCCAACTAGAATAGTCAACTATCTATATTAAGTAACTCTAAGCGTTTTTCAACCGCACTTAACATGCCATGTAAAATATTTAATTCATTTTCTTCTACACTTGCACGGTTATACAAACGTCGTAATTTTTGCATAACACCTTGATTTTTAATAAATCCTAATGATTGATAAACACGCTCTGTATGCTTAAAGAAATATTCCATCTCCTGCGCATTAGCATGCCTTTTTGACTCATCAGATTTATTAGCCAAGGAAAATGAAAAACCATTTTCCTTATTTGCTAAAAATGCCATTCTAAGTTCGTAGCTCACCAATTGAACAGCCATTGCCAAGTTGAGCGAGGAATAATCAGGATTTGCAGGAATCGTTAAATGATAATGACATTTCAGCAGTTCCTCATTACGCAGACCTACACGCTCACGTCCAAATACAATCGCAATATTCCCTTGATATAATGATATTTTTTCAGCACATTCTCTTGGCCCAAGCAGAGTACTTTGTAAATGGCGCAAACGCGCGCTAGCACCTATCACTAATGAGCAATCTGCAATAGCTTCATCAAAACTTGAGACAATATGTGCGTTCGTGACAATATCATCCGCACCGGCTGCCAAGGCAAGCGATTGTTTATCAACCGATTTTGGAGAAACAAGATACAACTGAGAAAGTCCCATTGTTTTCATTGCTCGAGCCGCAGAACCTATATTTCCACTATGAGAAGTTTCAATAAGCACTATTCGAATATGATCAAACATAACACTCTAGTATTTGACTATAATTTAAGGTTATTATAGCACGATAACTTCGACTTTGAGTCTAGAATCTTCTTATTTAAAAAATAAAGACAACTTATCAATAGAAGATATTGGTATTATGCAGCAAATGCACAAAACTATTTGAGGAATTAAGTTTACTTCACAAAATAGCACCGCATCGGAAGTCATTTCAATGCGGTGCTATTTTGTGAGGTCATTTCAGCTTTATACACAGCTGCATAATTTCAGAAAATATGGTGGGTTGTGAGAGACTCGAACTCTCGACTAACGGATTAAGAGTCCGCTGCTCTACCAACTGAGCTAACAACCCAACTGAGGAAATACGAGTTTTGAAAATAAAGTGGTGGGTCGTGAAGGATTCGAACCTTCGACCAACGGATTAAAAGTCCGCTGCTCTACCGACTGAGCTAACGACCCCAAGAGGAGGAATATATCTTAAGTGGTGGGTCGTGAAGGATTCGAACCTTCGACCAACGGATTAAAAGTCCGCTGCTCTACCGACTGAGCTAACGACCCACGTCATTTTGACGTGCCGTATATTACTGATTTTATTTTTTGGCGCAAGGAAAATTTTAGGTTTTTTAGTTAGTTGGACGAATCCTCATCAATTTCATAACATTCGGCTTATAAAAAACAAAAGACGGAGACTTACGTCTCCGTCCTCTTTAAACTAGACTTATTCTAAAAATTAGTATGCCAATACTGCGCGGCGGTTTTTAGAATATGCGGCTTCATCATGACCTAATACAGCCGGTTTTTCTTCACCGTAGGAAACAGTTGAAACTTTGCTACCTTCAACACCTTTACCAGCTAAGAAAGATTTAACTGCATCTGCACGACGTTGACCTAAAGCGATGTTATACTCTGGGGTACCACGTTCGTCAGTATTACCTTCAACAACTACTTTAGATGCCGGAGTTGCATTTAAATATGCTGCGTGCGCATCTAAGATTTGAACATACTGGCCTTCAATGTTGTATTTATCAAAACCAAAATACACAGTGTTATAACGTTGTTGAAGATCTTCAACAGAATAGCCACCGAAAGTTTGACCGTTTGCACCTGCATCGTTGCTAGAAGAGCTACATGCTGCCAAAGCAGCTACAGAACCCGCAACTAATAATGATTTAACAAATTTGTTCATTAGATTCTCCTAATCACATTTTTATTTAGTTAAGTATGGCGACCAAGCTGGAAATTTCACTTGGCCATTACTTCCTGGAAGACTCGCCTTAAAGCGACCATCTGCAGAAACTAATTGTAGCACCTTTCCTAAGCCTTGTGTAGAACTATAAATAATCATAATTCCATTAGGTGAAATACTCGGACTTTCGCCTAAAAAAGATGTACTTAATATTTCCGAGGCACCGGTAGAAAGATCTTGTTTTACGACATTGTTATTACCGTTGATCATAACAAGCATCTTACCATCGCCACTAATTTGCGCGCTACCTCGACCTCCAATTGGTGAAGCGCTACCACCACTAGCACTCATTAGATAAACTTGAGGGGAACCACTTCTATCAGAGGTAAACAAAATTGAGCTACCATCCGGTGACCAAGACGGTTCGGTATTATTACCCGAACCACGTGTTAATTGAGTTACAGCTCCCCCATTTGCGCTCATCACGTAAATATTTAATGTACCGTCTTGTGATGAAGCAAAGGCTAAACGCGAACCATCTGGTGAGAATGCCGGAGCACCGTTATGCCCTGGAAACGATGCGACAACTTTACGCGCACCTGAACCAAGATCTTGTACGACAAGCTGTGATTTTTTATTCTCAAACGAAACATATGCTAAACGTTTACCATCTGGCGACCAGGCTGGAGACATAATCGGTTGCGAACTACGGTTCACGATAAATTGATTATACCCGTCATAATCAGCCACCCGAACTTCATAAGGTTGTGAACCACCATTTTTTTGCACCACATATGCAATTCGGGTTCTAAAAGCCCCTCGAATACCCGTTAATTTTTCAAATACCTCATCACTTACTGTATGAGCACCATAGCGTAACCATTTATCCGTCACTGTATAGCTATTTTGTACGAGTACCGTCCCAGGAGTACCTGATGCGCCTACCGTATCTACTAACTGATAGGAGATATTATAACCACTTCCGGTTGAAGTCACTTGTCCGACCACAACTGCATCAATGCCTAATGCAGTCCAAGCTTCCGGATTTACTTCAGAAGCTGAAGTCGGTTTCTGAGGCATCCTAGCTTCCGAAATAGGATTGAATTTACCGCTATTACGCAAATCATCCGCAATGATTTTGCCAATATTTTCAGGGGCAGAACCTGCGAACGGCACGACGGCAATAGGACGAGCACCATCCACCCCTTCATCAATCACAATGCGAACTTCATCATCCGCCACAACGTGACCTGCAACAACAAAGAGCGCTGCAAATACACCTATTAATTTTTTGAATAATTTCATTTTGTTATCCTTACGTTAACGAGTACATACTTCTCAAAACAATCATTTGATATCGAAATCAATAATCGGTGCTTTGTATTTTTCATACACAGCATCAGACGGTGCCGCAGGAACTTTCTTGGTTCTAGCCACTGCACTGAGTGCAGCAGTACAAATATCCTCGGAACCTGACACCTTCTGATAACCTAGAATCGTACCATCTCGCTCCAACTGAATCTTAATTCGACAAACTTTTCCCGCAAAACTTGGATCTTTTAGGAAACGACGCTGAATTTCACGCTTAATAACACCTGCATATTGGTCACCTACTTTACCGCCGTCGCCCAAGCCCAAGCTAGCGCCACTACCTTGCGTTCCACCTTTGCTTGCATTGCCACCTTTAGAAGCGCTACCGCCGCCAAGATCGCCTCCGTTCATAAAATCATCTAATGCAGTTTGATCCGCTTTACGCTTAGCTGCAGCTTCCGCTTTTGCTTTCGCATCCGCGGCAGCTTTTGCCTTAGCATCTGCTTTCGCCTTTGCATCCGCCGCAGCCTTCGCATCAGCCTCTGCTTTAGCCTTCGCTTCTGCTTCAGCTTTCGCTTTGGCCTCTGCCTCTACTTTGGCTTTTTCCTCTGCTTGTTTCTTCGCTTTTTCGGCTGCCTCTGCCGCCTTAGCCTTAGCCTCTTCTTCCGCTTGTTTTGCTGCTGCGGCTAAACGTTTAGCCTCTGCCTCAGCTTTAAGCTTTGCCGCTTCCGCGGCTTGTTTTGCTTTCGCTTCTTCGGCTTGTTTTTGCTTTTCCAATGCTTCTTGGCGAACAAGTTCTTGCTGTCTTTGCTTCTCTATTAATTCTTGCTTTTGACGTTCAATTTCTTGTTGGCGCTGAATTTCCTGCTGATGCTTCAGTTCTTCTTGTTTTGCAATTTCTTGCCGACGAACTTCTTCTTGCTGTTCAACAAGCGGTTTTTCTTCTACCGGATCTGTCTTTTTCTGTTTATCGGTTTGCCCTTTATTCTGCTGTTGAATGCGCCCCCATTCTTGCGCTGCATTCCCCGTATCAACCATTACCGCGCCAAGTGCATCGCCATCACCTTCACCGCCACCCATAATTTCAACGGTTTGATAGAAAGAGCTCCAAATCAACAGGCCGAACAAAGCAAGGTGCATAAGAATCGAAATGACAAACGCATTCGCACCTTTTTTTTGTCGATTATTCTGCACGTTTTACCTACTCTAGATTAAATTGGGTTCGTCATTAAACCGACAGATTTAATACCCGCCAAATGAAGTAAATTCAATGCTTTGATAACTTCTTCATAAGGCACTTCTTTTGCTCCTCCAACAAGGAACATTGTATTGTTATCCTTATCAAATTCTTGTTTTGATAACTGCGTCACCATTTCTTCCGTTAGGCCTTCCTGGCGCTCACCGCCGATAGAAAGCGCGTACTGTCCAACGCCGGAAACTTCTAAAATCACCGGTGTTTTATCTTCATTTGACACATTTTGACTTTGTACCGAATCTGGCAATTCCACTTGGACGCTTTGACTAATAATGGGTGCGGTCGCCATAAAGATAAGTACTAGCACTAGCAATACATCCAAGAACGGCACAATATTAATTTCAGATTTAATTTCTTTACGTGAACGACGAGCCATATTTTCCCCTAAAAACCACGCTAAAAGACTACATTTTTAACGTTTTCCCGTTTAATGGGAATGCGGTGCTCTACCAAAGGCTTGACGATGTAAAATCGTGGTAAATTCATCAATAAAGTTACCGTAATTTTGCTCAATCGCATTTACACGTAAGCTTAACCGGTTATAAGCCATGACGGCCGGAATCGCAGCAAACAAACCGATGGCAGTTGCAATCAATGCTTCCGCAATCCCCGGCGCTACCATTTGTAAAGTAGCTTGCTTAGCGCCACTTAATGCCATAAAAGCGTGCATAATCCCCCAAACGGTACCGAACAAACCGATATACGGGCTTACAGAAGCCACTGTCGCTAAGAACGGCACGCGACTTTCAAGCATTTCCACTTCTCGATTCATCGCTAAATTCATTGCACGCGAAGTTCCTTTAATTATTGCTTCAGGCGCCTCCGGATTGACTTGCTTTAAACGAGAAAATTCCTTAAAACCGACAAAGAAAATTTGTTCGCTTCCAGTTAACCCATCGCGGCGATTTGATAAACCTTCGTATAATTTATTTAAGTCTTCGCCTGACCAGAAACGATCTTCAAAAGTATTCGCTTCTTTTAACGCATTTGTTAATACACGACTACGTTGGATAATAATCGTCCAAGAAATAATTGAGAATGAAATTAAAATCACAATTACAAGTTGAACAACAATACTCGCTTTTAGAAAAAGCTCTAAAAAGTTCAATTCTGCAGTCATCAGCTACTCCGAAAAGTGTTATATATTGTTTAAAAAGGCGGCTTTTATTTCTGTCGGAATCGCCGCCGGTTTCATTTTGCCTAAATCAACATAGGCTACTTTTACAGTAGCCTTTGATAAAATCACCGTATCACGTATTAATCGTTGCTCAAAAAGGATTGTCGCACCTTTAATCGCGCTAACTTCGGTTTCAATAATAAGATAATCATCCAATTTTGCCGGAACGCGATAGTCAATCGCCATCGATTTGACAACAAACGCGCTTTGTTGTTCCTGCAACAAGGTTTGTTGAGAAAATTCCAGCAGTCTTAGATATTCCGTTCTGGCGCGTTCGAAAAAATGCAAATAGCGAGCGTGATAAACTACTCCACCAGCATCCGTATCCTCATAATAAACACGAACCGGAAAACGAAAAATCCTTGAATTCACCTTGCTTTCCCCATTAAAAAGTCTGAGGTCGCGTATTTTAGAGACTGTTTTTACTCGGTGCAAGCACTTTCAATGCGGTGCTATTTTGACTTGTCAATAATGAACGATGATCGCCGATAAAAACGCAAGGTACCCCCAATAAGGCAAAAAAGGTAGACGCCAAAAGGCGAGCTTCACTTCAAAGCCGATGCCGTGGACCCAAGAGGTTATTAAGCCCCATAAAATAAATAAGATTAGAAAAGGATTGGCTGTTCTTAGTCCGCTGGAGAAACTATTAAAATTGAAGAAAAAAGCGAATGTTAATGCTATCGCCAAAATAAATGAAAGGGTTCTGAACGAACCCTTATTAACATATTGATAAAGAACGCGAATCATTATTCGTCGAATTTCCCTAAATTTTCTTTACTTTTTGTGACTTTTACGCTTGCAAAAATTGCTGTTAAAACACCCACTATCCAAATTGCGTATAACATATTGTCTCCTTAGTATAATGAGTTTTTGTTGTTTGACACGAAGCTTTCATCCAAACGGCCGAACATTTTCATGTATGACCAAATGGTGTACGCGAGAGAAATCGTTACAAATACGAGCGCTAAACCTAGCATTAAGGTTAAGGTTAATTCGCTTGAGGTTGCATCCCACATTAACAAGCTTTGTTCCGGATGAGAACTTGAAGGCATTACGAACGGGAACATAGAAACCGCAGCGGTAATAATCACGCCGGCCATAGTTAATGCCGAAAAGAAGAACGCGAAACCGCAACGATTTGCTTTAGAAGCGGCAACATTTAGCAATGCGCCCACCACTGCCAATGCCGGGAAAAGCCATAGAATCGGCATTTCGTTGAAGTTTTTGAACCATGCTCCAATTTCTACTTTCACTTCTTTACCCATAGGAGAAGAAGGCGCTAAGTGGTCAATAGCGCTGGTTACAACATAACCATCCTTAAAGTATAACCATACGCCTGCAAGCACAAATGCGATCAAAGTTACAAGTGCGCCAATTTGAGTAATTGCACGAGCACGATCTCTTAATTCAGCCGTGGTTTTCATTTGTAACCAGTTTGCACCGTGCGTGACAAGCATGGCCAAACTAATCACACCGCATAATAAAGCGAACGGGTTTAATAAAGCAAAAAATGACCCCGTATAGGTGACTTGTGCGATTTCATTGAATTCAAATGGCACACCTTGTAGTAAATTACCGAATGCTACGCCAAACACTAATGCCGGTACAAAACCACCTGCAAACAACCCCCAATCCCAGGCAGTACGCCATGTTGGGCTATCAATTTTGGCACGGTATTCAAAACCAATCGGACGGAAGAATAACGCTGCCAACACTAATACCAATGCGATATAGAAACCGGAGAAAGAAACGGCATATACGATAGGCCAGGCTGCGAACACCGCACCACCGGCGGTTAACAACCAAACTTGGTTACCGTCCCAATGCGGTGCTATTGTGTTAATCATAATTCGACGTTCCACTTCTTTTTTACCGACAATTGGTAAAAGCGCGGTTACGCCCATATCAAAGCCATCAGTTACAGAAAAACCGATCAGCAATACGATGACCAATATCCACCAAATAAAACGTAGAAATTCATAATCAATCATAATTCGTCTCCTGCTTATTTAGATGATTGCTCAAAGTAGTATTTGCCGGTTTTCAATGCACTTGGCCCTAAACGTGCATATTTAAACATTAAGTACATTTCAACAATAATAAAGGCTAAATAAAGTGCGCAGATTAAACCGATAGAGAACCAAAGATCGCCCACACTTAGGTGAGAAGCAGAAATGCCTACCGGCAACACTTCATAAATTGCCCATGGTTGACGACCGTATTCCGCCAAGAACCAACCGCATTCGATGGCAATCCAAGGCAACGGTAACCCCCATAATAAAGCTTTTAGCAATAATCGACTTTGCATCACTTTATTACGCAAGTTTTGAACAAATGCGCCGAAGGCTAATAAGGCGATTAAACCACCCGCAGCGAGCATTGCGCGAAACGCCCAAAAGTTAGGCCCCACATTTGGAATGGTATCGCGCGCAGCCTGTTTAATTTGCTCTTCTGTCGCATCCACCACCTTATCGGTGTAGCGTTTTAACAATAAACCGAAACCAAGATCTTTTTTCACTTCATCGAATTTCGCTTTAGTTTCAGGATTGACTTGACCCGATGCTTTTTTCTCCGCTTTTAATTGAGTGAAAAGATCATAAGCCACCATACCGTTACGCACCCGATTTTCGTTTAATGCTTGGAGTTCTTTTAAACCGGTAATTTCTTTATCAAAAGAACGAGTTGCAATTACGCCACCAAGCATAGGTACACTAATCGCAAAATCATTTTTCATTTCAGCGGTATTTGGAATCGCAACCGGATGGAATGCCGTCGGTGCTGGATGCGTTTCAAATTCCGCTTCCATCGCCGCTAATTTCACCGGCTGAGCCTTACCGATGTCGTAACCGGACTCATCCCCTAAAATTACAACCGCAAGCGAAGCGATAAAACCAAAGGTTGCCGCAACAGAGAAAGAACGTTTGGCAAAACCAAGATCGCGACCTTTTAACAAATAGAAGGCACTAATTGCCAATACAAAAAAAGCGCCTGAGGTATAACCGGCGGAAAGGGTGTGTAAGAATTTACTTTGCGCAACAGGATTCAACCATAAATCCATAAAGCTCGTCATTTCCATGCGTACGGTTTCAAAATTGAACTCCGCCGCAACCGGGTTTTGCATCCAACCGTTTGCCACCAAAATCCACATTGCAGAAAGGTTTGAACCGAACGCTACGCAATAAGTTGCAAGTAAGTGTTTACCTTTAGTTAAGCGATCCCAACCAAAGAAAAATAAACCGACGAAAGTCGATTCTAAGAAAAATGCAAGTAATGCTTCAATCGCCAACGGTGCACCGAAAATATCACCTACATAATGAGAATAGTAAGACCAGTTAGTACCGAATTGGAATTCCATAATGATACCGGTGGTCACGCCAAGGGCAAAGTTAATACCAAATAACTTACCCCAAAATTTTGTCATATCTTTATAAACTTCTTTACCTGTCACCACATAGGTCGTTTCCATAATGACGAGAATGAAAGACAAACCTAATGTAAGAGGAACAAAAATAAAGTGATATAACGCAGTTAAAGCAAACTGCAAGCGAGAAAGTTCAACAACGTCCAACATCTCAACCTCTTGTAATAATTACAAGTCATTCACTATGATTAATAAAGGAACCCTTAAATAATCACCCCAAAAGCTACTCAACAACAGACAAAATGCACAATTATTAAGCGAAAACTGAATTACCGCACACAATAATCCCATTTGCGAACTACATCAAATTACGGATTACAACGCGGATAACTCAAGAATGGTAGTTATTCTACTACTAAACATAAGGATAAAAAACACTAAAAATGCTATCCACATCATATTTTTTGATATAAATAGCAAATACCCCATTATAGCTAGTTATGTATGAAATTGATTTATATCAAATTTCTCTTTTTTCTAAAATAGATAGGATATTACGGAGCCAATAAAATAAATAGTACGTCCGTTTATCGCAAAATTATCAATTTTCCCTAGACAATAATCTCGTATTTTGCTAACTTCGCGTAGCATCGTATCTAGAAAATCTTATCAAAGGATTTCATAATGAAAAAAATCTCAAGTATTTTAGCTGCATTATTTTCTATGGTTTCGTTTTCCACAATTGCAGCAACAGCAGAAAAAAATATGTTGCCGCAACAATGCGAGCAATTATTCAAAGAAACAGAAAATTTAATTGCGCAGGCTGAAAAACAACCGGGTACGCATACTCAAGTAAGCAAAATCAAAAATAAACTAAACCAAAGTAAGCAACAAATTCTTGAAATGGAACTAGCTACACAGTTGAAAAGTTGCAATATAGGTTTAGCAAAACTTAGTAGCATGAAGGGTTATGCTGAGGAAACAAATTAAGCAAGGTTCCGAAAAAAGGCTTATTAAAAACATTAATAAGCCTTTTTATTTGTTATTTTTCTACTGGGCTTGGGCAGGTCTATCTTTCCTTTCTATTCCGTGTTTTTAACCGCATCTTGATTATCGCGTGAGGCATCTTTACCTTGCTCAAAGCGGTTCTGATTTTCCTTAACGCGATGATAATTCACAATGCTATTCATATATCGGCGGATATTTTCTACGTATTGATATGCCTCATAACCTCGAGCATAGCCATATTTTAGTCCATTATAATGGCGTTTCTCTGACAGTAACGGCAAGTTATTCTTTACATCTAACCAATTATCCGGGTTGGCGCCTAGTTTTTTTGTTAAACGACGTAGATCCACTACATGCCCTAGCCCCATATTATAAGCGGTGAGCGCATACCAAATTCGGTCTTCTTGCGGAATACTATCCGGCATCTGTGCAATCAACCAATGAAGATAATCTGAACCGGCTTTAATACTTTGCTCAGGATCGGTTCGATCATCGATTTTCATCCGCTCTGCCGTATCTTTGGTGAGCATCATCATGCCACGTACCCCGGTAGGTGAGGTAGCATCAGGGTTCCAATGAGACTCTTGATAAGCCACCGCCGCCAACAAACGCCAATCCAACTCCCCCTTGTATTTTTCAAAAAGCGGTTGATATTGCGGCAAAATGTTTTCAACGGCATCTAAATAAGCGCGACTATCCACGTAATCAAACTGCGCAATATGCCGAAAATATTTCTCTTCAATACGATCGATTAAACCGCTGTCCAATGCGGTGCTCATAAAGTCTAGTAAACTAGCCTGCAGCTCGTTGTAAGAATTATCGGCAAGATACCAATGTACGCCGGCTTCGTCTGTTAAATCAAAGGCGATTGCAAGGTCAGGACGAATTTGCTGAGCCATCGCCACATCAATGGAATTAGCGATCGTGTAAGGAATGTAGCCTTCCGCAACTTGAATCAATAACTCTTCTTGCGTTAACTGCTTGTTACTTTTCCATCGCAGCTTCGGAAATTTTTTCTGCGATTGCGCCAATAGTTCGTCTAATTCCGATCCTTCGGCAATCACAATCTCTTGTTGTACTTGGCCTAAATCTTTCGGACGATTTTCCCCTTTACGGTAAACCAATTGCCATGAAGCTGAAGTATAAGACGGACCGATTTGGAATTGCTCCGCACGTTTGGAGTAGAATAATAAACTTGCCGCCGCCAAATCTATCCGATTATTCTCAAGCGCGCCGAGCACCGCATTGGGATTGTCAAATACTGCAATTTCTAACTTCACCCCCAAATAATCCGCAAAGCTTTTTGCCAACTCGTATTCCAAACCGGATTCTCCCTCCGATCCGACAAAATAATAGAGTGGGTTATTGATTGTGCCAACCACTAGCGTACCGCGCGATTGAACCGTCTGATAACGATTTTCTTCGGAGCGTATAATTTTTTGCCACGGAAATATCATATCAATCGCCCAAAGCAACAGTATAAATGAGACGATAATACGTAAAAATAAACCTTTCAAATATGTAGCCCTTTTGTAAAAGCCGGTGGATTTTAGCGAGAATTTGATTTATAGACAATAAAAAGCCCCTTTCGATTCAAGGGGCTACAATGATTAATTAACTAAGGCGCTCTTATTAACCGCGGCGCTCTCTATAAGAGCGCTCGCCGAAAGTGCGACTATTTTTCTCATTAAATTTACGACCACCTCGTTCATTGCGTCCACGATCTCCGAAATCGCCGCGCTCAACACTGCGACCTCCACGACGTTTCCCCCTGAAGTCATCGCCACCGCGAGCACCGTCGGATTTCGCTTCGCCTAAAAAAGACATTTGCATTTGCTTATTCAACACGCGGGTTTTAGCAAATTGTTGCAACAATTCCTTCGGCATGCCTTGCGGCAATTCGACAGTAGAATAATCGTCGTAAAGTTTGATATGGCCAATATAGCGACTGTTAATGTCTCCTTCATTAGCGATAGCGCCCACGATATGACGTACTTCCACGCCATCGCCGCGTCCCACTTCAATGCGATATAGATCCATCGGCTGCGGATTACCGTAGCCTTTGCGTTCCCCCCGACGTTCCGCCGAACGCGGATTTTCACTGCGCTCATTGCGATCGCGACGACGTTTATCCATCGGCGGATCCGGTGGAAGAATCAATTTTTGCTTGCCTTGCAACAACATCAACATGGCTGCGGCGATATCTTCCTGATCTTGATCGGCGGTAAACAAATCTTCCAACAAACTGCGATATTGTTCCAAATCGTGGTGTTCAAGCTGTTTGGTAATTTTCGCCACGAATTTTTTGCGACGGCATTCTTGTAACACTAAATGATTCGGCAATTCCACTTCATTAATACCTTTTTTCATTAAATGTTCAATGTTACGAAGTAAACGACGTTCACGCGGTTCGACAAACAATAAGGCGCGACCTGAACGCCCTGCACGACCGGTACGACCAATGCGGTGCACATAGGACTCTGCATCCAACGGAATGTCGTAATTCACCACAAGACTGATACGCTCAATGTCGATACCGCGTGCGGCTACATCCGTCGCCACCACGATATCCAAACTGCCGTTACGCAAACGATCAAGCGTTTGTTCGCGCAATTGTTGGGTCATATCGCCATTCAATGCGGCGGAGCGGAAACCGCTTTTTTCAAGCAGTTCGGTAATATCTAACGTGGCAGTTTTGGTGCGGGCAAAAATAATCGCGGCGTCAAAATCTTCCACTTCTAAAAAACGTAACAAGGCTTCGTTTTTACGCACACCATGCACGTACCAACAGCTTTGCTCAATATCCGGCGCGTTGTCGTTGTTCACTTTGATCTTCACTTCTTTCGGATCGTTCATAAAGTGTTTGGTAATACGACGAATCGGCTCCGGCATAGTTGCTGAGAATAACGCGGTTTGATGATGTTCCGGCAATTCCGCCATTACGGTTTCCACATCATCAATAAAGCCCATACGCAACATTTCGTCCGCTTCATCTAACACGATGAAACGTAATTCAGCAAGATTTAACGTACCGCGGCGAATGTGATCGAGAATACGTCCAGGCGTACCTACCACCACTTGAGCGCCTTGTTTTAGAGCTCGCAGTTGGATATCGTAACGTTGCCCGCCGTACAAGGTCACAATGCGGATGCCACGAGCGTGTTTAACAAATTGTTCGCACGCGTCCGCCACTTGAATGGCAAGTTCGCGCGTCGGCGCCATCACCAACATTTGCGGATGTTTTTCTTCCGAGTTAATTTGCGCAAGCAATGGAAGAGCAAATGCCGCCGTTTTACCGCTACCGGTTTGCGCCATACCCAAAACGTCATTGCCGTTAAGTAAATGCGGAA
Source organism: Stutzerimonas stutzeri (assembly GCA_901420285.1). GTDB lineage: Bacteria > Pseudomonadota > Gammaproteobacteria > Enterobacterales > Pasteurellaceae > Rodentibacter. The sequence goes on from CABDVE010000001.1 coordinate 23,413, forward strand.
TACATTCTTGTTGAATCGGAGAGGGAGTTTCAAAACCTAAGTCTGAAACGGCTTTTAAGATAAACTCAGGCAAACCTAAGTCATTAAAAGTGATTTTGTCTGTCATTAAAATTCTCGAATAAAATGAGGAAAGCTCAAGGGGCTTTCGGGTTTATTTGTTGATTGTATTCCTGATATCTAACCTTTCCGGTTTCCGAGGGAAAAATGCGAAGGCACTTTAAGTGTTGGCTTTACCAACAATCCCGAAGGGAGAGCAAAGAAATCGGAGAATCGTAAAAAGGCGGTCGGCTGTTAAAATGCCGTGGCTCTAGTTACCGCACTTTTTACTTCTTTTTCGTCTTCCGCTTGAGCCGGTTTTAATTTCATCAGCTCAAAGGAGGCAAAACGATACTCAACAAAGTTATAAACCTGATTCGCCATGGCCAGTTTGAACAAAGTCGCCGCCTCGTCCACCAGCACCGCATTGAGTTTTTGTTTTGCTAGATAAAAATAGGTTTCTGTCAAAATTTCAGCGTATTGTTGCGCGTTTTCCGCAAAATCGGCTGCGCGCCGCTGCAATTCTTCCACAGAAATGCGTCCTAAGTAGTATTGAACGATATTTGTTCCCCAGAAGTCCTTTGATAGCCCTTTTGCTCGTTCGACAAGATTTGCGCGGGCTTCTTGTGGTTTTAATTTTTGTTCGTTCAAATATAGCCATAAGACACGATAAGGATCTTTGGTATCGGCTTGGTAGAACTGTAAGAAATCCTGCTCGGCAAGATTATAGCGCCCTACATAATAAAAATTTAAACCACGATTAAGGTGGGTATAGTCATAACTCGGATCCAATTCCAGCGCCGCATTGAACGTCTCCAGTGCGCCGTCGTAATCTTCTTCAAGCAATAAGTAAAGCCCCAAATAGTTATACACGGAAGCCATTTTCGGCTGCAATGCAAGGGCTTGCGTAAAGTCGTAACGGGCGAGTCCCCATAATCCAAGAGAATCATATAATACACCGCGCTCAAAATGCATGGCAGCGCGTTCTTCGTTACTCATTTTTCCAACTAAAAGTACTTGGCTAATACGTACAATCATCACTTCTTGTTCAAAGTGCGTATTCGGATTTTGTTCAGCAAGTACAATTCGATTGTTAGATACAAAAGTACCCTCGGACCGGACACAGCCAGTAAGGAACAACACCGCACATAGGCTAAATAAATAGGCTATAAAACGACGAAATAATCGAAAACACAGCATCTGCTTTCTTTTTGTACGAATAGTGAGTTGGAAAATAACAAAACTTGATGGCAATGCCACCAAGTTTTGATTGGGTTAACCAAGATTATTCTTGCTCTTCGGCAAGTTCTTCTTGGTTGCTTTCTGCTTCCTGTTTAGGCGCAAGATCTTTCATGGTTAAACGGATACGACCTTGACGATCGATTTCTACTACTTTCACCATCACTTCTTGCCCTACTTGCAGGTAATCGCTGACTTTCTCCACACGTTCTTCGGCAATTTGCGAAATGTGAACCAAGCCCTCTTTATTACCCACGATAGCCACAAATGCACCGAAATCTGCTAAGCGGGTCACTTTACCTTTGTAAACCGCACCGGCTTCCACTTCGGCGGTGATGTCTTCGATACGCGCCATCACATCTTGTACTGCGTTTTTATCTACGGCAGCAATTTTTACTGTACCGTCGTCATCAATATCAATGGATGTACCAGTTTCTTCAGTCAACGCACGAATCACCGCACCACCTTTACCGATCACATCTTTGATTTTCTTTGGATCGATCTTCATGGTGTAAATACGCGGGGCGAAATCAGAAATATCCGCACGCGGCGCCGGAATAGCTTGTTCCATCACGCCAAGAATGTGCATACGGGCACTTTTCGCTTGATTTAATGCGATTTGCATGATTTCTGCAGTAATACCTTCGATTTTGATGTCCATTTGAAGTGCTGTGACACCTTCACGAGTACCGGCTACTTTAAAGTCCATATCACCTAAGTGATCTTCATCTCCAAGAATATCGGAAAGCACGACAAATTTGTCATCTTCTTTCACCAAGCCCATCGCAATACCTGCTACCGCCGCTTTAATCGGCACGCCTGCGTCCATTAACGCAAGGGATGCGCCGCACACAGAAGCCATAGAAGAAGAACCGTTGGATTCGGTGATTTCTGATACTACACGTACCACATATGGGAATTCTGCTAAGGTTGGCATCACTGCTGCCACGCCACGTTTCGCCAAACGACCATGACCAATTTCACGACGTTTCGGTGAACCGATCATACCGGTTTCCCCGACGGAATACGGAGGGAAGTTATAGTGGAACAAGAAGTGATCTTGACGCTCACCGGTTAATTCATCAATGATTTGCGCATCGCGTTCAGTCCCTAAAGTGGCAACAGCCAACGCTTGGGTTTCACCACGGGTAAAAATCGCAGAACCATGAGTACGCGGTAACACGCCGGTGCAAATATCCAATGCACGAACAGTATCAACGGTACGTCCGTCGATACGAGGTTCGCCCGCGATAATACGACCGCGCACGATTTGGCTTTCAAGAGCGGTGAAAATATCCACAATTTTACCTTCACTGACCTCTTCATCTTCAGCGGTGATTTGTGCAATCACATCCGCTTTAATAGCATCAATTTGCTCATAACGGGTTTGTTTCTCAGTGATACGGTATGCATCGCCTAAGCGCGCTTCGGCAATTGCTTTCACTTTGTTGATTAAATCGGTATTTGGCTCCGGTGCGACCCAATCCCAACGAGGCTTACCGGCTTCGGCAACCAATTCTTTAATCGCTTCAATCACCACTTGTTGCTGTTGGTGACCGAATACGACCGCAGATAACATTTGTTCTTCGGTTAAAATATCCGCTTCAGATTCAACCATCAACACGGCTTTGTCGGTTCCCGCCACCACTAAATCCAAACGGCTTTGTTTTTGTTCACTCATGGTAGGATTTAACACGAATTGACCGTTAATGAATCCTACACGTGCAGCCCCGATCGGACCGTTAAACGGCACGCCGGACAATGAAAGCGCAGCAGACGCACCGATCATTGCCACTAAATCTGGGCTGATTTGCGGGTTTACTGAAACAACGGTGGCAACTACTTGAATTTCATTGAAGAAACCTTCCGGGAATAACGGACGAATCGGACGATCGATTAAACGGGCAATTAAGGTTTCGCCCTCAGATGGACGACCTTCACGTTTGAAGAAACCGCCTGGAATACGGCCGGCGGCATAAGTACGTTCTTGATAGTTTACGGTTAACGGAAAGAAATCTTGGCCTTCTTTCACGTCTTTTTTGGCCACTACAGTGACGAATACGGTGGTATCGTCCATGCTTGCCATCACAGCAGCCGTCGCCTGACGGGCAATGGCGCCGGTTTCTAAGGTGACGGTATGTTGACCATATTTAAATTGTTTAACAATTGGATTCACAATGTTTTCCTTTAAATTACATTAAAAATAATGCTTTATTTTCCAGATTGCGACTAGCAAAAGAAATCTATCGCCAATTAACCACCGTTTAAAATCTCTTTTGATAGCCGCACGCTAACACAGAAAATAAAGCTCGCGTATTATACAGATGTTTTGATGTGATTGGTAACTTTATTTCGTATGGTCAACTTGCTATCATGGGGCAACTTTTATTCACATATCCATACAAGGAGAGAATATGATCATCAGCAGCCTCACCAATCCAAACTTTAAAGTGGGTTTACCGAAAGTAATTGCGGAAATTTGTGATTATTTGAATACATTAGATTTAAATGCGTTGGAAAATGGTCGCCATGATATCAACGATCAAATTTACATGAACGTAATGGAACCGGAAACCGCCGAACCAAGCACGAAAAAAGCGGAATTGCACCATAACTATTTAGACTTGCAAGTATTGATTCGCGGTGCGGAAAATATTGAAGTAGGCGCAACTTATCCGAACCTCGCCAAATACGAAAACTATAACCAAGCCGATGATTATCAGCTCACCACGGCAAATATCGAAAACAAATTCACCATCACCTTAGTGCCGAAAATGTTCGCCGTATTCTATCCATACGAACCGCATAAACCTTGCTGCATTACGGGCGAAAAAGCGGAAAAGATAAAAAAACTAGTAGTCAAAATCCCGGTTAAATTAATCTAATTTCTCAAAATAAATAAAAAGAGTTGATCGAAAAATACGCTCAACTCTTTTATCTACTCCCTATCTATAATGTTTAATACCAATTAAACGGAATACCTACATTACAGATAAACCCAAGAATTACTAGAATGTCCACCAAGATTTCTTATTACCCTCGCCGTTACGTTCGATAATGGTATTATTCTCACTTTGCGATGCCACTTCCGGCAACGGTTTATCCAAATGTGTTTCCGTTACAACACCGCTCTGGTCAAATTTTACGGTAAAAGTATGTTGGTCAGGCGCTTGATAGGCTCGCTGTTGCAAGAACACATAATACCAAGTCAAATTGCTATAAGGGTCAATTAAAACCGGCGTACCAAGCAAATATTGTACTTGTTGTGCAGTCATACCTTGTTTGACTTGCGCCACATTGGTGGCTTCCAAATAGTTGCCTTGTGGCACGTCAATGCGATAAACCACTTTTTCAACCGTAGAACAAGCTGAAAGGCTTAATGCCAATACAGCGACGCCCAAAAGAATTTTAAATTGCATTTTCTTTACCTATCCTTGCAAAATTTTGTGAAATAATACCCAAACTTAAAAATATTGCCAAACTAATTCTCGGCTTTTAAAGCCTTTTGCAGTTGGTCTTTTAAGTTAGGCGGTAAACCGTTAATACTTAACGTATCCGTCATCGGATCCCAGCAAACGCGCGTATTAAGCAATTCCGCATCAAAAGTTAGGCTAATGCCTTTACCTGAACCGGAAAATTTAGTGAGTGATTTTAACGCCGAACGCAGTGGAGGAATATGTTCTTCTAAACCGTAATTTTGTTCTTCCGCAAAGGCGACAAAGGGCCGCTCGTTTAGAGTCGGCAAGCTGTCGGAAAGTTCAGTCAGGGCGATATCTTCACCGCCGGCAATCTGCCCTTTGCAATATTCAAACACTTGTTTTTTTACTGCTTGAGCTTGCTCTTTATTCAACTCCCCTTGCTCACAATAATCGCTCACGGCCTGCAATAAACACTGGTTTTGCAGTTGCGGATTCAATCCTTCTTCCGCCCCCAAAAAATCCATAAAGAAATCGCTGATTTTGCGCCCTACGCGCCCTTTAATAAAGGTCAGATAACGATTGGACTTGGCGTTTATTTGCAAATCGGTCAAATTCACCCGTGCGGCGATATCAAATTGCGTAATATCAAGATATTCCGTGCGACGAATATCCAAGTGTTCGTCCACCCACATACTGTGGCGGCTATCAAGCAAGGCGATAAACAAATAATCGGTGGCGAGGAAATTGTATTGACATAGCACAAGTGTACCACTATCGGCAAAGTTATATTTGCTTAATTCATCCGCCAAAAGCTTTGTCGAATATTGGCTGAAATCTAAAAATTCTGTTTCTTGTTCCAGTAAACGATTTAATTGTTGCGCAAATACCGAATTATCTTGAAACACACCGAAAGCCTTGGCTTTATTTTGATAGCCTTGATGCAACTGCAACATCATTTGTTCCACCTCCGCCGTGATCGGATGTAACTCGTTACGTAAAATGCTTTCCATTTTATTATCGTCACCATCGATTCGCTTAATTAATTGGTGCAACACGATTTGATTTACAGTAATGCTCATTTTCTTTTCCTTTATTAAAAAACATCGACATTATGCTGCGGCAAATGCACAAAACGATTGCCGAATCGTCTGACGGACTTATCTAACCGTTAGCAAAAATCCGAGCACTTCGCCAACAGCACCGCATTGAACGCCATTCCAATGCGGTGCTATTTGGGAAGTCCAAAAATAACATTGCTTACACTTCAAACACGCCTTGTGAAGCCCGAAATCTCTCAAATATTACCCAACCGGCATTATTTCAGCGTTGGGCAAGCACAACATAACGTCGCAAAACCTCGCGAATTATAACTGCTCTCTTTTAACAAGAAAAAAGAAATTATTTAGATTCGGGCAAATAATCGGGTATGATAAGGCAACTTTTTTTCCCCTTTTCAAACAAAAATGGCTCAATCTTCCAAATACTCCGACGCGCAATTAAGCGCCATTGTCAACGATATGATCGCGGTGCTGGAAAAACACCAAGCGCCGGTTGGCTTATCCTTAATTGCCCTCGGCAATATGACAAGCAACTTGCTCGCCACCAGCGTACCGCAAACGCAACGCGAAGCCTTGGCGCAAGCCTTTGCCAGTTCTTTAATCAATGCAATAAAAACTCACTGATATGATCAGTTTTAAAAAAGGCGACTTCAACGGTAAACAATACCGCGACGACACCTCGCGAAAAATTTCGTGGGGTCATTGGTTTGCCTTTTTTAACATTATTATTGCGATTTTTATCGGTTCCCGTTATGCCTTTTTAATCGACTGGCCGGACACATTGGGCGGGAAACTTTACTTTTTCGTCAGCCTGCTCGGACATTTTAGTTTTAGCGTCTTTGCCGTCTATTTATTGGTGGTCTTTCCGCTAAGTTTCGTCATTAAAAATCACCGCACTTTTCGTGGCTTAACAGTCATTCTGGCGACCATATTCATCACATTATTACTTTTTGATACTGCCGTATTCAGTCGTTTCAATTTGCATTTATCTTCCATCGTATGGAACTTATTGGTAAATCCCGAAAATGGCGAGATGTCGCGCAACTGGCAAATTTTCTTTGTGCCGATGCCGATGATTTTGCTGGTACAAATGCTTTTTTCTCGTTGGAGCTGGGAGAAACTGCGTAGTCTTGAACGCCAAACATGGCTGAAATATGTCGGCGTATTTTTCACTGTGACATTCATTGCCTCTCATTTAATTTATGCTTGGGCCGATGCCTATTTATATCGTCCGATTACTATGCAACGTTCTAATTTCCCGCTGTCTTACCCGATGACCGCACGTTCTTTTTTAGAAAAACACGGTTTATTGGATGGCGAAGAATATGAACAAAAATTAGCGCAAGAAGGGCGTTTGGACGCATTAAAAATCGGATATCCTAAGCATCCTTTAACCTTTAGTGCCATGGAACATAAGCCGAATATTTTGCTAATTACGGTTTCTGGCTTACGTTACGATGCGGTTGTCTCTGAAAAAATGCCGAAACTCGCCGAATTTGCCCTTCGTTCGACTCAATTCACCAATCATTATAGTAGCGGCAACACAAATAACGCAGGATTAGTCGGCTTGTTTTACGGATTAAACGCAAACTACACGGATAGTATTTTAAGCAATCACACTCCGTCCGTACTTATTGAAAAACTGCGAGCGGAAAAATACCGCTTCGGTTTGTTCTCCGCTTCAGGCTTTAAGGACAGCTTATTTCGCCAAGCCTTGTTCCGCGGCATGACGTTAGCGAAAGAAAAAACGACGAACGAAAATGTAGTCAAACAATTCAATGAATTTATCGCTCAAAAATCGGAAACGCCTTGGTTCGTCTATCTTGATTTAGATTTAAACGCAAAGGACCCGATAGAATACGAACGCGTTCTCGCACACACAGATCCGTTATTCGAACAAATTTTAACCAATCCAACGTTAGAAAATACCTTGGTAATCATAACGGCCGAGCACGGTTTAAGTTTCAACGAAATGCATAAGAAAGATCAGTACAATTATTTCGGCCGTGATGAAATTCAAGTGCCGCTGTTAGTGTTCTGGAAAGATTTGCCGGCCGGCGTTGAAAGCGCATTGACCAGTCATACAGATTTATTGCCGGCATTAATGACACAAATTTTTAACGTGCAAAATCCGTCGAAAGATTATGCTCAAGGTCGCAATTTATTTGATTTGCGAGGCGATGATTGGGTATTAGCATCAAATTATCGCTGGAACGTATTAATCCAACCTGACGGTACGCAATATCATCTAGACCGCAAAGGAAACTACAAAAAATTCGACCGCGCTTATCAAGAACAATCCTCCGATCGCCCACCGTTAGGGCTATTCTTAGAAATGTTTAAGAGCGAAAATTCCTTTTTTGATAAATAACGACAAGGCGTTTATCCGCCCGCCCGGTCAAAAAGAAATAGCTTTTTTGCAACCGAAACTTTATACTTCCGGCCCAGTTTAAGACTGAAAAGATGTTATTAATGGAAAATCCGTGAGTTTTTCATAACATTGCCACAATGCTTCTCGCCGCGCCCGTCGAGCCGTTTCAATTAATACGCTTCTCGTCTTTTTATCCTCATTCTTTTTACGGAGTTTGTATGAAAAGCCATGTTCGTAGTTTCAAAACATTTATTCGCGATGAAATCATTAAAAAAGGCGGTTGGGTCAATGCCCACGCCCATGCCGATCGCGCCTTCACCATGACGCCGGAAAAAATCGGCATTTATCACAACAGTAATTTGCAACAAAAATGGGATTTGGTGGATGAAGTGAAACGCACGTCCAGCGTGGATGATTACTACGCTCGTTTTTGCCAATCCATTGAATTAATGATTTCCCAAGGCGTCACTGCATTCGGCACATTCGTAGATATCGACCCGATTTGCGAAGATCGCGCGATTATCGCGGCACATAAAGCCCGCGAAGTTTACAAACACGACATCGTTTTGAAATTTGCCAACCAAACCTTAAAAGGCGTGATCGAGCCGACCGCGCGCAAATGGTTCGATATCGGCGCCGAAATGGTGGATATGATTGGCGGTCTACCGTATCGTGACGAACTGGATTACGGCCGCGGCTTAGAGGCGATGGACATTTTGTTAGATAAGGCGAAATCTCTTGGCATTATGTGTCACGTGCACGTGGATCAGTTTAATAATCCGAACGAAAAAGAAACGGAGCAACTTTGCGACAAAACCATCGAGCACGGCATGGAAGGGCGCGTGGTAGGCATTCACGGCATTTCTATCGGTTCGCATCCCAAAGAATATCGCTACCGACTTTATGAAAAAATGCGTAAAGCAAAAATGATGATGATCGCCTGCCCGATGGCCTGGATTGACAGCAATCGAAAAGAAGATTTAATGCCGTTCCACAATGCATTAACGCCGGCCGACGAAATGATTCCCGAAGGCATTACGGTGGCGCTCGGCACCGATAATATCTGCGATTATATGGTACCGCTTTGCGAAGGCGATTTATGGCAGGAATTAAGTTTGCTCGCTGCCGGTTGTCGTTTCCCGCATTTAGACGCCATGGTGGATATCGCCAGTCTTAACGGGCGTAAAGTGCTCGGACTGGAGCCGGTTTAAGCGCGCTGTAACGGTCGACATAAAAGCAACGCAACGAAGTGCCAAATCAGCACCGCATTGAAATAGGTGTTGAAAGAAAGAGCGGTCAAAACTTAAGCTTTGACCGCTCTTTTTATCCTCTTGGATGAAAACGTTCGTGCAAATATTTCAAACGTTCTTTTGCCACATGGGTATAAATTTGCGTGGTGGAAAGATCGCTGTGACCAAGCAACATCTGCACCACCCGCAAATCTGCGCCGTGATTCACCAAATGGGTGGCAAATGCATGGCGTAACACGTGTGGCGAAAGCGCATCAGCATTGATGTCTGCCAATATTGCATAATGCTTAATGCGGTGCCAAAACGTCTGTCGGGTCATTGGTTTGGCGCGTCGACTAGGAAAAACAATATCGGTGCTTTGCCCGTTCAACAGCTGTGGCCGTCCATAAAGCACAAACTGACGCAGCCAATAGGCTGCCTCTTCCCCCATCGGCACAATGCGTTCCTTGTTGCCCTTACCGATAACGCGCACTGCGCCTTGTTGCAGGTTCATATTTTCAATGGTCAGCGAAACTAATTCAGTGACGCGTAAGCCGGTGGCATAGAGTAGTTCCAGCATTGCTTTATCGCGCAATTCGAGCGGAATTTCTAGGTTGGGTGCGTTCAATAAATCGCTGACTTGTTGTTCACTTAAATATTTCGGTAAACGGCTTGGCAGTTTAGGCGAACTAAGCAGCGCTCCGGGATCGTCAGTGCGGTATTTTTCACGATACAAATATTGGAACAATTTGCGTACCGCGCTTAACAGTCGAGCCGTACTGCTGGCTTTGTAACCTTGCGCCAAGCGTTCCCCCAAAAAACCTTGCAAATCCACCGCATCCAAGGTTTCTAACGATAAATCATTTTTCTCCAACCAATCACACAATGCATTCAAATCTAACCGATAAGATTGCACGGTGTTTTGCGACAGCCCTTTTTCAAGCCAATAATCGTTGAGAAAAAGATCGATAAGTGCGCGGTTGTTCATAGAGTCAACATCATTTTAAGATTATAAAAATTTTGGCGTCGTTTTTTCGCCCCATCGATTACCAATTAAAAACGCAACTAAACCAAATGCCAAAGCCGGCACAATTTGATGAAAACCAAGTAATTTGACGCCCAATTGCGTGAGCAAAATATAGCTGCCTAGGCCGACGAGCATTGAACTCAGCGCACCATAAGCATTAGCCTTGTCCCAATAAATGCCGAGCACGATCACCCAAAGAAAAGCGGCTTCCAGCCCGCCGAAAGCAAACAGATTTAGCCAAATGATCATATCCGGCGGATTAAGCGCAGCGATAATTAAAAGCGCGGTTAAAATTAGGGTAATAACGGAAGAAATATAACCAATTTTTTTCTCGTTTTTAGCCGCTTGCGGTTTAGCCGAAAGGTATAAATCTTTCACGAAAATAGACGAAGATTGAATTAATTGCGCGTCAATAGTGGACATAATTGCAGACATCGGTGCCGCCAAGAAAATCCCGGCTACAATCGGCGGCAGCACTTGCAACATTAAAGTCGGAATAACTTGATCGGAGATCTTCAAATCGGGAATAATCGCGCGACCGAGTGCGCCCGCCAAATGCATACCAAACATAATCAGCGAAAGTACCAGCGTGCCGATCAGCATACCACGATGCAAGGCTTTACTGTCCTTAAAGGCCATACAACGCACGGCGGTATGCGGTAAGCCTACCACACCAAAACACACCAACACCCAAAAAGATGCCATAAATTGGAAGCCAAGCATCTCGTCCGGGCCATAAGGACTGACTAACGCCGGATCAATTTCGGTTAATTTATGCATCGCATTTTCCACGCCGCCCAAGGCATAAAGCGTGCCGCCAAGCAAAATCAGGGTGCCGACAATCATCACCGTGCCTTGAATGGTGTCCGTTAAAACCACCGCACGAAAGCCGCCGATAAAGGTGTAAATGCCCACAGTTAGGGCAAACAGTAGCAAGGCTTGGGTGTAGGAAATGCCGATGGTGGTTTCCAGCAAACGCGCGCCGCCGATAAATTGCACGGTCATCGCTGCAAAGAAAGCAAGCAACAAAGCAAGGCCGGAAAGCCATACGAGATATTTGTTTTTGTAACGATAAAGGAATAAGTCGTTAATGGTCAACGCATTGGTTTCGCGCGAAAGCAAAGCAAATTTTTTGCCCAGTGCGCCCAACGCCAGCCATACCGCCGGAACTTGAATCATCGCCAACAACACCCAGCCCAAACCGTATTTATAAGCTGCCCCCGGACCGCCCACAAAAGAACTGGCGCTGGCGTAGGTGGATGCGGTGGTCATCGCGAGCACAAACCCCGTCATTGAACGATTGCCGACGTAATATTCCGTTAAAAAATCGCCCTTGGTACGTTTCACATAAGCATAAATCGCCGCGCCGAAAATAAATGCGAGATAAATGATTAAAGGAAGAATAATTCCCAGATTCATTGTTTATTCTCCTTTTCGTGCGTTTCGGGCGCATTGATTTCAAGCGAAATATCCAGATAAACGATTTTGATCACCCAATAGCCGATGACAAGAAATAAAATCGGTAAATAAATGCAAGAAAGTTCGAACCAAAGGGGAAAACCTATCGGCCCGGTGGTGTTTTTCGGTAGGTAGGCGCATAAACACCAGCCAATCACATATAAAACGGACAGGCCTAAGGCCCATCGCGCTTCCTTGGCGGCTTGCTTGTATCGTTGTACTAATGTCATAAAGTTCTCGTTTTAAATTAAGAATACGGTTCCAATGCGGTGCTATTTCAATGCGGTGCCGTTTCAATGCGGTGCTATTTGAGCAGGCTACCGGCAAAACCGCAGTGTAAGCGGGTTTAAAGTAAAGTGATGCCGATAGTTGTCGGCGCATACTAAATAAAAAAGTGCAATCCGTTTTTTTTAACCGCACTTTTAAATGTTTAACTGAATTTCTGCTTATTTTTTATGATTTTCATAAGCCGCTTTCACGAAACCGGCAAACAGCGGGTGACCGTCTCGCGGCGTGGAAGTGAATTCCGGGTGAAATTGACAAGCGACAAACCAAGGATGGTTCGGAACTTCGATAATTTCCACCAATTTTTTGTCGGCGGATAAGCCGGTCACTTTCAACCCCGCTTTTTCGATTTTCGGCAATAACACGTTGTTCACTTCATAGCGGTGACGATGGCGCTCTTCAATCGTTTCTTTACCGTAAAGCGCGCGTGCGCGGCTGCCTTCCAACAAATGACATTGCTGTGCGCCCAAACGCATGGTGCCGCCGAGATCGGACGCGTCGCTGCGTACTTCGGTATTGCCTTCGGCGTCTTGCCATTCGGTAATCAGCGCCACGACAGGTTGTTCACAATTTTTGTCGAATTCGGACGAGTTTGCTTTAGTTAATCCTGCTACGTTACGCGCGTATTCAATTAAGGCAATTTGCATACCTAAACAAATGCCTAAATACGGAATGCCGTTTTCTCGCGCGTATTGTGCAGTAAGAATTTTGCCTTCTACACCACGATAGCCGAAGCCGCCCGGCACTAAAATGCCGTCTATGCCTTTTAAGACTTCAACGCCTTTAGTTTCTACGTCTTGCGAGTCGATATATTTGATGTTTACGCTTAAACGATTAGTTAAACCTGCGTGCTTTAAGGCTTCGTTGACGGATTTGTAGGCATCCGGCAATTCGGTATATTTGCCTACCATGCCGATAGTTACTTCGCCCACCGGGTTAGCTTGTTTATAAAGCACTTGTTCCCATTCGGAAAGATCGGCTTCCGGACAATCTAAACGGAAACGCTCACAGACAAAATCATCCAAGCCCTGAGATTTTAATAAGGCGGGAATTTGATAAATTGAGTTCACGTCTTTTAATGAAATTACCGCGCGTTCCGGCACGTTACAGAATAAGGCGATTTTGGCGCGTTCGTTCGGCGGAATCATACGGTCAGAACGGCAAATCAACACATCCGGCTGAATTCCGATGGAAAGTAATTCTTTTACGGAATGTTGGGTCGGTTTAGTTTTCACTTCACCGGCGGTAGGAATATAAGGCACTAAAGTCAAGTGCATAAACAAGGTGTGCTCACGACCGACTTGCACCGCCAATTGGCGCAAGGCTTCCAAAAATGGCAGCGATTCGATGTCGCCTACAGTTCCCCCCACTTCTACGATCACCACATCATGCCCTTGCGCGCCGGCGATGACGCGATCTTTAATTTCATTGGTAATGTGCGGAATCACTTGAATGGTGGCGCCAAGATAATCACCACGACGTTCTTTGCGTAATACTTCGGAATAAATTTTGCCGGTGGTGAAATTGTTCCGTTTGGTCATTTTGGTACGAATAAAACGCTCGTAGTGACCTAAATCCAAATCGGTTTCCGCGCCGTCTTGCGTCACGAAAACTTCACCATGTTGGGTCGGACTCATGGTACCCGGATCGACATTAATATACGGATCCAATTTCATGATGGTGACGTTTAAACCACGCGCTTCTAAAATTGCCGCCAACGATGCCGCCGCAATGCCTTTACCTAGCGATGAAACCACACCACCAGTGACGAAAATATAATTTGTAGCCATAGGGAACCTAATCTTGTTGGGATATAAATGATTATAGCTAATCATCTTGCCTAAAATTTCACCGGAAAGGCGGTGAAAATTGAAGAGGATTAGCTATCAAAGACGGGGCGCTAGTTTACAGGATTTGCAGGATTAACTCAACGGAATAAAACGAACTTACGCTCTGACACGTTCTACGCTAGAATATGCCCAATTTTTTGTTCACCAAGAGAGAATTTATGACAAGCAAAACACTAAGCGCCGTTATTTTAGCCGCGGGAAAAGGAACGCGAATGTATTCAGATTTACCGAAAGTATTGCACTGCGTAGCGGGCAAACCGATGGTGAAGCATGTGATTGATACGGCTACCGCATTGGGCGCGGAAAACGTGCATTTAATTTACGGTCACGGCGGCGAATTAATGCGTGAACGTCTTGCCAACGAAAAGGTGAATTGGGTATTCCAAAACGAGCAACTCGGTACCGCCCATGCCGTGCAGCAGGCGGCGCCGTTTTTCAAAGACGATGAAAATATTGTCGTACTTTACGGCGATGCGCCACTAATCAGCGTCGAGACCCTAGAAAAACTGATTGCGGCGAAACCAGAAAACGGCATTGCGCTTTTAACCGTGAATCTTGATAACCCGACCGGCTACGGTCGCATTCTTCGCGAAAACGGTAATGTGGTGGCAATCGTCGAACAGAAAGATGCGAACGCCGAGCAATTAAAAATTCAAGAGGTAAACACCGGCGTCATGGTATCCGACGGTGCAAACTTCAAAAAATGGCTGGCGCGTGTGGATAATCACAACGCGCAAGGCGAATATTATCTAACAGACTTAATTGCCCTCGCAAACCAAGACGGTTGCCAAGTAATGGCGGTACAAGCCGTCGATGCAATAGAAGTGGAAGGCGCGAACAATCGCTTACAGCTTGCGGCGTTAGAGCGTTATTACCAACATAAACAAGCGCAACATTTATTACTTGCCGGCGTGACCTTGCTCGATCCGGCGCGCTTTGATTTACGTGGCACGCTCGAACACGGTAAAGACGTAGAAATCGATACGAACGTCATCCTTGAAGGAAATGTACGTTTAGGCAATCGCGTGAAAATTGGTGCAGGTTGCGTGTTGAAAAACGTGACGCTTGGCGATGAAGTAGAAGTGAAACCTTATTCCGTACTGGAAGATACCGTTATCGGCGAAAAAGCGGCCATCGGACCTTTCTCCCGTTTACGTCCGGGCACGGAACTCGCGGCACAAACGCATGTCGGCAATTTTGTGGAAATCAAAAAATCAATCGTCGGCAAGGGCTCGAAAGTAAATCACCTCACTTATATCGGCGACACTGAAATCGGCGCGGATTGCAACATCGGCGCTGGCGTCATCACCTGTAATTACGACGGTGCAAACAAATTTAAAACCCTCATTGGCGATAACGTTTTCGTCGGTTCCGATACTCAATTGGTCGCACCGGTAATCGTCGAAGACGGCGCCACCATCGGAGCCGGTTCAACCATCACGCAAAATATTGCGAAAGACGAACTGGTCATCACCCGTGTGCCACAACGTCATATTCAAGGCTGGCAGCGTCCGAGCAAGAAAAAATAACACATACAAAATCCCGCCTGATGCGGGATTTTTGTTAAGCGTAATTAATTTTCGCCGAATCATTCCAACGAACCTTTTTCCACCACCACGCCAACGGACTTCGCTTGCGGCACCGCATTGGGTTTGCTAAGTTTCAAGCGTAACCATTGAACGCCAAAACGCGTTTGCAATTTTTCCGCCACCTCGTAAGCGACCCGCTCCACCAATAAAAACGGCTTCGACTGCACGTAATCCAGCACAAATTGGCTTACTTCCGCATAATTTAAGCAATATTGCACGTCATCAGTTTGTGCGGCTTTCCGGCAATCCCAAGCCATTTCGATGTCGAACACGAGTTTTTGTTTGATTTGTTGCTCCCAATCATATACGCCGATTTGAGCGAACACGCTTAATTCTTCGATAAAAACACGATCCACGGTAAATTCCTCCAAAATTGTTAGGGTATGCTACCAAGTTTAGGTAAAATACCGAACGATTTTTAGCATTTCGAGGTACAAAATGAGCCTTTTTGCCGTTTTTTATATGATTTTTGCCTATCTTTTAGGCTCCGTTTCCAGCGCGATTTTAATTTGCAAAATGGCGGGCTTGCCGGATCCGCGCCAAAACGGCTCGCACAACCCGGGCGCAACGAACGTATTACGCCTCGGCGGTCGTTGGGCGGCACTCGGTGTATTAGTGTTCGATATTTTAAAAGGTATGCTACCGGTATGGGCGGGCTACTATCTTGGTTTAAGCCAGTTTGAACTAGGCATGGTGGCGCTCGGGGCTTGTCTGGGGCACATTTTCCCGATTTTCTTTCAATTTAAAGGCGGCAAAGGCGTAGCCACCGCATTCGGCGCCATCGCCCCAATCGCTTGGGCGGTTGCCGGTTCCACTTTCGGTACTTGGCTCGCAGTATTTTTGGTAAGCGGCTATTCTTCCTTAAGCGCCGTCGTCACCGCATTACTTGTACCGTTTTATGTGTGGTGGTTTAAACCGGAATTTACTTTTCCGGTAGCATTGGTCAGTTGCCTGTTGATTTATCGCCATCACGACAACATTCAACGTTTATGGCGCGGGCAGGAAGACAAAATGTGGTCGAAATTTAAAAAAAACTAAACAGGGTTTCCAATGCGGTGCTCAATCGCACGGTCACTTGGCGTCAATATTCAGAAACAAAAAAACCTGCCAGTTCGGCAGGTTTTTGCTTTTTAAAAGCTGACGGCGCTCTTTAGTTTTTTCAAGGCATTACTTTCAAGCTGACGAATCCGTTCCGCTGACACATTATATTTTGCCGCCAAATCATGCAATGTCGCTTTGTCATCGTCCAACCAACGGGCTTTGATAATATCTTGACTGCGCGCATCAAGCGTTTTCAATGCGGTGCTCAATTGCTCGGTCGCTTGACTTTCAAAATTTTCATTTTCCAACTCGGCCGCAAAATTCGAACTTTGATCTTCCAAATAAAGCGCCGGAGAATAAACGGTTTCGGCGTCGGCATCCGTAGGCAAATCAAAGCCCACATCGGCACCGGTCATACGGGATTCCATTTCGATGACATCTTCTTTGGACACGCCTAATTCGTTTGCCACCATATCCACTTCGTTTTCGTTGAACCAACCCAAACGTTGTTTGGTTTTGCGCAGATTAAAGAACAATTTGCGTTGTGCTTTGGTCGTCGCTACTTTCACGATACGCCAGTTTTTCAACACATATTCATGAATTTCCGCTTTAATCCAATGTACGGCAAAAGACACCAAGCGCACGCCCACTTCCGGATTAAAACGTTTCACCGCCTTCATTAAGCCAATATTGCCTTCTTGAATCAAATCCGCTTGCGGCAAACCATAACCGGAATAACCGCGCGCTACGTGGATAACAAAACGAAGGTGTGATAACACCAATTTTTTCGCCGCATCAATATCTTCGTGATAATACAAACGCTCTGCCAATTCTTTTTCTTCCTCGGCGGTCAGCATCGGATATTCATTTGCCGCACGAATATAGCCTTCGATACTGCCTTGAGGAACCAACATCATTTGTGTTTCTTTATCCATTTTTTCCCTCTTTCTTTTAGCTGTTACCGCTTAGTGAGTCAAGTTATAGCACAATAAGTCATTTTATTGAACCAATTTGTGCCTTAAGACAGGTTTTACCGATTGAAAGTTCAATTATTTTATCAATTTTTAATAATTAATTACAAATAGAACAACTACCCTAAACGCTGACGCACGATTTCAAACAAACACACTCCGGTAGCCACCGAAACATTCAGCGATGATACAGAACCGGCCATCGGAATACTGATAAGTTGATCGCAGTGTTCGCGGGTTAAACGTCGCATTCCCTCGCCCTCCGCCCCCATCACAAGCGCTAACGGGCCGGTCAACTTAGTTTGATAAATCGTTTCCGCAGCTTCTCCTGCCGTACCCACCACCCAAATATTGTAGTTTTGTTGCAAATCGCGCAAGCTACGCGAAAGATTGGTCACGCGAATTAACGGCACGCTTTCTGCCGCACCGCAAGCCACTTTACGGGCAATTGAAGTAAGTTGCGCCGATTTGTCTTTCGGTACAATTACCGCATCCACACCTGCGGCATCCGCCGAACGCAAACAAGCGCCGAGATTATGCGGATCCGTCACGCCATCTAACACTAACAACAACGGATTTTGTTTGTTCGCCAAAATCGCGTCAAGATCGTTTTCATTGAATTCTTTCGCCGCCTGCACGCGTGCAATTACGCCTTGGTGCACTTCACCGTTGGCTTTTTTATCTAAGGTTTGGCGATTGACAAACTGTACACCGATACCAAGCTCGTAAAGTTGATTTAACAATGGCTGCAAACGTTTATCTTCACGCCCCTTTAACACGAAAACTTCAATCAAACGTTCCGGCGCATGGGCTAAAATACTGTTGACGGCGTGAATACCGTAGATTTGTTCTGACATAGGATTCTCTTTTTATATTTTATTATCCGGCCGCTCCACCAAGGGCGAGGCAAAGCATCTCAATGCGGTGCTAATTTGCCCTTTCACTTACCGAAGCTTTAATCATGCGGGCTTTCGCACGGATTTCTTAGGCACGGATTTCTTAGACGCTGCCTTCTTTTTCGTGGTATTTTTACCGCGTTTCGAGGTGTTTGGTGGTAATTCTTTAAAAACTTTTTTAGCCTTTGTTTTGGCGGTTTTGCCTGCTCGGCGAGGTTTGCGTTCGCTGCCGACAAGGGAAAAATCCACCATTTTTTGTGCTAAATGCACCGCTTCCACGCGAATACGCACCTTATCGCCCAGTCGATATTGCATTCCGCTGTTTTCGCCGATTAAGCGCTGTTTCGCCGCATCCAATTGATAATAATCGTTTTCCAAAGAAGAAATATGCACCAATCCGCTAATCAATAAATCGTCCAAGCGCACGAATAAACCGAAACTCGTTACGGAAGAAATCACACCGTTAAATTCACTGCCGATGTGATCTTGCATATATTCGCACTTCAGCCAATCGGCCACTTCGCGCGTAGCTTCGTCGGCGCGGCGTTCGGTCATGGAGCAATGCTCGCCCAGTAAATCTATTTCTTCCACCGAATAATGGTAACCGCCGCTATTGGTTGTTTTGCGTTTCGCGCCTTGTTCTTTGGCAAGCAAATATTTAATACCGCGATGCAGCGTGAGATCGGGATAACGGCGAATCGGCGAAGTAAAATGGGCGTACTCTTCCAACGCCAAACCGAAATGCCCGATATTATCCGCGTTGTACACCGCTTGGCTCAATGAACGCAGCAACATGGTTTGAATTAATTCGTGATCCGGCCGCGCTTTCACTTTTTCTAATAGCGCCGCGTAATCTTTCGTGGTTGGCTTTAACGCGCCGCCTAATGTCAAACCGAGCTCGCTTAAAAAGCTGCGGAACGATGTTAGTTTTTCTTCGCTCGGCGCGGCGTGAATACGGTATAACGCCGGTTCTTTATGTTTTTCCATAAAATTCGCCGCCGCAATATTTGCCAAAATCATACATTCTTCAATGATTTTATGCGCATCGTTGCGCACCACGGGTTCAATGCGGTCGATTCTGCCCATGGCGTTGAAAATAAACTTGGTTTCGACGGTTTCAAAATCAATCGCACCGCGTTGATGGCGCGCACCGAGCAAGGCTTGATACAAATGATGAAGTTCTTCCAAATGCGGCACAAGGGCAGCATAACGCTCACGCAATGCTTCATCACCTTCCAGTATTTTCGCCACTTTTGTGTAAGTTAACCGCGCATGGGAATTCATCACGGCTTCATAAAAGCGATAATCCGTCAGTTTACCTTTGGCGGAAATTCGCATTTCGCACACCATGCACAAGCGATCCACTTGCGGATTAAGTGAACACAAACCGTTCGATAAAATCTCCGGCAACATCGGCACCACGCGATTCGGGAAATACACGGAATTGCCACGATGATAGGCTTCCGTATCCAACGCCGAACGCAAACGCACGTAATAACTCACATCCGCAATCGCTACCCAAAGTTTCCAGCCTTTGCCATGTTTTTCGCAGTAAACGGCATCGTCGAAGTCGCGCGCGTCTTCGCCATCAATGGTGACCAACGGCAAAGCACGTAAATCTACGCGGCCTTTTTTCGCGTCTTCCGGCACCTCTTCGCTGAATTTTTTCACGTATTTTTCCACCGCGCTTGGGAATTGGTGCGGAATATCATGATTGCGCAAGGCAATTTCCACTTCCATGCCTTTCGCCATATTGTCGCCTAGAATCTCGCGGATAACACCGACAGGTTGATTAAAGCCGGCGCTGCGTTCTTGTAATTCCACTACAACGACTTGTCCCATACGGGCGCCATTGCGGTGCTCATTTGGCACCAGAATATCGCGCCCAATGCGGTTGTCATCCGGCACCACATAAGCGAAACCATTTTCCAAAAAGAAACGACCGACAATTTGTTTTTTGCGGTTTTCCAGCACACGCACAATACGTACTTCACGCCGCCCACGGCGATCCAAGCCCATCGGTTGCGCCAATACGAAATCGCCGTGCATCACGCGTTGCATTTGATGATTCGGGATAAATAAATCGTCTTTTTGCCCTTCCACCTGCAAAAAGCCAAAGCCCTCGCGATGGCCGATGACGGTACCTTTGAGCAAATCCAATTTTTCCGGAAGCGCATAACGTTTGCGTTTGGTAAACACCAGTTGCCCGTCATTTTCCATTGCGCGCAAACGGCGGCGTATTCCTTCAATTTGTTTTTCGTCATGAATCGAAAGTGCGGTCAAAATTTCTTCCCGATTCATCGGCGCGTTATTCTCGCGAATCAGGTTTAAAATAAACTCACGGCTTGGAATCGGATTGTCGTATTTTTCCACTTCCTGCTGATAATGCGGATCTTGGTATGCTAAATTTTTTTGCTTTTTTGCCATTTTCTTTTGTTACTTAACATCTAAAAAATCGGGAGGAGTTTGACACCGTAGGGCGGAGAATGCAAGGAAAGAAAATCAGCCCCCATTGATCAGTACAAATGATAAGTAAAAATGATGAATACAGTTAATGAGTGCAGATGATAAATGGGTTTTGCAGCAAGCGGAAATTCATGGCTTCAAATAGCACCGCATTGGAGCGCCTTCCAATGCGGTGCTATTTTTAACGTCCGTTTGCGCGTTGCAACGCTTGTATATCAGAGACGTCATATCGCGTTTTTGCTTTGAAAATTTGCTTCTGCCCGAAATGTCATGGGCTCAGCCGTAATCGGGTGAGTAATGGTGAGTTGTTCTGCGTGCAAACAAAGGCGCGATGCCATGCTTTTTGCCTGCGGATGAGCATAAAATTTATCGCCTAAAATCGGATGACCGAGCGCCAACATATGTAATCGAAGCTGGTGCGAACGTCCGGTAATCGGTGTGAGTTTTACACGCGTGCTGTTGTTCGGTAAACGTTGTAAAACTTCAAATCGAGTAACCGCGCTTTTGCCGAATACAAAATCCAAGCGCTGCCGCGGGCGGTTTTCCCAGTCGCAAATCATCGGCAAATCGATTTCGCCGCGATCTTCTTTAATCTGTCCCCATACCAAAGCTTGATAATATTTTTTCGGTTCACGTTCGCGAAATTGGCGTTTAAGTTCTTTGTCTGCAGCCTTGCTTAAGGCGAATAAAATAATGCCGCTGGTCGCCATATCAAGACGGTGCGCCGGTTCGCAAAAACCAAATTTTTCTTTCACGCGGCTCATCGCGCTGTCATGATATTGTGGTTGGTTGCCCGGCACGGAAAGCAAGCCACTCGGTTTATTCACCACGCAAAGATGATTGTCTTGATAAATAATGTCCAAATAAGGTTCCATCGGCGGATGGTATTCAATCAACGCCATACGATTATTCCTTGTTTGTGATGATGACGCGCAAACTGTCCAATCGCCAATTGGCTTTGGCAAGTTCCTGCAGGGATTGGTCGCGTTGTGCGCTCAAAATCTCAATTTCAGTTCGACGAATATTTTTATTCACTGCTTGTAACGCTTGCAGACGATGAAGTTCCGCGCTTAAAGTTTGGTCGGCAAGCTGTTGCGCCTCGGCGATAACCGCTTGCGCCAAGGGCTCAATGCGGTGCTCTCCGACGAGTAGTAGCCGTTCCAATGTCGGTCGTGCCATTTTTATCATTTTGCTTGCCACTTCCCGTCCGAGTGGTTTAAGTTTGTCTTGTAAGGTTTCAAAGGCCACTTGGGCGGCAATGTCATGACCTTTGTTATCAAGTAATAAACGAATCGGCGTCGGCGGCAAAAAACGACTAAGTTGCAGCCCTTTCGGCGACTGACTTTCCACCAAATACACCAATTCTAATAACAATGTACCGGCCGGCAATCGTTTGTTGATAAGCAACGCCGCAGCGGCCTTGCCGATGTCGCCGGAGGCGATTAAATCGATTCCTTGACGAATCATTGGGTGATCCCAAGTAAAAAATTCCAGTTCTTCGCGCGCCAGCGCAAGATTGCGATCAAAGGTTACCGTTACGCCTTCTTCTTTTAAGCCCGGGAAATCCGGCACCAGCATGGTGCCGGTCGGCGTAATCACAATGCTGTTCTCACCCAAATCCTCTTGTTCCACGCCGATAATATCGAATAAATTCAGCGTAAAGTTCACCAATTCGCTTTCGTTATCTTGCGCCGCGATGGCTTCGGCTAGAGCTTGCGCTTGCTCGCCACCGTTAGAATTAAGTTCCAACAAGCGATCGCGGCCTTTTTCTAACTCAAGTGCAAGTTTTTCGCGCGCTTCTTGGGTTTGCTTAATCAACGACTCAAAAAACGTTTCAGAAATTGAGCGCACTTTCGCCAGTTCATCGGCGAAACGTTCAAATAACGCCATGCCCGTCGAACTGCTTTGCACAAAGGCGTTCAAGCCTTCGTGATACCAACGCGCCAGTTTTTGCTCCGTCGAACCTGCTACGCAGGGCACGTAAATTTGCACATCGCGCAACTGCCCGATGCGATCCAAGCGGCCGATAGATTGCTCCAATAAATCGGGATTTTGCGGCAAATCAAATAAGACTAAAGTACCGGCAAACTGGAAGTTACGCCCTTCCGAACCGATGCTTGAACTAAGCAACACCTGCGCCCCCTGTTCCGTATCGGCAAAATACGCCGCGGCGCGGTCGCGTTCGACAATCGACATATTTTCATGGAACAGCGCGGCGCGAATGGCTTCTTTTTCACGCAAAATTTGTTCCAACGCCATCGCGGTCTGCGCACTTTGGCAAATCACTAATACTTTTTCAGTACGCCGGGTTATAAGAAAATCTCTCAGCCATTGCGTTTTCACCGCCTCTATTTCGGATTCATTTTCCGCCTGCAACGTAATTTGATGATAAATACGACGCGGAAAACCCTTCACTCCTTGACGCGTATTACGAAACAAAACGCGGCTGGTGCCGTGACGGTCAATTAAATTTTGTATCAATTCTTGGCGTGCGCGTTGCTGCGCTTCTGCATGATCGGAAGCCATTGCACGAAATAGCGGTGCGGCATCTTGCTCACCCAATAAATCGGAAATATGATTTTTTTCTGCCGCGCTTAAGGCGTTGTCGGCAAGCAAAGATAGCACCGCATCGGCAACCGGTTGATAGTGTTGTTGCTCTTTTTGGAACGCGGCATAATCAAAGAATCGCTCCGGATCGAGCAGTCGCAAGCGGGCAAAATGACTTTGCCGACCAAGTTGTTCCGGCGTAGCGGTGAGCAATAACACGGAAGGCGTCGCTTGAGCGAGTCGCTCCACCAATAAATAGGCGGGACTTGGTTCTTCTTCGTGCCAAACCAAATGATGCGCTTCGTCCACAATTAAACAATCGAAACCGGCGGCAAGTGCTTGTTCGACGCGTTGAGGCGAATCGGCCAACCAATCCAACGCGCAAATAATCAGCGCCTCCGAGGCGAACGGATTCTCACCGCCGGCGGCAAAATCGGCGCAACGTTCTTCGTCGAATAAGGAAAAATGCAAATTAAAACGCCGCAACATTTCCACCAGCCATTGATGTTGCAAGGTTTCCGGTACCAAAATCAACACGCGCCGCACTTTTTCGGCAAATAACTGATTTTGCAAAATCATGCCCGCTTCAATGGTTTTTCCTAATCCCACTTCGTCCGCCAACAACACACGCGGATTCACGCGATTGCCTACTTCGGCGGCGATATGTAATTGGTGCGGAATCAGCCCCGCGCGAATGCCGCGCAGCCCGCGTAATGACGATTTGAATTGCGCCCGTTGATGTTGCAAGGTGCGATAACGTAAGGCGAAATGATGACTGCGGTCAAGTTGCGCCGAAAAGAGACGATCTTTTGCAGAACTGAACGAAATAAGCGGTGAAATATCGCTTTCTTGCACAATCACCCGTTCACCCTGTGAATTTTTCACTAAATAGAAATTCAACCCATTTAGGTGTTGAATATCCTCAACATTGCCTTGCCAACCTTCTTTATGGCTAAGAAATTCGCCCTTGTTAAATTGAATGCGCATAAGCGGCGCTTGGGCGACAGAATAAATTCGCGTTTCATCCGATGCAGGAAAATGGAGCGTTACAGTGCGCGCATCAAATGCGGTGACTACGCCTAATCCAAGATTATTTTCAGTTTCGCTCAACCAACGCTGACCAAGGGCAAAGGGCATCATATCGTTCTTTCTTTTTCGTTCGTTTCGGTACGGGGCGGCTATTGTAGCCCGATTAAAAGGGAAAGCAACGAAAACTGTGATCTGCTTCACAGTCATAAGAATTCCCGCCTTTGTCGCTTTACTTTGAACTTTACTTTGAAAAAGTGCGGTGCAAAAATGGCGCGGATTTTCATTTAAAAACGGAGTAAAAAATGAATTGGTCTGAACGTTTAAAACGCGAATTTTTATCCGGCTGGAAGCCTTTTGAGGTGATTTGGCTGACCCTTTTCGTGCTTGCGCAAATTTGGGCTTATATCCAAGCGCCGGACTCTTGGCTGGCGATGATTTCCGGGATTTCCGGGATTTTATGCGTGGTATTGGTGAGTAAAGGAAAAATCAGTAACTATTTGTTTGGACTGATTTTTGCCTACACTTATTTTTATGTAGCTTGGAGTGCGAATTTTTTAGGTGAAATGAACACGGTGCTTTATGTTTATTTGCCGTCGCAATTTATCGGTTATTTTATGTGGAAAAACCATATGCAAAACGACCACGGCGGCGCAAGCGTAGTGGCAAAAGCGTTGAGTGCAAAAGGTTGGGCAACCTTAATTATTGCGACTGCCGTCGGCACCTTGTTATTCGTGCAGGCATTACGCACGGCCGGCGGCAGTTCCACCGGTTTGGATGGACTGACCACCGTTATCACCGTCGCCGCTCAATTATTGATGATTTTGCGTTACCGCGAACAATGGTTGTTATGGATCGCTTTAAACGTGCTTTCCATTGCACTTTGGGCAGAAACCCCGGCGATGTATTTAATGTATGGCGCGTATTTGCTGAACTCCCTTTACGGTTTTTACAACTGGAGCAAATTGGTCAAACAAGCCGACGTTTAAAATTTTGCTAAACCGAACGCACCCGTTGGGTGCGTTTTTTTTGACTTATAAAAATAGCACCGCATTGGAGCCTGTCTCAATGCGGTGCTATTTTCAAAGTACAATTAAAGTGCAATTAAAGTGCAATTAATGCGCGGGTTTGCTTGCGTTTTCTTCAAACACTGGTAACGGTTTGTGTTCGGTCGCCACATAGCTGTACACCACAGGCAATACGAATAGGGTGAAAATGGTGCCGATGGATAAACCGGCTACAATAACGATACCGATACTAAAACGCGATACCGCGCCGGCCCCCGTTGCGTAAAGCAGCGGAATCAAACCGGCTACCATTGCAGCGGTAGTCATCAAAATCGGACGTAAACGCACTTTTGCAGCAGCGGTAATCGCGTCAATGCGATTCTTACCGTGTAATAACTGCTCTTCTTTCGCCACTTCGCACATTAAAATACCGTGCTTGGTGATAAGCCCGACGAGGGTAATTAAGCCTACTTGCGAGTAAATATTCAAGGTGGTGCCTGAAATACCGAAGAAAGATAACAAGTTAAGCATCAATAACGCGCCGCTTACCGCCAATGGCACGGAAATCATAATCACCATCGGATCGCGAACCGATTCAAATTGAATCGCCAACACCAAGAAAATAATGATCACCGCCAAGGCGAAAGTGACCGCCAACGCGTTGCCTTCCTGTATCAGCTGACGCGATTCCGATTTGAAGTCGTAAGTATAGCCTTGCGGAAGAGTGCTATCCGCTTGTTGTTGCAACCAAGCTACCGCATCGCCGGTGGAACTGCCCGGCATCGGCACCGCACTGATGGTCGCCGCATTTAATTGACTAAAGCGCGGTAACGAAGTCGGTTGGGTTTCAAGTTTTATGCTAATCAAACTGCTCAGCGGTACGGCTTCGCCATTGCTGGCATTTAAGTAGTAATTGTTGAAACTTTCCGGCGATAAACGATCGTCGCGTTTTACTTGCGAAATCACTTTATAAGCCCGCCCGTCGATATCGACTCGAGTAATGGTGGCGCCCGACAAGAAACTGCCTAACGTATTACTGATTTGTTGCATGCTGATACCGTAAGTTCCCGCTTTTTCCTTATCGACGGAAATCGTCATCTGCGCGGTATCATATTTCAAGTCAAGATTGGTATAAATAAACTTACCCGACGCTTTCATCGCTTGTAAAAATTTCTCGGCGGTATTGGCTAAAGCATTATAGTCTTGCGCCGTTTTCAACACGATGGAAACCGGCGGACCTTGTTCTCCCGTATCGATTTCTGGGAAGTTAAAGGCAGACACGGAAACTTCCGGAATGCTTTTTGCCTTCGCATTCAGTTCGTTCATAATTGCTGCTTGTTTGCGAGAACGTTCTTTCCAATCTTTCAGTGTCACGATATTCAACGATGCGTTAGAACTCGGCGCGCCGGCGATACTCATTCCAAACGATACTTCCGGCATCTCCATCAGGTTTTTCATATAAGGCTGCATCGCATCTTGAATGTAGTCCACGTTTACATTAGACGGTGCCGAACCGATAGCGATAAATGCCCCCTTGTCTTCATTCGGCGTCAATTCGCTGGAAAGCGAATTGAAAAGAAACGGCAAACTTGCAAAGATCGCCATCGCAAAAACCACCATAGATTTACGGTTTTGCATCACGATGTCTAACATATAGTTATACAGCGCATTCATTTTTCCGAGCGTATGTTCGACTTTGCGTTCCATCCAAGTCGGTTGCGCATTGGATTTCAGCAATTTGCTGGTCATCATCGGTGACAGCGTTAATGCCACGATACCCGAAATGAACACCGCACCGGCAAGTGTTAAGGCGAATTCTTTAAACAGCGTACCGGTAATACCGCCCATTAAAGCCATCGGAGAATACACGGCGATTAAAGAAATCGTCATGGAAATAACCGGCAAGGCAATTTCGCGCGTACCGATAATTGCTGCACGGAACGGCGTTTCCCCTTCTTTAATATGTCGATCCACATTTTCCAATACGACAATCGCATCGTCCACCACCAAACCGATGGCAAGAATGAGCGCTAACAATGTCATCAAGTTAATGGAAAAATCTAAACTTTGTAACATCATTAACACCCCAATCAAAGAAATCGGAATGGTTAACACCGGAATTAAAATGGCGCGCAGCGAGCCGATAAACATCAAAATCACTACCAAAACGATCACCGTTGCTTCAACGATGGTTTTTACCACTTCATTGATCGAGCTGTTAATCGCAATGGTGCGGTCGTAGAGGATGTCGGATTCAATACTGTCCGGCAATTGTTTCTTAATGTTGTCGTACAACGGACGAATTTTTTCCGCTACCGTCAACGGGTTGGCGGAAGAGGTCGGGTTAATGCCTAATACTACAGAATCCGCGCCGTTAGCCGTGGCGCGCGAGTTATCGCTTTCTTTATTTAATTCAATGGTCGCAATATCGCGTAAGCGCACTAAATCATCGCCGTTTGAAGCCACAATCAGGTTGCCCAATTGTTCGACAGATTTCGTGGTGGTTTCCACTTTGTTGCGATAAGTCACATAGTAACCGTTGTCGCTACCCGCGGCGGTTTGTACGTTGTTCGCCGACAGAGCGGACATCACAGCTGGGGCGGAAAGATTTTGCCCAGCCATTTTTTGCGGATCCAACCAAATACGCATCGCATATTCCGCGGCACCAAAGATTTGTACTTCCGCCACCCCTTCAATGGTAAAGAACTGCGGTTTCACCACACGGTTGATATAGTCGGTTACCTGGCTGGAATCGAGTTTCTTGGAACGGAAACTAATATACATAATCCCCGTACCGCCCGATGAAGACGCCACGGTTGGATCTTCAATCCCGCTTGGTAACTCGGAGCGCACCGCATTGACCTTCGCCAATACATCCGCAAGCGCCCCCGCCGGATCCGTATTAAGCTTCATTTTTACAGTGATGGTGGAAGAGCTCGGCGCACTTGAGGAAGACATATAATCAATATTGTCCGCTTGGGCGATCGATTCTTCCAGTTTTGAGGTGACAAAAGCTTGAATCAAGTTTGCATCTGCCCCCGGATATGCGGTGGTTACGGTAATAACCGTGGTCGTCATTTTAGGATATTCACGCACGGCTAATTTTGAGATTGCCTGCAAACCCAAAATAATGATCAACAAGCTAATCGAAACCGCTAAAACCGGGCGACGAATAAATATATCGGTAAATTTCATTCGTATTTCCTAATTAAAGATTGGTTTTCTTCGCCGGTGCGGTGCCGCCAACAATATCTTTCTTAATCCACTCAACAAGGCTGCCGTTGCCGATGCCTTGTTGACCGCCGGTAACGATTTTATCGCCAACTTTCACTTCATCACCTTGTAATTGAGAATAAATACCTTGGCGATCTTTGGTAAAGACAGTGATTTGTTTCGCGCGATACAGTGAATCCAATTTCGGGTTATCGGCAAATTTAGCTTTATCTTCTTCAGATAACGGCTCTAACAAATAAGAAATTTCACCATACATGTTATAACTTATCGCCACTTGCGGCACCACAATTTGGTTGGTTTCGGTCGGCAGCGCAACATGCAACCGCGAGAACATACCGGAAAGCAATTTTTTACTGTCTTCCGCATCAAACGTCGCTTGTACATCCACTAAACCGGTTGCCGAATTAATCGCTGGCTCAATTGCGCTAATACGGGCGGAAAAAGTTTCGCCTTGACGCGCGTCAGTGGTGGCGGTAACGCGTTGACCGATGGTTAATTTGTCCAAGTCATTTTGCGAAATGGCGAAATCAACTTTCATTGAACTGGTATCTTCCACCCGCACAATTTCTGATCCGACGTTCACATATTGACCGACATTCACTTTCACGATACCGGTTTTACCATCAAACGGCGCGACAATTTGACGACGTTGGATGGTTGCTTTTAACGATTCGATATTCGCCACTTGCGCATCATAGGCGGATTTTGCATTGTCCGCTTCTTGACGAGATACGGCTCCGCCGGCCACCAAATTAGCATAACGTTGATAGGTTTGCTGAAGCGCCGGAAGTTGAGCTTGTGCTGCTTGAAGACTGGCTCGTTCAACTGAACTATCCAGTTCAACCAATAAATCGCCTTTCTTCACGTTTTGGCCGTTTGTCACTAACACGCGCGAAACGCTCCCCGCATTTTGAGCACTTAACATCGCTCCTTGATTCGGACGAACCAGCCCCGTAGTATGAATAACCGGCGTCCATTCGCTGGCGCGTACTTCCAATGCGGTGACCGGGCTGGACTGTTCCGGCATATTCGCTAGCGCTTTGCCAATCATAATGCCGCGTAACATATTAAAGCCGATGACACCGGCAAAAATTAAGACAAACACGACTAAAATGATTTTCATAAAGAAAACATGCGAGCGTTTCGGTCTTTGGATTTGAGTTTGACTCATTTAAAAAAAACTCCGTTAATATTTAAGAAGATTACTTCTGAATTGCCCGCCAAGAGCGTTCAATCACAGATTCTAAAATTTCATTGTTGAGCGACACATCGATAAATTTCATATCCGTCGCAATCACAATAGACGTTTTTAAACTTAATAAAAAAAGAATGTCGTCAG
Organism: Stutzerimonas stutzeri; assembly: GCA_901420285.1. Classification (GTDB taxonomy): domain Bacteria; phylum Pseudomonadota; class Gammaproteobacteria; order Enterobacterales; family Pasteurellaceae; genus Rodentibacter. The sequence continues at coordinate 53,501 of CABDVE010000001.1, forward strand.
GTAAGTCCGTCAAAATATCAGCCTTGCGGGCCTGCCGACAAAAGAATTCCCAACGATCGTTTTTCACTCCCCGGCAAATTTCAAAGAAATTCGGTAGTGATTGATATTGATTCAAATTGGACAAAACCGTGGGATTCTCTTGCAAAAATTGCCAAATGTTCCACCACATTTGTCGATATTGTTCAAAAAAAGATTTCGATTCGTCGAAATCTTTCTCCAGTGTCGCCATAAATATGGCAAACACGCGTCGAGCAAATTGTTCCAGTAATTCATCCTTATTTTTAAAATAAAGATAAATCGTGCCGGCCGCCACGTTGGCTTCTTTTGCCAACTTGTGCATCGAAAGCTGAGTTAAACCTTCTTTTGCCATTAAACGATCGGTTGCCATAAAAATTTGCTCGGCTAAATCTGTTTTAGTATGTTGCATAATAGAATTTAGGTTAAAAATTGAAAGAAAGGACATTTGGGCCAGCAAAATGAATAAGCGTTCATTTTATGTTTTTTTTCGTTTTTAGCAAGCTAAAAATAAAAAAGCACGGTTATTTTCACCGTGCTTGCTTGATTTCAGATTACATCCCGATAATTACGCAACTGATCACCTCTTTGGCCTTATCTTGCGCTTGTACCGCGCCCTCTCGATTTGGAAACGGCCCCACGCGCACGCGATTCCATTCTCCCGCTTCCAGCACCTGCGCATTTACGCCGGCCATCGCCAAACGACCTTGTAAACTCTCCGCTTGGGCACGGTTCTTAAAAGCACCGCATTGAAGACCAAAGCGCTTACTACCGGCGGCTACCGTTTCCACCGGTTTACTTTCTGCCGCTTTAGTCTCCACTTTCTTCGCCGTTTCAACTTTGACAGCTTCGGCTTTTTTCACCGTTTCTGCCGACTTTTTCGCTTCTGCTTTAGCCTCATCGGTTTGCGCCGTTTCCTGAGCTTGTGCTTTTTGCTCCGCCTCTTTGCGCATATCTTCCGCCGCCTTTTGCTCTTTTTCCATTTGAATCAGCACTTGGCGCTGTTCTTCCGTTAAACGCATATTTTTTTCCACGCTGGACGGTTTATCATCCACCGGCACGGTACGAGTTTCCAAAGCTTTAATATAACTCCACACTTCTTCCGGGCGATTCGGTAAGACACTTTTCGGCTGCGTTTTTTCCGGCACCGGCGCTACGGAAGCCGCCCCTTCTGGAGCCTTACTTTTCAAAAAATAAAGCCCCGCACCAAAAGCAAATAACACTGCGAAAGCGATGCCAATCAGCATATTTTTATTATTGCTGTCTTTCTTTTTTTTCTTATTTGAACCGCGACGCGCGGCGAAATCTCGATGAGCCACAATAAAATCCTAACATATCCGTTTAACCCCAAACGGGAAATAAAAAAGCGCCTAATTCTACTGAAAAAGGCAATTATTGGCTAGTGTAAATATCCGGCAATCAAGTCAGATCTTGCGGATCTACATCTAATATCAAACGCACTTGAGTGTTTTTTTCCACATGCGAAAAACGGTATTCCCGTAACGCCTTTTGTAAGGCCGTTCGCGAAGTATGTTGCAACAACAACTGCCAACGAAATCGTCCCGCCTTTTTGCTAAAAGGCGCCGGCAACGGGCCAAGAATCTGTAATCCTGTAATATTCTTCTCGCGGAAAAAATCCGCAATTCGTGCCAATTGGTTTTCCGCCGCCTCCGAATCGCGCGCCTGCGCTTTGAACAATGCTTGGAAACTAAAAGGTGGCAAGCCCATGGCACGGCGTAAACGCAAGGTTTCTTGCGCAAATGCTTGATAACCGTGCGCCAGCAACGCGTTCAATAAAGGATGATCGGGGTAATGAGTTTGCAGCACCACTTCCCCTTGTTTTTCTGCCCGTCCTGAACGCCCCGCCACTTGCACATAAAGCTGTGCCAAGCGTTCTTCCGCACGGAAATCCAAGGAAAATAAAGCGCCGTCCACGTTTACCAAAGCCGCCAAAGTAACATTCGGGAAATGATGCCCTTTTGCCAACATTTGTGTACCGATAAGAATTTGACTTTTGCCCTGCTGAATATCTGCCAAATAACCTTCCAACTTCCCTTTGCGCGCCGTGCTGTCGCGATCAATACGCGCCACGGAATAGTTCGGGAAGCGGGCTTTTAACGTTTCTTCCAATTGTTCGGTGCCCAATCCGGTGGTTACCAAGTGTGTGCTCCCACAAGCACCGCATTGACGCGGCACCGTTTTCTGCGAGCCGCAATGATGACAGCGCAATGCGCGTTGATGTTGGTGATAAGTATAAGGTTTTTCGCAATGGGGACATTGCGCCATCCAACCGCATTCGTGGCACAGCAACACCGGCGCGAAGCCGCGTCGGTTCAAAAATAACAACACTTGATTGCCTTTTTCCAAATGGCTTTGCATATGTTCCAACAAAGGTTGCGACAAGCCGTTTTGTACGCGCTGATTTTTTAAATCAATGACAAATTGACGAAGAGTTCCCGCATTTCCTGCTCTTTTTGATAGCACCAAGTGCTTAAATTTACCGTTTTGTACGTTATTAATACTTTCCAAACTTGGCGTTGCCGAGCCCATCAGAACCGGAATATTGAGCTTTTGAGCCAGCACGATGGCCAAATCGCGTGCGTGATAGCGCCAGCCGTCATGCTGTTTGAATGACGCGTCGTGTTCTTCATCTAAAATAATGCAACCCAAATCGGCAAATTGCGTAAATAGCGCTGAGCGGGTGCCGATCAGCACCGCATTGAGCCCGCTTCTGGCGCGCTCCCACACATGCAACCGTTGGGTGTCGTTTAAATTCGAATGCAACACGTCGATTTCTACGTTAAAACGCGCTTTGAAACGTTGCACCGTTTGCGGCGTCAGTCCGATTTCCGGCACCAACACCAACACCTGTTTACCGACTTTCAACATTTCTTCGATATATTGCAGATAAATTTCGGTTTTGCCCGAGCCCGTCACGCCGTCCAACAGCCATACGTTAAAATCGCGTTGAAATATCAGTTGACTAAACGCCAACGCTTGTTGTTTGTTCAACGTTAAGCGATTTTCCAAATTCACCAAAGGCTTGTTGCCCAAGACTTCCCGCCAACTTTTAGGTTCGATATGAAGGCGTATTTCGTCCACCAAATGTTTACCTTTCAAGGCCGACCAAATTGTTGTCGAAAACCCATTATTGCCCTTTTCCAAATCTTGCTCGAGCAAACATTGCAAGGCTTCCGCTTGTTTTTTAGAACGTTTCAGTTCGCCTTGCGCAAGCGCTTTTTCGCCCGCCGCATTAATGCGCCAAAATGCGCGTTCTTCTTGCGCCAATTTTTCACCGTTACGCAATTTCACCGGCAATGCCTGAAACAACACTTCGCCGATCGCTGCCTGATAATAATTCGCCGCCCAATGCAGCCAATTCCAATAAATCGGTGCAAATAACGATTGCTCATCCAAAGGTTCAAGCACGGTTTTTAATTTCTCCGCCGACATCGCCGATTGCGCCGCCAACTCCACCACTATCGCCAGCCGCTTTTGCGAACCGAAAGGCACCCAAACGCGCCCGCCCGGCGGTAACGGCATATCGTCGGGTGCGAGATAATCAAACAAATGGGGAAGCGGCACAGCAAGCGCCACGCGGACAATTTTCATAGCAAGCCTTAGGAAAAATTCGAGGGGAAAATCCGGCTTATTATACGTAAAAAGCCCGATAAAGATCGAAAAGATCGCGATTTCGTGTATAATCGCCGCCAATTTTTTTCACGCAAAAATATCCGTTATGACACAAACTTTTGCCGATCAAAAACGTAAAACCGTAGAAACCGCCGAATTCACTGAAGACGGCCGCTACAAACGCAAAGTGCGCAGTTTCGTGCTACGTACCGGACGTTTAAGCGAATTTCAAAAAAACATGATGAATGATAACTGGCCAACACTAGGTTTGGATTATCAGAAGGAACCTTTTGATTTTGCGAAAATTTACGGCGACGACAAACCTGTTGTGCTGGAAATCGGTTTTGGTATGGGAAAATCCTTAGTGGAGATGGCCGCCGCCAATCCCGATAAAAACTACCTCGGTATCGAAGTACACACGCCGGGCGTAGGTGCCTGTATCGCTTACGCAGTGGAAAAAGGCGTGAAAAATTTACGTGTGATCTGCCACGATGCCACCGAAATCCTGCGCGACAGTATCGCCGATGGTGCGCTCGGCGGCCTGCAACTGTTCTTCCCCGACCCTTGGCAGAAAGCCAAACATCATAAACGTCGCATTGTACAGCCGCATTTTGTTGCACAAGTTGTACAAAAACTTCGTCGCCACGGCTTCATTCATATGGCCACCGATTGGGAAAACTATGCGGAACAGATGTTGGAAGTGCTAAGCGCCAACAGGGAATTAGTAAATACGGCAAAGAGCGGAGATTATATTCCGCGTCCGGATTTTAGACCTTTGACAAAATTTGAGGCGCGCGGACATCGACTCGGGCATGGAGTGTGGGATTTGTATTTTGTGAAGAAATAATTTATTTCTCTGAAAAATTTATTTGCTTCCTTTTTGTTTAATTATCATCGGCGAAACTCGATATAAAAAACAAATACATTCCTGCGAAATTATGTAGCAAATGCACCAAACCGTTGAATCAAGAGTTAGCATCAAACATAGCACCGCATTGAAAGCAGCTCCAATGCGGTGCTATTTTGCAAAGGTAATTCCAGCGTTGTGCAACTGCTACATAATTTCCCATTCCTGTCCACAAAACCCAATGCCAAAATTCCCAATTTAATATAGAATACCCGCCCGATTTAACCTCAACCATTAGGAGAAACCCATGGCTAAATCTCGTAATCAACGTCAACGCAAAAAACTCCATCTTGCCGAGTTCCAAGAATTAGGTTTTTTGGTGAACTTTCAATTCGCCGAGGGCACCACTATCGAAACAGTGGATGAAATCATCGATCGTTTTATCGCCGAAGTGATTCAACCGAACGGGTTGGCTTATGAGGGCAGCGGTTACTTACACTGGGAAGGTTTGGTGTGTCTGGAAAAAATCGGTAAATGTGATGAAAGCCAGCGTGAAGCGGTGAGAACATGGCTTGAAGCGAACGGTTTGCAACAAATCGAAATCAGCGAATTATTCGATATTTGGTGGGAATATCCGACAAAGAAAGTCTAATTTAATCCATAAAAAACGGCGTTGAAAGGTGATTTTCCACGCTGTTTTCGTTTCAATATCAAGAGGAATTTATGTTTAATTCGTTCAATCTTTGATCTACCACAACAAAAAGTTCAGTTTTTATTAAATTACCCCTTTTAGGTAGTTTTTATTATCTCTGCTCAAAAGCATAATCCAACGCTTAAAAATTGTATCAAAAAACCATACATAAAAGGTTGCTTGATGACCGTTGAAAACTTATCACGCCGACAACTGTTACGTGGAAAACTTTTAACATCGTTACAGTCAAAAAGCGAGCAAACCGAAGATTTTGCCCCGATTCGTCCGCCTTGGTCAGTGACTAATGAGGAATTTATTGCTCAATGTACGCGTTGCGGAGAGTGCCTCAATGTTTGTGAAACGCACATTTTGGTTAAAGGTGATGGCGATTTTCCGGAATTGAATTTTGAACACGGCGAATGCACTTTTTGTGGAAAATGTGTCGATATCTGTGAACAGCCGATTTTTCGTCCTAAAGAGGAAACGCCTTGGTCATACAAGATCAGCATTTCAACCGGATGTCTTACTGAGCACCGCATTGAATGTCGTTCCTGCCAAGATAGTTGTCCCCAAAACGCCATTCGTTTTCGTTTACAATTAGGTGGCGTAGCAAAACCAAGTGTAGCCTTGGAAAGCTGTAATGGGTGCGGTGCTTGCGTAGCGAATTGTCCAACAAAAGCAATTAGTATTAGAAGAGGAATAGTTAACGATAACCATGAATAATGCTAAAATTTTAACGATGAATGACGCTGAAGATTGGCATGTAGTCGGCTTATATATTCAAGCCAATCCACAGAAAATGGCTTCAATTAAAGCCACCCTTTTGTCCATTCCACATACTGAAATTCCTACCGAAGATGATGTTCAAGGAAAATTAGTGGTAGTAATGCAATCTCATGATGAGCATATTTTATTAGACAATATGGAAGCGATAAAAGACATCGATGGAGTGATTACTGTCTTACTGGTTTATCATCAGCAAGACGAGCATTCAAAATAATTTTTAATTAAACAAAAAATAGTGGGGGAAAACGCTATGAATTTAAGTCGTCGAGACTTTATGAAAGCCAATGCGGCCATGGCAGCTGCAACGGCTGCGGGATTAACCATCCCGGTCAAAAATGTGGTTGCGGCCGAATCCGAAATTAAGTGGGATAAAGCTGTTTGTCGTTTCTGTGGTACGGGTTGCGCCGTACTGGTGGGAACCAAAGACGGACGTGTTGTCGCGTCGCAAGGCGATCCTGATGCGGAAGTAAACCGTGGGTTAAACTGTATTAAAGGCTATTTTTTACCGAAAATTATGTACGGTAAAGACCGTTTAACACAGCCAATGCTTCGTATGAAAGACGGTAAATACGATAAAAATGGTGATTTCACGCCAATTAGTTGGGATATGGCATTTAAAACCATGGCGGAGAAATTTAAAGCAGCAATTAAGGAACTTGGCCCTAATGGCATCGGTATGTTTAGTTCCGGTCAAACTACCATTTTTGAAGGCTACGCAAAATCCAAACTATGGAAAGCCGGTTTCCGTTCCAATAACATCGATCCAAATGCCCGTCACTGTATGGCATCTGCTGCAGTAGCGTTCATGCGTACTTTTGGTATGGATGAACCTATGGGTTGCTATAATGATATTGAACAAGCAGAAGCCTTTGTGCTTTGGGGTTCCAATATGGCGGAAATGCACCCGATTTTGTGGTCTCGCATTACTGACCGTCGTTTATCCAATCCGGATGTTAAAGTTGCGGTGCTTTCTACCTTCGAACATCGTAGTTTTGAATTAGCTGATTATGGTTTAATTTTTAAACCACAAACTGACTTAGTCATTTTAAACTACATTATCAATTACTTAATTCAAAACGATGCCATTAACTGGGATTTCGTTAATAAACACACCAAATTCAAACGTGGTGAAACCGATATTGGTTACGGCTTACGTGATGATCATCCGTTACAAAAAGCTGCCAAAAACCCAAACAGCGGTAAGATGTATGACAGTAACTTCGAAGAATTAAAAGCCCTAGTTTCTGAATACACCTTAGACAAAGCTCACGAAATGTCCGGCGTGCCAAAAAATGTATTAGAAGAGCTTGCAAAATTATATGCAGATCCGAAACGTAAAGTCGTGTCTTTCTGGACTATGGGCTTCAACCAACACACCCGCGGTGTGTGGGCGAACCAGTTAATCTATAACATTCACCTCTTAACCGGTAAAATTTCTATTCCGGGTTGCGGTCCGTTCTCTTTAACCGGTCAACCGTCTGCCTGTGGTACGGCGCGCGAAGTCGGTACCTTTATTCACCGTTTACCGGCAGACTTAGTGGTTACCAATCCAAAACACCGTGAAATTGCGGAAAAAATTTGGAAACTGCCTGCCGGTTTAATTCCTGATTTGCTTGGTTTCCATGCAGTGGCACAAAGCCGTGCACTAAAAGACGGCAAAATGCGTGTGTTATGGCAAATGTGTACCAATAACATGCAAGGTGGTCCAAACATTAACGAAGAGACCTTCCCGGGCTGGCGTAATCCGGATAACTTTATTGTGGTGTCCGACCCATACCCAACAGTTTCTTGCTTAGCCGCCGACTTAATGCTTCCGACAGCAATGTGGGTAGAAAAAGAAGGGGCTTACGGTAACGCAGAACGTCGTACGCAATTCTGGCGCCAACAAGTCAAAGCGCCGGGTGAAGCAAAATCTGACGTATGGCAGCTAGTAGAATTCTCTAAATATTTCACCACCGATGAAATGTGGCCGGCTGAAATTCTAGAGAAAAATCCGGAATATAAAGGTAAAACCTTATATGAAGTGTTATACCGCAATGGTCAAGTGGATAAATTCCCATTAAGCGATCTTGCAGAAGGCCAATTAAATGATGAGTCCTACGACTTCGGCTTCTATTTACATAAAGGCTTATTTGAAGAGTACGCTTCATTCGGTCGTGGTCATGGTCATGACTTGGCACCGTTTGATATGTATCACAAAGCACGTGGCTTGCGTTGGCCGGTAGTTGACGGCAAAGAAACCTTATGGCGTTACCGTGAAGGCTATGATCCGTATGTGAAAGAAGGCGAGGGTGTGGCGTTCTACGGCTATCCGGATAAAAAAGCGATTATCCTTGCTGTGCCTTATGAGCCACCTGCAGAATCACCGGATGAAGAATATGACTTATGGCTATCTACCGGTCGTGTGTTAGAACATTGGCATACCGGTACGATGACTCGTCGTGTGCCTGAGTTACACCGTGCCTTCCCAAACAATCTTGTTTGGATGCACCCATTGGATGCTGAGGCTCGAGGTTTACGTCATGGTGACAAAGTTAAGGTTTCATCTCGTCGTGGTGAAATAATTTCTTACTTAGATACACGTGGACGTAACAAACCGCCTCGTGGCTTGGTTTACACCACTTTCTTTGATGCAGGCCAGTTGGCAAACAAATTAACGTTGGATGCGACTGACCCAATTTCAAAAGAAACCGACTACAAAAAATGTGCGGTAAAAGTGGAAAAAGCAGCCTAAACGTATCACTAAAATAGCACCGCATTGAGCCCTTGCCTGATGCGGTTAAGAAAAGAAAATGAAGAAACCTATCCTTAATCCTGAACGCAGAAAATTTTTAAAAGACGCCGGTAGAACCGCCGGCGGCTTAGCCGGCGTGGGGATTTTGTTGGGGTTACAACAAAGCCAAAGTCTTGCTCGCGAAGGCGTGGCGTTGCGCCCCCCTTTTGCTTTGCAAGATGCCAAAGCCTTTTCGGCCGCTTGTATCCGCTGCGGACAATGCGTACAAGCTTGTCCTTACGATATGTTGTACTTGGCGTCTTTATTATCGCCATTGGAAGCGGGCACGCCGTACTTTATCGCACGCGATAAACCTTGCGAAATGTGCCCGGACATTCCTTGTGCCCACGCTTGTCCTAGCGGTGCCTTGGATCGTTATGCGACGGATATCAACGAATCGCGTATGGGGCTTGCGGTATTGCTCGATCATGAAACCTGCCTGAACTGGCAAGGATTACGTTGTGATGTGTGTTATCGGGTTTGCCCGTTAATCGATAAAGCGATTACACTGGAAAAACAACATAATCCACGTTCGGATAAACATGCTTTATTTATCCCGACCGTGCATTCTGACGCCTGTACCGGCTGCGGAAAATGCGAACAGGCTTGCGTGCTAGAGGAAGCGGCGATCAAAGTATTACCGATGGATCTCGCTAAAGGTATGTTAGGCAAGCATTATCGTTTGGGCTGGGAAGAAAAGACAAAAGCCGGTCATTCCCTCGCGCCGAAAGATATGATTTCGTTGCCAACGCGTACACCGGAAGCCGCCGCAACGGCGACTATGCCGGAACCGGCGGAACCGATTTTGGCACCGACTTTAGGAGGGGCTAAATAATGGCGAATGCACCGAAATACGCAGGTAAGGAATCCCGTGAAAAATGGGGTTGGTGGTATGCCAATCGTTTCTTATTTTGGCGCCGCTTAAGTCAATTTAGCATTCTCGCAATGTTTTTAAGCGGGCCTTATTTAGGCGTATGGATTCTAAAAGGCAATTATAGCGGAAGTTTATTGCTGGATACCGTGCCGTTAAGCGATCCCTTAATTACGGCAGAAAGCTTGGCTGCGCGTCATTTACCCGATGTGTTGACCTTAATCGGTGCGGTAATTGTCGTGTTGTTTTACGCATTACTCGGCAGCAAAGTTTTTTGTGGCTGGGTATGTCCGTTGAATGTGGTCACCGATGCGGCCGCTTGGTTACGTCGTAAACTCGGTATTCGTCAAACCGCCAAACTCTCTCGCGGCTTGCGTTATGGTATTTTAACCATGATTTTAGCGGGCAGTGCGGCAAGCGGTATGCTCCTTTGGGAATGGATTAATCCCGTCGCAGCATTCGGTCGCGCTTTTATATTCGGCTTCGGCGCAACCGCTTGGTTATTGTTGGTCATTTTTCTTTTCGATTTATTAATTGTAGAACACGGCTGGTGCGGCCATCTTTGCCCGATTGGCGCTGCTTACGGCGTTATCGGCGCAAAAAGCCTAATCCGAATTAAAGTAATTGATCGCGCGAAATGCGACAATTGTATGGATTGCTACAATGTCTGCCCGGAAGCCCAAGTGTTACGTTCGCCTTTACACGGCAAAAAAGACGAAAGCCTTCTCGTGCTTTCTAAAGATTGCATCAGCTGCGGACGTTGTATTGACGTTTGCGCTGAAAAAGTTTTTAAATTTTCGACCAGATTCGATCATTCAGGGGAGTGATTAAAATGACTAAACAGGTATCTAAAATTTTAGCGGGTTTCATCACCGCGCTTTTGGCTGGTTCCGTTATCGCCGCCGATAACAACATTGAACCGATAGGAAAAGATTTAGCCACCTCACCGGAAAACATTGAACCGGCATTCCACAATGCGCCTCGTCAAAGCGAACTGCCGGCCTTAAACTATGTTAACCAACCACCGATGGTACCGCATAGCGTGGTGAACTACCAAGTGACCAAAAACGTCAACCAATGTTTGAACTGTCATAGTCCAGAAAACGCGCGCTTAAGCGGTGCAACTCGCATCAGCCCGACACACTTTATGGATCGCGACGGCAACATCGGTTCAAGTTCTTCGCCGCGTCGTTATTTCTGTTTACAATGCCACGTATCCCAATCTAACGTGGATCCGATCGTGCCTAATAATTTCAAACCGTTAAAAGGTTACGGCAATTAATAAGGAACGACTATGTCAGAGAAAAAACCAAACTTCATCCTACGCTTTTGGCATTGGTTTCGTAAACCGAGTCGTTTAGCCGTTGGTACGATTATTTCCCTCGCCTTTATTGGCGGTATTCTGTCTTGGGTCGGATTTAACTACGGTTTGGAACAAACCAACACCGAGCAATTCTGCGCAAGCTGCCACACACAAGACGCGTATCCCGAGTACTTACACAGCGTGCATTACCAAACGCGTACCGGTGTCGGCGCAAGCTGTCCTGATTGCCACGTACCGCATGAATTTTTACCGAAGATGAAACGTAAAATCGTTGCGGCGAAAGAAGTGTATGCATACTACACCGGCAAGGTGGACACGCTTGAGAAATTCAACCAACGTCGTTTGGAAATGGCGGAAAACGAGTGGGCGCGAATGAAAGCGAACGATTCGAAAGAATGTCGCAATTGTCATAAAGTGGATCGGATGAATTTCAACGACCAACGTTCCGTTGCGGCAAGAATGCATCAAAAAATCCAAACGGAAGGGAAAACCTGTATTGATTGCCATAAAGGTATTGCACACCAATTACCGGATATGAGTGGCGTGGAATCCGGCTTTAAAGACGACAATAAAGCAGCAGAAGCGAAAAAGTAAAGCGTTTCGCCTGCACATGAAATGAAGGTCGTAAATAGCACCGCATTGGAAAGCCTTTCAATGCGGTGCTATTTTCAATTATGAACGACGAAAAACGGCACCTAGTTCTTATAGGTGCCGTTTTTGTTGGGAATTTACATTATGGGATTTAGAAGAACAAAATCGCTCCCCAAACGACGCCAACGATGCAAAGTGCCACAAATACCGCAGCGGAACCCTGATCTTTAGCGCGCCCTGAGAGTTCATGGCGTTCGCTACCGATACGATCTACCACGGCTTCCACGGCGCTGTTTAACAATTCCACGGCCATCACTAATAACACGGAGGCAATCATCAAGGCGATTTCAATTTTGGTTTCGCCCAAAAAACAGGCGAGCGGAATTAAAATCACCGCGAGAAAACATTCGTGGCGAAAGGCCGCTTCGTTTTTGAAGGCGCTTTTTAAGCCTTGCAAGGAATATTTAGTAGAATTGATTAAATGGGTTAAGCCCGTGGTTTTATACATAACTGTTCCTGTTTTATAAACGTTTGGCTTCGATCACGTCGTCGAGTTTCGAAAGCCGTGCCAAAATCTTGCTGAGGCTTTCCACATTATGGAGTTCAATTTCCATATCGATGGTCGCCAGTTGTTTTTTGGGTTCAGTGCGGGTTGATACATCCGACACGCTGATTTTCTCATTTGCCAGAACCGTAGTAATATCGCGCAATAAACCGTTCCGATCGCTTGCCACAATACGAATATTAATGTGGAAACCGCCCACATAATTTTCACCCCAAACGGATTCCACCACACGTTCCGGGTGCATTGCCTGTAAATCCGAAAATTGTTCGCAGTCGGTTCGATGAATGGAAATACCGCGCCCTACAGTGATATAGCCGACAATGGCATCGCCCGGAATCGGTTGACAGCAACGCGCGATATGATGCATCAAATTGCCTACACCTTCCACAATTACGTAGCCCTGTTTACCTTCATTTTTTTGCTGCGCATTGAGTACGCTTTTATTCACCGTCTTATTAGCAACATGGCGCAAAATTTCTTGATCAGCTTGCTCGGCGCTCACTTTAATCAATTTGCTTTGTAAAAAATTCACCAAATGATTCAGACGAATATCACCGCTGCCGATGCCCGCATAAAGATCCTCTAAATTTTTTAGGTTGTAACGAGGCAACGCATAAGGCTCGACTTGTTTGATATTGAGATTTAAACGTGCCAATTCGTTATCGAGCAATTCCTTGCCTGCCGGAATATTCTTATCGCGATCTTGTTTTTTAAACCATGCTTGAATTTTCGCGCGAGATTTCGCCGTGTGAGTAAAGCCTAAATTCGGGTTCAACCAGTCGCGGCTTGGGTTAGGGTTTTTCTGTGTAATGATCTCGATTTGATCACCCATTTGTAGTTGATAGGTAAACGGCACGATACGCCCTGCCACTTTCGCACCAACACAACGATGACCGATTTCGCTATGAATGGCATAAGCAAAATCCAACGGTGTAGAACCGGTCGGTAAATCCACCACCTCACCTTTCGGAGTAAATACATAAACCCGGTCGTCAAACACTTGGCTACGCAATTCCGCCATCACTTCGCAAGAATCCGTAATATCGTCTTGCCACGCCAACAGTTTGCGCAACCAGGCGATTTTTTCTTCGTAAGCCGACATACTGCCGGTAGTGCCTTCTTTATATTTCCAGTGGGCGGCAACACCGAGTTCCGCATCATCGTGCATTTGTTGGGTGCGAATTTGTACTTCAATCGGTTTGCCACCTTTACCCAGCACCACAGTGTGAATGGATTGATAACCGTTTGGTTTCGGATTCGCAACGTAATCGTCGAACTCTTTTGGTAGGTGTTTGAAATGAGTGTGCACGATGCCCAATGCGGTATAACAATCCTGCAATTTCGGCACGATAATGCGCACCGCTCTGACATCATATAAACCGCTAAATTCTAAATGTTTCTTGCGCATTTTGAGCCAAATGCTGTAAATATGTTTCGGGCGACCGTAAACTTCCACTTGTTCAATGTTTTCGCGCAAATAGCCACTGAGTTCCGTCACAAAATCCGCAATGTAGCGTTCACGATCAAGACGACGCTCCTGTAAAAGGTTGGCGATGGCGCGATATTGGTCAGGATGTAAATAACGAAAGCAATAATCCTCCAACTCCCATTTTAGCTGACCAATGCCCAAACGATTGGCGAGAGGCGCATAAATATTGGAACATTCTTTCGCGGCAAGCACTTTGTCTTCTTCGGAACAGCGATTTTCCGCATCACGTAAGAAGGTAATACGCTCGGCAAGTTTGATAATCACGCAGCGGAAATCGTCCACCATGGCAAGCAACATACGACGCACGTTATCAACTTGCAACGCATCAGCGGAATGGCTGGCGTTGAGTTGGCGAATGTTATCCATATCCTCCACGCCTTTGAGCAATTTACTGATTTTCGATCCAAAGGTCTCTTTTATATTTTCCCAATCGACAAGCTTATTGGCGACCACAGGAAACAGCATGGCGGTCAACAAACTATCCGCATCCATATTGAGCTCGTGCAGAATTTCCACCATTTCTACGCTGGATTGCAGCGTTAAGGTTGCATTTTTCATCTCGTCGGGACTGGCGCTCATTAGCCTGCGCGCATAATACCAAGCCTCAATCAGATTTTTTTCGGTTTGTTCCGCCAGTTTCAAACCGTCACACCATTGTTCAATCACAAAATCTTGCGGATTTAACAAATGAGAACTGCGCACAGCAACCATAATACCCCCTTGTGATGAAGAAAGAGCGACCTCCTGTCACTCCGTTTTTGAGCCGTTATTGTACACTACTTTCGCGTAAATAATGTGATGGATTCCAAATGCCCGGTATGCGGAAACATGTCAATCACCGCGCTTTTTTCGATTTGATAGCCGAAGTCGCGTAAAATTTCCGCATCGCGCACCAGCGTCGCCGGATTACAAGAAACATACAAAATCTTTTTCACTTGCAATTCCAGCACCGCATTCAAGGCAAACAACGCACCGCTTCTCGGTGGATCAAGTAAAATTTTGTCGAAGGGCTGCACTGCCCAAGATTGATCGATAAAGGATTGGGCAAGATCCGCTTGAAAAAATTCAACATTACGAATCTGATTATCTAAGGCGTTTTGGCGAGCTTTTTGTACCATCCCCAAAACACCTTCAATGCCAACCGCACTTTTTGCCCGTTTAGCAAGCGGCAAGGTGAAATTGCCCATACCACAGAACAAATCCAACACACGGTCTTGCTGAGTTAATTCAAGCCAACAAAGCGCCGTTTGAACCATTTTTTCATTTAACGCACGGTTAACTTGAATAAAATCACGAATATCAAAATGCAATCTTGTGCCGTCATCAAATTGATAATAAGGCGCGTCGCCGTAAATCTGCTCAATGCCGTCATCGCTTTGCAAAAACAGCATTAAACATTCGCGTTCGGCAAAATTTCGCAGCAAAACGCGGTCGCTTTCTGCTAAGTTTTTGGTGTAACGCAATAACATCGCCACACCGTTATCCGCTGCCACCAACTCAAGGTGACCAAGTTGTTTCGGCGCGGAAAATCGGTTTAACAGCTCGGTGAGTTGCGGCAATAAGCGATTAATGGCAGGCGCTGCCGTCGCACACGACTGCACGGCGATAAGCTGATGCGAATTTTTCCGGCGAAACCCCATTTCAATGCGGTGCTGTTTCGGGTTCTCACATATACTCAAACGCACGCGACGACGGTAGCCCCAAGGCTCACCACAAATCATCGGTTGAAAAGAAATCGGTTCGGGCTGTAATTTGCTTAAGCGACTAAACAATGCGCGCTGTTTCGCTTCGCGTTGCATTTCGACAGGAATGTGTTGCCCTTGGCAGCCGCCACACTGCTCGTAATAAGGACATTGCGGTGCAACGCGTTGAGGGCTCTTGGTTCGCCATTGTTGTGCCGTTGCGCGTCCGTATTGGCGCTTTTCTTCCAATACGCGGCATTCCACTTGTTCATGTGGCAAGGCATTTTCAATAAACCAAGTTTTACCGTTAATTTTTGCTACGCCGAACCCTTGGTAATCCAAATCCAAGATTTCGGCCTGAAGGTTAGAGACGTTTTTTGTTTTTTTCGGAGGAGAATAAAGGAGTGCCATTATTTTAAATAAAGAATATTTTGCGTGAATAATTCTCGGCTTTTTAACGGTTTGTTCCCAAGATAAGGTTTAAGCGCCATACGGGTGAAGCGTTTAGCCGCTTGGCGTACGCTTTCATCGGAAAAATCAAGTGAATTGAACGCCATCAAATCGCGCCCGTAAAAAGTCCGGTTATCTTTCACTAAGGACGCGATAAAACCTTTTTCTTCGCGGTAACGATAAGTCATACTCGCCTCCACCGCTTCGCCACTGCCGACGCAATGCAAAAAATCCACACCGTAGCCGAGGATTCGCAATAAGTTAAATTCAAACGAACGCAAACATGATTCAATGTTCGGCTCCGTAGCCAAACCGGTCAAACATTGCAAATAATGCTGAAACAGTTGTGGATTTGCCGTTTCCGGTTCAATCACGCGCGTCACTAATTCATTCACATAAAAACCGCTGTAAAGAGCGGTTTGTTGCAAAGGTAAAGTGATAGCAGCGGCTTCCGCTTTAGTGAGGGTTTTTAAACTGCTTTTGCCGCTCCAACGTAACAACAACGGGGTAAAAGGTTGAAGCGCCGATTTCCACGCGGAACGTTTGGCGCGCGCACCTTTGGCAACCACGCTTAAGCGACCGCTTTCTTCGGTAAACAAATCCACCAATAAGCTAGTTTCGCCGTAGGGACGACGATGAAGCACAAAGCCGCGTTGGAGTTCTGTTTGCACGGATTATCCTAGTGATTTGTCCGTGGTAACTTCACGCGGTTGTAACACGCATTGCTCCGCCAATATTTCGCCAACACTGGTTTTTAAGCTGCTGAAATCTTCGCGCTGTTGCCACGTCCAACGAATATTACCGTAATTATTGCCGCGTTCTGAAATAACGGAAGTCAATCTTTCCGTCACACCGTTAAAGGTGACGGTAACGCGTTTTAAGATTTTCTTATTCTTTTTTTGTTCGCTATGAACGACGCGAACTTGCTTATTATCTTTACAAAGATATAAAGCCGCCGCGCCTTTTTGTGACGCTTTATCGACTTTCTCCACCGCCATTTTCTGCGGGTGCGGTTCGTTTAATAACGTATTTTGTGCACAACCGACCAGTAAAAGGACGGAGGAAACCAGTAATGTTTTTTTCAGCATAAGCACCTACCTGAATTAAACAAATTAAGCGAATGAAAGAAAAAGGGCGAATATTCGCCCTTAAAGATTATTTTTTGAATTGATACGAACCGTCGGATTGACGAACAAACTTCGCACCGTCAGGTAAACGCAGCTCACTAACACGCCCTTGTGCGTTCAATGAAACCTGCACTTTATCGCCCGATTTAAAATTACTTAACGCATTGCCCGCACCGCCGGCCTTGGTCATCGCGTTCACATCGGCAATATTTAAATTGTTATCGCGGAATACTTGCATTAAAGACACGCCTTGCGGCACTGTTAAAGTTTTGCTCGTGCGAGCCGTGGAGGCGGTTTCTTTCGTCGAATTACCGACCGGTTTTGCCTCAACGATTTGAACTTTATGATCATTTTTTGCCGCGATTTTCGCCTCTTGAACAGGCACTTTCGGTACGCTTTCGACTTTTACCGTTTTCGGCTCTGCAGTATTTTTTTCAACGTTTTTGCGTTCCTGCATCGCTGGTTTGAGCGCTTCATGTTTTATCGTTTCATGGCGAGACTCTGCCACTGTTTTGCGCGCTTGCGAAAGGGTTCCGGTTTGCTCACCGGAGAGCACCGCATTGCTTTGCGCAACTTGAGGTTTCAACATATTTTGAAGCGTCTCGGCCGGCATTTCACTTCCCGTTTGCGCTTGCTGATCCGTCTGTGGTGCAATTTCAGATTGCGACGGAAGGCCGTCTAACACGGTGTTTTCCGGCGCCTGAGATTGATCTAAAGATTGAAATTGCAACGGAATTTCGTTGCTATTTTGCAATTCAAAAGATTCCACCGTATCAGAATTCGGTTTTAACGCGAAAAACACCATCAACAAAATCACCAATGCCAAAATTGTAACAAATAAGCGACGATGTCTTTCCGGCAAAATTTGCAATAATTTCCATTTTTCCGGACGTTTCAATGCGGTGGCCGCAGCGGCAGCGCTTGCCGCTAAAGTTTGTTTGCTTGGCTGCGCGCCGGAAGTATCGGCCTCAAGCGAAATTTCCTCGTTGTTTTTGGCATTATCAACAACCTGTTCGGCGCCGGATTCAACTTTTTCTTCCGCATATTCCGCCTTCGGCTGCGGAATCGTTTGTGCCGGCGTTGCCATATCTTTTGTCAATTCACTTTCGCCGAAAGTCGGTTCGCGCCGCACGTGAAATTGGGTTTCCGGCTGTCCTTTACGACCGAACAAACCTTTTAAACCTTTCGCTTTATCTAACAAAGATTCACTTGGTTGTACCGGTTTTCTCGGTGTAACCGCATCCTCTTGGCCTAAACCAAGATCCAATTCATTTTGGGATTTGTTGTCGTTCAACGGATTGTTATTCGCCATATCTACAGAACTACCTCGATTAATAAATGACTGCACATTTTCGTTCTTGTTGCCGAGTGCAGCAAAAGTACAATAAAAAAGTACAGTGAAAAAAGTGCAGTAAAAAAATTGCGGGTATTTTATCGGATCTTACTGTGGGTATAAAGTTTTATTTGGCTCGCCGGCAATTTCTCGCACCAGCTTCGGCACCAGGTAACCGCTGGTAAGCGTCTGTAATTTTTGATAAATCGCCAAAGCCCGTTCATCTTCGACTAAGAAATGCGCGGCGCCTTGTACGCGATCCAACAAATGCAAGTAATAAGGCAAAATACCCGTTTGAAACAATTTATCACTTAAGGTTTTGAGAATGTAAGCGTCGTCGTTAATGCCTTTTAGCAACACCGATTGATTAAGTAAAGACACATTCGCCGCCCGCAATTTTTGCATACTTCCGGCAAAAAGTGCGTCAATTTCGTTCGGATGATTAATGTGTGTAACCAAGACGGTTTGTAAACGCGTTTCAACTAACAAACGACAAAGTTCGTCAGTAATGCGTTGCGGAATCACCACCGGCAAGCGGGTGTGAATACGTAAGCGCTGTAAGTGTGGAAATGCTTCGAGGTGCGTGACCAACCAGACCAATTCGGCATCTTTCGCCATCAAAGGATCGCCGCCGGAAAAAATAATTTCTTCAATTTCAGGATGGGCGGCAATGTAATCTAAAGCCTGTCGCCAAGTTTTTTTATTACCGGGATTTTCATCGTAGGGAAAGTGGCGTCGAAAACAATAACGGCAGTTTACCGCGCAACCGCCTTTCACCATAAAAAGGAGGCGATTTTGATATTTATGAATGATATTTGGCACCGCATTGAAGCCTTGTTCTTCCAGCGGATCGGCGCTAAAACCTTGCGCCGGTATGAGTTCCGAATCACTGCACATAACTTGTAAAAAAAGCGGATCCTGCGGATTGCCCTTTTCCATTTTCGCGATGAAAGGTTGCGGTACGCGCAAGGCAAACGACTTACGCGCGCCAAAGGACTGAATAAAATCTTGTTCCGACAAATTTAAGGTTTTTAGCAACAATTGAGGATCGGAAATGGCATTTTTTAGTAAGACGAGCCAATTTTGTTCTTCTCTAATCGTGAGTTCTTGAGTTAGAATACGCACCCTTCAAATCATCTCTATTTCTTATTCTTAGGATATTTAATATGGCTACATATACTACCAGTGATTTCAAACCGGGTCTAAAATTTATGCAAGATGGCGAACCTTGCGTCATCGTTGAAAACGAATTCGTGAAACCGGGAAAAGGTCAAGCGTTTACCCGCACCCGCATTCGTAAATTAATTTCCGGCAAAGTATTGGATGTGAACTTCAAATCCGGTACTTCCGTTGAAGCCGCTGATGTGATGGATTTAAACTTAACCTATTCTTATAAAGACGATGCATTCTGGTATTTCATGCATCCGGAAACTTTCGAACAATATTCTGCCGATGCAAAAGCCGTGGGCGATGCGGAAAAATGGTTGTTAGACCAAGCGGATTGTATCGTGACCTTATGGAATGGCGCACCGATTAGCGTAACGCCGCCGAACTTCGTCGAACTAGAAATCGTCGATACCGATCCGGGCTTGAAAGGCGACACCGCAGGTACCGGCGGTAAACCGGCAACCTTGAGCACCGGCGCTGTGGTGAAAGTACCGTTATTCGTGCAAATCGGCGAAGTAATTCGTGTCGATACCCGCTCCGGCGAATACGTCTCTCGCGTAAAATAATCTTTTAACGATAATTGAAAAGCCAAAAAGTGCGGTCAACAAGAAGAATGTTGACCGCACTTTTATTTTACCGCTAAATCGCGTTGTTCGTTAAATACAATAATCTTGCTCAATCGGCATTTTCGCCTGTAACAAAAACTGCTTGGTGCGTTCTTTTTGCGGGTTGCCGAAGAACTGTGCCGCGCTGTTTTGTTCCACGATATTGCCGTCTTCCATTAAAATCACACGATCCGCGACGTCTTTGGCAAAATTTAATTCATGGGTCACGATAATCATCGTCCAGCCTTCTTGCGCCAATAATTTCAGTGCTTGTAACACTTCGCCGACGAGCTCGGGATCGAGTGCAGAAGTAGGTTCATCCAGCAAAATCAAATCCGGTTGCACCGCTAAGGCGCGCGCAATGCCGACGCGCTGTTGTTGCCCGCCGGAAAGTTGTGACGGATAAAGCGCCGCTTTGGCTTTTAGCCCCACCTTTTCCAACAACGCCAGGGCTTTTTCTCGCGCCTGTTCTTTCGGTTGTTTTTGCACAACCACCATACCTTCCATCACGTTCTCCAATGCGGTTCTGTGGGGGAAGAGGTTATATTGTTGGAAAACCATAGAAGAGCGGCGACGCAATTTCAATTCATCGGCTTTGCTGATTTTTTTGCTGAAATCGATTTTTAGGCTGCCGTCGCTAAACTCCAGCACGCCTTGTTCGGGGCGTTCAAGTAAATTTAAGCAACGCAAAAAGGTGGTTTTTCCCGAGCCGGACGGCCCGAGAATGGCGACCACTTCGCCTTTGTTAATGTCAAAATCAATGCCTTTAAGAACCTGATTGCCGTTAAAACTTTTTTGAATATTCGTGACTTTCAACATAATCGGTCCTTATAAATGACGCGAAAGACGCGCTTCTAAGCGATCTTGTGCAAACGATAGGATAAAGCAGAAAATCCAATAAATCAGTGCCGCTTCGCTATAAATCAGAATAAATTCATAATTTACCGCGGTGATATTTTGTGCCACGCGGAATAGTTCCGTCACTAATACTAAAGACGCCAACGAAGTGTCTTTCACCGTGCTGATAAAAGTATTGGAAAGCGACGGCACGGAAATGCGCAAGGCCTGTGGCATAACAGTACGAAGAAAGGCTTGAGTATAATTCATGCCGATGGCATAAGAGGCTTCCCATTGCCCTTTCGGAATGGCCAAAATGGCGGCGCGTACGGTTTCCGCGGCATAAGCACCGATATTAATGGAAAAAGCAATAATCGCCGTCGGGAAAGGTTCCAGCGTAATGCCCACTTCCGGCAAGCCGTAGAAAATAATAAAAATCTGCACCAACATCGGCGTGCCTCGAATGATGGAAATATAGATTCGGCACAAAGCTTGTAGCAGTTTTATCGGCGCGCTCGGATGCGGCAACGTGCGGATTACCGCGACAATCACTGCAATCAATAAACCGCAGAAAAAAGAAATCACCGCCAGAGGCAGTGTGTATAAAACGGCGGCTTCTAACATAGGCCAAAACGAGCTGATCACGTAATCAGCCCGTTCTGCGTTCATAAATGGAAGCGCGGCTAACCAATTATTGAGTAATGTCATCGCCAAACCATTCGATGGAAATTTGTTTTAACGTGCCATCTTGACGCAGTTCTTCAAGGGCTTGGTTAAATTTGCCGATTAATTCCTCTTCCCCTTGTAAAAAGGCAAAGGCAGTCGGAATTTTATCGCCTCTGTCATAGGCGATTTTTAAACCGACATTCGGATGTTGTTTGAAATAATCCAACACCGCCAATTTATCATTTACTGTGGCTTCCGCACGGCCTTGTTTAACCAGTTCCAAACCTTGCGCCAAACCGTCAACAACTAAAATTTGCGCACCGGCGGCTTTAGCGTCTTTACCCCAGTTACTGGTGGTGGATTGTGCCGCTTTTTTACCTTTCAAATCGTCAAAAGATTTAATGCTATCGTCGCTTGCTTTCGTCACGATTACGCCGCCCGAATAGTTATAAGGCGTGGTGAAGCTGTATTTTTTTAAGCGTTCCGGGCTCGGGTTAGTTTGGTTGGCGATAACGTCAAAACGTTTTGCGTTAAGACCGGCGTACATTGCATCCCACTGGGTTTCTTTAAATTCAACTTTTAAGCCTAATTTATCGGCAACTTTGCGAATCACTTCCACATCGAAGCCGGTTAATTTGCCGTCTTTATCATGAAAAGTGAACGGCGCATAAGTGCCTTCGGTGCCGACTAATAAGGTTTTGGTTTTTTCAACGCGATCGGTAATCTCGCCTGCGTTAGCGATGGTAGAAAGCGCAAGACCTGCGGCTAAAAATGTGGTGAAAAAAAAGGATTTTTTCATAATAAAACTCCTGTTGATAAGCTATTGTTTGTAACGGAGGCGATTATAAAAGCCGATTTAGGGAAAAAACAAGACGATTTATTTATGAATTAGATTGCTTAGTTATAAAAGGCAACGCTGTAGGCATATCCGGTCGCCGGAATGCGTGCCGAAGAGTCTTATCAGCACCGCATTGAGACCTTAAACATTGAGAGCTTGAACATTGAGAGCTTGAACATTGAGAGCTTGGAAGAGAAGGCTTCAATGCGGTGCTCATATTGAGTTTCACCGAATGTTTGGCGACTTGCATAAAAAATCAGAAGCCGCCGATACTGAGTTTTCCGACAATCGCACAAGCTATTCGATTCATTTGGCAGAGCGTTATTCAAATGGCATTTTAATTAATATGTGTTGGCTTAAAAGACATTTTAACAACGCAAAAAAAAACCGCACTCAAAGTGCGGTTCGTTTTTCTTCGCTTACACGAGGTTTCGTTTTGGCACCGCATTGGCGCCACGCCCCGCAAGACTTAGGCTTCGATTCCTTCGAACAATGCCGTACTTAAATAGCGTTCAGATGCGGAAGGTAAAATGACCACGATTAATTTGTCTTTAAATTCCGGCAACTGGGCGATACGATCTGCCACCGCGACTGCCGCACCGGAAGAAATACCGGCAAGAATGCCCTCTTCCGCCATTAAACGGCGGGCTGTGGCGATGGCGGTGTCGCTATCCACGGTCTCCACGCGATCGATTAAAGACAAATCGAGATTTTTCGGCACAAAGCCGGCGCCGATACCTTGAATTTTATGCGGACCCGGTTTAACTTCTTGACCGGCCAAGGTTTGCGTGATCACCGGCGATTCGCTCGGTTCCACCACCACAGAGGTAATGTCTTTACCGAAATCAAGCTTAATGGCACGGGAAATGCCGGTAATTGTGCCGCCGGTACCGGCACCCGCCACAACGACATCTACCTTACCGTCGGTGTCCTTCCAAATTTCAGGACCAGTGGTTTCACGGTGAATTTGCGGGTTGGCCGGATTTTCGAATTGTTTCAGCATCACATAGCGAGAAGGATCGGAAGCCACAATTTCTTCCGCTTTGGCAATCGCGCCTTTCATTCCTTTCGCGCCTTCGGTTAACACCAAATTCACGCCCAAACCACGCAATAAACGTTTGCGTTCAAGGCTCATGGTTTCCGGCATTGTGAGAGTGATTTTATACCCGCGCGCCGCGGCCACATAAGCCAAGGCAATGCCTGTATTGCCACTGGTGGCATCGACGATTTCTTTTCCTCGGGTAAGTATGCCGTCTTTTTCCGCTTGCCATACCATGTTGGCGCCGATACGGCATTTCACGCTAAAACTCGGATTTCTGCCTTCGATTTTCGCCACGATATTACCGTTGCCGAAATGTTTTAAACGCACAAGCGGCGTATTACCGATGGTGTAAGAATTATCCGCATAAATTGTCATGTTTGTCCCCTATAAATTGATGTTTTTGACGGCGTAGTTATAGCATCGCGTTTATGATAAAAAAAATAGTTATTTGATCTATTTTATAACTAAACGCTATTTCACGCTTTTTCCGTTTGGCGCACGTACCGCCGTCTCATTGCTGCGTGTCGCAACTTCAGTGGCGCTTGAGCCGCGAGGAGATTGAAAATTCATATCAAAGCGTAACTTATCGCGGTAATTTTCTACCCACATTAGCGTTGCGCCACACACCGCGACGGGAATAATCAGCAAATTCACAATGGGCAAAAAGGTACAGCACGTCACCAATCCGCCGAAAGTCAAACTTTGCGTACGCCGTTCGCCCAATGCGGTGCGCATAACATCAAAAGACACTTTATGATTATCAAAAGGATAATCGCAATATTGAATTGCCATCATCCAAGCCGTGAACAAAAATGTTAGCGGCGGTGCCACAATCTGTCCCACCAATGGAATAAAACCGAGCAAAAACAACGCGATAATTTTCGGCAGACTGTACAACAGCTTTTGCCATTCGCGATGCAACATACGCGGCACATCTTTCAGTACGTCCAACCAGGTATCGTCGTTAATCGGCTCGCCGGTGAGCATTTTTTCCAATTTTTCCGCCAACAGACCGTTGAACGGCGCGGCGATAAAGCCCGACAGCGTGGTAAAAGTAAAATAAAACAGCAGCAAAATCATAATGATAGACAACGCCAGCAAAATCACGTCTAAAAAACCGAGCCAGTCGGGCACAAAGCTCATCATCCAATCGATGATGTCGCCGATTTGACTGATAAAAAGCCAAAACAGCCCCGACAGCAAAATGACATTCATCACAATCGGCATTACTACAAAACGGCGCAAGCCTTTTTGTGTAATGAAATGCCAACCCATCACGAAATAATGAAAAGCGGATTTGATTTCCTGTTGATTAATCATTCTTTTTCCTTCTTTGATCGAAATAAATTAAACGGGCAAGCGCCCTTTCGCCCTGTTTTTTCACCCCTGAAAATATGGTAGGATCGGCGCAATTTTATTGCCTGATAAGGAGCCCAAATGGATCTTAATACAATTTTGATTATTTTAGGGGTGGCGGCGCTCATCGCCCTTGTCGCGCACGGATTATGGTCAAATCGCCGCGAGAAATCAAAGTATTTTAAAAACGCCGGCACATTTAACCGCGCGTCAACCCCGGCATCGATACAAGAACGCTCGACGCCCCACCAACCGGCTCCTGAACGCGCTAGCGCCACAGCACCGCATTCGGCACCGGTGCAGCAAGCCACACCGAAAGTCCAACAGCAACCGCTTGATAACGACTCGGCAACAGAGCAAGCGGATTACCAAAAAACCGAACGCACCGTGGACGATATAAAAATCTCCATTCCAAACATTGAACCGGCGCGCCAGCCGATTCGCATGGAATACCAAATGAAACCGTCACAACCCGCAGCCAATCCGGCGACGATGACGCTCGAGCAACTTGAAATGCAAAACGACAACGAATTCGAGGGAATTAATTCTTCTTCGCCGAAATTGCGCGAACAACTTGCGCAAATGTCCCGCGGCGAACTGACCGACCTAAACTCCGCCGAGCCTTTCAATGAAACATCCGCCACGGAACCAAAAACACCGAAACAAACATCGGGTTATCTTCAACTTTATGTCATTTCGCCGCAATATCGCGAATTTCACGGAGCAAACCTGATTCAATCGTTGGAAAATCTTGGGTTTATTTTCGGCCGACACAATATGTATCACCGCCATTTCGATTTAAGTGTGGCAAGCCCGACTTTATTCAGCGTTGCAAATTTACAAGATGACGGCGCCTTTAATCCGTACCAGCCGGAATTTACCACCATCGGCGTTGCGTTATTTATGAAACTGCCTTCGCCCGGCAATGATTTGGCAAACTTAAAATTAATGATTCGCGCCGCAAAAACCTTAGCGGAAGATTTGGGTGGCTCAATTCTCACCGAAGACGAACAAATTTTCGACGCGGTTCAAGAACAAGCGTATCTTGCGCGCGTGGCATAAAAAATGTTTCATTTTTAAACACGCTTTTTAAACACACTTTCGGCGAACCTCGTGTTCGCCGTTGTCGTGTTAAAAAGCCGTTTCAATGCGGTGCTAATTTGAAGGTTCGCCCATCGGCCTCCGACAACAAACGACTTTCCTGCGCAAACAAAAGCGCGAACGACTTAACGAGAATGTTATGACCCTCCAAGCCAAACTCGAAACCCTGCGCAACACTTTGCGCCGATATGAATACGAATATCATGTGTTAGATAACCCAAGCGTGCCGGACAGCGAATACGATCGCCTGTTTCATCAACTCAAAGCCTTAGAACTCGAACATCCCGATTTGGTCACGGCGGATTCGCCGACACAACGGGTCGGTGCTAAACCGCTGGCGGGCTTTCGCCAAATTCGTCACGAAATGCCCATGTTATCGCTCGACAACGCCTTTTCCGACGAAGAATTTTATGCTTTTGTGAAACGCATTGAAGATCGCCTAATCGTGCTACCGAAGCCACTCACTTTCTGTTGCGAGCCGAAACTGGACGGCTTGGCGGTCAGTATTTTGTACATCAACGGCGTGCTGAGCCAAGCGGCGACGCGCGGTGACGGCAGCCGCGGCGAAGATATTACGGCCAATATTCGTACCATTCGCAATGTGCCGCTACAACTTTTAATCGACAATCCGCCGGCACGTCTGGAAGTTCGCGGCGAGGTATTTATGCCGCATGTCGGCTTCGAACGTTTGAATAAACACGCCCTGGAACTGGGTGAAAAAACCTTCGCCAATCCGCGCAATGCCGCGGCCGGTTCGTTGCGCCAATTAGATCCGAACATTACCAGCAAACGCCCGTTGGCGTTCAACGCTTACAGCATCGGCATTGCGGAAGGAATAAATTTACCGAACACGCATTACGCGCGCCTACAATGGCTGAAATCCGTCGGCATTCCGATCAATCCGGAAATTCGCCTGTGCAACGGCGTGGAAGAGGTTCTGGCGTTTTATCGTGATATGCAAAACAAGCGCGCTTTGCTCGGTTACGACATTGACGGCACCGTGCTAAAAATCAACGATATTGAACTGCAAAATGAGCTCGGTTTTATTTCCAAAGCACCGCGTTGGGCAATCGCTTACAAATTCCCGGCGCAAGAAGAACTTACCGTACTGAACGATGTGGAATTCCAAGTGGGGCGCACCGGCGCCATCACGCCGGTGGCAAAATTGAAACCGGTGTTTGTGGCAGGCGTCACCGTCAGCAATGCGACGTTACATAACGGTGATGAGATCGCCCGTTTAAATCTCGCCATTGGCGACACCGTGGTAGTTCGTCGCGCGGGCGACGTGATTCCACAAATTATCGGTGTATTACACGAACGCCGCCCCGCCGACGCCAAACCGATTATTTTCCCGCATAACTGCCCGGTATGCGGTTCACAAATCGTGCGTATTGAAGGCGAAGCCGTGGCTCGCTGCACCGGCGGTCTGTTCTGCGCGGCGCAACGCAAAGAATCCCTTAAACATTTTGTTTCGCGTAAAGCGATGGATATTGACGGTGTAGGCGGCAAACTTATTGAACAATTGGTTGAACGCGAATTAATACGCACCCCGGCGGACTTATTCAAATTGGATTTAACCACCCTTATGCAATTAGAACGAATGGGCGAAAAATCGGCGAAAAATGCGCTAAATAGTCTCGAACAAGCCAAGCATACTACGCTGGCGCGCTTTATTTTCGCCCTTGGCATACGCGAAGTAGGCGAGAGCACCGCATTGAATCTGGCCAATCATTTCAAAACCTTAGAGGCGTTAAAAAATGCCGACTTTGAACAATTACAAGCGGTGCCGGACGTTGGGGAAGTGGTGGCAAACCGTATTCTGGCCTTCTGGCGCGAACCGCATAACGTAGATGCGGTAAACGACCTCATCGCGCAAGGGATACATTGGGACGCAGTGGAAACCAAGGAAGCGGGTGATAATCTGTTTAAGGGCAAAATCGTAGTACTTACCGGCACGCTCAGCCAAATGGGACGCAATGAAGCCAAAGCGCTGTTACAAGAAATGGGTGCCAAAGTGAGTGGTTCGGTTTCCGCCAAAACCGATTTCGTCATCGCCGGCGACGCCGCCGGTTCTAAGCTAACCAAAGCGCAAGAATTAGGCATCACGGTATTAAGCGAAGACGAATTTTTGGCGTTGGTACAAAAATAACCGAATGTATATAATCGGTTTTGTTAATCATTTATCCATCATTTTGATTAACAACATTATTTGTTTATCACCAATGAGTGACAATATTTTTAAAAAAATCAAAATAAAGAGATAAAGGTTTTATTGAACAATTAAAATAGCACCGCATTGGAAGCGGTTTCAATGCGGTGCTGTTTTGAGAGGAGAACAACAAAACAATCAACAAAACAATAAAGGGGAACATTATGTTCCCCTTTTGTTTGGCTATTGCTTAGCGAATCCATTACTGAGCCAATCCGTCACCAAACCGACTTGCGTGAAAAATAAATTACCCTGCGACCGCCGGTAAATAGCCTGCTTGAATGAAGAATGGAATCACCATAATCACAATTCCCACAAGCAACGCCGCAATTAACGCGAGATTGCCGCCGAATACGCGATAAGGCAAATTCGGAGCCGTTACGCGAACGCGCCAAGCCAAGGCGATGGGTAAAATTAAGCAATAAAACGCGCATAGTAAACCGGCATAACTCAATGCGGTGATGAAACCTTCCGGGTAAAACAAGGCGAAAGCCAATGGCGGGAGGAACGCCGCGACGGTTAGGGAGAAACGGTTGTTCGGTAAATGATAGCGTTTGAATAAATCGCCTAACCCTTCAAATACGCCGAGCATAACACCGAGGAAAGAAGTGATGAGCGCAAGCGCTGAAAAAATACGCACAATTTCGCCCATTACGCTGGAACCGGTGATTTCGTGTGCCGCATTGACTAAACCATTAAGCGTCGGATCGGCTTGTAAAATGCGTACAAATTCGTTTTGGCTTAATACGCCGTGGGTCGCCAGCTGCCAAACTAAATAGGCTGCAAGGGGAATGGCGGTACCGATTAAAATTGCGCGACGGAATTTTTCTACATTGCCGCCTAAATAACTGTTCACGCTTGCCATAATCACGTGGAAGCCGAATGAAGTGAAGAAAATCGGTGCGGCAGAAATGACAAAGGCGTAATCCAGCGGCAGTGCCATTAAGTTGTCTAAGGCGACTTTCGGCAACATCATGAATAACACGAAAACAAAAGCCACCAGTTTACCGATAAACAAAATACGGGTGATGCCGTCCACGCCTCTGGTGCCGATCACCACAAAAGAGCCAAGCACCGCAGTGAAAAGAATTATCGCGCTTTTCAAGGAGATTACGTCCAAACCGAATGCGGTCGGCAAACCGGAAAGCAATGAGCCGCCACCGGTGATGTAGGCGGCGGAAAGGGCATACAATAAAATCAACAAACTCAACGTGGCAAGAATACGCCCCGGCACGCCGAAGTATTTTTCCGCGAGGGTTGCAACGCCGTCATCGAGTCGATCGGCAGTTTGATACACCTCCACAAACAGCAAACCGCTGTACACCAACAGCGCCCACAAACCGACCAATAACAGCACAGTGTAGCCAAAGCCCATGCCCGCCGAAGTGAGCGGCATGGCCAGCATTCCTGCGCCGATGGTAGTGCCGGCGATAATCAAGGCGCTGCCGAAGGTTTTGTTTTTTAGCATAAAATTGTCCTTATAGGTTGTGTTTGAAACGGTGAAAAGGCGTTTAAAGTTGGCCGCTTTTTTCCTTGTAATGCAAGCGACAAACGGAAAGATAAGAATCATTGCCGCCGATTTGAATTTGTTCCCCCTCTTTCATCACATCACCGTGTTCATTTAAACGTAATACAAAATTCGCTTTACGCCCGCAATAACAGATGGTTTTCAGTTCTTCCAACTGATCCGCCCAAGCGAGCAAATATTGACTGCCCTCAAACAATTCCGCCTGAAAATCGGTACGCAAGCCGTAGCAAAGCACGGGCACATTAAGTTTATCCACGACATCGCTTAATTGATAAACCTGTTGTTTGGTTAAAAATTGCGCTTCATCCACCAACACACAATGCAAATTGTCGCTACTCATATATTTGCTGATTTCGGCAAACAAATCCGTGCCCGCATTAAATAAATGCGCATCCTCGCTGATGCCAATGCGCGAAGTCACTTTCCCCACGCCGAAGCGGTCGTCAATAGCCGCCGTATAAACCAGCGTATTCATATTGCGTTCGCGGTAATTGTAAGATGATTGCAACAAGGTGGTGGATTTACCCGCATTCATAGTGGAATAGTAAAAATATAGCTTCGCCACACTCTTTTCCTTATTCTAAAGCGCCGGCAATTCAGCCATCGCCCAGCGCGGTTTAACGTCAATCGCCAAACCGCTTTGTTGGCCCTGTTTTAAACGTAACAAACCGGCATAAGCGATCATCGCGCCGTTATCCGTGCAAAATTGCGGTTGCGGATAAAACACTTCGCCGCCGAGGTTTTTCATCATTTGCGTCAAACTTTCGCGCAATTTTTTGTTTGCACTTACGCCACCGGCAATCACCAAACGTTTATAGCCGGTCTCTTTTAACGCCCGCTTACATTTAATCGCCAAGGTATCCACCACCGCGTCTTGAAATGCGTAAGCAATATCCGCTTTGGTTTGTTCGGAAAGCGTGAGCTCCGTTTTCAGCACCGCATTGAGCGTGTTCGCCGCAAAGGTTTTCAAGCCGGAAAAACTGAAATCTAAACCGGGACGATCGGTCATCGGACGCGGAAAGACAAAACGACCCGGCGCGCCTTGCTCGGCCAGACGGGAAAGCGCCGCGCCGCCGGGATAATCCAACCCGAGTAATTTGGCCGTTTTGTCAAAGGCTTCACCGGCAGCATCATCGACGGATTCGCCGATTACCGTATATTGACCGACACCGTCCACGCGAACCAATTGGGTATGTCCGCCGGAAACCAACAACGCGACAAAAGGAAAACCAGGCGGATTGTCGTCAAGCATCGGCGCCAACAAATGGCCTTCCATATGATGTACGCCAACGGCCGGCACCTCCCACGCATAAGCAAGCGCACGCGCAACGGTCGCGCCCACCAACAACGCGCCGACCAGTCCCGGGCCACAAGTATAAGCTACGCCGTCGATATCCTTCGCGGTTAGCTGTGACTCGCGCAATGCCGCTTGGATTAACGGCGCGGTTTTACGAATGTGATCGCGTGAGGCCAATTCCGGCACCACACCGCCATAATCGGCGTGCAACGCAATTTGGGTATAAAGCTGATTGGCGATCAAGCCCTTGTCTTCATCATAAATCGCCACGCCGGTTTCATCACACGAGGTTTCAATGCCTAAAATCTTCATTAATTTTCTTCATTTCACTACTAAAATAAGGCAGCGATTCTACTCTGTTTACGCGCTTTTCACCAGTTGAAAGCGAAATATTCGGAGGATCGCGTATTCTTTCCTTTACATTTGCCCCGGAAGTAGATTAGAATTGCGGCCTTTGTTGAACTTGCCATCTAATGGCAGTCATAAAATTTTAAATTGCAATTAAATTAAACTCATTGAGGTGATTGGCTTATGCCTGTAATTAAAGTACGTGAAAACGAATCATTCGACGTAGCTTTACGTCGTTTCAAACGCTCTTGCGAAAAAGCCGGTATTTTAGCGGAAGTTCGCGCTCGTGAATTCTATGAAAAACCGACTACAATCCGTAAACGTGAGAAAGCGACGCTTGCAAAACGTCACGCTAAACGCAACGCTCGCGAAAACGCACGCAATGCCCGTTTATACTAATTTGTAGTATTTCTTAACTCGAGTTAACACAAACCGTGATTCCTTCGGCATCACGGTTTTGTTTCTTTCAAATTCAACGAAAATTCCATAAAACTGACCGTAAGTTCCCAATCCCAGGAGACAAGGCAATGAAAGGCTCAATTCCACGCCCGTTTATCGATGATTTGTTGACCAAAGCCAATATTGTCGATGTGGTCAATTCGCGCGTTAAACTCAAAAAAGCCGGTCGCGATTATCAAGCCTGTTGCCCTTTTCACCACGAAAAAACGCCTTCTTTCACCGTTAGCGAAAAAAAACAGTTCTATCATTGCTTCGGATGCGGTGCTCACGGCAATGCCATTTCTTTTTTAATGGATTACGACAAACTGGAATTCGTTGAAGCCATTGAAGAATTAGCAGCGATGGCGGGCTTGGAAGTACCTTATGAAAAACGCGCCCGTTCCGATAATCAACGTCCGCAAGTCGGCTATCAAACCAAGCGCAATTTGTACGAATTAATGCAAAAAATCGCGCAATTTTATCAAACTCAGTTACCGCTCAATATTCCGGCGCAAAGCTACTTACAACAACGCGGACTTTCAGCGGAAATTATCGCGCGTTTTCAAATTGGTTTCGTACCGAATGCCCTAGATACGGTGCTGCGCGAGTTCGGCACAAACCGTGAAGAACAGCAAAAATTACTCGATCTTGGCATGCTTTCACGCAATGAACGTGGCAATATTTACGACAAATTCCGTCATCGCATTATGTTCCCGATCCGTGATAAACGTGGACGCACCGTGGCCTTCGGTGGCCGTGTATTAGGCGATGAAAAACCGAAATATCTCAATTCACCGGAAACTATCACCTATCACAAAGGCAGCGAACTGTACGGTTTATACGAAGCCTTACAAGTCGATGACGAACCGGCCAAATTGTTAGTGGTGGAAGGCTATATGGACGTCGTGGCACTTGCCCAATTCGGCGTAGATTACGCGGTGGCGTCACTCGGCACCTCCACCACGTCGGAGCAAATTCAATTGCTGTTCCGTTCCACCGAACAAGTGATTTGTTGTTACGACGGCGACCGCGCCGGGCGCGATGCAGCATGGCGCGCACTGGAAAATGCATTGCCTTACTTGCAAGACGG
Organism: Stutzerimonas stutzeri; assembly: GCA_901420285.1. Taxonomy (GTDB): domain Bacteria; phylum Pseudomonadota; class Gammaproteobacteria; order Enterobacterales; family Pasteurellaceae; genus Rodentibacter. The sequence goes on from CABDVE010000001.1 coordinate 86,200, forward strand.
GCGCCAAATCAAATTTATTTTTTTACCTGACGGTGAAGATCCCGACTCCTATATACGCCGCTACGGTAAAGAAAAATTCGAAGAATATATCGACGGCGCACAATCGCTCACAGAATTTTTGTTCGCACATTTAAATCCGCAAGTGGATTTTTCCAGCAAAGAAGGACGCGGCAAATTGGCCGCGCTGGCGGTTCCATTGATTCGTCAAATTCCGGGCGAAGCGCTGCGTTTATCGCTACGCAATAGTCTAGCGCAAAAATTAGGCATTTTTGACCAATCGCAACTGGAAAGTTTAATTCCGCAACAAGCACACCAAGCCACCGCACCGCACGCCGACAAACCGAAAATGAAACAAACGCCGATGCGTCTGGTCGTGTCGTTATTGCTGCAAAATCCTCATCTGGTCAACCGCATTACCGAAGCCGGGCTGGCAGCGCTACGCGCGGAAGCGGGTTACGAATTATTAGAACAATTAGCCACCCTTTGTCGGGCGCGCGAAGGCATTACAACGGGACAAATTTTGGAACATTTTCGCGATACGCCATATTCTCGTCCCCTTGAAATTCTGGCGACTTGGGAGCATTTACTCGACGACGCGGAAATGCTCAACGCCTTTTCACAAAATTATCGCCGCTTAAATATTCAAGCGATCGAACGCGATATCGAAATGCTCATTGCCAAAGAGCGTGCCGAAGGGTTGAGCGAGCAAGAACGACAAGTGCTCGTCAAGCTGATTACCAGCAAAGAAATGCAGAAAAAACAGTTAGTTAATCCTCAATAACAATGGTAGAATCTTGCGTTCTCAAGCGGAAGCATTCATCATCAAAAATAACGCGATACGGGTATAAAAATGGAACAAAATCAACAATCTACAGCCGAACAATATTCGGAACAAATCGAACAGCTGATGGAATTGGGTCGTACGCAAGGTTATTTAACCTACGCGGAAATTAACGACTTATTACCGGAAGACGTGATCGATCCCGAATATTACGACAAATTACTGCAAACTTTACAAAACGATGCGGGCATTCCGGTGTTGGATGAAGCGCCGGAAGGCGATGAGATGATGTTAAACGACACCATTCCCGATGAAGATGCGGTGGAAGAAGCCACTCAAATTCTTTCTAACGTAGAATCGGAAATCGGCCGCACCACCGACCCGGTGCGTATGTATATGCGTGAAATGGGCACCGTAGATTTGCTGACACGCGAAGATGAAATCAGTATCGCCAAACGCATTGAAGAAGGCATTGACGAAGTGCAAACCTCCATCGTCGCTTACCCGGAGGCGCTGTCCGATTTAATCGAGCAATACGCTCAAGTAGAAAAAGGCAATGTTCGCTTATCCGATCTGATTACCGGCTTTGTTGATCCCAATGCGGTGTCAGCAGAGACTCCGGAATTAGCCGACAAATTTAACAAAGAAGAAGACGAAAACAAGGACGAGGAAAACACCACGCCCGCCACTGATGTGGATGACAGCGAAGAAGACAACGAGTCAAGTTCCGAAAGCAGCGATTCCGACAACAGTATCGACCCGGAAATGGCGCGCGAAAAATTCGCCCAATTAAAAGAACAACACACCAAAACCCTTACCGTCATTGCCAAACACGGTCGTGATCACAAAAAAGCACAAGAACAAGTAGTGATTTTGGCTGAAATTTTCAAACAATTCCGCCTAGTGCCGAAACAATTCGACGTACTCGTGTTATCCATGAAAAATATGATGAAACGCGTGCGCGGCGAAGAACGTCAATTACAAAAAGTACTCGTCGATATCGCCGGTATGCCGAAAGACGAATTCGAAACGCTTACCACCAACTTCGGTAGCAGCGACGCTTGGTTGAAAAAAACCTTAAAGTCCACCAAACCTTGGGCGAAACACTTGCCGAAATACGAAGACCGCATTCGTTTAGCGTTGGCTAACTTGGCAAAATTAGAAGCCGGCACCAAACTGAGCGTGCAACAAATGCGCAATATTTGCGATGCGGTGGCACGTGGCGAACAGAAAGCCCGCCGCGCCAAAAAAGAAATGGTGGAAGCCAACTTACGCTTGGTGATTTCCATCGCCAAAAAATACACCAACCGCGGCTTACAATTTCTTGATCTCATTCAAGAAGGCAATATCGGCTTAATGAAAGCGGTAGATAAATTCGAATACCGTCGCGGCTATAAATTTTCCACTTACGCTACTTGGTGGATTCGCCAAGCGATCACGCGTTCCATTGCAGACCAAGCGCGCACCATTCGCATTCCGGTGCATATGATCGAAACCATTAACAAACTTAACCGCATTTCCCGCCAAATGTTGCAAGAAATGGGGCGCGAAGCCACACCGGAAGAACTGGCAGAACGCATGGGGATGCCGGAAGATAAAATCCGTAAAGTATTGAAAATCGCCAAAGAACCGATTTCCATGGAAACCCCAATTGGCGACGATGACGATTCCCATTTAGGCGATTTTATCGAAGACTCCACGTTAGAATTGCCACTGGATTCCGCTACCGCGCAAAGTCTAAAAGTGGCGACACACAACGTCTTGGAAGGCTTAACTCCGCGCGAAGCGAAAGTCCTGCGGATGCGTTTCGGTATTGATATGAACACCGACCATACGTTAGAAGAAGTAGGTAAACAATTCGACGTCACACGCGAACGTATTCGCCAAATCGAAGCCAAAGCGTTGCGCAAATTACGTCACCCGAGCCGTTCGGAAACCTTACGCAGCTTCTTGGACGAATAATTTCACCGAATCGAAAAAAGGAAAAAGGACAATCGACGGATTATCCTTTTTTTTGCCTGCCGAAATAGCACCGCATTGAAGCCTTATCCGACGGGCATTCAATGCGGTGCGCTTTTCGCCCTCCGTTTTCCTGATTGTATTTCGGCGCCAAAGCGCCTACAATGTAGCCTCATTACTACATAAGGAGGCCTATATGTTTATGAGCAGTCGAGAATTCAATCAACAACTCAGCCACGCCAAAAAAATGGCAGAAACCGAACCGGTAATCATCACCAATCGGGGCAAACCGGAATTTGTATTCCTGAAATATGAGGACTATGAAAAACAGGAAATCGCACCAACAAAAACGATCATTGATCTGTTAGCGGATACCGATCCCGCCTGTGCCGATATTGAATTAGAAATCCCTCCGCGCTCAACCGCGCACCGTCGTCCTGTGGAGTTCTAAAATGTATTTATTCGATACCAATATCATTAGCGAAATTCGTCGAATCCGTTACGGCAAATGTAATAAAGGCGTGGAGAATTGGGTCAACTCAATTCCATCGCATCAAATATACACTAGCGTAGTAGTCATGATGGAATTAGAACGCGGTATTTTATCAATGGAACGGCGCGACCCACTACAGGGGAAAGTCTTGCGAACTTGGTTTGAACAGCAAGTTCGCCCCACCTTCAAAGGCAAAACCCTCTATCCCGACGACATCACCGCCACATTGTGCGCCGGCTTACACATTCCCGATAAAAGCCCCGACAACGATGCTTGGATCGCCGCCACCGCATTACGCCACCATTTCACCCTCGTCACACGCAATATCAAAGATTTTGAAAAAATGGGCGTCAAACTCCTCAACCCATTTATCGAAAACTAAACAAGCGGTCGGTTAACCGGCCGCTTTTTTTTACCTATCACGCATACCGAACACGCAAAGCCCCCTGCAAAGCCCCCTCAATGCGGTGCTAATCAGACAGTTCACTTTCCGCTCCCCCTTTGCACAAAAAAAACCGCAGGCTTTCACCTGCGGTTTTCGTTTTATTTAACGCGTAATCTATCGCATTACCATTGGTAAGACACGCCCGCGCCGGCTGTGTAGCCGCCTTGCGTGTTAACCGCGCCGGTCACTTTGAAGATCACTTTGTTGTTGTCAGCTACGCGTGAGTAACCCACCGCAACGGCGTTTTGTCCATCGTTGGAGCCAATGCCCGCACCGATAGTTTGTTTACCCGCGCCGATCGCTTGAGGGATATTCAACATTGCTGCGGTACCCGCCGTACTTGCGCGAAGTTTTCTTTCCACGCGTGTAATGCGGTTATTCAGGCTGTTAACGTGCGACATGTTGACTCCGCCGCCGGTCACGTTGCTGATCGCGCTATCCACATAAGCTTTATTCACCGCATCGGTAGGTGCTGTTGCATTACCTACGTTTTGAATGCGGTTGCCGCCCATGTTCACGGTGGTATTGGCTTGAACGTTCATCGTACCGCTAATGTTTGTGGTACCGCTCAAGTTAGTCGTACCGCTCACAGTGAGATCGTTTGTTCTCACACTGTTCACGCTGATATCACGCGCCAAGGCCATGGTGACATTTCGACCGCTTTGTGTGATCTCAATGTTATCGCCTGCTGTGAAGGTCACGAGTTTATTCGTTGCATTCACGTTCACCACGCTAGAACCGGACGCAATACCCGTACCCGTTGCATTGGTGGTCAATTCCCAACCGGCGTTCGTTGCATTCAATGCTTGAGAAGCTTGACTCATTGCATTATTCGCCGTGGTATTTGCCGCATTGGCAGTGGTATTGGCAGTATTCGCCGTTGTGTTAGCCACATTGGCTGTACTGTTCGCAGTATTCGCCGTTGTATTGGCCGCATTGGCTGTGCTGTTCGCAGTGTTCGCCGTCGTATTGGCCGCATTGGCTGTGCTGTTCGCAGTGTTCGCCGTTGTGTTAGCCGCATTGGCTGTGCTGTTCGCAGTGTTTGCCGTTGTGTTGGCTGCATTGGCTGTGCTGTTCGCAGTATTCGCCGTTGTGTTGGCCACATTGGCTGTGCTGTTTGCAGTGTTCGCCGTTGTGTTGGCCGCATTGGCTGTGCTGTTCGCAGTATTCGCCGTTGTGTTAGCTGCATTAGCTGTGCTGTTCGCAGTATTCGCCGTTGTGTTGGCCGCATTGGCTGTGCTGTTCGCAGTGTTCGCCGTTGTGTTGGCTGCGTTAGCAGTTGAGTTAGCGGCGAAGGCGGTGCTGTTAGCTACGTTCGCTGTGCTATTCGCTGCATTTGCAGTGGAGTTAGCGGCGAAGGCGGTGCTGTTAGCCACATTCGCTGTGCTGTTCGCTGCGTTAGCAGTTGAGTTAGCAGCAAAGGCTGTGGAGTTAGCCACGTTCGCTGTGCTGTTGGCTGCATTAGCAGTTGAGTTAGCGGCGAAGGCTGTAGAGTTAGCAACGTTTGCAGTGCTGTTTGCAGTATTAGCGGTGCTATTCGCTGCGTTAGCAGTTGAGTTAGCAGCAAAGGCCGTGCTGTTAGCTACGTTCGCTGTGCTGTTGGCTGCATTAGCAGTTGAGTTCGCAGCAAAGGCGGTGCTATTAGCCACGTTTGCAGTGCTGTTTGCCACGTTCGCAGTGCTATTCGCTGCATTAGCAGTTGAGTTCGCAGCAAAGGCTGTGGAGTTAGCCACATTGGCTGTGCTGTTCGCAACATTCGCTGTGCTATTCGCTGCGTTTGCAGTGGAATTAGCGGCGAAGGCGGTGCTGTTAGCCACGTTCGCAGTGCTGTTGGCTGCATTCGCTGTGCTGTTCGCTGCGTTTGCAGTGGAGTTAGCGGCGAAGGCGGTGCTATTAGCTACGTTCGCAGTGCTATTCGCTGCATTAGCAGTGGAGTTAGCAGCAAAGGCGGTGCTGTTAGCAACGTTTGCAGTGCTGTTAGCCACGTTCGCTGTGCTGTTGGCTGCGTTTGCAGTGGAGTTAGCGGCGAAGGCGGTGCTATTAGCTACGTTCGCAGTGCTATTCGCTGCATTAGCAGTGGAGTTAGCAGCAAAGGCTGTGGAGTTAGCCACGTTCGCGGTGCTATTGGCTGCATTAGCAGTTGAGTTAGCGGCGAAGGCGGTGCTGTTAGCTACGTTTGCAGTGCTATTCGCAACATTTGCAGTGCTGTTAGCAACATTTGCAGTGCTATTGGCTGCGTTTGCAGTGGAGTTAGCGGCGAAGGCTGTGGAGTTAGCAACATTTGCAGTGCTGTTAGCCGCGTTCGCTGTGCTGTTGGCTGCGTTAGCAGTTGAGTTCGCAGCAAAGGCGGTGCTGTTAGCCACGTTTGCAGTGCTATTGGCTGCATTAGCAGTTGAGTTAGCAGCAAAGGCTGTGGAGTTAGCAACATTTGCAGTGCTGTTAGCTACGTTCGCGGTGCTATTAGCCACGTTCGCGGTGCTATTCGCTGCATTGGCAGTTGAGTTAGCGGCGAAGGCTGTGGAGTTAGCCACATTCGCTGTGCTATTCGCAACATTCGCTGTGCTGTTCGCTGCATTAGCAGTGGAGTTCGCAGCAAAGGCTGTGGAGTTAGCTACATTTGCAGTGCTATTGGCTGCGTTTGCAGTTGAGTTAGCGGCGAAGGCTGTGGAGTTAGCTACGTTCGCAGTGCTGTTTGCAACATTCGCGGTGCTGTTGGCTGCATTTGCAGTTGAGTTAGCGGCGAAGGCGGTGCTGTTAGCAACGTTTGCAGTGCTATTGGCTGCGTTAGCAGTTGAGTTAGCGGCGAAGGCTGTAGAGTTAGCCACGTTTGCAGTGCTGTTTGCAACATTCGCTGTGCTATTCGCTGCATTTGCAGTTGAGTTCGCAGCGAAGGCGGTGCTATTAGCTACGTTCGCAGTGCTATTGGCTGCGTTAGCAGTTGAGTTAGCAGCAAAGGCTGTGGAGTTAGCCACATTCGCTGTGCTGTTCGCTGCATTAGCAGTGGAGTTAGCGGCAAAGGCTGTGCTGTTAGCCACATTCGCTGTGCTATTCGCTGCGTTAGCAGTTGAATTAGCAGCAAAGGCTGTGGAGTTAGCCACGTTCGCTGTGCTATTCGCTGCATTCGCTGTGCTATTCGCTGCATTGGCAGTTGAGTTAGCGGCGAAGGCTGTGGAGTTAGCCACGTTTGCAGTGCTGTTTGCAACATTCGCTGTGCTATTGGCTGCATTCGCGGTGCTGTTCGCTGCGTTTGCAGTGGAGTTAGCTGCGAAGGCTGTGGAGTTAGCAACATTTGCAGTGCTGTTAGCTACGTTTGCAGTGCTATTCGCAACATTCGCTGTGCTGTTCGCTGCGTTTGCAGTGGAGTTCGCAGCAAAGGCTGTGGAGTTAGCTACATTTGCAGTGCTATTCGCAACGTTTGCTGTGCTATTGGCTGCGTTTGCAGTTGAGTTAGCGGCGAAGGCTGTAGAGTTAGCCATGTTTGCAGTGCTATTTGCAACATTCGCGGTGCTATTCGCTGCGTTAGCAGTGGAGTTAGCGGCAAAGGCGGTGCTATTAGCCACGTTCGCTGTGCTATTGGCTGCATTTGCAGTTGAGTTAGCGGCGAAGGCTGTAGAGTTAGCCACGTTTGCAGTGCTATTCGCTGCATTTGCAGTTGAGTTAGCTGCGAAGGCTGTGCTGTTAGCTACGTTTGCAGTGCTATTGGCTGCGTTTGCAGTGGAGTTCGCAGCAAAGGCTGTGGAGTTAGCTACATTTGCAGTGCTATTAGCCACATTCGCTGTGCTATTGGCTGCGTTTGCAGTTGAGTTAGCGGCGAAGGCTGTAGAGTTAGCCATGTTTGCAGTGCTATTTGCAACATTCGCGGTGCTATTCGCTGCGTTAGCAGTGGAGTTAGCGGCAAAGGCGGTGCTATTAGCCACGTTCGCTGTGCTATTGGCTGCATTTGCAGTTGAGTTAGCGGCGAAGGCTGTAGAGTTAGCCACGTTTGCAGTGCTATTCGCTGCATTTGCAGTTGAGTTAGCTGCGAAGGCTGTGCTGTTAGCTACGTTTGCAGTGCTGTTTGCAACATTCGCTGTGCTATTCGCTGCGTTAGCAGTTGAGTTAGCGGCGAAGGCTGTAGAGTTAGCCACGTTTGCGGTGCTATTCGCTACGTTCGCTGTGCTGTTCGCTGCGTTTGCAGTGGAGTTAGCGGCGAAGGCGGTGCTGTTAGCTACGTTCGCAGTGCTATTCGCTGCATTTGCAGTGGAGTTAGCGGCGAAGGCGGTGCTGTTAGCAACATTTGCAGTGCTGTTAGCCACATTCGCTGTGCTATTCGCTGCGTTAGCAGTTGAGTTAGCGGCGAAGGCTGTGCTGTTAGCAACATTTGCAGTGCTATTAGCTACATTCGCGGTACTGTTCGCTGCGTTAGCAGTTGAGTTAGCGGCGAAGGCTGTGGAGTTAGCCACATTTGCAGTGCTATTAGCTACATTCGCGGTGCTGTTCGCTGCATTTGCAGTGGAGTTAGCCGCAGTCGCTGTGCTATTCGCGTTGTTAGCGGTTGTATTTGCAGCATTAGCCGTACTGTTGGCTGCCAATGCGGTGCTATTTGCGTAGTTCGCAGTGGAGTTTGCAGTATTCGCAGTTGTGTTAGCTGCGTTAGCTGTGCTGTTAGCTGCTGTCGCTGTGCTATTCGCGTTGTTAGCGGTTGTATTCGCAGCATTCGCGGTGCTGTTCGCTGCCAATGCGGTGCTATTTGCATAGTTCGCTGTGCTGTTCGCTACCAATGCGGTGCTATTTGCATAGTTCGCAGTGGAGTTTGCAGTATTCGCAGTTGTGTTCGCTGCGTTAGCGGTGCTGTTAGCTGCGTTAGCAGTTGAGTTCGCTGCTGTAGCCGTGCTGTTTGCGTTGTTAGCGGTTGTGTTCGCTGCATTTGCGGTACTGTTAGCTGCCAATGCGGTGCTATTTGCATAGTTCGCAGTGGAGTTTGCAGTATTCGCAGTTGTGTTCGCTGCGTTAGCTGTACTGTTAGCCGCGTTAGCAGTTGTGTTAGCTGCAGTCGCTGTACTGTTCGCGTAGTTCGCTGTGGAGTTCGCTACGTTAGCTGTGCTATTGGCTGCGTTGGCTGTGCTGTTCGCATAGTTCGCAGTGCTATTCGCTACCAATGCGGTGCTGTTCGCGTAGTTCGCTGTGGAGTTCGCTACGTTAGCTGTGCTATTGGCTGCGTTGGCTGTGCTATTAGCCGCGTTAGCAGTTGAGTTAGCTGCGTGAGCTGTGCTATTCGCGTAGTTAGCGGTGCTGTTGGCTACCAATGCGGTGCTATTTGCGTAGTTCGCTGTGGAGTTTGCTACGTTTGCAGTACTGTTGGCTGCGTTAGCAGTTGTGTTAGCCGCAGTCGCTGTGCTATTCGCATTGTTCGCGGTTGTGTTCGCAGCATTTGCTGTGCTGTTCGCTACCAATGCGGTGCTGTTCGCATAGTTCGCTGTGCTATTTGCTACCAATGCGGTGCTGTTTGCATAGTTCGCAGTGCTGTTCGCTACCAATGCAGTGCTGTTCGCATAGTTTGCTGTGCTATTTGCTACCAATGCGGTGCTGTTGGCGTAGTTCGCTGTGCTGTTCGCAGTGTTCGCGGTTGTGTTAGCTGCGTTAGCTGTGCTGTTGGCTGCATTTGCAGTTGTGTTAGCAGCAGTCGCTGTGCTGTTCGCGTTGTTAGCCGTTGTGTTAGCTGCATTCGCGGTACTGTTGGCTGCCAATGCGGTGCTATTAGCGTAGTTCGCAGTGGAGTTTGCAGTGTTCGCGGTTGTGTTAGCTGCATTTGCAGTTGAGTTAGCCGCGGTTGCAGTGCTATTTGCATTGTTAGCCGTTGTATTGGCTAAGTTCGCGGTGCTGTTGGCGGTATTTGCAGTTGTATTTGCTGCGTTAGCAGTTGAGTTCGCGGCAGTCGCGGTGCTGTTGGCGGCCAATGCGGTGCTGTTCGCGGCGTTCGCTGTGCTGTTCGCGGCGTTGGCGGTGCTGTTGGCGGCTTTGGCTTCGGTGGTGGCGTTGTAGGCCACTTGGGCGACGGCGTAGAGTTGTGAACCGTTTACGGCGTCAGTCGAAGTGTTGCTCAGAAGACCGGCGGCGACGTTTTGGATGCGGCGTTCTTGGCCGACTGCGCCGACGCTAACCACGCCTGCCGGTGTGCCGCCTGCGAAGTTCAGGGTGATGGCGTCCGAGCCGCTGCCTAGAGTTTCGGAGGCATAGGCGCTGAGGCCTTTGGTGCTGCTGCCGGCGGCAACGTAGGCGCTTTTGGAGCCTAAGAAGACGGAATTATTTGTGGTCGTATTGATATTGTTGCCCAATGCGAACACGTCGGTTTGACCGGCCGCCAAGGTGTTGTTGTTACCGAAGCTGTAAGAGGCGTTAGCGTTGACGATGCTTGGGTCACCGAATGCGCCGGAGTTGTGGCCGTGGACTTGGTTGCCTACGCCGACGGCGATGGATTGATTGCCGGTGACGTTGGAGGCGTTACCGATGGAGATGGATTCGTGGCCGTTGGCGTTAGACCATGCGCCTTGAGCGATGGAATAGTTGCCGCTGGCATTAGAAAGAACACCTTGGGCAATCGCGTAATCTGCTGTGGCATTCGCACGTGTACCGAAGGCCATGGAGTAGTTGCCGGTGGCATTGCTTCGATAGCCGCTGGTATAAGAATATGCTCCGGAAGCGGTGGCTTCTTCGCCGATTGCATATGCGCCAAAGTGAGAAGCCGTAGCGTTAAGACCTAAGGCGACGGCATGAGAGCCTTTTCCATCTGACTTAGAACCATAACCAATCGCGATACCATATGTACCGTTTGCGAGTGTGTTATGACCAATTGCAACGGTTTCGCAAGACTTCGCTACTGCTGAAGAGCCCATTGCAATGGAATCATGGCCATTTGCTTGAGCGGAGAGGCCAATTGCGGTGGCGTTAACATCTGTGGCGCTGGAGACATTACCGATGGAGATGGATCGGTGGCCGATGGCGTTAGCGAAGTAGCCTTGGGCGATGGAATATTCTCCGTTCGCTTGAGCCGCCGCACCTTGGGCAATGGAATAATTGCCGGTGGCGTTAGCGGCCATACCAATGGCGGTTGCACCTTCAGCTTTTGCTTGGCTTCCCATGCCCTGCGCGATGGAAAAGTTGGCTGTTGCATTACTCAATGTCCCCATTGCTAACGACCGAAATCCGAGTGCATTAGTTACAGACCCTATAGCTACAGATGACTCTCCAGCTGAATGGCTGAGTGTGCCAATTGATACAGTTGAGACATCATCTGCGCGAGCATTAACACCAGCAGCATAGGCATTACCTCCGCTTGCATTTGCATTTAAACCCATAGCAATGCCATATTTTCCGGTAGCGTTTGCACCCCAGCCAATCGCCACAGCTGACACGTTACCCGCTAGTGCTTTATACCCCATTGCAATAGCATGTTCGTGGGAGGCATTGGCTTGGTAGCCCTGCGCCATACTGTAATCACCGGATGCGGTGGCGTTATTACCAAATGCGATAGATGAATAATTGCTTGAAGTCGCGTTCGGACCAATCGCAATTGCATCTTGTCCTGTCGCGCCACTACCGTTGCGGTTGCCGGCAACTGTCGAGTTCACCCCGAAATATTTCGAGCCTGTGGCATTAGCCATGGCGGCGTAAAGTTGGGAACCACGAATAGCATCGGTGGAATTTTCGGACACTAAACCTTCAGCTAGACCTTGAATACGGCGAGTTTGGTTGGCGGAGATATTGCCAACGGAAATCACGCCGGTGGCGTTAGTAATACCTGCCGTGGTGTTGCTATCGGCGGCGGTGTAGGCGGTGTTCGAGCCTAAGAACACGGAGTTGCTCGCGGTATTTTTGATGTCGTTACCGAGAGCAAATACGCCGGTTTGGCCTGCGGCGAGGGTGTTGTTGTTACCGACGCTGTAGGAGGCGTTGGCGTTGATGACGCTTGGGTCACCGAATGCACCGGAGTTGTGTCCGTGGACTTGGTTGCCTACGCCGATTCCGATGGATTGGTTGCCGGTGACGTTGGAAGCGTTACCGATGGAGATGGAGGCTTCGCCGGAGGCGTTAGACCAGGAACCTTGGGCGAAGGAATAGTTGCCAGAAGCTCTAGAACCCGCTCCTAATGCATAAGACAGAAATCCTGATGCATTAGCATCAATACCTATAGCATAAGCCGCTGCGCCTTCTGCACGAGCCCTCGTTCCTATGGCATAGGCGGTGTTACCTATACTCAAAGCATTTTTACCAATTGCATAAGCTTCAGTGTTTGATGCGTTAGCGTTAACACCTATAGCAACGGCTTCCGAACGCGTAACCGTTGCATTAGTACCAATAGCAATAGAATAGGAACTCCTAGCATCAGAGCTATGACCAATGGCAATGGATTCGTGGCCAGCGGCGTTAGACCATGCGCCTTGGGCGATGGAGTGGTTGCCGGTGGCATTGGCTAGTGCGCCGATGGCGGTAGAGTATATTGCTGTTGCTTGAGCGCTCGCACCTTGGGCGATGGAATAATTGCCGGTAGCGTTAGCCGAGGAACCTAATGCAAAAGAGGCAGCGCCGGAGGCATTGGCTAGAGCACCGATGGCATAGGCGTTCAATCCTAATGCTCTGGCTTGCCAACCCATTGCATAAGCACCATAGTTGGAAACCTGTGCGCGCGTACCGATTGCAAAACCGTTTGTCGCCGTAACCGTTGTGTAAGCGCCTTCCCCCATTGCATAAGAGCCTGAAGCCGATGTGGTGGCGTTATGGCCCATCGCATAACTGTCTGCGTTGTTTGAAGTTGCGTTCGTACCAATCGCAACGGAATCATTTTTGTAAGCTTGTGAGGCGTTACCGATAGCGATGGAGGATATGCCGGAGGAGTTAGCTTCTGTGCCGATGGCGAGTGCGTTCTTATCGGATGCAATTGACCGGTTACCGATGGCGGTGGCGCCTTCGGCGGTGGCAGTAGCTTGAGAACCATGAGCGATGGAATACTCTCCAGCAGCGTAGGATGAGAAGCCGTTGGCAAGGGAGAAATTGGCGGTTGCATTTGCTGCATCACCAATTGCAACAGCATAAGCATCCTTGGCATAGGAGCTTGCCCCCATTGCAATACTACCCTCTCCATAGGACTGACTTCCTGAACCAAATGCTAATGCATTATTTTTACTTGCATTGGATTCCCAACCTAATGCAATTGCTCCTGTACTGTGTGTTCTTGCACGCTGGCCCATTGCAATACTATTGCCACCATATGCCATGACGCCTGAACCAATACCTATAGCAACTGTTTGATTTGATTTCGCACCATGCCCTATCACAATACTGTCAGCGCCTGAAACATTCGCGTTCCGTCCAATTGCAATTGCATTCGTTTGATTTGCAAATGCATCATCACCGACAGCAATATCTGAACCACCAATTGCAGTCGCCCCTGTGCCGCATATAACAACAGCTTCGGCAGTCGGTGCGGTTAAGGTGGCGATGGTGACTACCGCGCTACCCAAGACGAACGCGCCGCTGCCGAGCTTGCCGAGATGCAGCAAGCCTTTGCTTGACGCATTCAATGCGGTGCTCTCCGCAGTGTTCGTGGCGGAGGCTTTTACGTGTCCGCGCGCGAGTTCGGATACGACGACCCAAGCTTGTTGGGCGGCGTTCCAGACAATTTTGTATATTTTGTTCATTAAGATACTCCATTGTGGGTTTGTGTTGTGGGCTTGCGCCCGTTGAAGAAATTTCTTGTTATGGGTTTTCCTTGGGGGGAAAGCCCATAAGAAGAGTTTTTTGTTTTTGGTGTTAATTAGTTTTTTCTGTTCATTAACATCGGGTTTCGCCGATGGCGACTTACTTTTTCTTTGCTTCGCCAAAGAAAAAGTAAGCAAAAAGAAAGGCGACCCGACTAAGCCGCTGTTCCTTATTCCGAGGGCATTTTTTTGACGCTAAATTTGCAACTCGCTGCGCTCAGACAGAGCAAATTTAGCTAAAAATGCCCTCGGAATAAGGGCGACTTACACGGGGATTCTGTTCTTTCTCCGTTGCGCTCCGCTGGCGTTACTTTCCTAAAAATGCGCCCAAAAAATGGGCGGTTTATACGGGGATTCCGTTCTTTCTCCGCTTTCAATGCGGTGGTGTGGATAAAAAAACACACTGCCCGGCGGGAGGCCCGCAAATAGGAAACCGGCCGGGGCGCGTGTGCGGGGTGCTGGCGAGCCTTAGCCGGGTGGGCAGTGAGGATGTGAAATTGGTTGTGGGGGTTAATTGGGCGCATTGAGGGCGGTGCCGCGGGTAAATTACGGGTGGCAGCTGGGTTCAATGCGGTGCTGTTTTGAATGTGTAATGAATTTGGATGCGTGGAGCGTGCCGCTATGCGTGAATGGCGGGTGGCGATTGGGCTCAATGCGGTGCTGTTTTGAATGTGTAATGCGTTTGAATTTGGGCGCGGATTAAGGCGCGGCGCAGATGAATTTTGCGGGGTGGTTAGATTGAGTTCGGCGCAATTAGATAGCGTGCGTGCGTGCGTGCGTGCGTGCGTGCGTGCGTGCGTGCGTGCGTGCGTGCGTGCGTGCGTGCGTGCGTGCGTGCGTGCGTGCGTGCGTGCGTGCGTGCGTGCGTGCGTGCGTGCGTGCGTGCGTGCGTGCGTGCGTGCGTGCGTGCGTGCGTGCGTGCGTGCGTGGCGTGCGTGCGTGCGTGCGTGCGTGCGTGCGTGCGTGCGTGCGTGCGTGCGTGCGTGCGTGCGTGCGTGCGTGCGTGCGTGCGTGCGTGCGTGCGTGCGTGCGTGCGTGCGTTTTTCATGGTAATGGCCTTTGGGTTGGGTGTCTAGTATAAATTTTGGGGATTATAGGTTTTTTTTGGGGGGATGTAAAATTTTTGGGTGGGTTTGTTGTTTTTTTGTTGTGTGTGGTTTGGGATTTTGTGGGTTATTGGGGATCGGGTTTCGCCCGAGGGGCGAGTTACTTTCTTTTACTCGTGTAAAAGAAAGTAACCAAAGAAAACACGCCCCAATTAAATCGCTGTTCTTTGCTTTGTTTCAATTTTCTTTACGGCAATTTTGCAACTCGCGGCAACGCCGCTCAGACAGAGCAAAATTGCCTAAAAATTGAAAGTCGCAAAGGCGATTTATATGGGGAGTTTTTTCTTTCTTCGGTTTGTTTGGTGAGGGGGGATATTTTTATTGCGTGGGGTGGGTTGTAAATCTATAATGGCGCCACGATATTTTGGTCGTGATGGAGGATAAATATGAAATGTTTAAGATTAAATGAGGGCTGGGAAATCTGATGGATTTGGATTTTAATGTTCTTGCGGGGCTGGGGACCTGTTTATTTACAGGCTACCTGGCCTTTTTTGCATGGTCGCAATTAAAAGAATTGCGCAAACAACATAAGCAGAAGGCAACAATTGATTTGTTGATTAGTAATAACAGCAATGCTTACTATCGGGAACGGCGGCAGGCTTATGTGAAAATGCGTGATAGTGGGGTGAATTTTACGTCGTTGGCTTGTCAGTTAGATAAGAATATTCAGACAAATGATGAAGAACAACGGCAGAATTTTGTGGTTTTAGATGTGTTAAATTCTATTGAATTTATTTGTGTCGGAATTAAAGAAAATTTGTTTGATGAGGCGGTGTATAAGCGTATGAGTAAAAGCAGTGTGATTAAGGATTGGAAGACGCTTAAGCCTTATATTATGGAGTTGAGGCGGATCAATGGGAATAATGATAAGTTATTCTGTGAATTTGAATGGTTAGCGATAAGGTGGATGGATAATGAATAAGGCTCACGGTGGTGGGCTTTTTTATTGTTTAATTGATGTTGGTTTTTTTGTTACTTTTCTTTGCTTCGCCAAAGAAAAGTAACAAAAAGAAAGGCGACCCGACTAAGCCGCTTTTTCCATTTTTGTTAAAAATTTTCTTGACGGAAGGTTAGCAGTCTCCGCTGGACGCGTCGCTGGCGTAACCTTCCTAAAAATTTTTAACAAAAATGGGCGGCTTACACGGGGGGGAGGGCTTTCTTCGAGAAATTGTTTTCGGTGTGCTGACGTTACTTTTCTAAAAATGAGATAAAAATGGAGCGGCTTACACGGGGGAGTGGGCTTTCTTCGTTGCGCTGTTTGTTTTTTAAATTTGCTTTTGGGCGGTTTGTGTGGGGGGGAGGCCCGTGGGGGGGGCCCACGGGGGTGTTGGGAGGGGGGATGTTTGTGGTTATCGTCTGACGCGGAATTTTTTCTGGGCTTGATCCACTTTTAGTAGGTAATTTCGCGCTTGTGATGATGGGTGTGCGGTGGTGAGGATGCGGTACACTTGTTCGGGATATAGACTGTTGATTTTTTCAATCGCTGCGTCTTTGTCATTGTCGAACACGCGTAGCACTGCACCGGCGCCGCTGTTGTAAGCGGAGATCATGGCGAAGCGTTTGGACGTTGGGTTGTTGATGCCGTCTAGATATTGATTTTGCAAAATCCATAAATAGGAGACGCCTGCGTCGATGTTGTTGGCCGGGTCGTATAGGTAGCCGGTGGATGGTTGTCCGCTTTTGCCTTTTAAGACGAATACGTCGCGGCCGGCGGTGTGCGGTACGATTTGCATGAGGCCGATGGCGTTGGCGTAGCTAATCGCATATGGGTTGAAGCTGGATTCCGTTTGCATGATGCCGAGGATTAGGCTTTCGTCGATGCCGTAACGCTGGGCGGCTTTGCGAATTAGCGGTAGATATTTTTGGGCGCGTACTTCGACGTGGTTGGCAATCATCGGGATGGCGACAAATTGTACGGTGTTGCCGTTTTGTAGGCGGCGGGTTTGTAATTTGTTTTGAATTAAGTATGTGGCGAAATTGCCCGCGATGAATTGGTTGGCGATTTGTTGGCCGTTGTTATCCACCACTTGCCCTAACAGGAACGGGCGGGAGCTTATTGGTACGTCGCCGGCGGCGAATAAGTCGATGCCTTTGGCGTCGGAGCCCATTAATAAGGTATGCACGATGGCATTGTGTAGGCGGTTGAGATCTTTTTGTGTTTCGATGACGATATTGCCTTCGTCGAAACTGACGTGGCTGCGGGTGTAGTATGAATCGGTGTATTTTACGTAATCTTTACGGCTTGCCACCAATAATTCGTTGACGCCCCAGATGCGGTCGATATTGTGGGAAAATTGTCCGGTGAGAATATCCAAACCTTGGGTATCTTTGGCGAATACATCGTCATAATCAATGCCTCGGTTTAGTGAGTCGCTGCAGGCATATAAAAGCGGCAATAACGCCGCTAATAATAAATATTTTTTCATTTTTTACTGCCGATTAATTTGTTGGTGGAACATAGCCTTCAATGTGTACGTCTTTGCCTTCGAATAAAAAATTCACCATTTCTTGTTCTAATAATTTGCGATGTTCCATATTCATCATGTTGAGTTTTTTCTCGTTCACCAGCATGGTTTGTTTTTTAATCCATTCGCTCCAAGCTTGTTTGCTGATTGAATCAAAAATGCGTTTGCCCAGTTCGCCGGGATAAAGTTGAAAATCTAAGCCTTCGGCTTCTTTTTTTAGATATTCACAAAATACTGTTCTCGCCATAATAATTCCTTACAAATTGCGTTAATAAATTTTTTACGGGCTGTGCCAGTCCGATCGATTCGGGGTGGCGCGGATCATACCAATATTTGTCTGTACTGGATAGACTCGAGGTGTATTCTTTTGTGTTTTCCATCACTTTGCGCCAGTCTGTATTTGCCTGTTCCAATGCGGTGCTATTTTCGACTTCCGCGTAAATCGGGTGAATGTTTAAATGAAAATGGCTGAAGGTGTGGCGGAAACTCGGCCATTGTTGATAATGAGAAACGCCTGCTTGTGCGAGAAAATGTAGCAATGCGGCTTTGTCGGTAAATTGCGGAAAACAAAAAAGTCCGCCCCATAAGCCGGTATTTTCCCGCTGTTGCAGCCAAACTTTGCCGTTTTTCGACAAAATTAAAAAATAGCTTTCTTTTTCCGGCATGGTTTTTTTCGGTTTTTTAGCGGGGAATTGTGCCCAACTTTGATTTTGCTGAGCAAGGCAATCGGTGCGTAACGGGCAAAGGGCGCATTTCGGTTTGCTGCGCGTGCAAAGCGTTGCGCCGATATCCATCATGGCTTGGTTGAAATCAGCCACGTGCGCGGTGGGCGTGACTTGTGCGCTGAGTTGCCATAAGCGGTTTTCCACTTTCTTTTCGCCCGGCCAGCCTTCAACGGCGAAATAGCGGGAAAGCACGCGTTTTACGTTGCCGTCTAAAATTGGATAAGGTTGATTTAATACGGAAGACAAAATTGCGCCGGCGGTTGAACGCCCGACGCCGGGCAGCGCCCAGACCTGTTCAAAAGCGGTGGGGAAATCGCCGCCGAATTCATCGCGCACTTTTTGCGCCGCTTTATGTAAATTGCGCGCGCGGGCGTAATAGCCCAAGCCTGTCCATAAATGCAGCACTTCGTCGAGCGGGGCGTTGGCCAATGCGGTGCTGTTTGGGAAGGTCGCGATAAACCGTTCGAAATAAGGGATGACCGTTGCTACTTGAGTTTGCTGCAGCATCACTTCGGATAGCCAGACGCCGTACAGGGTTTTGTTTTGTTGCCACGGCAAATTTTTGCGGCCGAATTGTTCGTGCCAAGTTAACAGGGCGCGGGCGAATGGGGCGTCGGGAGAGGATTTTGCTAACATAAATGAAAGATGCAATAAAAAAATACGGGAGATTTTACACGAAAAACGGAGGGCTTGTTTATCTTTGTTTTTTCGGTATAATTCGCGGCCTATTTGGTGCCGATTACGGCGTATTATTCACTCACGCGGTGTGGGGAGAAAGTTCCTATAGCGGCGTGGCTTCATTTTGAGGTTTTCTATGAAACAAGGTATTCATCCTGAATATAAAGAAATTACTGCAACTTGTTCTTGCGGTAATGTGATCAAAACTCGTTCTACTTTAGGCAAAGACATTAATCTTGATGTGTGCGGTAAATGTCACCCGTTCTATACAGGTAAGCAACGTGTTGTTGACACCGGCGGTCGTGTTGAACGCTTTAACAGCCGTTTCAAAATTCCAAGCACAAAATAATTTGGACTTGTTGGAAACCCCGCCAAATGGCGGGGTTTTGTTTTATGTTGATAAAAGATAATATAGCGGTTCGATATCGAAAATAGATGATGATTTCTTATGCATACCAATTACGTCATTAGTTTAAAAACCGCTGTTCAGCGTCGCGAGCATATCTGCAAAGAATTCGGCAAACATCATATTCCTTTTGAATTTTATGATGCCCTTACACCATCGGAAGAACTCGATCAACTTATCCAAATTCACTTGCCTAATCTTGCTCATGCCAACCTTTCCGCAGGAGAAAAAGGCTGTTTTATGAGCCATTATATGCTTTGGAAAAAATGCTTGGATGAGAATTTGCCTTATATTTATATTTTTGAAGACGATATTTTAATCGGGGAAAATGCAGAAAAGTTTTTAATTGAAGATACTTGGTTAAGCGCGCGTTTTTCAGAAGATGATGCATTTGTCTTACGTTTTGAGACATTTTTAAATTATTCGAAATGCATTGAAGCGAATATACCTTCTTATTGTGAACGAAATATATTAAAACTCGTGGTAGAAAATTGTGGCACGGCAGGTTATGTTATTTCAAAAAATGCGATTATAAGATTAATTGAATTTATTACTAATCTCTCGCCAAAAGCATTATCACCAATAGATCTTATTATGTTTAATCGTTTTAATCAGGATACTTATCAATTAGTGCCGGCATTGTGTGTTCAGGAAAGTCAAATTCAGTCTAAAAATATAAATCTTGTTAGTCAATTGCAAAGTGAGCGAGAGATTATTCATGAAGGAAAGAAAAAAACAATCTTATATAGACTGAGATCGTTATATTACAAGCCTAAAAAAATCTATAAAAAAATTTATAAGAAACTGTTTAAAAATCGCTATATTGTTCCATTCAAGTAATAGATTCGATTATGTCAGACTTAAATATAAATCAAAATCATCGTATTACAATCATTACCGCATTCTTTGATATTGGGAGAGGAAATATTCCTAAAAATCAAGGTTATCCGGGATACTTGACAAGAACAACGAAAACTTATTTTAAATATTTCTCAAATCTAGCCAAGTTAAATAATGAAATGGTTATTTTTACTTCTCCGGATTTAAAAGAAAGAATTTTAAAATTAAGAAAAGGAAAACCCACAAAGATTATTACTATTCATTTACAAGATAAGTTTAAGCATATACTTGCCAAGATTAAGAGAATACAGAATCTGGATGAGTTTAAAAAAAGAATTTCTGTCGAACAAATTAAGAATATTGAATATTGGTCTAATTCTTATGTATTAGTAAATAATTTAAAAACGTTTTTTGTTAATCGCGCCATTCAAGAATATACACGAAATAATATGAACGAAAATCAATTTGCTTGGGTTGATTTCGGTTATGTTAGAGATATGAAAACTTTAAATCATCTTTCAAGTTGGTCTTATGGATTTGAGAAAGATAATATCCATTTATTTTCTATAAATGATATTTCTGAGATTAACTCTATTGATGATGTGTATTCAGCTATTTTCAATAATAAACCTTATATTATTGGTGGTTGTATTGTAGGAAATCAAAAATCGTGGGAGAAATTCGGTAAGATAGTATTCGATTGTCAGCGGATGTTTATAAGAAACAATATCATTGACGATGACCAAGGAATTTATTTAATGTCTTATTTTAAAAATAAGGATTTTATTCGTATAAATCATTTAGGAAAAGATAATTGGTTTGGCTTATTCCATAAATTTAGCATACCTGAGAAGGCTTCTTTTTTTAGACGATTAATGGATAAATTATCATGGTAGATAATCGATATTCTTCTTATTGTTTAGCCAAACAATTCTTTCTTTTGACTAAAAAGCCTATATTAAAAAATATATATCGAGGATTAATCCCTAAAAGATTTAGAAAAAAAATAGAATTATTTGTTGATTTAAAACAGCAATTTCACACAGCAAAATATTTTAGGGAGTTTATTGATCTTTATTTTTCCAATATATTGGAACGCTTTACCTTAAAGCCGGTTAAGCAAGAATTAATTGGAAAAAAAATCATTTGGCAATATTGGGCACAAGGAATTAAAAATAGTCCTGATTTAGTAAAGGTATGTTTTTCTAGTGTAGATCGTTTTAAAGGTGAATATGAAGTAATTCGTTTGGACGATAGCAATTTGAAGGAGTATCTTGATTTACCTGAGTTTATTTATAATAAAAAAAATTCAAATCCCAATTTTAATCATGCTTTCTTTTCTGACTTAATTCGTCTTGCCTTATTAGATATTTATGGCGGTGTATGGCTTGATGCAACAATTTTTCTTACCGGTAAAATATCTGATGAATTATTAGAATCAGATTATTTTATGTTTCAAAGAGATTTAAATGCCAAAGATAAGGAAAAATGGCGTAAATATGATATCGCTTATTTTAATTGGTCAGATAAGCATAGAGTGAATGTATTAAATAGCTTTATCATCTCTAGGCCTCATGATCTTACTATTCATACCCTATTAGATATTTTAATGAATTTTTGGAAGACTCAGAAAAATGTTCCTCATTATTTTTTCTTTCAAATTATGTACAATGAGATTATGAATAGTAAATATCTAAAATATAGGAAATGCAAGATTATTGATGATACTATTCCTCATTTATTACATTACAACTTAAATAATAAATTCGATAATAAAGAATTTAATCTAATAAAAGAAAAAACTAATATACACAAACTAAGATATATAAATAAAGTTATTCTTGGTAGTTACTGCGATCATATTATTAACGAGAAACCAATATTCTATGAATAAATTACACAAAGATTTTTCCATTGACTGTATGAAATTCCAATATGGTGGAGGTATGGAAAGATATACCATTGATCTTGTTAATGGATTTAATCAAATTGGCATTAAGCCTATTGTATATTCAACAAAATTTGATCTTAATTTAGTTGAAAATCAATTTATTGAAGCCAAAAAAGTCAATCTAACGCTAATCCCTAAGCCTTTGAGACAACTTTTATTATCGTATTTCTTTAATAAGAACGGTAAAGATGTCATTTCGATGACAACAATCTACACAAAAGCAGATATTGTTTTTTGTGGAGGAAATCATGGCGGGTATTTAAATACGATTGGTAAGAAAAAGAATATTAGCGATAAGTTAAAAATAAAAAATGAGAAGACGTCACTTTCTTATGCTAAATTAATTATTGCTCATTCAGAAATGATGAAAAATGAATTAATAAAGCATTATTATGTAGATAAAAATAAAATTTTAGTATTATATCCGCCGGTAGATACTAAAAAGTTCTCACAACCGACAGATAATAAAAGAGCTGAGTTAAGAAAGAACTTCGGTTTTAATGATAATGAAATCATCTACTTATTTCCTTCAACAGGACATGTGAGAAAAGGTTTTGATATTTTAAAGAATTATTTTGAAAAGTCTGATTTATCGATTCGTTTAGTTGTTGCCGGTACGCCGGTTAGAGACGCTAAAAATATTACTTCATTAGGCTTTGTTAAGAATATGTCTGACTTATATCAAGCTGCAGACTATACAATTATGGCATCAATTTATGAACCTTTTGGATTAGTCGGTATAGAATCGGTTTTATCCGGTACTCAGGTTATTTTCTCCGATAATATGGGATGTTTAGAAGTATTAAAAAATAATTTTGGTTATACCTTTTCTAGAAATAATAATAGTGATTTAGATTCGGTAATTAGAAAATCTTTTGAAAAAGCAAAATTATTTAAACATAGGATATTAAATCCTTTAGATTGTATTGATTATAATCCAGCTTTATCCGCACATATTACCGAATTAATGAATTGTATTGAGAGGCTATAATAAAAAGTTAATTTAAAATTTAGCGATGCAATAATATAAGTATTTACTCCAACTACGGCTTGCCTCGGCAAGCCCCTGACTTGAAATCAGACTAAGAGACGTTTATGACAACTTCATTTAAACCCGAATTACTTTCCCCTGCCGGTTCCTTGAAAAATATGCGTTACGCCTTTGCTTACGGCGCGGACGCAGTCTATGCCGGTCAGCCGCGTTACAGTCTGCGTGTGCGCAATAACGAATTTAACCACGCCAATTTAAAAATCGGCATTGATGAAGCCCATGCTCTCGGCAAAAAATTCTATGTGGTGGTGAATATTGCGCCGCATAATTCCAAACTGAAAACCTTTATTAAAGATTTACAACCGGTTATCGATATGAAGCCGGATGCGTTGATTATGTCCGATCCCGGCTTGATTATGTTGGTGCGCGAACACTTCCCCGATATTGACATTCACCTTTCCGTGCAAGCCAATGCGGTGAACTGGGCGACGGTAAAATTCTGGAAACAAATGGGTTTGACCCGCGTGATTTTGTCGCGCGAGCTTTCCCTTGATGAAATCGCCGAAATCCGCCGACAAGTGCCGGATATTGAACTGGAAATTTTCGTGCACGGAGCACTTTGCATGGCCTATTCTGGGCGTTGTTTGCTTTCCGGTTACATCAATAAACGGGATCCTAACCAAGGCACCTGCACCAACGCCTGTCGCTGGGAATACAAAATAGAAGAAGGCAAATTAGATGAAGTGGGCAATATTGTGCCGAAAATCGATCCGAGCCAACAAATTGAAGTAAAGAACATCGCACCGACTTTGGGCGAAGGCGCCGCCACCGATAAAGTGTTCCTTTACACTGAAGCGCAAAATCCCGACGAACAGATGACTGCTTTTGAAGACGAACACGGCACCTATTTCATGAACTCAAAAGATTTGCGCGCCGTACAACATGTGGAAAAACTTAGCGCACTTGGTGTACATTCCTTAAAAATCGAGGGTCGCACTAAATCCTTCTATTATTGCGCCCGCACTGCTCAGGTGTACCGCAAAGCCATCGATGATGCCGCTGCCGGTAAACCTTTCGACGAAAGCCTGATGGACACGTTGGAATCCTTAGCGCATCGTGGTTATACCGAAGGCTTCCTGCGCCGCCATACGCACGATGAATACCAAAATTACGAATACGGCTACTCTATTTCTGACCGCCAGCAATTTGTTGGCGAATTCACCGGCAAACGCAACGAGCTCGGCATGGCGGAAGTTGCTGTGAAAAATAAATTTTTGCTTGGTGATGAAGTGGAAATGATGACGCCGCAAGGCAATATCAATTTTAAAATTGAGAAAATGTTAAATCGCAAAAATGAAGCGGTTGAAGCGGCTTTAGGAGACGGACATTTTGTATTTTTAGACGTACCGCAAGATATTCATTTGGATTATGCACTTTTGATGCGTAACTTGGTAAATGCCAATACACGTAATCCGCACAATTGATTTGTTAAAAAAATGTTGCATTTATTTCAAGTCTTATTATAATCCGCTGCATACCTGATTTGTTAGTGTAACAACTCATAGTATGACTCCAAATATACTTTGCCCTCTCCGCGTTGAGAGGGCTTTTTTTATGCCTGAAAATGCCACAAAAAATGACCTACTTGCGGCCATTTTTGTTATTACCATTGAACCTCTAAAATAGCACCGCATTGAAACGGCGTTTAATGCGGTGCTATTTTATCGGGTGTTTTGTTCTGCTGTAATTCGCGCAGATTATTTGCGCGGCATTATATAAGGTGGTATTTGGCGTTAAACGAATGCTGTGTTTATCTTGTTTCTTTGGTGCAGCACGTAACCCTTCTCCCCAAAACTCATCATAAAAATCAGTACGCACTTGGGTTAAGCGATAGTTTTTACAATTTAAGATTTTGTATTGGCGCACGGAACGCGCATAACGTTTGGATTCTTTCGGATAAACAAATAAGCCATGCTCCAAATTTGCCACCGCATCGAAATGCACTTCTTGCGGTTCTTCGTTATCTACCCAAATGGAATCGGTATCAATGTAATAATTGATATTTTTCACTAAACGAACATAGCCTTGGCGATCTTGAGTGGGTGGAGTCAGTTTTACATCTTGCATTTCGGCTTGATGCGGCGGTTGCGCGCTACAAGCGACAAGTAAGCCAATTGAGGATGTTAAAATCAGTTTTTTCATTATCTACTCCTTTATCTGATGTAATTGACCGTTCGCTTAGAATTTTACGGTATGTCCATAACTTTCTAGGATGGATTTGATATGCTCCAAAGATTCACGTGTCGGTGGCATAACATCTTCCAATTCATAATCGAATCCGAGAGTTTTCCATTTATGCGCACCAAGACGATGATATGGAAGCAATTCGACTTTTTCGATGTTTTCCATGCCTTGAATAAATTGCCCGAGTAAATGTACATCGTGATCATTGTCGGTATATCCCGGCACGACGACATAACGAATCCAAGTCCGTTGGTTACGTTTTTGTAGATATTTGGCGAACTCAAGCGTGCGTTTATTTGGTACTCCGATGAGGTTTTGATGAACCTTATCATTGAGTTCTTTTAA
Source organism: Stutzerimonas stutzeri (assembly GCA_901420285.1). Lineage (GTDB taxonomy): Bacteria > Pseudomonadota > Gammaproteobacteria > Enterobacterales > Pasteurellaceae > Rodentibacter. Next base: position 111,363 of record CABDVE010000001.1, read on the forward strand.
ATCAAGTAGTACAAGATCGGTCACGTCTAATAGTTCGTCAATAATATGATCGTAATGACGGACAAAACCGTTGGTATCCAAGCAGGTATTTATTCCTTCTTTTTTACAGGCACGAAACCAATCGCGCACGAATTCCGCTTGAAGAATCGCTTCACCGCCGGATGCGGTCACACCACCGCCCGTTGCACTCATAAAATGGCGATAAGTCACCACTTCTTTCATTAGTTCCTCAACGGTGATTTCTTTTCCACCTTCCAAGTCCCAGGTGTCTCGATTATGGCAATACTTACAACGCATTAAACAGCCTTGCATAAATAAAATAAAGCGAATACCGGGACCATCTACCGTGCCACAGGATTCATAAGAATGGATTCTTCCTAAAACTGACATAATCAACTCACATAAATAAACTGGCTAAATTCTATCAAAAATTGATTCTATAAAAAATGAGCCTGATTTAAATCAGGCTCATTATCGTTATGCTTCCGCGAAAGTGCGGTCAAAAATTACAATGTTTTAGATTGATTGTGTAAAAGTACGGGTGATAACGTCTTGTTGTTGCTCTTTAGTTAAAGAGTTAAAACGCACTGCGTAACCGGATACGCGGATGGTTAATTGCGGATATTTTTCCGGATGATCCATTGCATCTAGCAACATTTCGCGGTTTAACACGTTGACGTTTAAGTGTTGACCACCTTCAACAGTGGCTTCGTGATGGAAGTAACCATCCATTAAGCCGGCAAGGTTACGACGTTGTGCTTCCGCATCTTTACCTAATGCATTTGGTACGATTGAGAAGGTGTAAGAAATACCGTCTTTCGCGTAAGCAAATGGAAGTTTAGCTACAGAAGTTAATGATGCTACCGCACCTTTTTGGTCACGACCATGCATTGGGTTTGCACCCGGTCCGAATGGTGCGCCTGCGCGACGACCGTCCGGTGTATTACCGGTTTTCTTACCATATACCACGTTAGACGTGATAGTAAGAACGGACTGTGTCGGCACCGCATTGCGGTAAGTTTTGAGTTTTTGAATTTTCTTCATAAAACGTTCAACTAAGTCACACGCAATGTCATCTACTCGATTGTCGTTGTTACCATATTGTGGATATTCGCCTTCAATTTCAAAGTCGATTGCTACGTTAGATGCGACCACGTTGCCATCTTTATCTTTGATGTCGCCACGGATTGGTTTCACTTTTGCGTATTTGATTGCAGAAAGTGAGTCAGCCGCCACAGAAAGACCCGCGATACCACAAGCCATGGTGCGATAAACATCACGATCATGTAATGCCATTAATGCGGCTTCGTATGAATATTTATCATGCATGTAGTGGATTACGTTTAACGCAGTCACATATTGTTTTGCTAACCAATCCATGAAGCTGTCCATACGGGTCATTACTGTGTCGAAGTCTAATACGTCATCAGTAATCGGTGCAGTTTTAGGACCAACTTGCATACCTAATTTTTCATCGATACCACCGTTGATTGCGTATAACAAGGTTTTCGCCAAGTTCGCACGTGCACCGAAGAATTGCATTTGTTTACCCACCACCATTGGGGATACACAACATGCGATAGCGTAGTCATCGTTGTTGAAGTCCGGACGCATTAAGTCATCATTTTCATATTGAACGGATGAGGTATCAATGGACACTTTCGCACAGAAACGTTTGAAGTTTTCCGGTAATTGTTCGGACCAAAGAATGGTTAAGTTTGGTTCCGGAGAAGTTCCCATGTTGTAAAGAGTGTGTAAGATACGGAAGGTATTTTTGGTCACCAATGTACGGCCATCTAAGCCCATACCTGCGATGGTTTCAGTCGCCCACATTGGGTCGCCGGAGAATAATTGATCGTATTCAGGTGTACGTAAAAAACGAACCATACGTAATTTCATGACTAAGTGGTCAACTAATTCTTGCGCTTCTGTTTCAGTGATTTTGCCCGCTTTTAAATCACGTTCGATATAAATATCAATGAAGGTTGCAGTACGGCCGAAGGACATTGCTGCACCGTTTTGCGATTTGATTGCCGCTAAATAGGCGAAATACATCCATTGGATAGCTTCTTGCGCGTTAGTTGCAGGATTGGAAATATCGTAACCGTAGCTTGCCGCCATTTGTTTCATTTGGCCAAGCGCGCGGTGTTGTTCTGCGATTTCTTCACGCAAACGAATCGTTGCTTCTAAATCTACACCGTTTTCAAGGTTTTCTTGCAATGATGAGAATTGCGCATATTTGTCTTTCATCAAGAAATCCACACCGTAAAGTGCAACGCGACGATAGTCGCCGATGATACGTCCACGGCCGTACGCATCAGGCAAACCGGTTAACACGCCTGATTTACGGCAACGCAAAATATCCGGCGTATAAACATCAAACACGCCTTGGTTATGGGTTTTACGATATTCGGTGAAGATTTTTTTCACTTCAGGATCAAGCTCACGACCGTAAACTTTACATGATCCTTCCACCATTTTAATACCGCCGAATGGCATAATGGCACGTTTTAAAGGCGCATCAGTTTGAAGACCTACGATTTTTTCTAAATCTTTATTGATATAACCAGGAGCATGAGAAGTAATGGTTGATGGCGTATGTTCATCAAAATCTAACGGCGCATGAGTGCGGTTTTCGACTTTAATACCTTCCATTACAGTTTCCCAAAGTTTGGTTGTCGCTTCGGTAGGTCCGGCTAAGAAAGAATCGTCACCTTCATAAGGAGTATAGTTTTTTTGAATAAAGTCACGAACATTGACATTTTCCTGCCAATCACCGGCGGTAAAACCAGCCCATGCTACTTTTTGCGCTTCATTAAGTTCTGACATAGTCATTTCCTTTGTTAATTAATAAAAATAAATTTTCAATTCGTTAGTTAATGTGATTTAGTCAAGTAACGTTGAAATAAACCGACGCAAATGGCACCTCCGACTATATTTCCTAACGTTACCGGGATTAAATTCTTGGTAATAAAATGATAGACATCTAAATCGCTATATTGAGCTGCTTCAATGCCTAATTGCTGCCAAAATTCGGGGCTACTGTAATGTGCCGTAATAATTCCCATTGGAATCATAAACATATTCGCTACACAGTGTTCAAAACCAGACGCAACAAACAAACCAATCGGCATAATCATAATAAAGGCCTTGTCCGTTACGGTTTTACCGCTATAAGATAACCAAACTGCCAAGCACACCATAATGTTACACAAGATACCAAGATTAAACGCTTCAAACCAAGTATGATGAATTTTATGTTGAGCTGTCGCTAAAATTGTTAAGCCCCACTGGCCGTTTGCCGCCATCGTCTGACCACCAAACCAAATCAGCACCGCAATAATTAAACCACCTGCAAAATTACCGAAATAAACCACAATCCAGTTACGAATCATTTGCCATGTGGTAATCTTCCCACCCACGCGAGCGACAAAAGTCAGCGTAGATGAAGTAAACAACTCCGCTCCGAGCAATACAACCATAATTACTCCGATGGAAAACACTAAGCCACCGACTAATTTGGTCAATCCCCATGCCGCACCGGCCGATGCGGTTTGAGTTGTGGTGTAAAAAACAAATGCGAGCGCAATGCAAGCGCCGGCGCTGATCCCGGACATAAAAGAAAGAAACGGACGTTTTTTCGCTTTGTAGGCTGCCACACTTTCTGCGAAGTCGGTTACTTCAACTGGAGTTAATGCTACGGTCGAAGAATGTTTAACATCTGACATAGAACACCTCCATATGATTCTTTAGTAATTTATAGTTACAACCGCCGATATTCTACTCTCTTAACTAGTCTTTGCAAGAAATGCCCTATTCTATTTAAACAAAATTTGATATTTTACAGGTTTTGTTAAATATCAATGGATTGGTCATTAAATCCCCAAAGTAGGCTATAAATTTCCGTTGAATTTAATGTCTATTCGAGTTAGCACCCAAACATTATATTTGCGATTAGCGTTTCTCAGTTTTCGTTGGTAAGTTATAAACAAAACAATTCAAAAATCGCTAAAAATCCAGTAGAATCGTTCGCGTTTTATTTTTAGCCAGATAATAGAAAGGACAGCGTAATGATTAATGAAATTCGACAAGATGCCGAACAGCGTATGGAAAAAAGCCTTGAAGCATTAAAAGGACATATCGCTAAAATTCGTACCGGCCGTGCCCAGCCAAGTTTGCTGGATGCGATTCAAGTGGACTATTACGGTTCGGCGACGCCGCTTCGTCAGTTAGCCAACGTAGTTGCCGAAGATGCTCGTACATTGGCGGTAACTGTGTTCGATCGTTCCTTGATTCAAGCGGTGGAAAAAGCAATTTTAACCTCTGACTTAGGTTTAAATCCATCTTCCGCCGGCACAACCATTCGTGTTCCGCTGCCGCCGTTAACGGAAGAACGTCGCCGTGATTTAATTAAAATTGTAAAAGGTGAAGGCGAACAGGGCAAAGTGGCGATTCGTAATGTACGCCGCGATGCAAACGATAAAATTAAAGCGTTGTTAAAAGACAAAGAAATCAGCGAAAACGATCAACACAAGGCAGAAGACATTATTCAAAAATTAACCGACCAATACATCAAAAAAGTCGATGAAATTTTGGCAGATAAAGAAAAAGAATTGATGGATTTTTAATTTTCAGAACCAATTATCAGGGCAGATCCTAGGTCAATTAATCGACCCTAGAGTCTGCCTTTGTTCTATTTTCCTGTTTACGAAGTGCGGTCGAGATTTATGCAAAAGCAAAATATTGTGATTTTAGGGGCAACCGGCTCAATCGGGCAAAGCACATTGTCCGTCATCGAACACAATCCTGATAAGTATCGGGCGTTTGCGCTGGTCGGCGGAAAAAATACGGACGCCATGTTGGAAAAATGCATAAAATTTCGACCGCACTTTGCCGCACTGAATGACGAAACGGCGGCGAAAAAATTACGCGAAAAACTCACCGCACTGAGCTGCCCAACGGAAGTATTAAGCGGAGAGCAAGCCATTTGTGAATTAGCCGCGCATCCTGAAGCCGATCAAGTGATGGCAGCGATTGTAGGCGCGGCAGGATTGCTTCCGACCTTATCCGCCGTGAACGCCGGAAAGCGTGTCTTATTGGCGAATAAAGAAGCGCTGGTAACCTGCGGTCAAATTTTTATTGACGCAGTGAAACGGCACGGCGCGCAATTATTGCCGGTGGATAGCGAACATAATGCAATTTTCCAATCTTTGCCACCGCAGGCACAACAAAAAATAGGTTTTTGTCCGTTACAAGAACTCGGCATCAGTAAAATCGTACTGACCGGTTCAGGCGGGCCTTTTCGTTACACGCCGCTTGCCAAATTTGATACGATTACGCCGGAACAGGCCGTAGCGCATCCGAATTGGTCTATGGGTAAGAAAATTTCGGTAGATTCCGCCACGATGATGAACAAAGGGCTGGAATACATTGAAGCCCGCTGGCTGTTTAATGCGGCCGCTGATGAAATGGAAGTGATCATTCACCCGCAATCCATTATTCATTCTATGGTGCGTTATATCGACGGCAGCGTTATCGCGCAAATGGGCAACCCGGATATGCGCACGCCGATTGCCGAAACTATGGCTTATCCGAACCGCACGCTTGCCGGCGTCGAACCTTTGGATTTCTTTAAAATCAAAGAACTGACATTTATTGAGCCGGATTTTAACCGCTACCCGAATTTAAAACTCGCGATAGAAGCTTTTGCCGCCGGGCAATATGCCACCACGGCGATGAATGCGGCAAATGAAATTGCAGTTGGAGCCTTTCTAGAGCACCGCATTGGATTCACCGAGATCGCGCGCATCAATCAAAACGTCGTAGAAAAAATGCCAAGTTCGACGATTTCAAGCATCGATGATGTACTGGCAGTAGATGCGCAGGCACGCGCAATTGCCGAACAGTTGATCGCAGGCCGCTTGAAATGCGGTCAAAATTTATAACGTTTTTATGATAGAACTCGACAAGAATAACATTCCCGAACACGTCGCCATTATTATGGACGGCAACGGGCGCTGGGCAAAACAGCAAAATAAATTGCGCATTTTCGGCCACACAAACGGCGTCGGCGCCGTGCGTCGCGCAGTCGGTTATGCGCGACAAATCGGCGTAAAAGTGTTGACGCTTTATGCCTTTAGCAGCGAAAACTGGAATCGCCCCGAACAGGAAGTCAGCGCCTTAATGACACTGTTTATGCAGGCGCTTGATCGGGAAGTGAAAAAATTACACAAAAATAATATTCGCTTAAAAATTATCGGCGACACCTCCCGTTTTAGTGCAAAGTTACAGGAAAAAATCGCCAAGGCTGAAATGCTCACTGAAAATAGCACCGCATTGACGCTCAATATTGCCGCCAATTACGGTGGACGTTGGGACATCGTACAAGCGGCACAGCAGTTGGCGGAAAAAGTGAAAAACCATGAAATGGCGCCGGAAGAGATTACTGAGCAGACTTTCCAGCAGCATTTGGTGACACAACATCAACCGCCGGTAGATCTGCTGATTCGTACCAGCGGGGAACAGCGCATTAGCAACTTTTTATTGTGGCAAATTGCCTATGCGGAATTGTGTTTTTTGGATGTGTTATGGCCGGACTTTGGCGAAAAAGATTTTAATCGTGCGGTTGCCAGCTATCAACAACGTCATCGTCGCTTTGGCGGGACAGAGTAAGTGGAGAAATTATGCTTAAAGAACGTGTGTTATCGGCGATTGTGCTGATTGCTTTAGTCCTATGCGCTTTATTTTTATTTACCCCTTTCTACTTTGCCTTGGCATTGGGCTTGGTCGCGACATTGGGAGTGTGGGAATGGACGCAATTCGCCCGATTTAAACAGCCTTTAGTGCGTTTCTGCCTTGCGGCTTTCTTAGGTTCATTTGTGTTCCTGTGGCTTTATACGGAAAGAAATTATCTTGATGCCGGTCGCGTATTTGAAAATTATTTGCCACTTTTATTGATTAATTCCGTCTCTTGGTGGGGACTTGCGCTATTGCTAGTGATAACTTATCCGCTTTCTGCAAAATTCTGGAGCAAAAATAAACCGCTGCAACTTTTATTTGCGTTTTCGACATTAATTCCTTTTATTGCAGCGGTGCTCCGTTTACGTTTGGAACGTTACACGCAAGATGCACATCACGGCTTGTTTTTATTGCTTTACGTGTTCGTCCTTGTATGGGCGGCGGATTCCGGTGCATATTTTGCCGGTCGCGCGTTCGGTAAACACAAATTGGCGCCAAAAGTCTCTCCGGGAAAAACTTGGGAAGGCGTGTTGGGCGGTTTGCTTACAGCCGTATTCCTAGCTTTTATTTTTCTGCATTTTTCCGGCGAAACCTTATTAGGCGAACGCAACATGAGCGGTTTCATCGTGCTTTCTGTGGCGACCGTGGCGATTTCCGTATTGGGCGATTTAACGGAGAGTATGTTTAAGCGCGAAGCAGGCATTAAAGACAGCAGCCAGTTAATTCCCGGTCATGGTGGAATTTTGGACCGCATTGACAGCTTAACTGCTGCGGTACCGTTCTTTACATACTTTTATTTCTTTTTATTGTAAGGATTGTTAATGTCGTTTTTGTGGTCTCTCGGTTCATTTCTGATTACGATTTCGGTATTAGTGGCAATTCACGAATACGGTCACTTTTGGGCAGCGCGCAAGTGCGGTGTTAAAGTGCTGCGTTTTTCCATTGGTTTCGGCAGAGTAATTTGGCACCGCATTGACAAGCAAGGCACCGAGTTCGCCTTGTCGCTCATCCCGTTAGGTGGTTATGTGAAGATGCTTGACGGACGTGCTGAGGAGGTGCCCGTTGAACTAAAATCGCAAGCCTTTGACCAAAAAACCGTGCGACAACGCGCCTTTATTATTGCCGCAGGGCCTTTGGCTAATTTTCTATTTGCAATTGCGGCCTACTGGGTGATTTATTTCATCGGTATTCCGACGATCAAACCGGTAATTGAAAATGTCACACCGAATTCTATTGCCGCTCAAGCTCGTATCGAACCAAATTCGCAAGTTATCGCAATTGATGGTGAAAATACGTCAGATTGGGAAACCATTAATATGCTGTTGGCGGCAAAATTAGGGGATAAGCAGGTTGAAATTTCGGTTTCACCTTTGGGTTCGGGCGTCACGCAAGAAAAACAACTCAATTTATCCGGCTGGAAATTTGATCCGGAAAAAGAAACGGCGTTTGAATCTTTAGGAATGAATCCCGTGCGCACCAAAGTAGATATGACGTTATCCAAGGTAGTCGATAATTCGCCGGCGCAACAAGCAGGATTAATGGTAGGCGATAAAATTTTAATGGATAATTTAAGCGCATTTTCATGGCAAGACTTTGTCAAACAGGTCGAGCAAGGACAAGCGTTTAAAATCAAAATTGAACGTGACGGGCAAATTTTTGACAAAACGTTACAGCCTGAGCAAAAAGAAGATCGTTGGTTTGTCGGCGTAAGTCCAACTTTTTTAAATGTGGGCGAACAGTATCGAACCGAATTAAAATATGGTATTCTTGGCGCGCTATCTAAGGGCGTAGAAAAAACCGCACAATTATCTTGGTTAACTATAAAAGTTATCGGCAAATTATTTAGTGGCGATATTTCCTTAACCAATTTGAGCGGCCCGATTTCTATCGCCAAAGGCGCGGGAGTGTCATCCGGTATCGGATTCGTCTATTTTTTAAATTTTATGGCATTAATCAGCGTCAATCTAGGTATTATGAATTTATTTCCGTTGCCGGTATTAGATGGCGGTCATCTGGTTTTCTTGGCGGCGGAAGGCATCAAAGGAACCCCCGTTTCCGAACGGGTACAAAATTTAAGTTATCGCGTTGGTGCGGCGTTACTATTAACTCTTATGGTATTCGCACTCTTCAATGATTTCTTACGTTTATAAATTTTAATTGTAATAGGATACAGTCGATGAAAAAACGTCTAATCGCAAGTTTATTATTTGGTACGACAACAAGTGTGTTTGCTGCGTCTTTCGTCGCAAAAGATGTTCGGGTAGATGGCGTTCAAGGCGATTTGGAACAACAAATTCATACCAGTTTGCCCGTTCGTTCCGGCCAACGTGTTACCGATAATGATATGGCGAATATTGTTCGTTCTCTATTCGTAAGTGGTCGTTTTGACGACGTTAAAGCTTATCAAGATGGCGATGTGTTAGTAGTGAGCGTAATTGCTAAACCAATTATTTCCGAAGTGCAGATTAAAGGTAATTCTTTAATTCCAACGGATGCGTTAAAACAAAACTTGGACGCGAACGGTTTCAAATCCGGCGATGTACTGAATCGTGCCAAATTGGATGAGTTTGTGAAGGGAGTGCGAGAACACTACAAAAGTGTAGGTCGTTACAATGCCAAAGTGGAGGCCATCGTTAATACTTTGCCAAACAATCGCGCGGAAATTACTCTTCAAATCGATGAAGATGACACGGCTAAATTGCAATCTGTTACGTTTCATGGTAACCAAAACGTTTCTGCCAGCACTCTGCAAGAACAAATGGAATTACAACCGGATGCATGGTGGAAATTGTGGGGCAATAAATTTGACGGCACACAATTTGAAAAAGATTTGCAAACTATTCAGGCATACTATCAAAATCACGGCTATGCAAAAGCACGTGTAACACATAGTGATGTTAAGTTAAATGATAAGCAAACTAAAGCGGATGTAACCATTGACATTGATGAAGGCGAAAAATACGACTTAACCGGCGCCCGTATTGTGGGTAACTTAGGTGGAATGGCGGAAGAGTTACAGCCCTTATTAAACGAACTACACTTAAACGAAACCTTTAATCGGGCGGAAGTGAACGAGGTTGAGAACGCAATTAAAGCCAAATTAGGCGAACGCGGTTATGGCAGTGCAGCGGTGAGCACCGCACCAACTTTTGATGAAGCTAACAAAACCGTTGCAGTAACTTATGTTGTAGATGCAGGACGTCGTTTAACCGTGCGTCAGGTGAAATTTGAAGGCAACACCGTTTCGGCGGATAGCACATTACGCCAAGAAATGCGCCAGCAGGAAGGAGCTTGGTATAACTCTCAATTGGTCGAATTAGGTAAAATTCGCTTGGATAGAACCGGTTTCTTTGAGGAAGTCGAAAGTCGCGCAGAACCGATTGAAGGCGTTAACGACGCAATTGATGTAGTCTATAAAGTAAAAGAACGCAATACCGGTAGCATCAACTTCGGTGTGGGTTACGGTACGGAAAGCGGTATCAGTTATCAGGCCAGCGTAAAACAAGATAATTTCTTAGGTACGGGTGCAGCGCTCGGTTTAGCCGGTTCGCGCAACGACTATGGCACAATAATCAATCTCGGTTATACCGAACCGTATTTCACGAAAGACGGGGTAAGTTTAGGTGGCAACCTCTTCTATGAAACCTACGACAATTCAAACAGTGACAGTTCTTCGACTTATAAACGAACAACTTATGGCGGTAACGTGACATTGGGCTTCCCGGTCAATGAAAATAACTCCTACTATGTGGGATTAGGCTATACTTATAATAAAATCAGTCGCTTTAGAGAAGAATATAATCGTCGTTTATATTTAACATCGATGGGAATTGATGCCGATGCGAGATCGTTTAAATCTAATGACTTTGATTTCTCATTCGGTTGGAACTATAACAGCCTCAATCGCGGCTACTTCCCAACTAAAGGGATTAAAGCAGGAATCGGTGCGCACGTTACGACTCCGGGTTCAGATAATAAATACTATAAGTTAAATGCGGATATCCAAGGTTATTATCCTCTTGATCGCGAACACCGTTGGGTTGTTTCCGGTAAAGCCGGCTTAGGTTACGCAAATGGATTCGGCGGTAAACGTTTACCGTTCTATCAAAACTATACTGCAGGCGGCATCGGCTCATTACGCGGTTTTGCAAACGGTGCGGTAGGACCGCAAGCAATTTATTGGGATCCGAACAATAATGCTTGGGTGCCCAATACCGATGTAATCGGCGGTAATGCGATAGCCACTGCTGGGGCAGAATTAATCGTGCCTACACCGTTTGTTGCAGATAAAAGTCAAAATTCGGTAAGAACTTCATTCTTTGTAGATGCAGCGAGCGTTTGGAACACCAAATGGAAAGAGCAAGATAAAGCGCGTTTCCCGAATTTACCCGACTATAGTAAAGCCAACCGCATTCGAGCCTCTGCAGGCGTGGGCTTACAATGGCAGTCACCAATCGGGCCGTTGGTATTCTCTTACGCAAAACCAATTAAAAAATATCAAGATGACGAAATCGAGCAGTTTCAATTCAGTATCGGCGGTTCGTTCTAGCAAAGTCTAATATTATTCGATAAAATCCAGCGCTAGTGCGCTACTTTCAGTAGCGTGCTGGCATCCACAAACTACTTTAAACACAAGGAAACTTCAATGAAAAACGTTTTAAAAATTACAGCACTTTCTTTAAGTCTTGCTCTTGCTTCTGGCTTTGCTGCAGCAGATGAGAACATCGCCTTCATTAATGCGGGTTATTTATTCCAAAACCATCCTGATCGTCAAGCGATTGCGGATCAATTGGATGCAGAATTAAAACCAACCGTTGACCAATTAGCGGCAAGCAAAAAAGATATCGACGGAAAAATAGTGGAAGCGCGGAAAAAAGTTGAAGCTAAAGTCGCCGAATTACAAAAAGATGCCCCTCGTTTACGTCAAGCCGAAATTCAAAAACGTGAAGAAGAAATCAATAAATTAGGTGCGAGCGAAGATGCGGAAATTACTAAATTAATGCAAGAGCATGATAAAAAAGTGCAAGAATTCCAAGCCGAAAGCGACAAACGTCAAACTGAAGCGCGTGCTAAATTGTTAGAAAGCATCCAAGTAGCGACCAACAATTTAGCAAAAGCTAAAGGTTACACTTATGTGCTTGATGCAAACTCGGTGGTATTTGCTGTGGACGGCAAAGATATTACCGAAGAAGTATTGAAATCTATTCCGGCAACAGTAAAAGCACAAGAGAAAAAATAATAGGTTCTCGTTATGCAAAAATCCTATTCTTTACAAGAATTGGCTAATCAAATCGGCGCTACCGTTCGCGGTAACGCCGATGTCGTTATTGCAAATATCGCACCTCTTGATAAAGCGCAATCCAATCAACTCACGTTTATTTCCAACGCTAAATTTCGTCCTTTATTAAAAGATTCACAAGCCGGTATTTTGGTGGTGACTGAAGCCGACGTTGAATTTTGCGCACCGGAAAGTAACTTACTGATTGTTAAAGATCCTTATGTGGCTTATGCGATGTTAGCACAATATATGGATAGTACACCGAAGGCGGCACAAGGCGTCGCACCAAGTGCGGTTATTTCTGACAGCGCATCTTTGGGTAAAAACGTATCTATTGGCGCCAATGCGGTGCTCGAAGAGGGGGTCATATTAGGCGATAATGTGATTATTGGCGCCAATTGCTTTATCGGTAAAAACAGCAAAATTGGTGCCGGTACCCAACTTTGGGCGAATGTAACGGTTTATCACGATGTAGAAATCGGTTCGAATTGTTTAATTCAATCCGGTGCGGTAATTGGTAGCGATGGTTTCGGTTATGCTAACGATCGCGGGCGCTGGATTAAAATTCCGCAAGTAGGGCAGGTAATTATCGGTAATAATGTGGAAATCGGCGCTTGTACCTGTATCGATCGGGGGGCATTGGATGCGACGGTAATTGAAGACAACGTAATTATCGACAATCTTTGTCAAATCGCCCATAACGTACATATCGGCACCGGCACGGCGGTAGCCGGCGGCGTAATTATGGCGGGCAGCTTAACTGTTGGTCGTTATTGTTTAATTGGTGGCGCCAGCGTGATTAACGGGCATATGGAAATCTGCGATAAAGTCACCGTAACCGGTATGGGTATGGTGATGCGTCCGATTACTGAACCGGGTGTTTACTCTTCCGGTATTCCACTGCAAACCAACAAAGAATGGCGCAAGACCGCGGCATTAACTTTGGGCATTGATGGTATCAATAAACGCTTAAAAGCCCTTGAGAAAAAAATCGGCTAAGCGCACGCTTAACACCTACAGCCTTTTACTCTGCACCCCAAAAGTTGAACCGTAAAATCAACCCATTAAGGTGCAGATTTTTATGGGCTAACATTTCAATTAAATTTATACATCACATCATCAAACCTATCTTAGACGCATATTTGGGGTATGTGGTCTAAAAGTTCAAGAAACTGAACGAACATAAGCCCGATACAAAAAGAGATATCCTCAACGCGTTAATAAAAAGGACAGATTGGTTTATTCCGGCATTGATAAATGAGAGCGGACAATATATGACTATATTTGTTGCTATAACAAGAAACGCATTTAATTCAAATGAAAAAATTTGAGCTCTGAATAATACAGAGCTCAATATTTAAGGGCTTTGTGATCTGCGCTAGCTTTTAGCGCAGATCACTTTTCTTACAAAAATGCAGTACTATTTTAGTTTAAATCAACTGAAGATTACGCCTGACCTTTAACCGCTTTTAAGCCCGGGAATGGTGCCGGTGTGCCGACGCGTTCTAACGCTTCTTCAATACGGATTAATTGGTTGTATTTTGCGATACGGTCGGAACGGCTCATTGAACCGGTTTTGATTTGACCTGCTGCAGTACCAACCGCTAAATCAGCGATAGTCGCATCTTCAGTTTCGCCTGAACGGTGAGAGATGACCGCTGTGTAACCGGCATCTTTCGCCATTTTAATGGCCGCCAAGGTTTCGGTTAAAGAACCGATTTGGTTAAACTTGATTAAGATAGAGTTGGCGATACCTTTTTCGATACCTTCTTTTAAGATTTTGGTATTGGTTACGAATAAGTCGTCACCGACTAATTGAACGCGGTCGCCCAATACTTTAGTTTGGTATGCGAAGCCTTCCCAGTCCGATTCATCCTGACCGTCTTCGATAGACACGATTGGGTATTGTTTGGTTAATTCTTCAAGATAGTGTGTGAATTCTTGAGACGTGAATGAACGGCCTTCGCCTTTCATTTCATATTTGCCGGTTTCTTTGTTGTAAAACTCAGAAGAGGCACAGTCCATTGCCAAGGTCACATCTTTACCTAATACATAACCTGCTTTTTCTACGGCTTCTTTGATACATGCTAACGCGTCAGCGTTAGAGGCTAAGTTTGGCGCAAAACCACCTTCGTCACCAACAGCAGTGCTCATGCCTTTAGATTTTAATACTTTCGCAAGATTGTGGAATACTTCTGCACCGATGCGAAGTGCTTCACGTAAGGTTTTTGCGCCGACCGGTTGAATCATAAATTCTTGAATATCAACGTTATTATCCGCGTGTTCACCACCGTTAATGATATTCATCATTGGTAATGGCATTGAATATACGCCCGGTGTGCCATTGAGTTCGGCGATATAAGCGTAAAGCGGAAGACCTTTGGATGCCGCCGCTGCTTTGGCGTTAGCAAGAGATACGGCAAGAATCGCGTTAGCGCCGAATTTGGATTTATTTTCTGTGCCGTCTAAATCAATCATAATTTGGTCAATTTCAGCTTGGTTTGATGCGTCTTTACCAAGAATTGCCTCTGCAATCGGACCATTTACCGCAGCAACTGCTTTTAATACACCTTTACCTAAAAAACGGGATTTGTCGCCATCGCGTAATTCCAACGCTTCGCGTGAACCGGTAGAAGCACCGGATGGAGCCGCTGCGAGGCCCACGAAACCGCCTTCTAAATGAACTTCCGCTTCAACAGTCGGATTACCGCGAGAATCAATAATTTCGCGACCAATGACTTTAACGATTTTTGCCATTTTTGTTTTCCTCTTTAAGTTAATAAAACGCGTATTAGGCAAGCCTAAATCGGGCGTTATGATAAAGCTATTTTGAATTTTTGTCTTGCGAAAAATACGCTTGGTTTGATCTGCATCTAATTTCGGTTTTATCGCTGTTCTCTACGCAAAATAGCACCGCATTGGACGCGGCTCCAATGCGGTGCTATTTGAGAGATCCAAATACGTCAAGACGGTGCTTAAACAAGTGCTTGAGCGGCAGCAAAATTAAAGCTTTTCAACAAGCGCCACTGCCGCACCGATGTACGTCGCCGGCGTTAATTGCTGCAAACGGACTTTTTCGTTTGCCGGAATATCCAGTTTTTCCACAAATTCACGCATGGCTTGTTTATCCACCCGTTTGCCGCGGGTCAGTTCTTTGAGTTTTTCGTAAGGTTTTTCAATGCCGTAACGACGCATCACGGTTTGAATCGGTTCGGCCAGCACTTCCCAGTTTTGCTCAAGTTCATCACGTAAATGTTGCTCATTGACTTCTAATTTACTGATACCTTTACGGGTCGCTGCATAGGCGATTAAGCAATACCCTACGCCCACACCAAGGTTACGCAAAACGGTGGAATCCGTTAAATCGCGCTGCCAGCGGGAAATCGGCAATTTTTGCGCCAAATGGGTCATTACCGCATTGGCTAAACCCAGGTTGCCTTCAGAGTTTTCAAAATCAATCGGATTTACTTTGTGCGGCATGGTGGAAGAACCGATTTCGCCCGCGACGGTACGTTGTTTGAAATGGTTAAGCGCAATGTAACCCCAAAGATCGCGATCAAAATCGATAATAATCGTATTGAAACGTACCATCGTATCGAAATATTCCGCAATATAATCGTGCGGTTCGATTTGCGTGGTATATGGGTTCCAGTTCAAGCCGAGAGAAGTGACAAATTCCTCGCTGAATTGATGCCAATCAATGTTCGGATAAGCAGACAAGTGCGCATTGTAATTGCCCACCGCGCCATTGATTTTGCCGAGAATTTCGTTTTGTTGTAATTGCTTAAATTGACGGCGTAAACGATACGCTACGTTTGCCATTTCTTTGCCGACGGTACTCGGCGAAGCCGGTTGACCATGTGTGCGGGAAAGTAATGGGATGGTTTTGTATTCGTTCGCAAGACGGGTGATTTCATCAATGAGTTTTTGCCATTCTGGAAGAATTACCATGTCGCGCGCAGTTTTTAGCATTAATGCGTGAGAAAGGTTGTTAATGTCTTCCGAAGTACAAGCAAAATGAATGAATTCGGAAACTTTGGCTAATTCCGGCAAAGCTTCGCTTTTTTCTTTTAAGAAATATTCCACCGCTTTCACGTCATGATTGGTGGTGCGTTCAATTTCTTTGATGCGTTGCGCATCCTCAAGGCTAAATTCGCGCACGATTGTATCAAGGTAATCGTTTGCTTCTTTCGATAAAGTGGAAACCTCAGGAATTTCGGCGGTTGCCGCCAATTTTTGTAACCAGCGAACTTCCACGGTGACGCGGAATTTGAGTAAGCCGAATTCGCTGAAAATGTCGCGCAGCGCGCTCGCTTTGTCTTGATAACGGCCGTCTATCGGGGAAATCGCGGTGAGTGCGGAAAGTTGCATAAAATACTCCGGTCTGTAAGGAATAGTTAAGAGAAGATATGTGAATAAATCTCGTGCGCAGCATTAAGGATTTTTCCGCGGAAAAACAGCAACTGCCATTTAGTGCCGCCCACTTGACGCCACAATACGGCGGCACGAATGCCAGCGAGCAAACAAGCGCGCACTTTATCTTGCACGTATTGTTGTTGCAGATAATCAGGCGCGCCGATGATATGAATTTTGCGGCCTAACGGACTGACGACGTCAATATAGATATTCGCCATAACGGAAAGCATTTGCACATCGAACAATTCATGATAGGCCAACTGTTCCGGCAAGCGTCGAATGCGGTGCCCCAACAGCGTCTTAACTTCCGGATTTTGATTCAAACGGGCTTCTAACCCCAACATTGCGCTCCAATAATTCATAATGTTGCGATTATTTAAATGGGTCAGTTGTTCGATTAATGTTTCTAAACCGAGCTTCAAATGACGCGGCTGGCCGCCGAACACCGCCGGCGTATTTTCCGGCTGCATGACTAAAAGGGAACGAATGGTGGTTTGAAAGGCATCCTGCGGCGTTACCTCACCCGTCATGGCAAGTTGATCGATTAATGCCGCCGCTTGACAAACACCGGCAAGCGCCAGTGCCATATCATGATAATTCTTCATATAAAACGTAAACACGTAATGAAACAGGTCAAAATTGCGCGCAATATAGCATTTTTAGCGCCTGTTTTGAACTCCGACATTAAAAAAGCGCCTATCTTTTGATATGATACTGCCTGATTTATGATTAAAAATAAAAAGGACAATTCATGGCAAAACCAATCGTATTTAGCGGTGTGCAACCTTCCGGCGAACTGACCATCGGCAACTATTTAGGCGCGTTGCGTAACTGGGTGAAAATGCAAGAGGATTACGAATGTATTTTTTGCGTAGTGGATTTACACGCTATTACCGTGCGGCAAGATCCTGTAGCGCTTCGTAAAGCTACGCTGGATGTGGTGGCATTATATCTCGCGTGCGGTATCGATCCGCATAAAGCGACAATTTTTGTACAATCCCACGTGCCGGAACATACCCAATTAAGCTGGGTATTAAACTGTTACACATACTTCGGCGAAATGAGTCGCATGACTCAATTTAAAGACAAATCCGCCCGTTATGCGGAGAATATTAATGTGGGGCTGTTCGATTATCCCGTACTGATGGCCGCGGATATTTTGCTTTATCAAGCCAAAAGTGTACCGGTCGGTGATGATCAAAAACAACATTTAGAAATCACGCGCGATATTGCAAACCGATTTAATGCCCTGTACGGCGATATTTTCACCGTGCCGGAAATTTTTATCGGCAAAGCCGGCGCGCGCATTATGTCGTTGCAAGAACCGGAAAAGAAAATGTCGAAATCTGATGACAATCGCAATAACGTCGTCACGTTGTTGGAAGATCCGAAATCCGTAGCGAAAAAAATCAAACGCGCAGTCACGGATTCCGACGAGCCGCCGGTAGTGCGTTACGACGTGCAAAACAAAGCGGGCGTATCGAACCTGCTAGATATTCTTTCTGCCGTAACCGATAAATCGATCGCTGTTCTGGAACAAGAATTCGAAGGCAAAATGTACGGACATTTAAAAACTGCCGTGGCGGATGAAGTGTCCAACCTGCTTACCGGTTTACAAGAACGTTTTCATCAGTACCGCAACGACGAAGTCTTGCTTGACGAAGTATTGCGCCAAGGCGCAAAAAAAGCGCGTGAAAAAGCGCAAGAAACCCTTGCCAAAGTGTATGACGCCGTGGGTTTCGTGGCGGCCAAATAATTAAAAATAATTAAAAAAGGAGCAAAACATGGCCATTCAAACCGAAAAACCGATCGAATGCGTGGGCTGTAATACTTTTGATATGAAATCACTATTTGATAATCGTGATTGCACGCAACAAATCACCTACATTTATGACACGCAAGAACAAGCGCAAGCCGCATTAAATTTCTTCACGCAAAAAGCCCGAGAAGTGGAAAGCGAGCCTTGCGAAATTCGCGCAGAAATCACGCATACGGAAAACGGCTATTTGTTGGAAGCCGAATTCGCCTTTTGTTGTCAGGCGGAATCGGTCATTTTTCAAATGAAAACGGCGTAACCGCTTAATGCCGGAAAAGGAAAAGAAAGGCAACGATTGCGATGAGGTGTCGGATCAGCACCGCATTGAACCCTTCCGGCACGCCGTTTTGCACAATACCGTTCTGCACAATAAAGAAGCGTTACTTTTCCAATAAAAGTTTAATCAACAAGCAAACCGCCGCCACATCGTCCGTCAATCCGAACCATCCGAGTAGCGCTTCAGGCAGAAGATCAATCGGGCTGAACAGATAAATCAAAATCGCGGCGATTTTGAGCAGTTTAATTTTATTTATCTTACGGAACATAGAAAAACGACGCGCCTTCGCTCTTGACTTTACAGTTCGTCCGAATGGTGAATCATCACAAAACGTTCCCAAAGTTGCGCTTCGCTTTCTTGATGAGCGGGATCCGGCTTAATGCAGTTGGTGATCGGACACACTTTTTGGCAAGTTGGCGTGTCGTAGTGACCGACGCATTCGGTACAAAGAGTGGGATCAATTACGTAAATATCATCACCAACGGAAATCGCCTCATTCGGGCATTCCGGCAAGCACATATCGCAATTTGTGCATTTGTGAGTGATGAGTAACGCCATGCTAATCCTCGATCGAATAATTTGAGTTGAAATAGAAAGCGGCGAATTATAGCCGACAAATAACCAATTAACAAAAAACGAACGGATTTTATGAAAAAACGACTTTCCGCACTTCCCATTATTGCTCTTGTCGCCTTCAGCGTTTGGCAATATTTTATTGATGGGCGAAAAGATGCTTCGCCTCAATTGGTCAAACCAACCGAAATTCAACCGAAAAGTCCCGACACTCTCACCAGCGACATTGTTTTTGCCGATTATGATGTGCTAATGCGCGATGATCCCATCGGGCAAAACGCCGATGCGCCAGCGGATTATTATGTGTTGGTGCTCTCTTGGTCGCCCGGTTTTTGCGAAACGCAACGGGAAAAATACGGCCGAAATCTCCCCTATTCGTTCCGTTTTCAATGCGGTGCTGATCGCAACTTCGGCTGGGTGGTGCACGGTTTATGGCCGCAAAATGCCAATGCGCGATCCGCTTCCGAACATCCGCGCTTTTGCCAAGGAGATTTGCCGGCATTACCCCAAAATATCATCAAACCTTATTTAACCATGTCACCAAGCGCTGAATTGTTACAAGGCGAATGGGAAAAACACGGCAGTTGTGCCTTTGATTCCGCTGAAAAATACTTCGCCAAGGAACAAGAATTATTCACCTCGCTGCATTTGCCGCTCCAAAATCTGAATCGCAGTGAATTGTTCCGTTGGCTAAAACAACATAATCCGCAGTTGAAAAATGCCTATTTAAACGCGAGCCGCAACGAAATATTTATTTGTTACGACAAGCGGTGGCAAGTGATGAATTGTCCTAAATAGTAAGCTTTTAGTTATCGAAAGTTATTCGCATTTATTTGATCTAAATCGTTACAACCTAGCGAGAACTAGGTATAATGCGGGCAATCCTATTTTTAACAAGCAAAGAGGTAAATTATGTCTGTAATTAAGATGACCGATTTAGATTTGAATGGTAAACGCGTCTTTATTCGTGCCGACTTGAATGTGCCGGTAAAAGACGGGAAAGTGACTTCCGATGCGCGTATCCGTGCCACCATCCCGACCTTAAAATTAGCCTTGGAAAAAGGCGCTAAAGTGATGGTCACCTCCCACTTAGGTCGTCCGACCGAAGGTGAATTCAAACCTGAAGATTCCCTCCAGCCTGTTGTTGATTATTTAAACGAACACCTTGATGTGCCGGTACGCTTGGTGCGTGATTACCTTAACGGCGTCGATGTAAAAGCGGGCGAAATCGTGGTATTGGAAAACGTCCGCGTCAACAAAGGCGAAAAGAAAAACGATCCGGAATTAGGCAAAAAATACGCCGCACTTTGCGATGTGTTTGTGATGGACGCTTTCGGTACGGCACACCGTGCGCAAGCTTCTACTTACGGCGTTGCCGAATTCGCGCCGGTTGCCTGTGCGGGCCCATTGCTTGCCGCAGAATTAGATGCCTTGGGCAAAGCGTTAAAAGAACCGGCACGTCCGATGGTGGCAATCGTGGGCGGATCTAAAGTCTCCACCAAATTAGAAGTGTTAAACTCCCTGTCTAAAATTGCCGACCAAATCATTGTGGGCGGCGGTATCGCAAACACCTTCATCGCGGCAGCAGGCCACAATGTAGGTAAATCTTTATATGAAGCCGATTTAATCCCGGTTGCTAAAGAACTAGCCGCAAGCACTGATATTCCTGTGCCGGTGGACGTTCGCGTCGGTACCGAATTCTCCGAAACGGCACCGGCGACAGAAAAATCTGTGACCGAAGTGAAAGATGACGAATCCATTTTCGACATCGGCGACAAATCCGCCGCACAACTTGCCGAAATCATTAAAAATGCGAAAACCGTTTTATGGAACGGCCCGGTGGGTGTGTTTGAATTCCCGAACTTCCGCAAAGGCACAGAAATCATTTCTCACGCGATTGCTGACAGCGACGCGTTCTCCATTGCAGGCGGTGGTGATACGCTTGCAGCAATTGATTTATTCGGCATCGCAAATAAAATTTCCTATATCTCCACCGGCGGCGGCGCATTCTTAGAATTTGTCGAAGGTAAAACCTTACCGGCCGTGGAAATTCTTGAGAAACGTGCGAAAAATTAACTGCACTTTTCCCGCATAAGATAACGATAGCGCGCGTCTCCCGACGCGTGTCCAAATCAAAATGCAAGTCCGCACGTGTCAGGAGACGCGCGCTATCAGTAAAGAATCTTAATTTTTCAAACGGTGGGGTAAAACCCACTTCACATAAAAAGGAAACACAACTATGGCTAAATTATTAGATATCGTCAAACCGGGCGTACTTACCGGTGAAGATGTTCAAAAAGTATTCGCATACGCAAAAGAACACGGCTTCGCGCTTCCTGCCGTGAACTGTGTCGGTTCCGACTCGGTCAATGCGGTGCTAGAAACTGCAGCCCGCGTGAAAGCACCGGTGATTATTCAATTTTCTAACGGCGGTGCCGCATTCTACGCCGGTAAAGGCATTAAACCGACCAGCGGTGCCCGTCCTGACGTATTAGGTGCCATTGCAGGTGCAAAACACGTTCATACTTTAGCCAAAGAATACGGCGTACCGGTGATTTTACACACCGACCACGCCGCGAAAAAATTACTTCCATGGATTGACAGCTTACTTGAAGCCGGTGAAAAACACTTTGCCGAAACCGGTCGTCCGCTATTCTCTTCCCATATGCTTGATCTTTCCGAAGAGCCAATGGAAGAAAATATGGCAATCTGTCGTGAATACCTTGCCCGTATGAGCAAAATAGGCATGACCCTTGAAATCGAAATCGGTATCACCGGTGGAGAAGAAGATGGCGTGGACAACTCCGGCGTCGATGAATCCCGCCTTTACACCCAACCGTCTGATGTACTTTATGTTTACGACCAATTACATCCGGTCAGCCCGAACTTTACCGTTGCAGCCGCATTCGGTAACGTACACGGCGTGTACAAACCGGGTAATGTAAAATTAAAACCGTCTATCTTAGGTGCAAGCCAAGAATTCGTTGCCAAAGAGCGTAACCTTCCGGCAAAACCGATTAACTTCGTGTTCCACGGCGGTTCCGGTTCTTCCCGCGAAGAAATCCGCGAAGCCATCAGCTATGGCGCAATCAAAATGAATATCGACACCGATACCCAATGGGCATCTTGGAACGGTATTCTCAACTTCTACAAAGCAAATGAAGCGTATTTGCAAGGTCAATTAGGTAACCCGGAAGGCCCTGACGCACCAAACAAAAAATACTACGATCCGCGCGTTTGGTTACGCAAAATGGAAGAATCTATGTCTAAACGCTTAGAACAATCTTTTGAAGACTTAAACTGCGTTGACGTTTTATAATTGTTAAAAATACACTAAAATACGACCGCACTTTTGAGTGCGGTTTTTTATTTCCAATGTTTCACAAAAAAATTATCACTTATGCAAATATCGGGACAGAAAATTTTACTTCTGCCTACCAATTTCAGTATTAGTTTTTTCTTTTTGTACTCAGTTTTGAAAGGTGGAAAAGTGCCCTTTCAATGGCTAAAGAAAAGCCGATTTTAGACTGGGGAACACAAGGTACAACGAAAAAATGAAAATCTAATGAAAAAAATCACATCGTAACGGGTAATATCGGCTAATTTTCCTACTCTTATAATCAAATAGTTAGGCATTTTGCATATTGGATCAGTGGTGATTTACAGCCTAAGTCAAAGTTTCTTCGCTCATCACTCTGGCAACATGTTCTACTTTTTCTTAATCGTAGTGTTTTACGCGGTATTAAAACAAATAGAAAAATCATACATTTCAGGTAACGACAATGAAAAGAATCTTAGTCATTCGTAATGATAAACTCGGTGATTTTATACAAGCGTGGCCGGCATTTGCTATGTTGAAGGCATCCAATCCGTCATTAAAATTAACCGCCCTAGTCCCCGCTTACACAGCGCCACTGGCTGAAATCTGTCCTTATTTAGACAGTATCATTATTGATAGTAAAAAAGACGATAAAGCCGATTTTCGGCGACTGCTTAATGAAATAAAAAACCATCATTTTGACGGGTTAATCAGCTTTTTTTCCAACACGCATAATGCCAAATTAGCTTGGAAAAGCGGTATAAAATATCGCTTAGCGCCGGCTACAAAATTTGTTCAGTTTTTCTATAATCATCGTCTGACTCAGCGTCGTTCCCGCTCGGAAAAATCAGAAGCGGAATACAATCAAGATTTAGTCCGTGCATTTCTGAAAAAACAGAATATGCCGATTGTAGAAGTAAAACCGCCTTATTTAACCTTCGATAAAAGTGCGATCGAAAATCAGCGCGTTTTTTTAAGCCAAACGTTAGGGATTTCAACCAATAAAAAATGGATTTTCGTGCATAGCGGCTCCGGCGGTTCGGCGACGAATTTATCGTTGCCTCAATATGCCGAATTAATTCAAGGCTTGCTTACCGAATTTGATTGCAATGCGGTGCTAACAGCGGGGCCGGGCGAAAGTGAAAAAGCCCATGAGCTGGCACAATTAGTGAACGACTCGCGCGTGGCGATTTACGATAAAAATCATGGCCTAGTGGATTTTGCCCATTCTTTGGCTTGTGCCGATTTGTTTATTGCCGGTTCAACCGGACCACTGCATTTAAGCAGCGCGTTTAACGTACCGACCGTCGGATTCTATCCGAACAGTCGTTCTTCTCAGCCGCGACGTTGGAAACCGATTAACGATGCGGATAAACACCTGGCTTTTTGTCCGCCGGCCGGCAAAAACACACAGATGAATTTAGGTTTAATTTCTATCAAAGTGGCTCTAACCTCAATTATTCCCTTCGTACGTCGAATTTGGCAAGCGGGCAATTAAAGTTAAGTAACTTTGTACAATCCAACCAATTCCGGCGGCAAATACCAGCGTTCCGACACCCACCGTGCCGCCGAGAAAAAATCCCAACACACAAACCGATATTTCAATACCGCTACGCACGATGCCAACTTTCCAATGAAAACGCTGACAAATGCCCACCATTAAACCATCGCGCGGCCCGGCGCCTAAATGACACGTCAAATAAAATGCGGTGCCCAAGCCGTATAGAAACAAGCCGCTGACGCCGAAGATGATGCGAAGTAAAAGCGTGGTCGGTTCCGGTACCGTTTTGGTGGTCAATCCTAGGAAAAAGGCGATGACGATAATATTCAGCAAGGTACCTAATCCGAAGCGGAGTTTAAGAGGTAACCACGCCAGCATAACAATGCCGCTAATGAAAAATGACGCCCAACCGATACTTATATCGCCTTGTAACGCAATGCCTTGCGAGAGCACCGTCCAAGGTGTTGAACCGAGTCCGGAAAGGACGATCAAACCATCGCCCGCGCCCAAGACGGCCAACGCCAAAAGTAAAACCCATAAAGTTTTAAATCGTACGGACCAAAGCGAAGTTGCCGCCCAAGCGGTATGCGGAATAACGCGTATTTTTTTCATAAATTCCCTTGTAAAAGGCACCTCGCCATCATAAAGGGAAACGGCCAAAAACCAAAATAGTTTAATACGCAATACCGACAAGCTCTCGACTTGTACGAGGAACGGCGATAAACCTTGCTTGAATGCGGTGCTGATCGGCAATGACGATTATACGAAAAACCAACCGCCGTCTACTCTCAAAATAGCACCGCATTGGCGTCATTTTCTGTGTGCTGTTATGCGGAGCGAACTTATACGGTTATTGATTAACGGAGTTTCAAACGTTTTAATTTTAACGCATTGGTCAGCACCGAAACAGAGCTTAACGCCATCGCACCGCCTGCAATAACCGGACTTAAATAGCCCAATGCCGCGAGCGGAATGCCTAATAGGTTGTAAATCAAAGCAAAAAATAAGTTTTGTTTGATGTTCGTTAAGGTAGCTTGCGCGATGAAAATTCCGTCGGCTAATTGATTCACGGACTGACGCATTAAAGTCGCTGATGCGGTTTGCTGCGCTACATCGGAACCCGATTTCATGGCGAAACTGACATCGGCCATGGCTAACGCCGCTGCATCGTTAATGCCATCGCCCACCATCGCGACAATTTTGCCTTCTTGCTGCAAGGCTCGAATTTTAGCCGCTTTATCGCGCGGGCTGAGTTGGCCGAAAGCGTGTTGAATGTCGAGCTGTTGCGCAACATAATCCACCACCGATTGGCGATCGCCACTCATAATGAGCACATCGATATTGCGTTGTCGTAAGCGCACGATCGCTTGCTTGCTTTCCGACCGTAACGTGTCCGTCAAGGCAAAGGCGCCTGCCGCTTCACCATTTATGGAAACCGCCACCACACTGGCAATTTGCCATACATCCGGTAAATTTTCCGGCAGGGCAAATCCACAAAATGCCGGAGTGCCGACATTAACCGAACCCACCCCTTCCACTTGTGCGCAAATTCCGGCACCCGGCGTCGTTTGGGCTTCCAATGCGGTGCTAATTTCGAGCTTCATTTCTTGTGCCGTATGCACAATGGCTTGCGCCAACGGATGAGCGGCATGTTGTTCGACAGTGGCGGCAATGCGGTAAAGTGACTCCTCCGAGAGCACCGCATTGGAAGGCCGCCAGACGGCTACCACTTGAAGATCGCCGTTCGTTAACGTGCCGGTTTTGTCTAATACCACGGTATCGATATGCGCCGCCTGTTCCATCGCCGCTGCGTCTTTAAACCAAATGCCGCTGTTCACTGCTTTACCCATACCGGCCATAATGGCGGCCGGTGTGGCAAGCCCAAGCGCGCAAGGACAAGCAATCACCAATACCGCAACGGCGTGCATAACGGAAGTGTCGAGTTGCTTCGTAAACAGCCAAGTAAGCATGAAAGTAAGCGCCGAAACGGTAAGTACTGCCGGAACAAAAATACCGGCAACTTTATCGGCAAAGCGCGCAATGGGTGCCTTTGTACCTTGCGCTTCAGAAAGCGCACTCATCATATCACCGAGCAAGGTTTGCGCGCCGAGCTGATTCGCGCGATAAGTCAGACTGCCCTCCGTCACCATCGAACCGGCCAGTACGGAACTTTGCGGTTGCTTCATTTGCGGTGCGGATTCGCCGGTTAAATGACTTTCGTCGCACCAGCCGTCGCCTTCTTCCACCACGCCATCCGCCGCGATACGTTCGCCATGATTGGCCCGCAATACATCACCGACGTTGACTTGATCAAGCGGAATGTTTCGCCAAGCGCCGGCTCGCAATACGCTGACTTGCTTCGGCGTGAGTTGGAGCAATAATTCAAGACTGTTCAAACTGTGTTTTTTGGTGCGTTCTTCCAAAAACTTACCGAGACTTACAAAACCGATCACCATCACCGCTGCTTCAAAGTAAATGTGATGCATCGCATCATGCCCCAACGCACGGTGGTGGAACAGCATATAAGTGGAATAAAGGTAAATCGTCAGCGTGCCACTGCTCACCAATACGTCCATATTCGCAAGACCGCCGCGAATACTGCCGATAGCTCCGCGATAAAACGGAATCGCTAAACCAACTTGTACAATGGTCGCCAAAATAAATTGCCACATCGGCGGCAACATTAAATCATGATTACCAAATAACATTCCGAACATACCGAACAGAAACGGAATATTAATCAGCAGCAACAACCAAAGGCGCCAATGCGGTTTTTGTCGTTTGTACGAAATGGCCGGCGCATCGCTTTTCAAGGTGCCTTTAAAGCCCGTTTTTTGAATAATGCCGATAATCTCTTCCACGTCGGCTTGGCTCGGATCAAACTCCACTTGTGCTTCTTCCACCGCAAAATTCACATTCGCTTGCGACACAAAAGGCTTTTTATTCAGCACTTTTTCAATGCGACTGGCACAAGATTGGCAAGTCATGCCTTCAATTTGCAGGCGGATTTTTTTATGCTGTTGCATCAAAACCTGCGTCCTCAATGGTTTCAATTAATTGACTGACGGAAACTTTGCTTTCATCAAATTGAATGTCTGCATAGCCTTGCAAATCGACATTCACTTTTTCTACGCCGTCAAGTGCTTCCAGCACCTGCGTGACACTTTTCACACAGCCGCCGCAATGCATCCCTGTGATAGTTAAACGAACGTTTTTCATAGATTTCTCCTTGTTTTAGATTGAATGATAAACGGATGTCGGCTACTATAAACCTTAACTCAAGGTTAAGGTCAAGATTTTTTTATGAATATTAGCGAAGCGGCAAAATTAAGCGAACTCAGCGCCAAACAAATTCGGGATTATGAAAAGCTTGGTTTGCTTAAACCGGCGGCACGTAGCCTTTCCGGCTATCGTCATTATGAAGAAAAAGATATTGAACGGTTGCATTTTATTCGCCATTCGCGCGATGTGGGCTTTTCCTTACAACAAATCGAACAACTGATACATTTGCAAGACAACCCTCGTCGCAACAGCCGCGAAGTTAAAGCGCTCACGGCGCAACATATTGAAATGTTAAAACGACAAATCGAACGACTAGAAAAAATGCTCGCAGCATTGCAACGCTGGCATGATGATTGTCAGGGCAACGATTGCCCCGATTGTGCAATTTTAGAAGGGCTAAATAAAGAAGGCGGTTAATAATCCCAAGTTTCAGGATCAATTCCCAATTGACGCATAATCTCTTTTGCGTTTTCCGGAATTTCATCGTGGCGTTCTTTCATCAAATCTGCATCTGTCGGTAAGGGTTGACCGGTAAAGGCATGTAAAAAAGCCTCACAAAGCAATTCGCTATTGGTTGCGTGACGTAGGCTTTTTAACTGACGGCGGGTACGTTCGTTGGTTAAAATTTCTAAAACTTTGATCGGAATCGACACGGTAATTTTCTTCACCTGTTCGCTTTTTTTGCCATGCTCCGCATAAGGGCTAATATATTTGCCCTCCCAATTCGCCATAACGCACCTTTTTAAGTTAAAAAAATAAAACTTGATAATGTGTGGGTATTCTAATGAAAAAACCGATAAATGACAATCTAGACGGCTAAATGGCTGTGTTTTCCTCGAATTTACCCGCAATAAAAGCAGACTTCCTTATGCCTAATAAAATCAACATGCTGCCGTAAACCAAGACAGCCAAAACGATCAACCAAGCAAGCCAATGCGCACGCATTAAAAAAGTCATGGACGCCCATTGCTCAATGCCCGGCGTGTAGTAGCTCAATGCGGTGCCCATCAGCACGGAGGCGGCAAACACTTTAGCCAAAAAGAGCGCACTCTTGTGCGAAAAACGATACACCTCGGCTTTTGCTAAACCGCGGTAAAGTAAACATGCGTTCAAGGTCGCCGACATGGCGGAAGCCATAGCCAACCCCACATAACCAAAAGGAATCGCCAATACATTGAAACCCATATTGCTCACCATGGCGATCACACCGATTTTTACCGGCGTCTTGGTGTCTTGGCGCGCGTAATAGCCGTTAGCAAAAATTTTAATCAGCATAAAACTCAGCAAGCCCGCGTTAAACGCCCATAAAGAATAAGACGCCGCATGCACGTCATGAAGGGTAAAACTGCCACGCATAAACAGCGTCAGCAACATTGGTTTAGCCAATACCGCAATGCCCACGGCGGCCGGCACGCCGAGTAATAAAATCATTCGCACGCCCCAATCCATGGTATTGCGAAAGTCTAGCGCGCTTTGCACTGAATTATCTTGGCGATTGACATGATGGCGCGAAAGTGTCGGCAAAATCACAGTGGAAATCGCAATACCGAATAACCCGAGGGGAAATTCCAATAAGCGGTCAGAATAATAAAGCCAACTGATAGAACCGGTCATCAAAAAACTGGCAATGACCGTATCCAACAATAAATTAATTTGGCTCACCGACACACCAAACAGAGCTGGGAGCATAAGTTTACGAATTTTCGTCACTCCCTCATCATGCCACGCCCATTTAGGCTTAACGAGTAATCCCGCTTGTTTCATAAAGGGAATTTGGAACAAAAACTGCAACAAACCGCCGAGAAAGATGCCGATTGCTAAAGCCAAATCAGGATTATCCATCTGTGGGGCGAGAAAAAGCGCGGTGGCAATCATGGCAATATTTAACAGCACCGGTGAAAATGACATCACGCCGAATTTACCTATGCTGTTGAGCACCGCACCGGAAAGCGCCACGAAAGTTATGAACCATAAATAAGGAAAGGTGATTTTGAGCAACAGGGAAGCCTGTTCAAATTTATGCGCGTCAGGGCCATCGTTTAACCAATCGGTGAACCAGCCCATACCGAATAAAGCCACAACGATCGGCGAGCCTAGCATGGCCAAAATCGTTATGATACTGACTAAACCGCCCAACGTACCGGACACTTTTCCGATAAACTCTCGGGTTTTATTGAGATCACCGGATTTTTGATATTCTGCCAATACCGGCACAAACGCCTGCGAGAAGGCTCCTTCAGCAAATAAACGGCGTAGGAAATTCGGAATTCGGTTAGCAAATAAAAATACGTCCGCCACGGCTCCCGCACCGATAAGGTGAGCAATTACCACATCGCGCAGCAAGCCTAACACACGCGACAATAAAGTCATTCCACTTACAATAATGCCGGATTTTAAAAGTCGTTTACTCAAAATAAAGCTCTCTTGGGCCAGAAAATTTTAGCCTAATTGTATAGAAATTTTGCTTTTACGCTATATTCCGTACCAAAAAACTGATAGAATCCGCCGCACATCGTTTGTGTGAGCCCCTATTGAAAAAGCTTGTAAAAATAACGATGCTTACTTTCGGTTGTGTCTCACCGAAATCAACACAAATCACTCATTGACAAATGTATAAAAAATCGGCATATTGACGCCCTTTATTTTGTCTATCAATTAACAAAAATTTTAGGAGTTTGACCTTGGCTAATATCAAGTCAGCAAAAAAACGTGCGGTTCAATCCGAAAAACGCCGCCAACATAACGCAAGCCAACGCTCTATGATGCGTACTTACATCAAAAAAGTATATGCTCAAGTAGCAGCAGGTGAAAAAGCAGCAGCTGAAGCAGCATTCGTTGAAATGCAAAAAGTTGTTGACCGTATGGCTTCTAAAGGTTTAATCCACGCTAACAAAGCGGCAAATCATAAATCCAAATTAGCCGCACAAATTAAAAAATTAGCGTAATTAAAACAATTCAAGTCAAGACCGCACTTTTAAGTGCGGTTTTTTTTATGAAAAAAATGCAAAAATCCACACCGATCATAAAGATCGCAAACTAAAGAAACTTCCGATAACAATTAACGATTTGACAAAATGGCACGCCCTAAAGGATTCGAACCTTTGACCCACGCCTTAGAAGGGCGTTGCTCTATCCAGCTGAGCTAAGGGCGCATTTCAAGGGATACATCTTTTTGTAGAGATTTCGAGGGAAATATAAAAGAAGTGGTCGGCGAGATAGGATTTGAACCTACGACCCACTGGTCCCAAACCAGTTGCGCTACCAAGCTGCGCTACTCGCCGACAAACGCGCTCAATTATAGTGCGGTTTATCCTTCAGTCAATGAATTTTTGTTATTTTATCGATCGACTGGTTAAAATTATTTCAATTTTAGATTTGCTTTTGTAAATAACGATGTTGTCGGCTAGAATAGCAAACGTTTACGTTTCATCACTAAGGATTCCCAATGACAGCAAAAATTATCTCCGGCAGCGCTCTTTCCAAGCAAATTAAAGCGGAAATCGCACAGCAAATTACCCAATATCGCAATGAAGGGAAACGCGCTCCGGGGCTTGCCGTCATTCTTGTAGGAGCGGATCCCGCCTCCCAGGTTTACGTAGCAAGCAAACGCCGCAGCTGTGAGGAAGTGGGAATTTTTTCAAAATCTTACGATTTGCCGGAAACCATGGAAGAGCACGCATTGCTTGCATTAATTGATGAACTCAATGCCGATGAAACGATCGATGGTATTTTAGTTCAACTTCCGTTGCCTAAACACATTCGTTCTGAAGCAGTGATTGAACGCATCAAACCGGAAAAAGATGTGGACGGTTTTCATCCTTACAATGTCGGGCGCCTATGCCAGCGTATTCCGACGTTGCGCGCCTGCACACCATACGGCGTAATGAAATTGTTAGAAACCACCGGCATCGATTTGCACGGCAAACACGCAGTGATTGTCGGCGCGTCCAATATCGTTGGCCGCCCAATGTCATTGGAATTATTGCTTGCGGGCGCAACCGTTACGGTAACCCATCGTTTCACTAAAGATTTAGAAAGCCACGTTCGCCAAGCAGATATTTTGGTCGTCGCGGTCGGTAAACCGCATTTAGTGCCGGGCGAATGGGTGAAACAAGGCGCTGTGGTGATTGATGTCGGCATTAATCGTATCGACGGCAAACTGGTCGGCGATATCGGCTTTGAAGCCGCCGAGCGCCGAGCTGCTTACATTACGCCAGTACCGGGCGGGGTCGGTCCGATGACGGTCGCAATGTTAATGAACAATACGCTTTACGCTTATCAACATAACTGCCATTCTGCCTAACAAAAAATGCGGTGAGTTAATTTCACCGCATTTTTTATTGTCGTCGCTCTTGCTTCAAAATAGCACCGCATTGGAGGCGCTTCCAATGCGGTGCTGTCGGCAAAAGAGATTACGCTTTTGCGTTCGCACGTTTTACCATCACGAAAGAAAGGCCAAACGCCACAGTAAAGGAAATCATCATACCGATGCTGTACATTGCCAAACTGTCCGGTTTGATGGATGGTACGCCGAGAAAGCCCGCCGCGCCTAAGGCAATAGCCTTAACATTAAAGAACGCGATAAACGCACTTGCCAAGCCCGAACCGATCATCGCCGCAAAAAATGCTTGGCGATAACGTAAATTCACCCCGAACATTGCCGGCTCGGTAATACCAAGTAAGGCGGAAATACCGGAAGGCACCGCCAAACCGCGCACTTTCGGATCTTTTAACGCCAGCGCTACGCCCAAACAAGCTGCACCTTGCGCGATATTAGACATCGCCGCGATCGGGAAAATGAAAGTTCCGCCGGTTTGCGCCATTTCGGCCAATAATTGGGTTTCCACCGCAATAAAAGTTTGGTGCATACCGGTAATTACGATCGGCGCGTAGAATGTTCCGAAAATCGCGCCGCCCACGAAACCTAAAGTGTCATATAACCAAGTCAAGCCCGTTGCAATTAATGAACCCGCTTCGCGACCAA
The DNA here is from genome assembly GCA_901420285.1 of Stutzerimonas stutzeri. Classification (GTDB taxonomy): domain Bacteria; phylum Pseudomonadota; class Gammaproteobacteria; order Enterobacterales; family Pasteurellaceae; genus Rodentibacter. Next base: position 143,547 of record CABDVE010000001.1, read on the forward strand.
TTGGACCAATCACGGTAAACGCCAAGAAACCGGCAATAAATAACGAGAATAACGGCGTGACCAAGTTATCTAAATAAGACGGCACGAATTTGCGGAAGGTTTTTTCCAAGCTCGCCAGCACCCAAGCGGAAATAATGGTTGGGATGACGGTGCCTTGGTAGCCGACCTTTTCGATTTCAAGGCCAAATACATTCCAGTATTGAATGTTGCCTTCCATTAAGGTTTTTGCGTAGTTCCAACCATCGGCTAATGCCGGATGTACCAAAAGCATTCCCAATGCGGCGCCGAGAAAGGGATTACCGCCGAATTTGCGAGTCGCGGAGAAACCAAGCAACACCGGCAAAAACACAAAAGGCGCATTCGCGATAGTGTTGATAAACTCGACCAAATCTGAAATTGCCGGATATTTCGTGACGACGGAATGTTCCTCCCAGAAGAATCCGACGGAAGTAAGCATGGAGTGGATCCCCATTAACAAACCGCCCGCCACAATGGCCGGAATAATCGGGACAAAAATATCTGCCAACCCTTTTACTAGGCGTTGCAATAAGCCTTGATTACTTGCTGCCGCTTCCGCCACTTCCGCTTTGCTCACATCGCCGATACCAAGTTGTTTGATGAGTTCTTCATGTACTTTATTTACGGTGCCGGAACCAAAAATAATTTGGTATTGCCCCGCCACGGAAAATTGACCTTTCACGCCTTCAATAGCATCAATGCCTTCTTTGTCGACTTTGCTCTCGTCGTTTAACACCATACGTAAGCGCGTTGCGCAGTGAGCGGCCGTGGCAATATTGCCTTTACCGCCCAGTTTTTCAATTACTTGTTCGGCAATTTTAGGAAAGTTCATAGTTTCTCCCGTATAAATAAAATAAGCCCGCCGATTTTAACGAAAACCCTTAGAACTCACCAGAAATAATTACTTCCCTTAGAATCGCCGGTGACCTTCGCCGGGAGCACCGCATTGAATTTGAAAGTCCCGATTTCAGCGTTTTGATTCCACTTATTAAGTGTCATTCACGCAGCTAACGAACATCCGTTTAAATATGCAAGCAACAAAGAAGGGTAAAAAATAAAAAAGAAAGGCGAAATTACATTCGCCTTATAAAAAAAGAGGAGTGATTATTGAATAACGACTTGCTCTTCGCCGTCGGCAGCCTGTTCAATACGGCCGATAAGCCAAGCTTTTTCGCCCGCTTGCTTTAATATTGCCAATGCGATTTCTACTTGATCTTGCGGCAACGCAATCACCATGCCAACGCCGCAATTAAAGGTGCGGTACATTTCGTGAGTAGAAATATTGCCTTGCTCTTGTAACCATTTAAAAATCGGTTGCCACGCCCAACTTTTTTCGTCGAGCACGGCTTTGGTGTTTTTCGGTAACACGCGCGGAATATTTTCCCAGAAACCGCCGCCGGTTAAATGTGCGATAGCATGCACGTTCACTTTTTTGATAAGGGATAAAACGGATTTCACATAAATTTTAGTCGGCGCCAACACTTGTTCGCTTAGCGGTTTACCGTCTAATTCGGCAGTCGCCGGATTGACACCGGACACCTCAATAACTTTACGAATCAAGGAATAGCCATTCGAATGCGGTCCGCTGGAACCCAATGCAATTAATGCATCGCCATTACGCACTTGACTGCCGTCAATAATTTCAGATTTTTCCACCACACCGACACAGAAACCGGCTAAATCATAATCGCCATCGTGATACATCCCCGGCATCTCCGCCGTTTCACCACCCACCAACGCACAGCCCGATTGCACACAGCCCTCTGCGATGCTTTTAACCACGTCGGATGCGACCTCCACATCTAATTTACCGGTAGCGTAATAATCCAAGAAAAACAACGGTTCGGCGCCCTGTACCACTAAATCGTTCACGCACATTGCGACCAAATCCACGCCGATGCCGTCATGTTTTTTCAAATCAATCGCCAAACGTAATTTGGTGCCGACGCCGTCTGTGCCGGAAACCAAAATCGGCTCTTTATATTTGCTCGGAATAGCGCATAAGGCGCCGAAACCGCCCAAGCCGCCGATGACTTCGGGACGCGTAGTACGTTTCACATGCGGTTTAATTCGTTCGACAAGTTCGTTGCCGGCGTTGATATCTACGCCGGCATCTTTGTAACTTAATGATTGTTTGCTCACAATGTTTTCCTGTGTCAGTGAATAAAAATTGGCGCGAATTGTATCAGATTAGGCAAACGTTTGCGATGGAAAAATACGAGATGGAAAATACGATAAAAAAGACCGCATGAAAGCGGCCTACGTTCTATTTTTGCGAAATTTTTTAGCGGTTCGCCAATTCAAAAATCATCGCTTCGGCTTGGCAACAAAAAGTAAAACGTGCTTTCAATTGAGCACCGCATTCAACGGCAATGATTTCGCCACTGATTTCACAAGGCTCGCTTTCGGTTCGGCGCGCTTTTTCGGTTAAACGTGCAAAGGCTTGTTCCGCGTCCGCTTGGCTTGGGAAAGTTTGATCCACGTTCACTGTGCAATCAGAACCATCAATTATCGTACCAACATCCACGCAGCTACAAGTCAGCGATTCTTCTGCTTTGCATTTTACGCTCATAATTTGTCCTTATTTCGAAATAAAAATCGGCGCTATTTTAGCATTTTTAAAAACAAGTTTGAAATCCGCCACATATTTCAAAAATATTGACTGGTCGGAACTCTAATAAAATAACAAAATGAATTTGCGCTCTAATTAATGGAGTTTTAGAATCGCGCTTCTTTTATTTTTTCGTATAAATAACAAAGGGTTTCAATGAAAAAATTTCACCGTTCTTTATTTGCAACAGCAATATTATTGGCTGCCGGTGGCGTAAATGCGGCGGCATTCCAATTAGCGGAAGTCTCGTCTTCTGGTTTGGGTCGCGCGTATGCCGGTGAGGCGGCAATCGCAGATAATGCAGCGGTGGTCGCGACCAACCCGGCCTTAATGAGCTTATTCGACGCTAATCAATTCTCTGCGGGCGGCGTTTATGTGGATTCCAAAATCCGTATGGAAGGCCAGATCGCGCTTCAGGGCACCGCATTGAAAGCCGATGCGCACAAGAGCAGTGTAGTTCCCGGCTCATTTGTACCGAATATGTATTTTATTTCGCCAATCAACGATAAGTTTGCCGTCGGTGGCGGAATGAACGTTAACTTCGGTTTAAAAAGCGAATATGAAGATAATTATGCCGCCGGCATTTTTGGCGGAACAACGGATTTAACCGCGTTAAACCTGAATTTAAGCGGATCCTATCGCGTAACCGAACAATTTAGCGCCGGTTTGGGCATTAACGCCGTTTATGCAAAAGCCGAAGTAGAGCGCACAGCGGGATTTTTAGCGCCACTGATGAGCGCTCCCGCGGGTACACCATTGGTTCACTTGCAAGATAAAAACGCTTGGGGATTCGGTTGGAATGCGGGTTTAAGCTATCAAATTAATGAGCGTAATCGATTCGGTTTGGCTTATCATTCGCCGATCGATATTGACTTTAAAGATCATAACGCACTAAGTCGCGCTGCTGCACCACGTCGGGGTGGACAATTAACCGGCGTCGGTGAATTAACCTTAAAATTACCAAGCTATTGGGAATTTTCAGGATTCCATCAAATCACCGATAAATTGGCGTTGCATTATAGCTACAAATACACTGATTGGCACCGTTTCAAAGAGTTGCGCGGCACTTATCAAGACGGCGTGGACGCTTTCTATAAAGAGGAAAATTACCGTGCTAACTCGCGCATTGCATTCGGCGCGACTTATGCGCTAAACGATGCCTTAACTCTTCGTGCGGGGATCGCCTATGACGAAGCTGCTGCCACCGGAAAACACGCTAGCGCGTCCATTCCGGATACCGATAGAACTTGGTATAGTTTCGGTGCGACGTATAAATTTACGCCGGATCTTTCTATTGATGCCGGTTTCGCCCACTTACACGGCAAAAAGATTCAATTTACCGAAGAATCCAACTTCGCGGGCAGAAAAGTCGTTGCGCAATATCGTTCTAAATCCAGCGCCAACCTTTACGGCTTAAACTTGAATTATCGTTTCTAATTCGTTAAAAAATTTAGCATAATGAAGCACACGTCCATCGGATGTGTGCTTTTTTTATGATGCATTCATCCGCAAACTTTAATTCAAAACATTACAAAAATGACCGAATCTTACTACACTTATTGTCCCTCCCCCATTGGCGACTTGCTGATTTTGTCTGACGGCGAACATATCACTCACGTTGATTTCGAAAAAGAACAATACGCGCCGAACCCAAAATGGATTAAACGAAATGATTTACCCCTTTTCCAAAAAGTACATTCGGCTTTTAAGCGTTATTTCGACGGCGAACCGGAAACCTTCGCCGATATTCCGCTGAAAACCGAGGGCACCGCATTCCAGCAAGCCGTTTGGCAAGCATTGCGCAGCATCGGTTACGGCAAAATTTCCAGCTACGGCGAATTGGCCCAAATAATCGATAAGCCCAAAGCCGTACGCGCAGTGGGCGGCGCAGTGGGCAGCAATCCGATCAGTATTATAATTCCGTGCCACCGTATTCTCGGCAAAGACAAAACCTTAACCGGTTTCGGCGGCGGTCTAGCGGCAAAACGTTTTTTATTACAACTGGAAAACATTCCTTACATCGATAAAGGCAGCGAAGACACTAAACCGCGCTTTTTCAAAAAATACACCCAATGACACCGCAAACTCTTGAACAACTCTTACAACGCGCGCAAGCCATTGCCGGGCTGACGCTCGGTGAGCTTGCCGACGAATTACATGTTGCCGTGCCGCCGGATTTAAAACGCAACAAGGGCTGGGTGGGTATGCTGCTGGAAACCGCATTGGGCGCGACCGCCGGCAGTAAAGCAGAACAAGATTTCGCTCATCTCGGCGTTGAACTCAAAACGTTACCGATTAACGAACAAGGCTTTCCGCTCGAAACGACCTTCGTCAGTCTTGCGCCGCTGGCTCAAAATTGCGGCGTACAATGGGAACATTCTCACGTTCGCCACAAACTTTCCCGCGTGCTTTGGATGCCCGTTGAAGGCGGTCGTCACATTCCTTTACGCGAACGTCGCGTCGGCGCGCCAATTTTATGGCAACCGAACGAAGAGCAAGAACGCCGCCTAAAACAGGATTGGGAAGAATTGATGGAATACATCACGCTGGGACGATTGACGCAAATTACCGCACGCATCGGCGAAGTCATGCAGCTAAGACCGAAAGGCGCCAACAGTCACGCGATAACTAAAGGCATCGGGGCAGATGGAAGCTTGGTAGAAACCTTGCCTTTGGGGTTTTATTTGAGGAAAGAATTTACCGCCGGCATTTTAGCGGATTTTTTAAAAAGTTAACGGATTCCTTTCGTCTGTTGTCGTCAACTTTTATGACCGCACATTCAATGCGGTACTCTTCGGCAACCTCACGATTACAACGCTTTCAATGCGGTGCTTTTCGGCAATCTCACCACCACAACGCTTTCAATGCGGTGCTCTTTGGCAACCTCACGACCACAACGCTTTTCAATGCGGTGCTCTTCGACAACCTCACGACCACAACGCTTTCAATGCGGTGCTCTTTGGCAACCTCACGATTACAACACTTTCAATGCGGTGCTTTTCGGCAACCTCGCGAGAATGTCGATAAGCGCTGTTTTATCCGTTTCCGGCCTATTGCCGAACTTGCTCGGGACAAAATAAATTCCTCTAAAAGGTTGAAAGAAAGAGGGGTTATTGCGATAATTGGCGGCATTTTTTAGGTGATCTTTTAGCGACCTTCACGGTCTTACTTTCACGTTTAAAAAGATCAATTTGAGTAAATTTATCGTTAGAAAAAGAACAATGGCTGAGAAACGTAATATTTTTTTAGTAGGCCCGATGGGCGCGGGAAAAAGCACGATTGGTCGTCAGTTGGCACAACAACTTAATATGGATTTTATCGATTCCGATGCGGTGATCGAAGAACGCGCCGGCGCGGATATTAGTTGGATTTTTGATTTGGAAGGTGAAGAAGGTTTTCGTAAGCGTGAAGAACGTATTATTAATGAACTGACCCAATTGCAAGGCATCGTGCTTTCCACCGGCGGTGGTGCGGTAATGTCGAAAGAAAACCGCAATTATTTATCCGCCCGCGGGATTGTGATTTATTTGCAAACCACCGTGGAGAAACAATTCCAACGTACTCAGCGCGACAAAAAACGCCCGCTTTTGCAAGGCGCGGAAGATCCGCGTCAAGTGCTGGAGAATTTAGCTAAAATTCGCAATCCTTTATACGAAGAAATCGCGGATATTACATTGCCGACCGATGAACAAAACGCTCGGGTAATGGTAAATCAAATCGTTGATTTAATTGATAATTTAAACGGATTAAACAATTCAATCTAAGGATTAATCATGTTGTGCGTAAACGTAGAATTACAAGAGCGTCGTTATCCGATTTTAATCGGTAGCGGTTTGTTGCAAGATGAACGCAATTATCCGCTGAAGCAGGGCGACCGCGTAATGATCGTAAGCAACCCTACGGTCGCGCAGTTCTATTTGGATACGGTTATGCAAGCCCTTGAAAAACGCGGTTGCACGGTGGATCAGGTGTTATTGCCGGACGGCGAAAAATACAAAACGCTTGAATCGTTAAATCTCATTTTCAGTGCACTTTTAAAAGGTAACCACGGGCGCGATACCACCATCGTCGCCCTTGGTGGCGGGGTGATCGGCGATGTGGCCGGCTTTGCCGCGGCAAGTTACCAACGTGGCGTACGCCTAATTCAAATTCCGACCACGTTACTTTCGCAAGTGGATTCTTCCGTCGGCGGAAAAACGGCGGTGAACCATGAATTCGGTAAAAACATGATTGGCGCGTTTTATCAACCGTCTATGGTATTAATTGACACCCTTACGCTTAACACCTTGCCTAAACGGGAAGTCAATGCGGGGCTAGCTGAGGTGATCAAATACGGCGCGATTTTAGACGATGCATTTTTTACATGGTTGGAAAAGCATATTGATGAACTTGTAGCGTTAGAACCACAGGCACTGCAACACTGCATCGCTCGTTGTTGCGAAATTAAAGCGGATGTAGTGGCCCGCGACGAAATGGAAAAAGGCGAACGTGCGTTGTTAAATTTAGGCCATACTTTTGGTCATGCCATCGAAACCCATCTCGGCTACGGCAACTGGTTGCACGGCGAAGCGGTAGCGGCCGGTATGATGATGGCAGCGGCACTTTCCGCAGAATTGGGCAACATATCCATTGCCGATGTTTCCCGTTTGGAAAAATTGTTGGCGCGCGCCAATTTGCCTACCATCTCGCCGGATACGATGCAACCGGAGGATTACTTGCCACATATGATGCGCGATAAAAAAGTGCTTGCCGGCAAATTACGTCTGGTGCTGCTCAAATCGCTCGGTCAAGCTTATGTAGCAACAGACACCGCTAAAGATCTCGTCTTAAAAGCGATTCGTCGTTGCACTCAAACGGACTAAAATGCTACGTCCGAAAAAACAAACAAAGCCCAAAATTAAACATCGCCCGTTTTTAAAATGGGCGGGCGGTAAGTTCCGTTTAACGGACGATATTAACAAAACCTTTCCCAAGAAAAAACAATGTCTTATTGAGCCTTTTGTCGGGGCGGGAGCCGTGTTTCTCAATTCTAATTTCGAACGCTATATTTTGGCGGATATCAATCCCGATTTAATTAATCTGTTCAACATTGTGAAAGAAAACGTGGACGATTATATCGAAGCCTGCAAACCAATTTTCTTTGCTGAAGAGGCGAATTCGGCAGGTTATTATTATGCGAAACGGCAACAATTCAATGATTCCCAAGATCCCTTTGAACGTTCGGTACTTTTTCTCTATTTAAATCGTTTCGGCTTTAACGGATTATGCCGCTACAACAGCAAAAACGAATTTAACGTTCCTTTCGGTGCATATAAAACGCATTATTTTCCGGAAGATGAGTTGCGCTATTTTGCTCACAAAGCGCAAAACGCGGTATTTTTATGCGGAGATTTTCAGCAAACGTTCGAACTGGCGGATAAAAACTCGGTCATTTACTGTGATCCACCTTATGCGCCGCTACAACAAGACTCTAATTTTACGGGATATGCCGGTAACGAATTCGGTCTTGAACACCAACGCGTCTTAGCAGAATTGGCAAAGCGCGCTCAAAAAGAAAAACAAATTCCGGTTTTGATCTCCAATCACGACACCAAGTTCACACGCGGAATCTATAAAGGTGCAAAATTAAAACGCGTAAAAGTGCAGCGTTCTATTAGCCAAAATTCAGAAAAGCGAATAAAAGTGAAGGAATTAATTGCGATTTTTTAAGGCATAAGTCGCTAAAACGCGGGATTAATCCGAATTTCGAATTTTTCCACTTGAGGATAATCCTGTTGAACTAAAGCTAATAATTCCGCTTGGCGAAACAAAATCCCTTGCCGCACAACGGCATTGGCCACTTCAATAAAAAGCGTGTCTCCTTTTATCGCACCGATGCGAAACTTACCCAGAAATTGCGGCGGAAAAGTGCGGGTAAATTGCTGATTTAATTCGTGAATGGCCAGTCCTTTTCGCATCATTTTAGCGAAAGACGATTGTTCCATCACATCCACAATATTTACCGCTTTTTGATAACGTTCACTCTTGTATTCCACAAAGCAACCCCAATAAATGACAGCAGTTTGAATTTTCGCTACAATACACGCAATTTTTTTCCAAGACAACGAGATGATGATTTCAGGCAAAAGCAAACCGAATTTTTGGTCGCGATTACTTTTAAGTATGCTCGCCATCCTTGCTTTGCCTCACGTGCAAAGTTTAGAAAATCAAACGCAAGAAAATTATTCATCTCAAATCTCAATTCAACAGGTGTTGGTGACGTCAAAGGTCGCTCGTGAAGTGCAACGCCAGACGCGGCAACAACCTTCCGTTTTCCCGTTAAACGAAAAATTCACCGAAATTCAACCGCACCTTTTCAATGCGGTGCTAAATCCGTTGGCACCGATTCGCGCCGGCCCCTCCCTCATTTAATTTCAACCTTTTTACCGTCCGATTTTCCAATCGGATTTGTGTTTTTATTATTTATTTGAAAGAGAAATTACATGAGCATTTTAACGAAAATTTTTGGCAGCCGTAACGACCGAATTTTACGCAAATTAAGAAAAAAAGTTGCACAAATCAACAAATTAGAACCTCAATTCGAAGCCTTAACTGACGAACAACTGCGTGCAAAAACTGACGAGTTTCGCAGTCGTTTAAGTGCGGGCGAAACCTTGCAAGATATTTTGCCGGAAGCCTTTGCCACCGTGCGAGAAGCCAGTAAACGCGTACTGGGTATGCGCCACTTCGACGTGCAACTTATCGGCGGAATGGTATTAACCAATCGCTGCATCGCTGAGATGCGTACCGGTGAGGGTAAAACTTTAACGGCGACCTTGCCTTGTTATTTAATCGCTCTTGAGGGCAAAGGCGTACACGTGGTAACCGTAAACGATTACTTGGCACGTCGCGATGCGGAAACCAACCGTCCGTTATTTGAATTTTTAGGCATGAGCGTGGGCGTCAATATTCCGGGCTTACCGCCAGAAGCCAAACGCGCAGCGTATGCGGCGGATATCACTTACGCCACAAACAGCGAACTCGGGTTTGATTATTTGCGCGATAACTTGGCGCATTCAAAAGAAGAACGTTTCCAACGCACTTTAGGCTATGCATTGGTGGATGAAGTGGACTCCATTTTAATCGACGAGGCGCGTACCCCGCTGATTATTTCCGGTCAAGCAGAAGACAGTTCTGGGCTTTACATTGCAGTAAACAAGCTGATTCCAAGCTTAATTAAACAAGAAAAAGAGGACACCGAAGAATATCAAGGCGAGGGCGATTACACCCTAGATTTAAAATCCAAACAAGCGCATTTAACCGAACGCGGTCAAGAAAAAGTGGAAAACTGGCTGGTGGAACAAGGTTTAATGCCGGAAGGTGATTCCCTTTATTCACCTGGACGAATCCTATTGTTGCATCATGTCATGGCGGCTTTGCGTGCACATACGTTGTTTGAGCGCGATGTAGATTACATCGTAAAAGACGGTGAAATCGTGATCGTGGACGAGCACACCGGTCGTACAATGGCGGGACGCCGTTGGTCCGACGGTTTGCACCAAGCCATCGAAGCGAAAGAAGGCGTAGATATAAAAAGCGAAAATCAAACCGTTGCGTCGATTTCGTATCAAAACTACTTCCGCCTGTATGAAAAATTGGCGGGAATGACTGGTACGGCGGATACGGAAGCCTTTGAATTCCAACAAATTTACGGTTTGGAAACGGTGGTCATTCCGACTAACCGCCCAATGATTCGAGACGACCGCACCGACCTGATGTTTGAGAATGAAGAGTACAAATTTAACGCGATTATCGAAGACATTAAAGACTGCGTAGCACGTCAACAACCGGTATTGGTTGGTACCATTTCGGTGGAAAAATCGGAATTGCTATCCAACGCCTTGGATAAGGTGGGCATTAAACACAACGTATTGAATGCGAAATTCCACCAACAAGAAGCCGAAATCGTGGCTGAAGCCGGTGCGCCGGGTGCGGTCACCATCGCGACCAATATGGCAGGCCGTGGTACAGATATTATTCTTGGTGGTAACTGGAAAGCCCAAGCGGCAAAATTGGATAACCCAACGCAAGAGCAAATCGACGCGCTTAAAGCTGAATGGGAAAAAAACCACGAAATCGTGATGAAAGCCGGCGGTTTGCATATTATCGGTACCGAACGTCACGAATCGCGCCGTATCGATAACCAGTTGCGCGGTCGTTCCGGACGTCAAGGCGACCCAGGTTCTTCCCGCTTCTATTTATCTTTGGAAGACGGCTTAATGCGTATTTATCTTAATGAAGGCAAACTCAATTTAATGCGCAAAGCGTTCACCGTGCCGGGCGAAGCGATGGAATCCAGAATGTTGGCGAAAGTGATTGCGTCGGCGCAAGCGAAAGTGGAAGCATTCCATTTTGACGGTCGTAAAAACTTGCTTGAATACGATGATGTGGCCAACGATCAACGTCACGCAATTTATCAGCAACGCAACTATTTGTTGGATAACGACGATATTTCCGAAACCATCCGTGTAATTCGCCACGACGTGTTTAACGATGTGATTGATCAATATATTCCGCCGCAATCTTTAGAAGAACAATGGGATATCAAAGGTCTTGAGCAACGCTTGGCGCAAGAATTTGGTATGGAATTACCAATTGAACATTGGCTGGAAGAAGACAGTAATTTACACGAAGAAAACTTGCGCGAACGCATCATTAACATCGCTGAAGAGGAATACAAGGAAAAAGAAGCGCTTGCCGGCGAAGAAACCATGCGTCATTTTGAAAAAGGCGTAATGTTGCAAACTCTCGACGAACTTTGGAAAGAGCATTTGGCAGCGATGGATTATCTTCGTCAAGGAATTCATTTGCGCGGCTATGCACAAAAAGATCCAAAACAGGAATACAAAAAAGAGTCGTTCCGTATGTTTACGGAAATGTTAGATTCTTTAAAACACCATGTAATCACCACGCTTACCCGCGTACGCGTAAGAACCCAAGAGGAAGTCGAAGCCGCGGAACACGCGACACAATCCGCCCAATCGGCGGATGGCCGTGAGAGCACCGCATTGGAGCAAGGTGAAAAGGGCGATTACGCCAACTTAAATATCGGTCGTAACGATCCTTGTCCTTGCGGTTCAGGTAAAAAATACAAACATTGTCACGGTAGCCGTGCGAAATACAATTAATGGACGAAAACTGCGGCCGCTTTGGCCGCATTTTTTCATTCGGGATTGAAAAAATATGGAAAAACCAACAATACAAGTCGCCGCCGGCATTATTCGCAACGAGTTCGGACAGATATATTTAACTCAACGTTTAGAGGGACAGGATTTTGCTCAATCGTTGGAATTCCCCGGCGGCAAAGTTAATGCCGACGAAACGCCGGAACAGGCGTTAAAACGGGAATTGGAAGAAGAAATTGGTATTGTAGTCTTGAACGCCGAACTTTACGAACGTTTCCAATTCGAATATCCGACGAAAATTATTTCCTTCTTTTTCTATGTGGTGGACGAATGGATCGGTGAGCCGTTCGGGCGCGAGGGGCAAGAAGGTTTTTGGATTGAACAACGGGCATTAGATGCGGGACAATTTCCGCCGGCAAATGCCAAATTGATTCAGCGTTTGCTGGCTGAAACAATGTAGGCTAGAGACAAATTTTTACCGATAAATCAGCCAATTCTTCCCACACATCATCACTAAATTCCTGTTTAACGAGCCGTTCGATGCTCGCCAATTGTTGAATGATGTCATAAAGTTTTCGATAGGTTAATCGTTGCAGCGCGCTTAAAAAAAGCGGTCGGCGATTTTGCCAAATTCTTAGCCGATCAAATTCTGCTTTAATTTGTTGAAGCGGTAGCGCATCCGCGGTATGAACGGGTTGCTGCGGTTTAGTCAACTCCAGCAAAGTGAGCAATTCACGTTGTAACGTGCGCAATAAAATAATCGGTTGTACCTCTTCCGCCTGTAAGCCCGCCAAAATACGTTTGGCACGATTGGCTTTGCCCGCAAGCAATGCATCAATCCATTGAAATGGCGTAAATACGGAAGATTGCTCTGCCACCGCAATCACGCGATGATAATTAAGCTTGTGATCGGAATGCAGTAAATCAAGCAACTGCAAAGTTTGCTTTAAGGCAAGCAGGTTATTTTCATAACTATAACAAAGCTGTTGAACCGCTTCGTCGTCTGCCGTCATCCCCATGGCTTGAATGCGATGCTTCAACCAACGCGGGAGATCTTCGGCATTTGGTGTTTGGCAGTTCACCAGCACCGCATCAACATCGTAGCGGTTGAGCGCGTCAAACCAGGCTTGCTTTTCAAACGCTTTGGTAAGCTTCGGTATAACTAAAATCAGCAACACGTCTTCATTTAACACCGCGCTTAATTCTTGTAGATTTTTTTGTACAGGCGCACTCAGATTTTCCGGTAAATTCAGCACCAAAACTTGTTTATTGAAAAACAAGCCGACGGACTGGCAGGCTTCAATCAGCTGCGCCCAGTCGGTTTGATTGTCAATCGAAATATTGTTTTTTTCATCGAATCCTTGTTGCAAGGCGACTTGATAAATCGCCTGTTCACTTTCGCCGAGCAGTAGCGGATCTTGTCCCGCCAAGCAATACACTTTGGCTAAACGTTGGGCAAGATGATGCGCTAATTGCTCGGAGAAAATACGATTCATTATTTTCCTTTTACTTGATGCTGCAACGCCACCATTTTGCTGATCAGCTGACGTGCTGCTTGTTCGCGCATATCGTTCCAAATCAGCTCTCGTTCTGCAGCTTTGGCAAGCGCTGCGCGGGAGTTATCAAAAAACGTGCGGTTAACTTTTGCGCTGATCGGATAGGTTTCACCATCGGTTAAACGTACGTTGGCTTCCACTTCTAACATCAACACTTTTTCTGCCTCGCGTCCGCGCTTGAAAATAGACGCCACTTTGTCGTTAGTAATTTGTTTATTGATGCGTAAAATCGGCACGCCTTGTGCGGCGTTAACCAAATTCATGTCATTGGCTTGTAATTGACGACGCATCGCCATCGACATTTCACTGTACGGATCGGCGCTTTCAAAGGCGAGTGTACGTAATTCCGGCGGAATCAATTCGCCGTTTTGAAAACGCCAGCCGCAAGCGAAAAGAACGGTGACGATAACAATAAGAACGCATTTTTTGATTAATCGAATCATAAGATTCCCCTTGTATGTTTTGCATCTTGTGTTCGGGAAGTGCGCTTACAACGCGCCGCTTGAGAGATTGCAAAACACAGCGTTAAAGGTGCGAATTAGCACCGCATTGAAGCGCCAATTGGCGGGCATCGAGCATCCCGCCACAACGGAAGTACGGATCAGCACCGCATTGGAACCGTTCCGCCACACTTTCGCCATCGTTTCACAAGTTGCTTATTGCGGTTTCACCACCACATTTAACAATTTACCCGGCACATAAATTACTTTCACAATTTGCTGGCCGTCGGTGAATTTCTTCACGTTTTCATCGGCGAAAGCAACGCTTTTAACACTTTCTTCATCCGCCTCAACAGCAACGGTCACTTTACCGCGCACTTTGCCATTCACTTGCACCACGATGAGCTTCTCATCTTCTATCATCGCGGATTCATCGACTTTCACCCATTCGGCTGTGTCGATGCCGTTTTCGTTACCTAACGCTTGCCACAATTCGAAACAAATATGCGGCGTAATCGGATAAAGCATTCGCACTACCGCACTTAAGGCTTCCGCCATCACAGCGCGATCTTGTTCATTTTCAAGTGGCGCTTTGGTAAGTTTATTCATCAACTCCATAATTGCTGCAATGGCGGTGTTGAAAGTTTGACGGCGACCGATATCGTCGCTGACTTTCGCGATAGTTTTGTGTACTTCGCGGCGTAGGGCTTTTTGTTCCGCTGAAAGCGCATTCGCATTTAGCGCCGTGGTCGCCGGATTTTGTTGATATTGATAGACCAAATTCCACACGCGGCCTAAGAAACGTTTTGCGCCTTCTACACCGGACTCTTGCCATTCAAGGGTCATTTCCGCAGGGGATGCAAACATCATAAACAAGCGAACCGTATCCGCACCGTATTTTTCCACCATTTCTTGCGGGTCAATACCGTTATTTTTCGATTTCGACATTTTGGTCATGCCGGTGTGCACCAGTTCGCGACCTTCCGGATCGATGGCTTTAATAATGCGGCCTTTTTCATCACGTTCTAAAGTCACTTGCGTCGGACTCACCCAGATACGCTCGTTGGTCGGGCTGGTGTAGTAGAACGCGTCGGCCAACACCATGCCCTGGCACAACAATTTGGTTGCCGGTTCGTCGCTGGCCACAAAACCCGCGTCGCGCAACAATTTATGGAAAAAACGGAAATAGAGCAAATGCATCGTCGCGTGTTCAATACCGCCGATATATTGATCTACCGGTAACCAGTAGTTTGCTTCCTCTTTGTCAAGCATCGCTTCGGCAAATTTCGGTGACGTGTAGCGCGCGTAATACCAAGACGATTCCATAAAAGTATCGAATGTATCGGTTTCTTTTAACGCCGGCACACCGTTGAAGGTGGTTTTCGCCCAATTCGGATCGGCTTTAATTGGGCTTTGCACGCCGTCCATCACCACGTCTTCAGGCAAAATAATCGGCAAATCTTCCATCGGTACAGGCACGACCTCGCCGCTTTCTAACGTCAACATCGGAATCGGCGCGCCCCAATAACGTTGGCGAGACACACCCCAATCACGCAAACGATAATTTACTTGGCGTTTGCCCACGCCTAATTGTTCCAGTTTGTCCGCGATGCCGTTAAACGCGCCATCGAAATCCAAACCGTCAAATTCGGCCGAATTAATCAGAGTGCCGTGTTCGGTAAAAGCTTGTTTGGTTAAGTCAATTGTTTCACCTGCAAGCGGTGCGATAACTTGTTTAATTGGCAAATCGTATTTGTGCGCAAATTCGTAGTCTCGTTGATCATGCGCCGGAACAGCCATCACTGCGCCGGTACCGTAGTGCATTAACACAAAGTTCGCCACCCAAATCGGTAATTTTTCACCGGTCAACGGATGAATTGCGAACAAGCCGGTCGCCATCCCTTTTTTCTCCATGGTCGCCAGATCAGCTTCGGCAACTTTCGCGTTTTTCGCTTCTTGAATGAACGCAGCCAACTCAGGATTATTTTGTGCAGCGAGACTTGCGAGCGGGTGAGCGGCAGCGATACCTAAATAGCTCACGCCATAGAAAGTATCCGGACGGGTGGTATAAACCGCGACTTTTTCGTTGGTATCCGCCACATCAAAGGTGATTTCCACACCTTCAGAACGGCCGATCCAATTGCGTTGCATGGTTTTTACCATCTCCGGCCATTGAGGAAGATTGTCCAAACCGCCTAATAATTGCTCAGCGTAATCAGTGATTTTGATGAACCATTGCGGAATTTCTTTTTGCTCCACCGGCGTGTCGCAACGCCAGCAACAGCCTTCGTGCACTTGTTCGTTGGCAAGCACAGTTTCATCGTTCGGGCACCAGTTCACCGTGGACGTTTTTTTGTAAACCAGACCTTTTTTGTAAAGCTCGGTAAAAAACCATTGTTCCCATTTATAGTAATCCGGTTTGCAGGTGGCGATTTCGCGATCCCAATCAAATCCGAAGCCCAAGAGTTGAAGTTGTTTCTTCATATAGGCAATGTTTTCATAAGTCCACTTCGCCGGTGCGGTTTTATTTTTGATCGCCGCACCTTCCGCCGGCAACCCGAACGCATCCCAGCCGAACGGTTGCAGCACGTTTTTACCGAGCATACGTTGATAGCGAGAAACTACGTCACCGATAGTGTAGTTACGAACGTGCCCCATATGCAGACGACCGGACGGATACGGGAACATGGAAAGACAGTAGTATTTTTCTTTGGATTCGTCTTTGACGGCCTTAAAAACGTTATTTTCAGCCCAGTATTGTTGAACTTTTGGTTCAATCATATCGGGACGATATTGTTCTTGCATAAAATCACCTTAATTTTGCCCGCGTTTCGGCATGTTTTTAACATATCCAATACGGCTTGTTTTTGATTAGAAAATGCGGCATAGAATACCGTAAAACGGCATAAATTGATAGGGCGCGGGCGGAACGGAGGGCGATTTTTTATCAGCCCTGTGCCGTAAAACTCCGTCCTTCAGGGCGGAGATATAAGGCACAAACGGCGTAGCCATTTCAAAGCTAACTAATCGGGTGTTTGTTGTTCGATGTATTGGCGAATAATTGAAATGGACGCACCACCGCAACTACCGGCAAAATAAGATGGCGATCAAAGCTGATTGCCCCAAAGTTTTTTTCGGATACTTGGGTGATTTTTCTTCCTAATCATTCGGCTCGATACGCCTTTTAAGGTAAAATATAAGGAAAATCATATTCTAAACCTTGCCAATGCAACTACGTAAAGCCTTTAAGTTCGAAATAATGCCAAACGGCGAGCAAATCCGCAGAATTAAGCAGTTCTGTGGCTGCGCTCGTTTTGTGTTTAATCGGGCGTTGGCTTGGCAGAATGAGCAATATGAGCAAGATAACTGCATCAAGTTCAGTTATACGAAAATGGCTAATCTGCTTCCGCAATGGAAAAAAGAGCTACTTTGGCTCAAAGATTGCCATTCTCAAGTACTTCAACAGTCGTTAAAAGACCTGGAAAGTGCGTTCAAAAACTTCTTTCAAAAGCGTTCTGACTTCCCGAAATTCAAGAAAAAAGGCTTGAAAGAGAGCTTTCGTTTTCCGCAAGGTTGCAAACTGGAACAACAAAATAACCGCTTGTATCTCCCGAAAATCGGCTGGATTCGCTATCGCAACAGCCGTGATGTCGTCGGCGAAATTAAAAACGTCACGGTGAGCCAAAAGTGCGGTCGTTTTTTTGCCAGTATTCAAACGGAATTTGAATATGAAATCCCAACGCATCAAGGCGGCGAAATTGGCATAGATATGGGTGTTGCACGGTTTGCAACGCTTTCAAGCGGTAAATATTTTGAGCCGTTAAATGCCTTTAAAACCCATAAAGGCAAACTGGCAAAACTACAACGCCGACTTAAAAATAAGGTTAAATTTAGCCAAAACTGGCAGAAATTAAAGGCGAAAATCGCCAAATTGCACCACAAAATCGCTAACTGTCGTAAAGACTTCTTGCACCAAACTTCAAGCAAAATCAGCAAAAACCACGCGATGATCTACGTTGAAGATTTACAGGTGTTGAATATGTCCAAATCAGCCAAAGGCACAGCGGAAGAACACGGCAAGAATGTGAAACAGAAATCAGGTTTAAATCGAGCGATATTAGATCAATCTTGGTTCGAGTTCCGCCGTCAGTTGGACTATAAAACGCAATGGCTAGGCGGTTTTTTAGTGGCTGTTCCACCGCAAAATACAAGCCGAACTTGCCCTTGTTGCGGTTATACCGCAAAGGAAAATCGGCAAACGCAGGCTGATTTTGAATGCGTAGAATGTGGCTATACAGAAAATGCGGATGTGGTTGGGGCATTAAACGTTTTGGAGAGTGGGCGAGCCATCGTCCAAGCGTAAACATATCAGGCTGGGACACAGCCGTAGAGCTTGTGAAGTGAACTTCAATAGAGGTCAGCAGCAAGAACCCACCGAGAGTAGCCCACGCAAAGCGTGGGAGCTAGTAGGAATCCCCGTCCTTTAGGGCGGGGAGGATGTCAAAATCGATTTTTGACCTTATAAGGCCGCAATGAACTTACGAAATAGCACCGCATTGGAAGCACACCGGAAGCGCGTTCAATGCGGTGCTGTTTGGTGATGTGAATTCATACTTCACTCAGAGATTTTGGATATTTGCTACATACTTGTAGATTTTTGATTTCTTTTGGAATGCGTTTCGGCGCGGGAATCCACAGTTGTTTGTGACGATTAAGTTCGCCTTTTTCCAGCACGATACTACTTTTCGGCACCTTGAAAGCCTTACTTAAAAATTTCAACAAATGGGCGTTGGCTTGTCCGTCCGTCGGCGGCGCGGTGATGGTGATTTTGAGTTCTTCATCGTGAATGCCCGCAATATGATCTTTACTGGCTTTCGGTTGTAAAAAAATTTTCAGGCGAATGCCGTCGGGGGTTTGTTCAATTGCCGGCATAATCTTTTCTCATAAACAAAAGCCACGCGGAACGTGGCTCAAAAACAAATCGCTACGTCAACCGGCGATAACCCACAGTCTTTGTAACATATCAAGCATAAAATTGTTGATAAATAACAAGATAAAAACGATCACCATCGGTGAAAAATCAATCATCCCGACAGTCGGCAAAAATTTGCGAACCGGCCGAAGCAATGGCTCGGAAAGTTGATATAACGCGTAGAAAATCGGGTTATTGCCACGGTTAAACCAACTCGCAATCGCACCGGCAAACAACACGTAAAAAATCGCTACGCCAACGGCTTTCAAAATGCTTAACACGCCTAAAATCAGCATGCCGTCAATGACTAAACCAAAGTACAGCACGGATTTCAGCGCGCCGAGAATAAAGATCAACAAAAAGGCTGAAGTGTCGATATTGCCGATAATCGGCGCAATTTTGCGCATCGGTTTTAGCACCGCATCGGTGGCTTTCAACACGAATTGCGAAAGCGGATTGTAATAATCTACTCGGGCGAATTGCAGCCAAACGCGTAAAACTAACACGAGGGCATAAAGATTGATGATTGAACCGACAAATAATGCCGTTTGAGATAATTCCATTAAAGCCATCCTTTTCGTCTGAAATAAATGTAAGGGGTAAGCGCGGCGGCAATCATTAAACCGATGGCCATTGGGTAGCCATATTTAAAATGCAACTCGGGCATAAAATCAAAGTTCATACCGTAAGTGGAGGCCACCAGGGTTGCCGGCAAAAACATTACAGATACGACGGAGAAAAACTTCATAATTTTATTCTGTTCAATATTGATATAACCCATTGCCGCCTGCATGAGGAAATTCACTTTTTGAAACAAGGCTTCGTTATGAGGCTGGAGCGATTCAATATCGCGTAAGATTTCGCGCGCTTGCTCTAACTGGTTGGCCGGCAAACGGGTTTTGCGCACCAAAAAACCAAGCGCACGTTGCGTATCCATTAAACACAAGCGCACTTTGGAACTGGTATCTTCCTGTTCGGTGAGAGTACTTAAGGCTTCGTCGAAAGCTTCATTTTGAGTGCCGTTTAAAATCACGCGGCTTAATTCTTCCAAATCGGCGTAAACGTTTTCAATGACGTCGGCAAGCTGTTCAATTTTGGTTTCAAACAAATCAAGTAACACTTCGTAAGCGTTACATTCGAGTAAACGTTGGCTACGGGACCGCATTCGATACAAGCGGAATGCGGGCAGTTCGCGATCACGCAACGTGAATAAGCGCCCATCGCGCACGGTAAACGCCACGCTGGCAAGGTCGGCGTAGTCGTTTTCGTCTTCGCAATAAAAGAACGAGTGAAGATGTAAGCCATCTTCGTCTTCAAAGAAACGCGCGGACGCTTCAATGTCTTCCAACTCAAGAAAAGACGCAAGGCTCTGGCCTAATCCCTCTTGCAACATTTCGCGTTCTTCGCCGGTCGGCTCAAGTAAGTCGAGCCAAATTGCGGTATCAAGATCGGTTTGATCTTCATCGATTCGATACAAACGAGAATCTTTGATAGCAAAAGCATTGATCATTTCATACTCCTTTTGGGATTATGAACAGCTAACCGTGAACAAAAATAAGAATATCAAACGAATAAATGAAGTGCGCGCGAAATTGCGCTATTTTTCGTTTGCTATAAAGATGCCGAAAGCGGTTACCGACGAACCCTCGCCGAGCCTACTTGGCAAAGGCGGGAGTCTAAAGTGATATTCGGTATCGACTATGACTGTCCAAAGTGTGTGTCCTTCTCATTAAAAAAACGGGCGAATGTTACGCTTGAAAGGTGCATCCGTCAAGTTTAATCAGCACGAAAAAGGGGCGACATTCGCCCCCACCGAAACGGTTATTCGGTTAATTGGTGTATTGATTAATCGCTTGGCCGATTTCTTGATCTTGATAAATATTATTCACGATATCCTTAAAGGCTTCGCCCATGACTTTTTGAATTTCGTCATTGTCCGCATTAAACGCGCCGGATTGCGAACGCGTGGTGTGAAAGTCCTTATTAAAGTGGCCTTTAGCGCCTTGCACATAAACGTTTAATTGAATTTTGCTGTTTAATTTATAACGTAAATTACCTTGTTCCACATTAGTGGTGAAATCTTTAATTTCCACGGTAACCCCCGCATTTGAATTGTTCGCTTGACCAATGCGGAAACCTTTACTCACCAAGTTTTGTTGCATCACTTGTTGGAATAATTGGCTGACGTTTGGCGAAGCGTTCAGTCTCACTAATTCGCCGTTTTTCACATAAGACGCAATTTCTTGTTGCGCACGCGCATCTCGCGTCATGACATAAACGACGGCGGATTGATTGACGTTCATAGACGCACTCGGCGCCAGCGGCGTGAAGGTTAAACTATTGGATTGCGCTTGGCAGCCGGCAAGGAAAAAGGCAGCTGCGGCAAAACTCATCGCGGACAATGCTTTGATTTTCTTTGTAACGTTCATAATTTCCTCAATTTATTAGATAATATCGCGCTATTCTGGCAAACTTGTTGCTTGATGTATAGCGTTTCAGCAAAATTTTATTGGAGAAAAAAATGTCAAAACAACAAGCGTTGTTAGCTAAAATTCACGCCGAATTTCGGCCGCATTTTGCCGCGGTGGAAAACGAAAGTCACATGCATAGTTCAGGGCGCGGTGCGGATTCCCATTTTAAATTGGTGATTGTGAGCGATAAATTCGAGAGCCTGCGTAAAGTACAACGTCATCAAATGCTTTACCAACTTTTTGCCGAAGAGCTGAACAACGGTATTCATGCTTTGGCGCTTCATCTTTACACCAAACAAGAATGGGAAAAGCTCGGCGAAGTTTTTCCGCGTTCGCCGAATTGTTTAGGCCTAGGGCAATAGGGCAATAGGGCAATAGGGCAATAGGGCAATAGGGCAATAGGGCAATAGGGCAATAGGGCAATAGGGCAATAGGGCAATAGGGCAATAGGGCAATAGGGCAATAGGGCAATAGGGCAATAGGGCAATAGGGCAATAGGGCAATAGGGCAATAGGGCAATAGCGAAATAATTATACTATTGCCGTTGTGCTCGGCAGAAATCGATCTCCCTCAACAGCACCGCATTGGAGCCGCTTCCAATGCGGTGCTGTTGTTTAACGCCATTTATGCTTCGACTCAATAACCGTTTTGAGCCTTTGCTACATCACCCGCCATGATTTACCGGCTCGTGCCCAATACCGCTTTATCTATAGCCTCAAAAAAGTTCACCCAAACGCGGGCTGAAAGTGGAATAAAAAGACATTTTTCGTTAGAATGGGGCGCTTTTAGATTTTCGATTTTTTGATGCGGTGCCGAGATTGCACTTCATCGGAAAATCAAGCCGATTTGAGTTTTTAAATTTATGTGCCAGTTGTTAATGCTTTGATTTTCCAAGTATTCTCTGCCACGCTCAAACACGAGATTGCATTTAAGTGCGCTTATTTGCAATCGTATTTTTAACCTTGAAAAGTAGTGCAAACAGTATGATTACAATTAAGAAAGGCTTGGATCTCCCAATTGCGGGAAAACCGGCACAAGTAATCCACGACGGTAATGTTGTGAATCAAGTTGCGATTCTTGGTGAGGAGTATGTGGGGATGCGTCCTTCGATGAAGGTGCGCGAAGGCGATGTCGTAAAGAAAGGTCAAGCGCTTTTTGAAGACAAGAAAAATCCGGGAGTGATTTTTACAGCCCCTGCAAGCGGTACCGTCACTGCGATCAATCGCGGCGAAAAACGCGTATTGCAATCTGTGGTAATCAATGTGGAAGGCGATGAGCAAATCACTTTCGCAAAATATAATGCAGATGAATTGAATACCCTTTCTTCCGAACAAGTAAAACAAAATCTTGTGGAATCAGGCTTATGGACCGCATTGCGCACCCGTCCATTCAGCAAAATCCCGGCAGTTGACAGCGAACCTTCTTCTATTTTCGTCAATGCAATGGATAGCAATCCGTTAGCAGCAGATCCTGCCATCGTGCTAAAAGATTTTTGGCAAGATTTCATTAATGGTTTAACCGTATTAAGCCGTTTATTCCCAAGTAAACCTTTACGTTTATGCAAAGCGGGCGATACCAATATCCCGACCGTAGATTTAGCCAATCTTGAAATTCATGATTTCGGCGGTGTGCACCCGGCAGGTTTAGTGGGAACCCATATTCACTTTATCGATCCGGTTGGTGCGCACAAAACCGTATGGCACATCAATTATCAAGATGTGATTGCTATCGGTAAATTATTCACTACCGGCGAACTTTATGTTGAACGCGTAATTTCACTTGCCGGCCCGCAAGTGAAAAAACCGCGCTTAGTGCGTACGGTAATCGGCGCAAACCTTTCTCAATTAACCAAAGATGAATTAAGTGCGGGCGAAAATCGTGTGATTTCCGGTTCTGTGCTTTGCGGCAATACGGCAAAAGGCCCTCACGATTATTTAGGCCGTTATGCATTGCAAGTTTCCGTTATTGCTGAAGGCAACGAGAAGGAGTTCTTAGGCTGGATCACGCCGCAAGCGGGCAAATATTCGATTACCCGTACCGTATTGGGTCACTTCGGTAAAAAATTATTCAATTTCACCACCGCAGAAAATGGCGGTGAGCGTGCAATGGTGCCAATTGGTAGCTATGAACGCGTGATGCCGTTGGATATTTTACCGACATTATTGTTACGTGATTTAATCGTGGGTGACACCGATGGCGCACAAGCATTAGGTTGCTTGGAACTTGATGAAGAAGACTTAGCGCTTTGTTCATTCGTTTGCCCGGGCAAATACGAATATGGTTCAATCTTGCGTCAAGTGTTAGATAAGATCGAGAAGGAAGGTTAAAAATGGGTTTAAAAAATCTTTTTGAAAAAATGGAACCCGCGTTTTTACCGGGAGGTAAATACAGCAAGTTTTATCCGATCTTTGAATCGATTTACACCTTGCTTTACACACCGGGTACGGTAACGCACAAAAACACACACGTTCGTGATGCCTTAGACTCAAAACGTATGATGATCACGGTTTTCCTTGCATTGTTCCCGGCAATTTTCTACGGCATGTACAATGTGGGTAATCAAGCGATTCCTGCGTTAAACCAATTAGGCAATTTAGCGCAATTAATTGCAAGCGATTGGCACTATGCGCTCGCTAACAGCCTCGGGATAGATTTAACCCTAAATGCAGGTTGGGGCAGCAAAATGGCATTAGGTGCGATCTTCTTCCTGCCGATTTATATCGTGGTATTTACCGTTTGTACGATTTGGGAACTACTATTCTCCGTTGTGCGCGGACATGAAGTAAATGAAGGGATGTTCGTTTCTACCATTCTTTTCGCGTTAATCGTTCCGCCGACATTGCCATTATGGCAAGCAGCACTCGGTATCACCTTTGGTATCGTGGTCGCGAAAGAAATCTTTGGTGGCGTAGGTCGTAACTTTATGAATCCTGCGCTTGCTGGTCGTGCATTCTTGTTCTTTGCGTATCCGGCACAAATTTCCGGTGACTTGGTGTGGACTGCAGCAGACGGTTTCTCCGGCGCAACCGCACTTTCACAATGGTCACAAGGCGGCCAAAGCGCATTACAACATACCGTAACCGGTCAACCGATTTCTTGGATGGATGCATTTATCGGCAATATTCCGGGTTCAATGGGTGAAGTTTCGACCCTCGCCATCTTAATCGGCGGCGCAATTATCGTGTTCACCCGCATCGCCGCATGGCGCATTATCGCCGGCGTAATGATTGGTATGATTGCAACTTCAACCTTATTCAATCTTATCGGTTCGGATACCAACCCAATGTTCTCAATGCCTTGGCATTGGCACCTTGTTTTAGGTGGTTTTGCGTTAGGTATGATGTTTATGGCGACCGATCCGGTTTCCGCATCTTTCACCAACACCGGTAAATGGTGGTACGGTGCGTTAATCGGTGTGATGGCGGTATTAATTCGTACCGTGAACCCGGCTTATCCGGAAGGCATGATGTTAGCGATTTTATTTGCGAATTTATTCGCACCGATTTTTGACTACATCGTGGTACAAGCAAATATCAAACGTCGGAGAGCAAGAACAAATGGCTAAGTTTAATAAAGATAGCGTATTCGGCACGGTAACCGTGGTCGTGTTGTTGAGTTTAGTGTGTTCTATCGTAGTTTCCGGTGCTGCTGTCGCCCTTAAAGCAAAACAAGATGAACAAAAAGCACTTGACGTTCAACGCAATATTTTAACCGTTGCCGGTTTAATGAAAGAAGATAACGCTTCCGTCATTAAAGACACTTATAACAAGTTTATCGAACCGCGTTTGGTGGATTTACAAACCGGTGATTTCGTTCAGGCATCAAAAGAAGATGTGGAAAAATTTGATCCGAAGAGTGCCGTCAAGAGCACCGCATTGAGCCAAGTTATTCCGCCCGATGCGGATAAAGCGGGCATTAAAGTGCGTGCGAAAGAAGCTCGCGTTTACCTTGTAAAAGATGAACAAGGTCAGGTCAATCAAGTCATATTGCCGATGTACGGTCGCGGCTTATGGTCAACAATGTACGGTTTCGTTGCGGTTGCCCCGGATGCCAATACCATCAAAGGCATTACTTACTATGATCAAGGTGAAACCGCCGGTCTTGGTGGTGAAATCGCCAATCCGCGTTGGCAAGCACTTTTCGTAGATAAAAAACTGTTTGATGATAATCAACGCGTGGCTATTCGTGTTGCCAAAAATGCGTCTTCTAACAAGGAGCACGGCGTTGATGCCTTATCAGGCGCAACCTTAACCTCAAACGGTGTGCAAGGTTCCTTTGATTATTGGTTTAGCCAAAATGGTTTTGGTCCATTCTTAGCAAAATTTAAAGCGGGGGCAAGATAATGGCTGATGCAAAAAGTAATTTAAAAGCACTTTTGTTTGATCCGATCGTAAAAAATAACCCGATTGCGCTGCAAATTTTGGGTATTTGTTCTGCATTAGCGGTCACAACTCAACTACAAACCGCGATCGTTATGGCAATTGCAGTAAGTTTAGTAACCGGTTTTTCCAGCATGTTCATTTCAATGATTCGTAACTACATTCCGAATAGTATTCGTATCATTGTACAACTGGCAATTATCGCCTCTTTGGTAATTTTGGTTGACCAAGTGTTAAAAGCCTTTGCTTACGGCTTGTCCAAACAATTATCGGTATTCGTCGGTTTGATTATTACCAACTGTATCGTAATGGGACGTGCAGAAGCATTCGCGATGAAATCCCGTCCATTGGAAAGTTTTGTTGACGGTATCGGTAATGGCTTGGGTTACGGTGCGATTTTATTAATCGTGGCGACCTTACGTGAATTAATCGGTTCCGGTCGTTTACTTGGCTTTCCGGTATTCCAAACCATTCAAGACGGTGGTTGGTATCAACCGAACGGCTTGTTCCTTCTTGCACCAAGTGCGTTCTTTATTATCGGCTTCATCATTTGGGGCTTAAGAACGTGGAAACCTGAGCAACAGGAGAAATAATCAATGGAACATTATATTAGCCTATTTGTGAAGGCAATCTTCATTGAAAATATGGCGCTTTCTTTCTTCTTGGGAATGTGTACTTTCCTTGCCGTGTCGAAAAAAGTGTCAACCGCATTCGGTTTGGGTGTTGCGGTCACAGTTGTGCTTGGTATTTCCGTGCCGGCGAACCAATTTGTATTTGAACACGTATTAAAAGATGGTGCTTTGGTTGAAGGGGTAGATTTATCCTTCTTAAGCTTCATTACATTTATCGGGATTATCGCGGGTATCGTTCAAATTCTTGAAATGACGCTCGATAAATTCTTCCCGGCACTTTATAACGCATTGGGGATTTTCCTTCCGCTTATTGCTGTAAACTGTGCGATCTTCGGTGGCGTATCCTTTGCCATTCAACGTGAATATACCTTCGCCGAATCCGCTGTGTACGGTATTGGTGCAGGCTTAGGTTGGATGCTGGCGATTGTTGCATTGGCCGGCTTAACTGAGAAAATGAAATATTCTGACGTGCCGGCAGGTTTACGCGGTTTAGGGATTACCTTTATCTCCGCAGGCTTGATGGCGCTTGGCTTTATGTCATTCTCCGGTATTCAGTTATAAGGAGTGCATAAATGAGCGAAACTACAATTCTTTTACTCGGTGTTGCAGCCTTTACAGCCATTGTTTTGGTGCTCGTTGCAATTATCCTGTTTGCTAAATCCAAATTAGTGGATTCCGGCGACATTACCATTCAAATTAACAATGACCCGAGTAAAGCCATTACCTTACCGGCCGGTGGCAAATTGCTTGGTGCACTTGCCAGCAAAGGGATTTTTGTGTCGTCTGCTTGTGGTGGCGGTGGTTCCTGCGGTCAATGTGTGGTGAAAGTAAAAAGCGGCGGCGGTGAAATTTTACCGACCGAGTTATCTCACATCACTAAACGTGAGGCAAAAGAAGGCTATCGTCTTTCTTGCCAAGTGAACGTGAAAGGCAATATGGACATTGAATTGCCGGAAGAAATCTTTGGTGTGAAAAAATGGGAATGTACCGTTATTTCTAATGATAACAAAGCCACCTTTATCAAAGAGCTGAAATTAGCGATTCCTGAGGGTGAAGAAGTACCATTCCGTGCTGGTGGTTATATCCAAATTGAAGCTGACCCACATACGGTTTACTACAAAGATTTCGATATTCCAAAAGAATACCACGAGGACTGGGATAAATACGATTTATGGCGTTATGTGTCCAAAGTCAATGAGCATATTATCCGTGCTTACTCTATGGCATCTTATCCGGAAGAAAAAGGCATCATCATGTTAAACGTGCGTATTGCAACGCCTCCGCCACGTCAACCGGATGCCCCTCCGGGACAAATGTCTTCTTATATTTGGTCGTTAAAACCGGGTGATAAAGTGACGATTTCCGGTCCATTCGGTGAATTCTTCGCGAAAGATACCGATGCTGAAATGGTGTTCATTGGCGGCGGTGCGGGTATGGCGCCAATGCGTTCCCATATCTTTGACCAATTAAAACGTTTACATTCCAAACGTAAAATGTCGTTCTGGTATGGTGCCCGTTCTAAACGTGAAATGTTCTATGTGGAGGATTTTGATCAGCTTGCTGCAGAAAATCCAAACTTTACATGGCACGTTGCACTTTCCGATCCATTACCGGAAGACAACTGGACAGGCTATACAGGCTTTATTCACAATGTGCTTTATGAAAACTACCTGAAAAATCATGAAGCGCCGGAAGACTGTGAATACTATATGTGCGGCCCTCCGGTAATGAACGCGGCGGTCATCAAAATGTTGAAAGACCTTGGTGTTGAAGATGAAAACATCTTATTGGATGACTTCGGTGGTTGATTTTAGTTAATCAAAACACATAAAAAAATGACCGCACTTTACTCTTTATCGCAAGAGAAATGCGGTCAATATTTAACATGAATTACAGGCAAGCGGATTGAAAAGTCGGTTTGCCTGTAATTCATCTCGTTAGGAAAGAAAAATGAAAAAACTATTGAGTGTCGTTATTGCAATTGCCATGGCATTTTCTTTGACGGCCTGCCGGCAAGCCCCCAATGCGGTGCTCTTGAACGGCAACACCATGGGCACCACTTATCATGTGAAATATATCGATGACGGTTCCGTTACCGAAACATCACAGAAAATTCATGAACAAATCGAAGCGATTTTACAAGACGTAAATGCGAAAATGTCCACTTACATTAAAGATTCCGAATTAAGTCGTTTCAATCAAAATAACCAAGTGAATACGCCGATTGAAATTTCTCAGGATCTTGCAAAAGTATTAGCAGAAGCGATTCGTTTGAATAAAATGACTGAAGGCGCATTAGATGTCACCGTGGGGCCAGTCGTCAATCTTTGGGGCTTTGGGCCCGAAAAACGGCCGGAACGTCAACCGACAAGTGAACAGCTGGCCGAACGTCAAGCTTGGGTCGGCATTGATAAAATCGCTCTTGAAATGAACGGCAACACCCCGACCTTAGCCAAGAAAATTCCACAGGTTTATATTGATTTATCTTCCATCGCGAAAGGTTTTGGCGTGGATCAAGTGGCAGAAAAATTGGAGCAACTCAACGCACAAAATTATATGGTAGAAATCGGTGGTGAAATTCGCGCTAAAGGTAAGAATTCTGAAGGAAAACCTTGGCAAATCGCCATCGAAAAACCGAATACTACGGGCGAAAGAGCAGTTGAAAATGTAATTGGTTTAAATAATATGGCGATGGCAACCTCCGGTGACTATCGTATTTTTTTTGAAGAAAATGGCCAGCGTTTTGCCCATGAAATCGATCCAAAAACTGGCTATCCCATTCAGCATCATTTAGCGTCGATCACTGTGTTAGCGCCAACTTCCATGACTGCTGACGGTTTATCCACAGGATTGTTTGTGCTTGGCGAAGAGAAAGCGCTTGAGGTGGCCGAGAAAAATAATCTCGCGATTTATTTGATCATCAAAACGGATAAAGGCTTTGAAACCCAAATGTCATCTGCCTTTAAAAAATTAACGGAAACCAAGGAATAGCTATGCAAACTTTATTTTTCACTCTTATCGCTTTTGTCGCCATTATTTTACTGATGTCTATCGGTTTTATCGTTAAAAAGAAAAGTTTAAAAGGTAGTTGCGGCGGTTTATCCACCCTAGGTATTGCTAAAGCTTGCGACTGCGACAAACCTTGCGATACTTTGCAAGAAAAATTAGATGCTGGCGATGAAAATGCGAAGGCAGAATATGAACAAAAATTTGCGCAAAAAGAGAAAGCTCAGTTTTACGAAGTGCAGTAGTTCTATTTAACGTTGTGATGAGAGAGCAGTATGCCGTATGTCAATATTAAAGTTACCGGTGGTGCAGAAGCGCCGACAGCTAAACAGAAAGCAGAGTTAATTGAAGGTATCACCCGTTTATTACAGAAAGTGTTAAACAAAAATCCCGAAACGACAGTGGTGGTTATTGATGAGGTCGATATGGACAACTGGGGGATTGGAGGGAAAACGGTGACTTCTCGACGTGCAATGAAGTGATCAGGCTACAACCTGTGTGAAAGTGCCCGAAATTGTCGGGCATTTTTACTCTTACTTGATTTACGGTAGAATGCACAATTATTTATTTAGTGGAACGTTTATTATTAAACTATGAAATCACAAACCTATGAAAAACATTTCCCGAAACTCTCCGCTGAACAACTTGCCGAAAATGCCACAAAAAAAGTGATTTGCGGGATGTCGGGCGGAGTGGATTCTTCAGTTTCCGCGTTCATTCTTCAACAACAAGACTATCAAGTAGAAGGTTTGTTTATGAAGAACTGGGAAGAAGATGACGATACCGATTACTGTACCGCAGCAGCCGACCTCGCCGACGCGCAAGCAGTGTGCGATAAGCTCGGCATTAAGCTGCATAAAATCAATTTTGCGGCGGAATATTGGGATAATGTGTTTGAACATTTCCTTAGTGAATACAAAGCGGGCCGCACGCCGAACCCGGATATTCTGTGTAACAAAGAAATTAAATTTAAAGCGTTCTTGGAATATGCTGCGGAAGATTTAGGCGCGAATTATATTGCCACCGGGCATTATGTGCGTCGTGCAGGTGATGATGATAATGCGCAATTATTACGTGGTTTAGACGCCAATAAAGACCAAAGCTATTTCCTTTATACGCTTAGCCACAAACAAGTGGGGCAAAGTCTATTTCCGGTAGGCGATATTGAAAAGCCGATTGTGCGCGCCATCGCGGAAGATTTAGGTTTGGTCACGGCGAAGAAAAAAGATTCGACCGGTATTTGTTTTATCGGTGAGCGTAAATTCAAAGACTTTTTAGCGCGCTATTTGCCGGCACAACCGGGCGATATTCGCACGGTGGATGGCGAAGTGATCGGTCGTCATGATGGCTTGATGTATCACACTTTAGGTCAGCGCAAAGGCTTGGGCATCGGTGGTTTGAAAAATGCCGGTGAGGAAGCTTGGTATGTGGTAGATAAAGACGTGAAAAATAACGAACTGATTGTGGCACAAGGGCACGATCATCCACGTTTGTTTTCCAAAGGTTTGATTGCAAAACAGCTTCATTGGGTCGATCGCCAACCGATTCGTGAATCATTCCGTTGTACGGTAAAAACCCGCTATCGCCAAACGGATATTCCTTGTGTGATTGAGCCTATCGACGATGAAACTATTCGCGTCATTTTCGATGAACCGCAAGCAGCGGTGACGCCGGGTCAATCTGCCGTATTTTATCTCGGTGAAGTTTGCCTGGGTGGCGGTATTATTGAAGAACGTCTTACCCTCGAGTAAACCAAAGCTGCTACATGCTCAGCGACCTCTTCCCAGAGCACCGCATTGAAAGTCGCTTCGGGCCAGGTGAAAAATTCAATTCTTCCAATTACCTTACTTTCCGGTGCAAATTGAATTAACCAAAAAGAAAAGGCGACCGCATTTGGGTCGCCTCATTAATTAATGTGTTAAATCACCATTAACAAATCGTAGTGCCCTCTTCCGTGCCGAGCACTACGTTACGCAATGCGCCCGGACGTCCCATATTGAACACACGGATCGGCATGCCGTGGTCTCGCGCTAAAGTAAACGCTGCCAAGTCCATCACCTGCAATTCTTTATCAATCACTTCAGCATAGCTTAGATTTTTATACAGTTTGGCATCCTGATTTTTCGCCGGATCGCAATCATATACGCCGTCTACTTTCGTCGCTTTTAACACAACGTCCGCTTCGATTTCGATACCGCGTAAACAGGCGGCCGAATCGGTGGTAAAAAATGGACTGCCGGTACCGGCGGAGAAAATCACCACGCGTTTTTCACGTAACATTTTAATCGCTTCCGACCAATTGTAAGTGTCGCAAATACCGTTTAGTTGGAACGCCGACATCAATTTTGCGTTTACGTCCGCTCGAAATAAGGAATCGCGCATCGCTAAACCGTTCATGACCGTAGCCAACATTCCCATGTGGTCGCCCACCACACGATTCATGCCGGCTTTCGCCAATTTTGCGCCGCGGAATAAGTTACCACCGCCCAGCACGACGCCAACTTCCACCCCCATTTCGACTAATTCTTTGATTTCAATCGCCATGCGATCAAGAATTGACGGATCGATACCGAATCCTTCGTCGCCTTGTAATGCTTCACCACTTAATTTCAATAAAATACGTTTATAAATCGGTCGGCTCATTATTTATTTTTCCTTTCTGGCTTAAAAAAATTGGCCTATTTTATAGAATAACCACGCAAGAGTGAAGAAGTTAAAACTGGAAATCCGGCGCAAAAAAGAGATAATGAGCGACATTTGTTTTCCAATAGAGATGATATGAACACACAAAAAACTTACCGAATTTTAGCTACGCTTTTCGTTTTTATTTGTGCCCTGACAGCCGGCTACTTTATGTTAATCGGTTCAGGGATGTTTCCTAGCCCCAATGCGGTGCTAATTTTACTCTCCACCGCGTTGATTCTTTTATTAAGCAGTAGCAAAAAATCTTTCTATTTTATTATGTTGCCGCTGGGGTTGGCGCACGCCTTTTATACGCCCACCGGTTTAAATTTCGGCGCGCCGAGCTATCAATATATCGCTTCTGTGTTCGCCACTGATATGCTGGAAACCAAAGAGTTTTTGCTACAAATTCCGCTGACAAGTTATTTAATTGCCATTGCGATCCCGATTTTGCTATTCGTGCAATATAAAAGTGCAGTTAAATTCGGCGTTAAATTTTATCGTAACAAAACCTTTATTGTACTGACGACCTTGCTTTTTGCATTTTATTTACCAATTGCCGAGCCGCTTAAGGAAACGCTGAGTTCTACGCTAAAAATAATAGACGAAATGCAAAAACTCAAACAAATGTCGCAATCCAATAATTGGGGAAAATCCGTACTGGAAAATTCTCGTTACGACGATTATGTAATTGTATTGGGCGAAAGTGCGCGCAAAGATTATCATCAGGCATACGGCTATCCGATTGAAAATACGCCATTTATGTCGAATGCAAAAGGGACGCTGATTGACGGCTTGCGCTCCGCCGGCACTAATACCGTCGCCTCGTTACGTTTAATGTTAACCTTGCCGAACAAAGAAAAGTGGGAGCCAAATTACGATTTGAGTTTAGTCGATTTGGTCAAATCCGCCGGCATTAAAACCTATTGGCTATCGAACCAAGGCATGTTGGGTGAATTCGATACGCCGGTATCGTCACTGGCCGCAAAATCTGATGAAACCATTTTCTTAAAAAAAGGGGGCAGTTTTAATTCCACCAACTTTAGTGATTTCGATTTACTGCCGAAACTCACTCAAGTATTAGAAGATCCAATTCAAGGGAAACGTTTTATTGTATTACATATTTACGGC
Source organism: Stutzerimonas stutzeri (assembly GCA_901420285.1). Taxonomy (GTDB): domain Bacteria; phylum Pseudomonadota; class Gammaproteobacteria; order Enterobacterales; family Pasteurellaceae; genus Rodentibacter. Next base: position 176,609 of record CABDVE010000001.1, read on the forward strand.
TCGCATCCGCTGGCGTGCGACCGTGTGGAAGATTATCCAAAAATTTATAAAGATGAGGAAATCGATCCAAAATATGGCTATTTGAACTGCTATGTTTCTTCCATTAAGAAAACCGATGAATTTTTAAAACGTGTATATGAACAGCTTGAAGATAACTCGACAAAAACAGGACGCACGTTTTCAATGATTTATTTTTCCGATCACGGTTTATGCCATCAACAGGATGAAAAAAATAACGTGCTGTTATTTAATCAAAACTGTTTTAGCCGCGAACACCATGATATCCCGCTGTTTAAATTGTCGTCCGACGATAGCGAACGGAAAGAATACAAAGCATTTAAATCCGGTTTGAACTTCTTAGAAGGTGTTGCAACTTGGATCGGCATTAAGAATCCGAAACTTACTCAGGAAGAAGATTTATTTTCTAGCCAAGCGGATAAAGACGATTTCGGCTTGCAAAAGCGCATTAATGAGAAATATCGTAAAGATGATGATCCGGCAATCGATATTCGACCGAAACATAAATAACACGCAAAACAAAAGCCGATAACCAAGTTATCGGCTTTTTTATCTCTGAAAAAAGAATTAAGCATTACCGCCGGTAATTTTAGCCACTTCAGCGGCAAAATCCTCTTCCACTTTTTCAATACCTTCACCCACTTCTAAACGAATGAAGTTAGACACAGAAGTGTTTACAGATTTTAAGAAATCACCTACAGAAACAGACGGATCCATCACGAATGCTTGACCGGTTAAAGACACTTCACCAGTGAATTTCTTCATACGGCCTTCAACCATTTTCTCTGCGATTTCTTTCGGTTTACCGGAATTAATCGCGATGTCGATTTGGATTTGACGCTCATGTTCTACCACTTCGGCGGAAACGTCTTCCGGGTTAACGAATTCAGGTTTAGACGCAGCAACGTGCATTGCTACTTTTTTGAGTTCTTCCGCAGAGCCTTCGCCCGCCACTAACACACCAATTTTCGCGCCGTGTAAGTATTGTGCGATGACTTTACCATCTAAATAAGCGACACGACGAATAGTCATGTTTTCGCCGATTTTCGCTACTAACGCCGCACGTTTTTCTTCAAAATGCGCCTGTAATTGTTCAATTGTCGTGCCTTTGTGCGCGGCGGCATAATCCGCTACTTCGTTTGCCAAGCCTAAGAAACCGGCATCTTTCGCAACGAAGTCGGTTTCGCAGTTCATTTCGACCAATACACCGAAGCCATTTTCAATACGTGCAAGAATTACACCTTCTGCGGCTACGCGACCAGCTTTTTTCGCCGCTTTCGCTTGACCGGATTTACGCATGTTGTCGATGGCCAGTTCAATGTCACCGTTCGCTTCAACTAACGCTTTTTTACATTCCATCATGCCTGCGCCGGTACGTTCGCGCAGTTCTTTTACTAATGCTGCTGTAATTTCAGCCATTTTTCCAATCCTCTGTCTTAAAGTACGGTGCTTTAAACGTACTTTGGGTAAAAATACAGGGGCTAAATTTTAGCCCCTGTGCCAATTAATCGTTTTGATTAATAAGGGCTGAGCCTTATTTCGATAACCCGAATTATTGTTCCGTTGCTTCCACTTCTACAACTAATTCTTCCGCAATCGCTTCAACATTGTTACCGCGACCTTCTTTCACCGCCGCTGCTGCAGCCGTTAAATAAAGTTGGATTGCGCGAGTTGCGTCATCATTGCCCGGGATAACATAATCCACACCGGCCGGTGTAGAGTTGGTATCCACGATAGCGAATACAGGAATGCCAAGGTTGTTCGCTTCTTTCACCGCGATATGTTCGTGATCCGCACCGATGACAAATAACGCATCCGGTAAACCGCCCATATTTTTGATACCGCCGAGGCTTAATTCAAGTTTTTCCATCTCACGGCTACGCATTAACGCTTCTTTTTTGGTTAATTTGTCGAAAGTGCCGTCTTGAGATTGGGTTTCCAAATCTTTTAAACGTTTAATTGATTGACGAACTGTTTTCCAGTTAGTCAACATACCGCCTAACCAACGGTGATTTACATAATATTGTTGACAGTCTAATGCCGCGGCTTCTACCGCTTCTTGAGCTGCGCGTTTCGTACCGACGAATAAAACTTTACCGTTGTTGCTCGCGATGCGGGTTAATTCGGCAAGCGCGTCGTTGAATAAAGGTAAGGTTTTTTCAAGATTGATGATGTGAACACCATTACGTGCACCAAAAATGAAAGGTTTCATTTGTGGGTTCCAGTAACGAGTTTGGTGTCCGAAGTGTACGCCCGCGTTGATCATGTCGCGCATTGAAACTTGTGCCATAATATTTTCCTTTTATTGGGGTTGAGCCTCCACATATCAGCTCATCGACCGTTTGGCACCCCGATGAAGCCTTGGTGATATGTGTGTGTTGTAAATAAAAACGCTGTTTTTTTTAACGGCAAAAACAGCGGTGCGTTTTATATCACAAAGAGAGGGCGAAAACCAGTTTATTTTTACGCCGAAACGATTTTCTTTGCACGAACGAAAAGCAACACCGGGCGATGCTGCAAATCTTTAAATTCATCGCGCCACTCCGGTTGATCGGCAAGCATCGGTTCTGCCATTCGCTCGATTTGAAACCCCGCCTCAATTAAATCGTTAACAATTGTCGCGACGGTGCGATGGTAAGTTTTAAACGGCTGCTTGAACCAATTTCGGTCGCGCTCGCCTTCCTCGCGATAATGATTCAAACGATACGCAACCTGTTGTTTATTATTATCTTTTTCCCAGCGTTCACCTTCTTTGTGGCAAGTGGTTATTGGGTGTTCCTGAGAAAACAGCAACGTGCCGCCGGGCGCTAATTTATCGGCAATTGAAGCCAACAGCGCAGGAAAATCTTGTACATAATGAAAAGCGAAAGAACTGGTAATCACGTCGAAACCGTCTTCCGGCAAGTCGACTAAATTTTCCATCGGCAAGTGATACAAAGAACAGACTGTCGTATCAGCACCGCATTGGAGCAAGTCGTGGCGGGCTTGCTCTAACATATTGACGGATAAATCCACCCCTGTCACCACCGCCGCGCCTTGTTGCAAATAAAGCCGTAAATGCTCGCCGCAGCCGCAACCAAGATCGAGCAATTTTTTGCCGTGTAAATCCGGCAATAACGCAAGCATCGTCGGTTTTTCCACAATTTCGTTTAAGCTTATCGGATTGGCACGAAGCTTTCGATAAAGCGCGAAAAAATGTTCGTGGTCGTATATGCTGGTTTTCTGATTCATGAACTCCCTCAACAGCACCGCATTGAACAAAGAAAGGGTCATCTCTTTACCTTCCGCAAGATGCGCTAAAAAGCGATGCGACGATTAATTATTTGAAACGATTTGGAGAAGAACCACATCGACACACTGCGTTGTCGTTCGGTGCAATGATAGAACATTTATGCTCGGCATACTGTAAATAAAAGTATCCGATGCGGTGCCCGCGAGCGGGTTCAGAGGCAACGCTTGAGCAAAAATGGATGAGTTAACTCCAAGATAAAATAAAGCGGTGAACCGCCTTTACAGGCTGTAAATTCTAAAATACAATCCTAGTAAATTTTTAATTACAAAAAAAGGATGAAAAATGAACAAAACCGTAGGCAGTACATTACTCGTCGCCGGTACCATGATCGGCGCAGGCATGCTCGCCATGCCGCTCACTTCGGCCGGTATCGGTTTCGGCTTTACCATCGTTTTATTGCTATCACTGTGGGCATTGCTTACTTTCAGCGCCTTATTATTCGTTGAACTGTATCAAACCGCCGAAAGCGACGCGGGCATTGGCACGCTTGCCGAACAGTATTTCGGCAAAGCAGGACGCATTGTTTCCACCTTGGTTTTAATCGTTTTTTTATATGCGTTAATCGCCGCTTACGTCAGTGGTGGCGGTTCACTGCTGATGGATTTATTACCCGCCGCAGGCGATACAGGCGGCTCCAATAAGCTCGCCGTGTTACTCTTTACCGTGATTTTCGGCACATTTATTGTAATCGGCACCCATTCGGTGGACAAAATCAATCGTGTCTTATTTTTCGTGATGATCGCCGCGTTTGTGCTAGTGTTGAGCTTAATGTTACCGAAAATCCAATTCGACAACTTAATGGCAATGCCGATCGACAATGCTTTAATGATTTCCGCCAGCCCGGTGTTTTTCACCGCATTCGGTTTTCACGGTTCCATTCCGAGTTTAAATAAATATTTGGGGGGGAACGTAAACGCGTTGCGCCGGTCGATTTTGGTCGGTTCGGGAATTACACTCGGCGCCTATATTTTATGGCAACTTTCCACCCACGGCTTACTCACGCAAAACGACTTCTTACAAATTTTGCAAGAAGACGCTACCTTAAACGGCTTAGTGAAAGCGACGCTTGCGATAACCGGCAGCAGCATCATTGCCGGCGCAGTAAAATTATTCTCAACCTTGGCCTTGGTAACATCATTTCTAGGCGTGGGGTTAGGTTTACTGGAATGTATCGAAGACTTGCTAAAACGTTCCTTTAACCGCTCCGCCGGCCGCATCACGCTCGGTTTATTAACCTTTATTCCGCCATTGATTTTCGCCTTGTTCTACCCGGAAGGTTTTATCTTGGCGCTTGGCTACGCCGGCCAAATGTTCGCCTTCTACGCAGTGGTATTGCCGGTCAGCTTAGTATGGAAAGCGCGCCGTCTCCATCCGCATCTGCCGTACCGCGTCCGAGGCGGCAATCTGGCCTTGTTCGTGGTGTTAGCGCTCGGCGTGGCGATTACCGCCATTCCATTTGCCATCCGCGCCGGATATTTGCCTTTCGTGGTCGGTTGATCGACAAAATAGCACCGCATTGAAATCCCTTCCAATGCGGTGCTATTTTCAACGAAGAACGGCCGTTAAGTCGAAATTGCGCTTATAACCTTACCTTTTCCCCACCGAACGCTTCCAGCAAGTTTTCGGTTAATTTCGCCAGAATTCCTGTCATTAACACAAAATCCGCATCAAAACGTTTGGCAAAATCTTCTTTCGAAATATCTTCATTTTTCTCCCGCACGCTATCGGCAAATTTAAGGCGTTTTAGGCTACCATCTTCGTTAAACACGAAAGTTAAAGTATCTTCCCATTCCAACGCCAATTTGCTCACGACTTTTTTGCCCTCTTGCAACAAGGCGAGAATGTCTTCATTTTCCAACGGTTGTTTTTTGCAACGAATCACGCTGTCTTCTTGGCTGCCGCGCAGTTCGGCTTCTTCTAATGCAATCAACCAATGAGGCAAATTATCTTGCGTAATCCAATCGGTTAAAATCGTGCTTGGTTCGTTGGCAAAGGCAAGCGGCACCACCGGCAACGAACCGAGGGATTTGCGTAATAACGCCAACACGTCTTCCGCCCGTTTGGCAGAAGCCGCATCCAGATGCAGCAAACCGCTTTCCGTATCGATCCACAATGCCGTGTATTGATTTTTGCTGAAAGCACGCGGCAATAAATTCATCACCACGTCGTCCTTTAAAGTTTGCTTTTCATTTTTTTTCAGCTTGCGATTTTCTTTTTCTTCAAGGCTTTCAATGCGGTGCGCTAACTCACGTTTAACAACATTTGCCGGCAACATTTTTTCTTCCTTTTGCGCCACCAACAAAATCTGTTTACCGACAGAAAAATACAGTAAATCCGAACCACGCAACGGCGCAGACCAGCCGAATTTACTTTGCTCTTGCACGTCACAAGGATAGAATCGACATGTTTCCAACTGCGTTTGTAACTGCGTGAGATCCCATTCCAACGACTTGGTAAGACGATAACTCATCAAATTTTTGAACCACATCGTAAACTTCCTTCATAATAGGGTAAAATACGCGCCATTGTAGCCCATAAACTGATAGGAAAAAACGATGCAACACAAATTAATCGCCTTTATCGGCGGCGGCAATATGGCGCAAGCAATCGTACTTGGTTTGTTAAAGCAAGGCTATCCGGCTGAGCAGATTATTGTGAATGACCCAAACGAAACAAAACGCGCGTTTTTTGCCGAACTCGGCGTGCAAACGGCACAAGATAACGCGGTTAGCGCAAAGCGTGCCAATGCGGTGCTGTTGGCGGTGAAACCGCAAATGATGGCTGAAGTGTGCCGCTGCCTAGCGGGGGTTGATTTTAGCGATAAATTGTTGATTTCCATTGCCGCAGGCATTTCCACCGCGCGCTTGCAAGCGTTGATTCCGAGCGCCAAATCCGTAGTGCGCGTGATGCCAAATACGCCGGCACTCATAAGCGAAGGCATGGCAGGCTTGTTTGCGGCTAAAAATACCGCGCAAGCCGATTGCATTTTCGTACAAGAATTGTTGAATACGGTGGGCAAAACCCTTTGGCTGCAAGATGAAGCGCAAATGCACGCAGTCACCGCAGCATCCGGCAGCAGTCCGGCGTATTTTTTCCAAATGTTGGAAGCGATGCAACAAGCGCTGGTCGAGATGAATTTAGATGCCGACAGCGCCTGCACCTTGGTGCGACAAGCCATATTCGGTGCGGCCAAAATGGCGATCGATAATCCGCAACTCGACTTTTCCACACTACGCCAAAACGTCACGTCCAAAGGCGGCACGACGGAAGCGGCATTAGCCGTATTCAACGCGCAACATTTTAATCAAATCGTCGCACAAGCCATGCAAGCCTGCGCCGCGCGTTCGCAAGAAATGGAAAAATTATTCTGATGCAAATTCGTCCCTTTTATTGGCTCGCCTTGAGTTTCTTAGGTTATTACTGTGCCTACGGCGTGTTTTTGCCCTTCTTTCCTGCATGGTTAAAATCGCAAAACTATGGCGAAGAAATGATCGGGCTGGTCATCGGCAGCGCCTATGTTTTCCGTTTTGTCGGCGGCTTACTATTTTCTTCGTTAATCCAAAAAGCCGCACACATGATCGTCTCGCTACGCCTGCTCGCTCTTGCCAGCCTCTTGACGGCAGCGGCGTTCAGTTTGCTCGCTCATCATTTCTGGCTATTATTTTGCGTTGTCGGTTTATTTGCTGCAGTAAACGCGGCCGGAATGCCTATCGGCGATTCCCTTGCCGCCACTTGGCAACGCCAAATCGGGCTGGATTACGGCAAAGTGCGATTAATCGGTTCTTTGGCGTTTATTTTGGGCGTCGTGGCGTTCGGCGGAATAATCGACAGCCTCGGTGCGGAAAATATCGTATGGATTTTAACCGCTCTTTTGCTGTTCTATACTTTGATTCAATTATTAAAACCTGCTGTTGCGCCGCAAGACGAAACCTCGGAACAAGGCGAAAACCGTCGAATCGGCTTTTTAGCGCTGCTAAAAAATCCGACGACTTTACGCGTAATGCTAGCCGTTGGCATGATTCAAGGTTCACACGCTGCCTATTATGTATATGGCACGATTTATTGGACCGATATTGGCCTTTCCGTCGCACAAACCGGCTTGCTTTGGGGCATTGGGGTCGGCGCGGAAATTCTGTTATTTTTCTTTTCACGCCGTTTATTTCAAAACGTATCGGTCAGTAAATTGTTTTATTTCTCCGCCGCAGCCTGTGTCGTTCGTTGGGCGGCATTTGATTATGTTCGGGATTTCACTTTAATTCTATTATTGCAACTAATGCACAGCCTTACTTACGCCCTGTGTCATTACGCTGTTGTGCGCTACATCACCACGCGACCGCAAAGTCACATCGCCAAATTACAAGGCTTATATAACGGCTTGTCAAACGGCCTTCTTATCGCGCTTTTCAGTGCGATTGCCAGCATAATTTACCCTGCATCGCCGACTATCACTTTTCTATTTATGAGCGCGATTGCCGCAGTCTCTTTCTTGCTAATTCCACGCAAGTTGGAGGCTTTCTTAATAAAACAATCTTAAAAGCACCGCATTGAAATCTTGCGGCGACGGACTTCCGAACGGGCACCGCATTGAAATCATCTTTCTCGTCCTCGTAAACGAACGTGAAGATAACTGTAAGAGATAAATTATGATTTACCAAATTATCGCTTTGCTCATTTGGAGCAGCTCATTAATCGTCGGCAAGATGACATATTCCATGATGGATCCCGTGCTGGTGGTGCAGTCGCGCCTAATTATCGCAGCGATTTTTGTGCTGCCGCTATTTCTGCGACACTGGAAAAAAATTGATAAATCGATGCGCAAACAACTTCGGTGGCTGGCATTTTTCAATTACACCGCCGTTTTTTTGCTGCAATTTATTGGCTTGAAATACACTTCCGCCGCCAGTGCGGTTACGATGATCGGTTTGGAACCGTTGCTGGTGGTTTTCATCGGGCATTTCTTTTTTAAAGACCGCGCTCGCGGGTTCCATTGGCTGTTCGGCGCGATGGCCTTTTTAGGCGTAGCGATAATGATTAACGGCGGGCAACATCATGACGGTATCAATGACATTAGTCTGTTCGGCTGTTTACTGGTATTGGTCGCCGGCATTATTTTCGCTGGCGTATTGCGCTGGACTCAAAACGTCGTGGCGCGCGTATCCAATCAAGCCTACACTTCAGCCACCATCGTACTAGGCTGTCTAATCACCCTGCCGTTCACTTTGCTTTTAACCGAAAGTTGGCGAATTGAATGGGACTTTTACGGCGTCATCGGTTTATTTTATCTCGCCATCGGTTGCAGCTGGCTGGCATTTTGGCTCTGGAATAAAGGTTTAAACAGCGTAGATGCGAATCTTTCCGGCATTTTGGTGGCATTGGAACCACTGTTTGGAATTTTATTTGCGGTGGCCTTGCTCGGCGAAAGTCTTTCGACGCTATCCACCCTCGGCATCGCCCTTATTATGCTCGCCACCATTGGCTCGGCGTTACTGCCAAAATTGTTGAAAAAATAGGTTTTATGAAAGGAGAAAAATATGGCTTGGATTCAAATTCGCTTAAACAGCACGAATGAAAAAGCAGAAAAAATAAGTGATTTTTTAGAAGAAATCGGTGCCGTTTCCGTCACGTTTATGGACAGTCGAGATACGCCGATTTTCGAACCGCTGCCGGGCGAAACCCGCCTGTGGGGCAATACCGACGTCATCGCGCTTTTTGATGCGGAAACCGATATGGCGGAAATCGTCGGCTTATTAAAACAGGCGGGCCATTTAGAGGATGGCGCGGCATATAAAATCGAGCAAATCGAAGACAAAGATTGGGCGCGTGAGTGGATGGATAACTTCCATCCTATGCAGTTCGGTAAACGTTTATGGATCTGTCCGAGCTGGCGTGAAGTTCCCGAGCCAAATGCGGTGAATGTGATGCTCGATCCCGGCTTGGCCTTCGGTACCGGCACACACCCGACCACCGCACTTTGCTTAGAATGGTTAGATGGTTTGGATTTACAGGACAAAACGGTGATCGACTTCGGCTGCGGTTCCGGTATTTTGGCCATCGCTGCGCTGAAACTCGGCGCCAAAAGCGCAATTGGTATTGATATTGATCCGCAAGCGATTCTTGCCAGTCGTAACAATGCGCAACAAAACGGTGTTGCGGATCGCTTGCAACTTTTTTTATCCGACGAAAAACCGGCGAATCTTAAAGCGGACGTTGTAGTCGCCAATATTTTAGCCGGCCCATTAAAAGAACTTTATCCGCTGATTAGCTGCTTGGTGAAAGAAAACGGCGATTTGGGCTTGTCCGGTATTTTAGAAACGCAAGCCCGCTCCGTCTGCGATGCTTACGCCCAAACCTTTGATTTGGAAGAGGTTGCGGTACGTGAGGAATGGTGCCGAATTACGGGCAAGTTAAAATCGCTTTAATTTTATTTTGTCAATTAAAAAAAGTGTATTTTTTGAACAAAATTCGCTTTGCAAAGCATATCAAAGTGCGTATGATAGCACGCCTTGTCGGTTGTCGCCCCGTTCGACAGCAATTGGATTTAGGCTTGCTCGAAGGTGAAAGGTAAAATGCGCATCGGTCCTTACCCATTAAAAAATCGTGTTTTACTGGCACCGATGGCGGGCATTACCGATAAACCTTTCCGCCGTCTTTGTGCCCATTACGGCGCGGGATTGACCTTCTCCGAAATGATGTCCGCCAATCCGCAACTTTGGCATACGGAAAAATCCAAATTGCGTTTGGCGCATAGCGATGAATTGGGCTTCAATGCGGTGCAGATCGCAGGTTCCGAGCCGTTGGAAATGGCGCGAGCTGCGGCGGCGAATGTGGAATGTGGTGCGCAAATCATCGACATCAATATGGGCTGTCCTGCCAAAAAGGTAAATCGCAAACTTGCCGGGTCGGCATTGTTGCAGTTTCCCGAATTGGTGGAAAACATTCTGCGCGAAGTCGTCAAGGCGGTCGATGTGCCGGTAACCTTGAAAATTCGCACGGGCTGGAATAAATCTAATCGAAACTGCGTGCAAATCGGCAAAATTGCAGAACAATCCGGTATTCAGGCTTTAACCATTCACGGACGGACGCGAGAATGTCTTTTTGAAGGGGAAGCGGAATACGACAATATTCGCGCGGTCAAACAAGCCGTTTCGATCCCGGTGATTGCCAACGGCGATATTGATTGCGCGGCAAAAGCAAAACAGGTGCTTGATTACACCGGCGCCGATGCAATTATGATCGGACGTGCCGCGTTAGGCAATCCTTGGCTGTTTCAAGCAGTGGAAAGCTTAATTGAACGCGATACGATCATTCAAACACCAAGTTTAAGTGAAAAATGCGCTCAAATTTTGCGCCATATTCAAGAATTACACCAATTCTACGGCGCCTCAAAAGGCTACCGCATCGCCCGCAAACACATAGCTTGGTACTTACAGGAAATTCAACCTGGTTCCGTTTTTAGACAGACTTTTAACGCAATAAACGATCCGCAGGAACAACTTATTGTGTTGGAAGATTTTTTAAATTCAATTTTGGATAAAGCAAGATGTTAGAACAACAACGTAGTCCGTCTGAAGCATTAACCGTTTCAGTGTTAAACTCTCAATCACAAGTCACCAACAAACCGTTACGTGATTCCGTAAAACAAGCATTACGCAATTACTTATCTCAATTAGACGGGCAAGATGTGAATGATCTTTACGAATTAGTATTGGTAGAAGTCGAACATCCAATGTTAGATATGGTGATGCAATACACGCGCGGTAACCAAACCCGCGCAGCGAATATGCTTGGCATTAACCGCGGCACCTTACGCAAAAAATTAAAAAAATATGGCATGGGCGGTTAATTACTCAACCTGTCGAAACATAGTTTGATATCAAACAACAGCACCGCATTGGGAGCAATTCCAATGCGGTGCTGTTTTAAGCAGTTAAAATTTCAAATAAAAATCCTTCGTCAATGCGACAAATTCCGCGGTGTATTGATGGTGTTCGTCGTAAATCACCAATTTGTTTTGCATTAACGCTCGCGACTGTTTGGCGAAAGTGATTAACATTCGCCGCGGCGTTTTGCCGATTTTAGTAATGACCGCCGTCTGCTTCACGCAATGCAGTTCGGCCGAATCCATCAGGCTTTTTACTGCCTCGAAAGGCACGACAAAACTTATTTCTCCGTTCGGCGATAATCGTTGTGCAGCCCGGTTTAACCAATCCGAATGACATTGTTGCATATAACGCGCCAGCTGCCGTTGCGCATTTTTACAGTGCACGCCTTGCGCAAAATAAGGCGGATTAGCCACAATTAAATCAAAGGGGGAAGCGGTTTCGGCCAAAAAATGCAATACATCGCCTTGATGTAGTTCAATGCGGTGCCGCCAAGGAGAGTCATTGATATTTTGTTGCGCTTGTTGCACCGCGGCGGGATCGAGTTCCACCGCATGAATCTGACAATCTGGCGCACTGCGCTGCGCCAACATCAACGCCAACAATCCCGTGCCGCAGCCCATATCCAATATTCTTCGACAGTTCGTGACATCCGCCCAAGCGCCGAGCAAAATGCCGTCAGTGCCGACCTTCATCGCGCAGTCTTGTTGATTGATATGAAACTGTTTAAAGCTAAATCCGCTCATATATTTTTCCTAAACCGACCGTACTTTAACCGCTATTTCAGGTATAATCCGCGCCGATTTTAACAAAAAAGCCGCACTATAATGAATTTATCCCAATTTGAACAATTCGATCTTTCCCCCGAGCTTTTAAAAGCCCTCGACCAAAAGGGCTACGTTCGTCCGACTGCGATCCAAACGAAAGCCATTCCGGCGGCTATGGAAGAACGCGATGTATTAGGTTCGGCGCCCACCGGCACGGGCAAAACCGTCGCCTTTTTATTGCCGGCATTACAACATTTATTGGATTATCCACGCCGTAAACCGGGCCCGCCACGCGTTTTAGTGCTCACCCCAACGCGCGAGCTAGCCATGCAAGTGGCGGAGCAAGCGCAACAGCTGGCACAGTTCAGCCGTTTAGATATCGCAACCATCACCGGCGGCGTGGCCTATCAAAATCATGGCGAAGTATTTAATTCCAACCAAGATTTGGTGGTAGCAACGCCCGGACGTTTATTGCAATACATTAAGGAAGAAAATTTCGATTGTCGTTCGGTAGAAATATTAATTTTCGACGAGGCGGATCGTATGTTGCAAATGGGCTTCGGGCAGGATGCGGAAAAAATTGCGGCGGAAACCCGTTGGCGTAAGCAAACATTGCTATTTTCCGCGACGCTTGAAGGCGAATTGTTGACAGATTTTGCCGAACGTTTGCTCAACGATCCGGTGAAAGCGGAAGCTCAACCGAGTCGTCGTGAACGCAAAAAAATCAATCAATGGTATTACCACGCTGATAGTCGGGAACACAAGATCAAATTGCTCGCGCGCTTCGTCGAAACAGAACAAGTAAGCCGCGGTATAGTATTCGTACGTCGTCGCGAAGACGCGCGCGAGCTTTCCGAAACCTTGCGTAAACGCGGCATTCGTTCCGCCTATTTAGAAGGCGACATGGCGCAAACGCAACGCAATAACGCCATTGATAAATTAAAATCAGGCATCGTAACGCTACTGGTGGCGACGGATGTGGCGGCGCGCGGCATTGATATTGACGATGTCAGCCATGTGATGAACTTCGACTTACCGTACAGCGCAGATACCTATCTGCACCGCATTGGACGCACGGCGCGCGCCGGTAAAAAAGGCACCGCGGTATCTTTTGTGGAAGCGCACGATTATAAGTTGCTCGGTAAAATCAAACGTTACACGGAAGAAATTCTAAAAGCGCGAATTTTGGAAGGCTTGGAACCTCGCACTAAAGCGCCGAAAGACGGCGAAATAAAATCGGTTTCCAAAAAACAAAAGATGCGTATTAAAGAAAAACGCGAAGAAAAGAAAAAAGTCGAGGCGAAGAAAAAAGTGAAAATACGCCATAAAGACACGAAAAATATCGGTAAACGACGCAAGCCGAGCGGATCAAAAGAAATTTAGTTCGGTGAGGCAACTCTTTCGTTGTTGAACGGCATCAATATTGCCATTGCTCACGATTTTCTTTGCCAGGTAAAAATAGCACCGCATTGGAACCCACCAATGCGGTGCTATTTTTAGTTGGTACTAAAAGCCACGGATTAAACCTCAAAAACGATAATCCCAGCAACGATAACCTAAGCAGTGAAAACTGACCGGCTCAATTTCACGTTCACTTCATGCTCTCCGCCCAATACGTCGAATTTCACCGTCGCGGTTGCGCTGCGCAAACGGGGCGCCCAATAATTCTAAATTGCGTTAACCCAAAGCGGAATTTTTACACAAGATAAATGGCACAAACCGCTAAACAAGGTATAATCAGCGCATTTTTTGACAAGGGAAATTCGATGAAAATTAACTTTACCCAAGTTTTGCAAGACAGTTGGCATTTTTTTCGTAATCAACAGAAAATCATGCTGCAATTGGTTTTCATGCTTTTTATTGTACAAGTATTGAGCGTCTTATTAACTCCCGATTTTATGGCGCAAGACGCCGTTTCGGACGGTAATACATTGTCCGATTTAAGCCAAATCAATGCGTCGGACTTTTTAGCTTCTTTTTTACCGGCACAATTAGCCAGTATTTTTATCAGCGCTTGGGGATTGATGACGATTCACCAAATCAGTCGGCACAATCCGCTTACGTTGAGCGCAAATTTTGTGTTGACCTTACGTCGTTTCATCGGTGTGATCGTGTTGGAAACCGTTAGTGTGCTTCCCGTGTTGATCGGCGTCGCGCACATTGTCGGTGCCGCACTTAGCAACACCGCGCCTTCTATAGCCGCATTATTGACGATTTTCTTCGGCATATACTTTTTTATTCGGCTGAATTTAGCCTCACTCCATTACCTCACAACTCAAGACGGAATAGGCCAATCTTTACAAAAAATTTGGTTGCAAGGGTGTAATCAAAAAACCGCGTTGCTGATTTATGCTTTATTGGTGTATTTTGTTGCCCCGATGCTGATTCTGCAATTAAGTGTGCTTTCGGAGAATCTCATCTTTTCCGTTATCGTGAGCCTGACGGCGGCATTGATCAATATTTTCACATTAGTAGTAACTTATCGTTTTTACAGTTTATTTATGCAGGAGCCATAAATGAAGCAACTACTTGATTTTATTCCATTAATTTTATTTTTTGTAACTTATAAATTAGGTGGCGTACGCGAAGCAGCGATGGTATTGGTTATCGCCACGATTGCGCAACTGATCATATTGAAATGGAAATATGGCGCCATTGAAAAACAACAAAAAATAATGGCCGGCGCAGTAGTTTTCTTTGGGCTGCTTACCGCCTATTTCAACGAACTGCGCTATTTACAATGGAAAGTCACCCTTATCAATGGGTTATTCGCCGTCGTATTATTGGTGGCACAGTTTCAATTTAACACGCCTTTAGTAAAAAAATTACTCGGTAAAGACATTCAATTGCCGGAAAAAGCTTGGAACAGACTCAATCTCGGCTGGGCGACATTCTTTATCATTTGTATGTTAACCAACATTTATATCAGCCAAAATATGTCGGAAGAAGCTTGGGTGGATTTCAAATCTTTCGGCTTAATCGGAATGACGCTAATCGCCACGCTTATTTCCGGCGCCTATATTTATCGATTTTTGTCGCAACACGAACAAAAAAACGACGGAAACAATCATAAAGGAGAGCAATAATGGTCTCGAATCTTATTGACAACAATGGTCGCCAATCGAAAGGCGTTTTATTACTACGCACCCTTGCCATGCCCTCCGACACTAATGCTAACGGCGATATTTTTGGCGGCTGGATTATGTCGCAAATGGATATGGGCGGTGCGATTTTAGCCAAAGAAATCGCTCACGGACGCGTGGTCACCGTTGCCGTGGAACGGATGAACTTCATCAAGCCGATTTCCGTCGGCGACGTAGTATGCTGTTACGGACAATGCCTAAAAGTCGGTCGGTCGTCGATTAAAATCAAAGTGGAAGTCTGGGTCAAAAAAGTCGCCAGCGAACCGATCGGCGAGCGTTATTGCGTCACTGATGCAGTATTCACTTTCGTGGCCGTGGATAATCACGGCAAATCCCGTACCATCCCGCGCGAAGGCAACCACGAATTGGAAAGCGCCTTAGCGGCAATTCAAGAATACGAAGCGCAACAACCGCATTGTTAAAAGGAAAAAGTATGTATTACGTGATTTTTGCACAAGATATCCCCGACACCTTGGAAAAGCGCCTCGCTGTACGCGAACGGCATTTAGCGCGCTTAACTCAATTACAAGCGGAAGGCCGTTTACTCACGGCCGGCCCGAATCCGTCCATTGACGCCGAAAATCCGGGCGAAGCCGGCTTTAGCGGCTCCACCGTGATCGCCCAATTCGATAATTTACTCGCTGCCAAAGATTGGGCGGCGCAAGATCCTTATGTGGAGGCCGGCGTTTACGGTGAAGTGATCGTCAAACCGTTTAAAAAAGTCTTTTAATTGAACAAAGGAAACGAAAAGCGAATCAAAAGATTCGCTTTTTTATCAGGCCAAAAACGGAGTCGCCCAAGAGCACCGCATTGAAGCCCCGTGTGACAAGCCTCCAATGCGGTGCTCAAATGACATCTCGCGGTTTTACTTTCAGCCTTTTTGCCGTAACCCAAAAACTAACGCAAAGATAATAGCCATGCTCAGTATGAAAAAACCTCTCCTTATTTCCCTCGCGCTTCTTACCGCGCTTACGCAATCAACACAAGCCAACCAAGCGAAGCAAGAATACGCCGAGAATGCTAACTTAGCGCGCCAACAAAGCCAATGGCGACAAAATCAACAGACGGCGGAATTAAAACGGCTGCAACAGCGCGCGACTTTTTTACAGTTTGAAAATCTGCTGAAAAGCGCGCTCAAAAATCAACGCGTTGCCACAAACAAGCCGATTTTTCTGCAACTGTTACACGCGCTTGAAGGCTATCCGCTACAACAAGACGCTTGGGCGGCATATTTCGACGCTCAAATTAAACAAATAACGCCGAATACTTCTCGAGATGAAACAATTGCGCTCAAAAATGAGCTGGAAGCTTATATTAACGAACATCCGAGCCATTTTCTGCACGCTCGTTTGCAACAAAATATTCTCACGCTGCTGAATAATGCCGATGCGCCGGAATTAGTGGACTATGCAAAAAAAATCAAACCGCAAAGTTTGGCGATACAAGTCGCCACATTAAATATGGAATATCGGCTCATCGAACAATCTCAAGATAACACTCAATCAAATCAAACTCGGCAGAACGAGATTTTGCAACGCTTTGGTGCGCTTTGGCTGGCTAACGGTGAATTGACCGACGACGCGCCGCTTTGGGCGCAATGGAATGCCAGCGGTAGTAGAACCGCAGACAATATTATTCAAAAAGCACAAAATCTGTTCGCTCAAAATGACCTTAAAGGATTACAACGCTTGGCAAAAGAATCGGAACGCGCTGGCAATACGCAAGAAGATTCGGGCATTTCGGCAGATTTACAACGTTTGGTGAATTTGCTGAAAAATCCGGCGAATTTAAAGGCGCTGGCAGATAAATCACCGCTTAACGAAAATGATTATACGCGCTATCAATTTGCCGTCGTACAAGGCTTTAATCGCTATTTATACAGCATGCCGGAAAATATCGACGAGCCAAATTTCACGCCTTATGAACAATGGGCGCAAACTTGGCGATTAAGCGATGCGCAAATTCGCGACTGGAAAATTGCTTTTCTCAACCGCTTTTTTGATAACTCAAGTCAGAATTTTCAACACTGGCGCGATGTGGAGATCTTAAAACTGGCTGCAGATAACTTAATTGAACGCCGCCTGCGCATGGCCATTTGGCAAAAAACGGATTTACAACCTTGGCTGAACGCCTTGTCGCAAGAAGGCAAAGCGAAGCAAGAATGGCGTTATTGGTTGGCAAAAACGAATGAGTCAAAAACGCACGAAATGTTAAGCGCGCTGGCCAAAGAACGCGGTTTTTATCCGATGCTGGCCGCCACGACATTAACGCGAAATGAACTCGCTCCGCAGCACCGCATTGAAGAGGCGTCATTAGCGGATAAAAACGCGCAAAACGAGATCGCCGATAAGTATCGTGCGGCTTTGTTAGAAATCGATGAACTGCGTCAACTGGATCGTCTTGGCGCAGCCAAACAACGTTGGCGTTTTTTATTGGAAAATCTGCCGCCAGAAAACAAACAAGCGATGCAAATCGCCTTGAGCGAATACGCGAATCAGCAAAATTGGTTCGATTTGGGCGTGGACGGGTCGATTATCGCGCAAGCCAAGGAAAATATTGCACTCCGTTTGCCAAATGCCTACAGCGATTATTTCGATATTGCGTTGAATACGCAAACGCACGCTCGATCTATCAGCAAAACCTTTGCAATGGCGATTGCGCGGCAAGAAAGTGCCTGGAACCCGATGGCGCAGTCGTCTGCTAATGCGCGGGGGTTGATGCAATTGTTGCCGAGCACCGCACAAGTTACGGCGGATAATAATCAATTACCGTATCAAAGCGAGCAGGATTTGTTCAAACCACTGAATAATATTTTGCTCGGCACCGCGCATTTGAACGAGTTAAACGCGAAGTATCCCGATAACCGCATTTTGATTGCAGCAGCCTACAATGCGGGGGCGAGTCGGGTGGAAAAATGGTTAGCGCGTGCCGATGGCAAATTGGCAATGGATGAATTCATTGCGTCGATTCCTTTTTTTGAAACGCGCGGCTATGTGCAAAACGTATTAACATACGATTTTTACTACCAACTTTTGCAACGTAAAGAAAATCCACAAACTTTTAGCAAAGCCGAATTTGATCGGCTATACTAAGCGCACTAGTTTAATAGTATAGGATGGTAACAATGTATATCAGTCGTAACTTAGCGCAGTGGAACGCATTTCTCGCAATGCTACGAACCGCTTTTGAACAAGGTAAAGCGCAAGAACTTTTAACTTTGCTTCTCACGCCTGACGAACGCGATGCTGTAGGATTGCGCTTACAGATCGTCTCGCAACTATTAAAACAGGACTTATCGCAACGTGAAATCCAACAAAATCTGAATACCAGCGCAGCGACGATTACGCGCGGTTCAAATATGATTAAAACGATGGATCCGGATTTTATGCAGTGGGTGAAGCGACATCTTGATGGTATTAAAACGAATTAATCGAATTGCGGCCGCATTTTTATGCTCGTTTAACCTTAAACAGCGGAAGAAAAATTGGCGACGTATTGCGATCCAATTTTTCTTTGCTGTTTTTGCTTTTGTACTGCTGCTTCGTTTTGTGCCTATTCCCTTTTCTGCCTATATGGCACAACAGCAAATCGGGCATTTTCTGCAAGGTGATTTTGCTTATCGAGCAAAATCCGATTGGGTGAGTTTAGATGAAATTTCGCCCGCCATGCAATTAGCCGTGATTGCTGCGGAAGATCAACATTTCCCTGACCATTTTGGGTTTGATTTTCACGCTATTGAACGCGCGTTTAAGCATAACGAAAAAAACAAACGTAGCATTCGTGGCGGTTCGACGCTTTCTCAGCAAACTGCCAAAAATCTTTTTTTATGGCACGGGCAAAGTTGGTTACGCAAAGGGTTAGAAGTACCGGCGACGATATTATTAGAATTAAGTTGGTCAAAAAAACGTATCTTGGAAGTGTATTTAAACATTGCTGAATTCGGCGATGGTATTTTTGGTGTGGAAGCGGCAAGTCATTATTATTTCAACAAATCAGCCCAAAATCTGTCTCAATCGGAAGCTGCACTGTTGGCCGCCGTATTGCCGAATCCGATTATTTACCAAGTTAATAAACCTAGCGCCCTGGTTCGCAAAAAGCAACAATGGATAATACGACAAATGCAGCAACTGGGAATTGAATATTTAAAACGGTTATAAAAAAAAAGAGCGGTTAAAAATAACCGCTCTTTTTTATTATCAATTATTATTCCTCAGATGTCTCAGCGACCTCTGGGCGATCAACAAGCTCAATGTAAGCCATTGGAGCATTGTCACCTGCGCGGAAACCACATTTCAAGATACGGGTGTAACCACCTGCACGTTGAACAAAACGTGGACCTAATTCATTGAATAATTTCGCAACAGTTTCAATGTTACGAATACGAGCGAATGCTAAACGACGGTTTGCAACGCTATCTTCTTTTGCTAATGTAATTAACGGCTCAACTACACGACGTAATTCTTTAGCTTTAGGTAAAGTAGTCTTAATGATTTCATGACTAACTAAAGCACTAACTAAATTACGAAACATCGCTTGGCGATGACTACTATTACGGTTTAGTTGACGACCACTCTTACGATGGCGCATGATCTTATCCTTCTCAGAAAAATCTTAACCTATGACCAGACTAGTCTTCAGCAATACTTGCCGGTGGCCAATTTTCAAGGCGCATACCAAGTGACAAGCCACGTGAAGCAAGAACATCTTTAATTTCAGTAAGAGACTTCTTACCAAGATTAGGTGTTTTTAATAACTCAACTTCTGTACGTTGTACTAAGTCACCGATATAGTGAATTGTTTCTGCTTTCAAACAGTTAGCAGAACGAACTGTCAACTCTAAATCATCAACAGGACGCAACAAAATCGGATCAAATTCCGGTTTTTCTTCCTTGACTTCAGGTTGACGAACATCACGCAAATCAACAAATGCATCAAGTTGCTCTGCTAAAATTGTCGCAGCACGACGGATTGCTTCTTCAGGCCCTAACGTCCCATTAGTTTCCAGTTCAATAACTAATTTATCTAAGTCTGTGCGCTGTTCGACACGAGCCGCCTCAACATTATAAGAAATGCGCTCAACGGGGCTGTAACAAGCGTCAACAAGCAAGCGACCAATTGGACGATCATCCGCTTGAGCACGAGCCGAAGCCGGAACATATCCTCTGCCACGTTGAACACGAATACGCATACTAACAGATGCGCTTTCATCAGTTAAGTGACAAATCACATGATCCGGATTTACAATTTCAACATCACCATCATGAGTGATGTCCGCTGCGACAACAGGGCCAATTCCAGATTTATTTAGTGTCAGAATAACATCATCTTTATTCTGTACTTTAACCGATAGACCTTTAAGGTTCAAAAGCACTTCAAGAATATCTTCCTGAATACCTTCCTTACTACTATACTCGTGCAATACACCTTCAATTTCCACTTCAGTTACAGCACAACCTGGCATTGAAGATAGAAGGATACGGCGTAATGCATTACCTAGAGTATGACCAAAACCACGCTCTAACGGTTCAAGGATCACTTTAGTATGACTTGAACCAACTTGTTCGACATCTACTAAACGTGGTTTTAAAAATTCTGTAACAGAACCCTGCATTTTATCCTCTCTATGCTTTTAAGCTTAACTATTATTTAGAGTAAAGCTCAACGATCAGATGTTCGTTAATATCTGCTGATAAATCAAAACGTTCAGGAATGCGTTTAAATACACCTTCCATTTTAGCAGTATCAACTTCTAACCAAGTTGGTTTTTCTCTTTGTTCTGCTAGCTCTAATGATGCTTTAATACGTGCTTGTTTTTTAGACTTTTCGCGAACTGCTATGACATCATTAATCGACACCTGGAAAGATGGGATGTTTACAACACGACCATTAACAACAATTGCTTTGTGGCTCACTAATTGACGAGCCTCCGCACGAGTCGAAGCGAACCCCATGCGATAAACAACATTATCTAATCTGCCTTCTAATAATACTAATAAGTTCTCACCAGTATTACCTTTTAAACGATTTGCTTCTTTATAGTAGTTACGGAATTGACGTTCTAAAATACCATAGATACGACGAACTTTTTGTTTTTCACGTAATTGACTACCATAATCAGACAAACGCGGTTTACGAGCGCCGTGTTGACCCGGCACTGTATCAATTTTACATTTTGAATCAATCGCACGCACGCCTGATTTAAGGAATAAATCAGTACCTTCACGACGGCTGAGCTTGAGTTTAGGTCCCAAATATCTTGCCATTTTCTTTCTCCAACTATCCTATTACACCATTAAACACGGCGTTTTTTCGGTGGACGACAACCGTTATGAGGAATCGGAGTCACGTCAGTAATATTCGTAATACGAAAACCCGCAGCATTTAATGCACGAATTGTTGATTCACGACCTGGACCCGGTCCCTTAACCATAACTTCTAAGTTCTTTAATCCAAATTCTTTAACGATTTCAGCACAACGCTCTGCAGCAACTTGTGCAGCAAATGGAGTTGATTTACGAGAACCTCGGAACCCTGAGCCACCGGCAGTTGCCCAAGCTAGGGCATTACCTTGACGATCAGTAATGGTAACGATTGTATTATTGAAAGATGCGTGAATATGTGCAACGCCATCTACAACTTGTTTTTTTACACGTTTACGTGTACGAAGTGGTGTTTTAGCCATTATCTACCCCGACTATTTCTTGATCGGCTTACGAGGACCCTTACGGGTACGCGCATTAGTTTTAGTACGTTGACCACGTACTGGTAAACCACGACGATGACGTAAACCTCGGTAACAACCTAAATCTAATAGACGTTTGATATTTAATGTTACTTCACGACGTAAGTCACCTTCAACAGTAAATTTACCAACTTCGTCACGCAGTTTGTCAATCTGCTCTTCAGACAATTCTCTGATCTTAACATCTTCAGCAATACCCGCAGCAGCACAAATTGCTTTTGAACGAGTTTTACCAATACCATAGATTGCAGTTAAAGCAATTACAGTATGCTTTTGATCAGGAATGTTAATGCCTGCAATACGGGCCACTATGCACTCCTATTTTTTAAAATTAAATTGACATTCTGATCTTGAAAAGCCCGTTTTCAGGATACTCAAACAAAATGCCAATGACATAAATGAGTCGAGCAGTATAACTGCCCAACTAGCTCTTTGCAAGGAAAAATTATTAATTAACCTTGGCGTTGTTTATGTTTAGGGTCACTACACAGTACGTGTACAACACCCTCACGTTTAACAATTTTACAGTTACGACACATTTTTTTTACGGAAGCACGAACTTTCATTGCTTATCCTTTTATATTAATTGGACAATTATTATCCTAAACCTTTAAGGTTTGCTTTTTTCAACGCAGATTCATATTGAGATGACATTAAATGACTCTGTACCTGAACGATAAAATCCATAATTACAACAACAACGATCAATAGTGATGTTCCACCGAAGTAGAATTTAACATCCCATGCCGATGTCATGACATAAGGAACTAAACATACAAACGTTACATAAAGACCACCAATTAAGGTTAAGCGAGTCATTACTTTATCAATATAACGAGATGTTTGCTCACCTGGTCTAATCCCTGGAATAAATGCACCAGATTTCTTTAGATTATCTGCTGTATCACGCGGATTATATTGCATCCCTGTATAGAAGAAGCTAAAGAAAATAATTGCAATAGCATAAACGAGCAAATATAAAGGCTGACCTGGGTTCAATAACATCGATAAATTATTGAGCCATTCAAACTTATCATTTTGACCAAACCATTGTGTTAATGTGGCAGGAAATAAAATAATACTTGATGCAAAAATTGCCGGCATTACATTTGCCATGTTAACTTTTAATGGTAAATGTGTTGAATGTCCACCTAAGATCTGTCGACCTTGCTGACGCTTAGCATACTCAATACGAATCCGACGCTGCCCTCTTTCTACGAAAACAACAAAATAAGTTACCGCGAAAACAACCGCTACAATGAGCAAGAGGACTAGTGGGTGCATTTGCCCTTGACGTGCTTGCTCAATTGTTTGCAGAATAGCTGAAGGGAGACCTGCTACAATACCACCAAAAACAAGAATTGAGATACCATTACCAATCCCCCTCTCTGT
This sequence comes from Stutzerimonas stutzeri, assembly GCA_901420285.1. Taxonomy (GTDB): domain Bacteria; phylum Pseudomonadota; class Gammaproteobacteria; order Enterobacterales; family Pasteurellaceae; genus Rodentibacter. The sequence continues at coordinate 199,843 of CABDVE010000001.1, forward strand.
AACTTGTTCACCTAACCACATTAAAAACATAGTACCAGTAACCAAACTCACTACAGCAGTAAAATAAAAACTGAATCCGACATTTGGTACCAGTCCTGGCAGCATATTAGGTAAACCTGTAGAGATAGCAACAGCCTGAATACTCGCAAAAACTACGGTAGCATATCGCGTATATTTTGTAATTTTTCGTTGACCCGCTGCACCTTCTTTTTTTAGCTCAGCTAAAGCAGGAGAGACCGTCACCAACAATTGAATCACAATAGAAGCCGAAATATACGGCATAATACCTAACGCAAGAATTGAAGCACGACTTAATGCACCACCAGAGAACATATTAAACATATCAATAATGGTGCCTTTTTGTTGTTCAACTAATTGAGCAAGTACAGCTGCATCAATACCAGGAACCGGAATAAATGAACCAATACGATAAACGATAAGAGCCAATAAAACAAAAATCAATCTACTTCTTAATTCGCTTTTGCCACTATCAGTACTTCTAGTTTGATAACCTGGTTGTTTAGCCATTTACTAATTATTCCTCAACTGAACCGCCGGCAGCCTCAATTGCTGCTTTAGCGCCCTTAGTTACACGTAAACCGCGAACAGTTACTGCTGATTTTAATTCCCCCGCTAAAATAACCTTAGCGAACAGAATATCTTTAGTTAAAATATTTGCAGTTTTTAATGCTTCCAAAGTGACTATATTACCCTCAACTTTAGTTAATTCGTTTAAACGAACTTCTGCGGTTACTGCAGCTTTCATTGAAGTAAAACCAAATTTTGGTAAACGACGGTATAATGGCATTTGGCCGCCTTCAAACCCACGACGAACACCGCCACCAGTACGAGACTTTTGCCCCTTGTGCCCACGCCCACCAGTCTTACCTAGACCTGAACCAATACCACGACCAAGGCGTTTAGCGCTATGCTTTGAGCCTTCAGCCGGGGATAGAGTATTTAAATGCATTATTACTCCTCCACTTTCACCATATATGAAACTTGGTTAATCATACCACGTACTGCAGCTGTTTCAATTAACTCGACAGTATGATGCATGTGACGAAGACCAAGACCACGCAAGGTAGCTTTATGCTTTGGTAAACGCGCAATTGAGCTACGAACTTGTGTTACTTTAATAGTTTTAGCCATCATTAATTACCCCAAAATTTCATCAACAGTTTTACCACGTTTAGCAGCAATCATCTCTGGTGATTTCATATTTGCTAATGCATCAATAGTTGCGCGAACAACATTAATTGGGTTGGTAGAACCATACGCTTTAGAAAGAACATTACGCACACCGGCAACCTCTAACACAGCGCGCATTGCACCACCTGCAATGATACCTGTACCTTCGCTAGCTGGCTGCATAAATACGCGAGAACCAGTGTGAACACCTTTTACAGGATGTTGTAACGTACCTTCATTCAAAGCAACATTAATCATATTGCGACGTGCCTTTTCCATTGCTTTTTGGATCGCTGCCGGAACTTCGCGCGCTTTACCATAACCAAAACCTACTCGACCGTTACCATCGCCTACCACAGTTAATGCGGTGAAGCTCATAATACGACCACCTTTTACAGTTTTTGATACACGGTTTACTGCGATTAGCTTCTCTTGCAGTTCACCAACTTGTTTTTCGATGTTTGACATCTCAATTTACCTCATTAGAACTGTAGACCAGCTTCACGAGCAGCGTCTGCTAAAATTTGGACGCGACCATGATATTTAAAACCGGAACGATCAAAAGCAACAGCTTGTACGCCTTTTGCTAATGCGCGCTCTGCAACAGTTTTACCCACTACTGCAGCAGCATCTTTGTTACCAGTGTATTTTACTTGCTCACGAATTGCTTTCTCAACAGTTGAAGCAGCGGCAAGCACTTCTGAACCGTTCGGTGCAATAACTTGTGCATAAATATGACGCGGAGTACGGTGAATAACCAAACGAGTTACACCTTGCTCTCTCATCATATGACGTGCACGAGCTGCACGACGGACACGAGCTGATTTCTTATCCATAGTGTTACCTTAATTATTTCTTCTTAGCCTCTTTGATACGTACCACTTCATCAGCGTAACGTACTCCTTTACCTTTATAAGGTTCAGGACGGCGATAAGCACGAATATCTGCTGCAACTTGGCCGATTAACTGCTTATCTGCACCTTTCAGCACAATTTCAGTTTGAGAAGGGCACTCTGCAGTAATACCTGCCGGCAAAGTGTGCTCTACTGGGTGAGAATAGCCTAAGCTTAATGCAACTGTGTTGCCTTTAAGTTGAGCTCTGTAACCAACACCTACCAATACTAATTTCTTAGTGAAGCCTTCAGTAACTCCGATGACCATTGCATTAACTAATGCCCGAGCGGTACCCGATTGAGCATTCGCTTCAGCAAAACTTTCGCGAGGAATGAAGATTAATTGATTATTATCTTGTTTAACTTCAACTGAGTTATGAATTGTGCGAGATAACTCGCCATTTTTACCTTTTACTGTTAATAGCTGACCGTCAAGTTTAACCTCAACACCGGCAGGAATATTAACAGGTGCTTTTGCAACACGAGACATTTTCCTACCTCTCTATTAAGCCACGTAACAGATGATCTCACCGCCTAAACCCGCTTGACGAGCCGCACGGTCAGTCATAACACCTTTGGATGTAGAAACAACAGCAACACCTAAGCCACCCATAACTTTTGGTAACTCATCTTTACGTTTATAAATACGAAGACCAGGACGGCTTACACGTTGAATACTTTCTACAACTGGTTTTCCTTGGAAATATTTTAAAGTAATTTCCAATTCAGGTTTTGCACCTTTTAAAACTTTAACGCTTTCGATATAACCTTCAGCAGCTAATACATTGGCAATTGCCACTTTTAGCTTGGATGAAGGCATACTGATCGCAACTTTGTTCGCAGTCTGACCGTTACGAATACGGGTCAGCATATCTGCTATTGGATCTTGCATACTCATTGTATTTTTTCTCCGATTCCAAAATAAAGTGGTATATTACCAACTCGCTTTCTTAAGGCCTGGAATTTCACCGCGCATCGCAGCTTCACGAACCTTAATACGACTTAAACCAAACTTACGAAGAACACCGTGTGGACGTCCAGTTTGGCGGCAACGATTACGTTGACGAGATGGACTAGAATCACGTGGCAAAGTTTGTAACTTTAACACTGCGTCCCAGCGTTCTTCGTCAGAGGCATTTACATCAGAAATAATTTTCTTTAATTCAACACGCTTAACGTAGAATTTTTCAGCTAATTTAACGCGTTTTACATCGCGTGCTTTCATTGATTGTTTAGCCATTATAACCTGCCTTATTTACGGAATGGGAAATTAAAGGCAGCAAGTAGTGCTTGACCTTCTTCATCATTCTTAGCAGTAGTTGTGATAGTGATATCTAAACCACGTACACGATCTACTTTATCGTAATCGATTTCAGGGAAGATGATTTGTTCACGCACACCCATGCTGTAGTTACCACGACCATCAAATGATTTCGCGCTTAAACCGCGGAAGTCACGAATACGTGGAACAGCAATTGTAATTAAACGTTCAAAGAACTCCCACATACGCTCACCGCGTAGTGTCACTTTACAACCGATTGGATATCCCTGACGGATTTTAAAGCCTGCAACAGATTTACGAGCTTTAGTCACTAAAGGTTTTTGACCGCTAATTGCTGTTAAATCCGCTACTGCGTTGTCTAGCAATTTTTTGTCGGTCAATGCTTCACCCACACCCATATTCAGGGTAATCTTTTCGATTCGTGGGACTTGCATGACAGATTTGTAGCCGAATTTATTTTTTAATTCGTTTACTACTTGATCTCTGTAGTAATCATGCAGTTTCGCCATCGCATTACTCCAGTTTATTAGATAATTTCATTATTAGATTTGAAGAAACGTACTTTTTTGCCGTCTTCAAATCTAAAACCTATACGGTCAGCTTTATTTGTTTTTGGATTAAAAATCGCAACATTCGAAGCATCAATTGCCGCTTCTTTTTTCACTAAACCGCCAGCTTTACCTAATGCAGGAACCGGTTTTTCATGTTTAGTAATAATGTTGATACCTTCAACAAACACTTTACCGTTTGGTAACACTTTAGTTACCTTGCCACGTTTGCCCTTATCTTTACCGGTAAGAACAATTACTTCATCATTTTGACGGATTTTAGCAGCCATTACATTCCCCTTACAGTACTTCTGGAGCTAAAGAAATGATCTTCATGAATTTCTCAGAGCGAAGTTCACGAGTCACAGGTCCAAAAATACGAGTACCGATTGGTTGCTCGGTGTTATTATTTAAAATTACACAAGCATTACCATCGAAACGAATAACTGAGCCATCTGGGCGACGAACACCCTTCTTGGTGCGCACAACAACTGCTTTCAATACATCACCTTTTTTCACTTTACCGCGTGGAATTGCTTCTTTTACGGTAATTTTGATAATGTCGCCAATTGCAGCATAACGACGGTGCGATCCACCTAGAACCTTGATACACATTACGCTACGAGCGCCTGAATTATCAGCGACATCCAGCATAGTCTGTTCTTGGATCATATTAGTGCTCCGTTAAGTTAAAAAAACACCCTTTCGGGACGACCTACTTACACACAGAGGCGTAAGAGGTTGCGGAATATAACATAACACGCAAGCTGAATCAATAAATTTTTAGTTTTAAATACGTAAGGTGTCCGAAGAGGAATGATGTTTTTTACAATGCGATTTGAGGGAAAAATTGTTCGGTGAGTTTGACGAAATCCATTAGAGAAAGTGACCGTACTTTACTCCTTTGCGGCAAAAGCGCAGTCAAATTTCTGGCGGAAATATCCTGCTCCAAGACAAAACACGATGCTTTGCATTCTTTAAAATAATGAGGATATTTTATGGCCAGTAATACACCATCTTGCCAAAGCACAATAGCGTCATTTTTGGTCATTGTAGCAAAATAGCCGGTTAATTCATCGTCACTATAAGCTGCTTGAGAAAAACAATAAAGCATGCAATTCCCTTAAAAAGTTAGTAATTTTTCCGCTTGATTTAATTTCGCTATCAATAAAGCACGGTCAATCTTCTCAGTAGATAAAATAAGCGTACCGTCTGTAATCCCGAATTTCTCTAGTGAATCGACACAACTAAAGCGCTGTTTGATGCCATATAAATCAAGTAACTTGAAAACGCGGATAAAATCTTTTTGCAACAACAATTCCGGCTGTTGCCCGTTTAATAAATTTAGTACGCCGTCATCCATAAAGAACACGCCGATTTCATCTTCATCGCAAAACGCAGTGGCTGCGAGCACCGCATCCAGCCCTTCTCTGGCAAGGGATGAACCATGGGGTGGAGAACGAAATAAAAAGGCGATTTTCATAAGCTAATCACCCTATCAGCTGTTAATACTGCTGCCATAAATTCGCCTAAGCCCGCGATGATAAATCCATTGGCCAAATTATATTGCGTTGAATTCTTTGCCGTTATCCGATCCACCACACCGCGGCGTTGCGAAGCCGCGACACATAAATGCAATGGCACATTGTACCGCTGAGAAAACGCCTGCCAACATTTCGTTAAATCGACTTCATCATTAGCGGAATAAACCAACCCATTGCCATTCGTCACCCCGTCCTGAAAGAAAAAAATTTGGCTAATGGCATGCCCTTTTTCAAGCAATGCTTTGGCGAATTGATACGCTAAATAAGCGCCTTGTTTACCGTAAACTGGGCTTTTAACAGCGAGAACGTAATTCATTATTCTTGGTCTTGTTTAAGTTGACGAATATAAAGGTAAACGGTATGACGCGAGATATTTAATCGTTCCGCGACTAAATTAATGGCGTCTTTAATATCAAAAACGCCTTTCCCAAAAATAGTCACGGATTTCATCAACACATTCCCTTTCGCTCGCGTGAAATAAGGCTTTGACAGGCTTTCGCTCTACATATTACGCAGCGAACGTAAAGCCAAGACGGTGATCGGCGAACCTATTTGGTGATTAGCATTATGTCCGTTTGCAATACGAATGGCAGAATGCTCGATATCTTCCAAAGAGTGCAAAACAATTTCGCAATGCTCGCCGATAAGTGCGCTTACGCCATCCACCACCGCATTGGAGGAATTGAGAATTGTGCGATCTTCATCCGTGAAAATATGCTTATCATGTAACATGGACAAGTTCCAAAACTACGCTAAAAGTAACCGCACCTTTATACCGTAAAATTAATAAGAAAGCACAAGCAAAATGCCTGTGCTTCGATTAAATAAACTCATTTATTATTTTGCTTTAGGATTGACATCCAATACTTCAACTTCAAAATAAAGCGTGGCGTTCGGCGGAATGGCAGCACCCGCCCCTTGTTCACCGTAAGCTAATTCAGGCGGAAGCACCAACTCAATTTTACCGCCTTTTTTTTACTAACTGAAGTCCTTCGGTCCAACCTTTCACTACTTGGTTTAAACGAAATTCGGCCGGCTGACCGCGTTCAACGGAACTATCAAACACTTTACCGTCCGGTAATTTGCCTGTGTAATTCACTTTAACAATATCGCTCGGTTTGATCGCATCACCTTTACCCGCTTCAATCACACGATATAACAAACCGGATTTAGTGGTTTTCACGCCCTCTTTTTTGGCGAAGTCTGCGCGATATTTATCACCTTCCTCCTGCGCTTTTTGTGCAATTTCCTGCACTTTCGCCTGCTCTCTTTCCATCATTCTTTGTTCAAATCGTTCTAACGTTTTGGTTAATTCACCGATTTTTTCTTCGCTAATTTTACTATTTAATACATCGGCAACTGCTTGATTAACCTGTTCCGGATTTAATTTGATTTCTCCTTGATCCGCCATTAATTTAGCTTGCGTCATGGAATAAGCGGTTAATGCATAAGACACATCGTCATTAAATTTCGCGTCCGTTTTTTCATTGGCGAAAACACTACCAGATACGACCGTACCGACCATTAATGCGACAAGAGAATATTTTTGAATTTTTAACATCTTTATTAATCCTTTATAATAAAAAAACGCTGAATAGGTTAAATCGAATTTAAGCTATTCTCAACTTTTTTTTAAAATTAGAGAAAATTTATGCAAATCCAACAAATATTAGAGACCCGCATTGCAGAACTTGAAACAAAGCTCGCATTTCAAGAGCAATCAATAGAAGAATTGAATCAAGCATTAATTCAACAACAATTCAATATGGATAAAATGCAGCTACAATTGCGCTACATCGCAAGTAAATTAAAAGACTTTCAACCGTCTAATATTGCCAGCCAAGCGGAAGAAGTGCCGCCACCTCATTATTAAACAAAAACGGATAATCAAAAAATGGTTATCCGTTTTTGTTTAATCACAATTTAAAATACTTTTTACTGCTCGACGACTTGTTCGCTCATAAAACTAGCCACACTTTACTGCATTACTGCACAACCATCGTGCCGATACATCCCATATCAGCCAACATTAAATTCGACGAACCAAAAATAAACGGATAAACATTAGAAGAAGATTGTTCAAAACGTACCAAAATTTGTATCTTTCCGTTCACCCAAACAGTGTCTTTCCAAGCGAGCTCGCTTTCTTGCGCAATCTCATCGTTATAAGATTCCACAATGAATTTTGCGCCTTGCACACTAAAACCGACCGGTCGGGAACTGGTTAAAATCCAGCGCTCGGTGCTACCTTGTTTCGCCAACACGTCTATGCGACGAGGATCAAAACGCTTTTGGTTAATCAAACCGTTCGTTACATCCAACTCGAAAGTACGTTCTTGTGTAACCTTCGCTTTTAGCATTAAACCTGCATCGGTTTCAAATTTTACTGCCATCTTTTGCGCAAAGGCGGAAAGTTCGCCTAAGGGACGCAATTCCAACACGGTATTATCCGCGAGTTCACCTTCGGAAGAAAAAAACTGTTTTACTCTATCGAAAACATCGCGTTTATGCCCGGAAATTAACGAAACGCCCTCACTTTCAGTTAAATTCACAAGGATTTCCACGCGCTCGCCCGGAGCCAAAACAAAGGATTTAACGGTTTTTCCTTGCGGTAAAAATCCCAAATCTTGCGCAATTAACGTCATTTCTTGCTCGTTATCCAAGCGTAAATTATAAGCGCGCGCCAACGAGGCATTAACCAAGCGTAATCGCACCCAACCACGCGGCACCTCTAAATACGGCGCTTCCGAACCGTTTACCAATAACCGATTGCCCACAAAATACGGTTGATTTTGCCTGAATAATTGAAGCCCGTCGCTGTTAAATTCCATATCTTGCAAAATTAACGGAATATCGTCCACGCCATATTTATTCGGAAGCGGTGATTTAATGCTTTGCTCGTCTTCAATCAACCACATTCCCGCCAATCCGCGATACGTTTGATAAGCAGAATTGGCAAGCGTAGAAGAACGATACCAACAAGTTGAAGCCGGCTGCTCAATCGGCACAATCGGCGCCCAAGATTCGCCTTTTTTCAACACCCGTGTTGCGCCGCCGAATAATTCGCCGGATGCCTGCAAGCCTTGAATAGAAAGAGAAACGTGTTGCGGTAAATTATTATGATAATTAAGTTTGGCAAAGCTACCGGACTTAATTTTGATCGTCGGGCCTAAATAATTGCCATTGAATCCCCATACGCTGACTAAATGACTGCCGTCTAGGTTATAGCCCATTTCTGCCATCGTCAGCACAATTGGGCGACCGCGCCGCACATCAATTAACGGCGGTACCGTAAGCTTCGGACGGGAGGCTGCCAACAAGCGCGTGGGGAGGGCGGTCAATGCGGTGCTAATCAGAGAGCTCTTTAACAACTGACGACGAGAAAATCTAGGCATCCGAACATTCCTTTTGCGTTCGCGCGATTTCCGCGTCCAGCTCGGCAATACGTTTTGCCATCAAATCGTGGCAATAAGCCGCCAATTCGCGTACGTTTTCCTTGCTGTAATTGCTAGTATCAATCGGTTCCATCATTTCGCAAATCACTTTGCCGTTATCCCAACGATTTAACTTAATTTTGTTTTGCGTCGTCGAACACACAACCGGAATAATTGGCACACCGGCCGCCACCGCTGCATAAAACGCGCCGGTTTTAAAGGGCAACAAGCCACGCCCGCGACTACGCGTACCTTCCGGGAACATCCAGATCGATAAATTATCTTTATTTATGCGCTCCGCCAGCTTAGTCATCGTATTATGCGCTTTGGAACGATTGTCGCGATCCAGAAAAATATTGCCGCTCACCCAATACAAAATGCCGAAAAACGGCACCCAAATCAGACTTTTTTTCCCCACGCTCACAGTACGCGGCAACACCATGTAGGAAATCGTCACCATATCGTAATTATTTTGATGGTTGCCGATATAAATTGCGCGCCCTAAATTCGCTTTATTAGGTGGAAAACGATGCTCCACCTTTAGGCCGAATAACGGATATAAACGCCCGAACCAACGCGCCATCACACCTACATTGCTCGGATTTTTAAAACGAATGAAGGAATAAAGCGTACCCAGCACGCAAATTAAAATACAACAAACCGTGACAATCAGAATTCTAGCCAGTTTTAACATACCAATACCTATAAAAAATTTTCGCCTAAGTATAACAAAAAACGATAGCGAATTAGACGGGATTTTGGGTTTTATGCTAACCTAAACAAAAATTTAGGGTAATTTTATGAAAAGAACCTATTTCATTTCCGATCTGCATTTAAGTGAAAATCAGCCTCAATTAGCCGCACTTTTCTTTGATTTTATGCAAAACCTCGCGCCGAATGCCGAGCGCGTTTATATTCTCGGCGATTTATTTGATTTTTGGATCGGCGACGACGAACAATCGCCCTTAATTGAACAAGTAAAAAATGCCATCAAACAACTAACCACATCGGGTGTAGCTTGCTATTTCATTCACGGCAACCGCGACTTTTTAATCGGTAAAGGTTTTGCGCAACAAACCGGTCTTCAATTATTACCCGATTATCAATGCATCGATCTTTACGGCAAGCCAACCCTGCTCTGTCACGGCGATACCCTGTGTATTGATGATGTGAAATATCAACAATTTCGCCACAAAGTTCATCAACCCTGGCTACAATGGCTGTTTCGTCACCTGCCGTTAACGGCACGGTTAAAAATTGCACAAAAAATTCGCGCTCAAAGCAAGCGAAATAAGCAACAAAAGTCTGTTGAAATTATGGACGTCAATTTACCTTTTACCCGACAAATCATGCAACGTTTCAATGCGGTGCTATTAATCCACGGTCATACGCATCGCGAAGCAATTCATCAATATGGTGACAAAAAACGCATCGTTTTAGGCGACTGGCGCCCAAATTACGCTTCAATTCTAACGGCGACAGAAAACGGTGAAATTTATTTTCTTAAGTCGCCTTAAAGCGCACCTAAAACTACTCGTTGAGCTTCAGTCACTTATAACTTTTTCATCTACCAAATAGCTTTTACTTCTTTCGCGCTTATCCATCGTGCGCGTAGAATCTTTTCCGACAATAATTTTATAGGAGAGTGTTATGTCCCAATTTACTATTCACACCGTCGAAACTGCGCCGGAAGCTGCAAAAGAAGCCTTGAAGGCAGTTAAAAATGCCAATGGATTTATCCCGAATTTAATCGGCGTGTTAGCCAATGCACCGGCTGCGCTCGAAACTTACCGCACCGTGGGCGGTATTAACGGCAAAAACAGCCTTACCCCTACAGAACGTGAAGTGGTACAAATCACAGCTGCAGTTGTGAATGGATGCGGTTTTTGTGTGGCGGGACACACCAAGATCGCCCTAAAAGTATTAAAACTACAAGAAGACTTAGTGAATCAAATTCGCGCTGTCGCACGCATCGAAAACGATAATAAACTCGATGCACTAGCTCGTTTCACGCTTGCCGTGATTGTGCAAAAAGCCAAACTAACCCAGGCGCAATTACAAGCTTTCTTCAATGCGGGCTATAATCAAGAACAAGCAATCGATGTTATTTTAGGTGTTAGCTTGGCAACCTTATGTAATTACGTAAATAACATTGCGGAAACGCCAATTAATCCTGAATTACAACCATTCGCATAAAATAAATAAATAAATAAATAAATAAAAAACGGTAAGGCATTGGTTTTACCGTTTTTTATTTATTTTTCATATAACAAAATCATCAAAGATATATAAACTAATTATTTCTCTTTTTATTTTTCGCTTGTTACATTTAAATCCTATCGTTTTTTAATAAAAAGGAAATAATATGCAACATCGTGATCTCTATCCCCATGAAATTTTGCAAGACGTCATTGACAAAAGTTACGCTAAATCACAAGGTCATCTCAAAACTTTAGCCATTTTAAGCTTCTTAGGCGGCGGTTACGTCAGTTTCGGTTATATGGCGTATTTAAAAGTTGTGAGCGGCATTCCGGGCGATTGGGGCGGCTTAGCCACCTTACTCGGCGCTGCAGTATTTCCAATTTGCTTAATTTGTATCCTGATCGGCGGCGGCGAACTTGCCACGGGAAACATGATGATGATGGCGCTAGGCCGTTTAAGTAAACGCGTAAGCCTCAACAAATTAGCACGCAACTGGGTGATCGTCAGTCTCGGTAATCTTGCCGGCGCGCTCTTTATGGCGTATTTCTTAGGGCATTATGTGGGGTTAGCAGAAGGTGCTGCGGCCGCCAAAACCATCGCCATCGCCGAAGCCAAAGTACAAATGGATTTCGGCCGCGCGTTTATTTCCGCCATTGCATGCAACTGGATGGTATGTATGGGCATTTGGTTCTATTTCGGCGCGAAACAAACCTCCGGTCGTATCCTTGCCATGTGGTTCCCGGTGATGATTTTTGTACTTATCGGTTTACAACATTTCGTCGCCAATATGTTCATTATTCCGGCGGGTATTTTTGCCGGCGCAAATGTGACTTGGAGTGAATTTTTCTTAAATATGATCCCGGTATTCCTCGGCAATGTTACGGGTGGTGCCGCCTTCGTCGGTGCATCCTATCTGTACGCCTATCGCCATTTATTAAAAGAAGATTACCAAATCTAACGATTAAAAGGCGGTCGACATCGACCGCTCCTCGCACAATGCTTCGGCTCCTACTCCTCATGTAAATCCGCCCGCTATTTTTAAATAAGCACCTTGTTATCATGCACATTGAATATCCTGAATTCGACACGGTTTTTTATTGCGTCCTTTGCTTTTTGCACTTACCATTTCGCACCCAACAATCGTGGAAAACCGGTGTAAAATTTTAGCGAACTCAATTATCTTCTCGCTTTAACGCAAGCGTAAAATTTCCTAAAGGCTGAACGATTATTGGGCGCATTACCCTCGCTTAATCCACAGTATGAAAAGTTTGACAACAGGCCCTTGATTGCGGTGAATGCGGTGCTATTTACGATATCCAAAATTGTGCGAATTGTTAAATGGCTTATGAGCCGCTTTATGTGTACTCTCCGAGCCATCGCGGTACGCCAACGTATGCAAATTAACCGTGGATACGTCACAGTGACCAAATAAATTTCTAATTAGGATTTATAATGATTGAATTGACTTCTCCTCAAATTTTAACGCTCATCGGTGTGCTTCTTTTCATTCTGATCGGTTTGCTGTTTTTCGTCGCCCGCCGTACGCGCGACGTGCAAGAATTACGGCAGGATTTAAACAAAAGCCACCAAGATTTCAATCAACTTGCCGCACGCTTTGACGCATTAACGCAACAAAATAACCTATCGGAACAGCACCGCATTCGAGCACAGGCAGAACGCGAAGGCTTGCAAATTCGGCTAACGGAACGCGATGAAAAAATTGCTTATCTCAGTCAGGAATTGGATGAGGAACAACTGCGCAATACGCAAATCGGCAGTCAAATCAGCGCTTTAAAAGAACGCTTCGGCATCGCCTCGGCACAAGCGGAAAGTTTGCAAAATCAGTTACAACAAAGCCAAAATCAACTTGTACGCAAAGAACAAGAACAGCAACAGTTAACGGAAAAATTGACCACTCTTACGCAAGAACTGACCGGTTTAAAAACTCGGCTGGCGGAAAAAGAAAAGCATTTCGCCGAACAGCAACAAGCGATTGAGCAATCAAAGCAACAGCTCGGTACGGAATTTCAAAATCTGGCGAACCGTATTTTGGAGGAGAAAAGTCGTTCCTTTAACCAAACCAATCAAACCGCCTTGGAAACCCTGTTGAAGCCGTTTCGCGAACAAATTGAAGGCTTTCAAAAACGGGTGAACGAAATTCATTCGGAAGCACTGAAAGGCAATGCAGGATTAGAGGCAGAAATCAAAAAAGTGTTACAAATCGGGCTGAATATGTCGCAAGAGGCTAGTCATTTGAGCACCGCATTGAGAGGCGAAAAGAAAACGCTCGGCAACTGGGGCGAAATGCAACTAGAGCGCGCCTTACAATTGGCGGGCTTAATCGAAAACGTGCATTACCGCGCGCAGGCGCATTTTAAAGATGAACAAGGCGGGCGTAATTATCCCGACTTCGTGCTGAATTTGCCGGATGACAAAAATATTATTATCGACAGCAAAATGTCGCTACCGGCGTATGAAAGTGCGGTCAATACCGAAGAGGATGCCGAACGTGAACGTTTACTGCGCGAGCATATTAAAGCGCTGAAAAATCACATCGACGACCTGCATAAAAAAGATTACAGCAATTTGATCGGCATGCGCAGCCCGAATTTCGTATTAATGTTTATCGCGCTGGAACCGGCTTATATTGAGGCGCTGAAGCTCGATCCGAGTCTGTTTAATTACGGTTACGAAAAAAATGTGATTATGGTTTCGCATACCACGCTGATGCCGATTTTGCGCACCGTAGCGAACTTATGGCGCATCGAACGCGGTAACGCGGAAGCCAAAGAAATCGCGGAAAAAGCCGGCGAAATTTATAACCAGATTTGCTTGGTGGCGGAACGTTTAAATAAACTCGGCAACACACTTTCTACGGTCAGCAGTCGTTATAACGAAACCGTCACTGCCTTGGTAGGACAACAAGGCTTAGCCGGCAAAGCGGAGCGCTTCAAAGATCTTTCCGCCAAAGCCAATAAAACCATGCCAAACGTAGCGTTGCTAAATAACGAGGTGGATTTAAGTCGTCTTGCTTTAATCACCCAAAAAGATGAAAAATAAACTCATATTCGTTATTGCTATTTTAAAAAAAACTGCTATTTTCTGGCGGTTTTTTATTTATCACGTTTAGGAAAGTTAAATGGAACATCAAAAACCACAAGATCCTTATGCAAAGTACAATTCACAGTCTAACCAATTAAGTAAAATTATTTTTGCCAGCCGTTGGCTGCAACTACCGATTTATCTCGGGCTTATTGTAGTGCAAAGTATTTATGCCTACAAATTTATGAAATCTCTATGGTATTTAATCGCCAATATCAACGAAATGGATTCCAACACTATTATGCTTACGGTATTGAATTTAATTGATGTGGTGATGATTGCCAACTTATTGGTAATGGTCACTATCGGCGGTTATGAAATTTTTGTTTCCAAGCTCAAAACCCGCAATCACCCCGACCAACCCGAATGGATGAGCCACGTGAATGCCACCGTGTTAAAAGTGAAGCTTTCCATGTCGATTATCACGATTTCCTCAATTCACATGTTGCAAACTTTCGTGAACGTCAGCAATTTGCCGGAAAAAACTATAATGTGGCAGCTGTTATTGCATCTCGGTTTCTTGGTATCTGCCATCGCATTGGCCTATACCGACAAAATTCTGTACAGCACCAGTCATAAAACGCATTAATGTCGAACACGCCTTTTCTACGCCGAAACGCCGACAAAAACTCCGTTGGCGTTTCTTTTTGCCCGCGTAAGCGGAAACGCCAACCTGCGACCGTTAAAACCCGCGTGATTTTATTCAACAAACCCTTCAATGTGCTCACGCAATTTACCGATGAAAGTGGGCGTGCCACATTGAAGGATTTCATCCCGATTCCGCACATTTATGCGGCAGGAAGACTTGATCGCGATAGCGAAGGTTTATTGCTACTGACCAACGACGGTGCGTTACAGCACCGCATTGGAAATCCGCAGTTTAAGTTGGAAAAGACTTACTGGGTACAAGTAGAAGGCGAACCTGCCGAAGCAGATTTGGCCCGCTTACGTCAAGGTATCGAACTGAACGACGGCCCTACTAAACCCGCCAAAGTACGCCTGATTCACGCACCGAATTTGTGGCCGCGTAATCCTCCGATTCGCGTGCGGAAATCCGTTCCGACTTCATGGCTGGAAATTAAAATCAGCGAGGGGCGCAATCGCCAAGTGCGTAGAATGACCGCACATATCGGTTTTCCGACTTTACGTTTGGTTCGTTGCAAAATCGGCAATCTTTCCATTAAAGGTTTAGCGAACGGCGCATATCGGGAATTATCGACAGAGGAAATTAACGCATTATGCACCACATTGAAAAGCGAAAAACGCCCATAAAAAAAAAAGCGGTCAAATCATATTTGACCGCTTTCTCTTTTCGCTAAATTACCACCAACCGAGTAATTTCATCCAAAGTCCACCGACTACGAACCAAATAATCAATGAGAAAATTGACGCGATAAAACTCACGCCCCACCATTGACCGGTAGTGTTATAACCGGAGCCAAATAGTGCCGGTCCCGGGCCGCCCGCGTATTGAGTCAGACTCATGGAAAGCGTAGACGTATAACCCAAACCAATGGCTGCGATCATCGGCGGTGTACCGACCGCAATGGCCGCGGCCAAGAACGCTAAGTACATGGCGGAAATATGTGCCATTGCAGAAGCGAAGAAATAGCGAGTGTAGAAATACACCAATACCAAAATGGTGAACGCAATCGGCCAATCAAACACGCCTACATAGTTGGAAATGTGCGACGAAACCCATGTGATAGTGCCGTATTTGTTCAATGCGTTCGCCATCATCACCAATACCGCAAACCAGAACATAGTGTCCCACGCAGTGGTTTCCGCCACGATATTTTTCCAACTCATAATATTGCTAAGCAATAAAATCAACAAACCGATAAAAGCGGACGTTGTGGCAGAAATGCCGAACATTAAATCTCCCACCGTCCAAAGCACTAATAACAATAAGAAATCAAGCGCCAAAATAATTTCCGCACTGGACATCGGCCCCATCGCTTTTAATTCGCTTTTTGCCATTTCCGCCATTTTCGGCGTGTCTTTAAGTTCCGGTGGATAAATTAAATAAACTAAATAAGGCAACAGAATTAAACTCACAATGCCGGGCACGATAGCGCCGATGAACCATGTCGTCCAAGTAATTTCTACGCCTTGCCCCTTCGCCAATTCAGCGATGAGCGGGTTGCCCGCCATAGCGGTTAAGAACATAGTGCAAATAATCGTATCGATTTGTGAAACGGCAATGGCTAAAAAGGCTCCGGCACGGCGCGCCGTCGGACCCGGCTTGGAATCGTACGTATCGGCGATAGATTGCATAATTGGGTACATAATACCGCCCCCGCGTGCAGAGGCAGAAGGAATACCCGGACCGATGACTAAATCCGCCAGCGCCACCCCGTAAGCAACGCCCATCATGCGTTTACCAAAACGCGCGACGAAATAAAGCGCGATTCGTTTACCCAAACCGGTTTTAATCACCGCGCGAGATAAAAACATCGCAATACCGATAAGCCAAATGGTCGCGTTGGAAAAACCGGACAACATTGCCACTTCGTCTTTGCCGGCTTTAATCGGTGTTAAACCGGTTAAACCACTGATCACCAAGGCCACCAAGGTCGCCGCGCCCATCGGCATGGCTTTGGCGATAATCGCCACAATGGTCGCCACAAATAACGCGAACATACCCCACGCGCGTGGCGTCAGGCCTTCCGGAACGGGAACCAAATAAATTCCCAATCCCACCAAAATTGAAATCAACAACCCTTGCCACTGAAAGCCTAATTTGACTTCCACGGCAGGCGCTTTAGCATCCGACATCGCGGTCCTCCTCCAAATAAAAATAACGAAAAATGAGTAAGCTTAAGTTATCTTTCGCATTATGCACCTGAAAAATAAATTCACAAAGCGCCAATTGATGATTTCCTTAAAAAAGGCGATTACCGAACTTCGTTCTGAGCACCGCATTGAAGCCTCATTCGCTCGCTTCCGAGACGAGCTTCACATAATTTTGCTGTTTAAAAGAGGCCTTTAATAAGTCTTCCAATTGCCACCAATCTAAGGTTAAATCCTGCTCGCCGGCGGCGTAAGGTGCGATTTCATACGCCCCGTAAATAAAATGCACGCCATTGAAATCCAAATAAAAATTATCGGAAACATTAAAATCTTGTTTACCAACAAAAGCCTCATCGTCTTTCACTTCGCCATTACGGGTATAAACCTCCCACAATAATGCTTTAATTTTTGACAAGACATTTGCATCAAATAAATCGGTTAATTGCAAAATTTGATGGGTCGTCATATCTAACGTGAAATACCGTTTTCCGCCCATGCCATGAGCGCCGCCGCTAAAACCGTAATAGCCGATGGCAAACGTCGCCAATTTTTCCCTCTGGCCGATAAAATCTACCCAGCGCTTATCCTCGTAACCGATACTTGGTATTTCAAGCATTTCTTTTTTGGTGTCGTCCAACTGTTTTTGATATGCTGCAACGAATTCCTCGCGAGTCGGCACTTTGCCGTTTTCACGCGTCAACTCTGCCCACAACAAAGCATTTAACCAATCCGCATTGGTCTTTAAAGTTGAAACGGAATACTCAATCTTGCCTTCCTCCGGCGCATATTCCTTTGATTTTGGATAATTAATCGTTTCGGATTTTTGGAATACCGCCTCTTCTTCCGCAAAAATAGTCGGAATAACATTATCCGCGCGCATTTTTTGTACCGATAAATCCATCTCAAGCCGTTTGTTCTGCTCTGTTAATTGTGAGACGGTTCGATTAAGTTCATCTATTTGGGCTTGCGACTCTTTGTCTTGGCAACCGGCGGTAAGAAGAACGCTCAGAATCAGCGCGGAAATCAATTTGCTTTTCATATTTTTCCTTATAAATCAAATACATTTTTATCACGCAAGATATGATCGTTACCTTTTCGCCGTAAAAAACCGACACGATCAAAGTATTCCATCAATTGCACCGTCAGTTTACGCCCGAAGTTCAAACGGTCACGCACCTCGTTTACCGAAGCTTTGCCTTCTTGTTCAGCGATTTGTTTAATCAAACGCGCATAAGCGTAAACCGTTTCCGTCAAGAAAAAACGATCTTTTACAATCGGCGTAAGATAGCCAAGTTTTCCTGCTTTATACATAAAATTACGCATCACGGCTTCATCCGTCGCTAACGTATTCGCCATATCACGTACCCAAATGGCTTGCCCATCAGCTTTTTCAAATTCATTTAACACATCCGCCCAGCGCGCTTGTTCTTCGCTGCTAAACTCAATTTTATGTTCGGGTAAATGCAGCCAACCGCGCGTTTGCTGCAAGCTGCCATTATCTAGCATGTCATCAATAAAATGATTAATCAGCTTTTCCGGTTGATTCAGCGCCGCCATACGATAAAGCCGCGCTTTACTAACGCCGAGTTGATCATTGTGCTGCGCGTGATAAAGGGAAAGTGCGGTGACAATTTGCTGCGTTTTTTCTTGCACATAATCAGCGCTAAAACACCAGTCTTGATACCGAACAGCACCGCATTGAAAGAGCATCTCGTCCAGTTGCACGGCATTTAGTTGTTCCAACCACATTAATTGACGTGCCGCGACGGCATTATGTTGCAAGCTCAGCGCAAGACGTTGCGAGGCGTTTTGTGCCATGGCTAAATGGCCGAGGAAGGTTAAACGCGCCTCGGTGCGTTTATGGCGTTTCGGTGAATTAATTTCCAGCACGCGTGCGCCGGCAATTAAAGTTTTTGCATCGCCGCTGCGCAAAATAAGTCTATCATCGAACGCGAGGAACAACGGCGAATCCAACATTATTTCCGCTAAAGTGCGGTCGTTCTTCGCCACGTTTTTGCCTTTAAGCAAGGTTAGTTTGCCTGTCGTGCGAGCGGCGCCGTGATAAACATGTACAGGCTGGCTTTCGTTCAATGCGGTCTCCGCCCAAATTTCCACAGTGAGACGATCTGTCGGCGGTAGCGGTTCCTCTTGCAATAACCAATCACCGCGTTTTACCGGTGTACGAGCGAGATCCGCATTCAAATTTAACGCTAAACGTTGTCCGGCCAAACCTTGTTCGCTCGGCGTGTTTTGCGCATGAATGGCTTTCACACGCACTTTTTGCCCCGAAGAAAGATAAAGTTCATTATCCACGCTCACCGCGCCTGCGAATGCGGTGCCGGTAACTACCGCGCCCGCCCCTTTCACACTAAATACACGATCGATGGCGTAACGAAACGGTTTATTCGTATCAGCCAATTCCGGCAGCATCTGCAAATAATCACGCAATTCGGCAATGCCTTGACCGGTTTCGGCCGAGGTCACAAAATAATTTGCCTCGCGTAAAAAATCATAATTTTGTTTGATTTGTTGAATTAATGCATCGATTTGTTGCGAGTTTGCACGATCTGCTTTGGTAAGCACTACCATGATTTCGTGGAATTGTAACTGACGCAAAATCGCCAAATGTTCCTTAGTTTGCGCCGCAATGCCTTCGTCCGCCGCCACAATTAACATTGCGTAATGCACACCGCCAAGCCCCGCCAGCATATTCGATAAAAATTTTTCGTGTCCCGGCACATCAATAAAACCGAGCACTTTTTCTGTCAATGGAAGATAGGCATAACCTAGATCAATGGTCATACTGCGCTTTTTTTCTTCCGGCAAATGCGCCGTGCTGGTGCCTGTGAGCGCTTTTAACAGCGCGGTTTTACCGTGATCGACATGGCCTGAAGTGACAATAATCATAGTTCGTCTACCGTATTCAAAAGAGTTTCAATATCCGCCACGCTGCGCAAATCCAGCCACAGTTTGCCGTTTTCCATACGTCCGATAATCGGTTGGGAAAGCTGTTTAAAACGTGTAGAAAGTGCGCTCAGTTTTTGTGGCGTTTTTTCAGAAAGCGTCACCGCGACAGAAGGAATGCGTTCCATCGGCTGCGAGCCGCTGCCGATTTGCGCCAAACTATCTTCAATTTGAAGCTGAAAATCTGCATTTAAACGGGATTCCAAGCGGGCTTTTAAGCGTTCGGCATCGGCACGCAATTGTTCGACAGATTTTGTCAGCAAACGCAAAGTCGGCAAGCGTTCGCTGAGTTTTTCCGGATTCAAATATAAGCGTAAAGTAGCTTCCAACCCCGCCAAAATCACTTTGTCGCAACGCAACACGCGTTTTAGCGGATGAGCTTGCAATCGATCTATCCAAGCTTTTTTGCCAACAATAATGCCCGCCTGCACACCACCGAGCAATTTATCGCCCGAGAATGACACCAAATCCACGCCCTGCGCCACTTTTTCTTGCACCGTCGGTTCTTTCGGCAAACCGTATCGACTCAAATCCATCAACGCACCACTACCTAGATCGGTTATGACCGGCACATTCATTTCCCGCCCGAGTTCCGCCAACTCCGCTTCGGAAACTGCTGAGGCAAAACCGCAAATTTGATAGTTACTGCTGTGAACTTTCATCAAAAAGGCGGTATTTTCATTAATTGCGTTGCGATAATCTTTCAAATGTGTGCGATTGGTGGTACCTACTTCCACCAACCGACAACCGGCTTGTGCCATAATGTCCGGAATGCGGAATGCACCGCCAATTTCAATCAGTTCTCCGCGCGAAATAATCACTTCTTTACCTTGCGCAAAAGTCGCCAGCATCAATAACACTGCCGCTGCATTATTATTCACTACGCAAGCAGCTTGTGCACCGGTTAAACGGCATAGCAATTCGCTGATGTGGTTATCGCGGTGACTGCGTCTCCCCTCATCCAAATCATATTCCAACGCTACGTTTTGTCGCATTGCGGCAAGCGCTGCCTGTTGTGAGTCTTCCGACCAAAGAGCGCGACCGAGATTAGTATGCAAAACCGTGCCGGTAAGATTATGCACGGCTTTGATTTGTACTTGATTTTGTTGCTGCAAATATTGTTGAAGTGCGGTAAAAGTGCACTCAAAATCCAAGAAATTTGTTGGTAATTGTTGATGTTGTTGAATAAATTGACGGGCTTGCACTAATAATGTGCGACAAGCCACCACCACAGCGCTATGCCCGAATTCACTAATGAGCTGTTCGCCTTGTGGCATTTTGAGAAGTTTATCAACGGAAGGCAATTGTTGAAAAAGTGCGGTCATCTTGAGGCTCGTTTAAAAGACATTAAAATTTAAAAAACATTGAAATTTGAAAGGCATTGAAATTTGAAAGACATTGAAATGCCCTGTAATTTACGCTAAAGTAACCGCAATTTCAACCGCGGAAGGGCGTCATCTCCGGTGAGGTGGCAGGACTTCAAATCCTGTTGGGGACGCCAGCGTTCCCGGGTGGGTTCGACTCCCATTCCCTTCCGCCAATTATCAAGTGCTTTATCAAAAGTTTCTTTCGGCCTAAAAAAGCGGCGCGTTGTCCCCCAAAATCCACACCACCAAAACAGAAAACAACGTTACCTCTCAAGATAGCACCGCATTGAGCGCTTTCAATGCGGTGCTATTTGGCGATCTCAATTTACAAATTCGCTAAATTCCAATTCGTAATCATCGCCGTCTCGGCTGTATTTGATATAGCGCGGGAATTGCTCGCCGGCAAATTTTTTCACCATAATATCTTTGTTACCGGTTTTGAACGTGTAGGTAATTTCCGTGACGGTTTGCTTGCGGTATGTTGTCTGCTTTTCGCTTTTATTCAAGCGCACGTTTTCCATCGGATACAGTTTTTTGCCGTTAGTAATTTGGAAGCTATTCGGTAACTTGTCGTAGTAACTTAATTGAAACGCCATGGTGAATAAATCAAAGGTCGGTAATGTTAATGGCTCGCTTTCCAGACCATTTTTCACTTTGCCGTATTCGATGGTGGTCGGTGAAATTTTGGATACTGCATAAGGTTTGCCGTTGCGAACATCTTGATAACTCACCATTTTAAATTGATTTTCAGTTTGTGAACCGCGTGACGAAAATACGATATTATAAAGCGGAATATTGATTTTTGCGTTGATAAAATATTGTACGCCGTCCGCATTGAAATGTACGTAAGCGGGCATTAAGTAGTTTGAACTGTATTTGATGTTGTAATCAACAACAGAATGTGCGGTCGGGATGTAGGCAACACAGAGGGCAAAAAGGAGTTTGATAAATTTCATTGATTATCCTTAAATTAAAAGTCGCCTTTTAGAGCGACGTTCAAGTCAAAAGTTTCCCATGAAAAAACCATCTTGTCGGCGAACAAGATGGTTTTTTCTATTCGTTTAATGAGGTATTACAAAACCGCACCGGCCATTAAGAAACCAAAGAACACGGATAAAGCGATGGCAATCACCCCCGGAACCAAGAACGGATGGTTAAATACGTATTTTCCGATACGGGTGGAACCGGTGTCATCCATTTCTACCGCAGCAATTAAAGTCGGATAAGTCGGTAAAATGAACAATGCAGAAACCGCCGCAAAGGCTGCAATCGCGGCCTCAGGAGAAACGCCTAATAACAATGCGGTCGGATATAACGCTTTGGCGGTTGCCGCTTGAGAGTAAAGTAAGGTACTTGCGAAGAACAAGATAACCGCTAAGCTCCAAGGATATTGTTGTAAGAATTCAGCAGATACCGCTTTGATTTGATCAATGTGGCCTTCCACAAAAGTATTACCTAACCATGCTACGCCCAATACGCAAATAACCGCAGACATCCCGGATTTAAAGGTGGCCGCATTGGTAATGTTAGCAGTATCTACTTTACATGCCATTGTGATGATTGCCGCGGTGGCTAACATGAAAGAGATGATGGCATTATCGCGAGAAAGAATCGGATTTTCGATTAAACCCACAGTTTTACTAATTGCCGTCGCATAAAGCATCACCACTAAAATCGCGAATACGAAAATCATTACCGAGCGCTTCGCGTAAGGTTTAATGTCGATTTGCATTTCGCCGCGCATAGTGATTAAGCCTTTGGCTAAACGATCTTGGTAAACTTCGTCAACTTTTAAGTCTTTGCCTAAGAAGTTACAAATCACTGCAGTAACCATACAAGCCGCATAAGTGGTCGGGATCCAAATGCCTAACAGTTGTAGGTAGCTTAACCCGAAGTTTTTCTCAAGTTCCGCCGAAAGGAAAACTACCGCCGCGGAAATCGGTGATGCGGTAATCGCAATTTGTGAAGCGATGACAGCAATGGAAAGCGGACGGGAAGGACGAATACCTTGTTCTTTCGCCACTTCCGCAATCACTGGTAAAGTTGAAAATGCAGTGTGACCGGTACCGGCCAATACCGTCATAAAATAAGTCACAGTTGGTGCGAGGAACGTAATGTATTTTGGATTTTTACGTAAAATTTTCTCGGCTAATTTTACTAAGAAATCCATACCGCCCGCCACTTGCATCGCGGCAATCGCCATGATTACGGACATAATCACGGAAATCACGTCAAACGGAATCGCCCCCGGTTTTAAACCGAGGAGGGAAAGCGCCACAACGCCCATACCGCCCATAAAACCGATACCGATACCGCCTAATCTGGCGCCAAGGTAAATAAAAAGCAGGACGACTAAAAGTTGAACCCAAATCATAATTTTCTCCAGTTATTATCAAATGTTAAATCGTGGCCATACTAGCAATAAAAAATTTGCAAATCTATAACCTAGATCAATAAATATCTGCGAAATAATCTGTGTTATCGTTAAAATTATGATTGATTGCACTTACGGGATAAAATGCGCTTCCCACAAGATTCTATAACGGTTTTCAAGGCTCCAATGCGGTGCTCACAGAGGATCTCGTCGAGGCGTTGGAGGAAAAGTCGTTTTCTTCTTTATTCACCTCATCACCCATAAGAATTTTTTTGAAAGATAGCTCAAGTACGGTTATACTTAAGCCTTCTTTCAGCCGAACATTAATCAACTTAAATTATTGAGACGACAATGCAAGAATTTCTGCCAGACGCAATCGAATTTGCACATAAACACACTCTACTGACTGTTTCTTGGGTTGCGATTTTCGCCATGGTAATTTACGCCTATTTCAAATCCGCCACCGAAAAATTCAAAACCGTTCAATATTCCGAAGCAATTCGCTTAATTAATAACGAAGACGCCTTGGTGGTGGATTTGCGTACATTGGACGAATTCCAACGCGGTCATATTATTAATAGCGTCAACCTACTTCCGAGCGACATCAAAAACACCAACCTCGGAAAAATCGAGCAACACAAAGAAAAAGCATTAATTTTAGTGGATGCGAACGGCGTGAACGCATCGACGTCCGCCACATTATTAAGTAAACAAGGATTTAACAAAGTTTACGTATTAAAAGAAGGTATCTCGGCTTGGACAGGCGCAAATTTACCGATCGTTAAAAAACATAAATAAGGATTAACACTATGTCACAACAAAACCCACAACCTGAAGTCGCCGCCGAAGAATCCCAAGCGGTATTTCAAATTCAACGTATTTACGTGAAAGATGTGTCTTTCGAAGCGCCGAATCTTCCGCATATTTTCCACCAAGAATGGAAACCTAAATTGGGCTTTGATTTAAACACCGAAACCGTACAATTAGGCGATGATTTATATGAAGTCACCTTACACGTCACCGTGGAAACCACCATGGAAGAATCCGGTGATCTCGCTTTCATTTGTGAAATCAAACAAGCGGGCGTGTTTACCATCAGCGGCTTGGAAGATGTACAAATGGCGCATTGCCTAACCTCGCAGTGTCCAAACATACTGTTCCCTTACGCACGCGAATTAGTGTCGAGTTTGGTAAATCGCGGAACCTTCCCGGCATTAAATCTTTCCCCGGTAAACTTTGATGCGCTATTCATTGAGTATATGACTCGCCAGCAAGAAGCTGAAAACGCGCCTGCCGAAGAAACGAAAGAAATGCAACATTAATTCTCGACAAACTGGGCAGATCTTTGATCTGCCCTTTATTTTTGAGGAAAAATCATGCTAATTCAATCTCCCGTCACCATCCTTGGCGCGGGCTCCTACGGCACCGCATTGGCGATATCTTTTTCACGTAACGGTTCGCCCGCTTATCTATGGGGACATAATCCAGCACACATCGAACAAATGCGAGCGGAAAAACAAAATCGCCGCTTTCTACCGGATATTCCGTTTCCCGACGAATTACACCTTGAAAGCGATCTGGCGCAAGCGCTAAACCGTTCCCAAGATATTTTAATCGTCGTACCAAGCCACGCGTTTAATGAAATTCTTGAGAAAATTAGACCACATCTACAGCCGCATCATCGTTTAATTTGGGCAACCAAAGGCTTAGAGCGTAACAGCGGACGATTACTGCAAACTGTGGCGGAAGAACAGCTCGGTACGCAATATCCGCTAGCCGTGCTTTCCGGCCCGACTTTTGCCAAAGAACTGGCACAGGGTTTGCCAACTGCGATTACTTTAGCATCTAACAATGCGTCGTTTGCGCTGGAATTTCAAGCACGCATTCACTGCAGTAAGCATTTCCGCGTGTATGTGAACCAAGATATGATCGGCGTGCAACTCGGCGGCGCTATTAAAAACGTAATTGCGATCGGCGCCGGTATTTCCGATGGCATAGGCTTTGGTGCCAATGCGCGCACCGCATTGATTACGCGCGGCATCGCAGAAATCACTCGCTTGGGCGTGTCGCTCGGCGCGAATCCGAATACCTTTATGGGAATGTCCGGCTTGGGCGATTTGGTATTGACTTGCACCGACAACCAATCGCGTAATCGTCGTTTCGGCTTAATGTTGGGCGAAGGATTGGATACGCAAACAGCGATGTCAAACATCGGGCAAGTTGTCGAGGGCTTTTACAATACCAAAGAAGCCTATTTACTGGCACAACGGCAAGGTGTCGAAATGCCGATTACGGAGCAAATTTATCAAATGCTCTTTTGTGGCAAAAACGCACAAGAGGTCGCATTAAGTTTGCTCGGACGCGAACGTAAAGGCGAATAAGGAGAAAAAATGACGTTAGAAGTATGGCGACATATTCGTCAAGAAGCAAAAGCATTAGCGGAGTGTGAGCCGATGCTCGCCAGCTTTTTTCACTCGACTATTTTAAAACATCAAAATCTTGGTAGCGCTTTAAGTTATTTGCTCGCCAACAAACTTGCCAATCCGATTATGCCGGCGATTTCTTTGCGTGAGATTATCGAGGAAGCCTATAGCGCTGATCCGAAAATTATCGATTGCGCCGCCTATGATATTCGCGCGGTGCGCCAGCGCGACCCGGCGGTGGAATTGTGGTCAACACCGTTATTGTATTTAAAAGGTTTTCATGCGATTCAAAGCTATCGCATCACCCATTATTTATGGCAACAAAATCGAAAAGCCCTTGCCCTTTATTTGCAAAATCAAATTTCTGTTGCTTTTGATGTGGACATTCATCCCGCCGCTAAAATCGGCCACGGCATTATGTTCGATCACGCCACCGGTATCGTGGTAGGCGAAACCTCGGTAATTGAAAATGATGTATCAATTTTACAAGGTGTCACCTTGGGCGGTACCGGCAAAGAATCCGGCGATCGTCATCCAAAAGTACGTGAAGGCGTGATGATTGGCGCCGGTGCTAAAATTCTTGGCAATATCGAAGTGGGCAAATACGCCAAAATTGGCGCCAATTCCGTAGTACTCCAATCGGTTCTCGAACACGCCACCGCTGCCGGTGTCCCCGCCCGTGTTGTAGGACAAGACAAAGGCGCCAAACCGGCATTCGATATGAATCAATATTTTATTGATGATGGAATAAATTTAAATATCTAAGGAAATAAAATGCTCAACAAAGACACCCGACTCTGTATCTCTCTGTCCGGTCGTCCCGGTAATTTCGGCACGCGATTTCATAACTATCTTTACCAAAAACTCGGCTTAAATTTCATTTATAAAGCTTTCACTACCGACGATATCGAACATGCAGTGAAAGGCGTGCGGGCGTTAGGGATTCGTGGTTGTGCCGTGTCCATGCCGTTCAAAGAAAGTTGCATGCCGTTTTTAGACGAAATCTCCGCCTCCGCCCAAGCTATCGAATCCGTCAACACCATCGTCAACGACAACGGATTTTTACGCGCCTATAATACTGATTACATCGCCATCGTTAAACTTATTGAAAAATATCAACTCGATCAAAACGCTTCTGTAATCATACAAGGCAGCGGCGGCATGGCAAAGGCGGTAGCGGCGGCATTTAAAAATTCCGGTTTCGAGAACGTCAAAATCTTCGCCCGCAATGAAAAAACCGGCAAACACTTGGGCGCGCTTTACAGCTACGATTACATCAACACCCTCGTCAATCAAACCGCCGATATTCTCATTAACGTTACACCAATCGGTATGCAGGGTGGCAAAGATGAATTTGAACTTGCTTTCCCCGAAGCCATGATCCGCCAAGCGAAAACCGCTTTCGACGTGGTTGCCCTGCCCGCTGACACCCCACTGATTAAAACCGCCCGAGCCCTAGGAAAACAAACGATCTCCGGTGCGGAAGTTATCGTCTTACAAGCGGTCGAACAATTTGAACTTTACACCGGCAAAAGACCAACTGAAGAACTCATTGCTGAAGCCGCGGAATATGCGAGAAACAATGCATAACGTGCGGTGAATTTTGAGCCTGCTTTGAGCTTACGATAGCGCGGGTGAAAATTAGCGACGATTTTTACTGCAATCGTAAGCCACAGCGTTTTTCGGATAATCGTAGCCTGTTTTCACTTGTCGGTAATCCACTCGGCTACATTTCTTCAATATAGGATCATCTTGTTCGACTACTTGAATAACGACGGGAAAGTCGATTCTTTTATCGTATGAAGACATCGGGCCGAAAGGTCCCCACAACGGCACAGAGGATTCCACGATAACCGCGCCGTCTAATAAAAAGCCGACGCCTTTCAAATCAGTTGCGTTGAAATTACCGTCGTGCGTAAATCGGCACGGGTCATTTCTGGTTTGGTATCCATGCCCCTTTGTTGAGCTAAGGATGAAGCAATTAAAGACATGATCTCTATCAATTTCCCAATAATAAGGTTGCCCCTTAACAGCCACATAAGGTTCGGGAAGCGGATGGCGCGGACTTTCACAGGCGGTTGCCAGAATGCAACAAAAGCAAGATAGGAGTATTTTTACAGTTTTCATAAGCTATTAAATTTTTCGATAAAGCCAAATATTAAGCGTTTTTAAACGGTTAAGAACGCCTTTCCCCAAAATTATATCGCAGTTACAAATGTTGAAATTACCTCTGCAAAATAGCACCGCATTGGAGCCGCTTTCAATGCGGTGCTATCGTTTATGCTTAATTTAAACGGTTTGTGCATTTGCTACATAATTTCGTCTTTTCAATTATGAGAGCAATTTTCTCGCCGCCTCGACCACTACGGAAACCACTTTTTCTTCCGTCTCTTTCATCGTCGATTCATTCGGTATTTCTTGTTGAGTGCGATTGACAATCACGCCCGCCACCATGCCCGCGCGCAAACCGAGCGCATTACACATTGTGAACAACGTCGCCGATTCCATTTCATAGTTCATCACATTCAGTTCTTGCCATTGTTTAAGTAGGCCTTGGTAATCGCGATAAACTTTGCCGCTATAAGTATCGTAACGTTCTTGGCCCGGATAGAAAGTATCGGAAGATGCCGTAATACCGATAAAAGGCTTGAGCCCCTTTTCCAGCACCGCATTGAACAGCGCCGTAGTGCATTCAAAATTCGCCACCGCCGGATATTCGATCGGCGCAAAATGGCGACTCGCGCCATCTAAACGTACCGCCCCGGTGGTAATCAAAATATCGCCCACATTAATATGCGGCTGAATCGCACCGGTGGTACCAATACGCAAGAACGTACGCACGCCAAGTTGCGCCAACTCTTCCACGCAAATAGAAGTGGACGGCCCGCCGATACCGGTGGAACACACGACGACCGCCTGTCCGTTCAAATACCCCAGCCAAGAGGTAAATTCACGCGTGCTGGCAAGAAATTCGGGATTATCAAGTCGTTTCGCGATGCGTTCGCTACGCGCCGGATCGCCCGGCACAATAGCGAGTGTGGCACCTTTGAGTTGAGATTTGGTGAGATTAAGGTGGAATACATCTGACATAGTCGTCTCCCTATTGTCGTTTTGTTTGAGATTGTAGCCTTTTCTTTTGCTCACACAAAAGAAAGTAGCAAAGGAAAGCGACTCCGACTAAACCGCCGCTCCTTTTTTGCGTTTGGGTGAACCTCTTATTTAGCACCGCATTGGAGCCTTATCTGACAAGGGTTCAATGCGGTGCCGGAAGGCACACTTAAATCACGCGCTGGTAAATCTACTGTGTAAATTGCCCGAACGAGAATGAAATTTTTAGAACAACAATGCCGTCGGACGAAACCCAATGAAGCGATGCCTACTTCTTCAGGGCGCCTAAAATTCCCCGCATAATCTGCTTTGTTACCTCATTACGAATGTTGCGCCCTACCGATTTTGCCACGCTGTTCACTATTTGTTCCGTAGGGCTAAGTTTTTCGCCGCGTTTTTGCGGGCCGAAAAGTATACGGCTGAGGCTGCCGAAAAGACCGTTGTCTTCTTGCGCCTGTTTTTGTTGCTCGGCAGTTAAATCCGCCTGAGTGTTTAACACTTCAAATGCCGATTCGTTATCCACATAATCTTTATAGAACGCGTACAACTCGTCGTCTTTCACCCAAGCGGCGCGCTGTTCGATGCTAATCGGCGCCAATTGGCTTTTTGGCGGAAAAATAGAGGCAATTTCTACCGGTGTCGGCATGCCTTTTTCATCTAAGAAAGAAACCAGCGCCTGCCCCACACCAAGGGTGGAAATGGCTTCCACCACATTTACTTTAGGATTGGAACGGAACGTATCCGCCGCGGATTTCACCGCTTTTTGATCGCGCGGCGTAAAAGCACGTAAAGCGTGCTGCACACGGTTGCCAAGCTGACCGAGCACGGTATCCGGCAAATCCAGCGGATTTTGCGTGACGAAATAAATGCCCACGCCTTTGGAACGAATTAAGCGCACAACCTGTTCCACTTTATCTACCAATACGCTTGGCGCACCGTCAAACAGCAAATGGGCTTCATCGAAGAACATCACGAATTTCGGTTTGTCGGGATCGCCTACTTCCGGTAGTTGTTCAAATAATTCCGCCATTAACCAAAGCAAGAAGGCGCTGTACATGCGCGGAGAGTTAATTAATTTTTCCGAATTAAGCACATTAATGATGCCGCGGCCGTCACGAGTTTGTAACCAATCTTCCAGATTCAGTGCCGGTTCACCGAATAAATTTGTCGCACCTTCATTTTCCAGCGTTAATAAAGCGCGTTGAATGGCACCCACGCTGGCGGCGGACACATTGCCGTATTCCACTTGGAAAGCTTTGGCATTTTCCGCCACATACTTCAACATGGCGCGCAAATCTTTTAAGTCAATAAGCAATAAACCTTTGTCATCGGCAACGCGGAATACAAGGTTGAGCAAGCCTTCTTGAGTGGCGTTTAAATTTAATAAACGGGAAAGTAACAACGGCCCCATTTCGGAAATGGTGGTGCGTAGCGGAATGCCACTTTCGCCGAATACATCCCAGAACGATACGGGATAACCGCTTAAATAGCTTTCGCCACCTAAATTGAATTGTTCGATGCGTTCGGCGATTTTACCTTGCATGGTACCCGGTCGTACCAAGCCGGAAAGGTCGCCTTTCACATCCACTAAAAATACCGGTACGCCGTCATCACTGAAAGCTTCCGCCATTTTACGTAAGGTGACGGTTTTACCGGTGCCGGTGGCACCGGCGATTAAGCCGTGACGGTTAGCCATTTTGGCGGTAATGCCGAGCGTGTGCCCCAGTTCGTTACGGGCAAGATCGTATTGCATAAATGTTCCTTGCTATTTGTGTTTTTTGGCGTAAGGAATAATAAGGAAAAAACCAATTACGGTCAAAAATAAGAGGTTTTCGGGTATAATTCCGTGCGTTTTATTAGGAGTTTGAAATGTCGAAAGCAAAAATTTTGATGATAAAAATTGGGGAAGTCGAGCAACTCACTTTTGCGGATGGTTCAATGTATGAAAGTGCGATTCGCAAACGGCCGGTCAATGCGGTGCTGATCCATGAGTGTGGCGTGGTCGGCAATGATGTGGGCTTAAAAAAGCACCACGGCGGACCGGACAAAGCGCTATTTTTTATGTCTGATGTATCTTTTCCCGCATTAAACGAATTGCTTGGCGAAAATTTTACTTACCACGGCACGGCAATTTACGGAGAAAATTTTGTGGTGTCAGGCTTTGACGAGGATTCCGTGTGCGTGGGCGATCGCTTTAAAATCGGCTCGGCCGTATTGGAAGTGTCGCAACCGCGTAAGCCTTGTGAGCGCTTATCGAAAAATACCGAAAATGAAAACACTCAAAAAATCGTGCATCAGTCCGGTTGGACGGGTTGGTATGTGCGTGTAATTGAAACGGGCGAAATCACGAAAGGCGACGAAATGATTTTGCAATGTCGTCCTTATCCGCAATTGACCATTCGTCATTTGAATCGCTTGTTGTCGGGCAAACCGACCACGGAAGAATTGGAACAAGCCCTTGCCGTCGAGGAATTGGCGCCGGCATTTAAACGTTCGTTAAATTCACAATTAAGCAAAATTCAGGAAATTAAAAATGCGGCCTAATTCGAGCGAATTTTTTAACTTCCTTTGCCCTTGTCAATCAGGCAAGGATTACCGCACTTGTTGTGGCTTATTTCATACGCATCAAGCACAACCTACAACCGGCGAGCAACTGATGCGCTCCCGTTATTGCGCCTACGCGCTGAAAAATATTTCTTATATTGTAGAAACTACCGTGCCCGCCCAACAAACTTTGCTCGACATTGCGGCGTTGCAAAATTGGGCGGAGACGACACAATGGCGCGGTCTACAGATTTTGCGCACGGAAGCCTTAACAAAAAATCATTGCGCAGTGGAATTTAACGCTCTTTTTAAAGAAGTTAAAGGAGGAAAAGAGGGCGAACAATCGCATCATGAACGTTCGATTTTTGTGAAAATGAATGAACGTTGGTACTTTGTGGATCCCACCGTAACGCTGCCGACGATGAAACAACCTTGCATTTGCGGTTCTCGCAAAAAATTCAAACATTGTTGCGGGGCATGGTTATGAAATTAAGTTCGTTTTTACAACGTTTTTACTTGCGCTTCAAACAAAACAAACTCTCGCAAGCCGCCGGTGCGCTTACTTACAGCACCATGTTGGCCATTGTGCCATTGATTATGGTGGTATTTTCCATTTTTTCTGCCTTTCCGATGTTTAACGAAGTGACCGATGCACTGAAAGAATTTATTTTCGCCAATTTTGCACCTTCCGCCGGCGATGTGGTCGGGCGATATATCGATGAATTTGTGAACAATTCTAAAAAAATGAGTGCGGTGGGTATCGTGAGTCTCATCGCTGTGGCATTAATGTTGATGAATTCTATCGATCGTACGCTCAATGGCATTTGGCAAGGCACCGACAGCCGCCCGATTTTTACCTCATTCGCCATTTACTGGCTGATTTTAACCCTTGGCCCTTTGCTTATCGGTGCCAGCATTGCGGCGAGCGCGTATGTGAAGGCGATGCTTACAAGCGCCGAACACTTATCCTTCGGCCTGAAGTTGCTTGGTTTGGTGCCGTTTTTGTCTACTTGGTTTATTTTCACCGTGATTTATATGGTGGTGCCGAATAAAAAAGTCAGCATCAAACACTCTGCTGCCGGCGCCTTGATTGCAGCGCTGTTTTTCACTTTAGGCAAACAGGCGTTTGCTTGGTATATCGCGACGTTTCCATCCTATCAATTGATTTACGGCGCCATGGCGACCTTACCAATTATGTTGTTATGGATTCAACTAAGCTGGATGTTCGTGTTGCTCGGCGCACAACTGGCGGCTGTACTGGCGGAAACGAAACCAGGAAAAATACACTTGGAAAATCAAACGAATAGAGAAACAATATGATTGCATTAATTCAGCGCGTAACCCAAGCTAAAGTGGAAATTGACGGTGAAATCGTGGGACAAATCGGCAAAGGCTTGTTGGTATTACTCGGTGTAGAAAAAGAAGATGATTATACAAAAGCGGATAAATTAGCGGAAAAAGTGTTGAATTACCGTATTTTCGGCGATGAACACAATAAGATGAATCTTAATGTACAACAAGCGGGCGGTGAATTACTGGTCGTATCGCAATTTACGCTGGCCGCCGATACGCAAAAAGGCTTGCGCCCGAGCTTTTCAAAAGGCGCTACACCGGCTCTTGCCAACGAATTATACGACTACTTTTTGCAACGATGCGCAAAAAAAATTCGCGTGGCGAACGGCCGTTTCGCCGCTGATATGCAAGTCAGTCTGACCAACGACGGCCCGGTGACATTCTGGTTAACGTCGTAACGATATAACGGCGCTATCGTTCAAGTCGCTTTTCAGCACCGCATTGGAAGCGCACCGAAAGGCATTCGGCGACGAGAAATGCATTTTCATCTCAAACAATCGAATGCGGTGCCGTACGGTCAGACCGTAAACGACCAGAATGAAATCTGTGATAAAGAAACAACGAAAACGGCCGCTTTACTTGCGCAATTTAATCAATTCAACGGCGTGATCAGCGCCTTTGGTTAAAATCAAATCGGCACGTTCGCGCGTCGGCAAGATATTTTCGCGCAAATTCAGGCCGTTAATGTTTTCCCAAATACTAGCGGCTGTGGCAATCGCTTCTTGTTCAGACAGTTTGGCGTAATGTTTGAAGTAGGAATTTGGATCGCTAAAGGCGCTTTGGCGAAATTTCAAGAAACGTTTGATATACCATTCTTTTAACAACACCTCTTGCGCATCCACATAAATGGAAAAATCCACAAAATCGGAAACAAAGGTTTGATTGCTGTTATTACCCGCGGTTTGTAACACATTCAGCCCCTCTAGAATCAGAATATCGGGCTGCTTGATCTCGGTAAATTCGTGCGGAACGATATCGTAGGTTAAATGGGAATAAATCGGCGCTTGCACTTTTTCTTTGCCGGATTTGATTTCAGCCAAAAAGCGAATTAATTTTGCCGTGTCATAAGAAACAGGAAAACCTTTCTTGTGCAGTAAATTATCTTGCTTAAGTTTTTGCAACGAATGGAGGAAGCCGTCGGTGGTAATAAGATCGACTTTTCGTTCATTCGGCCAATGCGAGAGCAACGATTGCAAAATCCTCGCCGAAGTGCTTTTACCTACCGCAACACTGCCGGCGATGCCAATAATATAAGGGACTTTCGGATTTTGTACGCCAAGAAAACGATTGAGTACCGTTTGACGGCGGAGGTTTTCTTCAATGTAATAATTAATCAAACGAGTGAGAGGTAAATAGATTGTGCTCACTTCATTTAGCGAGAGCGCTTCGTTAAAGCCTAATAAAGGCTTGAGATCTTGTTCGGTGAGTTTTAACGGCACCGATTTTCTTAAGTCCGCCCATTGTTCACGGCTAAAGCTTAAAAATGGAGTGAGTTGGTTTGAGAATACCACGTTTGATTAGGTGAATTACTGAAAATCGTTGGGGGAAAAATATACCTTATAAAGGGCAGCCGTGCATTGTTTTTCTTAATATTTGTCGAAAATAACAACTCAAAAATAATGATTTTGCTTGTAAATTAGGCGAATAACGAAAAAAACAGTTTTTTTTAGAAAAAAGACTTGTCAGCTAAACTTTTTTACATATAATACGCCTCACTTATTTACGACGCCGACTTAGCTCAGTAGGTAGAGCAACTGACTTGTAATCAGTAGGTCATCAGTTCGATTCCGATAGTCGGCACCATTCTTACGTAAATTAAGTATTCATTTAGTGTGGAGGGGTTCCCGAGCGGCCAAAGGGGGCAGACTGTAAATCTGTTGGCTCAGCCTTCGAAGGTTCGAATCCTTCTCCCTCCACCATCTTTTAGATGAATCTGATGGGACAGACGAATTTAGGACTTGCGGGCATCGTATAATGGCTATTACCTTAGCCTTCCAAGCTAATGATGCGGGTTCGATTCCCGCTGCCCGCTCCACAAACGCTGATATAGCTCAGTTGGTAGAGCGCACCCTTGGTAAGGGTGAGGTCGGCGGTTCAAATCCGCCTATCAGCACCAGCCTCAAAAATTCTCTTCCTTTTATATTAAAATCAAAAAATTTTATTGGTTAATGTGGTTTAATTTACCCATCGATAACCGTGTCTATTTAGAGGATCTCTTTAAATGTCTAAAGAAAAATTTGAACGTACAAAACCGCACGTTAACGTGGGTACAATCGGCCACGTTGACCACGGTAAAACAACTTTAACAGCAGCAATCACTACTGTATTGGCAAAACACTATGGTGGTGCAGCTCGCGCATTCGACCAAATTGATAACGCGCCTGAAGAAAAAGCGCGTGGTATCACCATTAACACATCCCACGTAGAATATGACACCCCAACTCGTCACTACGCACACGTAGACTGTCCGGGACACGCCGACTATGTTAAAAACATGATTACCGGTGCGGCACAAATGGATGGTGCTATTCTTGTAGTAGCAGCAACTGATGGTCCTATGCCACAAACTCGTGAACACATCTTATTAGGTCGCCAAGTAGGTGTTCCGTACATCATCGTATTCTTAAACAAATGCGACATGGTAGATGATGAAGAGTTATTAGAATTAGTTGAAATGGAAGTTCGTGAACTTCTTTCTCAATATGACTTCCCGGGTGACGATACACCAATCGTACGTGGTTCTGCACTACAAGCATTAAACGGTGTTGCTGAATGGGAAGAAAAAATCCTTGAATTAGCAAGCCACTTAGATACTTATATCCCAGAACCTGAACGTGCTATCGACCAACCGTTCCTTCTTCCAATTGAAGACGTGTTCTCT
This sequence comes from Stutzerimonas stutzeri, assembly GCA_901420285.1. Lineage (GTDB taxonomy): Bacteria > Pseudomonadota > Gammaproteobacteria > Enterobacterales > Pasteurellaceae > Rodentibacter. The sequence continues at coordinate 235,846 of CABDVE010000001.1, forward strand.
ATCTCCGGTCGTGGTACTGTAGTAACAGGTCGTGTAGAGCGCGGTATTATTCGTACTGGTGATGAAGTTGAAATCGTGGGTATCAAACCAACTGCGAAAACAACCGTAACCGGTGTTGAAATGTTCCGTAAATTACTTGACGAAGGTCGTGCAGGTGAAAACATCGGTGCATTATTACGTGGTACAAAACGTGAAGAAATCGAACGTGGTCAAGTATTGGCGAAACCGGGTTCAATCACTCCGCACACTGATTTCGAATCTGAAGTGTACGTATTATCTAAAGAAGAAGGTGGTCGTCATACTCCATTCTTCAAAGGTTACCGTCCACAATTCTATTTCCGTACCACTGACGTAACCGGTACTATCGAGTTACCTGAAGGTGTGGAAATGGTTATGCCTGGCGATAACATCAAAATGACCGTATCCCTAATCCACCCAATCGCGATGGACCAAGGTTTACGTTTCGCTATCCGTGAAGGTGGCCGTACAGTAGGCGCCGGCGTTGTTGCGAAAATCATCAAATAATTATTTGATAAATTAACTAAAAAGGCGACTTGAAAGAGTCGCCTTTTTGTTTACCTAAAATAAATCAATATAGTAGCCAAAACAGGAATAATTACAGAATAATAGTTCAATTTATTCATGCAGAAATCGTTTTTATGGCATTATGTAGCAAATACAAAACCATTCGAACGAAATATGAATTTGCATTACAAAAATAGCACCGCATTGAAAGTCGTTTCAATGCGGTGCTGTTTTGTAAGGTCATTTAGGCCTTGTGCAACAACTCATAATTTCTCGTTTTCATTGTTTTATAAGAAGTGCAACAGCTTCACAGGCAATCCCCTCACTTCTTCCGGTAAAACCTAACTTTTCTGTTGTTGTTGCTTTTATATTTACCGATTCAATATCGCATTGTAAATCCGTTGCAATGACGCCACGCATATCATCAATGTGCGAACGCATTTTCGGCGCTTGTGCAATAATCGTTACATCTATATTACCCACTTTATAACCTTTGGCCCGCACTTGACGAAATGCTTCACGAAGTAGCTCTCGGCTATCCACGTTTTTGTATCGCATATCCGTATCCGGAAACAGTTTACCGATATCTCCCAATGCCACCGCGCCCAACAATGCATCCGTTAAGGCATGCAATGCGACATCACCATCGGAGTGGGCAATAAACCCGGTATGGTAAGGCACTTCTACGCCACCGATGATGAGCGGACGATCTTCACCAAATGCGTGAACATCAAAGCCGTGTCCGATTCTTATCATAATATTTTCCTTGTTAAGTAAAACTCCGCTAAAGCCAAATCTTCCGGTCTTGTGATCTTGATATTATCGCGTCGTCCCATCACTAAATGCGGTTGAAATCCGGCAAATTCCATGGCTGATGCTTCGTCAGTAATGGTGAGTTTTTGCCGTATCCCTGTATTTAGGGCTTTTTTCAGTAAATCCAGCGGAAAAAATTGTGGCGTTTGCGCTTGCCAAAGTTGTGAACGATCTTCCGTCGCAATAATATTGCCGGCGATATTTGCACGTTTAACAGTATCTGTTACCGGAACCGCTAAAATGGCACCGTTTTCATCCGTCGTTGCCAACAGCTTATCTAAATCCGGTGTTGTTAAACAAGGTCTTGCCGCATCGTGCACAAGCGCCCAAACATGCTCTTCCGACACCGCATTCAAGGCGCTTAAAACGGACTCTGCACGCGTTGCGCCCCCTTCTACAAGTTGAATTTTCGGGTGAGAAAGTACAGCAAGTTCAGCCGCGTAAGGATCGTTTTTGCTGAGTGCTACAATCACACGAGAAATCGCAGGATGGGAAAGCATAATCTCTAACGTGTGTTGCAAAACGGTTTTGCCTAGAATCGTTAAATATTGCTTAGGTTTATCGGCTTGCATACGAGATCCCACGCCAGCGGCCGGAATAATAGCAATGATTTTTCGAGACATTATTTGTGCTCTTTTACAATGTGATAGAAAATTTCGTGCTCCTTCACCATGTCATGCTGCATTCTGGCGCGCTCTTCGATGGATTCGAACCCTTTAGTCAACCCTTGAATTTCTGCCGAAACCATTTGATTTCGTTGCATAAGTCTTTCATTTTCAGTTTTATTTTCGATAATTTTGGCAGCGACTTCTTTATAATCTAAATAACCGTTTTTGCCGAACCAAAAATCATATTGAAATAGCGCGAGAATTCCAATTAATATTGCTGTAAATAATCGCATAATTTACTCGATATAACTTAAAAGTGTCTATAGTTTAGCTTGAAACGGTATGAAAGGCGATGGAAAAGTACGGTTGATTTTCACGAGTTTTTTAATCAAATTTGACTGATTGTGATCTTAATCACAAATCTAGTGAAATTAACGAATAATGCCAAAAAATTTCGGCAAAAAACTAGAAAAACGACAAAATGTCTTGTTATACTTTTTGCGTTTTATTTTGTTTCGATAGAGGAAAACACCATGAAAAAAACGTTAAAATTGACCGCCTTGACAGCAATTTCTGTCTTTATTTTAGCGGGTTGCGCACACAAAATGGATCCGCAAGAGCATGCCAATATGCAATTAGAACACCAAGCCGTGCTCGGTTTAAACTGGATGCAAGATTCCGGTGAATATCAAGCGTTAGCGTATCAAGCCTACAATGCGGCCAAAGTGGCCTTTGATCATGCCAAAGTAACAAAAGGTAAGAAAAAGGCTGTGGTTGTGGACTTAGACGAAACGATGTTAGACAACAGCCCTTATGCGGGTTGGCAAGTTAAAAATAATAAGCCTTTCGACGGCCAAGACTGGACCCGTTGGGTTGATGCACGTCAGTCTCGCGCGGTGCCGGGTGCAGTAGAATTTAACAATTATGTCAATTCCCACAAAGGTAAAATGTTCTACGTCACTAACCGTAAAGACAGCACAGAAAAAGCCGGTACCATCGATGATATGAAACGCTTAGGCTTCAATGGTGTAGATGAGTCGGCACTTTACTTGAAAAAAGATAAATCCGCCAAAGCGGCTCGTTTTGCCGAGATCGAAAAACAAGGCTATGAAATCGTACTTTATGTGGGCGATAATTTAGATGATTTTGGTGATGCTGTGTATGGCAAATTAAATGCGGAACGCCGTGATTTCGCAGCGAAAAACCAAGCGAAATTCGGCAAAACTTATATCGTATTACCTAATGCGAATTATGGCGGCTGGGAAGGCGGTTTGAAAAAAGATTACTTCAAAGGCGATACGCAAGATAAAATCAAAGCGCGTTTGGATGCGATTCAAGCTTGGGACGGCAAATAGCCTCGTTTAACTAAAAACAATTGATAGACGGATTTAATTAAAAGGCCGAGCTCCTTATTCTACGGAGCTTGGCCTTTTTATTGGCCTTTCATTGACCTTCGCCACCAGCACCGCATTGAAACCTGATGAGGCGTGCCTCCGCTTTAGTCTATTCGACGATTGAGATAGACAGAATTACTAAATTTCCCGTCCGTATTCATATAGATAAAGCCTGTTTTGAATCATCAACATCTCAAGTGAGCGAAAATTTCAATCGATCGTTATATTGCCTTAGGATAATTTAAATCAGTAAATTTTATTTTTACCTAGAGTGAAATATTTTTTATTAAACCAATATTTATTTAATAAATGTTATTTTGTTACGAAGTTAACACTTTTACATCTTGCCCGTGGCAGATTACCAATTGAATTTGTATAGTAAAGCAAATGACATCAGAAGGATTGTATTATGCTTTATTTACCTCAGCAATTAACACACTGCCTCGTTTCGGAAAGTAAAACCCTTGAACGAAATAGTATTATTTATTCTCAAGGTGAACGCACTCAGGTTTTTTATTTTCTTCAAAGCGGCCTAGTCGGTCTTTATCATGGGCTTGAGAACGGCAAAGAAACACTTATTCGCCTGTACCACGCCAAGCAATATTTTGGCTTTCGTACATTATTTAGCGATACAACCTATCACTGCAGCGCCCGCGTATTGCAAGAGGCGGTTGTTACGCGTATTCAACCTACATCGCAAGCGCGTTTTATTGCGGATAATTCTCAATTTTCCCAATATTTGATTAAACAATTAGCCGGCGAATTATATGATGCCGAGCATCGTTTAACCAAAACTGCCCATAAACGTAGTTACGATCGTGTAGCGGAGGCCATCGCTAATCTAACGGAAAGTTATCCCGATTATCCTTGGACGTATCGCGAAGTGGCTGAATTCTGTGGTTGTGAAACGGAAACCGCAATCCGTATTAGCCGAGAATTGAAAAAAAAAGGTATTTTGGATAAATCCAATCGCCATCTTCGTATGAACAGTTAAACCTCATTTTGAGGACCGCATTCGAGCCAGTAGCGTCACCGATGCAATAATCACCACAGCGCCAAGCCAAAAAGAAAGGGTTGGCGCGTTATCCCAAAATAACCAATCAAACACACTTGAGAAAATTACGCCGGTAAAGGCAAAGGGCGTGATAACGTTCGCTGGCGCATGTCGGAAAGCGCGGGTCAATAACAGTTGAAAAATTAAGCCAAAGCCGCCGATTAATAACAGCAGGGCGAATTCGTGTAAATCAGGCATTTTCCATTGGTAAATGAAAAATATCGGCAAAAGCAAAGTACCGATTAAGTGAAAATAAAATACGATGTTTTTCGGTGAATTGTGCTTATTAAGTTCTTGTAGGCTGATGAATGCCATTGCTGAGAGCACCGCACCGCCTAAGCCGACAAACACGTAAAACGGCTCGACGCTGCCGTTATGATTAGCGAGTAAGATCATTGATACGCCAAAAAAGCCGATTAAGCTGCAAGCTAGCACATTAAGCGGTGTTTTTTGGCGAAAGAATAGCAGTAAGATCGGGATAAACAGTGTTGAAGTGTTAATTAACAATACGCTAATCGAGAGCGGTAAGAATGCGACGATATAAAAGTTAAGCAACATACTTGCCACCCCCGCCAAGTTGCGCAATAACAGAAATTTCCATTGGCGGATTTCCACTTTGAAATCGCGATCTTTAATCATAAATGGCAATAAAAACAGTAAGCCGAGCAAAAAACGCGAAAACAAAGTTTCGCTAGCCGGCATCGTGGAGGAGGCAATTTTGACGAACGCGTTCATCAGAGTAATGCTGAAATACGCGGAAATCATAAAAATAATGGCTTTATGATAAAGCGTGTTGGCGGGTTGATTTTGCATAAGTCTTTCTAAAAATACGAAGCTGTATTTGGTCTGAATTTCAATGAACTTTTTGATGAGCAGAAAATGATTTCGTTCGATGCGATATCACCTTAATCGTGCATCATAAGAAAAACCGGCGAGATATTATTTAAAATGTTGTTTTCAATGCGGTGCTTAAAACGAAGTTCACACTTTTGCAACAAGGCATTGATACAAAAAAAAAGCGGCAAGCTTTTGCTTGCCGCCACTAAACCGATTCCTTATTTACCGTAGGTATCGCCAATTTTCGCTTTATGTTTACCTTCTTCAATCATTACGATGAAGAGTAAGATAATAGCTAAAATACCACCGCCGATCATGACGTAGAAACCGCCGTCCCAACCGTAGTGTTGTGCAGCCCAACCGATAACCGCTGATGCAGATACGGTACCGCCTAAGTAACCGAATAAACCGGTGAAGCCTGCTGCAGTACCTGCTGCTTTTTTCGGTGCTAATTCAAGCGCATGTAAACCAATTAACATTACAGGACCATAAATTAAGAAACCGATTAGGGTCATTAATACGAAGTCGGTTAATTGATATGGGTTTTCATACCATGCGCTGTAATTTGCTAACTCAGCTTCAGGTGTAGCCGGATTCATCCAATATGCTGCCACTGCTACAGTAGTTAAGATCATAAAGATGAAACCTGTTAAACCACGTTTTCCTTTGAATAAATGGTCAGATACCCAACCACAAAGTAATGTACCAGGAACTGCCGCTAATTCATAAATGGTGTATGCCCATGCGGTACCTTTGATATTGAAGTGTTTTACTTCACTTAAATAAACCGGAGACCATTTCAATACGCCGTAGCGGATTAAATAAACGAACACGTTAGCAATTGCGATGTACCATAACAATTTGTTTTTTAATACATAAGTAATGAAAATTTCTTTTGCAGTTAAGTCGTTTTCATAAGTTTTTTCGTTATAGTCATCAGGATAGTCATTACGCCATTTTTCGATGGACGGTAAACCACAAGATTGCGGAGTATCGCGCATAACGAAGTACACCGGAATGGCGCAGATCATCGCAGCAATACCAGGATAGTACAAAGATTGTTGCCAGATGTCTTTCGCTTGCGCTTCAATACCGTGAGTACTGAAGAAGATTGCACTTGCCAATAATACCATCGCACCCGGCATCATACCGCCGATATTATGCGCTGTATTCCAAATTGACACGATAGTACCGCGTTCGGATTTAGACCACCAGTGCACCATGGTACGGCCACATGGAGGCCAACCCATCCCTTGGAACCAACCGTTTAAGAAGATCATCACCCACATAATTGCAATGCCGGAAGTCGCCCATGGGAATAAGCCCATCAAGGTCATACATAAACCGGAAAGTAATAAACCGAATGGTAAGAACACACGCGGGTTAGAACGGTCTGACATCCCTGCCATCACAAATTTTGATAAACCGTAGGCAAGACCGGCCGCTGAACCGATGACACCAAGTTCCGCTTTAGTATAAAGGCCGGCTTGAATTAAACCTGGTTGCGCTAAGTCAAAGTTTGCACGAACAAAATAGTAAGCGGCATAACCAAAGAAGATCCCTGCGAACACCTGCCAACGTAGGCGTTTATACGTGGAATCAATTTTTTCCGCCGGTAATTCCGCAATATGCGGGGCGGGTTTAAATGGTCCAAACATAACTTTTCTCCAATTTATTAGTTTTTATGGTGAGTTCTTTGCTGTTATTCAAAGAATATAAAAATAGGAGTGCATAATAAAAGAAAATTAAAAATAAAAAAGCGGATTTATCAAAAAATGTGATTTAATTCACAAAAAAACGACTTAATGAGCGAATGCGAAAATATTTTGTGAAGCATATCACAAAAATATTTTCTTTTTCGCTCAAAACGTTGTTAATTTAAACAGACTTCAATAAAATGCCCATAATTTTTAGGTATAGTTTTTAACTATAAGATTTTAAATTAAATATAGTGGGCTTTGGGGGTAAACATGGGATTATCGCCTAATTTATATCGAGATGCGAGTGATCTTTCACCACTCTCAACGGATGTGATTATCATCGGCGGTGGCGCAACGGGTGCGGGAATTGCACGCGATTGTGCGCTTCGTGGCATTGATTGTATTTTACTGGAGCGTCGCGACATCGCTACCGGCGCCACCGGTCGTAACCACGGTTTATTGCATAGCGGTGCGCGTTATGCAGTGAACGATCAAGAATCCGCGGAAGAATGTATTAAAGAAAACCGCATTTTGCGCAAAATCGCGCGCCACTGCGTGGATGAAACAGAAGGCTTGTTTATTACGTTGCCTGAAGATTCACTGGACTATCAAAAAACCTTCCTTGAGAGCTGTGCCAAATCCAGTATTGATGCTCAAGCGATTGATCCTGATTTAGCCAAAATTATGGAGCCTTCCGTCAATCCGGATTTAGTCGGTGCGGTGGTCGTGCCGGACGGCTCTATCGACCCATTCCGTTTAACGGCTTCCAATATGATGGATGCCGTTGAAAATGGCGCGAAAATGTTTACCTATTGCGAAGTGAAAAATTTAATTCGTGAAGGTGGCAAAGTCATTGGTGTGAACGTGTACGATTACAAAAACAAAGCCGAACGCCAATTCTTTGCGCCGTTAGTCGTGAATGCGGGCGGTATTTGGGGACAGGGCATTGCGGAATACGCCGATCTCAAAATTAAAATGTTCCCCGCCAAAGGCGCTCTGCTCGTCATGGGGCACCGCATTAACAAATTGGTTATTAATCGCTGTCGTAAACCGGCGGATGCAGATATTCTCGTGCCGGGCGATACTATTTGTGTTATCGGCACAACATCCAGTCGCATTCCTTACGATCAAATTGACAATATGGAAGTGACACCGGAAGAAGTGGATATTCTGTTCCGCGAAGGGGAAAAATTGGCACCAAGTTTACGCCATACCCGCGTGCTTCGTGCTTATGCAGGCGTACGTCCGTTGGTGGCGAGCGATGATGATCCGTCCGGCCGTAATGTGAGCCGCGGTATCGTCTTGCTTGACCACGCAGAACGTGACGGTTTAGACGGTTTCATTACCATCACCGGTGGTAAATTAATGACTTACCGCCTAATGGCTGAGTGGGCAACAAACTTAGTTTGTAAAAAACTTAATAAAACCGCGACTTGCGTGACGGCGGATCAACCGCTTCCGGGTTCCACCGAAAGCCGTCAAGAAACCAATCAGAAAGTCATTTCCCTCCCTAGCACCATTCGCTATTCCGCGGTGTATCGCCACGGTTCACGCGCCACTCGTTTATTAGATAAAGAACGCTTGGATCGTTCCATGGTGTGCGAATGTGAAGCGGTGACTGCCGGTGAAGTGCGCTATGCGGTGGACGAATTGGATGTCAACAATCTTGTGGATTTACGCCGCCGCACCCGCGTGGGCATGGGCACTTGCCAAGCAGAACTTTGTGCTTGCCGTGCCGCTGGTCTAATGAACCGTTTTGAAGTGGCCACACCACGCCAATCCACCACCCAACTTTCCGCCTTTATGGAAGAACGCTGGCGCGGCATTGAGCCGATTGCTTGGGGCGAAGCCATTCGTGAAGCCGAATTTACTTCTTGGATGTACGGCAGCGTATTGGGCTTGAATGATGTGAAACCGCTTGAGACACAAGCGCAACAGGGGACGGATAGCAATGAATTTTGATGTAGCCATTATCGGCAGTGGTCTTGCCGGTTTAACTTGCGGCATTGCCCTTCAACAACGCGGCAAACGTTGCGTGATTATTAATAACGGCCAAGCAGCCATCGACTTCGCTTCCGGCTCTCTTGATCTGTTAAGCCGTATGCCGGATGGAAGTGTGGTCGAAAATATCAACGAAAATTTGACCGCACTTCACACAGCATTACCGGCGCACCCTTATAGTTTATTAGGTGCGGAAAAAGTGATTGCCAAAGCGCAAGATTTTGAACGCTTAGCCAATGCGCTCAATTTAGATTTAATCGGCTCCAGCGAAAAAAATCACTGGCGAGTGACCGGTCTTGGTAGTCTACGTGGCGCGTGGCTTTCACCGAACAGCGTACCGACCGTGCAAGGTAACGAAACCTTTCCGCACAAACGCATTGCAGTGCTGGGCATTGAAGGTTATCACGATTTCCAACCGCAACTGCTAGCCGCGAATTTAGTACTTAATCCGCAATTCACTCATTGTGAAGTGACGAGCGGATTCTTAAATATTCCGCAATTAGACGAACTTCGCCAAAACGCGCGTGAGTTCCGCAGTGTGAATATTGCGCAATTATTAGAACATAAGTTAGCGTTTAATGATTTAGTCAGCGAAATCATCGAGTCGGCACAAGGCGCCAATGCGGTGCTCTTACCGGCGTGCTTCGGTTTGGAAAATCAAGAATTTATGAATGCATTGCGCGACGCGACAAAACTCGCCTTATTTGAATTGCCAACATTGCCGCCGTCTTTGCTCGGTATGCGTCAACGCATTCAATTACGCCGCAAATTTGAATCGCTCGGCGGTTTAATGATTAACGGAGACAGTGCACTTAATGCGCATTTTGAAGGCGACCGCGTGCATTGTATCAAAACCCGTTTATTAGAAGATGAAGAAATCATTGCTGACAATTTCGTCTTAGCAGCAGGCAGTTTCTTCAGTAAAGGCTTGGTGTCTGAGTTTGATAAAATTTATGAACCGGTGTTTGAATCCGACATTATCGGCGTGGAAGGCTTCAACGACAAAGATCGCTTCAGTTGGACAAATCACCGATTCGCGAATCCTCAGCCTTATCAATCGGCAGGTGTGGCAATCAACGAACATTGCCAAGTGCAAAAGTGCGGTCAATTTTTAGCGAATTTATATGCTATCGGTAATGTGATCGGCGGTTTTAATGCCCTTGAGCTCGGCTGCGGCTCGGGCGTGGCGGTAGTAACTGCGTTGGCAGTGGCTGATGAAATTTTAGCGAAATAGGGGGCGATATGGATAAGAACATTCAACGATTAATCGAAAGCGCAAAGCGCTCGCTCAACTCCCCGGCAAGCCACAAATACATTGATGAAAGTTTTGAAAGCTGCATCAAATGTACCGCTTGTACCGCCGTTTGTCCGGTTTCGCGCAATAATCCGCTTTATCCTGGCCCGAAACAATCCGGCCCTGACGGTGAGCGTTTACGTTTAAAATCCGCCGAGCTTTACGATGACGCCCTTAAATATTGCACTAACTGCAAACGCTGTGAAGTGGCTTGTCCGTCTGATGTAAAAATCGGTGACTTAATCGTTCGCGCCCGTAATAATCACTTGGCACAAGCGAAGAAACCATTAATGAATAAATTACGTGATGCAATTTTAAGTAACACGGACGTAATGGGTAAAATCAACTCGCCACTAGCACCAATTGTAAACACTATTACGAGTTTAAAAGCCACCAAATTTATGTTGGAAAAAACGCTTAAAATCAGCAAAGAACGTACGCTGCCAAAATATGCTTTTGGCACGTTCCGCAGCTGGTATATGAAAAATGCCTTAAAAGACCAACAAAAATTTCAGCGCAAAGTGGCGTATTATCACGGCTGTTACGTAAACTACAACAATCCGCAGCTTGGCAAAGAATTTTTGAAAGTATTCAACGCCATGAATATCGGCGTGATGTTGCTTGAAAAAGAAAAATGTTGTGGCTTGCCGTTAATGGTGAACGGCTTCCCTGAACGCGCACGCAACATTGCGCAATTTAACACCGATTATATTGGCAAAATGGTGTATGAAAATGGCTTAGATGTGATTAGCGAAGCCTCCAGTTGTTCACTCAATTTACGTGATGAATATCATCATGTTTTGGGTATCGATAACGCTAAAGTGCGCCCGCATATTCATATGGTAACGCCTTTCTTGTACCAACTTTTCAAAGAAGGCAAAACCCTACCGCTCAAACCACTTAAGTTACGTGTGGCATACCACACCGCGTGTCACGTGGATAAAGCCGGCTGGGCGCCTTACACGTTGGAAGTGTTGAAACAAATACCAGGGTTAGAATTAGTGATGCTACCGTCACAATGCTGTGGTATTGCCGGAACTTACGGTTTCAAGGCAGAAAATTACGATGTGTCACAAGCCATCGGTAAAACCTTATTCGATAACATCAACGAAGGCGGGTTTGACTACGTCATTTCCGAATGCCAAACCTGTAAATGGCAAATTGATATGTCATCGAATGTGACTTGTATTCATCCGTTGACGTTACTTTGTATGTCAATGGAAGCATAAATTCAAAATAACAATCCGCACTTAAAAGTGCGGATTAGATTATTCCCTCAGAAATACCTGAAGATAATACTTAAGGTTTAGCACAAATTGAATTTTAAAGAATAAAGCGACTTAAGTCTTCGTTCTCGATCACATCGCCGAGCGCTTCGCTGACATATGATGCATCAATGCTGACGGTTTGTTCGTCCATATCACTGGCATTGAAAGATATTTTATCCATCAAGCGCTCCATCACCGTATGCAAACGGCGGGCGCCAATATTTTCGGTTTTCTCATTGACGCGGAATGCCGCCTCGGCGATTTTCTTGATTGCATCTTGAGTAAATTCGATATTCACACCTTCCGTGGCCATTAAGGCTTTGTATTGCTCGGTCAAAGAGGCATTTGGCTCGGTCAGAATGCGCTCAAAGTCCTCGGCGGTGAGTGCAGAAAGCTCCACTCGAATCGGCAGACGCCCTTGTAATTCCGGAATCAAATCAGACGGACGCGCCACTTGAAACGCACCGGAGGCAATAAACAGAATATGATCGGTTTTCACCATGCCGTGCTTGGTATTGACGGTAGAACCCTCTACTAACGGCAGCAAGTCTCGTTGCACGCCTTCGCGCGACACATCCGCACCGCTGTATTCGCCTTTTTTACAGATTTTGTCGATTTCGTCGATAAACACGATGCCGTTTTGTTCCACTGCATCAATGGCTTTTTGTTTCAATTCTTCCGGGTTAATCAACTTCGCGGCTTCATCGTCAATTAAGGTTTTAAGAGCATCCTTAATTTTCATTTTACGTTTTTTAGTTTTTTCGCTGCCGAGATTTTGAAACATGGATTGCAACTGGCTGGTCATTTCTTCCATGCCTGGAGGCGCCATAATTTCCACCCCCATAGATACACCGGCAGCAACATCAATTTCGATTTCTTTCTCGTCTAGCTGTCCTTCCCGTAATTTTTTGCGGAAAGCTTGTCGTGTACTACTGTTGCTATCATGGTTCTCCACCTCGCCCCATTGATTTTTCGCTGGCGGCAACAACGCATCTAAAATACGCTCCTCCGCTGCATCTTCCGCTTTAACGCGATTTTTAGCAATTTCTTGTTGGCGAACCAATTTCATTGCACCATCGGTTAAATCTCGAATAATGGAATCCACTTCTTTACCCACATACCCTACTTCGGTAAATTTAGTGGCTTCCACTTTAATGAACGGTGCATTGGCTAATTTTGCCAAACGACGGGCAATTTCGGTTTTCCCCACGCCGGTCGGCCCAATCATAAGAATATTTTTCGGGGTCACTTCATGGCGCATTGGCTCTTGCAACTGCATTCTGCGCCAACGGTTTCTCAGGGCAATCGCCACTGCGCGCTTGGCGTCGCTTTGGCCGATGATATGTTGATCTAATTCAGAAACTATTTCACGAGGTGTCATTTCAGACATAATTTTTCCTTACTATAACTAGGCTGCCATTTTTAAAACGACAACACCACTAACAATTAATAATGCACCAATGATCCGCCAAAAGGTGAACGGATCTTGATAGAACAGCACGCCAACAATAAAGGCTCCCGCCGCACCAATTCCTGTCCACACACCATAAGCGGACCCTATCGGGATAGTACGTTGCGCTAACCACAATAATACCCCGCTGCCAAACATAAATATTACGGCAATCACAATACCGGAAATTCGCGTCTCCGAGTTATCTGCCATTTTCAACCCAATCGGCCAACCAATTTCCAGCAAACCGGCAAAAATCAAGCAAAGCCAAGCCATTAAGGTAATTCCTCAATAGTGAAATTGGTGTTGGTGAATACGCAAATCTCACCAGCGATTTTCAACGATTTCTCCACAATTTCACGCGCCGATAAATCAGTATTTTCCACCAAAGCACGGGCGGCAGATAACGCGTAGTTGCCGCCGGAACCAATGGCAAGAATCTGATCTTCCTCCGGTTGTACTACATCGCCGATACCGGTGATAATCAAACTTTCTTTCTCGTCCGCCACGATTAGCATCGCTTCCAATTTACGCAACGCGCGGTCGGTGCGCCAATCTTTCGCCAATTCCACCGCACTTTTCAGCAAATGCCCTTGGTGCATTTCTAATTTACGTTCAAACAATTCAAATAAGGTGAAAGCATCCGCCGTACCACCGGCAAACCCCGCCAACACTTTGCCGTTATACAAACGACGTACTTTGCGTGCGTTACCTTTCATCACCGTATTGCCTAAAGAAACCTGTCCATCGCCGCCGACGACGACTTGTCCGTTGCGACGGACACTTACGATTGTTGTCATTTTTTATCCTTTATTTAAGAAAATTTTTCGCTATATGGCGATGAATTAAAAAAATTCAAGCTATTTGAGCAATTAAAAAATCTCCCAATATGCTCTGTTACGCAAAATCAAAATTACACTCATTGAGTCGCCTCAAAACCTTTTCAAAGCGTAAGTCATTGCAACATTATTGCCGAACTATTGAAATAGCACCGCATTGAGAACGGCTTCAATGCGGTGCTGTTTGGGCACTCGATTAATGACTCGGCAAGTTTTTTACCAAGCTCGAACATCTTGCTCGTTTTTTTAAATTTATAACCAATGCCGTAATAACGACTCCAATTGCCGGATATTAATTATCAGACAAAAAAATGCCGCACTTTGATTTACCAAAGTGCGGCGGATTTTTAACAAATTTTATAACTACGCTTTAGGGCCGGCAGAAATCAATGCTTTGCCTTCTGCATTAGTCGCGTATTTTTCAAAGTTCTTCACGAAACGACCGGCAAGATCTTTCGCTTTTGCCTCCCATTGCGCTTTGTCAGCGTAAGTATCGCGCGGATCTAAGATAGCAGAATCAACCCCCGGTAAGGCTTTAGGAATTGCTAAATTGAAGATCGGTAATTCGCTCATTTGGGCTTTTTCGATTGAACCGTCTAAGATGGCGTCGATGATACCGCGCGTATCTTTAATGGAGATACGTTTACCCGTGCCGTTCCAACCGGTATTCACCAAGTAGGCTTCCGCGCCTGCCGCTTGCATGCGTTTCACTAACACTTCCGCATATTGGGTAGGGTGAAGCGTTAAGAATGCCGCACCGAAACAGGCAGAAAAAGTCGGTGTTGGTTCTGTGATACCGCGTTCTGTACCCGCTAATTTCGCCGTAAAGCCGGATAAGAAATAGTATTTGGTTTGTTCCGGTGTCAACTTAGAAACCGGTGGCAACACACCGAACGCGTCTGCCGTTAAGAAAATTACCTTAGTGGCATGACCGGCGCGGGAAACCGGTTTAACAATGTTATCGATGTGATAAATCGGATAGGACACGCGGGTGTTTTCTGTTTTAGAACCATCATCGAAATCCACGGAACCGTCTGCACGCACAACCACGTTTTCTAATAACGCATCACGACGGATTGCGCGATAAATATCCGGTTCGTTTTCTTCGGAAAGGTGGATGGTTTTTGCATAGCAACCACCCTCAAAGTTAAAGATACCCACATCGTCCCAACCGTGTTCATCGTCACCGATTAATTGACGTTTCGGATCAGTGGAAAGCGTGGTTTTACCGGTACCAGACAAGCCGAAGAATACCGCCACATCACCGTCTTTACCTACATTAGCAGAACAGTGCATTGCACCCACGCCTTTCAACGGTAAGAAGTAGTTCATCATGGAGAACATCCCTTTCTTCATTTCACCACCGTACCAAGTACCGCCGATTAATTGAATGCGTTCAGTTAAGTTAAAGGCCACGAAGTTTTCGGAATTTAAGCCTTGTTCTTTCCAATTCGGATTAGTCACTTTAGAACCATTCATTACTACAAAATCCGGCTCAAAGTTTTTAAGTTGTTCTTCCGTCGGGCGAATAAACATGTTTTTCACGAAGTGCGCTTGCCACGCCACTTCGGTCACAATACGCACTGCAATGCGGTCCTTTTCGCTGGCGCCGCAAAAACCATCAATGACAAACAAACGTTTACGAGAAAGTTGATTGGTGACCAAATCTTTCAAGTGTTGCCACGTGGATTGATTCATCGGTTTATTGTCGTTTTTCGCTGCATCGGAAGTCCACCAAACGGTATCTTTGGTTTTTTCGTCTAATACAATGTATTTATCTTTTGGCGAACGGCCGGTAAAAATACCGGTATCCACGGCCACCGCACCGGTGGTGGTTAATGTGCCTTTCTCAAAGCCTTCCAAACCCGGTTTAGTTTCTTCTTCAAATAATTGTTCATAGCTCGGATTGTAGACAACTTCTTTTACGTCATAAATGCCAAGGGCTTCGAGTTCTTTAACTACTTTTTTCACGTCTGTCATAAGTCACCTCTATAGATCAAAGTTTAAAATTTAGCTAGGTTTATTCTAAAGAAAGACCATTAAAAAAAATGTTAACTAGATCTCATTTTGGGAAATCAACTCCATTTCATGCTTTTTTTAGTTGAAATCTGTGATGAAAGTCAAAAATAATCAAAGCAAAAATAATGAAAGATAGCGGAGGATATTTTGAGTGAAACGATCGAAATTTAACATTAACCAAATTGCTCCTTTGAGATTTCAACAAGTTTCTGTATGATAAATAGGAATAATTCTTAATAACTAAAGGAACCTTTATGAAACTAATGAAACTTACCACAATCAGCTTAGCCTTAAGCGGCATTTTTGCCGCAAACGCGACGGCAAATGAGCAAAAAACGGAAAAACTTGATGAAATCGTGGTAACTGCCGCAGGCACTTCGCAAGCTCTTAAAGATGCGCCGGCAAGTATTAGCGTCATAAATCGGCAACAGCTAAAACAACATCCGGTCAATAATCTGGAAAATGCATTACAAGACGTACCTGGTGTAAATGTCAGCGGCAGTAATGCCAATCGCACAGATATTTCCTTACGCGGTTTACCGCCCGACTACACGTTAATTATGGTGGACGGTCGTCGTCAGAATACGCGCGAATCCCGTCCGAACGGTAACGGTGGTTTTGAAGGCGGGTTTATGCCGCCATTGAATGCAATTGAACGCATTGAAGTGGTTCGTGGCCCAATGTCTTCCCTGTATGGTTCCGACGCTATGGGTGGCGTAGTGAACATTATTACGAAAGACGCCACGGAAGAATGGACCGGCTCACTTTCAAGTGGTTTTACCGTGCACGATAAAACCGCATTCGGTGACGGTTATCACGGTAACTTTTTTGTTTCCGGCCCGCTAATTAAAAATTTACTCGGTTGGCAAATTTATGGTGGCGGTAATTATCGCCAAGAAGACGAAATCATCGGTGCATCTAATAAAAATAAAAACCGCAATCTCAATACGAAATTGACTTTCACACCGACCGATAAACAAACCTTTATTTTAGAAGGAGGTCGCCACTTCCTCGAAAAAGATGAAACACCGGGAAAATCTATCGCACTTTTCACGACGCGCGGCAGCAGTACAACGCCTAATAACCCAAGCAACACACGGGCAATTCGTAATCACTGGTCACTAACCCACCGAGCGGATTGGAATTTTATGGCCTCCGAATTGAGTTTTTATCAAGAAAAGGCAAAACGCGAAGTCAGCACAAACGGCGTAACAGATTCCCGCAAACCGGAAATTACCAACAATGTTTTTGATGGGAAATTAATGTTACCGGCTGCAAATCATTTCTTTGTCTTCGGCGGACAATATCAACAGGCCAAACTGCGAGATGATTCGGTATTAAGCGTTAACCGCGGAGTACGCCCGATTAGAGTGAATTATGAAAACACTACAAATAAAATTAAACAATATGCGTTCTTTGCTGAAGACGAAATCAATTTTGCCGATAAATTCTTACTGACTCTCGGTAGCCGTTTCGATCACCATGAAAAATTCGGTACCCACTGGAACCCTCGTATCTACGGCGTATACCACATTAACGATCAATTCAGCTTAAAAGGTGGCGTGGCGAAAGCTTTCCGCGCACCAAGTATTCGTGAATTAAGCGAAAGCTACATTACTTCGACCGAACGCGGTGCCGGCGTGATTTACGGTAACCCGAATTTAAAACCGGAAACCAGCATAAATGAAGAATTGAGTTTAATATACAACCGTGATGACTTGAACGTCAGTCTGACCGTCTTTAACACGGATTTTAAAAACAAACTTACCAGTCACGACACCGGCCGAACAGATTCGGCGACACGCGCCCGTTTATACGAATATAGCAACGTCGGCAAAGCCAATATTAAAGGACTGGAAATGAGCGCACATATTCCGTTCAACCCGCGTTGGAATATGGATCTTTCCTATACTTATCAACATTCCAAACGCAAATCTGATGAAGATTTATCGGCTTCTCGCGCCAGCTTGCGCGGTTTACCGTTAGACAACACGCCGAAACATAGCGCCAGCGCTAAACTGAATTGGATGGCCAACGACAACTTCAGCGCTTATACCCGCTTAGCTTATAAAGGCAAACAAATTTGGGCGAATCCGCGTAATGGTGACAACCGTAATCGCTATCGCACTCGCGCCGGTTACGTCACACTGGATGTCGGTGGTACTTACCAATTCAGTCCGAACGTATCCTTAAACGTTGCGCTGTTGAATCTCACCAATCAAATCGGCGAACGCGTGAACACCAACGGCGGCAGCTGGACAGTGGAAGACGGTCGTCGTCTCTGGACGAATTTAAATATCACATTCTAACGACGTATCGCGGCATTTTACCGAATGCCGCCGTTCTATTATGCTGCGACTATTTTTTCTAGTTTTCATCGGGTTCAGCGCTACACGCATCGTGCAAGCCGAACCCGATTTTCAAATTCCGCAAATTCAACCGAGCATGCAACAACATTATTTTTTTCATCAGCAAGATATGCCTTTTGAAAATAAAATCTATCGGCTGTTTATTGCCGAAGCGAAAACCAAAACCGCGCAAAAACCAAGCGTGCTTTACCTGCTGGACGGCAACGCACAGTTTCCTTTAGCAGTAAACGCGGCGGATCCGAACAAGCCGTTGCCGTTAATTATCGGTATCGGTTACGTTTCAGATAAAGCTTACGTCTTGGAGGAACGCACGCGTGATTACACCTTCCCGGCACAAGGCGAAGCGTTCCGTCAAGGCGGACAGGCAGCAGGTTTTTTTACGCTTCTTACAAACCAAACTCAAACCTGATATTGCCCGACATTACGCACCAAATGAAGCGCGCCAATTTTTCTTCGGCCATTCTTTCGGTGGCCTATTCGGCATTTACGTGTTGTTTCATCAACCGGATTTATTTCAAGATTACACCCTCGCCAGCCCTTCATTATGGTGGGGAAACGGTGAATTTTTGGCGCGCGAAAAACCTTGGCTTGCCGCGAAGCCGGACTTCGTTTCAGTTACGCTGGGGGAATTTGAATTATATCCACAACGCGATCCCGACATTCGCCCCGAACAACAGGATAAAATTCGTCAGCGACAAAAAATGGCGCCAATGAACGCGCAAGATTTTGCCAACGCCCTTACAGAACAAGGCGTGAAGACGCAATTTAAATTAATTGAAGGAAAAAATCACGGCACTTCAATTGAAGACGCGATTCGACTTACGATGGAACGGATTCAAAATCGGTAAACACAAGGCGATATTTCATCGCCTTTTCTTTCGCATTTATTTCCGACGTCGCCGCCCTAAAACGCGACCGAATTTGCTGAACCGCTTATCAAACAGGCAAATAGCACCGCATTGAATAGCACCGCATTGGAGCGGCTTCCAATGCGGTGCTATTTTGATAACACGCGGCGAAAACGAAACGGCAAATGTCAGCGTTGTGTAACAACGGAGTCAATGCACCGTTATTTCTTCCAATTTTTCAACGCATCGGCAAAGGCATTGCCCATGGCGCCGTTGCCGTACACATTGCCGCGCACATTGCGCTCTTGGCGAGGCACATTGCTACGAGGTTTGGCGGATGAAGTGCGGTCGGCTTTATCACTATTTTTCACCGTATTTTCATCCAATCGCATCGTCAGTGCGATGCGTTTGCGCGGCACATCTACGTCCAATACTTTCACTTTCACAATATCGCCGGTTTTTACCACTTGATGCGGATCTTCGACGAATTTGTCACTAAGTGACGAAATATGCACTAATCCGTCTTGATGTACGCCGATATCGACGAACGCGCCAAAGTTGGTCACATTCGTAATGGTACCTTCCAGGGTCATACCGGCTTGCAAATCCGTGATGTCTTCCACGCCATCGGCAAATGTGGCGGTTTTAAATTCGCCACGCGGATCGCGCCCCGGTTTTTCCAATTCTTTGAAAATGTCTTGCACCGTCGGCAAGCCGAAACGTTCGTCGGTAAATTGGTTCGCATCCAGTTTGAGCACCGCATTGGAGCCCATTAATTCCTGAACGGATTGTTGCGTGGCGTGCAGAATTTTTTCCACCAAAGCATAAGCTTCCGGGTGAACGCCGGAAGCATCGAGCGGATTTTTACCGTCGGCGATGCGCATAAAACCGGCGCATTGTTCAAAGGCTTTCGGCCCTAAGCGGGGCACTTTTTTCAGTTGTTCGCGGCTGTCGAAGCGGCCGTTTTCGTCACGATAAGCCACAATATTTTGCGCCAACGTCTTTGTCATTCCCGCCACGCGCGCCAATAACGGCGCCGATGCGGTGTTCAAATCGACTCCCACGGCATTGACGCAGTCTTCCACCACCGCATTGAGTTTACGCGCAAGTTGGCTTTGATTTACGTCGTGCTGATATTGCCCTACGCCAATGGCTTTCGGTTCGATTTTCACCAGTTCGGCAAGCGGATCTTGCAAACGACGTGCAATGGACACCGCGCCACGCAACGAGACATCTAAATTCGGGAATTCGTTTGCCGCAAATTCTGAAGCCGAATAAACGGATGCGCCGGCTTCGGAAACCACCACGGTTTGCGGTTTATTCTCTTTGATTTCTTTAATCACCTCTTTGGCAAAGCGTTCGGTTTCGCGCGATGCGGTGCCGTTACCGATGGCGATGAGTTCCACTTTATGCTTGCGAATTAAGCCGAACAGCGTCATCTGCGCCTCGGTTTCACGGCCGGTATGCGGGTAAACGGTGGCGGTATCCAATAATTTCCCGGTGTTATCCACCACGGCGACTTTCACGCCGGTGCGTAAACCCGGGTCAAGCCCCATGGTATTTTTAGAACCGGCGGGGGCGGCCATTAAAAGTGCGGTGAGATTACGGGCAAAAACGTCAATGGCTTCTTCTTCCGCTTTCTCGCGCAACGCGCCCATTAATTCGGTTTCTAAGTGCAGGGAAACTTTGATTTTCCACGTCCAAGCGATCACTTGTTCGCGCCATTTATCCGCCGGCTGTCCGCTCAAATGCACACCCAAATGCTCGCGAATAATCTCTTCGCAATAACTGTGGCGCGCGTCTTCTTCTGCATCGGGATCGGCATTTAAGCCAAGTTGCAAAATGCCTTCGTTACGTCCGCGCAACATCGCCAATGCGCGGTGAGAAGGCACATTTTTGAGTAATTCCGTATGCTCAAAATAATCTTGGAATTTCGCCCCTTCGGCTTCTTTGCCTTCAATTACTTTTGCTTCAATTTGCGCATTTTGCTGTAAATATTGGCGCACTTTTGCCAATAATTGAGCATCTTCGGCAAAACGTTCCATCAAAATATAACGCGCGCCGTCCAATGCGGTCTTCGCATCCGGCACGCCTTTTTCCGCATCGATAAAAGAAAGTGCGGCAGATTCCGGCTCGTTTTCCGGCGCGTTCCACAATAAATCGGCAAGCGGTTCCAATCCCGCTTCAATGGCGATTTGTCCCTTAGTGCGGCGTTTCGGTTTAAAAGGCAAATAGAGATCTTCCAACTCGGTTTTGCTTTGTGTCGCTTCGATTTGCGCACGCAATTCGTCGGTGAGTTTGCCTTGCTCATCAATGGATTTCAAAATGCTTTGACGACGCTCTTCTAACTCGCGCAAATAGCCCAAACGGGTTTCAAAATGACGCAATTGCGTGTCGTCCAAACCGCCGGTCGCCTCTTTACGATAACGGGCGATAAAAGGAATGGTGTTGCCATCATCCAACAGTTGAATGGCGGCGAGAATTTGCTGTGGCGCTACGTTGAGTTCTGCTGCAATAATTTGGCTAATTTGTTGATTTAACATATCAATACGTCCGGTTAATGAAAATGGGACATAGCATACTGGTTTTGGTAAGATGGCTCAAATATAATTCGATCGTTTTTAGTAAGGAGGATTTATGACGACTATTACCAAATTGTCCCAGCTAGATTTAAATAAATCCTACACCTATGCCGATTATTTAATGTAGCAGTTATTACCGAAGGCGATATGGCGGCATCGACGCGCTTTCCCGAGTTACGCTTTTCCACCGAAACCTTATTCGATTAATTATGGCAAAATCAAATTACATCACACGCCAAGGTTGGAACGCCTTGGATCAAGAACTCAAATTTTTGTGGAAAGAAGAACGCCCGAGAGTCACGCAAGCGGTGTCCGATGCGGCGGCATTGGGCGATCGCAGCGAAAATGCCGAATATATTTACGGCAAACGCCGGCTACGCGAAATCGATCGCCGCGTACGTTTTTTAACTAAACGTTTGGAAGTGCTGCAAATCGTCGATTACCACCCGAAACAAGAACAAAAAGTCTTCTTTGGCGCTTGGGTAGAACTGGAAGAGGAAAACGGCGAGATAAAACAATATCGTCTGGTTGGTAGCGACGAATTTGATCCCGTCAAAAACTGGATTTCTATCGATTCGCCGGTAGCGCGCGCCTTAATCGGCAAGGAAGTCGACGATGAAGTTAAGGTCGAAACTCCGTCCGGACGCGTAACGCTGTATATAAATCAAATTTGGTATGAAAAAGTGTAAGTTAAAGTTTAGACCGCACGATAGTACACAAGGCGCGTAATTTTCTTACCAACGACAGTCCGATTGCCACGACATCGCCAATTAGCACCGCATTGAACGCGCGCCAAAACAAAAAAGGCAACCTAGGGTTGCCTTTTTTATTATGTGGAATGCTGTGATTAATGTCCGCCGCATCCACAGCCGCCATGACCATGACCGTGGCCATGTTCGTGTTTGTGAGCGCCACCACAACAACCGCCATGTTCATGTTCGTGCTCATGTTCGTGAGCATGGTGATGGTGATGGTGATGGTGATGGTGATGGCCGTGCCCACCACAACCGCAACCGTGGCCATCTTCATCGTCATGATGATGGTGATCGTGCGCGCCGTGCACGTGGCCGTGAGCGATTTCTTCCAAAGTCGCTTCGCGGGTAGCGACCACTTCTACAGTAAAGTGTAATTCTTGACCGGCTAACATATGATTACCGTCCACGACGACTTCGTCACCGTCCACTTCGGTAATCACCACAGGAACCGGGCCGATGTCGGTGTCTGCCAAGAAACGCATTCCCACTTGCAATTCATCTACGCCTTGGAATACCTCTTTTGGTACGCGTTGCACCATGCTTTCGTTGTATTCGCCGTAACCTTCCTCCGGTTGCACACGCACTTCGAATTTATCGCCCACCGCTTTGCCTTCAAGGGCTTTTTCAAGACCGATGACTAAATTATTGTGGCCTTGTAAATATTCCAACGGTTGATTCGCCGGCGCCTCGTCCACTAACACGCCGTCTTGCGTGCGCACTTGGTAAGCAATGCTCACCACCACGTTTTTTGCTACGTTCATTGCAGTTTCCTTATTTGTATAAAAAGTGTCGCCATTGTATAGAAGAAAACAGAATTGTATAGCAAATTAATCGCTAAGCAACTCGATTCGTCCCTCAACACGCATACGCACGGTTTCTTTGCCATTCTCCAACGGCACCGCATTGGAGGCAGATTCCGAAAGCGTAAGCGCAGATTTCGCCGTCGGCTCATAATAGACGGGCGCATAATTGTGTTCATTGGCTGCAGAGATATTCAAATCCATCACGCGATAATTTTTCATCTGCAGAGTATTTTGAATTAACAAAGCTTTATTTTTGAATTTTTCCAGAACGGCTTGAGTGAGTTCGTTTTCTACATGCGTTAATTTCTCGTCGGACACCGATGCCGAAATATTTTCGATTGCGAGCGTGTCGTCTAAGGCGTTAATTACGTCGGACAGCGCTTGCGAATCTTTGCTTTCCAAGATAAGTTCAACGCGCGCCAGCCAGCCGCTTTGTTTGCCTTTGCCATCATATCGCACCATGGTATTACGCGTGTTGCCTTGAATTGCCACTGCAGGATATTGTTTGGCGATGCCGATTGCTTTATTTAAACGCGTATTAACGGTTTTATTGAGCTCCGACAAATTTTTGCCTTCGCTTTGATAGAATAAATTCACTTGCATTAAATCGCGTTCGATTTGGCGTTCCGCCTCAACATTGAAGGCGATGACGTTGTTCGGTTGTGCAACGTTGGCGTCAGCGCGCGCCGATAAAACAAAAGAAAAAGTCAATAAAGCGAGACTTAAGGTTTTTAATTTCATCATTTCTCCGTAAAAAAAAGACCGCACGATTTCGATGCGGTTTGAAGTTAATTAATGTAAACGCTTGCCTTCGGCTTCCTCTTCGACTTCTTCCTCCTCCTCTTCGTCCTCCTCGTCGTCGAAAAATTCGCCGTCATTACCGTATTCGTCTTCGTCGGCGTTCGGATCCTCAAAATAGGTACCCCAACCATCGTAAACGCCTTGATGCCGTTCGATTAACGGCAAAATTTCTTTTTGTTGCGCGTCGATAATTTCTGCCTTTAATTCCACTTCGCTAATAATGTCGAAACAAAAAAGCGGCTTGCCGTTATCATCTTCAAACTCTTCCGCTTCGGACACTTCATAGCCCATTTTGAAAGCATCCAGCGCGATTTTTTCTAATAAATCGAAATTATCATGCGCCACGTGATGTTCAATAATATAAAGTGCAGCAGGATCGCTGCCGTCGTTTAACAAATCGGCAATAATTTCGCGAGTTTCACTTTGAAGCTCGGTAAAGTCAGTCATAATCGGTTCCTTATTGGGGGTAAAAAGTGCGCTTATTTTAGTGGATAAATAGGCGAAAGTCGCATAAAATTTCGCTCCGTTATTTTCCGATAAAAACCCAAAATCATGCTCGAACAATTGCCTTATCTCACCTTAAGCGCGCCACCACAATCCACTGCGTTGCTAAAACAACAATGTGCCGATTTTATTGTAAAAGAAGATCTCGGCTACGAAATGTCGGGCGAAGGCGAATTCGTGGCATTGAAAGTGCGCAAAACCGGCGCAACCACTTTATTTGTCGGTGAAAAATTGGCAAAATTTGCCGGCATATCGGAACGCAATATGGGTTATGCCGGCTTAAAAGATCGTCAAGCCGTTACCGAACAATGGTTTTGCCTACAGATGCCGGGACGAGAAACGCCGGATTTCAGCCGCTTTGAATTGGAGGGCGTAGAAATTTTAGCCGTGACCCGACATAACCGTAAAATCCGTACCGGCAGCTTACGGGGCAATTATTTCGAAATTTTATTACGCGGCGCGCAACCGACCGATGAACTGAAGACGCGCTTGGATTTGGTGCAAAATGTCGGTTTTCCGAATTATTTTACGGAACAACGTTTCGGTCGCGACGGTTATAATCTGACGCAGGCATTGCGTTGGGCGCAAGGTGAAATTAAGGTCAAAGAGCGTAAAAAACGCAGTTTTTACCTGTCCGCTGCGCGTAGCGAAATTTTTAATTTAGTGGTGGCGGCGCGCATTGAGCAAGGCGTGGCGAATCGAATTTTGCCGAACGATATCCTGCAATTAAACGGCTCACACAGTTGGTTTCAGGTTGCGGAAGGTGAAAATAGCACCGCATTGGAGGCCCGTCTGGCGCACAATGATATCTTACTCACCGGGCCGTTAATCGGCGAACCGAACCTCGCCGCCGCAGACATCGAAAATACGATTGTGGCGCAGCACGATGCATTTGCACCGTTGATGAAACAGGAAAAAATGAAAGCCGCGCGGCGTCCGTTATTAATGCGCGCGCAGGATTTTCATTGGCAATTTATCGAAGACGGGCTGAAATTAAATTTTTACCTACTGGCAGGCAGTTATGCCACCGCATTGGTTCGAGAATTAGTTAAGCTTTGTTGATCTCACAAATATGACATCTGCAATCTACAGCCCCCAATCATAAGGAAGTACAATGCGAATTTTATTAAGTAATGACGACGGCTTTCACGCCGAAGGCATTCGGGTTTTAGCGGCGGAATTGCGCAAATTTGCCGATGTAGTGATTGTCGCACCGGATCGTAACCGCAGTGCGGCTTCCGGTTCGCTGACCTTAGTGGAACCGTTACGTCCCCGCCATTTGGATAACGGTGATTATTGCATTAACGGTACGCCGGCAGATTGCGTACATTTGGCGTTAAATGGCTTTTTGTCCGGCCGAGTGGATTTGGTGGTGTCAGGTATTAACGCCGGTTGTAATATGGGCGACGATACGCTGTATTCTGGCACTGTAGCTGCCGCATTGGAAGGGCGTCACTTGGGCTTACCAGCCATCGCAGTGTCGCTGGACGGTCGTCAGCATTATGAAACGGCGGCGCGTGTGGTGGCGGATTTGATTCCGAAATTGCATAATCAATTATTAAACCCGCGTGAAATTATTAACATTAACGTGCCGGATCTACCTTACGACGAACTCAAAGGTTACCAAGTGTGTCGTTTAGGTTATCGTTCTTCCGCGGCGGAAGTGATTAAACAAAAAGATCCGCGGGATGAAGCCATTTACTGGATCGGTCCTTCCGGCTTGCCGCAAGACGAAAGCGAAGGTACAGATTTTTATGCGGTGAAAAACGGCTACGTTTCCATCACACCGATTCAAGCGGATATGACGGCGCATCACTCGTTGCAAGCTTTACAAGGCTGGTTGGAACGTGAATAATGCGTTTTTTTGTCGAATTTAAATGCAAAAGATGAATCGAATAAATATTTTTGGCGCAATGTACGATAAAACCATGGCTTGGTCGAAACACCGTTTTGCGGCGTTTTGGCTGTCTTTCGTGAGTTTTATTGAAGCGATCTTCTTCCCGATTCCGCCGGATGTGATGTTAATTCCGATGTCCATGGCAAAGCCAAAAAGTGCAATCAGATTCGCGCTCTATACAACGATTGCTTCGGTCTTAGGCGGAATGATCGGTTATGCTGTTGGTTATTTCGCCACCGATTGGGTGCAAGGTGTCGTGCAACAATGGGGATACGGCGCACATTGGGCAAAGGCAGTAGGCTGGTTCGAACAATGGGGCGTGTTGGTAGTGTTTGTTGCCGGCTTCAGCCCGATTCCGTACAAGGTTTTTACGATCTGTGCGGGCGTGATGCAAATGGCATTTTTGCCGTTCGTCCTAACTGCGCTGATTTCTCGCGCGGCGCGTTTCTTGCTCGTAGCGAAATTAGCCGCTTGGGGCGGGGAAAAATTTGCCGCAAAATTACGCAAATCTATCGAAATTATCGGCTGGTCGGTTGTTGTACTTGCCGTAATTGCTTATTTAATTTTGAAATAAAATAGGATAAATAATGAACAAATTATTACTTGCTTTATCTATCGCGTTCGTACTAAGCGCGTGTTCTTCCGAACGACCAAAAGACGCTGAAAGCTTACCGGACGGCATCATGCTACCGGTGGAGGGGACCGGCGCTATCGCCGGCGGTAGCTTTATGCCGGAAATCGAATATCAAGCGATGCCGAACGGAATGAAATAAGAAGGAAAAATAAATGAATAAATCGTTTTTACTCTTGCCTTTAAGCATTGCGATTTTGACGGCCTGTTCTTCAAACACGCAAGCGCCGATTGAAAATGCCGGCGGCTCTCTTTCTCCGGGAATAATGCAACCGGTTGATAATCGCAATGCCGGCGGTAGTTGGCAACCTGAAATTCAACAAAATTCTATGCCGAACAATATGGGTAACAGCGTGCCCGCCGGCAAACAAGCACCGCAACCAAATTTCCAACCAACTTATCAGCCTGCTGCACAAACGCAAACTCAAACGCAAACCGTGAGCAAAACCGTTTCCGATTGTAGTGGAGCGCAGCATGTTAATGTGCCGCGCAACCCAAATACCAATGCGCCGGATTACAGCCAGATCCAAAAAGGTTCTTACAAAGGTGCCACTTATAAAGTGAACAAAGGCGACACCATGTTCCTTATCGCATATCTGGCAGGTATTGACGTAAAAGAGTTAGCGGCCTTGAACAATATGTCCGAACCTTATCATTTAAGTGTAGGGCAAACCTTGAAAATCGGTAATTGTTCAACTAAAACCGTCACCTCGACCGTCGCTACGAGCACCGCATCGAACGCGGTGAACAACACACCGGCAGTCACCTATACGCCGGGCGCAAACGGCACGCAAATTGGTTCAGACGGCAGCATTATCGGTCCAGTTAAATCCGGCGCCGGCGTACCTTCCGTCACACCAACACCGACTTATAACACGTCAAGTAACACAGCAAGCGCACCGGTCGCCACGGAAGAAAATACGACGGCGACAAACGCTAATGTCATCGCGCCGATCGCTTCTAATGTTGCTTGGCAATGGCCGGCAACAGGTAACATCATCCAAGGTTTTTCTAATTCCGACGGCGGTAATAAAGGAATCGATATCGCGGGCTCACGCGGTCAAGCGGTTAAAGCAGCAGCAGCGGGGCGCGTGGTCTATGCCGGCAACGCACTACGCGGTTACGGCAACCTAATCATTATTAAACATAACGATGATTTCTTAAGTGCTTACGCACACAACGATAAAATTCTCGTTGCCGACCAACAAGAAATCAAAGCGGGGCAAGAAATCGCCAAAATGGGCAGCTCAGGCACCAATGCGGTAAAACTCCACTTTGAAATTCGCTACAAAGGCAAATCAGTGGATCCGACCCGTTACTTACCGAGACATTAATTCGGCCACCACCCACACAAACGCCGCAATCTCTGTTATTGCGGGTTTCCACTAAAAATAGCACCGCATTGAAGGCTTCAATGCGGTGCTATTTTTAACCTACTGATAGCGCGCGTCTCCCGACGCGTGCCCAAAATTCAGAACGTAAAAAAAGCACGCGTCAGAGACGCGCGCTATCGTGGGGTAATAATTGTGATATGAACAATTTAAATTACACAATCACATATAGCATTTCCCTACGATGGCGCAAGCATCCACGCTTGTTCCTATAACTAAGCACAAGCATGGACGCTTGTGCTAATCATGGGGCTATCGTGGATTTTTAAGTGCACTTTTTAACTGAGAATATCAATGTCTAAAACAGGATCAACCGCCTGCCAATAGTTTTTCGCACTGCTATATTTCCAATCCTGCGGCTCAGACACAAACCCGCTCACCACCGGATTTTGATGAATATAGTCTAGCTTCTCGTTGAAAAATTTATCGGAATGAATTTCGATGGGTTGGTTGTGATGTTGCCAGAATTGATAGTGAGTGACATTGGAGCTTTTTGTTCCTGCCCTTTTGAACATCCACAACAACCATTCTTTACGACTTTCTTGTTGATTATCACGAATTAAATTCACCAGATTCGTTGCTGTAAATTTTTTTAAATCCCTTATCAGCTCAGATGGATTCTCTTTTTTAGCTTGAAATAATAAATGAACATGGCTAGGCATTATGCAATATCCATAAATCAGCATTCCACGTTCTTTTCGAAAGAATGATAACGCTTGAATCATCAGTTCAAAATAGGATTCTCGAATAAAAACATCAATCCAATATACGGTTGCAAAACTAACAAAATAGATTCCTTCTTTATTATTAAATTTATATTTTCTGCTCATCACACACCTCAAAATTGGTAAAACATAATTAACAGATAGTAAAAATTCTACAATTGAACTCTCATTTTGGAACTCAGATCACAAAACAAAATTAATTTCTATAAACAAGGATGACACATTCTATACTGCCGGAATAACGCTGGCGCGCGTCTCCTGACGCGTGCCTAAATTCAAAGCATAAAAAAGCACGCGTCAGGAGACGCGCGCTATCATCGCGGGCAGGCTAGCAACAAGCAAGGTTACGTACAGAAAAAGTAGGCGAAAAAACTCAGAAAAAATCGACCGCACTTTTTTTTGCTGCATCACACCTTAGAATTAGCACAGAATGATATTCAACAATTAAACACTTATCTTGGAACTCAGATCACAAAACAAAATTAATTTCTATAAACAAGGATAACACATTCTATACTGCCGGCATAGCGCTGGCGCGCGTCTCCCGACGCGTGCCTAAATTCAAAGCATAAAAAAGCACGCGTCAGGAGACGCGCGCTATCTTGGGGCTAGCAACAACCAGTCACATATGGAAAAAGTAGGCGAAAAAATTCAGAAAAAATCGACCGCACTTTTTAGCGTAGTGTACCACTACAAATCCATTCTACCCCCAAAAAAACCATTAACACAACTCCTCCCCTATCAATAACAAAAAAGGCTTGCCATTTATCCCAGCAAGCCTTTTAAACTAATTAAGCAAATTGTTTTTTATTATTTAAATAGCGTTTTGCACATTCTGCTGCAGCAACTAAGCCGCCTGCCATCATAATAATATCTTTAATAATGAGTCGGCCAGCACCTGATAGATATGGGAATCCATAATTAGGTGTTGGGAAGTCCCCGCCTAAATTAGGCACCCAGGTTTCTGGCGTAAATATCAGGAACGACAACGTGACTATCGACATACCAAAGGTGAGTAAACCACCAAATAAACCTAATGTTGGAGACCAAATACCCGCTAATACTAAAAGACCGATGGTTACAATCATTGCACCAATAATATAAGAAGCTGTATAGGTGCCGTTGGCTTTATGCCATTCGATATTTTTTGCAACCATTTTGCCTTCAGGGTTTTTATATAAGGTATATTCTTTCACTAATACACCCTTATCATTTTCCACTTCATTTGCACCATTTTTGTAAAGGAAGCTTAAGAAAGGACTATTTGATACAAAGTGTGCGATGCCATCTGCTTCATATTGGCAAACTTTTAAACCTCCAATCCAGACCATCACAATACAAATAGCAATGCGGATAAAGTTAATAAATTGACGTTGCAATGGCGCAACAATATTAGCTAGCAATGTAACTAATGCACTCATTCAGAACTCCTTATTTAGTTCAATGGATATAACGGACATAATGTCCAAGAATTTTTATATAAAGTATTTATATAAATCATTAACAATATTACTATCTAATATTGTTGGTATTTTTTTATTACTCAGGGTTATGCAATAAAAAAGAGATACCAATTTCTTAGTATCTCTTTTTTTGTATTAATTTTCCATGATCAATTTCATATTATTTGAAATTTACTCTCGCATTCCTAAACACCCGCATCCAAGCTCCATCTTCTCCCCACTCTTCCGGATGCCATGAGTTGCTCACGGTGCGGAAGACGCGTTCCGGGTGTGGCATCATGATGGTGACGCGGCCGTTGGTGTTGGAAAGGGCGGTGATGCCGAGGGCGGAACCGTTCGGATTCGCCGGATACACTTCTGTCGGGTTGAGGTTGTTGTCGATGTATTGCGCCACAATCAAGTTTTGTGATTGAAGTGCGGTCAGATCTGCAGGCGTTTTGAATTCCACTCTGCCCTCACCGTGGGAAACGGCAATTGGCATGTGGGAGCCTGCCATGCCTTGGAACCACAGGGAGTTGCTTTCATTAATACAAACCAAAGCGGCGCGGGCTTCGAAACGTTCAGATTTATTGCGCACGAAACGCGGCCAATTTTCTGTGCCCGGGATGATTTCCGCCAAGGTGGAAAGCATTTGGCAGCCGTTACAAATGCCAAGTGCAAGCGTGTCTTCACGTTCAAAGAATTGGCTGAATTGATCCCGTAAGTGCGGGTTAAATAAAATGGATTTCGCCCAACCACCACCGGCGCCGAGCACGTCGCCATAAGAGAAGCCGCCGCACGCCACCAATGCGTTGAAGTTTTGCAAGTCATAACGGCGATTGTGCAAGTCGCTCATGTGAACGTCGATAGCCTCAAAACCGGCACGGTCAAATGCTGCCGCCATTTCAACATGACTGTTGACGCCTTGTTCACGCAACACCGCTACTTTCGGGCGTTTACCGGTCGCAATATAAGGCGCTGCAATGTCTTCGCTCGGGTCGTAGGTTAAATCGGCGGAAAAGCCTTTGTCCTGCGGATTTTTCTTCGCCGCAAATTCTTGGTCGGCACATTCCGGGTTGTCGCGTAAGCGTTGCATTTGATGAGTCAATTCCGCCCAAATGCCACGCAATTCGGAGCGTTTTTCACTGAGCAACACTTTGTTGCCGCGGGTGATTTCGATTTCGTCGTTTTCAGTCACAGCGCCCAATTCTTTCACTAAGTGCAACACGTTGTGTTTGGCGAAGACATCGCGCACGAGACTCAAATCGCTGTCGCGCACTTGAATCACCGCACCCAATTCTTCGTTAAATAACACCGCTAAATCGTTGTCGCCCAAGGCGCTGATATCCACAGCCACGCCACAATGGCCGGCAAATGCCATTTCCGCCAAGGTGACGATTAAACCACCGTCGGAACGGTCGTGATATGCCAATAATTTTTCTTGTGCTACCAATTCTTGCATGGCGTTAAAGAAATTTTTTAATGTGTCGGCGTTGACCACATCCGCCGGTTTGTCGCCAAGTTGGGCGTAAACCTGTGCCAATGCGGTGCCGCCCAAGCGGTTGTTGCCCTCGCCTAAATCCACTAACAATAAACGAGATTGCCCTTTATCGGTGCGTAATTGCGGGGTAACGGTTTTGCGCACGTCTTCCACGCGGGCAAAGGCGCTGATAATCAAAGAAAGCGGTGAGGTCACGCTTTTTTGCTCGCCATTTTCCTGCCAAGTGGTCTTCATGGACATGGAATCTTTACCCACCGGAATGGTTAAGCCTAATTGCGGGCAAAGCTCTTCGCCTACGGCTTTCACCGCAGCGTATAAGCCTGCGTCTTCGCCTTTGTGGCCTGCAGCAGACATCCAGTTGGCAGACAATTTAATGCGTTTAATGTCGCCGATATTCGTGGCGGCAATGTTGGTTAAGGATTCTGCCACGGCTAAACGGGCGGAAGCCGCAAAGTCTAGCAATGCTACCGGCGTGCGTTCGCCCATGGACATGGCTTCGCCGTAGTAGCTGTCTAATGTCGCTGTGGTCACCGCGCAGTCTGCCACCGGTACTTGCCACGGACCGACCATTTGATCACGTGCCACCATGCCAGTCACCGTGCGGTCGCCAATGGTGATTAAGAAGGTTTTTTCCGCTACTGCAGGTAAACGAAGCACGCGGTGTAACGCTTCTTTTAATTGAATTTGGCTTTGTTCAAGCGGTTCGCCGTTAACGCTTGCCGTTTGCACATCGCGGGTCATTTTCGGGGTTTTGCCGAGCAATACGCCCATCGGTAAATCAATCGGATTGTTGTTGAAATGCTCGTCATGTAAGGTTAAGTGCTCTTCTTCCGTGGCTTCACCGATCACCGCATAAGGCGCGCGTTCACGACGGCAAAGTTCCTCAAAGTGCGGTAGTTTTTCCGGATGAATGGCAAGCACATAACGCTCTTGTGATTCGTTACACCAAATTTCCAACGGGCTCATTTCGCGTTCGTCACTTAGGATTTTACGGAGTTCAAATTTACCGCCACGACCGCCGTCATGCACCAATTCCGGCATGGCATTGGATAAACCGCCCGCGCCCACGTCGTGAATAAAGGCAATTGGGTTGTCATCGCCTAACTGCCAGCAACGGTCGATCACTTCTTGGCAGCGACGTTCCATTTCAGGGTTATCCCGTTGTACGGAGGCGAAATCCAAGTTTTCTTTGGATTTACCGGACGCCATAGAAGACGCCGCGCCACCGCCCAAGCCGATGTTCATGGCAGGTCCACCAAGCACAACCAGTTTTGCGCCCACCGGAATGTCGCCTTTTTGCACGTGTTCGGCACGAATGTTGCCGATACCGCCCGCTAACATGATCGGTTTGTGGTAGCCACGCACTTCTTCACCGTTGAAGCTATTCACTTTTTGTTCGTAAGTACGGAAATAGCCGAGCAATGCCGGACGACCGAATTCGTTGTTAAATGCAGCACCACCTAAGGGGCCTTCCAGCATAATGTCTAAGGCGGAAGCGATACGGTTCGGTTTGGCAAGCGGCGCTTCCCAAGGTTGTTCAAAGTTTGGAATGCATAAGTTGGACACAGAGAAGCCCACCAAACCCGCTTTCGGTTTTGCGCCACGACCTGTCGCGCCTTCATCACGGATTTCCCCACCGGAACCGGTTGCCGCGCCGGGGAACGGAGAAATCGCAGTTGGGTGGTTGTGGGTTTCCACCTTCATTAAAATGTGGGTATCTTCATTGTGATAACGGTAAATTCCGTCTTGATCCGGGAAGAAACGTCCCGCTTTGGAGCCTTCCATGACTGCTGCGTTGTCTTTATATGCAGAAAGCACAAAATCAGGGGTTTTCTCAAAGGTATTTTTGATCATTCTGAACAGGGATTTATCCTGTTTTTTGCCGTCGATAATCCAGTCGGCATTAAAAATTTTATGGCGGCAGTGTTCAGAGTTGGCTTGCGCGAACATATATAGTTCAATGTCGTGCGGGTTGCGTCCAAGTGCGGTGAAATTTTCCATCAAATAATCGATTTCATCTTCCGCCAATGCCAAGCCCAACTCCACGTTGGCACTTTCTAAAGCACGGCGTCCGCCGTTTAAAATATCCACGGTTTTGAACGGCTTCGGTTCTTGTTGACGGAACAACACTTCAGCATCGTCAGCCTTGCGTACGACGGTTTCCATCATGCGGTCATGTAAAAGTGCGGTGAGTTTTTCCGTTGTTTTTTCATCTAACGGTTGTGTCAATTCAAAGTAATACGCCAAACCACGCTCAATACGTTCCACTTCGTTTAAGCCGCAGTTGTGGGCGATGTCGGTGGCTTTGGACGACCAAGAGGAAATGGTGCCGACCCGCGGAATCACAATAAAACTTTCCCCTTTGGCTTCATGTTCGGCAAGGGTTGGACCGTAATGGAGTAATTCTTTGAGCTTAATTTCCTGCTTCTCCGAGAGTACCGCATTGAGTTCTACAAAATGCACGTATTCGGCATATACGGCGTTCACCGGCAGATCATTTTGTCGAAATTTTTGCATTAAGGCGTTGATACGGAATTCGGAAAGGGCAGGCGAGCCACGGAAAATTTGGAACATGAGGATTACCTTTGAGGTTGAATTGAAACAAAAATTGCGGGCTATTATAAAGGAAAATTGGGGGAAACGAAAACGTTTGCGCAAGAGTTGACTTTCGCTTGAGGGCTTTTGTCGGTGCGTTTTTTGTGTAATGCGATGCTGAATTAGTAAGCCGTCAATGCGGTGCTGAATCAGTAAGTCGTCAATGCGGTGCTGAATCAGTAAATCGTCAATGCGGTGCTGAATCAGTAAGCCGTCAATGCGGTGCTGAATTAATAAGTCGCCAATGCGGTGCTGAATTAGCAAGCCGTCAATGCGGTGAAATTCACCGCATTTTTCTTTCTTAAAAACGCCAATTACGCGTTTTTATCATCAATTAAAATACTTTCTAATGCGATTTCGATCATTTCATTGAAAGTCAATTGACGCTCTTCGGCACTGGTTTGTTCGTGCGTACGAATGTGATCCGAAACGGTGCAGATCGTTAATGCGCGTGCGCCAAATTCAGCTGCAACGCCGTAGATGCCCGCCGCTTCCATTTCCACGCCGAGGATGCCGTATTTTTCCATTACGTCGAACATTTCAACGTCCGGCGTGTAAAATAAATCGGCGGAAAATAAATTACCCACTTTGACCGGAATACCTTCTTGTTTAGCCGCTTCAACCGCCGCACTGGTCAAACCGAAATCGGCGATAGCGGCGAAGTCGTTATCCTTAAAACGAATGCGGTTCACTTTGGAGTCGGTACAAGCTCCTAAACCGATAATCACATCACGCACCTTGACGTCCATTTTCACGGCGCCACAAGAACCGACACGAATGATCTTTTTCACGCCATATTCGGTAATTAATTCTTTCGCGTAGATGGAGCAAGACGGAATGCCCATGCCATGTCCCATTACGGAAATTTTACGGCCTTTATAAGTGCCGGTAAAACCAAGCATATTGCGCACATTGGTCACTTCTTTGACGTCTTGCAAAAATGTTTCGGCGATATATTTAGCGCGTAGCGGATCGCCCGGCATCAGCACCGCATCGGCAAATGCACCTTCGGGTGCGTTAATGTGTGGAGTCATGCTATTACCTCTTTTTTGACTAAATTAAAATAAAGGCACCACGTATATCCGTGGTCGTGGTGCAAAAAACTTTCGGAAAATCGTTCGTACTTTATAGTGCCGTGCCACTTAACCCAATAAAAAGACCTGCAATAGTAGCGCTCATTAAGTTAGCCAGCGTACCGGCAACGACTGCTCTCAAACCTAAGCGTGCGATGTCGCCACGACGATTCGGAGCAATTCCGCTCAAACCGCCGATTAAAATAGCGATAGAACTGAAATTAGCGAAACCACACAGGGCGAAAGTGATAATCGCTTTGGTTTTTTCGCTTAATACCACAGCCGCATCCGGTTGTAAGTATTTGGCAAATTCAAGATAGCCTACGAATTCATTCACTGCGAGTTTCATCCCAATCATTTCGCCGGCAATACCGGATTCTTGCCAAGATACGCCGATTAAGTACGCAAGCGGTTTAAAGATCCAACCAAAGATGGATTGTAAGGTTAACTCGCCGTAACCAAACCAACCTCCGATACCGCCTAAAATGCCGTTAATCAACGCGATTAACGCCACGAATGCGATCAACATCGCGCCGACGTTTAGAGCCAATTGCATACCCGCACTGGCGCCGCCTGCCATGGCTTCTAACAGGTTAGACGGTTTCTCGTCGTCGGTGATTTCAGGTTGAATATCGTTAAATTTTTCGGTTTGCGGATAAAGAATTTTTGCAAACAACAAACCCGCCGGCGCCGCCATGAATGATGCGGCGATTAAGTAAGTCAGCGAAACGCCCATCCCCGCGTAGCCCGCCATTACAGAACCCGCGATGGATGCGGTGCCACCGGCCATAATGGCGAACAGTTCGGATTCGGTCATCCGGCTGATATAGGGTTTTACCACTAACGGCGCTTCGGTTTGCCCAACAAAAATGTTTGCCGCAGCAGACATAGATTCCGTTTTGGAAGTACCCAATACTTTTTGCAATGCGCCGCCGATGATTTTAATCACGACTTGCATAATGCCTAAGTAGTAAAGTACGGAAATCAATCCGGAGAAAAAGACAATGATTGGCAACACTTTTACGGCAAAAATAAAGCCGGTCGGTTTGCTTGGATCGGCTAAGCCACCAAATACAAAGTTAATCCCTTCGTTACCGTAGGCAATCACATTAGCCACTGCATCGGCAGTCGCGCCTAAGGCGTTTTTACCTGCCGGTACATATAAAATAAGGGCCGCAAATCCGATTTGAATTGCAAGAGCCCCTATCACTGTTCGCCAGTTGATTGCGCGACGATTGTGAGAAAATAAAATTGCGATGGCGAGTAATACCACCATACCCAGAATGCCCATTAAAACATCCATACATACCTCGGCTCATTGAATTAAAAATGGCGTCATTCTACCGTTTTTTGCCAAACTATGTGAACTTTTTCGGGAAAATAACGCCAATTTCGAATGAATTGGAATTGCTCAATATATAAACGCACACCGCATTTTTTCGTATGAACCAACTAGGTAATTTTTTTACGTTGAAGAAAGGGAGCAATTACCACTAAGGCGAAAGGCGTTCTCGGATCCATTCGCTATTTTCTAAGCGATAACGAATGCGATCATGCAAACGGCTTGGACGACCTTGCCAAAACTCGACCGCATCGGGCACCACTAAATAGCCGCCCCAATGCGGTGGTCGTGGGACATTCAGAGGATGCTTGGCCGCCATTAATGCGGCTCTGGCGAGCAATGATTGATAACCGGAAATAACCGCACTTTGTTCGCTCGCCCAAGCGCCGATGCGACTGGAATATGGACGACTGGCAAAATATTCGTCCGATTGTGCGGCAGGAATTTTCACCGCTTTGCCTTCAATACGTACTTGACGTTCCAATTCGGGCCAAAAGAAAGTCAATGCAACGAACGGATTACATTCGATAGCGCGTCCTTTGCGACCGTGATAATTGGTGAAAAATACGAAACCTTGTTCGTTTACTTCTTTTAACAATACAATGCGGCCGCTTGGTCTGCCGTTTTCATCTACCGTCGCCACATTCACTGCGGTCGGTTCGTTTACTTGACCGGTTATCGCTTCATTCAGCCAAAGCTCAAATTGTTTAATTGGGTTCTCATGACAATCGTGCTGGGATAACACACGTTTACGGTATTCTTCGCGAATATTATGTAAATCCATCTGGTTTCCTTTATTGCTATAAGTTCACTCTTTTAACAAGCATTTCGCGTTTTACTAAAAAGGACGAAAATATCAATATTATTTATTCGCCCCTTCCTGATGCAACCCGATCCCTTGATGGCGCTCTTGTAACTTAGCAATAATATCGCACCAACGTAGTTCTTGATTATGTAATAGCACAGTTAAGTGATAAACCAAATCCGCTGCTTCGGAAATGATTTCTGCCTTGTCACGGGTTACTGCGGCAATGGCCGTTTCCACGCCCTCTTCACCAACTTTTTGAGCGATTTTGTTGATGCCTTTAGCATGTAGAGTTGCTGTGTATGAGCTTGTAGGCGCAGCGTTTTTCTTCTCGGCAAGATGCTGCTCTAATTTAGCGAACCACGTCCAGTTTCCAACCGCTTCTCGCTCAAATCGATGGAAACAGCTTTTTTCCCCCGTATGGCACGTTGCTCCTATGGGATTCGCCAAAATCAATAAGGTGTCCTGATCGCAATCCAAGCTCATATCCACCACGTTTAAAAAATTGCCCGAGGTTTCCCCTTTCGTCCACAGACGGTTTTTCGTACGGGAAAAAAACGTCACTCTTTTCTCCGCTAAGGTTTTCTCCAACGCCTCCGGATTCATATACCCTAGCATCAGCACTTCACAAGTGGTAGCATCCTGCACGATAACAGGGAGGAGGTTATTGATTTTTTGCCAGTTGATGTTTTGTGTGTTTAGCATCGTTTTTCCTCAAAATTTAGTCTAAAAAAAGGTTACAAAGAAATTACGATAGCCCCAAATTTCCTCATAATGCTTAATCGTATTTTCTGCTGTTATATCGTGATCGTAATTTGTCGTTTTTGCGCCTTTTTTCATAACTTACTCTTCTGCTTATTTCAGCACGCGTTAGAATTCGTGCGCCATCATTTTATAAAAAATACCAAAATTATGCCGCTGTTGCACAAAACTGAAATGAACTCATAAAATAGCACCGCATTGAGGCGCCCTCCAATGCGGTGCTATTTTATGACTCCGATTCATACTTCATTCAGATGGCTTTATATATTTGCTACATGATACTGAAAAATACTTTCAAAAACGACCGCACTTTTTTGTATTACCGTCGTACTTCCACGCCTTCCTGCGCCAAATAATCTTTCAGTTCACCGATATTAATAATCTGCTTATGGAACACGCTCGCAGCTAAAGCGCCGTCCACATTGGCTTCCATAAACGCATCGCGGAAATGCACCATTTCGCCAGCGCCACCGGAAGCGATGAGCGGAACGTGGCAAGCTTGGCGCACCAGTTTAAGTTGCGGCAAATCATAGCCGTTGCGTACGCCGTCTTGGTTCATCATGTTCAACACAATTTCACCCGCGCCGCGTTGTTGCACTTCGGCTACCCAATCTAACAACTGCCAGTTGGTTTGACGGGTGCGTTTTTCATCGCCAGTGTATTGGTTCACCCAATATTTGCCCGTTTCCTGCTCAAACCAGCTGTCAATGCCCACCACAATGGCCTGCACGCCAAAACGTTCCGCCAGACGGGAAATCAAATCAGGGTCGGCAAGGGCGGGAGAATTAATGGAAATTTTATCCGCGCCGAAAGCAAAAATCTGTTCCGCATCCGCGATGGTTTTAATGCCGCCCGCCACACAGAACGGAATGTCGATGACTTGCGCCACGCGCTCCACCCAGCTTTTATCCACGGTGCGACCGTCAGAAGAGGCGGTAATATCATAGAACACTAGCTCGTCGGCGCCTTCCTGCGCATAACGTTGCGCCAGCGGCACGATGTCGCCGATGATTTCATGATTACGAAACTGTACACCTTTCACCACCTGTCCGTCGCGCACGTCCAAACAAGGAATTATCCGTTTTGCCAACATTCAATTGCCTCCGCTACATTAAATTTGCCTTCCAACAAAGCACGCCCCACAATCACGCCCACCACGCCTGTGCCTTTGAGAGCTTCGATATCCGCCAACGAACCGATACCGCCGGAGGACTGGAACTGCACATCCGGAAACTTGGCGCACACCTCTCGATAAAGCTGCACGTTTGAGCCTGCTAGCGTGCCGTCGCGGGAAATGTCGGTGCAAAGCACATGTTGCAAGCCAAAAGTGCGGTAGTTTTCCACGACGTTTTCTAGGGTCAGCGCACTGGTTTCCTGCCAACCTTTAATCGCTACCAGTTTCTGCCCGTTTTCAATGCGCACGTCTAGCGCCAACACGAATTTCTCCGCGCCATATTTAGTAAACCAACCTTGCACCATATCGGGTTGTGTCACTGCCGTAGAACCAATCACCACGCGGTTCGCGCCCACCGCAAGCAAATCGGCAACATCTTGTTCGGTACGAACGCCACCGCCCACCTGAATGTTGCTTTGCGTGGCGGCGATAATCTTGCCGATAAGTGCGGTTTGTCTTTTCGTTGGCTCTTTGGCACCGGTTAAATCAACCAAATGCAACTGCTGCGCACCTTGTTGAATATAGCTTGCGAACTGCTCAATGGGATTGTCGCTGTAAGTGGTCTGCTGCGCATAATCGCCCTGATGTAGGCGGACAACGTGCCCATCGATAAGATCGAGGGCGGGGATAATTTGTGATGTTTGCATAGGTTTTCCTGTGTAATGTAATCAGTTCCCCTCTTTAGCAAAGAGGGGGATCGTGCGTTATTTTAGATCTGTAGTCTATTTCACCTTCTCCACAAAATTCCTCAACAATAACGCGCCGTTTTTACCCGAGCGTTCCGGATGGAACTGTACACCGTAGAAATTTTTGTTAGCGATGGCGGCGGAAAAGTCCACGCCGTAACAGCTTGTCGCAATGGTGTTTTCATTGGGTTGCACGGCGTAGCTGTGTACAAAGTAAAAATGGCTGTCCTGTTCAATGCCGGTAAACAGCGGATGGTCTGGCATGTAATGCACTTTATTCCAGCCCATGTGAGGCAACGGCAAGCCGCTGTCAGGGATGAGATCCGTCTGACCGTTCATTAAACCGAGCGTCGCCACATTGCCTTCGGTGGAAAATTCAGTCATCAGCTGCATACCCAAGCAAATACCGAGCATCGGTTGGGTGGCACTACGAATGCAATCAATCAGGTTACGTTCTGCCAAATTCCGCATCGCCGCCATTGCCGTGCCCACACCGGGCAGCAGCAATTTATCGGCAGATTGGATTTTGCGAATATCTCGCGTAATTTCGGTGCGATAACCTAAGCGGTCAAAAGCAAATTTGACGGAGGAGAGATTAGCGCAGCCGGTGTCGATAATAGTAATATTCTGCATAATTTCCTTTTTATAAAATTAATTATTGTGAATACTTGAATTTATTGTATCTGTCTATATTTATACATCTAAGTATATAACTTTTGTTATATATGATACATGTAGTAACCTTACTAAATTTTAGAGGAGATGCATTATGAAATATTATCCTGGAGAATCAGTACCTCAATCAGGTATCTATGGACAATATTCTGCAAGTGGCTTAAAAGAAAATGAAGTAACCTGTGTAAAAGGCGAACCATTTCCACCTACCCCACGCCCTAATATGTATTACCAATTAGTGAGAGCAACTCGTTAGTTGACATAAAATAAAAAAACCGAATCTCAAATGAGATCCGGTTTTTAATCATACAAATCCTAAATAAATAACGCTAAATCACTTTCCTGATTACGCAAAATATTTTTCTAAATCGTCGCTACCACCAATGTATTCGCCGCCAATGAAAACTTGTGGCACACTGGTTTTTCCGGTAATCGCACGCACGGAAATGGTGCTTGCATCACGACCTAACACAATTTCTTCAAAAGTAAATCCTTTTGCTTTTAACAATGCTTTTGCTTTTGCACAGAACGGGCAACCCGGTTTTGTGAACACGGAAACGGACGGTTTGGCTGTCCAACCCGGTTTTAAATATTTCATCATCGTATCCGCATCGGAAACTTTAAACGGATCACCAGGCTCTTCCGGTTCAATGAACATTTTTTCAACTACGCCGTTTTTCACTAGCATAGAATAACGCCATGAACGTTTGCCAAACCCTAAATCTTCTTTACCAACAAGCATACCCATACCTTCGGTAAATTCGCCGTTACCATCCGGGATAACCGTGATATTTTCAGATTCTTGATCGGCTTTCCAAGCGTTCATCACAAAAGTATCGTTTACTGAAACGCAGATAATGTCATCCACGCCGGCCGCTTTAAACTCGCAAGCCAATTCGTTATAACGCGGTAAATGCGTGGATGAACAAGTCGGCGTAAACGCACCCGGCAATGAGAACACAACAACGGTTTTGTTATCGAACAATTCGCTTGTCGTCACATCGACCCAAGCATCGCCTTGACGCGTGTGGAATGTAACGTTCGGTACTTTTTTACCGGTCATATCGGTTAAAGCCATATTTTTCTCCTTAATTTGAGGTGAAGTTTTACTTGCGGGCTGGATTATAATGAAACTTGTGATATAGTTACAATCAATTAATTCTATACTATTGATTGAATTTTTCTATAAGGAAACACCATGAACATTCGCGATTTAGAATACTTAGTAGCACTGTCAGAACATAAGCATTTCCGCCGCGCGGCGGACTCTTGTAATGTCAGCCAACCGACTTTAAGCGGCCAAATCCGCAAATTAGAAGATGAACTCGGCATTATTTTATTAGAACGCACCAGCCGCAAAGTATTATTTACTCAATCCGGTATGTTACTTGTGGAACAGGCCCGTACCGTATTGCGCGAAGTGAAATTATTAAAAGAAATGGCGAGCAATCAAGGCAAAGAAATGACCGGCCCGCTACATATCGGTCTAATCCCGACGCTAGGGCCTTATTTACTGCCTTACATCGTGCCGACTTTAAAAGAATCTTTCCCGGATTTGGAAATTTTTCTTTACGAAGCGCAAACCAGCCAACTGCTAGAACAACTTGAAACCGGCCGATTGGATTGTGCGATTTTAGCCCGCGTTCAAGAAACCGAACCTTTTATCGAAGTACCGATTTTCGACGAAAAAATGCTGCTGGCCGTTTCGGAAGCCCACCCTTGGTCAAAAGAAGAAAAAATTTCGATGAATCAACTTAAAGGACAAGAAATGCTTATGTTGGACGATGGCCATTGCTTGCGTAATCAAACCATGGATTACTGTTTCGCCGCCGGTGCAAAAGAAAATTCGCATTATCAGGCAACTAGCTTAGAAACCTTACGTAATATGGTAGCCGCCAATGCAGGAATGACGTTTATGCCCGAGCTTGCAGTATTAAATGAAGGCTCACGTAAGGGAGTAAAATATATTCCTTGCCACTCCCCGGAACCTACTCGTTCTATCGCTCTCGTGTACCGACCCGGTTCACCATTACGGAACCGCTATGAACGCGTCGCCAATGCGGTCGGATCTGCGGTGAAGTCTATTCTTGCGGGAGAAAAATAATGGCCGGTGTTCGTGCAATCCAAAAAGAAAAAACCCGCCGTGCCCTTGTAGATGCGGCGTTCAATCAACTTAGCGCGGAAAAAAGTTTTTCTAATTTAAGTTTACGTGAAGTGGCGCGTGAAGCCGGTATTGCGCCAACTTCTTTTTATCGTCATTTCGGTGATATGGACGAGCTCGGTTTGGAAATGGTGGACGAAGCCGGTTTGATGTTGCGCCAACTCATGCGCCAAGCGCGCAAACGTATTGATGCAGGCGGCAGTGTAATTGCCGTTTCGGTGGGCACCTTTTTTGAATTTATCACCAATAGTCCTAATATCTTTCGCTTATTACTGCGTGAAAGCTCCGGCACCTCCCAAGCGTTTCGCACCGCCGCCGCACGAGAAATCAAACATTTTGTGGACGAACTGGCGGAATATATCGCCCAGAAAAACGGTTACTCTCAATATATTTCTTACGTACAAGCAGAAGGCATCGTCACCATTGTTTTTACTGCCGGCGCCAATGCGTTGGATATGAATAAATCGGAACGGGATCAACTTAAACAACGCGTCATTCTACAGTTACGGATGATCGCAAAAGGCGCTGACTTCGCCGCCCATAAAGAAAAACATACGCAACATAAGTAACCCATTGCCGCTCCGATTTGTTCCCGTACCGGCTTAACCTAAACCTTATGCGCCAAACGATACGCCACTAAGTCTTCAATGGTCAGCACCGAATAACCCGACTTTTGGGCGAATGCCACGATTT
This sequence comes from Stutzerimonas stutzeri, assembly GCA_901420285.1. GTDB lineage: Bacteria > Pseudomonadota > Gammaproteobacteria > Enterobacterales > Pasteurellaceae > Rodentibacter. The sequence continues at coordinate 279,863 of CABDVE010000001.1, forward strand.
CAGGCGCGCGCGCCATCGTGCCGTCGTCGTTAGTGATTTCACAAATTACACCGGCTGGCTTAAAACCGGCAAGGCGGGCCAGATCAACGGAAGCTTCGGTATGACCGCGACGCGTTAACACGCCGTCATTAGCGGCGCGAAGCGGGAAAACATGTCCCGGACGATGCAAATCCGCCGGCACCGCATTGTCGGCGATTGCGGTTTGAATCGTCGTCACGCGATCCGCCGCGGATACACCGGTAGAAACCCCCTTTGCCGCCTCGATCGTTACTGTGAATGCGGTTCTGTTTACGCTGTTGTTATGTTCTACCATCGGCGGTAAATTAAGTTGTCGGCAACGTTCATCGGTAATGCACAAACATACAATACCGCTGCCGTAACGAATAAGTTGCGCCATTTGTTCCTTCGTAATGGTTTCGGCCGGGAAGATTAAATCACCTTCGTTTTCGCGATCTTCATCATCTAATACAAGCACGCCGTTGCCGCTTTTGAAGGCATTGATTGCGTTAAGTACGCGTTCTTCGGCATTATTGCCGAACGGGGATAAAATTGACTGATTCATCGTAATTTCCTTTTGTCGCTTTAAAATTAACCAGAATCAGGGCTGAGAAATGCAAATAAAAAGAACGGGTTGGCAAGCCAATCCGCTTTATTCTCTTTCATCCAGACTTTACTGTCGGCCTTGGAATTTCACCAAATCTGCTGTCTTTGGAAAACGTGTCGCTTTTTGCCGCTGTACGCAGTGGAAGGCATTTCAATGCGGTGCTATTTCGCACTTCCATTTTATTCCTCTCGTCACTGAATAAGCTTTTTTCTTCAAACGAAGAAGGTAAAGGCAATAAGCCAAAATACCCGTTATTTTCCAAACGCTCGTGGGCTGTCACCACCGGTAGGGAATTTCACCCTGCCCTGAGAATGTGCGCTCAGTATAGCGTAAAATCTCCCTTCAGAAAAATCAGAACGTGAAAAATCCGCCTATTTCGCCTACAATAGTCGGCATTCATTCTTATGTGACAAAAGGTCAGCCATGTCAGCAACGAAAGAAAAAAAAATCGGCGTAATTTTTGGCAAATTTTATCCCGTGCATACCGGCCACATTAATATGATTTATGAGGCATTCAGTAAAGTGGATGAACTGCATGTGATTGTCTGTAGCGATACCGAGCGCGATTTAAAATTATTTTACGATAGCAAAATGAAACGTATGCCAACGGTGCAAGATCGCTTGCGTTGGATGCAGCAGATCTTTAAATATCAGAAAAATCAAATTTTCATTCACCATTTAATTGAAGACGGCATTCCGAGCTATCCGAACGGCTGGCAATCTTGGAGTGAGGCGGTGAAAACGTTGTTCTCCGAAAAAGGTGTTCAGCCATCTGTCGTATTCAGTAGCGAACCGCAAGACAAGGCGCCTTACGAGCAATATTTAGGTTTGGAAGTTTCGTTAGTGGATCCGGATCGTACATTCTTTAACGTATCTGCCACAAAAATTCGCACTACACCGTTTCAATATTGGAAATTTATCCCGAAAGAAGTGCGTCCGTTTTTCGCAAAAACCGTGGCGATTTTAGGCGGCGAAAGCAGCGGTAAAAGCGTCTTAGTGAATAAACTGGCAGCGGTTTTTAATACCACTTCCGCTTGGGAATATGGACGCGAATTTGTGTTTGAAAAGCTCGGCGGCGATGAGCAGGCAATGCAATATTCCGATTATCCGCAAATGGCGCTAGGGCATCAGCGTTACATTGATTACGCAGTACGCCATGCGCATAAAATTGCCTTTATCGACACGGATTTCATCACTACTCAAGCGTTTTGTATTCAGTACGAAGGCAAAGCTCATCCGTTTTTAGATTCAATGATCAAAGAATATCCATTTGATGTGACCATTTTGCTAAAAAACAACACGAAATGGGTGGATGACGGTTTACGCAGTTTAGGTTCGCAAAAACAACGCCAACAATTCCAACAATTATTAAAAAAATTATTGGATAAATACAAAGTGCCTTATATTGAAATTGAGTCACCAAGTTATTTGGATCGTTATAACCAAGTGAAATCGGTGATCGAAAAAGTGTTAAACGAAGAAGAATTGGACGGTTTACAAAACGGTCCAAGCATTTTGAAAAGCAAATAAGATGATTTTATATGCAGGCGATCCGCACGGAAATTACGACCACCTCTATCCTTTCGTGCAGCAAAATGAGAAGGTTGCCTTGATTATTCTGGGCGACTTGCAACTTCCTTCGCCAGACGCATTGGATAAACTAGCACAATATTGTGATATTTGGTTTATTCACGGCAATCATGACAGCAAAACCGTTGCCGCCTTTGAAGCGATTTGGGGAACGCAATGGAAAACCCGTAATTTGCATAATCGTATTGAAAATATTCAGGGCACCCGTATTGCGGGCTTGGGCGGCGTGTTTCGAGGACAAATCTGGATGCCGCCGAATCGTCCGATGTTTTTCGATCCGATTCATTACTGTCAATACAGCCCGCAAGAAAAAATCTGGCACGGTGGCGTACCGTTGCGCCACCGCACATCAATTTTTCCTTCCGATATTGAAGTTCTTGAAAATAAACAAGCGGATGTGTTGATCTGTCACGAAGCGCCGAAACCGCATCCAATGGGCTTCCAAGTCATTAATGATCTCGCCCGGAAAATGGGCGTAAAACATATTTTCCACGGACATCACCACGACAATTATATTTATCGCACACAATATCCTTACAAAATTACAAATGTCGGATTTCGCAGTTTAACAGACGCGGAAGGTAATTATTTATTGAAAAACATTGATGATCGGGAAGAACACTCGAGTTAAACCGATGCTTTTAAAACTAATAAACTAGGGAGTTGATAAAGGAGAGAAATTGGCGCACCCGAAAGGATTCGAACCTTTGACCGCTCGGTTCGTAGCCGAGTACTCTATCCAGCTGAGCTACGGGTGCGTAGTTGGTATTTTAGTTATCCGTGACCATTTAGGAAGATAGAGCCGTTCTAAAATGGCGCACCCGAGAGGATTCGAACCTCTGACCGCTCGGTTCGTAGCCGAGTACTCTATCCAGCTGAGCTACGGGTGCAAGTATAAATAAAATTACAAATGGCGGTGAGAGAGGGATTCGAACCCTCGATGGAGTTTTTGACCCCATACTCCCTTAGCAGGGGAGCGCCTTCAGCCTACTCGGCCATCTCACCACAACCAGTTTGTGAGGCGGTATGATACGTTTTTTTAGCAATATGTCAAACTCTTTTTTGAAAAAGGAAGCCTGTTTGAATATTTTCTCTGCAGATCGTGCAAATAAAATACGGCTATTTTAAACGCTATTTTTTGCCATTAAAGAACCGACAGCGCCAACCTTCGCATTCGGCAACTATTAGTAGCTATAAGACGCCCTTTGAACTCGGCAGCTCCTCTCCCTCAATCCGAATCGCCTGTCTTAACGTTCTCCCAAACACCTTAAACAAACTCTCAATTTTGTGGTGGTCGTTGTCACCGGTCGCTTTTAAGTGCAATGTCGCAAGCAGTGAAAAGGCGAGAGATTGGAAAAAGTGTTCGGTAAGTTCGGTACTGAAATCACCCACCTTATCCCGTTTGAATTTGGCACTGAATTTGATCCACGGGCGACCGGATAAATCCAAAGCGCATTCTGCTTTGCATTCGTCCATTGGCAACACGAATCCAAAGCGGGCGATGCCGCGTTTGTCACCGATAGCTTGTTTCAATGCGGTGCCGATCGCGAGGGCTGTGTCTTCCACGGTGTGGTGTTCGTCAATGTGTAAGTCGCCTTTACAAGTGACATTCATGCGAAAACCACCGTGGGTAGCGATTTGATCCAGCATGTGGTCAAAAAAGCCCACGCCTGTACTGATTTGGTTCACGCCCGTTTCGTCTAGCCATACTTGAACTTTGATGTCCGTTTCTTTGGTTTTACGGACGATTTCTGCGTAACGCGGCGGACGGTTGCCGATGTTGCTGACGGGCTCACCGAGCAGTTTTTCTGCGATCAGATCCCAGTTTAATTTTTCAGGGTGATATTGCAGCGCGCGAATGCCGAGGTTTTCCGCCAATTGCACGTCGGTGGCGCGATCGCCAATGACAAAAGAACGGTCAGGATCAAACAATTTTTTGTCGATATATTTTTTCAAAAGTTTGGTTTTGGGTTTGCGACAAGCGCAGTTATCTTCCGGTTTGTGAGGGCAAATCAGCACGTCATCAAATTCAATGCCCTGCGATTTAAACAGCGCCATCATGGCGTTGTGGGGCTTGTCGAAATCTTCTTGCGGGAAAGAATCCGTGCCTAACCCGTCTTGATTGGACACCATCACAAAACGGTATTTACCTTTGAGCTTGAGCAAGGCAGGAATCACGTTCGGCTCAAATTTCAGTTTTTCCAGACTATCGATCTGAAAATCGGTTTTCGGTTCGTCAATCAACGTACCGTCGCGGTCGATGAAAAGGGTGGGTTGCATATATTCTTCCTCTGTCTGCCTAAGGTAGCAAAGCTATCCTAGGTTACATATCATTCTGCCCCTTTGGGGTAAGCTAGTTTGTACTCCAAAGGAGTACGGCTATAACTAACCTAGGGTAACTTGTTACCCTAGGCATGGAGCGTTAGATTTGCCCAATCGACCCTACTACGCTCTCGCATTCTTCCTTCGTTCCCACCGTAATCCGAATGCAATTTTGCAAATTTAACGCTTTGTTTTGATCGCGCAAGATAATACCTTGCTCCCACAACGCCTTGAAAACGCGCTCACCATCTTGGCATTTTATAAGCAAATAATTGGCTGCGCTGTCGTAGACTTTTTCCACTTGAGGTAAGGTGGAAAGCGCTTTAGCAAGCCACTGCCGATTAGTTAAGATCTCCTGTGCGCGGGCTTGCACAAGGGCGATATTCTGTGCCTGCAAGGCTTGTTCCGCGATGTCAGCGCTTGGTACCGGGATGGGATAAGGGGCAATCACTTTGCTGAGAATTTGAATTAGCACCGCATTGGCTAACACAAAACCGCAACGCAATCCTGCCAAGGCAAAGGCTTTGGAAAGGGTACGAATAATGGCTAAATGCGGGTAATTTTGCAGCTCTTTTGCGAGTGTCGCTTCAGGGCAAAATTCGATGTAGGCTTCATCCACCACCACAATGGCTTTGCCCGCAGTAAATTGTAAAAGCTCAAGCAAGTCCGACCGTTTAAGCAAATTGCCTGTCGGGTTGTTCGGGCTACACATAAAGACAACTTTCACGCCTTCTAGCTGCTGTTTAATTTCAGCAAGATTCAGTTGAAAATCTGCCGTTAATGGTACGGTTTTGCACGCTACACCTGCTGTTTCGGCACTCACGGCGTACATGCCATACGTGGGCGGGCAGAACAAAATGGCGTCTTGGTTTGGCTCGCAAAACGCTCGAATAATCAATTCAATGCCTTCATCACCGCCACGGGTTACCAACACATTTTCAGGCTGTACGCCGGCGTAATTGGCATACCCTTGCACCACCGCTTGCGGTTGCGGTTCGGGGTAGCGGTTTAAATCCTTGCCCGAAAGTTGAAACGTTGGCGAAGTGGGATATTCGTTTGCATTCAGCCAAATCGTGCCATTGCCACCGAGTTTACGGGCAGATTGATATGGCGTAAGCGCTTGTACGTTTTGTCGGGATAATGTTGTGATTGTCATGTGGTTTTCCTCTTATTGCAACTTCGCTAATCTCAAACTCACTGCCATTTTATGTGCATCCAGCTGTTCCGCCTGCGCCATCAATTTCACAGTTTCCGCTAAGTCTTTGAAGCCTTGTGGGGTGAGTTCCTGCACGGTCATGCGTTTGCTGAAATCCGCCAAGCCAAGGCTGGAATAGGTGCGCGTGTAGCCGTAGGTTGGCAGAACGTGATTGGTGCCGCTGGCGTAATCGCCCATGCTTTCCGGCGAATATGCGCCGAGGAAAATAGAACCGGCGTTATCCAGTTGAGGCAATAATTCACGGGCGTTTTGCGTTTGCACGATTAAGTGTTCCGGCGCGTATTCATTGCTGATGGCGACACATTGCGCCAAATCCTCGGCGATGAGAATGCGACTGTGGGACAACGCCTTGCGGGCGATGTCTGCGCGAGGCAGTTGGGCAAGCTGTTGTTCCACGCAACGTGCGGTCTGTTTTGCCAGCGTTTCGCTCGGCGTGACCAAAATCACTTGCGAATCTGCGCCGTGTTCTGCTTGGGAAAGCAAATCGGAGGCAACGAATTCAGGATCCGCCTGTTCATCCGCAATCACCAACACTTCCGATGGCCCTGCCGGCATGTCGATGTTGGCACCGTTAATCATTTGGCTGACTTGGCGTTTGGCTTCTGTCACAAAGGCATTGCCCGGCCCGAAAATTTTATCCACCTTCGCCACGCTTTGCGTACCTAACGCCATCGCCACAATCGCTTGCGCACCGCCCACCGCATAAATGGTTTGCACGCCACACAGATTGGCAGCGTAAAGAATTTCATCCGCAATTGGTGGCGGTGAACACAGCACGATTTTCTTACAACCTGCGATTTTCGCCGGAATGGCAAGCATCAGCACCGTAGAAAATAACGGCGCGGAACCGCCCGGAATGTACAAACCGACACGATTAATCGGACGCGTCACCACCTGACAACGCACGCCGGGCTGGGTTTCGATATCCACCGCCTGTGGCTTCTGTGCTTCGTGAAAGGCAGTGATATTGCGCTTGGCATTCTGAATCGCCTTCTTCAACGGCTCAGGAATACGCGCCGTCGCCTCCGCAATTTGTTGTGGAGTCACAATCAAGCTGTCGAGTTTGATTTTGTCGAATTTCTCCGTGAGTTCAAACAACGCCTTATCGCCTTCCTGTTGCACAAATTTAACGATATTTTCCACCACACTTTTAATCTCATTTGAGGCAGAAATCGCAGGGCGGGTAAGGGCTTGTTGCTGCTCTGTTGCAGAAAGATTATTCCAATTTAGTGTTTCCATAATACAAAACCTTCCTTTTATTTAACGTTGTTTTTCTTTGGTTGCTTTCTTTGGCAACACAAAGAAAATAACAAATCACTCCATCATTTTCTCAATCGGCAACACCAAAATTGAACTGGCTCCGACTTCTTTCAATTGTTCCATGGTTTCCCAGAACAGATTTTCTTGGCTGACCACGTGCATGGCTACTTTGGAATTATCATGCGCCAGCGGCAGAATCGTCGGGTTTTCTACGCCAGGTAAAAGTGCAGTAATTTCTTCAAGTTTATTTTTCGGCGCGTGTAGCATAATGTATTTGGATTCGGCGGCTTGTTGCACGCCTTGAATGCGGGTCAGCAGTCTATCTACCAAGACTTGTTTATCGCTGCTTAAAGGTTCTGCACGTTGAATTAAACAGGCTTTGGAGCGGTAAATCACCTCTACTTCTTTCAAACCATTGGCTTCCAAGGTGGCGCCGGAAGACACCAAATCACAAATGGCATCGGCAAGTCCGGCACTCGGAGCAACTTCCACCGAGCCGTTCAGTAACGTGCTTTTAAACGGCACACCTTGTTCTTTCATATAACGTTTGAGTAAATTCGGGTAGGAGGTGGCAATGCGAGCATTGGCGAAATCTTGCACGTTGTTGTATTGCTGATCGCGATCGACAGCTAAAGATAAACGACAACCACCAAAATCCAACTGGCGCAGCTTTTTATAAGCGACCGTTTCTCCGGCAGCCAAGCGTCCTAATTCTTCTTCCTCCAGTACGTTTTCACCAATAATGCCGAGATCTGCCACACCGTCAAAAATCAAGCCGGGAATATCATCATCACGCACGCGCAGAATTTCAATAAGCATATTTTCCGCATATGCGATGAGGCGTTGCTCATTCCAGTTAATTTTAACACCGCATTGACTCAGCAATTCCGCGCAGTCTTTGCTTAAACGACCTTTCTTTTGCATGGCAATGCGTAAACGTTGTTTGTCAGTCATGTTGTTACCCTCATTTTGTGAAAATCTAAAAAAGCAAAACCCCTCGAAAGTTGCCTTCCGAGGGGTTGTATCATTATGACGTCGTCTTACTCGGAAGATGTACAATATCTTCCAGCCATACACACACGCCTGAAAGATAATCAGGTGTGGTGGTGATGGCAGTTAGTACGAATTAAGTTCATCATATTGTTCCTTAAAAATAGAATGACCCGACTATAATCAAATCGCTTCCTCATTGCAAATACTTTTTGTTAAATTTGAGGAAGTAAATCGGTATAAAAAAATGCGGTGAATTTCACCATATTTTTTATCATTTTATTCCGTTGCGTTTTTAAAAGACACTTCCGGATCAGGTTCATGCGTAATACGATTGCGCAAGTCACGACGGATAACCTCAATGGGTTTCAATGCGGTGCTGATTTCACTGTCCAACTGTAGGTAATTCATTCGAAACTGCATAAATTATCGACAATCCAAAGCGAAATAGGACACAGATTCTTTAACAATTTAGCGATCCAGTCAAGATTAAATGCAGATTTCTACTAAAAAAGAGTGATTTCTCTAACTTATCGATATAAAAAACGGTCGTTATTTCATCAAATAACGACCGTCTTCATTGCAGGTTTAACCAAAATTATAATTTTGCCGCAAGCATCGCTTCTAATTTTTCTTGGTCAATGGCGAATTTACGAATACCTTCGGCCAGTTTTTCAACAGCCATCGGATCGCTGTTGTGCTGCCAATAAAACTCTGCTTCGCTCAATGGTTGTGGCTTAGCTTTCAGCTCGCCTTGATAGTCAAGTTTACGTACCAATGCGGTCGAGTTTTCTTGTAACGCTTTTAACAAAGTCGGCGCAATGGTTAAGCGGTCACAACCGGCAAGCTCGACGATTTCACCAACATTGCGGAAACTTGCCCCCATCACGACGGTATTATAGCCGTGTGCCTTGTAGTAATTATAAATTTTAGTCACCGAAATTACGCCCGGATCTTCTGATGGTGCATACTCTTTTTTGTCGGAATTGGCTTTGTACCAGTCCAAAATACGCCCTACGAACGGCGAAATTAAGTACACGCCCGCTTCCGCGCATGCACGTGCTTGAGCTTCGGAGAATAATAAAGTCAAGTTACAATTAATGCCTTCTTTTTCCAGGATTTCCGCCGCACGGATACCTTGCCAAGTGGACGCAATTTTAATCAAAATACGCTCGTTTGAAATGCCCGCTGCATTGTAAAGCGCGATAAGTTTCCGCGCTTTCTCTACCGTCGCTTGAGTGTCGTAAGAAAGGCGCGCGTCCACTTCGGTGGAAATACGTCCCGGCACAATTTTTAAAATTTCCAAGCCGATATTTACCGCCAATTTATCTTCCGCATCAACCAGTTGTTGCGCTTTATCCGCGCTTTGCGCTTTCGCGTAAGCGATCGCTTCGTCAATCAACGGAGCATATTGCGGCAGTGCGGACGCGCTTAAAATTAATGAAGGATTGGTCGTCGCATCTTGCGGTTGGTATTTTTTGATCGCTTCGATATCGCCGGTATCGGCCACTACCACGGTCATGCTGCGAAGTGAATCTAATTGAGTTGTCATTGTGTGCTCCTTGTCTCGATTGATGGGCGCTACGATATCATAATTCAGATTTGAAGTGATAGTGAGAAACGCGAATATTACCGATAGTTTTTAACGACGCATTAACTTTTTATTTTCCAATCACTATGGTCGACGGCAACCGGTTTAGCAAATAAAGTGACAATCAAAAACAGCACCGCATTGGAAAGTTTTGCCGCACCAAAAAACAATCTATGCTATGCTACGCGGCAATTTTCGAGCGCAATGGCACTATCAATAAGTAATAAGGAATTTTTATGCCTGTCAAATTGAATTACCACAAAACGCATTTTCTAACCAGTTCACCGAATATCCACGCGATTCCCAGTGATACGGGCATTGAAATCGCCTTTGCCGGTCGTTCCAATGCGGGAAAGTCCACCGCATTGAACGCGCTGACCAACCAAAAAAGCCTTGCCCGTACTTCCAAAACGCCAGGGCGCACGCAGTTAATCAATTTGTTTGAAGTGGAGCCGAACTGTAAATTGGTGGATTTGCCGGGTTATGGCTATGCCGCCGTGCCGGAACAAATGAAGCGCCAATGGCAAAAATCTCTCGGCGAATATTTGCAAAAACGCGAATGTTTGGCAGGGCTCGTGGTGTTGATGGATATTCGTCATCCGTTAAAAGATCTCGACCAACAACTGATTGAATGGGCAGTTTCCGCCGATTTGCCGGTGTTGTTATTACTGACCAAAGCGGACAAGTTGAGCCAAAGTGCAAGAGCTAAGCAAGTTAAAATGGTGCGTGAAGCCATTTTGCCGTTCCAAGGCGATATTCAAACAGAAGCCTTTTCAGCGCAAAATAAAATCGGCATCGACAAACTCGCGGCCAAATTAGACGAATGGTTTTCGCCGGTTTTTGTCGAGTAAAATCTGTACTTTGCGAGCCGGATCGCAAAAAAAGCGTCTGATGAATGATTTCGTCAGACGCTTTTTTTATCGTGCGAAAACTTTTTTAAGTTTAATGTATGTTAAGGATATTATGTCCCTCGCTATTGTTTACAGTCGCGCCTCCATGGGCGTGCAAGCACCGCTCGTCACCATAGAAGTTCATTTGAGTAACGGCAAACCGGGTTTTACGCTTGTCGGATTGCCGGAAAAAACGGTAAAAGAAGCGCAAGATCGGGTACGCAGCGCGTTAATGAACGCACAATTCAAATATCCGGCCAAACGCATTACCGTCAATCTGGCACCGGCGGATTTGCCAAAAGAAGGCGGACGATTCGATTTGCCCATTGCACTAGGCATTCTTGCTGCCTCGGAACAGCTTGATATAAGCCGTTTGAAGCAATTTGAATTTGTCGGCGAACTGGCATTGACGGGTCATTTACGTGGCGTGCACGGCGTCATTCCGGCTATTCTGGCGGCACAAAAATCAAAACGCGAACTGATCATCGCCAAGCAGAACGCGAATGAGGCTTCGTTAGTCTCCGAACAAAATACTTATTTTGCACAAACCTTGTTAGATGTGGTGCAGTTTCTCAACAATCAGATGAAATTGCCTCTCGCCTCCGATTTAACGCAAGAAGATGTGATTGATTTTCCCGGCAAGAATCCGCTTGATTTAACCGATATTATCGGGCAGCAACACGCCAAACGGGCGCTAACCATTGCCGCCGCAGGACAGCATAATCTGTTATTTCTAGGCCCGCCAGGTACCGGCAAAACCATGTTGGCAAGCCGATTGACCGGGCTTTTACCGGAAATGAGCGATCAAGAAGCGATAGAAACCGCCTCCGTCACCAGCTTGGTGCAAAACGAACTGAATTTTCAGAATTGGAAACAACGTCCCTTTAGAGCACCGCATCACAGTGCCTCTATGCCGGCGCTCGTGGGCGGCGGAACCATTCCGAAACCCGGCGAAATTTCTCTCGCCACCAACGGCGTACTTTTTCTTGATGAATTGCCGGAATTTGAACGCAAAGTCTTGGATGCGCTGCGCCAACCGTTAGAAAGTGGTGAAATCATCATTTCACGTGCCAATGCGAAGATTCAATTTCCTGCGCGTTTTCAATTAGTCGCGGCAATGAATCCGAGTCCGACCGGACATTACACCGGCACGCACAACCGCACTTCGCCACAACAAGTCATGCGTTATTTGAATCGTTTATCGGGGCCGTTTTTAGATCGCTTCGATCTCTCCATCGAAGTGCCGTTATTGCCGCAAGGCAGTTTACAAAATTCCGGTGATCGCGGCGAAACCAGCGAGCAAGTACGAGAAAAAGTATTAAAAGTACGCGAAATTCAACTGGCAAGGGCGGGAAAAATCAATGCTTATTTAACCGGCAAAGAAATTGATCGTGATTGTAAATTAAATGAAAAAGATGCGTTATTTTTGGAAAAGGCCCTCAACAAGCTTGGCCTTTCCGTGCGCGCTTATCATCGAATTTTGAAAGTTTCGCGCACGATTGCCGATCTCAACGGCGAAACCCAAATCGGTCAACCGCACTTGGCTGAGGCGCTGGGATATCGCGCAATGGATCGATTATTACAGAAGCTGGCGAATATGTGAGCAGTACGGATAACCGTTATGATGTCAAAATAGCACCGCATTGAAAGCAATTCCAATGCGGTGCTATTTTGCGTGTTGGTTGCAGAGAATTTTTAACGAAATCGATCTAAAAATTTGTAATATTGCACGCCGATTTTAGTCGCTAAATTCTTCACGATTTTCCCACCATACACCGACGGAACTTTCAGTCCTTCAAAAATTCGCAAGCGTTGATCATCACCCAAAATCGCTTCCGCCACGATGCGACCGGCCAGCCCGGTGAGCGCCACGCCATGTCCGGAATAACCTTGTGTGAAATAAATGTGTGGAGAAATACGACCGAAATGCGGAGTGGAATTCATCGTCATATCAATCGGTCCGGCCCAGCCGTAATCAATTTTCACGTCTTCCAGTTGTGGGAAAACATGCAGCATATTTCGCCGCATAACGGCGATCATGTCTTTTTCCGAACTGGAATCGCTGCCAAAAAGCAGGCGATTATCCGCGCTTAAACGATAATAATCGAGCAATAAATTGTTGTCACACACCGACATGCCGTTGTTAATCAGCGAATCCGCCAGCGTTTGGCTCAAAGGTTCGGTCGCGATAATAAAACTTTCTACCGGCAGAATTTTACGATTAATGCCATGATGAATGGACTTCGGCAAAACATCGATATAGGCATTGACCGCCAAAATGACGTCTTGCGCAATAACCGCACTGCGGTCGGTTTTCACTTCTACCGCGCCGTTTTTCTCAATTAAATCTACCACCGGCGATTGTTCGAAAATCTGCACACCCAGATTAAGGCAGGCTTTCGCCAAACCAAGGCAATAATTGAGCGGATGCAAATGGCCCGAATTACTGTCGTACAAGCCACCCACATAAATATCGCTGCCAAGATGTCGTTTTAATTGCGCTTTATCCCAAAGCTGCATATTTTGATAGCCGAAATTTTCGTGGCTGGCTTTTTCCATTTCAATCAAATCATCCATGCGACGATCGTTTAACGCCAAGGTGGCATAGCCTTTTTTCCAATCGCATTGAATGCCGTATTTGGCAATGCGTTCGTCGATGATGTCAATGGCTTCCAAAGACATTTTCCACAGCTTGTGCGCTTTGTCGAAGCCCACTTGTTTAATGTATTCGTCAATACCTTCTTCAAAGCCGTTAATCGCCTGCCCGCCGCTTCGTCCGGAGGCGCCGAAACCTACGCGTGCGCCCTCCAATACAATCACTTTTTTACCTTTTTCAGCCAGTTCTAAGGCGGCGGATAGCCCAAAAAAGCCGGCGCCAATTACGCATACGTCAGCTTGTTCAATTTGACTTAAAGCAGGCAATTGGAAGTCTTGATTGCGAGAATCAAAATAATAGGAAGGAATATGTTCTTGATGGGCAAAAGTCAGCATAAAAAAGTCCGTTGAAAAAAATCGGCGAAATCTTACCCCGCCCGGGAAATATGTCAAACCCTTTAGAAAAAATGCTATACTGCCGCGCGCGTAAATTTTGCGCATTTACTTGGCTTAATTCACAATTTTCACGTCTCCGTTTGGGGCCAACCGTCGCAGAACAGTGGCGGGAGTGGCAACGGAAGTGCCGATCAGCACCGCATTGAAATCCTTCCCCTCCGTAACGGCAGGCGAAATATTGTGGAAACGTCTGTTCCTATTAGGTTTATTTCCCTTCGGAGGTCAATAAATTGAAAAAATCCTTTGTTCGTTCCATCAAAAAAATTCTCCTTTCCGGCGTCGCACTTTTTGCGACATCCGCTTTCGCCAACAAACTCTATGTCTATAACTGGACGGACTATGTGCCTTCTGATCTTGTTGCTCAATTCACCAAAGAAACCGGCGTGGAAATAATTTATTCCACCTTTGAAAGCAACGAAGAAATGTATGCCAAATTAAAATTGACAGAAAATACCGGCTCAGGTTACGACTTGGTATTTCCTTCAAGCTATTATGTAAACAAAATGATCAAGGAAAATATGTTACAACCCCTTGATAAAAGTAAACTTTCTAATTTAAAACAAGTGCCTAAGCATTTATTAAATAAAGAATTCGATCCGGAAAATAAATATTCCTTGCCTTATGTTTATGGTTTAACCGGAATTGAAGTCAATTCCGACGACATCGACCCGAAAACCATTACGAGCTGGGCGGATTTATGGAAACCGGAATTCAAACACAAAGTATTGTTAACCAGCGATGCGCGCGAAGTGTTCCACATCGCGTTATTGTTAGAGGGTAAATCGCCGAACACGACGCATGAAGACGATATCAAAGCCGCTTACGAACGCTTGGTGCAATTATTGCCAAATGTGATTACGTTTAACTCCGACTCGCCGGAAGTGCCTTACGTACAAGGCGAAGCGGCTATCGGTATGATTTGGAACGGTTCCGCCTATTTGGCGCACAAAGAAAACCCGAGCCTACAGTTTGTATATCCAAAAGAAGGCGCAATTTTCTGGATGGATAACTACGCCATTCCAAGAACGGCCAAAAATTCCGAAGATGCGCATAAATTCATTGACTTTTTACTTCGCCCTGAAAACGCCAAAGTGGTGGTAGAACGCATGGGTTTTTCTATGCCAAATGAAGGCGTAAAAGCCTTATTGAGCCCGCAACTTGCCAATGACACAACCCTTTTCCCACCGGCGGAACAAGTGGAAAAAGGCATTATGCAAGGCGATGTCGGCGAGGCCGTGGATCTTTACGAAAAATACTGGAATAAACTGAAAACCAATTAATTTTTCTTTCTCATTTTCTTTCTCAAAAGTGCGGTTAAAAATAACCGCACTTTTTGTTATACTCTCGCCGTTTTTTTTTCTCAATTTAAAGCATTTAAGGTTAAATCGATGCGTACAAGTCAATATTTATTCTCCACGTTAAAAGAAACTCCGGCGGAAGCGGCGATTGTCAGCCACCAATTAATGTTACGCGCAGGCATGATTCGTCCCCTCGCCGCGGGGCTTTACAACTGGATGCCGACCGGTTGGCGTGTGTTACGCAAAGTGGAAAAAGTGATCCGTGAAGAAATGGATAAAAGCGGTGCGCTGGAAATCAAAATGCCGGTGGTGCAACCGGCAGAATTGTGGCAGGAATCCGGTCGTTGGGATCAATACGGCCCGGAATTATTGCGCTTTACCGACCGCGGCGAACGCGGTTTTGTAATCGGACCGACCAACGAAGAAGCCATTACCGATTTAATGCGTCGCGAAATTAGCTCTTATCGCCAATTACCGATCAATCTTTATCATATTCAAACCAAATTCCGTGATGAAGTGCGCCCGCGTTTCGGTGTCATGCGCAGTCGTGAATTCATTATGAAAGACGCCTATTCTTTCCATACCGACAAAGAAAGTTTGCAACAAACATACGATGTGATGTATCGAACTTACAGCAACATTTTCACCCGTTTAGGCTTAGATTTCCGCGCTGTGCAGGCGGATACAGGTTCTATCGGCGGTAGCGCCTCCCATGAATTTCAAGTGCTTGCCAACAGCGGCGAAGATGATGTAATTTTCTCCACCGAATCCGATTACGCAGCGAATATTGAACTTGCTGAAGCAATAGCCATCGGCGAGCGCGCGGCGCCAAGCAAAGCGATGGAACTTATCGACACTCCGAACGCGAAAACTATCGCAGAATTGGTGGAACAATTCAATCAACCGATTAAAAACACGGTCAAAACACTTATCGTTAAAGGTGCAAGCGAAGAACAACCGTTAGTGGCGTTAGTCATTCGCGGCGACCACGAACTTAACGAAATCAAAGCGGAAAAACTGCAAGAAGTGGCGTCCCCGTTCGAATTTGCCGAGGAAGCAGAAATCAAAGCAAAAATCGGCGCAGGCGTGGGCTCGCTCGGTCCGGTTAATCTAAATATTCCGGTAATTATCGATCGCAGCGTGGCATTAATGTCCGATTTCAGCGCAGGCGCCAATATCGACGGTAAACACTACTTCAATATTAACTGGGAGCGCGATGTAGCCCTGCCGAAAGTGGCGGACATTCGTAATGTAGTGGAAGGCGATCCGAGTCCGGACGGCAAAGGCACGCTTTTAATCAAACGCGGGATTGAAGTGGGACATATTTTCCAACTGGGCAAAAAATATTCTGAAGCGATGAACGCAACCGTGCAAGGCGAAGACGGCCGCCCGATGGTAGTGACTATGGGTTGTTACGGTATCGGCGTAACCCGCGTAGTCGCCGCCGCCATCGAGCAACATCACGACGAACGCGGTATTATTTGGCCGACCGATGAAATCGCACCGTTTACTGTTGCGATCGTGCCGATGAATATGCACAAATCCGAAACCGTACAACAATACGCCGAAGCACTCTACCTCACTCTACAAGCGCAAGGCATAGACGTGATTTTTGATGATCGTAAAGAACGCCCGGGCGTCATGTTCGCAGATATGGAATTGATCGGCGTGCCGCATATGCTGGTTATCGGTGAGAAAAACCTTGCGAACGGCGAAATCGAATATAAAAACCGCCGCAGCGGTACAAAAGAAATGGTTGCCAAAGAACAATTATTGGACTTCTTGAAAGGAAAATTAGCGGTATAAATTAAAAAGGACTGAGCTCGCCGGAATATCGAGATCAGTCCTTGAGTTTATCATCGTCCGATTCTTGAGGCGGTCAGAAATGACCGCCTTTTTTATTGGCCTCAAAGCAAGCCATCATGAACAAATAATGGCCACGCAAAATCGACAAAGTAAAACGCAGTTCGCGATCAGCACCGCATTGAAGCCTTGCGGGACAAGGTTCTAGCCGAATCGATTTAGGATTGAACCATTCACTCCGACTCTCTTATCTATGACATCCTTCCGCTTTCAATACCAATTACCTGATCACAAATCGCCATGGTGGATTGTCGGTGGCTGACGAGTACAATCAACTTATCCGCTTTCACATTCCGCAAAGATTGCAAAATGATGGCTTCGTTTAAGCTGTCGAGATTGCTGGTCGGTTCGTCGAGCAAAATAATCGGCGCATTGTGCAAGAAGGCACGAGCGATACCGATACGTTGTTTTTCGCCATCGGAAAGATTGCCGCCAAGCTCCGTCATTTTGGTTTGGTAGCCCTCAGGCAAGCTCATAATAAAATCATGAATAGACGCCTGTTTTGCCGCTTCAATAATTTGTTCTTGAGTGGCGGATCGATGCGCCAAGCGGATATTTTCTTCGATAGTGTCGTTGAAAATATAGGTTTGCTGCGTGATGTACGCCATATTGTCGCGCAGGCTGGCGGTATTAATGTTCGCCAACGGCTCGCCGTTAATGCGGATTTGCCCTTGTTGCGGGTCGTAAAAACGCATTAACAGTTTCAATAAAGTGCTTTTACCGCTGCCGCTTCTACCGTGAATGCCGAGAATTTGTCCTTTCGTCAACTGCAAATTAATGCCGGAAAGAATTTGTTCTTCGCCGTAAGCAAAATCAAGATTTTCCACCGCAATATCAGAAACATCCGTTAAATTGACCGCATTTTCTACGTCTTTCAACGCCGGTTGTTCCGCTAATAAGCTCAGCACGCGCTCGCCGGAAGCCAAGGTTTGCAAGAGATTACTGGAAAGATTGCTCAAGGCAATCACCGGGCCATAGCTCGACATCAGCAAAATCACGCCCACAAGAAAACCGGCAAAATCTAATTTATCCAAACTAAATAAAATCAATCCGGTAAATAAAATAATGATGTTGAACACAGAAACCGCAATTTCCGTATAAACACGCACTTTCGCTTCTTGATCTTTAATTTTACGGAACGCGCCGTCGATGGCTTGGCTGCGTTGTTGGATTTCGTTCAAACGTTGTTTGGCATAGCCAAAGAGTTGGATTTCTTTCATTCCGCGTACGCTGTCTAAAAAGAAATCGTTCATTTCGCCCACCAGTTCGCGGTATTTTCTACCGTCTTCACGTGCGAGTTTAGTGGTGATAATCGGCAACACTACGCCAATACAAAGATAAGCGATCAACGCCACCAACGCGAACCACGCGGAAATATGCGCAAACACGGCAACTAAAATCGCGGACGTAAAGAACGCAATCATAATCGGCGCAATAGTGTGCGCGTAAAACACTTCGAGCAATTCGATGTCGTTGGTGACAAGGGAAACCAGTTGCCCCGCTTGTTTATCCTGCAACTTCACAAACGCCAATCGACGCAACGCGGAAAAGACTTTATCGCGCAAAAGCGCAAGCAATTTGAAGGCAATGTAGTGACCGGACATTTGTTCCAAATAACGTAAAATGCCACGCGCCACCGCAAGGGCGATAAGTGCGGTCAAAATTTGGGTGAAATTTAAATGTCCTTCAAAACCAAGCAGATGGCTTAATCCCATCGCGCCCAACACCATAATAAAAATCGCACTCAAGAAACCAAGCGTGCCCATGGTGATGGTAAACGCCATAATGTGCGCGAGCGGTTTAACAAGCGCAAGCAACTGCCACATCACTAAAAATCCATTCTTACGCATGTGCCACCTCTCTGATTTGTTCTAAAGATTTTTGTTGTTGGAACATTGCCGCGTACGCGCCGTTTTCTGCCATTAAGGCGCTGTGCGTACCTTGTTCAATCAATTTGCCTTTATCCAACACATAAATGCAATCCGCATTCACGGCGTTTGCCAAGCGGTGAGAAATCATCACAATGGTTTTATGTTGTTTAAATTGTTGAATGAACTGCAAAATCACTTCTTCGCTTTCCACATCAATATTGCTGGTGGCTTCGTCAAAAATATACACTTGCGCATCATGCAACAGCGCACGCGCTAAGGCTAAACGCTGAATTTGTCCACCCGATAAATTCGTCCCACGACTTAACAACGGCATATCCAATCCGCCATTTTCGCGCACAAAATTCGCTAAATTCACTTGTTCCAAACATTGATAAATTTGCTCATCTGTTGCACCGGTTTTCGCCATTAACATATTGTCGCGCAACGAGCCTTTGAATACGTAGCTGCTGTGGCTGACAAGGGAGACGTTTTGGTAGAAGGAAGCGCGGTCGATCTCGAAGGCGTTTTGTCCGTTAAACAAAATCTCCCCTTGTTGCGGTTTGTAAAAGCCCATCAACAGGGAAACCAAGGTGGATTTTCCGCAACCGCTTTTGCCCACAAAGACGGTGAGTTGATTCGGTTGAATGGTTAAATCCAAACCTTGAATTGCCGGTTTTTCTGGGGAATAAGCAAAATGCAAATTTTTAATTTCTACTTGAACGTTATTTTTCGCTGCAAAATCCACCGCACTTTGTTGTGCTTCAACCGGCGTATCTAAAAGCGTAAAAATCTTATCGGAAGCGGCTTTGCCATTCATCGCCACGTGGAAGAACGAACCGAGCAAACGCAGCGGAATGAAAAATTCGGAAGCCAACAAGATAAACAAAATCACGCTGAAAATACTGATTTGTGCCTCTTGGTATTGCAAAAGTGCAGTCAAAATCCCGACGGCTACACCGCCGTAAGCGAGCAAATCCATCAGCGACACAGAGTTAAGCTGCATGGTCAGCACTTTCATGGTAATGGTGCGGAATTGTTCCGCTTCGGCATCCATTTGTTTGGCTTTGTAGCCGTCGTCTTGATAAATTTTGAGCGTTACCAAGCCTTGCAAGTTATCCAAAAAGCTGCTGCCTAAACCTACGTAAATCGCCCAATATTTCGCCAAAAGTTTTTTGGCAATTTTATTCACTGCGATAATGGACATGGGAATTAACGGCACGCACACAAGCAAAATTAATGCAGTTGGCGCGTTAAAAAAGACGAGAAAAAAGAATAATGTGAGCGGCGCAAGCAGGCTGTAAAACAGTTGCGGAAGGTAACGCCCAAAATAAATTTCCAACTGTTCCACCCCTTCTGAAGCCACTTGAATAATGGATGAGGTGGATTGTTGATTCACTTGATTGAGCGGCATTTCGGCTAGTTTACGATAAATCAAACTACGCAATTCGTGCTTCACGCGCGTGCTGGCAAAATAAGAGGCTTGCACTGATTTCTTGCCGGCAAAGGCACGTAAGGCAAGAGCGGCAATTAAAATCCCCCCAAAACCGACCGCACTTGGCGCTGTCAGTTCACGCAAAAACGCGGCTTGCAACACATAAGCAAACGCCACCGCACTCACGATACCGCCTACCAACGCCAGCCAATTCCATAGCACCGTGCGCGCAATCCATTTTTTGCTGTCGGCAACAGTGTTGATGAGACGTTTGTCGATCATCATATTGATTACTCCTGAAATAAAAAGAAGTACGCGTTGAATGCGTACTTTTGCAAAATTATGTCATTGCAACAAAGCAGATATTACACTCTCGAAATAGCACCGCATTGGAGCAGGTTCCAATGCGGTGCTGTAACGCAAGTCTAATTAGAATCGGATTTCTATAGATGCCGAGAAATTACGGCCCGGTGCATAGAAACGTTCTAAGCCTTGGTTGCCATAGCGATAATCTACCGTATTAATCGTGCTGCGGTAGTTAATGCCGCGTAAGCTGTCCCAAGTATGGTATTTTTTATCAAAGAGGTTATATACACCGGCACGCAACGTCACATTTTTAACCGGACGGTAGTAACCAAACATATCAAAGACCCAATAGGATTTATTTAACCAACGGTATTCTCGGTGTGTTACTACTTCATCCCATCGTTCGCAAAGATCAGTGAACCAGTTATTTTGCGTACATACGCTGTCTCTTTCGGTAATTTTTGCGTCGCCGCCTTTTTTACCCCGTTGATAAGTTAAGCGGGAAAAGATCCCCCATTTTTCATTCGGTTCCTCATAATCCAAACCAAAAACTAACTTAAGCGGTTGAATAGAAAGCAGGCTGTCATTGTTTGAGAGCTTACCCTTGGCGTAACCAATCGCACCGGACAATTTAAACCCTTCCGGCAACGGTGTGACTTCATTTAAGTTCAAACTGCCTTTGACTTCCAAACCATAAATACGGGCGCTGTCTAAATTAACCATTTGTTGGAATGGTGCAGGGCTCCATTTATGGCAGTAAAGGCCATCATAAAGATCTGAACATTGAGGGTTGAAATACATATCGGTGGTTTCTTGTTCAAATAAGAAATTGCGATATTTGGTGTAATACACATTGGCATCCAGTGTACCGAGATCATGCTTAGCCTGTGTATATAAAGTGTGGCTGATACTGCGTTCTGCTTTTAAATTTGGATTCGCTTTCCAGTTACCGGCCGGATTATCATAAGTGAAAAAGACTTCCGTTGCGGTCGGCACACGATAACCTGTGCCTAATTGATAGCCGACTTTCCAAGTCGGGTTAACCTGTGCATCAAGCCCGATAAAGCCATTCCAGTTAACAAAAGTCGTGTCTTTCGGTTTGTTCCGCTCTTCCGCCCGCAAACAAGCCGGTGTACAAGGAACACCGTCATCATAAGGCTGCGGTTTTAATTTTTCATGATCGTAACGAACACCGATAAATGACGAAAAAACCTCATTCCAAAACGTATCATTTTTTAAACTAAAGCCGTATTGAGCAGTTTTTACCGGACGCTGAATCGTATAAATACGCTCGCTACTCACCGAACCGTTTGGATTTAATACTTTATCATTATTGATATTTTTAAAATCACGTTGCGCAATATAGGTTCTAAACGACAATAGATGTTCCCCGCCAATCAAGGTAAACGGCTGCGAATCAATTCTTAATGTCGCCCGTTTATATTCGGTTTTCATGTTGCGGTTATCCACATTAAACAACGAGCCTTTCACATAATTAGGGTTGCGCCATGAACCGATATTTTCATAATCTCCTTTATAATTTATCGCGCCGTTTTCAATTTTTTGATAGTCAAAATCGGTACGAACTAAACCGATGACAGGATTATTCTCCGCTTTCCATTCATAGAACAGATTACCGTTAAAGCGTCTTTCATAATCATCCGCCTCACGCCAACTAGTATTCATCGCATAAGAATATTCCCAAGTATAACGCTTTCCACGTTGGCCATTAACGGAAACACCCACTTTATGCTGCGGATTAATTTTCCAGGTTAATTTGGCTAAATAGCTGTGGTTTCGATGATTGGACGGATCTGGATGAATACGCGCTTCACCGATCTCGGCACGTCTGGCAATATCATAAGCGGAATCCCATCTGTTTCTAGGACGAAGCGTAATATCGCCACCTGCACTTTTAAATTCATGTCCACGACGATGGGAATACATTAACACCACATCAAAATGTTCATTTGTTGCGCCAATGCCCGCCGTATTTACCCATTCACGATTTTTACCGGCGTAACCAGAACGTAACAAACCGCCTACTGAATTTCCCGGGAAAACTAAATCTTCTGCGTTCATCGTGCGATAATTCACGCCGCCACCCAAATAACCGCTCCCCATATTGACGGAATCGGAACCTTTGACAATATCAATGCTTTTCACCATTTCAGAATCAATACTCAAACGGGAATTATTGAAATTGCCGTAACGGGCATACAATGAATTTTCCTCAAAATCCGGTAACGATACGCCATCGACACTAATACCGACGCGATTGCCTTCCACACCACGCATGGAAAACCCTTTTAAACGGCGACCGTTATCCGCAATACCGACATCTGTCGTGTATTTCACCAGGTCTCTTGTGTCCCTGATCAGTTCTCGTTGAATATCCCGATTGGTTTTCCGAACGACGGAAGGTTTATCATTTTCCGGCGCAGAAGATTCAACTTTGATTTCATTTAATTGATCTTCAGCCCACGCTAAATTTACACTTGACAAACCCGTAGTTATAGCCAATAGGCTGTAGGCTGTACCCAGTAGTTTATTTTGTTTCATTACGACTTTCCTTAGATTAATTAAGCGGGCGAATTATAAAAAATTAATTTATATTAGAATAGATATAATTGAGAATTATTTTTATTTTGTGATTTTTATCAAAAAAAAGACCTCACTTTAGCTACCTAATTAGGGGTAAAGTGCGGTCATTTCTTACCATTATTTTTACTAAGCAAATAATGGCGAAATGGAAAAATGTTGGTTCTGTTCAACTTGCCATAAATCGTAATTATTTTGCATATTCAACCACAAATTTGGTGTTGTATTCGTTAATAACCGGCTAAAACGTAATGCCATTTCAGGTGTGATTGCCGCTTTTCCATTTAAAATACGAGAAAGCGTTACACGACTTACACCTAAACGTTTTGCCACATCTGTGATTTTATAGCCTTCAAGATATTCTTTTAATAATAAACCCGGATGCGGTGGATTGTGCATTCTCATTTCATCCTCCTAATGATAAAAAGCCGCACTTCGTTTTATAGCCCAAAGTGCGGTGATTTCTTACCAAATTTTCAGATTAAATATCTAAATTCGCTCTCAACGCATTAAGCTCGATAAACTCGCGGCGTGGTTCTACTTCATCACCCATTAAGGTGGTGAATAATTGATCGGCGGCAACGGCATCTTTAATGGACACTTTCAACATACGGCGGGCATTTGGATCCATGGTGGTTTCCCAAAGTTGGTCGGCATTCATTTCGCCTAATCCTTTATAACGTTGGATTTCCAAGCCGCGACGGGATTCTTTTACGAGCCATTCTACTGCTTGTTCGAAAGTACGAACCGGTTGAACTTTTTCTCCGCGGGTGACGTATGCGCCTTCTTCCAATAAGCCGTTTAACTGCTTATTGAGTGAGACGATTTTGACATATTCGTTACCGCTGACGAAATCAAAGTTGATGAAATAATCGTTGTCAATACCATGTTTACGCACGGTGATTACCGCTTCATGCACTTGGCGTTCCGCGTTGAATTGGGTACGCACGGAATATTGATGCGCTTCGGTTTCTTTTGCTTCCAGTTGTTCTACGAAAGATTTTCCCCAATTTTCAACCGCACTTTGATCTTTCATCATCTCTACCGAAAGCGGTACTTGGTAAATTAAACCCTGCATCACCGGCGTTGGATAATGACGGCTTAAACGACCAATCAATTTCAGCACCGCATTGAACTCCGCCACTAATTTTTCAAACACTAAAGCATTCATCGCCGGTGCATTTTCG
The DNA here is from genome assembly GCA_901420285.1 of Stutzerimonas stutzeri. Taxonomy (GTDB): domain Bacteria; phylum Pseudomonadota; class Gammaproteobacteria; order Enterobacterales; family Pasteurellaceae; genus Rodentibacter. The sequence goes on from CABDVE010000001.1 coordinate 303,935, forward strand.
CTAATGTGCAATTCCGCGCCATCAAGAGCAAGAGTTAATTCATATTGCTCCATTTCGTCTGCATCTTTAATATAACGTTCTTGTTTGCCTTTTTTCACTTTGTAAAGTGGCGGCTGAGCAATATACACATAACCGCGCTCAATCAACTCCGGCATTTGACGATAGAAGAAAGTTAATAAAAGCGTACGAATGTGCGAGCCGTCCACGTCCGCATCGGTCATGATGATGATGTGGTGATAACGCAATTTGTCCGGATTGTATTCGTCGCGTCCGATACCACAACCCAGTGCGGTAATTAATGTGCCCACTTCTTGAGAAGATAACATTTTGTCGAAACGTGCTTTTTCCACGTTTAAAATTTTCCCTTTTAACGGCAAAATTGCTTGAGTTTTGCGATCACGCCCCACTTTTGCCGAACCGCCCGCGGAGTCGCCCTCCACCAAGTAAAGTTCGGAAAGTGCCGGGTCTTTTTCTTGGCAGTCAGCCAGTTTGCCCGGAAGGCCGGCAATATCTAATGCACCTTTACGACGGGTCATTTCGCGCGCCTTACGCGCCGCTTCTCTAGCACGCGCCGCCATAATAATTTGGTTTACGATGATTTTCGCGTCTGCCGGATTTTCTAATAAATATTCCTGCATCTTCTCATTCATCGCCGATTCCACCGCGCTTTTCACTTCGGAAGACACTAATTTGTCTTTGGTTTGCGAAGAGAATTTCGGATCCGGCACTTTTACCGAAATCACCGCCACCAAACCTTCGCGCGCGTCATCGCCTGAGGTGCTGACTTTTTCTTTTTTTAGCAAACCTTCATTTTCCATATAGCTGTTTAAGCTACGAGTCAGCGCACCGCGAAAGCCGGCTAAGTGCGTCCCGCCGTCGCGTTGCGGAATGTTGTTGGTGAAGCAGTAAACATTTTCGTTTACGCCGTCATTCCATTGCAACGCCACTTCCACACCGATGCCGTCTTTTTCCGCCGAAAAATAGAACGGTTTCGGGTGAATCGGGTTTTTGTTTTTATTCAAATATTCCACGAAGGCTTGAATTCCGCCTTCATAGTGGAAATGATCTTCCGTGCCATCGCGTTTATCAATTAAACGAATAGATACGCCGGAGTTTAAGAAAGACAGTTCACGCAAGCGTTTTGCCAAAATTTTGTAATCAAAAGTGGTGATGGCAAAAATATCCGAACTTGGCCAGAAACGTACGGTAGTACCGGTTGCAGTCGTCTCGCCGATAATCGTCAGTGGCGCTTGCGGCTCACCTAAATGGTAGAACTGCTCATGCACATGACCTTGGCGACGAATCGTCAGCTGTAATTTATCGGAAAGCGCATTCACCACCGACACACCCACGCCGTGCAAACCGCCCGATACTTTATAAGAATTGTCGTCGAATTTACCGCCGGCGTGAAGCACGGTCATAATCACTTCCGCTGCAGAAACGCCTTCTTCCGGATGAATATCCACCGGAATGCCGCGACCGTCATCCTGCACGGACACAGAATTATCGTCATGAATAGTGACGATAATATCGGAGCAATAACCTGCCAAGGCCTCATCAATGGCGTTATCAACTACCTCAAACACCATATGGTGCAAGCCGGTACCGTCATCGGTATCACCGATATACATGCCCGGACGTTTACGTACCGCATCAAGTCCTTTCAATACTTTAATGCTCGATGCACCATAGTTATCGTTGGTCGTTTCTGACATAAATTTTCTCGTTTTTTGTAAATAAAAATTGTGCGCGATTATAGCAAAAAATCAGCGCGGTGGCGACGGAATAAAAGCTAAGTAATATTCAGAGGCTTACTGAACTCTCTAAATAGCACCGCATTGAAAGCGGCTCCAATGCGGTGCTATTTAGGGTGTTCGATAAAGCGGAAATTATGCATAATTTTGAAAAAAAACGACCGCACCTTAGCAAAAGTGCGGTCCATTTACAGCGTGTTTTACAAATTACACATCATACGTGGTAGATGCGGTGTTGCCGCCGCGACCCGTCCAGTTGGTGTGGAAGAATTCACCGCGTGGTTTGTCGGTACGTTCGTAAGTGTGCGCGCCGAAGTAGTCACGTTGCGCTTGCAACAGATTTGCCGGCAAGCGGGCGGAAGTGTAACCGTCTAAGAAGGTAATCGCAGACGCCATACATGGCATTGGAATACCCACTTGAATGGATCTCGCCACCACTTTGCGCCATTCGCCCATGGCGTTTTCTAAAATGCCTTTGAAGTAGCTGTCAGAACCTAAGAAGATTAAATCCGGGTTCGCTTCGTACGCATCGCGAATGTTGCCTAAGAAGCGGCTGCGAATAATACAGCCTTCGCGCCATAACAAGGCAGTGTTGCCGTAGTTGATGTTCCAGTTGAAGTTTTCAGACGCTTCACGAATCAACATAAAGCCTTGTGCGTAAGAAATGATTTTTGACGCCAACAAGGCTTTGCGCACGGCCTCAATCCAGACATTTTTATCGCCTTCCACTTTGCCAATGATTTTGCCGAATAATTGGCTTGCGGCAACACGTTGATCTTTAAAAGCTGATACGCAACGGGCGAACACGGATTCGGTGATTAAGGTCAACGGAATACCGAAATCAAGGGCATTGATCCCCGTCCATTTACCTGTGCCTTTTTGTCCTGCAGTGTCTAAAATTTTATCCACTAAGCGGTTACCGTGTTCATCTTTATAGCCAAGAATATCGGCGGTGATGTCGATTAAGTAGCTGTCTAATTCGGTGTTGCGCCATGCTTTGAAAGTGGCTTCCAATTCATCATCAGACAAGCCCACGCCTTCTTTTAAGAATTGGTAGGCTTCGCAAATTAATTGCATATCGCCGTATTCGATGCCGTTATGTACCATTTTTACGAAATGGCCCGCGCCATCTTTGCCCACCCAGTCACAGCACGCTTCGCCTTTGTCGGTTTTGGCGGAAATCGCTTGTAATACCGGTTTCACGAATGGCCACGCTTCTTCGTTACCGCCCGGCATAATGGATGGTCCGTGGCGTGCGCCCTCTTCACCACCGGAAACGCCGGTGCCGATAAAGCGAATGCCTTTTTCACGCAACGCCGCTACACGACGGTTAGTGTCCGGATAGTTTGAGTTACCGCCATCAATAATGATGTCGCCTTCTTCTAAGTGTGGGAGTAATGCATCAATGAATTGATCCACCACCTCACCCGCGCGCACCATTAACATCACTTTGCGCGGTTTTTCTAATTTGCTCGCCAAATCTTCCAAAGAATAAGCGCCGATAATATTGGTGCCTTTTGCCGGACCTTGTAAAAACTCATCCACTTTGGATGTGGTACGGTTATACGCCACCACTTTAAACCCGTGGTCGTTCATATTTAAAATGAGGTTCTGCCCCATCACGGCTAAGCCGATAACACCGATGTCGCCTTTTACTGACATTGTTTTCTCCTGTTTGTAAGGTACAAGTTGTTGTACCGATTTGAATACTTTGGTGCAATAAGTTGCACCACATGACTACACGCAAAAAGTGCGGTCGTTTTTTCAATTGTTTTTTATTGATGCTAGCGCGCGTCTCCCGGCGCGTGCCTTACAAATTTAATAAGTTATCAGCACGCGTCGGGAGACGTGCGCTATCTAAGGGTTAAAAGGAAAATTTAATTTTTTTATCTTCCGTTTCATATTTATCGTCATTCAAAGATCTGTATTCTAATTTTATATTCAGTCTTCCATTCCTAACCATATTTTCAAAAGAAGATCTACATTCAGTATAAATACCTTGATATATTTTTTGATACATATCACTATCGGAATATTTCTTTTCTATATTATAACTAATACTCTTTACTATATTAGAATTAATATATTGTGTTGGATAACTAATTAAAGCCAAATCTTCGCCATCTTTAATTGATGATTCTAAAATTGGAATATAATCGAAAGAAAAAAATAATCCACAGGCATTACCTTTATTCAACCCGATTTTTTTAAAATATTCTCTAAATACATCAGAGTTATCCCAAATTTGATTAAATGTTTCCGAATAAATCTTCAGTTCAGGTAAAAAAGTATCCCAAATATTATAATCTATATCCTTTAAATAAATCTTACTATCAGCTTTTATATAACCTCCAGTAATTATTGCTGGTCCTTTTCCTGTATTACGTATAACCAACCCAAAATGCCCATCGTTATAACTAACCCTTGATGCTCCAATTTCAAGAAAAGGACGAAGATTAATTTCTCTATTTTTATTTTCAATACAATATGTAATACCCCAAGAAATAAAAGCACAAATAACACCAGTACTAAGAGTTGATAAGAATTCCTTACTGCAAAAAATATTTTTTATAGTTTTTAACATTTTATGTTCCCTCACAGTGGCACACGTTAAGAAACATGCGCTATCAGAAATCCATCTTCTTGCTACGCAAAAGTGCGGTCAAAATATGCGTTAAATTTTATACTATTTCTCATACTTATCTTGTGACACACTGTTTTCTTGTATTTGTTGCAATGAAAATTGGCGTTTTCCCACAATCTCTTCCACCTTATTCGCAGACAAACCTGCTTGTAATAATTCTTGGCGCAAGCCATCAAGCGAACGTTGAAATGCTTCACGCGCACGTTGTACCCCATCCACAATAAATTGCGCATTAAAATCATCTTTTAATTCATAGAATTGAATATTGGAGGCGCAATGATAAAACCATTCAAAGCGTGCGGCGACCTCTTGCAATGCCAATGTGCCATGGGCTTGTTTAATGCCAATATCACTTAAATACACCGTACCTTGAATATTCGTAAAACCGTGTTTCTTTAAAATACGTTGAATATCCGCATAAGCATTACGCCAGCTTGGATTGTGATAATTTCTTTCCAAACAGTGCGTATCCATATCAAAAACGATTAATGTACGATCCATTTTTTACCCTCATGAAGCGTGCGCTATCAGTAATCCATCTTCTTGCGACGAAAAAGTGCGGCCACTTTTCAAAACGTTTTTTAACTCTTCGTCCATGCACTCATGTGCTGTGTAAATCCAATATGCGGATAGTAATCCACCGCTTGTGGGGCGGATAAAAGTACAATTTTGGCTTGTGGATGTAACGCCTGTTTGGTGTGTTCGATTAACTGCACGCCGATACCTTGTTTTTGATATTGTTCGTCCACCGCCAAATCAGACAAATAACAACAATAGGCAAAATCCGTCACCGAACGGGCGGCACCCACCAATAACTCGCCATCCCAAGCTGTCACCAATAAATCGGCATGGTGTAACATCGCTGCCACACGTTTTTTATCTTCTAATGGACGACGTGCGCCTAAAGTAGTTTTATTGAGCAGTTCAATAAATTGTTCAACTGAAATGGGAACGTTGGTTTTGTATTCGATCATATTGTGAAACTCGCTATGTCTGATATGCCATCCGTTATAGCAATTTTGTTGCCGATCTATCTACATACCACTCCGTTACGCCATTTTTCGCGTAAATTTTTGCTGGCGAATACGGAGGATCTTCTGCCGGAGTGGTTTAGATTTCTTTTAAGATTTCTGCTTTGCCTTCATATATTATCAAGTAGCTAATGCGTTTTTCCCGTTCTCAACGGCAATTATTACACCCGTTTAATTTCTACGTAAGATTTCTTAAATGCTAACGCAACAGTGGCAATTAACATCACACCCGCTACGGCAATATAAAGTGACTGTTTTTCCCAGCCCGCATCAAGCAACATTCCCGCGACAGTTGGGGCAAGAACCGAACCTGCACGCCCCGCACCGATTGCCCAGCCTACTCCGGTATTACGAATATCGGCATCATAAGTTGCCGGATTAATGGTGTAAAGGCCGCTGATACAACCGTTGATTAATGCTCCAACAACTACGCCGAGCACCATTGCAACAGCTAAATTATGGCTGAGCAAAATAAACAGTACAATCGCCAGCGCAGATTTAACGGTAAATAAAATCAATACGTTACGTGCTGCCCAGCGACTTGCGATCAAACCGTAAAGTAATGAGCCCGCCGCACCGCCAAGGGAAATCATCATACCCACATTAATGCTTTCCTCTACCGTCATCCCCGCTTCTTTTAACAATGCCGGTGTCCACGAACTGATAAAATAAAAACAGAACATAATGGCAAAAAACGACAGCCATAAAAGTAGGGTAGAGCGAAGATATTTGGAGCCAAACAATGCACTAATCGGTAGTTTATTTTGATTTTCCGCTCGTTTGGCTACCAATTCCCATTCACCACCAAAGCCGAGTTTTTGAGCGATTCGATTTAAGCGTACGCGTGCATTTTGCGGCTGTTTGGCATTTAAATAATCAATAGATTCCGGCAACCAAAGCCATAAAATAATAAAAACCAATGCGGTCATCAGTGCGCCGGCAAAATAAACGGCATGCCAAGAATAAGTAGCTTGTAAAGATTTCGCCATCATCCCGCCGATCATTGCGCCGATTCCGAAACCTGCGGCATATACGCTAATCGCAAAACTACGCCATTTTTTAGAAGAATATTCGCTAGTGATAACATTGGTTCCCACCAAAATACCGCCTACACCTAAGCCTGTCATGACACGGGAAAAAGCCAACATTTCCGCATTGACTGAAAATCCTGAAACAGTTAAACCGATGGCGGAAAATGCAACCGAGAGTAAAAGAATCGGACGGCGACCAAACTTGTCGGCAAGTGGTGCTAATACCATTGAGCCAACAACCATACCGATTAAACCGGCGCTCACCAACATCCCAAACTCAGTTTTGCTCAAGCCGAAATCTTTGCTGATATTGGTCGCGGTAAACGCAATAGCCAACACGTCAAAACCGTCTAAAAAATTCATGACGGCCGCCATTAAAACAATCGCCCATTGGTAAATACCCATCGGGCTTTGATCGATTTTTTCTCTTAAATTCATTTAATTATGTTCTCTCTTAAAATCATATTTATGCGTTTTATTCTCGGGCAAAGCAATTATCATCTACGCTAACAATTTTGCCGCCACTTTATCCAAATACCACTCCGTCACACCATTTTTCGCGTAAATTTTCGCGGCCGGATACGGCAGGTCTCGTGCCGGGGTGGTTTGAATTTCTTTTAAGATTTCCGCTTTGCCTTCGCCGGTCACCAAATAAGTAATGCGTTTGGCTTTTTCAATTAATTTTGCGGTTTTGGAAATGCGGAGCTGTCCGCTTTCGGGATGTTTGGCAATTACCGCAAGATTTTCATCATCAAAATCGGTTTGATGCGGGAACAGGGACGCGGTATGTCCGTCTGTGCCCATACCGAGAATAATCCAATCAAAAACGCCGTCAGGAATGACCGCACTTAATTCCTCTTCAAAGCGTCTAAGCTCTAAGTGCGGTTCATTTTCGCCACGAATTCGGTGAATGTTTTCAGCAGGAATTTGAATGTGATCGAACAACAATTTTTGCACTTCGCCGTAATTACTTTCCGGATCGGATGGTGGCACCATGCGATCATCGCCCCACCAGAAATGGAGGTTTTTCCAGTTAATGGCTTCCGCATAAGGAGTTTGCGTTAAAGTTCTAAACAATAATTTCGGGGTGGAACCACCGGAAAGGGAAATATGCACGGGATGGTTTATTTGACTGTAAATCACAAATTCTTGTGCGATTTTTTCTACCGCACTTTGCGCAGTCGGGAAGGTAATATAGTTCATTGTTTTTCCGTAGAGTAGGCTTTAGCCCACCCTTTTATTTTGTTAGAGGAACGGTGGGCTAAAGCCCACCCTACATGAGATTGACTAAATTAAACTTTTTTCTTCATCAAACCACTCGGTTTACGCCACACGCGACCGCTTTTGGCAATAAGTTTATCGGCTGCGATCGGGCCCCAAGTGCCGGCCTCATAGTCATACACTCTGCCGCCTTGGGCTTTATAATCCAAAATCGGTTGGACGAATTTCCATGCGGCATGGACGGCATCGGTACGGGCAAATAACGTTGCATCGCCTTTCATGGCATCAAGCAATAAACGTTCATAAGCCGTCATCACGGAGGATCCCGCCAAATCCGCATAACGAAAATCCATGGATACTTCTTTCGCTTCAAAGCCTGCGCCCGGTTTTTTCAAGCCAAAACGCATGGAAATGCCTTCGTCCGGTTGAATACGAATAATCAGTTTATTTTCCGGTGCATTTTGACTAAACACGGGGTGCGGTGTGGTTTTGAAATGAATCACGATTTCCGTGACGCGCGTCGGTAAGCGTTTACCGGTACGCACATAAAACGGCACACCCGCCCAACGCCAGTTTTCAATTTCGCAGCGCAGCGCCATATAAGTTTCGGTAGTAGAATACGGTGGCACGCCTTTTTCTTGCAAATAGCCTTTCACCATTACACCATCCACTTCGCCTGCAATATATTGCCCCAATACCAAATTGTGCTCTACGTCATCTTGGGTCAGCGGGCGCAAACAGTGCAACACTTTCGCTACCTCATCACGCATAGAGTTGGCGTTAATGATTGCCGGTGGTTCCATCGCTACCATGGCAAGCACTTGCAACAAGTGGTTCTGGAACATATCACGCATTGCGCCGGAACCGTCGTAATAGCCACCACGCTCTTCTACGCCAATGGATTCCGCGCCGGTAATTTCGATGTAATCGATAAAATTGCGGTTCCACAACGGCTCGAACCAACCATTAGAGAAGCGTAACACAAGTAAATTTTGCACGGTTTCTTTACCGAGATAATGGTCGATACGATAAATCTGATGTTCTTCAAAGAAGCGGTGAATTTGAATATCCAGTGCTTCGGCAGTTTTACGGTCATAACCGAACGGTTTTTCCACAATAATGCGTTTCCAGCCATATTCTTCCGTATTCAAACCATGCGCGGCCAAACATTCCGGAATCACGCCATAAAGGCTTGGCGGGGTGGATAAATAATACAGCGTATTGCCGCAAGTTTGGTGTTGGTCGTGCAATTCATCCAAACGCGGCACCAATTTGCCGTAGTCGGAAGCATCGGAAGTATTGACGGCTTGATAATAAAGATGACGACAAAAATCCTCTAAGGTTTCCGGCGTGGTTTCTTCGGTGTTGAGTAGCGCTTCGCGCATTTTTTGACGGAAAGTTTCATCATTTAAATCGGAGCGCGCCACTCCAAGTACACAGAAACGTTCATTCAAACGGCCGATTTTAAACAAATTGTAAAGCGCCGGAATAAGTTTGCGATGCGTTAAATCGCCGGAGGCACCAAAAATGACGATACAATTATTATCAGTTTGCATAATATTCCTTATAAATGTCCGAGTAACGTGCAAAATAGTGCGCCATTCTAGCGAAAAAAACCAATCGAACCAATCAATTAAATTGAAAGACAGCGCGCCAATCGCGCGATTTATCCGCCACCATCACGAAATGCGGATTAATTAGCGTTTCCCGTTGATTGTAAGTAAGCGGTGCAAAATGCGAATCAAAAATCGTGCCGCCCGTTTCAGCGAGCAACACTTCCGCACCGGCGGTATCCCACTCGCCGGTGCGGCCGAGGCGGACGTAACAATCTGCCACACCTTCCGCCACCAAGCCGCTTTTCAAACTACTGGAACCGAACACGATGAATTCGCACGGGAAATTCGGCGGTAACAGCGCACGCACTTTTTCTTGCGAAGTCGTCGCGCCGACCGCGATTTTCAAGGGTTCAATGCGGTGCTCATTTGAGAGTTCAATGCGGTGCTCATTTGAGAGTTCAATGCGGTGCTCATTTGAAACTTCAATGCGGTGCTGATTTGAAAGTCCGCCGGTGAGCCTAACGACTTGTTCGCCTTGTTTTTTAAAGGCGCCGAAATCTTTCAGCGCATAATAAGTGGTGGATAAAATTGGGGCGTGAATAACGCTCAATGCGGGTTTATTTTTGCGTACCAAGGTCATTAGTACGGCGAATTGATCGGTGCGATCGATAAATTGTTGCGTGCCGTCGAGCGGATCAATCAACCAATATTCTTGCCAATATTGCCGCTCGGCAAACGGAATGCGACAATTTTCTTCCGACAGCACCGGCACGTTGGGAAACAGTGCGCGTAATTTTTCCGTTAAAAATCGGCTGACGAATAAATCCGCTTCCGTCACCGGCGTGTTGTCTTCTTTAATGCGTACTTCAACTTGTTGCTGATAAAAACGCCGGAGGTGCTTACCCGCCTGATAAGCAATCAGTAGAACTTGGTTAAGCAGATGTTCGTTGAGCGGCAGCATAACGTTCTCCTTGAAGCGGATGGCGGGATATGCTCCCGTCAATGTGGTGCTATTTGGGCGGTGCTATTTGGGCAGTACAATTCACGGTTATTTTCCTTGTACGGCAAAATTAATTTCCAACCGGTTTACGACCTGTCCTTCGGCAACAACCACGGCATCACGAATAATGCGTAAAACAACATGCCGCACACACCTAACAAACCGAGGGCTAAGCCACCTTCGCTAATCCATTGCCAAAATGTCGGTTCGTTTTCGTTCGCCACAAGCAAATAAAAATAGGACGCGAGGTTACAATAACAAATCGAAATTAATGATGTCGCCAATACAATGGATGTGATGTTATGGCGCACATAACGAAATTTGGCGGCAAACAACACGATTAAGAACGCGGGCACGGTGGCGAAAAAAAAGGCAACGATGAGATAATTGCCAAACGGTAAGGCGTTAAGATCAGCGTCTAAAAAATAGAGTAATGCGGTTGCCGATACTTGAACGATAAAAGGGAAAAGAATTAAGGCTTTTAAATAGGCTTTCATAAAAAAATAGGCTATTAGGGAAATAGCCTATTTTAAAATAATTTCACCGATTAGTCCGATTTTTTCGCGCGTAATACGCGAAAAGCGAAAATAGCAAGGCCCGCGATAAACACGATTAAACCTAATGCTTCGCCGATAGCGTCCCAGTTTTCAAGATTGAGCGAAAGCGGAGCCTCTGAACCTCCGGATGTCACGGAAGCGGCAATAATAAAGGCTAAAATAACTCCCATTAAGCTTTCCCCCACAATAAGTCCGGCCGAGAAAAGTGTACCGAAACGTTCTGCTTTGGCGCTAATGCGTTTATCACCGAGTTTAGCGATACGACGATTGATGAACCATGCCAAGAACGCGCCGATAATCAGCGGCATATTAATGGACGGCGGAAGATAAATACCGATTCCCACTGCAAGCACCGGTAAAGCGAACGTCTTGTCGCTGATTTTTTTCAAGAAGGCGTCGATTAAAATCAGCACCGCACCCAAGCCAACGCCGGTTAAAATATACGTCCATTCCAATTGATTGGTGAAAATACCCTGTGCAATCGTCGTCATAATAGTCGCTTGCGGTGCAGAAAGTACTTGGCTTGGATCCATATCCGGACGAGGTAAGGCGCCACTGAAACCGTAAGCGTGATAAAGAATTTCCAGTACCGGTGCGATGACCAACGCGCCCACAAAGCAACCAATAATCAACGCGACTTGTTGACGCCATGGTGTGGCTTCTACCAATAAACCGGTTTTTAAATCCTGCAAGTTATCGTTAGAAATCGTTGCCGTCGTCAACACAATAGACGCGGTAAACAATGTTAATGCAGTTAAGAATTTTTGACCGTCCGGCGTTTCGAATAAACCGGCTGCATTTCCAATGGATACAAGCACTAATGAAATCACAATTACGGAAAGAATCCCGATACCGGAAATCGGACTGGATGAAGAACCAACCAAACCGGCCATATAACCGGAAGCCGCCGCTACGAAGAACCCGATAAATACCGCCAAGAATGTGCAAACCACCACTAATAAAATGGAAAGTTCCGGTGCAATCGGTGCCGCGGCGATGAAGTGATGTAAGGAAATTACAATCAACACGACGGTCGCGATTAAAATATAAATCATGCTTTTCGGCGAAAGGTCGATGTCAATGCGGTGCTCGGATTCGCCATGCTCCCCTTTGAGCATGCGGAAAGAGTACACCATGCCTTGTACCATCGGTTTCATTAACACTAATAATGTCCAAATCGCGGCAATTCCGATGGTTCCTACACCGATAAAGCGTACTTTGGTTTTCCACATCGCCATGGCGAAATCAACTAAACTCACTCCGGCCGGCATATCTCCCGATGCAGTAAAAAACGGCACCGCTACACCCCAAGTGAGGATTGTGCCAATTAATATTGCAATACCACCCACGATACCGATCAAATAACCCGCTCCTAATAATGCCAGAGAGAATCCCATAGGTAGCTGGAAGGCGGCCTTACCAGCTTGAATCCAAGTGCTGGCGCTGTCGGACATAACGCGTAAACCGTTAGTTAAAAATGCGATCAGTGCGGCTAATGCGCCACCGTAAGCAATGTCTTTCACGCCACTATCGCCGTTTTCATGGTTGCCGGCTTTTAAAATTTCGGCGGCTGCCACGCCTTCCGGATAAGGTAAATCGCTGTTTACCACCATAGCTCGGCGCAACGGAATGGTAAACAACACGCCCAAAGTACCGCCGGCGGCACAAATCAACATGGTTTGCCAAAACGGAAAATCATTCCAATACCCCATCATTAATAAGCCGGGTAACACGAAAATGACCGAAGAAAGCGTTCCGGCGGAAGACGCTTGAGTTTGCACCATATTGTTTTCTAAGATACTGGAGTCCTTGAAGAATTTCAGCACAGCCATGGAAATTACGGCGGCTGGAATGGAGGAGGCAAAAGTCATGCCGACTTTTAAGCCCAAATAGACGTTAGAGGCGGTAAAAATTACCGTAATCAACGCGCCGAGAATGATCCCTCGAAACGTGAGCTCTTTTAGATTTGAGTGAGGCATAGTATTTCCTAGGTTTAATAAGTAAGAAAGCCGTCACCTTGTCAAAAAACTGTCAGAAATTCAAGAAACCTTAAAAATTTGTTGAATTCAATTAGAAAAAATTCAAAGAATAATGAAATATTTTAGTGAAAAACTAGAGAACATCTATTTAAACGCTTAGCTAAGTGGTGGGCGATACCGGTCTCGAACCAGTGACCCCCTCCTTGTAAGGGAGGTGCTCTCCCAACTGAGCTAATCGCCCACTTAAGACAAGGCTTAAACAATAAAGAAAAAGTTTGTGCGGAAGGAACACTTTTGAAAAGTGGTGGGCGATACCGGTCTCGAACCAGTGACCCCCTCCTTGTAAGGGAGGTGCTCTCCCAACTGAGCTAATCGCCCGCTTGGTCAAACTTAACAACATTAAGATACTTTGAAAAAATGGTGGGCGATACCGGTCTCGAACCAGTGACCCCCTCCTTGTAAGGGAGGTGCTCTCCCAACTGAGCTAATCGCCCGCTTGGTCAAACTTAACAACATTAAGATACTTTGAAAAAGTGGTGGGCGATACCGGTCTCGAACCAGTGACCCCCTCCTTGTAAGGGAGGTGCTCTCCCAACTGAGCTAATCGCCCTTAATGTTGTGGATGGGCATTATAGGGATAATGCGTATTCAGTCAATCGTTTTTTATTAAAAAACGCTTAGTTGTTGCAAAAATAAGCATAAAATTCGCTTTTTTATTTATAACCGCGCGCAGTCCTAATCGAATCGTAGTAAAATAGCGCGCAATATCTTGATTAATATATAGGTTATAAAAAATGAAATTAGATGCTCCTTTTGATTTGGATCCGAACGTGAAAGTGCGTACCCGTTTTGCACCAAGTCCGACCGGTTATTTACATGTTGGTGGCGCGCGCACTGCACTTTATTCTTGGTTATATGCCAAACATAATCACGGCGAATTCGTGTTGCGTATTGAAGATACCGATTTGGAGCGCTCTACGCCAGAAGCGACGCAAGCCATTTTAGAAGCCATGGAATGGTTGGATCTCAGCTGGGAACATGGCCCGTATTATCAAACCAAGCGTTTTGATCGTTACAATCAAGTGATTGACCAAATGATCGAAGAAGGCTTGGCATACCGTTGTTACTGCACCAAAGAACGTTTGGACACATTACGTCATACACAAGAACAAAACAAAGAAAAACCACGTTATGACCGTCATTGTTTGCACGATCATGCCCATCATTCGGCCGATGAACCTCACGTGGTACGCTTTAAAAACCCGACGAAAGGTTCCGTGGTATTTGATGATGCCGTGCGCGGACGTATTGAAATCAGCAACAGCGAATTGGATGATTTGATTATCCGCCGTACCGATGGTTCGCCGACCTACAATTTCTGCGTGGTAGTGGACGACTGGGACATGGGTATTACGCACGTGGTACGCGGTGAAGACCACATCAACAACACGCCGCGCCAAATCAACATCTTAAAAGCCCTCGGCGCGCCGATTCCGGTGTACGCCCACGTTTCCATGATTAACGGTGACGACGGGCAAAAACTTTCCAAACGTCACGGCGCAGTGAGTGTTATGCAATATCGCGACGAAGGCTATTTACCGGAAGCGCTTATCAATTATTTAGTGCGTTTGGGGTGGGGACACGGTGATCAAGAAATCTTCACCCGTGAAGAAATGATCGAATTGTTTGATTTACATTCCGTCAGTAAATCCGCCAGCGCCTTCAACACCGAAAAATTATTATGGTTAAATCATCATTACATTCGTGAATTGCCGCGGGAGTATGTGGTAAAACACTTGGCGTGGCAATATCAGGATCTGGGTATTGACACCACAAACGGTCCGGCATTAACGGAAATCGTTAATATGCTAGCGGACCGTTGCAAAACCTTACGCGAAATGGCGCAGGCAAGCCGTTATTTCTTTGAAGAATTTGACACTTTCGATGAAGCTGCCGCGAAAAAACATTTCAAAGCTGGTGCCGTAGAAGCCCTAGAAAAAGTAAAAGAAAAACTAACCACACTTTCTGACTGGGATTTGCATTCCACCCATGAAGCCATTGAGCAAACCGCCACCGAATTGGAAGTTGGCATGGGAAAAGTAGGCATGCCGTTGCGTGTCGCCGTTACCGGTACGAGTCAATCGCCGTCCATGGACGTCACCCTCGTAGGCATTGGGCGTGAACGCGTATTAAATCGCATTCAACATGCCATTGATTTTATTCAGGCGCAAAACGCTTAATATTTAATCTGATAACATTGAATTGAAAATTTAATATTGACAGACAAAGAGGCGGAATTTATCATAGCCGCCACTTATGGGGATATAGCTCAGTTGGGAGAGCGCTTGAATGGCATTCAAGAGGTCGTCGGTTCGATCCCGATTATCTCCACCAATTTCACAAAGCAAGGTTAGTCGCCTTGCTTTTTTTACATTCAAATTATCCCTGCGATTTTTATGCAACAAGATTATTTAAGTCAGCAACGTTTTACCGATTTTCCTTTACACCCGATCGTGCAACAAACCTTACAAGCCAAAGGATTCGAGTTCTGTACACCAATTCAAGCGCTATCTTTACCCATCACATTGCAAGGCAAAGATGTTGCCGGTCAAGCACAAACCGGAACCGGCAAAACCATGGCGTTTTTAACCGCCACTTTCCATCATTTATTAAGCCATCAACAAGAAGATACACATTATCCGCAACCGCGCGCATTAATTCTTGCGCCGACCCGAGAATTGGCGGTGCAAATCGGCAACGATGCGGAGCCGCTTGCCAAAACCAGCGGATTGAGAACCGCATTGGCGTACGGTGGCGACGGTTATGACAAGCAATTACAAGCCATTGAACGCGGTGTGGATATTTTAATCGGTACCACGGGACGCGTAATTGATTACGTAAAACAAGGTGTGATTCGTTTAGATCAAATTCAAGTCGTCGTATTGGACGAAGCGGATCGTATGTTTGACCTCGGTTTTATTCGCGATATTCGCTATCTGCTGCGCAAATGTCCTTCGCCACAAAATCGCTTAACCATGCTTTTCTCCGCCACGCTTTCTTACAAAGTACGCGAGCTTGCCTTTGAAGACATGAACGCTCCGGAATATATCGAAATCGAACCGGAGCAAAAAACCGGTCGCCGCATTAAAGAAGAGTTATTTTATCCGTCCAACCAAGACAAAATGGCGTTGTTGCTCACCTTAATGGAAGAGGAATGGCCGGAACGTTGTATCGTATTTGCCAACACTAAACATCGTTGCGAAGAAATTTGGGGCTACTTAGCAGCGGACGGTCATCGAGTCGGCTTACTTACCGGCGATGTGGCGCAGAAAAAACGCCTTGCGCTACTAAAACAATTCACCGACGGTGATTTGGATATTTTAGTGGCGACGGATGTAGCGGCGCGAGGGTTACATATTCCTGCCGTAACTCACGTATTTAACTATGATTTACCGGACGATTGCGAAGATTATGTACACCGCATCGGGCGCACCGGTCGCGCCGGCGAAAGCGGCGTTTCTATCAGCTTTGCGTGCGAAGAATACGCTATGAATTTACCGGCAATTGAAGAATATATCGGCCATTCCATTCCGCTCAGCCAATACGCTCCCGACTCCTTATTAAGCTTACCGAAACCTTATCGTTTAAAACTGCGCACGAGTGATTCATCGCACACACCAACGAGAAATCGCGCTCGCCACAGATAATTTCTAGGGTGAGATTTTTTCTCGCCCTATATTTTTTAATGAAATTCTCCTCTCTCCTCAGCACCGCATTGGAATGAAAATGCGGTTTTATCATTTGTTTTTTTTCAAGCGTAAAAAAAATGCGGTCAAAATTCATCGAATTTCAACCGCATTGAAGAGTAAAAAATAAAGGGTTAAAGCGTAAATGTTAATTTCTCGTAAGCGCGATTGACTTTTTCTAACGCTTTCTTCACCGAAACGTCGCGCGCCAATAATACGCCTAAGCGACGATGGCCGTTAAGTTCACCTTTACCGAATAAACGAATATCGGTCTGCGGCTCGGCGAGAACCTGGTCGAGGCAACCGAAACGAACGTTTTGCGATTTGCCTGCTACAACAACGGCTTTTGATGCCGCCGGACCAAATAAGGTTATTTCAGGAATCGGTAACCCCAAAATTGCACGGGCGTGCAAGGCGAATTCGGAGAGATCTTGAGAAATTAACGTCACCATGCCGGTATCATGCGGGCGAGGAGAAACTTCATTAAAAATTACTTCATCGCCGCATACAAACATTTCCACGCCGAAAATTCCTCTGCCACCTAAGGCACCGGTAATTTTTTCCGCAACGGCTTGCGCTTTCTGCAATGCTACCTCCGACATTGCCTGCGGCTGCCAAGACTCGCGATAATCGCCGTCTTCTTGACGATGGCCGATTGGCGCAAGAAAAGCGGTGCCATTAATATGACGCACAGTTAACAGCGTGATTTCATAATCAAATTTCACGAAACCTTCTACAATCACCCGACCGGCGC
This sequence comes from Stutzerimonas stutzeri, assembly GCA_901420285.1. Classification (GTDB taxonomy): domain Bacteria; phylum Pseudomonadota; class Gammaproteobacteria; order Enterobacterales; family Pasteurellaceae; genus Rodentibacter. The sequence goes on from CABDVE010000001.1 coordinate 321,208, forward strand.
CGGCGCGGCCGCCTTCTTGCGCGTAATCCCAAGCTTTTTGCAAATCGTCTTCGGATTTCAACACGCTTTGCCCATGACCGGATGAAGACATAATCGGTTTCACTACACAAGGAATACCAATTTTGGCTACCGCGCGTTGAAAATCGGCAAAGTTATCGACGAACTGATAAGGCGAAGTCGGTAAACCCAATTCTTCTGCTGCCAAACGTCGAATACCTTCGCGGTTCATGGTAAGTTGTGCGGCTTTTGCTGTCGGTACGACATTAAAACCAGCTTGCTCTAACTCCACTAAAGTTGTAGTAGCAATGGCTTCCACTTCCGGTACGATATAATCCGGTTTTTCTTGCTCCACCAGTGCTTTCAATGCGGTGCCGTCGAGCATAGACAACGTGTAAGCGCGATGCGCGACTTGTTGCGCCGGCGCGTTTTCGTAACGATCTACGGCGATGACTTCTACGCCTAGGCGTTGCAGTTCAATCACCACTTCTTTGCCTAATTCGCCGGAACCCAACATCATCACTTTGGTGGCGTTCTGGGTTAGTGCGGTACCGAGAGTTGTCATATGACCTTCTTATTTTAATAATGATTCGTCTAGAGCAAGATCGGCATTTTTGTTTATGCCTACGCCGCGCGCAATGACGTTTTCGGCGATTTCATGTGCTTCTTGCAAGGAATGTTCCGTGTAAGTACCGCATTGATAAATATTAAGTTCAGGGATCGCCGCTTGGTCTTTTACCCCTAAAATATCGTGCATTGAAGCTAACCAAGCTTGCGCTACTTGTTGCTCGTTCGGCGTACCGATAAGCGACATATAAAAGCCGGTGCGACAACCCATCGGTGAGATATCGATAATTTCTACGCCGTCGCTATTTAAGTGATCGCGCATAAAGCCGGCGAATAAATGTTCAAGCGTGTGAATGCCTTTCGGCGGTAGAATTTCTTTGTTTGGAACACAAAAACGCAAATCAAAAATCGTGAGGTCATCGCCTTTTGGTGTACGCATTGTTTTCGCCACGCGAACGGCCGGGGCGTTCATTTTAGTATGATCGACTTTAAAGCTATCAAGTAATGGCATAATTTTTCCTTTTAAATCAGTGGGTTATAGAATACTTTAAAAAAATTAAAATTTTTTCTCTTTTCTTTGAACTTTCAAACTGCTGTTCGGTCTTATGGAACAAGCAACTTGCAGTTGTTTTATAAAATTGGTTCCTTAGGTTATTTGCTCCTCCTTGTTGAGGAGCTTTTTTTTGCGCGTATTTTATAATAAAAAAGGCGCACTGAGAAACAATAACGCCACATAACGAATGAATTTACCAAGAAAAATAAATAAACAACAGCGCGCCAAATCTAATCGCAGCCACCCTGCCAGTGCACAGATCAGATCGCCCACAACGGGTAACCAACTCAACAATAATGCAACCAAACCGTAACGCCGAAGCAGCTCCTGTGTGGCTTCAATGCGGTGCTGTTTGGGCTTCCAAGCGGGTAACCAGCGCCCGACGGCATAGGTGGTTAAACTGCCTAAACCATTTCCAACAGTGGCGACCAAAATCAGCCCGATAATATCTTCGCCAAATCCGTTTCCCGACGCCAATTTCGGTACGATGAGCGCAACAAATACGGCTTCCGAATTGCCCGGCAAAACCGTCGCACTTAATAATGCACTTGCGAACATTAACCATAAAGCATGATTTAACCAAAAATCAGCCCAAAACCCGAAAGAAAGCCAATCCATTATCTTGCCGGAATAATTTCACGAGTGCGTACGTCGAATACATCCATTCCCGCACTCAACCCGGCCTCCACACCGAGATCGGCGTCTTCAAACACAATGCAACGGGTCGGTTCGGCCTGAATTAATGTAGCACAACGCAAAAATGTTTCCGGATGCGGTTTGTGTTCCGTTACATCGTCGGCACTGACAACCGCATTAAAATAAGGCGCGATAGCGAGTTTATCCATTAACACATCAATCAAATAACGATGGGAGCCGGAACCCAGTGCAATCGGTTTTTGTTGATGAAAATGACGAACTACCTCAAAGGTCGGCAACAGCTTGGATTCGGTCGGAATTAATTGATAAGAAAGTGCACGTTTAGCCGCCACCACTTCGTCCAAACGCGCTTGCGGCATGCCGGCTTTTTGCATAATCGCTGCGGCAATGGTACGTACCGAAGCGCCGCCCAGTTGATACATAATTCGACTGTCAAACTCATAGCCAAATTGTTCGCCCACCATGCCCCACGCGCGCGCATGCACCGGCATGGTATCAATCAGCGTACCGTCCATATCAAAAATTAAGCCTTCGTAGCGATTAAACAGCGCGTTATCTATCATATGTATTCCTTTTAAATTTTTTCTGTTTGTTACGATTTTGTGAACTTTGCTCTGTTTTACTCCGGCAAAGTAGGTTAAATTGCGGAGCATATTTTAGAGGAACGGGAACCGAAATGCGACTGCTTGAGCAACTCGAACGTTGGAAGTTACGCGGCCAAATTAATCAGCCAATTATTGACATCGTGTTTATGTTACGTGAACGCCTTGAGAAACATTGGCGAGCAGATGTGCATTCGCCGTTGGTTAATATGTTGCTGTTCCACATCGCCTGCAGTTTAGGCCGTATCGGGCGCGGAGGTTGCGCCTCGCCGTTGCATCAAGAAATGTTTAAAGAACTGCAAAGCGCGATTATTTTTCCAACGGTTTTTGCCATTCATCAAGATTTGCTCTCACTCATTCCTTTTGACATACCTCAAGCGGAACAAAGCTATTTCCTGGCAAACCTGTATTCGCTTTTGCTAGAACAGCCGCAAATTTCTAAATCTGACGACGGCCATCGGGTTAATTAAACAGCAACTCTAACGCCAATTCTTTTAATCCGTTACTTTCCTGACGCAATTCGTTGGAAACGAGCGGATTACGCTCCAGATAACCCGGTTCAAATGCCAGTATCCAAGCGCCTCCAATGCGGTCGTTTTTTAGAGAGAGATTTTGGATTTTCTCCGCAGCTTGACGAGATTTGTTCAAAATCACCGCAAGACGCAATAAGCGAATCAACGCCAGTACGTCTTGCTCGTCATAACGGGCGAATTTGATCAAATCGGCGGTTTTCAACGGGCCGATGTGTAGCCGCACCAATAAGGCGAGCAAGCGTTGTTGTTCGCGGTCAAAGCCCGGCAATTCCATATTTTGTAGAATGTACGCGGAATGTTTTTGCATATTTTTGTGATTAATCACGATACCCACTTCGTGTAAACGCGCCGCCCATAGCAAAATACTTTGCATTTCTTCGGCCAGTTCCGGTTTCACCCATTGATTGTATTGGTGCGCCAGCAAATTCGCGCTACCGGCAATGCGGTGCGCTTGCTCGGTGTCGATATCAAACTGTTCCGTTAAACCCCAGGCAGTACGCGCGCGAATATCCGCCACTTGGAAATTTTTTTCGATGCTATAAATTACCCCTTCGCGTAACGCACCGTCGGAATAACGCATTTGATCAATATGAAACACATCGAACACCGCATTCAAAATCGCCAAACCGGGCACAAACACATCCGTGCGTTCGGGATTCAAACCGATAATATTTAATTTATCAAAATGTGATGCACATAAAGTTTGTTCAACCAAATCGTTCAAACGTGCTTTCGTGATAATGCCGTTCGGATCTAAAGTGGCCGCAATCACTTGATGCACGGTTTTTATCGTGCCGGAAGAACCTAATACCGATTGCCAACCGAGATTACGATATTCCCAACCTAAATCTTCGATTTTATTCACCGCACTTTGATAAGCTTCTTCAAAGTTTTGGCGCGAAATCACGCCGTTTGGAAAATATTTCGCTGCAAAACTCACACAACCCATATGACGGCTTTCCGCCACAATCGGAGTGAAATCATCACCGATGATCATTTCCGTCGAGCCGCCGCCGATATCCACCACCAATTTTCGGCCTTTTTCCGGCTGCGTGTGACACACGCCGGCATAGATGGTTTTAGCTTCCGTTTGACCGCTGATAATGTTAATCGGATAGGGAAACACTTTCGCCGCCTGACGCAAAAATTCATCGTTATTAACCGCTCTGCGTAAAGTATAAGTGCCGACCACATTCACATTTTCCGGCGCAAAACCTTGCAAACGCTCGGCAAACAACGCCAAGCAATTTACCCCGCGCGTAATCGCCTCTTGGCTTAACTGCGCATTTTCATCCAAGCCTTCGGCCAATTTCACTTTTTGTTTTAAGCGCGACAACACTTGAATGGAGCCGTTCATAATGCGCGCCACAATCATATGAAAGCTGTTCGAGCCAAGATCAATGGCAGCGATTTCGCGCACATGGATGCGCGAATGAGGCAACGCGTCCTGCTCAAAAAACGTTTCGTTATTCGTCATAAATTATTCCTAAAATTCAAACTGATAAAGTAAATCAAACACTTGATTAGTGCCGGAAACAGATTGGAAATAAAGCTGTGGCAACAAACGATAGCGCAAAGTCACCTCTGCCAAACCGTCAAATAAGCCAATGCCGTACTTAACTTGTAAGCGTTTGCCGATATTGCCGCTCACCTGCACTTTGGAACTATCGCCCACACCGGCAGTGCCTAAATTTAAATCTTGAATGCCGAAGACTTCGCCGATACCGCCCACTAATTTACCGCTTTTCGCCAGGCCCATACCGAGCAATGCGGCGCCCACCGAGCCGCCTGAACCGGCTTGACCGGAATCCTCAAGCGAACGACCGGTTAGCAAATAAGAAAGCGCCTGATCTTGCGGCTTGCTCGGATTCGAGAAAACCGTAATTTCCGGATTGGTGGCTACCCCCACCACTTTTACGCCGGCGGTAATTTTGCTGTCTTCCATAGCTTCGGGATTACGAATTGCTTCAATATTAAGCATCGGCTGCGAAGCCAATCCAGTGAAATTAACTTGTCCTTTGCTAATTAACAAATCTTGCCCGAAAGACGCGTAACGCCCATTTTTCAAATCAATTTGACCATACAGCCCCAAACGCCCTTTTTCCTGTTTGACGGAAAGCAGGCCTTCCAAATGAGACTTAAAACCGTAAGCGTCAAAATTCACATCATTGCCGATTTTAATTTTTAAATCGGAACGAATTTCCATGCCTGATTTAGTAGTAGAAGCAAATTCACGCTTAATTAATTCATCTTTACTTTTGCGCGGGCCATTTAAAATCACCTCATCTTCGCTCACCGCTTCCGCATTCTCCGGCAAAGTATCCACTTTAATGCGCGCCCAAGGAATATCGATGTTACCCGAAAGTTCTAACAATTTCGGCGTAGCTTTCGCCAACACGTTGGCGGAAAAACGCAGTTTCCCCATGGAAGGCAAATCAAGCTTAAAGTTCTCGGTTTCCGCCCTCACCTCGCTGCGCCAGTCGGCGAGATTCGCCCAATCGGCATTGCCGTGAATATTCAAACGGCTGTCCTGCGTTCGGAGATGTCCTTGCAACGTAGAATGAGTGCCGTCGAAATGAAGGGTAACTGCACCGTCAGTCAGCACGAACGGTAAGCTTTTCAACTTGCTTCTCAGGTTGCGAAAATCAACATTGCCATGCAACAGCGGTTTTTGTAAATTACCGCCCAAATTTAAACGTGATTGAATTTCACCCTCGACCGATTCATCGCTGCCGAACAACTGATTCGCCGGCGCTAAACTCAAACGCTCAATGCTAAACGAACCGTCAAGACTACGCGCACCGTTTAAATCGTTGAGTTTTAAATCCGTATTGATGCGTCCTTGATTTTGCACATGAATATCGGATTTCAAAATGAGATTATTATTTTGAATGTCCGCATTCAAGGTGAATTTCGGAATATCGAGTTTAAACGTACGGTAATCCAATTGTTGCGCAATGGCGATATTATCGCCGTTCAAGGCAAGATTTAACATTAACGGCTTATCACTGAACCACACCGCCCGACCTTCGCTACGAAGCTGTCCTTTTAAGGTTTCTTGTTGGATAAATTTATTTAGCAAATTTAAATTCAAGCGTTTCAGATTGAAAGGAATGTCGCCGTTCATACCGACGGTGAAAGTTTGCGGAAAACACAAATCCAGGTCCGCATTTTGCCAGCAATGCGCGCTGACGGTGGCTTGCGTTTTATTGTTGTCGTAAGCGACGGCAACGGTTTGATTCGGTTTGATTCCGCCGATCGGCGTATCAATATTCACTTGGTTCAAACTGCCTTTCCACTGCTGCAAAGTGCGATCAAAAATTCCGGAGATTTTAAAATCTGCCGCCAGCGGCTCGCCTTGCGAACTGAGCATGATTTGATGATTTTGCTCGTCGCCGGAAATATTCAACGCGAATTGATGCAACTGCACACTATTGGCATAACGAAATAGTACCGCATTGAAATCAAGCCAACCCTTCACTGTCGGCTCGCTCAAGATATCCGCTTGTAGCGTTCCTTTCGCAAGCTCAATATCTTGCATGTGAAAATTTTGCACTTGCATATCCGCCGTTAAACTCGGCGCGGTTAATTTTCCTTTAATACCGAGATTGCCCGTCACGGTACCCGACAAATCGCCGTATAACCCGCGCAAATTCGGTGCCTGAATAGCCAATGCAAAATCCGATGCCTCACCCAATACGCCGTTGGCTTGAATGCGGTTATCGCCATAATTCAACAATAAAGCGGGAACCTTCAACAAGGTTTGATCGCTTAATAAAACGCTTCCATGCAAACTTAACGGGCGGCCGGAAAGCACGCCGGTTAAATCAAGGGTCGGCAAATTTACCTTCCAACTGTCGTCCGTCACGCTGCCGGAATTGATTAATTCACCCGATAATATTGCCGGGAAATCCGGCAAATAAGAACGAAGGTTGAGTTTATTTAAGTTCGCTTGCACCTGCCATTGCACGCCGTTTTTCCAATCGGCCGAACCAATAAGCGTCGCGCTTCCCCCCTGAGCGGCAAGGGTGAGTCGATTAATGTTGACTTGATATAATTTGCCGTCAGCATCGAGTTCCAAATGGGTGTGCGGAATATGCGCCATGCCTTCCGCGCCACCCACCAGTTGCGCGTGATAATCTAGTAAATCGCCGCTTAATTTGAGCGACACATCATTAATTTTTAACGGCGGTAAAGTCGGCGCAAAGGCATATTGCCCTTTTGATGCCGTCAAATCGAGATGAAACGGCATTTTGTCTTCAGCCGGTTTGGCCTCACCGTTGAGCACCGCATTGAACGCACCTTGTGTACGCAACGCAAGCACGACGGTGTTTTTCAACGCGCCGGAAAGCGTCAGATCCGCTTGGCTTTTCGGTAATATTTCTTGGCCTTGAAATTTCAACGGATTGAGCGCGGAAGTCAGGCTTAAATCAATGGCAAAATCGCCGTTTAATTGCAACGTTCCTTGCGCATTCAACGTACCTAAGGAACTGTCGATCGCCAATTTTTGTAATTGCAGCGCGTGCCCCGTTGCATCAGCTTGAAACAGCCAAGAAGACAATGTGATACGTTGCCATTCCTCACCCCGTTCGTTTTGCACGACATATTGCCAATCTTGTGCCGAAAGACTCGGTAGGTGAATATCAAACGGCAAATTCACTGCTTGTATATCGCCTAAAAATGCCGGCGTAAGGCTTTTTTCAAGCGCCGTCCAATCGACCGGTTTAGAGGCTTGAGTTCGGCTTGCTTTTTCTGTTGTTTGAGCCTGTCGAACAGTTTTCACCATCAGTTTTTTCAATTCCGTTGGCGCTAAAGTTAAGCCCGATGCCTTATTCAACCGGATTGCGGTTTGAAAGCCGTCAAAGGTTAATTCGGTTTGATCCAATTGAAAACGCAAATTATCCAGCGCTGTATTTTTCACTTCGATATCAACGGGCAAACTCAATTTTTCCGTCGGACCGCTCGGTTTTTCTTCTTTCTCTACGGACGGCGGAAGTTGCGCGGTATCAATTAAAATCGTTGGTGAATGCACGGATAAATCTTCCACGCAAATTTTACCTGTAAACAAACAGCCGAAATCCCATTGCAACCGAGTGCGGGCGATTCGAATATCAATTCCCGCACTTTGATAACGCACATTATCCAACACCAAACCTTGCTGCAAACCGCCTTCGATTTGCTCAATGGAAAGCGCGTCCGACCATTTATCGGCAAGCCGAATCAAACCGCGTTGCCCCGCATCAAAAGAAAGCACGCCGAGCAACCCAAAAACCAACAAAAGAACCGTCACCGTTGCGATGCAAAAGGCTTTGCGCAGGCAAGTTTTTTTCTTTTTAGGCGCGGTTCGTTCGTCCTGAGTGCGGTCCGATTTTTTTAATTCCTGTGCTGACATAATCCACCTAAATTTCGCTACCCAAGCCAATGTAAAATTGGATATTTTTGCTGTTATCCTTGTCGCGAATCGGCGTGGCGATATCAAATTTAATGGCGCCTACCGGCGATGCCCAACGCACGCCCACACCGGCGCCGTAACGCAATTCTCGCTTACTGAAACGGTTTGCCGCCAAACCGGCATCCACAAAGACAGCGCTCCACCACGAAGGATAAACTTGATACTGGTATTCAAAAGAACCGCTAAACAAACGCGAGCCGCCGATTAATTTGTTATTACGGTCGCGCGGCGAAATTTTCTTATAGCCATAACCGCGCACGCTACGATCGCCACCGGCGAAAAAACGCAATGCCGGCGGGATTTTATGAATATCTTTGGTGTGTAAGTAACCGATTTCGGCACGCGTGACAATGCGGTGCTTATCTGCATAAGTGCGCACCCAACCGCTGGAAGCCTGCAGTTTGAAGAAACTCACTTCTGATAATGCGCCTTTATGCGCGACATCGACGGTAATTTTTTGCGCATCCCCCCAACTTGGGAAGATTCCGCCGCGCAAACGGGTACGAGTAAAACCACCCGTCGGATAAACCAACAGGGTTTTATCTTCGATGCCCGCTTGAGTAAATTTGTCGTAACGCGCCCGCATACCGGCAAAATACTGCCAACCTTCGGCGTTGTTCCAATAACGCAAACCAGCCAGCGTGGCTACGGTGGTTTTAGTATCATTATCGTTTTCATTTTCTAAGCCGGTAGAAAATTCGTAGTAATAATTTAGCGGATTTTTCAACAAAGGCATTTTATAAGTGGCTTCCCAGGTCTGTTTCGGTGAAGAAAGATACAAATTTGTGCGGAAGCTGTGGCCGCGATCATTAATCCAAGGCTTCCTCCAGCCGATTTGTAAATGCGGGCCGGTATCCGTCGCAAAACCGACACCCAGTTCCATCGCATTTTTCTTGCGCGGGTAGAGCAATATGTCGAGATCCACCTGCTTATTTTTTTCATCAATATGCGGTTGCAATAACACGGAAGTGAACCAGTTGGTAGAAGAAAAATCGTTCGATAATACGGAAAGTTGATTCACCAAATAGGGTTCGCCCGATTTGATTTGCAACATATTCTGTAAATAATCCCGGCGGATTTGTGCATGGCTAAATTTGATAACGCCGTAGTGATAACGCACGCCGCTGTCAAATCGCATACGCCACCAAGCTTGATGGGTTTCCGGGCTGATTTCCAGACGGGAAACGGCAAATTCCCCGTCTAAATAGCCACGTGCCAAGGCAAGAGCGGAAATACTGTTTTTATAATCTTCATATTTTTGATGTTCGACCAATTCGCCGTCTTTCGGCAAATTTTTACGCAACGCTTCAAACGCCTCGTCCTGAGCCGCCTCTCCCTCGATTTGCACCTCGCTGCCGGCAATGCGCGTTGGTTCGCCCGGCGTAACGTGCGCGATTAACAAATTGCGCTTGCCTTTGCGCATCTTCAATTCAAACGTTACCGACGAACTGTAATAACCGAATACACGCAAGCCTTTATCCACCGCTTCCGTCACCAATTGCTTACAACGCTCGGAACCGTCCATTTCTTGGATGTCTATCAGTTCGACGTTGAGTTCGGTATTACGCACGGCGCGTTCGCCTTTAATCCCGCGAATTTCAATATCGACGGTTTGCTCGGCAAACGCAGAAAACGCCACAAAAGAAAGCAAAAGCGCGGTAAATTTGAAAGAGATTTTTTTCATTTTTCGCTCAACCCGAAATCAAAACCGCCCTAGTTTACCGATAAAACCAGGCACTTTGAACGTTTTTTAGAAATTTTTAATGAATTAACAAACGGATACAAAAATGCGTTTGCAAACGCGAAATGATTCAACGCCGATATGAAGCCAAAATTACACTCACAAAATAGCACCGCATTGAAAGCAGTTTCAATGCGGTGCTATTTTGGTAGTACGCAGCCGAGCTAAAATCTCAGGAGCGTTTTCTTTAGCGATGATTTGTAGATTGCGAAACGCCACAAATCAATGGCGGTTTGGTCATCGTTAATCGGTAAACTTCACTTCTTGCACGATACGTTTTGCCGCAGCAACCGGTAATTGTCCGATAAAGGTAATTTCTTTATCGCCGATTATTTCACTATAGAAGGTAAATTCACCCTGCTTCCAAGTTTGCTCTTGATTCGGCTGCGAACCTTGCGCTTGCGTAACGTAAAGCGTGAAAGTGAACAAGCCATCGCTAAACAAGGCGCTGTCGATGACTTCACCTTCAAATAAATCTTGACTACGGCGCACGCTTTCAAATCCTTGCGGTAACCAACCGGCATGCCAGTTTAACGATGGTGGCGTATTTTTCACTTCATTTAATAACGGGGGCATCGAGACTTTGTTGAGATAATCGGTTAGACCTTTTAGGCGATCGTCGATATAAAGGGTAACCACCCGAAATTGGTCGAGCAATTTTCCTTCACGATCAAGCATATCGCCGCGTAATAAAAGTCCGTTTTCTTCATCTATGAAAACTAAATATTGATAACGAAAATCGTCTTTCGGCACAATGCGGATACCGTCCGCATAACGCCCGGCAATGCGGTTCTTGCCAAGAGGGATAAAATCATAATTTTGCGCTAATTTATCGAAATCACTCCGAATAATCGCCGGCAATGCATCGACAATGTTGCCGCTATTTAGCGTAAATGCGCGGGAGTTCGGCTGAAAATAGCTGACTAAATTATCGCGCTGAATAATTTCTTGTTGTTCGCCGTCAAGCGTCACCAATTGCGCGTAAGTTTTATTATCACGTTTAATATGGCGATAGCGGAAGGAATCCATATTAGAGGGAGAAGTCTGTACGAAAGCAATTTCATAATTAAGCTCGTTCACTGCGTGCGCCATTTTTTCGAGGGTTTGTTTAGCGTTGAAATCATCCGCAAAGGCAGAAAAACCCAGGAAAGGAAACAGCCAAAGCGCAATTATTTTTAAAGAAATTTTTTTCATAGTCTATCCATAAAAAAATTCACCACCCATCGCGGGGATCGGTGGTGAATGATTTGCTCTTATCGGAGAATTATTATTTTGCTTGGTTTGCATCAACGTTTAACGTATCTGCATGAATGCGACGTTGCAATTCGTAGTTTTGTAACATTGCACCGATGCGACGACTTTTTTGTTCCAATTGGTCGCTAGTCGCCACATCTTTGGTCGGAGCATTGTAGCTAACTTCTTGCACCGCATTATTAAACGGAAGCGTTTGTAAAACCGGCGTTTCAGGCGGGTTACTGACATCTGTTTTCGCGTTAAACGATTGAACGCCAAGCACTGCCGCTAAACATACGCTTGCCGCTACTGCAATTTGCGCTACCGGTGCGAAGAAAGATTTAAACTTACGCATAAATGGTAAACGTTGTGCCTCTTTAACAGTCGGTTGAGATTCGGTGAGCGCAACTTTTTCGATTTCTTCGTTTTCGATTAATGCTTCCATTCTCGTGGTGAAATCAGCTCCTAAAATGACTTCGCTTTCTTTACGAATCACGGCACGCGCCACATGGTAAGTTGCCCAAGATTGACGCAAGGACTCGTCATTACACAATGCTTTTGTGAACGCCACATCCACTTGTTCGCCGTCCATATAGGCTGAAAGTAACTCTTTTTGCATTTTTAAACTCCGACTTTTTAACGTTGCATAAGCGGTTGTATTTTGTTTTCAATAATTTCACGCGCACGAAAAATTCGAGAACGCACGGTACCTACCGGGCAACCCATAACTTCCGCAATGTCTTCATAACTCAAACCTTCAAGTTCACGAAGAGTAATCGCGTTTTTTAAATCTTCCGGCATACCGTTAATCGTATCAAATACGACTTTCTTCAACTCTCCGGACAATATTTCATTTTCCGGGGTATCCACATCGCGGAGATGAATTCCCGCATCATAATTTTCGGCATCTTCCGCCAAAATATCTTCGCTAGGCGGACGGCGCCCCTGTGCCGCTAAATAATTTTTCGCCGTATTCACGGCAATTCGATATAGCCAAGTGTAGAACGCACTATCACCGCGGAAAGATTCAATGGAACGATAGGCTTTTATAAAGGATTCCTGCGCAACATCGGGAATGTCATTGCGCGAAACGTAACGAGTAAGCAATCCGGCCACTTTATTTTGATAACGTGAAACCAATAAGTTAAAAGCTTTTTTGTCGCCTTGCTGTACCCTTTCTACCAAAGCTTGATCCGTTAGCTGTTCAGCCATGTTTCTCCTAATGCTATGTCTAACATGCCTTCATCTTCAAGACAGCAAACTCTCAATGCTTCGTCTGACATAGTGAGTTTTAGAAAGTTCAAAGATTAATCATTAAATTTAAACAGTCGTTATTTTTTGCGCGGTTTGAATATATTCCACCATATTTTGCAGCTCAAGATCGTCCGATTTGCCGCGGTTAAAGAACCAAGAAAACAATTGCAAATCTGTGCTGGCAAGTAAACGAATGAAAATATCTTTCTGGCTATCGGTAAGCTCATCAAAATGCGCTTGATAAAACGGCATAATAATTTTATCTAACTCCAACATACCGCGACGACAGTCCCATTCAATACGTAATTTATTATATTTATCCATCTTGATTCCTTAATCCAAAGTGCGAGCGATTTTTAAAAATATTTAACATTAACCGCACTTTTTTATTAAATTAACGCAAATTATTCCGCTGTCGCTTTCGGTTTAATCATCGCATAAATCACACCGGTCAATAAGCCTCCGAGTGCAATCGCGCCTAAATAAAGCAACGGTTCGGAGACAAACGGAATCACAAATAAACCGCCGTGAGGCGCTTGTAAGCTGATATTTAGCGTCATAGAAATTGCTCCGGCGATCGCGCCGCCAATCACCGAGCTAATAATCACGCGAATCGGATCCGCCGCCACAAATGGTAATGCCCCTTCGGAAATAAAGCATAAGCCAAGCACGAAAGAAGCTTTGCCCGCATCGCGTTGATTGGCGGTAAATTTACTGCGCGCTATCCAAGTGGCAATCGCCATACCGATTGGCGGCACCATACCGGCTGCCATTGCCGCGGCCATTGGTGTATAAACACCGGAAGCAATCATGCCCACGGAGAAAGTGTACGCCGCTTTGTTAACCGGTCCGCCCATATCGATACACATCATCGCGCCGATTAGGGTTCCCAATACCATCGCATTCACTTCGCCCATGGATTTTAACCATTCGCTCAATGCAGCCATGATTTGCGAAACCGGCGGATTGATCAGATAAATCATCGCCAAGCCCACAATTAACGAGCCTAACAATGGCAAAATTAAAATCGGTTTTAAGGAAGTCAAACTTGCCGGTAATTTAATCGCCGCATTTAAACCTTTCACCACATAACCCGCAAGGAAACCTGCGACGATACCACCTAAAATCCCCGCACCGGCAGTCGTTGCTAACATACCGCCGATAAGACCGACCGCAAGCCCCGGACGATCGGCGATGGAAAACGCTACATAACCGGCAAATACCGCAATCATCAAATGAAACGCGGCACCGCCACCGATATCCATTAAGGCTTTTGGCAAGCCATAGAAAACGGTTTCGTCTTTAAACGCCTCAATACCAAACATAAAGGAAACGGCGATTAATAAACCACCGGCCACTACTAACGGCAACATATGCGACACACCGGTCATCAAGTGTTTATATACGCCTTTCTTCTCGCCACTTTCTTCCGTTTTCGCCGCTTTCGTACTACCACCGTCAAAAATTTTCGCTTCTTTAAAAGCTTTATCAAATTCCTGTGCAGTTTTCTTCAACGCAAGTCCGGTTGAGGTGCGGTACATCGGTTTGCCTTTAAATTTATCCAACGGAACATCAATATCCGCCGCCACAAACACCAAGTCTGCCGCCGCCACTTCTTCCGGCGTAATTTCATTGCCGACACCCACTTGTCCACGGGTTTCCACCTTAACTTTCCAGCCTTGTTTTTTTGCATAGGTTTCAATCGCTTCGGCGGACATAAAAGTATGCGCTACGCCGGTCGGACAAGCAGTCACCGCCACAATATTTTTCACGCCATCGGTAATGTTGCTAAAACCAACCGCTGTTTTAGGCGCCGCGTACGGCACCGCATTGACTTGCGCGGCGGCAAGAATAGCTTCGGGCCCGTTCATTACCGCCTCTTCAGGCGCGAAAAAGACTTTTTTACCTTCCAATGCGGTGCTATTTGGCAATGTCAAACCGAATACAATGACGATGTCCGCCTCGGCGACATTTTCAACGATGGTGATATTGGCTTTTTGCGCCGCAACACGTAACACTTCGCGTAATAAATAGGCTTTTGCGCCGCCAATGTCGGCGGATGGGGTTAATAATAACTTCATTCGATTATCCTTCAATCACAGTGATCTTCACTTGGTTTAAAATCGGTTCAAGGAGGGCAGGATCGCTCACGCCGACGTTACTTTGCGACACCGCAAAAGCGGATACGGCGCTGGCAAAGGCTAAAGTTTCCGCTTTGGAGAAGCCTTTTGCAAAGCCGTAAATTAACCCCGCTACCATCGAATCGCCGGCGCCCACGGTGCTCACCACATTTTTGCATTTTGGCGGCTGCGCTTTAATAATGCCTTCGCGGTTAATCCATAAAGCCCCTTCCGTGCCCATAGAAACAATCACATTTTCAATACCTTGCGCTTTTAATTGTTGCGCCGCTGCAACGATTTCTTCAATGCTGTTTAATGAGCGACCAATCCACGCCTCAAGTTCTCGGTGATTCGGTTTCACCAGCCAAGGATGCGCTTTCAAACCAGCCGTAAGCGCCGCATTACTGCTATCGAGCAACACTTTTACGCCCGCTTGGTGCAATTGATTTAACCAAACGGCAAACAATTCCGGCGTAACCCCGCGCGGAAGACTGCCGCACACCGCCACAATGTCGTAATCCAAGCAATAAACCAAAGAATCGGCGGTAAATTGTTGCCAAGCTTGTTGGCTGATTTGATAACCGAGAAAATTTAGATCGGTAACATCCGCTTCAGTTTCGGTGATTTTCACGTTAATTCGGGTTTTGCCGGCAACGCGCTGGAATTTATCGTGCAAACCTTGTTTTTTGAACATTTGCTCGAAATCGCCCGCATTGTCTTCGCCCAAGAAACCGCCCACGCTAACGTCCACGCCTAAATCTTTTAATACTTTTGCTACATTGATGCCTTTACCGGCAGGAAAAAGTCCGAGAGTTTCCACAGTATTCACTTCGCCCAATTCGATGCGTTTTAAACGCCCGACCAAATCGTAAGCGGTATTTAAGGTAATAGTTGCAACTTTTACCATGATTATTCTCCTCTGCCTTCACCAAGACCGGATTCAATCGCCATGCGAATACCTTCTATTGCTTCTTTAGCTTGTTCGCCGCTCGCCACGAAACGCAAACGTGAGCCTTTCACCACGCCTAATGCAACGATTTTCATCAAGCTTTTTGCGCTGACTAATTGAGAATCACGATCAAGATTTTGTACCGCAACGGAGGCGTTATATTTTTTCACTTCGTTCACCAGCACCGCACTCGGACGCGCATGCAAGCCGTGCTCATTGTTGATCACAAATACCGCCTCGATGGCATTGGAAGGCAAACTGTTATCTTCGCGCACGGCCGGTGCGTGTACTTGTTTGCCCATCACTTCAATGCAATCCGGTTCTGCCGGTGGTACGGCAGAAACGTTTTCGCCCAACCCTTCGGCAATCGCTTTGCCTAATGCTTCGATGGCTTGTTTAGCGTCTTCGCCTTCCGCAATAAAACGTAAACGTTGGCCTTGCGTCACACCCAACGCGACGATTTTCATTAAACTTTTCGCGCTAACCGGTTCGCTATCGCGGGTAAGATTTTGCACAGTAATTTTGGACGTAAATTTTTTCACCTCATTCACTAGCACCGCACTCGGGCGCGCATGCAAGCCGTGTTCGTTACGAATAGTAAAGGTGCCCGTCACTGTGCCAGTTACCGGTTGTGGTACTTGTGACGCTTGCGTGGCCTGAGCCGCTGTCGCAACGACGACTTCATCGCCTAAAAGCGCGCTCAAGATTTCTTGAGAATTTCCGCTCAATAATACATTTTGCGTGTTTTCATCTAACAAGCGGGCAAGCGTCGGATTGATGCGATCATCCACAGTTGCAACGGTAAGCACGCCTTTCACCGCTTTGCCGTTGTGCTCAAATATGGTTTTCGCGCGACTAAAAGCCAGAGCGTTTTTCACATTGCCGGTAACCGCATCGGTTACCCACAAACCTTTGCCTAACGGCAACGCAGCATTACTGACCACTTCGGCGACGAAGCTATTTAGCACCGCATTGGAGGCCTGTAATTGACCCGCATTCATCGCTACTAACGTAAGCAAACTTTGAGTATCGACGTCCAAACGAATATTTTCCGGCGGAATAGTGAATTCTTCCGTCGATTCACCCATTAAAATTGCGCGGAATTTTTCCACATCGTTTAATGCCGCCAATTTCGCCGCAGTATCTTCATCGCCAAGCACATGGGTTAATTGACGCAATAACGCCAAATGCTCGTCGGAACGCGCGGCAATACCGATTACAATATGAGCAATATTGCCTTCGCCCCATTCGATTCCTTGTGGGAATTGGAACACTTGCACGCCGGTTTTTTTCACCATATTACGGGTTTCTAAAGTGCCGTGAGGAATCGCGATGCCGTTACCTAAGAAGGTCGAAGTTTGTTGCTCACGACCGAGCATGCCTTGCAAATAGCCACTTTCTACATTGCCCGCTTGCTCTAACGCTTGCGCCGCCATTTCAATGGCTTGTCGTTTGGTTTGCGCCGAAGCGTTTAAATGAATGTTGCTTGCCGAAAGTTCTAACATTCTTACTCCTTAAAGGTTTATTAATTTTTAAATCTATTGATATTTAGAAAAAAGAAAACTGCTGACGGAAGATTCCATCAACAGTTTTTTAACTCAATTATTTTGCGCTACAAGCTTTTAATAATTCGTCACTGCCTTTTACCATATATTCATCGTTTTCATCGCGTTCCTCGCCATTTTTCAGATCGCGCATCGCATCATAAATCCCTTGAGTCACGCTTGGAGAATCCAATTTGTTCCAGCAATTGGGAGCTAAACGATTAAAGTTATTTTGTAACGCTTCGGCGTGTAATACCCCGCTGTAATAGGCATATACATCGGAGTCGTGCCCGCCAACGTAAAGTTTGTCTTGAATTTGTTTAATCGGTACTAAGATGCGGCCTAAATACCAGTCGTTTGCGCCGCTAGCAAAGTTATCCACATAGAAATTTTCATTTACGCGGCCTTTGTAAGTCGCTACGGTCGCTTCATAAGCCGAGGCATAAGATTTTTGATCGATTTTATCTTTATCTAAATCAATCACCTTAACGGAAGAACATGCCGCCAATGCAATGGAAAACAGCAATACCAAGATTTTTTTTAACATAGTCATTCCTATTTTGAAGATAAAATAACCGTCGCAATTATACTGTCTGTAGGCGATTAAGCAAGAAAGTGCAGGTTTCACTCATTATCTTTCACTAACGATACCAAAATTTGATCGATCTTGAAGTTTTCCGTATCGATGACTTCAAATTTATATTTGCCGTAAATCAGCGAATCGGTTTTCTTCGGAATTTTACGCAGCATGTACATCATAAATCCGCTAATGGTTTCATAATTTTCCGCATCAGGGAAAGATTCGATATCCAGTGCGCGCATTACGTCTTCCAACGGAGTAGCACCATCGATTAACCAAGAATGTTCATCGCGGCTGACAATATATTCTTCCTCATTGGAAACCAGTTCACCCATAACGATACTCATCACATCGTTAAGCGTCATAATTCCCACCACCAAAGCGTATTCATTCACAATAATGGCGAAATCTTCACCGGTGGATTTAAATAATTCCAACACTTCATACAGGGAAAGGGTATCCGGTATAAACAACGCTTTCCGCAATAATTTCGGATCAGTCAGCACCACATTTTCATTTTGCAAATACATGGTGAGTAAGGTGTGTGATTCCACATACCCTAAAATCTTATCCAAACCATTATCGCAAATCACGATTTTGGAATGGGAATCGCGCGAGAGCGTATCCACGACTTCCTGACGACTAAAAGTACGATCCAAATACACGATGTTCTCACGTGTGGTCATGGTAGACGTCACGGTACGTTGCTGCATATCGAAAATATTTTCGATGAGATAATGTTCTTGCGTTTTTAACACACCTGCTTCCGCACCCGCTTCAACCACGGCGAAAATATCTTCCGACGTCATACCGTCTTCGCGCACCGTTGAAATGCGAAATAAGCGGAAAAAACCGTTGGCCAAGGTATCGAAAAACCAAACTAACGGCTTAAACACAAACATACTGAAATTCATAATGCCGACGATGCGAATCGCCACCGCTTCGGGATAAGTGATCGCCAGGCGTTTCGGAATTAAATCGGCAAATAAAATAAATAGGCAAGTCACCAATGCAAAAGCTATGACGGAGGACGCCGAGACAATCCAATCACCTTCAAAGGAACGGCTTAGCACGTTGGCGATGTAAGGACTAAGCGCGCTTTCGCCAATCCCGCCGCCCAAAATAGCGACCATATTCAAGCCAATTTGCACCACGGTAATAAAACGCCCCGGATGTTCTTGCAGTTTTAACACTTGCAACGCGCGCCCATCACCTTCATTAGATAGGGCTTGTAGCTTTAATTTGCGCGAGCCCGCAAGGGAAATTTCCGCAGAGGAAACCACGGCACTGATGAGAATCAAGCCGACAATCGCTAAAATAGTATAAAAAAGTTCCATGATTATTTACTCAAAAAATAAGTCGAAACGACCGCATCTTGCGGCCGTTTGAAATTGAATTACTTTTCGCTGTCGAACCAGCCGCGTACGAATTGAATCGACAAGAATAAGGTGACGAGTAGAAAAGCATAAAACAGCCACGATAAAATCGGATAGCTCGGCGTCGCATCGCCGTCGATCTCCTTCACTGACACCGCATTGCGAAACTCATCAAACATCGTCAAACGCCAGCCGTAATATTTAATTTGCACTAATTTGTTTTCATTCCCCATGGCTTGCGCTTGCGCCTGTAAATTGGCCGAACCAAATTTAAAATAGAACGGAAAACTCCAGCGCGTATCTTCATTGCGGTACACCATAATTTTACCGTCGTCATTTTGCGTATTAATGTAATACACATCGCGCGTCGGGCCATCTGCCGGATTGGCTTTGGTAATCGGGCCATCTTTATCTACGCGTTTAACTTCCACACCGGTCACACGCGTCACGTCATAATGCGGGAATACGTAATTGACGACCGAAAACATAAAACCGTGAAACACAAACAGCACGACAAATAAGAAATATTTGAAAAATTTACGCATTGTTTTTCCTCAAAAAATTGTTCATTTATTCTACACGAATTTTAAATAAACGCTCAAAGTTTCGCGTCGTAATCTCGGCGAAAGACGCCGTAGAAAGCCCTTTTAAAGTCGCCACATATTCGCATACTTCGCGCGTATAAGCCGGTTGATTTTCTTTCCCGCGATACGGCACCGGCGCCAAATATGGCGAATCGGTTTCCACCAACAGGCGATCGACCGGCACATAACGAATCGCTTCACGAATACTTTCCGCATTTTTAAAAGTAACAATGCCGGAACAAGAAATGTAAAAACCTAAATCCAATACCTTTTTCGCAAATTCCAAGGTTTCCGTAAAACAATGAATCACGCCACCGCACTTTTCCGCGTGGTTTTCGCGCAGCAAGGCGAGCGTATCGTTGGCCGCCGAACGCGTGTGGATAATCACCGGCTTGGCAAGGCGATTGGCAATGTCAATTTGGCTGGCAAACACCGCTTGTTGCTCGGTTTTATTATCCGCACTGTAATAATAATCCAATCCGATTTCGCCGATGGCAATCACTTTTTTATCTTGCGCCAAACGCAGTAAACGCTCAGCATCGTAAGGTTCTTCTTCAAAATCCAGCGGATGCACGCCACACGCCAAGGAAATATTTTCAAATTCGCATAACGAGGAGTACGCTTGCTCAAAACGGCTTAGCGTCACGCCAATAGCGAGCAAATGTTTTACGTCGCGCGCACGGGCTTTTTCCACCACGTCAGTAATGTTTTTGTGTAAATTTTGGTAATCCAAGGCATCCAAATGGCAATGAGAATCCACGATAAACATATTTATTTTTCCTTTATTTATTAAGTGCCGAGAAGCGATTTGAGCACCGCATTGAACGCTTGTCCTACGCGGCTTCAATGCGGTGCTAATTTGGAAGGTCACGGCAACTCTTGGCTTCGAACCAAGAAATCGAAAGTTAATTTTCGAATACTTCTGTGATCAATTTCGTCAAGCCGTCCAACAACATTAATTCCACATTCACGCCGTTAATCGAGAGCAAATCCGAGCGTACTTGTTGCATGATTCGAACGGCTTGCAGCAGCCCCTGCGGGCTTTGTTCCCGGCTAAATTGTTCAATACCGCGCGTTAAATCAGCTACTTGGAGATGACTGTCGATTCCCAGTTTGTGTTTAAGACTGTCAGCGAGAAATGCCAAAATCCAATCCACTTGTTGCACATAACCTTCTTTATCGAACCAAGGCAGCAATTCCAATGGTGAACGGCGACGGTAAAAAAGCCAAAATTGACGAAGAAAAGTTTTGCGTTGTTCAATGAGGCCCTGTTGAAGCACTTCCAATGCGCTCAACGGGCGACCTGAACTCATCGCCAACGCCGTTGTGATATCCTCAAATAGCACCGCATTGGAACCGCTTTCGACGGTATTTTGTAGCCATTGTTGCGCCGTTTCCCGGTTCGGCACGGGCAGATTCCACACTTGACAACGGCTGTAAATGGTAGCCAATAAATTTGCCGAACTCTCCGCCTGCAGTAAGAAATAAGTGTTTGGGCGAGGCTCCTCCAGGGTTTTCAGCACCGCATTGGCGGCCGCTTCAGTCAAACGTTGCGCGCCTTGCACATACACCACTTTATTGCCGTTTTGCTGTGCGTGTTGTGCAACGATTTCATTTATTTCACGCACTTGATCAACGCCGATATCTTTGCCTTCAATAGATTGCAGTAGATGATAATCGGGATGACTGCGTGCCGCCATTAAATGACAAGAATGACATTGACCGCAAGCTTCGTTGCCTTGCGGGTTCGCACACATAATACGGCGGGCAAGTGCACCAAATAAAAGTTCCGCACCCAAACCAGAATCCGCTTTAATTAAGATGGCGTGATGCCCCACTCCCTCAGAAAAGGTTTGTGCGATTTGATGGTAAGTCGGCACGAGCCAAGGATAAAGAGCGCTCATTTTTCGCTGCGTTTCCACCAATTTTTCAGCGCATGTTCAATATCAATACGAACTTGCTCAATACTTTGCTCAGCGTTAATAAGCACCGCTTTTGGATTGTCTTTCACTAATTCTAAATAACGCTCTCGAGTGCGATGGAAAAAATCCAAGTTCATTTGTTCAATGCGATCCAGTTCGCCGCGTCCGCGTGCACGGGCAAGGCCGATGGTCGGTTCGATATCCAAATAGATCGTGAGATCCGGTTCAAAATCGCCAAGCACGGCTTCTTTTAAGGTGCGCATAAAATCTGCATCAAGCCGACGACCGCCACCTTGATAGGCTTGCGACGACATATCATGGCGATCGCCTACGACCCATTTGCCTTGCGCCAATGCGGGTTTGATGACGTTTTCCACCAACTGAATGCGCGCCGCGTAAAGCATCAATAATTCTGCTTTGTCGGTGATTGGTTCTTCCGTTTCGTGCTTAATCAATGCACGTAATTTTTCCGCCAAGGGCGTACCGCCGGGCTCGCGCGTAAATATCACGTTGTTCACGCCCAATTTATTTAATAGCTGCACGACGAATTGATGCGCGGTACTTTTACCCGCACCTTCCAAACCTTCAATAGCGATAAATTTTCCGTTCATACTTTTCTTTTTTCCTATTTCGCCGTTTTTTGACTGCGGTACCAACGTAAATATTCTTGCACCGCTTTGTTATGTTCGTTCAAATTGCGGGTAAATTTATGTCCACCGGCACCGTCCGCCACAAAATAATAGAAATCGGTCTTTTCTGGATGCGCCACGGCTTGCAATGCGCTTTCGCTCACCATGGCGATCGGTGTCGGCGGCAGGCCGTCTATGACATAAGTATTGTAAGGCGTCGGAGTTTCCAAATCGGTTTTACGAATATTGCCGTCGTAGTTTTCCCCCATGCCATAAATTACCGTCGGATCGGTCTGCAATTTCATTTTCGCATTTAAACGGTTAATAAATACCGACGCCACTTTCGCGCGTTCCGCCGCGATACCGGTTTCTTTTTCTACGATGGAAGCGAGAATTAACATCTCGTGAGGATTGGCTAACGGCAGATTTTCATCGCGTTCTTGCCAAGCTTTGTCTAACGCCTTTTTCAGACGTTCGGCCGAACGCCGTAGCAATTCTAAATCAGTAGAATTTGGGGTGTAATTGTAAGTATCAGGATATAGCCAACCATCTAAATTTCGCCATTCATAAATGGCTTTATCGTAATCAGGGATGGCTAACAATTCAAAAATTTCTTTATCGCTTTTCGCTTGTAAAGTTTGCGTTAAATGCGGTGCGTTTAGAAGGCCTTTGCGCCATTCTTTAAAGGTTTTGCCT
The DNA here is from genome assembly GCA_901420285.1 of Stutzerimonas stutzeri. GTDB lineage: Bacteria > Pseudomonadota > Gammaproteobacteria > Enterobacterales > Pasteurellaceae > Rodentibacter. The sequence continues at coordinate 344,197 of CABDVE010000001.1, forward strand.
TCGATAAATTGCACGTTAAATTGCGCTTCTTTGCCGGAATTAAGCAGGTTAAGCAGGTCTTGCACGGTTTTCACGCCGTTTAAGGAATAAGTCCCCGCTTTAATTTTATTAAGTTCCGGTTTTAATTTAAGCAAATAAGGAAGAAGTTGTGCATTATCAAGCAGCTTTTCTTGCTCGAAAAGTGCAGCCAATTTTTGGCCTGTCGTACCACGTTCAACGGTTAAAAGCTGTTCAGGTTGCGCATTGATAGCTTGAGTTTGGAAGGCATTAAGTTTTTGATAACCCCAAAAAACTGCTCCGGTACCAATTAAAAGAAGAATAATTAAATAACTAAAAAATTTTTTCATAGAAAAGGGAATGAAATAAAAATAACAAAAGGGGCGAAGCGCCCCTCTTATGCTAAATATCGGTTTATTTATTAAAATATTGAATATCTGCCGTCTTGCGAAGAGCTTTTACCCAATCTTTTGTGGCGTCTTGTAATTGGCTGTTGACGATTTTTTCATAAGCTTTTTGGCGGTAAGCTTCTTCAGTGCGGTCCCCTTCACGAGTTCCAGTAACTTCTAAAATATGCCAACCGAACTCAGATTTAAACGGAGCGGAAATTACGCCCGGTTTAGTGTTTCGTACCACTTCTGCAAAAGGCCCAACATAAGCTTCAGGGAAAGCGTAACCTAAACTACCTCCGTTAGCGCCGGATAAATAATCTTTAGAATATTTTAAGGCCGCATCGGCAAAACTGATTTTGCCTGATTGAATATCGGAACGGATTCGTGTTAACTCCGCTTTGGCTTGAGCATCATTCATCAATGGATTAAGTTTAATTAAAATATGACGAACTTCGTATTCTTTACCGGTTACTTTTTGCTCGGTGCCGTTTGTTTTGGCTTCTTTTAACATTTTTTGCGCGAGGGCTTCCACTTCTTCGCGCGTGACTTGTACGCTATTACTGATTGCATGATCACGCACGCCGGACATAATCATTTGATTCACAATTTGTTGGCGAAAATCATCAAGAGAAATGCCTTGATAATCCAATGCATCTAAAAATTGGCCATAAGTTAAACCGTTTCTTGCTGCGGTATCCTCAATAATAAAATCAATTTCTTCCGGGTTTATTTGTATACCGGATTCTTGAATCGCTTTTTGTACTAAAATATCATCAATGATCTTATCCAAAGCGGCTTGTTGGTTACCTTTTTTCCCCATTGCCGCACGCACTTGGCTTTCTAATACGGGAATACCGTCAACAGTGGCAACTACTCGCTCTTCAGCATAAACGGAAGAAAAAGCAAATAAACCTAATATGGCGAACATCCATGATTTTACTACTAGTTTTTTCATATTTATCTTTCTTTAATAAGCCAATAACGGTGGTTAGAGTATCAATTTTAAACAAGGTTCACAATAGCTTGGGATTATTTTGACAATAACGCAACTTCGTAACAACCATCATATTTTTTCGTTCTAACCTGCACTTTTTCGTCACGGCTGGTCGGAACATTTTTGCCCACATAATCGGCACGAATCGGTAGTTCACGGTGTCCACGATCAACAAAAATGACTAACTCGATCTTTGCCGCACGACCAAAATCCGTTAGTGCATCCATTGCTGCACGAACAGTTCGACCGGTAAACAAGACATCATCAATTAAAATTACTTCTTTATTTTGAATATTCATATAATTTGATGCGCCACTATATACCGGTGTTGGGTTTTCCGATTCTCTATGTTGCAAATCATCACGATAAAACGTGATATCCAATTCTATGGAAGGCAATTCGATTTGAATTAAATCTACAATTTTATTTTTTATAAGTTCGGCTATTTCCGCACCACGGCGTTTAATCCCGACGATAACCACATTATTCAGATTTGAATGTTTCTCAATAATTTCGTGGGAAATACGAGAGACCGTACGCTGGAACTGATTTTCATCAATAATTATCTTTTGCATAACTGATCCGATTTAATAGTGAAAGCGACGGTAAAATACCATAAAAGAATGAGAAATTTAATGGCTTTTAATGAACTGTCCATTAACATTCTTTTAAATACAAACGCTCAATTCAATACATCATTCAAACAGCACCGCATTGAAAGTGAATAGAGAACCGTATTAAAGCAAACTAAGCGAATAATGAAACGTAAGATTGAGAGCTGGATGACGGATTCAAAACAAAATGAAAAAGGCTGAATCCCAAACAACATGGAACTCAGCCCTTAAATTAAATACATTCACTTTCTTAAAAGCAAATCAAAACGACTTCGTTTTTTATTATCGTCTTGATTTAACAAGTTTTTCCGTTAATTCGTATGCCCGAAGTTTCGCTAACTCTTTAGAAAGCTTCGCTACAAGTAAATCATGATCCACATCGGCAACATGTGCCACGATATTTTCTTCGGCTTTGCGTTTTGCTTCACGAATACGATCCGCATCTAACTCGTCACCACGAATCGCTACATCCGCAAGTACGGTGACAACTGTTGGTTGTACTTCCAAGAAACCGCCGGAAACATAAATCACTTCTTCGCTATCGTTTTCTAATGTCAGTTTTACGATACCTGGTTTGATTGCAGTCAGTAATGGGGCATGCCCCGGTAAAACACCGAGCTCACCTTCTATACCGGTCGCCTGAACACTTTTCACGTTGCCAGAAAAGATTTGATGTTCTGCACTTACTACTGTTAAGTTAAATGTTGCCATGTTTTTCTCCTTCAAGTTTGATATGCATCAGCTTGAAGTGATTACATATTTTTGGCTTTTTCTAGCGCTTCGTCGATTGAACCGACCATGTAGAACGCTTGTTCCGGAATATGGTCATATTCACCGCTTAAAATACCTTTAAAGCCACGAATGGTTTCTTTTAACGGAACGTATTTACCCGGTGTACCGTTGAAAACTTCAGCAACGAAGAATGGTTGTGATAGGAAACGTTCTATCTTACGTGCACGTGCTACCACTAATTTATCTTCTTCAGATAATTCGTCCATACCAAGAATCGCGATAATATCTTTTAATTCTTTATAACGTTGTAAGATACCTTGTACGCCACGAGCAACATCATAGTGTTCTTGACCAACAACTAATGGGTCTAATTGACGAGATGTAGAATCTAATGGGTCAACCGCAGGATAAATACCTAAAGACGCAATTTGACGGCTCAATACAACGGTTGAGTCTAAGTGCGCGAAAGTTGTTGCCGGAGATGGGTCAGTCAAGTCATCTGCAGGCACGTAAACCGCTTGTACGGACGTGATAGAACCTGTTTTGGTTGAAGTAATACGCTCTTGTAATACACCCATTTCTTCAGCAAGGGTCGGTTGGTAACCTACCGCTGATGGCATACGGCCTAAAAGCGCAGATACTTCTGTACCAGCAAGAGTATAACGATAGATATTATCAACGAAGAATAATACATCACGACCTTCATCACGGAATTTTTCCGCCATGGTTAAACCGGTTAATGCGACACGTAAACGGTTACCCGGTGGCTCGTTCATTTGACCATAAACCAAAGATACTTTATCCAATACGTTGGAATCTTTCATTTCGTGGTAGAAGTCATTACCTTCACGGGTACGCTCACCTACACCGGCAAATACAGAATAACCAGAGTGTTCAATCGCGATATTACGGATTAATTCCATCATATTTACGGTTTTACCTACACCCGCACCACCAAACAAACCAACCTTACCCCCTTTCGCAAACGGGCAAATTAAGTCGATCACTTTAATACCGGTTTCTAATAATTCTGTACTGTTTGATTGTTCTTCGTAGCTTGGTGCAGAACGGTGAATAGACCAACGTTCTTCTTCACCGATTGGACCTTGTTCATCAATAGGTTCACCCAATACGTTCATAATCCGTCCTAGGGTTTTTGTTCCTACCGGTACTTGAATCGGATTATTAGTATTTTCTACTTTCAAACCACGTTTTAAACCGTCGGAAGCACCCAATGCAATACAACGTACCACACCACCGCCTAATTGTTGTTGAACTTCAAGGGTTAAACCTGTTTCAACCTTTAATGCATCATAAACTTTTGGTACTGCATCTTGTGGAAATTCGACGTCAATCACCGCACCGATGATTTGTACAATTTTACCTGTCGCCATTACCGTTCCTCTTCTATTAAATCGCAGCCGCACCGGCAACGATTTCATTTAATTCATTTGTGATACTTGCTTGACGAGCTTTGTTATACACCAACCGCAAGTCATTGATTAAATTACCTGCATTATCTGTTGCTGCTTTCATCGCTACCATTCGAGCCGCTTGTTCTGAAGCTAAATTATCTACAACCGCTTGATAAACCTGAGATTCTAAATAACGAACCAAAAGACTATCTAATAAAACTTTCGGGTCAGGTTCATAAATATAATCCCATGACTGTTGTCTTTCGCCTAAGTAATCATTTTCTAATTCCGGTAAAGGAACTAATTGTTGCACAACCGGTTTTTGTGACATCGTATTAACGAATTTATTATATGCAATATAAATTGCATCAATTTCACCATTACGATATGCATCAAACATGGTATTTGCCACACCAATAAGTTCTTCTAAAGCCGGATTATCGCCCAAGCCGGAAAGTTGACCTTTCACCTTAAAACCAAGGGAACGGAAAAAGCCAATCCCTTTCGATCCGATTAAACCAACTTCTGTTGTAATATTTTGTTCTTTCCAACCTTTAATTTGGCTAAGTGCGACTTTAAACAAATTTACGTTTAAACCGCCACACATTCCTCGATCGGTAGAAATAACCAAAATACCAACTTTTTTCACATCACGTTCAACTAAAAACGGATGTTTATAACCGATACTTGCTTTAGATACATGGCTGATAACATTACGGATAGTTTCAGAATACGGACGAGATGCCGCCATACGGTCCTGCGTTTTACGCATTTTCGAGGTTGCAACCATTTCCATTGCCTTGGTAATTTTTTGCGTACTTTGCACGCTGGCAATTTTGGTTTTTATCTCTTTTGCACCTGCCATCTTGTTTCTCCGTTACTACCAAGCACTGTTCGCTTTGAAACTATCTAAAATACCTTTTAATGTATCTTTAATTTCATCGTTATAGTTGCCGGTTTTAGTAAGCTCTTGCATAAACTCGGTATTATTATGATTTGCATAATCTAAAAGTGCGGCCTCAAAACTTGCAATTTTTGATAGTGCCACATCATCCAGATAACCAAATTCAACAGCAAATAAAACTACAGCTTGTTCTGCAACCGAAAGTGGCGCAAATTGTTTTTGTTTTAACAATTCAGTAACTTTTTCACCGTGAGAAAGCTGTTTGCGAGTTGCATCATCAAGATCTGAAGCAAACTGAGCAAATGCTGCTAATTCACGATACTGTGCTAGTGCGGTACGAATACCACCCGCTAATTTTTTAATTACTTTCGTTTGCGCCGAACCACCCACACGGGAAACTGAAATACCTGGGTTTACAGCCGGACGGATACCTGAGTTAAACAGGTTAGATTCTAAGAAAATCTGACCGTCGGTAATAGAAATTACATTGGTTGGAACGAATGCGGAAACGTCACCGGCTTGAGTTTCAATAATAGGAAGTGCGGTTAAAGAACCTGTTTTTCCTTTTACTTCACCTTTAGTGAATTTTTCTACGTATTCTTCATTTACACGAGAAGCACGTTCAAGTAAACGTGAGTGTAAGTAAAACACGTCTCCAGGATAAGCTTCACGACCAGGTGGTCGACGTAATAATAAGGAAATTTGACGATAAGCAACCGCTTGTTTGGAAAGATCATCGTAAACGATTAAAGCATCTTCACCGCGATCACGGAAGTATTCACCCATTGCACAACCAGCATAAGGAGCAAGGTATTGTAACGCGGCAGATTCAGAGGCAGAGGCGGCAACCACTATAGTATTAGCCAATGCACCATGTTCTTCTAATTTGCGTACAACATTAGCAATAGTTGATGCTTTTTGACCGATTGCCACATAAATACATTTAATACCTGAATTACGTTGATTAATAATAGCGTCAATCGCTAATGCGGTTTTCCCGGTTTGACGGTCACCGATAATCAATTCACGTTGACCACGACCGATTGGTACCATGGAGTCAACCGCTTTATAACCGGTTTGTACCGGCTGATCTACGGATTTACGTTCAATTACGCCCGGCGCAATGACTTCAACCGGAGAAAAGCCATCATTTTCTATTTCACCCTTACCATCAATCGGTTGACCAAGGGTGTTTACCACTCGTCCCAACAAACCACGGCCTACCGGTACCTCAAGAATACGACCGGTACATTGTACTTCCATTCCTTCCGCTAAATCCGCGTAAGGTCCCATGACAACCGCACCCACTGAGTCGCGCTCAAGGTTAAGTGCCATTGCATAGCGATTTCCAGGTAATGCAATCATTTCGCCTTGCATTACATCACTTAAACCGTGAATACGAATAATACCGTCGCTTACGGAAACGATCGTCCCAGTGTTGCGGGCTTCGCTCACTACATCAAATTGAGCAATGCGTTTTTTAATCAATTCACTAATTTCAGTCGAATTTAGTTGCATTTTCTAATCCTCTTATAATTGCAACTCATTTGCTAGACGGATAAGTTGCCCACGGCTACTTCCATCAATCACAAAATCATCTGTACGAATGATAACCCCAGCAATCAATGAGGTATCAACGTTGCAATTTAACTTAATCTTACGGGCTAATTTCTTTTCCATTGCGGCAGCAACTTTTTCTTGTTGTGCGATACTTAATGGTTGAGCTGAGGTGACTTGAACTTCCGCAATTGCATTATATTCTTCAACATAATGCTGAAACTCTTTGAATACTATCGGAAGGACAGTTAAACGCTTATTTTCAGCCATTAACCGAATCAAATTTTGTCCATATTGATCTACTTGCTCACCACAAATTGAGATCACCGTATCTGCCAATTTTTCTGCAGAAAAAGAACTTGTTAAAAAATCCTTCATGGTGTCATTTTCAACAACCTCTGCTAGAAAACCTAACATACCTTCCCATTTTTTAACCGTACTCTTGTCGATTGATCTTTGTTCTATGGCAAAATCAAATACTGCTTTTGCATAAGGACGAGCTATGGTAGTTAATTCTGACATAAGCTCAACCTTCTATAGTTCTGCAACTAATTTATCAATAATGTCATTGTTTGCCGCCTCATCAATAGAACGACCTACAATTTTTTCTGCACCAGCAACCGCCAAAGATGCCACCTTAACACGCAATTCTTCTTGAACGCGTTTACGTTCAGCTTCAACTTCCGCATAACCTTGTTCAATGATTTTAGCTTTAAGTTCTTCAGCTTCGGTTTTAACTTCGTCTAATACTTCGTTACGACGTTTATTGGCAGCATCTAAAATTTCCTGTGCTTGAATTTTTGCTTTAGAAATTTCTTCTTCAACAAGAGCTTTGGTATCCGCTTGTTCTTTTTTTGCTGCTTCCGCTGAGGCTAAAGCATTTGCAATCTGGCTTTGACGCGTTTCAATTGCCTTAATAATCGGCGGCCAAACGAACTTCATACAAAACCATACAAATAGTCCGAATGAAATGAGCTGACCAATTAATGTTGCATTTAAATTCACAACGTCCTCCTTAATCTGCTTGTTTTACGTTGATAAGCAAATAAGGTAATTATTGTAATAAACCGATAAATGGGTTTGCAAAAATGAAAAGTAAAGAAATACCAACTGCAATCATTGCAATCGCATCCAAAAGGCCTGCTACGATAAACATTTTAGTTTGCAGGCTTGAAGCAAGCTCTGGCTGACGGGCTGATGATTCTAAGAATTTACCGCCTAAAATCGCAAAACCGATTGCCGTACCTAATGCAGCGAATGCAAGAAGGATTGATGCACCAATAATTGTAGCTGTAATTACAGTTTCCATAATGTTCTCCAATAGAAGTTAAGTTTAGCCCTAGAGCCGGTTAATAAAATTAATGTTCTGCCTTGTTATAAGCAATACTCAAATAAACCACCGTCAACATCATAAAGATGAATGCCTGTAGCGTAATTACCAAAATATGGAAAATAGCCCAAGCCAGGTGTAACGGGATTCCCAATGCTGCAATCGCCATATTAGCGGAATACATTACAGCAATAAGAATAAAGATCAGCTCGCCTGCATACATGTTACCGAATAAGCGGAAACCGAGAGAAATAGGTTTAGCGAGCAATGTTACAGTTTCAAGAATAAAGTTGACGGGAATAAACGCCCAGTGATTAAACGGATGTAATGTATATTCCTTAACTAAACCACCAACACCTTTAGATTTCACCGTATAGAAAAGAATCAGGAAAAAGACACAAATGGACATACCCAAAGTGGCGCTGATATCCGCCGTAGGAACAGCCCTCAAATAGTGAATACCAAATAACCCTGCAAGTTGCGGAAGAAAATCGACAGGGATTAAATCAATGGCATTCATAATAAACACCCAACAGAAAATAGTAAGGGCAATTGGCGCAACCACATCACGCGGACCATGGAAGTTTTCTTTAACAATACCATTAACCCAACCGACCAGTATTTCAACTAAGCATTGTAATTTGCCAGGTACGTTTGGCGTTGCTTTTTGAGCTACCCGACGAAAGATAAACAGAAAGATAACGGCAGAGAGAATAGAGAAAAATAAGGTATCAACATGAATATTCCAGAAACCGTCTCCCGTTTTAAGGAAAGACAAGTGGTGACCGATATATTCTGAAGTTGTTTGTTCAGACATAGTTAACCCTTTGTAAAATAAAAACTTAAGACTTATTTAGCAAAAATGGAATTATATTATTAAGCATCAATGCTACAAAAAAACCTGTAAAAAAAACAATAAAATAAGTTACCAAAAGCCATTTAAAGGCCATAATAATCAGTAAAATCGTCAGCACAAACTTAATGGCTTCACCACGATAAAGTGCGGTTAGTTTTTTTGATAAATTTTGATTGCAGTAAAAAACTACATACACAAAGACACAAAAAGGTATGAAGGCGGAAAAAAATCCTAAGCAAAAATCAACCGCACTTTGAGTATCGGATAACAACGCAATAACAGAACCTAAAACAACCACAAAAAAAAGTTCAATTAAAATGGCTTTTTTATATTTAGCTCTGGCTTGCGCTAAAACTCTGGACATAACTTTTTAAACCTTAAAACGCGACAATTATACCTTTGAAAAAATCAGATTCAACTCAAAAGCGCTTAAAAAAACGTTAAACGAATCACAATTTCAAAAAATAATTAACAAAATATTTACTTTTTAGTTAAAAGTACTAAATGTCGTTCACCAACAAGCGTCGGTACATTAAGAGAAACTACTTTTTCAACGGTAAATATATCGTTTAAATTTTGTACTTCTTCCTGATGATAAATCCCCTTTAAGGCATAAAATAATCCATCAGATAACAGTAAATGGTGACACCATTCAGTCATATCCTTCAACGAAGCAAACGCTCGACTCAACACGCCATCGAATTTTTCTTCCGGCTGATATTCTTCCACGCGACTTAACACCGGCGTAACATTAGTGAGTTTCAATTTAAGCACCGCATTGCGAATAAAACTAACCCGCTTGCCAAGGCTATCTAACAACACAAATTGTTTATCCGGATTAATTATCGCCAATGGTAACCCCGGCAAACCCGGACCGGTACCCACATCAATAAAACGATCACCCTGTAAATAAGGGCTTACTACAAGGCTATCCAAGATATGCTTCACCAACATTTCTTGCGGATCGCGCACGGAAGTTAAATTATAGGCTTTGTTCCATTTATTGAGTAAATTAACAAGCTCGATCAACTGATCTTTTTGTTGCTCGCTGACTTGAATATTCGCTTGTGCAAGAAGACTGTCTAATTTTGCTTTCATTTTTGTGCCTCTTTGAAAAATGGCATTATTCTACTGGAAAGTGCGATTGCTTCCAATTCTTATAGTGTCTTCGTTAATATAGGTTCACTCACACTATCAATAGATCGGCACAGTTCGCTAAAACGCTTGGTGCCGAAATATAAACTCACCAATACTAACGCCTCCCTACCGTAAAATTCCTTACCGATGAACACGTCGAAACCGAAAGGCTTCAATGCGGTGCTAAAACAATATGGCAATGACGTAAAAATACTTATCGGAATCAAAACATAAATTCAACTAACAAAATAGCACCGCATTGGAGGCTGTTCCGATGCGGTGCTATTTTAGAGATTCAATAAACCGAGAATTATTCGCCGCGCTTTAACATCCCTTGTTTTTTCAAATTGACCAAAATAACGGAAATCGCCGCCGGCGTGATGCCGGAAATGCGGCTGGCTTGACCAATGGAGACCGGGCGATGTTGTTCTAACTTCGCGCGCACTTCGTTAGAAAGGCCGGACACTTTGGAATAATCGAATTTTGCCGGAATTTCGGTGTTTTCATGGCGTTTTTGTTTTTCGATTTCTTCTTCTTGATGCTCGATATAGCCTTGATATTTAATCGCAATTTCCACTTGTTCGACAGCTTCTTTATCTTCCATTGCCGGTTGGTAAGGCGTCAATGCGGTTAAGATTTCATAGTTCATTTCTGGGCGGCGCAATAAATCTTCGCCATTCGCTTCGCGCACTAACGGGCTGCCAAGCACTTTATTGGCTTCTTCCAAATATTCAGAACGCGGATGCAACCAAATACTGCGTAAGCGTTGGCGTTCCTGTTCAATATTTTCCATTTTTTGATTAAATCGCGCCCAGCGCGCTTCGTCAATTAAACCGAGTTCATGGGCAATTGGGGTTAAACGAATATCGGCATTGTCTTCACGAAGTAATAAACGATATTCCGCACGGGAAGTAAATACGCGGTACGGCTCTTTGGTGCCCAATGTGCAAAGATCATCCACCAATACGCCGGTATAAGACTGATCGCGACGTGGAAACCAAGGTTCTTTTTCTTGCACGTAAAGCCCCGCGTTAATCCCGGCAAGTAAGCCTTGTGCTGCGGCTTCTTCATAACCTGTTGTACCGTTAATTTGACCCGCAAAGAATAAACCCGAAATCGATTTAGTTTCTAACGTTGGCTTTAAGTCACGTGGATCAAAATAATCATATTCAATGGCATAACCTGGTTTAATGATGCGAGCTTTTTCCAAACCTTTCATGGAATTTACAATGCCCATTTGCACATCAAACGGCAAACTGGTAGAAATTCCGTTTGGATAGACTTCATTGCTGGTTAAGCCTTCCGGTTCTAAATAGATTTGATGAGAATTGCGATCGGCAAAACGCATCACTTTATCTTCAATAGAGGGGCAATAACGTGGTCCAATCCCTTCGATCACGCCGGTGTACATTGGACTACGATCCAAATTATTACGGATCACCTCATGAGTTTGTTCATTTGTGTGTGTGATGTAACAGGGAATTTGTTGCGGGTGATCGGAAACCGATCCCATAAAAGAAAATACCGGCAGCACCGCATCGCCGTGTTGTTTTGCCAGTACGTCAAAATTGATCGTGCGCGCATCAATACGCGGCGGCGTACCGGTTTTTAGGCGATCTACGCGCAAACCCAGATCACGTAAATGATGGGAAAGATTCACAGAAGCCGGATCCCCTGCGCGACCGCCTTCATAATTTTGCAAACCAATATGGATCTTACCGGCTAGAAACGTACCGGCAGTTAAAATTACAGATTTTGTACGGAAAGTTAAGCCCATTTTAGTCGCCACACCGGTAGCGCGATCCTGTTCGATCAGAATATCCGTTGCTTCTTGTTGGAAAATGTCTAAATTCGGTTGGTTTTCTAACGCGATTCTGACCGCCTGGCGATATAACACGCGATCGGCTTGGGCGCGAGTAGCACGCACGGCAGGACCTTTGCTGCTGTTTAAGGTACGGAATTGGATCCCGGCTTTGTCTGCCGCGTGCGCCATTAAACCACCCATGGCATCAATTTCTTTGACTAAATGACCTTTACCGATCCCACCAATCGCCGGGTTGCAAGACATTTGACCTAAGGTATCGACATTATGCGTTAACAAAAGGGTTTTTAAGCCCATACGTGCCGGTGCAAGGGCGGCTTCAGTTCCGGCATGGCCGCCGCCGATGACGATCACATCATAAGTTTCGGTATAAAACATCGTTTTCTCTATATATTCGAAGCTAAAAAATGGGCGTTATTTTACAGAAATTCGATTTTTCTTGAAAGCAAGAATTGATTTGGTTGAAATGGAAAAGGATCTAAATATCGTGGGCTAATAGATCTATGATCTCTTTTTATAAAGAAAGATCTTATTATTGTTATTATTACGATCCTTCGAGCTTGTGAGTAAGCTCTTTTTTCTTTTAAAAATGAAGAGGTTAGAGGATATCGGATAATGTTGATCTGAAGGGAAAAGGAACTAAATTTTTTGTGGATAATTTGGTATTTTATCCACAGAGTTTAAAAATTTAAATTTTATTCAGTGAAAAAATACAGGTTTTTGACAAGTTTTTATTAAGTTATCCACAAGCAATAAAAAACGATGATTGAAAAAAATCATCGTTTTTTATTTTTAAATTAGGCTAATGCTTGAATAAATTGCGGAAGCCATTGTTCACTATAACTTTCAGGATCATCCACATTAAGTACGTCGATGGTTAATGTGTCGCATAATTTGAACGCGTTTTTGGCCGATAAAATTTGTTCAATACGTTTTGCTGCATAGCAAAAAGTATCATAATCGGAATTGCCTAAACCGACTATGGCAAAACGTAAGTTACAAAGATTTAAATCCGATTGCATGATTTGATCAAACAGCGGACGTAAATTATCCGGAATTTCGCCGGCACCGTGAGTGGAGGTCACGATCAGCCATAATGGTTCGTCAATCACTTCGTCATAATTCGCACCGTGGTAAAGTATTGTGGAGAATCCTTGTTTTTTTAGTGCTTCTTCTAAGTGCTCCGCTACATACTCCGCGGTGCCTAAAGTGCTACCTGAAAGAATACAAATTTTCATAAAAATCCCTAAAGAAAAAAGGCTTAGATTTTCTAAGCCTTTTAATCTGATTAAACATTATCAAATTTGCCGAGTAATGAACGAATATGTTCTTGCCAATTATGGTGTTCGTTTTTCAGTTGTTCATTTTCGTTTTGTAATGACTCGACAGTTTGTTGAGCTTGGTTTTTTTGCTCTTTTAATTCTTCCACTTCAAGTTGAAGTAATTGAATGGTTTCTACCGCTTGTTTAATTTTATCTTCAAGCTGGTTTAAAATTTCTAATGACATAGCGATTTCCTTTTAAAATAACGTCTGAAACGGCTTTATTGTACTCACTTCATTTTTCTTTTTAAAGGTTTGGCTAAAAATTTATTACGCAAACGTTTGCATGGTGTTAGAATAGCCCGATTTTTTTGCTTGCGACAAAACGGAGAAACAAAATGAATCGTGCATTGGCTATTGAATTTTCTCGTGTAACGGAAGCGGCGGCATTAGCGGCTTATGGTTGGCTCGGACGCGGCAATAAAAACGCTGCGGATGAGGCGGCGGTGAAAGCGATGCGTTATATGCTCAACCTTATTCATATGGACGGTGAAATCGTTATCGGCGAAGGAGAAATAGACGAAGCACCAATGCTTTATATCGGTGAAAAAGTAGGTTCCGGCAACGGAGAATTGGTTTCTATTGCAGTGGATCCGATTGATGGTACGCGGATGACCGCAATGGGCCAACCTAACGCGATTTCCGTGTTGGCGGCAGGCGGTAAACATACGTTCTTAAAAGCGCCGGATATGTATATGGAAAAAATAGTAGTCGGTCCGGAAGTAAAAGGCATGATTGATTTAACTCTTCCGCTTGAACAAAATTTGCGCCGTACGGCTTCCCGCTTAGGCAAGTCTTTATCCGATTTAACCGTCATGATATTGGCAAAACCACGCCATGAAAAGGCGGTTCAACAAATGCACGACTTAGGTGTACGCGTATTGGCGATTCCGGACGGCGATGTCGCGGCCTCTGTGTTATGTTGTTTACCGGATGCCGAAGTAGATATGCTGTACGGTATCGGAGGTGCGCCGGAAGGTGTGGCGGCAGCGGCGGCAATACGCGCTTTAGGTGGCGATATGCAAGCGCGTTTAATTCCGCGTAACCAAGTGAAAGATGATAGCGAAGAAAACCGAAAAATCGCCGCCAATGAAATTCAACGCTGTACAGCCGTGGGTGTGCAAGTCAATGCGGTGCTGAAATTAGAGGACATCGTACGTGACGATAATCTGGTTTTCACTGCAACGGGCATTACCAACGGTGATTTATTGAAAGGTATTTCCCGCAAAGGTAACCTTGCCGGTACGGAAACCTTACTGATTCGTGGTAAATCTCGTACCATTCGTAAAATCCAATCGCTTCATTATTTAGATCGTAAAGATTCGGAAATTTATAAAATTTTGAATCTTTAACATAACTCTTTAACATAACAAAGCCCATCTCGACGGATGGGCTTTGGTGTTAAAGTACGATTGCTTTTAACCGAATTTTACTTATTTCTGCATCCATTTATCATAGATTTTTTGATATTCGCCGTTCGCCCTAATGGCGTTTAATCCTTGGTTTAAACGGGTTTGAAGCGCTTTATTTGCTTTGTTTAAGGCGATCCCGACGCCGCGCCCGAAATATTTTTCATTGCTGACTTTTTCACCGACAAATTGCAGATTCGGCTCTTTTTTCAATATCTCTGCCAACAGTGCGGTATCACTTAACACGATATCGATCCGACCGTTTTGTAAATCTAAAATCGCGTCTTGTAAATTCACGTAAGATTTTGGCGTATATTGCGGTGTTTCCGCAACCGTATATTGTTGGAAAGTGGAACCATTTTGTACGCCGATATTTTTTGCGCTCACTAAATCTTTGCCTTTCAGCGCGATATAACTCGCCGAACTGTCATAATAAGGTGCACTGAATAAAACTTGTTTTTCGCGTGCTTCGGTAATATCAATTGCCGACATGGCCGCATCAAAACGTTTGGCTTTTAAGCTTGGAATTAACGCATCGAAAGGTTGGGTTTTGAAATGACAGGTGGCACCGATTTGTTTACAAATTGCCCGTGCCACATCGATATCAAAACCGACCAATTCACCTTTTTCCGTGGTAACTTCAAAAGGCGGATAGCTCGGTTCGGTGCCGAACGTTAATTCTTCTGCTGCAGAAACGGCGCTAACGCCTATTAAAATCGCGGCTAATAGTCTTTTTTTCATGTTGTGTGCCTCATATAAATAGATTAATTAATCGCATAGATATTAAATAAAAATGAATAAATATGCAATATTTAAGCATAAAAAAACGTGTAAATAAAACCACTTTCTTCAACATTGGCTTTTCTCGTTCAAAACCCTAAAATAGCGCCCTATTTAAAGCTATATCCGAACGGCGCATTTCACTGCAATAAAACAGGTAACTCAATGATTTCAGAAGAATATTTAACCCAGCATACGCCCATGATGCAACAATATCTCAAACTCAAAGCTGAGAATCCGGATGTTTTATTGTTTTATCGGATGGGTGATTTCTATGAGCTGTTTTATGACGACGCGAAAAAGGCAGCGGCGTTGTTGGATATTTCATTGACCAAGCGCGGACAATCGGCAGGACAGCCGATTCCGATGGCGGGTGTGCCGTATCATGCGGTGGAAGGTTATTTGGCAAAATTGGTACAGTTGGGCGAACCGGTGGCGATTTGCGAACAAGTGGGCGATCCGGCTACGGCAAAAGGGCCTGTTGAACGCCGAATTGTGCGTATTGTGACGCCAGGCACGGTAAGTGACGAGGCCTTATTACCGGAACGCCAAGACAATCTTATAGCCGCCGTGTATCAAGAAAAAGATAAATTCGGTTTGGCGACTTTGGATATGACCTCCGGCCGTTTTCAACTTTGTGAACCGGCTGATAAGGAAACTTTGCGCGCGGAATTACAGCGCATTGCGCCGGTGGAATTGTTGTATTGCGAAGAATTTAATGAAATGACGGCGATTGAACACTGCAAAGGTTTACGTCGTCGCCCTATTTGGGAATTTGAACTTAGCACCGCAATTGATTTGTTAAATCGCCAATTCGGCACCAAAGATTTGCGCGCTTTCGGTGTGGAAAAATCGCCACTCGGCTTAAGCGCGGCGGGATGTTTGTTGCAATATGCCAAAGAAACTCAACGCACCGCGCTCCCGCACATTCAAAGTATCGGCGTGATTCAAAATCAAGATTTCATTCAGCTGGACGCTGCCACCCGTCGCAATTTAGAACTCACCCAAAATCTCGCCGGCGGCACGGACAATACTTTAGCGTCCGTATTGGATAAATGCGTTACGCCCATGGGTAGCCGTTTGTTGAAACGCTGGATTCATCAGCCGATTCGCAATATTGAAAAATTACAACAACGCCAACAAACCATCGCGGAAATTCTGAATTTTGATTTAGTGAACGAATTACAACCCTATTTGCGACAAGTGGGCGATATGGAACGTATTCTGGCGCGTGTAGCATTGCGTTCGGCACGTCCGCGCGATCTCACCCGTTTGCGCACCGCATTGGAACAAATCCCCGAGCTGCATTCGGTGATTCAACAAAAAGCGCCGCCGTTTTTAAGCACGCTTTTCGGGCAAATTGCCGACTTTAGTGAACAATGTGATTTACTACAACGTGCGATTATCGACGTGCCGCCGTTGCTCATTCGCGACGGCGGCGTGATTGCGCAAGGTTTCAATGCGGTGCTGGATGAGTGGCGCGCGCTTTCCGACGGCGCAACGCAATATTTGGAAAAGCTGGAACGACGCGAGCGCGAAGCTACCGGTATTGATACGCTAAAAATCGGTTTTAATGCAGTGCACGGCTATTACATTCAAATCAGCCAAGGGCAAGCCCACAAAGCGCCAATTCATTACGTACGCCGCCAAACCCTGAAAAATGCCGAGCGTTACATTATTCCCGAATTGAAAGAATACGAAGATAAAGTGCTGAAATCCAAAGGCGCGGCGCTGGCGTTGGAAAAGCAGCTATATGACGAATTATTTGATTTATTGTTGCCGCATTTGGGCGCGTTACAGTTGGCCAGTTTGGTCTTATCCGAATTGGATGTGTTGGTGAATCTTGCCGAGCGCGCAGAGCGCTTAAATTACGTGATGCCGATGTTTTGCGACGAAGTCAGTGTGAAAATTGAAAACGGCCGTCATCCGGTGGTGGAACACGTATTAAAAGATCCTTTTATCGCCAATCCGGTAGAGCTCAATACAAATCGTCATTTATTGATTATTACCGGCCCAAACATGGGCGGTAAAAGCACCTATATGCGCCAAACCGCATTGATTACGCTGATGGCGTATATTGGCAGTTTCGTGCCGGCAGACAGCGCGCAAATCGGCCCTATTGACCGCATTTTCACCCGTATCGGCGCATCCGATGATTTGGCATCCGGCCGTTCGACTTTTATGGTGGAAATGACGGAAATGGCGAATATTTTGCACCAAGCCGGCGCGCAAAGTTTAGTATTAATTGATGAAATCGGACGTGGCACCTCCACTTACGACGGGCTTTCGCTGGCTTGGGCCTGTGCTGAATGGCTGGCGAAAAAAATTCGTTCGCTGACGCTTTTCGCTACCCATTATTTTGAATTGACGGCTTTGCCTGAACAATTGCCAGGCGTCGCCAATATTCACTTGGATGCACTTGAACACAATAACAGCATCGCCTTTATGCACGCGGTGCAAGACGGTGCGGCGAGTAAAAGTTACGGCTTGGCAGTGGCGGCGCTTGCCGGCGTGCCGCAATCGGTAATTAAGCTTGCCAAACAAAAATTGACGCAATTAGAAAAAATTGCCGGCCATTCTGCCGACCAACAAATTCAAGCGTTACGTGAAGCTAATCATAATCAAGGCGAATTGTTATTTGAACAAGAAACCGATGCCTTGCGTGAAGCCATCGAAAAACTCGAGCCTGATGACTTAAGCCCAAAACAGGCGCTGGCGTATTTATATCAGTTGAAGAAAATGGTGAAATAAAAATTTGAACACTGCGGAATATCGTGCAGTATTTAATTTATAGGTTCCATAATTACTGTTCAACCCTCAAAATAGCACCGCATTGGAAGCCGTTCCAATGCGGTGCTGTTATTCAATACTAAACTTGCGTTTTATAATTCCGGTTCATTTAATACATTAATTAAATTGAGCCTTTTATGATAGTTTTTTAATACGCAATCAATGTGATTTTGAGGCATAAAAGAATTTTCATAAATATTTTTAACTCTTTCTCTTTCTTTTGTTATTTCGGGAATCAGTTTTTGAATAATTACCTTTTTATTCAAACCGATATTTTCACCGAATTCCACAAAATCGTCGCCGATATATTCGCCGTATTGCGTGTTAAATCCGTGTGCTAAAGAACCACCCTCTTCCCTCTCAAGCAAAGGCAGGGCAAGCAGAGATGAATTAAATACTTCCGGATAAGGTGCAACGGAAACGAAATCATAAATAGGTGCTAATTGACGAATATTATTTTTCGGATAAAGCAAAGAAAAATTGCGTAAATGCAGATCATTGTTACTAAGTAAATAAGCATAAACAATACGTCGAAAGAGCTCTCTTTGTAAGGCAAGATTATTTTCCGTTTGCTTTAGAATAAATTTTACAATGCGTTCATAGCTCACATATTGTTGATTATCCGTTCCGATTTTTCCGTATTTTTCTTTGATACTCATCGCTCCGTCGAGTTGTTCTTGATGAATAGGATTGTTATTTTCATCACGATCAAAACGTTTTATGACAAAGGCAAGTTCGGTTTTGGAAGGCTCCTCTAAAAAAGGGAAGAGTCCGTTTGCCGGTACATCAAAGCCGAGTTCGGCCATAACTCGCATGGTAGCATGTTCATTTTCGGCAAGAAAAGGATAGTCTTCCGGCGAAGGTTTTAAAATATAGCTGCCTTGTTGATCAATACTATTAAATTGTTCGTTTTCAATAATGAGCTGTAATTTAGGTTGAAAACCGGAAATACTCATGCCTTGTTGTTTCTTTGGTTTGTTGGTGATGAAATCCTGACGGGAAAAAGGTAATTGCGGATTAAACTTTTTGTTTCCGGTTAGTTGAAATAAACCTTCTTCGCTATAGCTCGAGTTTAGCTCGTTTTTTTTGAGAGGCTTCATCAAAATTCGACATAAATTCATATATCCTCCCTAAATATTTGTACCGCTCCTAACATGTTGTCGCCGTTATTGATTAAGAAACGAAAAAGGTCATGTTCATCAATTTGTTGATAAGTGGCATATTTCTTTTTTAACCAACCTTCCGGAATAAGGGAGGCAAAGTAGGGAAATAGGGTTTTCGAATAAAAAGGACTCTGTTCAAGAGGTAAACTTAACGATAGAGGCATACCTTGATAGTCCGGATTGTAAGCAAAATGAAAACCGTGTTTGTCTTCTTGAAGTAAACCAATAAATTCACCATAGAGATAGACTTTTCCTGATCGTTTTAAATCGCGCATAACGATACCCCTAAAGTTTGTGCGACGGTAACGACGGTGGCAAAGCGCACTTGGCTCGGATCTTGAAATAAGCGATTTAAGGTTGAAACGGATACACCAGTTTGTAATTCCAACATGCTTAACTCAATGTTAAGCGCCTTGCGTTTGTCATTGAGTTGGTGTCCGAATGTCTTGAGATTGACTATTTTCCCTTCATAAAGTTGCTCGCGTTGTGCTTGTTCGTAAGCGAGAAAATATTTTTGCAGTTTTTTTAATTCATCGATTTGTATTTCAAGTTTTGCGCTTAAATTTTCCATATTTGATATTTCTTGTAATAAAATAAAACAAAATAATCATATATGATTTTATATATCTTTTAAAGCTCTTTTTTAAATCTTTTGTTTAAAAAATATCATTAAAAATACTATAAATGAAACTAATAGATGATAAAAAACCGGCTTTGCCTGAACAAAGCCGGTTTTAAATTCGATTTGCTTTGAGATTAACCCGCAACTGCGATACGTTTCATATCCGTCATATAACCGCGTAATTCTTGACCAATTAATTCTACCGGGTGATTACGAATTGCGTCATTTACATCGCGTAAAGTGATGTTGTCGATTTCAACGGTTGGGGTCGGTTCACCCAAGTCGCCTTTTTGAAGGTGAGGGATAATTTCTTTGGCAAGAATCGGCGTTGCAACGTTAGAGAATAAATAGTTGCCGTATTCTGCCGTATCGGAAATCACCACGTTCATTTCATACAAGCGTTTACGCGCGATGGTATTGGCAATTAATGGTAATTCATGCAAAGATTCGTAGTAGGCGGATTCTTCATAAATACCGCTCGCTACCATGGCATCAAAAGCCAATTCAACGCCTGCTTTTACCATTGCAATCATTAATACGCCATTGTCGAAATATTCTTGCTCGCTGATTTTGCCATCATATTTTGGTGCGTTTTCAAAAGCGGTTTTGCCGGTCGCTTCGCGCCATGCAAATAAGTCTTTATCACCGTTTGCCCAGTCGGCCATCATGGTGGCAGAGAAGTGACCGCTAATAATGTCATCCATGTGCTTGTAATATAAGAAACCCAGGCTTTCTTTGATTTGTTCGGAAAGCTCGAACGCACGTAATTTTGCGCTGTTAGATAAGCGATCCATCATTAAGGTAATACCGCCTTGTTTTAACGCTTCGGTAATCGTCTCCCAACCGTATTGGATTAATTTACCCGCGTATGCCGGATCTTTACCGTCAGCCACGAGTTTGTCGTAACAGACGATGGAGCCGGCTTGTAACATACCACACAGAATCGTTTGCTCGCCCATTAAATCAGATTTTACTTCCGCTACGAAGGAAGATTCCAACACACCCGCGCGGTGACCGCCGGTTGCTGCTGCCCACGCTTTCGCGATTGCCATGCCTTCGCCTTGTGGGTCGTTTTCAGGGTGAACCGCGATTAATGTCGGCACGCCGAAACCGCGTTTGTATTCTTCACGCACTTCGGTACCCGGGCATTTCGGCGCCACCATTACTACGGTGATGTCTTTACGAATTTGCTCGCCTACTTCCACGATGTTGAAACCATGCGAATAACCGAAGGCCGAATTTTTTTTCATTAACGGCATAACGTCCGCCACTACTTTAGAGTGTTGTTTATCCGGCGTTAAGTTGATGACTAAATCCGCAGTTGGAATTAATTCTTCGTAAGTGCCAACGTTAAAACCGTTTTCTGTTGCGCGTTGGAATGATGTGCGTTTTTCCTTAATAGCTTCCGGACGTAATGCGTAGCTGATGTCCAAACCGGAATCACGCATATTTAGCCCTTGGTTTAAGCCTTGCGCACCGCAACCTACGATCACGATTTTTTTGCCTTTTAAGAAATTCGCTTCATCAGCGAATTCTTCGCGATTCATAAAACGACAACGACCTAATTGGTCTAATTTTTGACGTAAATTCAATGTGTTGAAATAGTTAGCCATGTTTTTTTCCTTGTTTGTAAGGTGAATGTTGGATGAGGTTGTGTTTGCATATAGTTTTGTTATGGGTGGGATTATAAATTTTTTTGTAGTTGCGTAAAGTGATATTATAGGAATGTTATGTTGTAATTTTTGCAATTATAAGCATTAATTAAAATTTGTTTTTGTTGAAAATCGATTTTCAACGATAGCGGCTTACTTTAATAAAATAGAAACTATTATGGACTTTCAAGATCTTAATTTATTTATAAAACTCACCGAAACCCAAAACTTCGCTAAAACCGCTACCCAAAACCATATGTCGCCCTCCACCCTTTCCCGTCAAATTCAACGGCTTGAAGATGAATTGGGAAAAATCCTTTTTATCCGCGATAACCGCCAAGTTACGCTGACCGAACACGGCGAGAAATTTTTACAATTTGCTAAAACTGAATGGCAAAATTGGCGACAATTTCGTCAACAGTTCAACGACGAGGACGAATTAAGCGGCGAATTGAAACTGTTTTGCTCGGTAACCGCGTCCTACAGCCATTTGCCGCAAGTGTTAAAGCAATTTCGTCAACGCTATCCTAAAGTGGAAATTCAGCTGACTACCGGTGATCCGGCATCGGCGTTGGAATTGATTCAAACTCAACAGGCGGATCTCGCCCTTGCGGGTAAGCCACAAAATTTGCCGGCGAGCGTGGCGTTTCATAAAATCGATAACATTTCGCTTTCTCTGATTGCACCTCGCGTGGCTTGTTTAGCCACCCAGCTTTTGCAAGAAACACCGATAAACTGGCAACAAATGCCGTTTATTTTTCCGCTGGAAGGGCATGCTCGACAACGGATTGAGCAATGGTTGCGTGAAGAAAAACAGATTAAACATCCGAAAATTTACGCTACCGTGGCCGGTCATGAAGGCATTGTGCCGATGGTAGGTTTGGGTTTCGGATTGGCGATGTTACCCGATGCGGTGATTGATAACAGCCCAATGAATCATCAAATTTCGAGACTAAATCTCGACGTGCCGATTGCGCCTTTCGAGCTTGGTATTTGTACACAAAAAAGAAATCTTGAACAGCCCTTGATCCGTGCATTTTGGGCGATGTTGGAATAGAATGGGCGGTAATTCGCGATAAGGATCTGTTATGCTCAAAGGCATTCTCGTTTCATTGTTAGCCTCTTTTCTATTCGGCTACATGTATTATTTTTCCACCTTACTCAAACCTTTGAGTGGCACGGATATTTTCGGCTATCGAATGATTTTCACCTTTCCTTTCGTCGTATTCGCCGTGTTGATGTTTAAACAAAAAAACGCCTTGCTTGAACGCTTAAAACACATCAAAAATCAGCCTTATTTTGCCTTTTCTTATTTTTTTTGCGGCGCATTGATGGGTTTTCAAATGTGGCTTTTTTTATGGGCGCCGAATAACGGCAGTTCGCTAAGCGTGTCGTTTGGTTATTTGTTGTTGCCGATCGTGATGGTCGCCGCCGGACGCTTGATTTTCAAAGAACGCATTTCCACTTTTAAATTCATTGCGGTGCTAATTGCGACGCTTGGCGTCATTTCCAATATTGTGCTTAAAGGCGGATTGTCGTGGGAAGCGATAGTCATTTGCATAGGTTATACCACTTACTTCTCTGTGCGAAAAGCGTTGAAAAATACCGATCTTGCCTCCTTTTGTTTGGAAATGCTAAGTTTAATGCCGATTAGCGTTTATTTTGCGTTGCAAACGGATTTCGCTTCAGTGGAACAAAGCAATTCGGCGATTTGGGGCCTGCTGGTATTACTCGGACTCATCAGTGGCACCGCATTGATTGCTTATGTCATCGCCAGTAATAAATTACCGATGAATTTGCTTGGACTGCTTGGTTATGTGGAAACTATTATGATGCTGTTCGTTTCTTTTTTTATCGGCGAAAAAATTGATGCGCAAAGTTATCCGCTTTTTATTTGTTTAATTTTGTCCATGAGCCTGGTGATTATTGATGGCCTGTGCAAACAACAGGTGAGAGGATTTTAAAATATGTCATTTCAAGAAATAACCCCGCAACAAGCCTGGCAAATGGCACAACAAGGCGCGGTGCTGGCCGACGTACGCGACGCGCAACATTATGCTAATGCACACCCGAAAGGCGCTTTTCATTTGACCAATCAGACTTTTCTGCAATTTGAAACATTGGTAGATTTTGATTCGCCAATTATTTTGAGTTGTTATCACGGCGTGAGTAGCCGAAATGTTGCCACTTTTTTAGTTGAGCAAGGTTACGAAAATGTGTTTAGCGTGATTGGGGGATTTGAAGGCTGGATAAAAGCGGGCTTGCCGGTGGAAACGGGCTATTGATTTTTTCTTTGTTTATTTCGTCGGCAAATTTATTAAGCGTTATTTGAGATCCTGATTTAGCACCGCATTGAAAGCCCGTCAAATAAGGTTTCAATGCGGTGCTGAAACGGAGAAACAAAAATCCCTCCATCCGGAGGGATTTTTGCTTATTTAAACAGACGCAACAGTTCTTGTTCGTAATAACAGATATTGAGCGGGTTGGTTGGCAGTTGCGAATCAAGATACTCATTTGCACGTTTGACGTATTCATCGTGCCGTTTGTCGTGATTTTCGATGACCTCGAGCAACACTTTGGCGCCTTCTTCGGCATCGAATTGATCATAATAATAACCGACGCCTTTCGGAATTAATTTGGAATTATGGATAAACGGGTAACCGCCGTATAGCGCGTCGTTATAAGCATAGTTCAAGCCATTTTCCCATTGGTGACTTAGTACGACATCCACATAACGGGTTAAGAAATCCGGCATTTGGTAACGTGCTTCCACACTCATAATATTATCGCGTACGATATCGGTGTGGCCGATAAAATTGCGGAAAGTCGGATCTTCCCGTTTATCATAGGTGTTGCACATAAAAACATGTTCGATTTTTTCAGGTTGCATGCGATAAGCCTGTTCGGCGATCAAAATCGGTACGAAACAGGTTTTTACAATATGTGCGTTTGATTCAAAGGAAGCGATACGTTTTGCTGTTTTTGTTGGATTCGGGCAATAGCCGAAATCAAGGTTGTGATCTCTTTTCAACCAACCGATTACTTTATCGCAAAACACAGGTGACCAAATAAACGGTACGATATAAACCGGACAGCGGTACATTGTGTGGAAATAAGATCGACAGGTATTTTCATGGTGCGGAAAAGTCCAAACCGCATCGAATGCGGTGCCGTTAAAGGTGCGCGAAGTTGGACGATTAAACAGCATATTTTCCGCATCCATAATCATATCGTTACCCATTTTATAGCATACGGTTTTGCCGCCGTGCGCGCGCATCCGCTCGATTTGATGCGGTTCTATGACCAACATTCCCTCTATTAATACGTCAAGCTCGTCAATGACATCGTCAATGTAGGCAAAGTTAATATCCAATCCGTCAAGTAAAAAACCTTCCGGCGGCGTAGTGCGTCTTGCCGCACCCCAAGAAACCAATACAACATTTTCTACTAAAGAAGAGTGTTTAAATAAATTGTAAAGATGAATGACATTTTGATTTGCGCCATTTGCCCAAATATCTGAGATCTCGGATTCTAAATTAAAGGTGATACCTATTTTGTATTTTTTGCTTGCGTTCATAGTAAGTAAGCTGACCTTTTATATAAAAATAACGGAAGGGCAATTCGGATAAAAATGAATTTTTTGAACCCTGTAGCCCACGGAGGAAAGCAGTATTTTGCCATTGTGAAGTGATTTTGGCGAACAAAAATTTTAATATTTTGATCTTGTTCACAAATTCACAAAGAATCGGTTTTATTCATAATTTGTTAATGATATAGATTCTTCGGCTGAAGAGGATTTTGGCCATTAAGTAATGATTTAAGCAATAATGAGGTATGCATGCAGTATTTAAATGTTCAAGATGAGCGTATTGAATCCGTTTGTTTACGAGCGGATAGATTAATTGGAAATGTGACATCCCGAAACCTTTTTACCGGTTATGGGTTGTTTTATAAGAAGGAATTTATGTTCGCACTATGGTTAAACGGAAAATTTTATCTGCAAGCCAAAAACGAACTCGCACAACAATTAATGCGTTCCGGTTGTTCGCCCTTTACCACGAACGAAGTCAATCGCAGGTTTGTTCTTGCCGATTATTACCGATTGTCTTCTAATATTATGGGGGATGAGTCGTTATTGCGTAAATTATTTATGCTTTCTATTAAGCAAATCCAAGAGAGAAGAAATGCGCTTGCATTATCTAAAGCGAATCGCTTGAAGGAGTTGCCTAATCTTTCGATAAAGTATGAAAGAATGCTAAAGAAAGTGGATATTCCGGATGTCGCGACATTAAAATCGGTAGGTGCAGAAAATGCCATTGTACGTTTAAAAAAAGCGGGCATTCCGGCAACACTGCAAACTTATTGGAGGATTGTTGCTGCGTTACACAATAAAAATTGTGTATTGTTTACTAAATCACAAAAGGAGATTTTACTGAAAAAATTAAATGAGGTGTTACATAAAGCAGGTTTCAGAAAATACAGAAAAGTAGATGATGAATAAAAATTAATCTCTTGAGTAAAAATCTGAAAAAAGGTGTTGCAAAGGATCTGAAAATTCCTATAATACGCGGCACACAACGACGCACGGTTGTGAAATAGTCAAATTTACACGTGCGTCGTTGTTTTTTGCTCTTTAACAATGAATCAGACAATCTGTGTGGGCACTTGTTGATTGACTTATTTTGAAAATATTTTTAATTTTGAAGTCTTAATAGGTGCTAACTAGAAATTCATAAAGCTTACTTTTAATTTAATTTATAAGTAGGGAAGCGAAAACTTTTAGCAAGCAGAATATTGAGCGATTAAACTTGAATTGAAGAGTTTGATCATGGCTCAGATTGAACGCTGGCGGCAGGCTTAACACATGCAAGTCGAACGGTAGCAGGTAAGTACTTGTACTTATGCTGACGAGTGGCGGACGGGTGAGTAATGTTTGGGAATCTAGCTTATGGAGGGGGATAACGACGGGAAACTGTCGCTAATACCGCGTAGTATCGGAAGATGAAAGTGTGGGACCTTAGGGCCACATGCCATAGGATGAGCCCAAGTGGGATTAGGTAGTTGGTAGGGTAAAGGCCTACCAAGCCTGCGATCTCTAGCTGGTCTGAGAGGATGGCCAGCCACACCGGGACTGAGACACGGCCCGGACTCCTACGGGAGGCAGCAGTGGGGAATATTGCGCAATGGGGGCAACCCTGACGCAGCCATGCCGCGTGAATGAAGAAGGCCTTCGGGTTGTAAAGTTCTTTCGGTGTTGAGGAAGGCACCTAATTTAATAGGTTAGGTGATTGACGTTAAACACAGAAGAAGCACCGGCTAACTCCGTGCCAGCAGCCGCGGTAATACGGAGGGTGCGAGCGTTAATCGGAATAACTGGGCGTAAAGGGCACGCAGGCGGCTATTTAAGTGAGGTGTGAAAGCCCCGGGCTTAACCTGGGAATTGCATTTCAGACTGGGTAGCTAGAGTACTTTAGGGAGGGGTAGAATTCCACGTGTAGCGGTGAAATGCGTAGAGATGTGGAGGAATACCGAAGGCGAAGGCAGCCCCTTGGGAAT
This sequence comes from Stutzerimonas stutzeri, assembly GCA_901420285.1. Lineage (GTDB taxonomy): Bacteria > Pseudomonadota > Gammaproteobacteria > Enterobacterales > Pasteurellaceae > Rodentibacter. The sequence continues at coordinate 371,240 of CABDVE010000001.1, forward strand.
GTACTGACGCTCATGTGCGAAAGCGTGGGGAGCAAACAGGATTAGATACCCTGGTAGTCCACGCTGTAAACGCTGTCGATTTGGGGGTTGGACTTTAAGTTTGGCGCCCGAAGCTAACGTGATAAATCGACCGCCTGGGGAGTACGGCCGCAAGGTTAAAACTCAAATGAATTGACGGGGGCCCGCACAAGCGGTGGAGCATGTGGTTTAATTCGATGCAACGCGAAGAACCTTACCTACTCTTGACATCCATGGAATCCTGTAGAGATACGGGAGTGCCTTCGGGAACCATGAGACAGGTGCTGCATGGCTGTCGTCAGCTCGTGTTGTGAAATGTTGGGTTAAGTCCCGCAACGAGCGCAACCCTTATCCTTTGTTGCCAGCGATTCGGTCGGGAACTCAAAGGAGACTGCCGGTGATAAACCGGAGGAAGGTGGGGATGACGTCAAGTCATCATGGCCCTTACGAGTAGGGCTACACACGTGCTACAATGGCGTATACAGAGGGTAACGAAGCTGCGAGGTGGAGTGAATCTCATAAAGTACGTCTAAGTCCGGATTGGAGTCTGCAACTCGACTCCATGAAGTCGGAATCGCTAGTAATCGCGAATCAGAATGTCGCGGTGAATACGTTCCCGGGCCTTGTACACACCGCCCGTCACACCATGGGAGTGGGTTGTACCAGAAGTAGATAGCTTAACCGCGAGGGGGGCGTTTACCACGGTATGATTCATGACTGGGGTGAAGTCGTAACAAGGTAACCGTAGGGGAACCTGCGGTTGGATCACCTCCTTACCAAAAATGAGCGACAGCGAGTGTTCACACAGATTGTCTGGTGTATTGTAGATAGAAGAGTAAGCAACGAAGCTGAAAGCGACGTTGAAATATAGAGTATCTTTACTTGATGTCCCCATCGTCTAGAGGCCTAGGACATCGCCCTTTCACGGCGGTAACCGGGGTTCGAATCCCCGTGGGGACGCCAACTAAAGATGGCTTTATATTTATCTTATTTGTTCTTTAAAAAATTGGAAACAAGCTAAAAACGAGAGATTTTCGAAAGAAAGTCTGAGTAAAACGAAATAACAACATGTTTTGTTAAAAACTCTGAATTGAACAAAAGCAATTTAAGAGTGTTAGTTGAATTAAAGATAGCCATTAAATGCAAATCATAAGAAGAGCATTTGAGGTTGTATAGTTAAGCGACTAAGCGTACAAGGTGGATGCCTTGGCAATCAGAGGCGAAGAAGGACGTGCTAATCTGCGAAAAGCTTGGATGAGTTGATAAGAAGCGTTTAATCCAAGATATCCGAATGGGGCAACCCAGTGGGTGAAGAGCCCACTATCAACGAGTGAATACATAGCTTGTTGAGGCAAACCGGGAGAACTGAAACATCTAAGTACCCCGAGGAAAAGAAATCAACCGAGATTTCGTCAGTAGCGGCGAGCGAAAGCGAAAGAGCCTGTTAATGATAGCGACAGAGACAGAGGAATGTGCTGGGAAGCACAGCGACACAGGGTGATAGCCCCGTACTCGAAGTCCAGGTCGTGGTACTAAGTTAACGACAAGTAGGGCGGGACACGTGATATCCTGTTTGAAGAAGGGGGGACCATCCTCCAAGGCTAAATACTCCTGATTGACCGATAGTGAACCAGTACTGTGAAGGAAAGGCGAAAAGAACCCCGGTGAGGGGAGTGAAATAGAACCTGAAACCTTGTACGTACAAGCAGTGGGAGCCTGAAAGGGTGACTGCGTACCTTTTGTATAATGGGTCAGCGACTTATATTTTGTAGCGAGGTTAACTAAATCAGGGAGCCGAAGGGAAACCGAGTCTTAACTGGGCGAAGAGTTGCAAGGTATAGACCCGAAACCCGGTGATCTAGCCATGGGCAGGTTGAAGGTTGGGTAACACTAACTGGAGGACCGAACCGACTAATGTTGAAAAATTAGCGGATGACTTGTGGCTGGGGGTGAAAGGCCAATCAAACCGGGAGATAGCTGGTTCTCCCCGAAATCTATTTAGGTAGAGCCTTGAGCGGACACCTTCGGGGGTAGAGCACTGTTTCGGCTAGGGGGCCATCCCGGCTTACCAACCCGATGCAAACTACGAATACCGAAGAGTGATACTCAGGAGACACACGGCGGGTGCTAACGTTCGTCGTGGAGAGGGAAACAACCCAGACCGCCAGCTAAGGTCCCAAAGTCTATATTAAGTGGGAAACGAAGTGGGAAGGCTTAGACAGCTAGGATGTTGGCTTAGAAGCAGCCATCATTTAAAGAAAGCGTAATAGCTCACTAGTCGAGTCGGCCTGCGCGGAAGATGTAACGGGGCTCAAATATAGCACCGAAGCTGCGGCATCAGGCGAAAGTCTGTTGGGTAGGGGAGCGTTGTGTAAGCGGACGAAGGGAGTTCGAGAGGGCTGCTGGACGTATCACAAGTGCGAATGCTGACATAAGTAACGATAAAACGGGTGAAAAACCCGTTCGCCGGAAGACCAAGGGTTCCTGTCCAACGTTAATCGGGGCAGGGTGAGTCGGCCCCTAAGGCGAGGCTGAAAAGCGTAGTCGATGGGAAACGGGTTAATATTCCCGTACTTGGTAAAGCTGCGATGTGGGGACGGAGCAGGTTAGGTTAGCGTGCTGTTGGATATGCACGTTTAAGTTGGTAGGTGGGAAGTTTAGGCAAATCCGGACTTCTTTAACACTGAGAGATGATGACGAGGCTCTACGGAGCTGAAGTAACTGATACCACACTTCCAGGAAAAGCCACTAAGCGAAAGGCTTTACTAAACCGTACTGAAAACCGACACAGGTGGTCAGGTAGAGAATACTCAGGCGCTTGAGAGAACTCGGGTGAAGGAACTAGGCAAAATAGCACCGTAACTTCGGGAGAAGGTGCGCCGGCGTAGATTGTAAGGGTTTACCCCTGAAGGTTGAACCGGTCGAAGTGACCCGCTGGCTGCAACTGTTTATTAAAAACACAGCACTCTGCAAACACGAAAGTGGACGTATAGGGTGTGATGCCTGCCCGGTGCTGGAAGGTTAATTGATGGTGTTATCGAAAGAGAAGCACCTGATCGAAGCCCCAGTAAACGGCGGCCGTAACTATAACGGTCCTAAGGTAGCGAAATTCCTTGTCGGGTAAGTTCCGACCTGCACGAATGGCATAATGATGGCCAGGCTGTCTCCACCCGAGACTCAGTGAAATTGAAATTGCCGTGAAGATGCGGTGTACCCGCGGCTAGACGGAAAGACCCCGTGAACCTTTACTATAGCTTGACACTGAACATTGAATTTTGATGTGTAGGATAGGTGGGAGACTTTGAAGTCGTCACGCCAGTGATGATGGAGTCGACCTTGAAATACCACCCTTTAACGTTTGATGTTCTAACGAAGCGCCCGGAACGGGTGTTCGGACAGTGTCTGGTGGGTAGTTTGACTGGGGCGGTCTCCTCCCAAAGCGTAACGGAGGAGCACGAAGGTTTGCTAATGACGGTCGGACATCGTCAGGTTAGTGCAATGGTATAAGCAAGCTTAACTGCGAGACGGACAAGTCGAGCAGGTACGAAAGTAGGTCATAGTGATCCGGTGGTTCTGAATGGAAGGGCCATCGCTCAACGGATAAAAGGTACTCCGGGGATAACAGGCTGATACCGCCCAAGAGTTCATATCGACGGCGGTGTTTGGCACCTCGATGTCGGCTCATCACATCCTGGGGCTGAAGTAGGTCCCAAGGGTATGGCTGTTCGCCATTTAAAGTGGTACGCGAGCTGGGTTTAGAACGTCGTGAGACAGTTCGGTCCCTATCTGCCGTGGGCGTAGGAGAATTGATTGGGGCTGCTCCTAGTACGAGAGGACCGGAGTGGACGCACCGCTGGTGTTCCGGTTGTGTCGCCAGACGCATAGCCGGGTAGCTAAGTGCGGAAGAGATAAGTGCTGAAAGCATCTAAGCACGAAACTTGCCAAGAGATGAGTTCTCCCACACATCAAGTGTGTAAGGGTTGTTTAAGACTAAGACGTAGATAGGCGCGGTGTGTAAGTGGTGTGAGCCATTGAGCTAACGCGTACTAATTGCCCGAGGGGCTTAACTATACAACGCTCAAATGTTTTTAGGAGAGCAGTGAAGCTAACGAAAAAAACGAAACAAAACAGAATAAAGTAAAAGTAACAAAAGAACAAAACCAACAAAAAAATAAAACGACACAAAATAAAAGTTTAGTTTGTAGCCAATAAAAGTGCGGATAAAGCATAAAGATGACAAAGACAACAAAGACAAAGACGAAGAGGTAAAAAGCTAACGTCCAAGGTCTAAAGTCTAAAACCGAATAATCCTGGCGGCGATAGAGCGGTGGTCCCACCTGACCCCATACCGAACTCAGAAGTGAAACGCCGAAATGCCGATGGTAGTGTGGGGCTTCCCCATGTGAGAGTAGGGCACCGCCAGGTAGATATGAAAGGAACCCCGGTCAGAAGGCCGGGGTTTTTTATTGGTTAAAAATCGCAAAACGGGAGAAAGACAAACGGCCGAAGACAAGTGACTAAAGACAAGTAGCCAAAGACAAGTGGCCGTGAAGCGCGGTGAGGAAACGGAAACGCGGCATTCTTCATATTCATCGCATAAACAAATCACCAAGCCGCTCCAATGCGGTGCTCAAACCAAAAGACAAAACTTCCGAAAACAATTACTTTTTCCGCTTCGCGCGTGGATGAGCTTGGTCATAAACATCAGCGAGATGTTGGAAATTGAGATGGGTATAAATTTGGGTTGTAGAAAGATTGCTGTGTCCGAGCAATTCTTGTACCGCACGCAGATCGGAACTGGCTTCCAACATATGCGTGGCAAAAGAATGGCGCAGTTTATGCGGGTTCAAATGACTGCTTAACCCTTGACGAATCCCCCATGTTTCCAACCGTTTTTGAATGGAGCGATGGGAAATGCGGTTGCCTAATTGGCTTACGAATAAGGCCTCATCTTTCGGATTGAAGAGTAACCTCACTTTAAGCCATTGTTGCAGCGCACGCGAGGCGTAATGTCCGAATGGTACAATGCGTTCTTTATTCCCTTTCCCTAACACGCGTACTTCTCGTGTTCGCGTGTTAATGCTGTTTAAGTTCAAGCCTTGCAATTCCGATAAACGTAAGCCTGAACTATACATAAGCTCTAAAATCGCCCGATCGCGAATATCAATAGGTTCTTTACTGTCATTGGCGAATAATAGCTGAATTTGATCGCTGTCGATATTTTTCGGCAAATGCTTACCCGCTTTGGGTGCGGAGATGCCGGTGGCAGGGTTAACGTTCAATTTGCCTTGTTGCACCAAATAACTAAAAAATCGCCGAAGGGCAGACAAACGTAAAGCCAGGCTTTTTTCTTTGAGCCCGGCTTTTTTACTTTGTACTAGAACAAAACGCACGATGTTCGGCGTAATTTGCTGCCATTGTCGAATGTCTTGCTCGGCAAGCAATTTTAGCACCGCATTGAGTTGGCGTTGATAGTTAGCGAGCGTGTGCGGACTGACCTGGCGTTCAATGCGCAAATAATCCCAATAAGATTGCAGTTCGGTTTGCATTATAAACTCAATTCAAACAGGTTTTTTTTCGGATTTAATTTGAAGCCTTCGCGTTCTAACAATTTATGTTGGGCTTGTCCTAATTCGGCGACAAGGCGATTTGACTGGGTATAAAGTACGAAATCTTTCGCTTTGGAGATTAACGCGGCATAAATTTCCGCTTGTTGGGGACGATTTGTTACGTAAATATCGGTTAATTGCCAATAACGTTGTAACTGTAAGGAAGAGAGGCGGGGATAAAGTTGAATAAAGCCTACCGCTTTATCTACATCCTGTTCATCTACTGCGATAAAAAATAGACTTTCATTAAAACGAATGCGATTGGTTAAGAAAGTTAGAGTACGCTCGGGGTTTTCCGTCATTCCGTTAGCGCGACGGTAATGTTCAAAAAGAGGCAATAGTACTTCAATGTTCCATTGTTCAGCTTTGAAAATCTTCATTTTTATAAAATTGGTTATTTTTTATTGATTCTATACAGTAAATTGTAGCTTTTTCATGCCAAAGAAGCACGCGCTCGAGGAGAAAAATTTTAGATTTGTGATTTTGAACAAAAAATCAAATCGAAAATTTGGTATAGTAGCCGCGTTATTAATTAATACGGAGAAACTAAAATGGCACGTCGTCCCTTAGTTATGGGTAACTGGAAATTAAATGGTAGTAAAGCGTTTACCAAAGAATTAATCGAACATCTAAAAACTGAATTAGCCGGTGTTGAAGGCTGCGGTGTGGCAATCGCTCCGCCAGTGATGTATCTTGCCGAAGCAGAAGCTGCCTTAAAAGGCAGTCAGATCGCCTTAGGCGCACAAAACGTGGATGTGAACGTAAAAGGTGCATTTACCGGCGATATTTCCACTGAAATGTTAAAAGATTTTGGGGCTAAATATATTATTATCGGTCACTCCGAGCGTCGCACCTATCATAAAGAAAGCGATGAATTCATCGCGAAAAAATTCTGCGCATTAAAAGAAGCGGGCTTAGTGCCGGTATTGTGCATCGGTGAATCCGAAGCGGAAAACGAAGCGGGTAAAACCGAAGAAGTGTGTGCGCGTCAAATTGATGCGGTGCTCAGTGCGTTAGGCGTTGAAGCCTTTAATGGGGCGGTAATCGCTTATGAACCAATTTGGGCGATCGGTACCGGCAAATCCGCCACGCCGGCGCAAGCGCAAGCAGTACATGCGTTCATTCGCAGTCATATCGCGAGAAAATCCCAGGCAGTGGCAGACCAAGTAATTATCCAATACGGCGGTTCCGTAAATGATTCAAATGCAGCAGAATTATTTACCCAACCGGATATCGATGGTGCATTAGTCGGTGGTGCATCGCTTAAAGCACCTGCTTTTGCGGTGATTGTGAAAGCCGCGGCAGCAGCAAAAAATTAATTTTCATTCGATCAGAAAACAAAAAGTGCGGTAGATCAAATTTACCGCACTTTTTTGTTTGCCTTAATGTTGCTCTCGTTCCCACAAATCCGCATATTTTACCAAGGTAGAATGCGCCGAAAGCACGGCGAGCAGAAAGCCTTGTTTACCGTCTAAGAAACCGGCTTTTAACAGATACATTTTCACAAAACAGCCGATAGCGTGGCTTACACCTTGCCAAAGCGTAGCTTTTTTGCCTTTGGCTTGGCGTTGATCCGCCCAAGCTTTCGCGTAGTTCGCCGATTTCACTAAGTAATGATGAATGCTTTTATAAGTGAAATGTTGCAAATCGCCTTTCAATTTTTCAATACGCGCATTTGCCGGAAATTCCACTTTTTCATGTACTAAGGAATCGTTATAGTTCGCGTAATCGGTGCGATATAGGCGCACCACATAATCCGGATACCAACCCGAATGGCGAATTTCACGCCCGAATACTTCGCTTACGCGCGGCAGTTCATAAACGGTATGGGGTGAATCAAGTTGCACAGCCTGTTTAATGGATTCGCGTAATTCGGGTGTGACGCGTTCGTCGGCATCCAGCCAAAACACATAATCGCTTGTAACATACTGCTGGGCGAGTTGACGCTGTTTGCCGAAACCCGGCCAATCGGCGTTTTCATAGAATTTGGCGCCGTAATTTAATGCGATTCGTTTGGTGTCGTCTGTGCTGCCGGAGTCCAAAATTACGATTTCATCCGTCCAACCTTGTACTGTTTCCAAGCATTGCGCGAGATCTTGCGCTTCGTTTTTCACGATCATGGCAACGCTAATTGTTGGCATATTCCGATCCTTTTTTTGCTATACTACTGAAAATTTTCGTAAGTATAACTGAATTTAATTTATGTGGCGTTTTTTTTATACCGGCCTGATGTACCTCATTCAGCCGCTGGTGCTTATCTTTATGTGGACGCGTGGTTTTAAGGCGCCAAATTATCGAAAAAGACTCGGCGAACGCTATGGATTTTACGGCGCGTTGGCTAAACCGAATCCGCACGGCATCATTATTCATGCAGCTTCCGTAGGTGAAGTCATTGCCGCCACGCCGTTGGTGCGCAAAATTCGACAAACTTATCCGGCTTTACCCATCACATTTACTACGGTTACGCCGACCGGTTCCGACCGCGTCAAAGCCGCTTTTGGCAGCGATGTGACGCATTGCTATTTGCCTTATGATTTACCCTGTGCAATCAATCGTTTCATTGATTTTATACGGCCGAAATTGTGCATTGTAATTGAAACGGAACTCTGGCCGAATCTAATCCGACAACTACATTGTCGAAATGTGCCTTTTATTGTGGCAAATGCTCGTTTGTCGGCACGTTCTGCGCGTCGTTACGGCAAAGTGCGTACGCATTTACAGTCTATGTGGTCGCAAATTAGTTTGATTGCGTCACAAGATCAAATCAGCGGTAAACGTTTTTTGGAGCTCGGTTATCCAAAAGAAAAGCTGCAGCTTACCGGTAACATTAAGTACGATTTGGTAATTACGAGTGAACTTCAGCACCGCATTGAAATCTTGCGCCGTCAGTGGCGGTTACAACGTTCGGTATGGATTGCCGCCAGCACGCACGAAGGCGAAGAGGAAATCATTCTAAAAACTCACCGTCGCTTGCTGAAAAAATACCCGAATTTATTGTTGTTGCTTGTACCGCGTCATCCCGAACGGTTTAATGCGGTGGCCAGATTACTGCAACAGGAAAAATTTCATTTTATCCGTCGTTCTACGGGGGAACTGCCGAGTGCCGATACGCAAGTGATTTTGGGCGACACCATGGGGGAAATGATGGTGATGTACGGTGTGTCTGATATTGCCTTTGTAGGCGGCAGCTTAGTGAAACACGGCGGACATAATCCGCTTGAACCGTTGGCCTTTAAAATTCCGGTGATTAGCGGCAAGCATACTTTTAATTTTCCCGAAGTATTTCGAATGCTACTGGAAGTGCAAGGTGTGCTGGAAGTGAATGCAAGCGCAGACGCGCTGGAACGCGCAGTGGAAGCGCTGCTTAATTCGCAAGCGGCGCGTAAACGTCTTGGATGGGCCGGCCATGAAGTATTAGTGGAAAATCAAGGCGCGTTACAACGTTTGTTAGATTTATTAAAACCTTATTTGGAGCGCAATGATGACGACAGCCAGTTCGGTAATTTATCCCGGCACCTTTGACCCACTCACTAACGGGCATTTAGATATTATTGTGCGAAGTGCGGCTATTTTTCCGCGTGTTTGGGTGGCGGTGGCGAACAGTCCGCGCAAAAATCCGCTCTTCTCGCTGGAAGAACGAGTAGAATTGGCGCGTCGCTCTGTTGCGCATTTACCGAATGTAGAAGTGTTCGGCTTTTCTGATTTATTGGCAAAAGTGATTCAAGCGCGCCATATTTCCGCCATTATTCGTGGTGTGCGTACCACGACGGATTTTGAATATGAATTGCAACTTGCTGCGCTTAATCGTTTATTAACCGAAGGTGTGGACAGTTTATTTTTCCCGCCGACCGAAAAATGGGCATTTGTCTCGTCTACTATTGTGCGCGAGATTTATTTGCATGGTGGGGATGTGTCGGCGTTAGTTCCGATGCCGGTATTACAAGCCTTAAAAGCGCGATGAAAAAACATTATTTTTACTAAGCGCACTCTTTGTCTTGTCCGAATGCGGTGCTGTGGCGGTACCTCTCGACTCTACCGAAAAATACACCGCCTATACCGGCACAGCCTGCGATCTTAAAATAGCATAGCAATGGGCTTACCGATTTTAGATGTGCCGCTGTCGTTTTTACCGGATACATTAAAGTCTGAGTTTGCATTAAAAGATAGCACCGCATTGAAAGCGGCTTCAATGCGGTGCTATTTTGCAAGGGTAATTTTAGTGTTGTGCAACTGCTCCATAATTTCGGTATTTTCTATCTTTTTTGTCACTTCGTTGTCATCTCTCCTAAACGAAGGAGCGAAGCGGTAAAAACCAAGTTTTTATGAATACGTATTTACAATAAACATGAAACTAAATTCCCAACAGCAACAAGCTGTCGAATTCGTCAGCGGGCCTTGTCTTGTGTTAGCAGGGGCGGGCTCCGGTAAAACACGCGTGATTATCAACAAAATCGCCCATTTAATCGCACATTGCGGTTATTTGCCAAAGCACATTGCGGCCGTTACTTTCACTAATAAAGCCGCACGTGAAATGAAGGAGCGGGTCGCGCATTCCATCGGCAAAGAACAATCCAAGGGCTTGACGGTTTCCACTTTCCATACGCTGGGTTTTGACATCATCAAGCACGAATATAAAGCTCTCGGATTTAAATCAAATATGACTTTGTTCGACGAGCATGATCAATTCGCACTCGTCAAAGAACTCACTACAGACGTGTTAAAAGAAGATAAGGATTTGTTGCGCGAGCTGATTGCGGCGATTTCCAACTGGAAGAACGATTTAATTTCGCCGAAGCAAGCTTATGCGCTTGCGCGCGATGCCAAATATCAAACTTTCGCCAAATGTTATGAGCGCTATGCGGCGCAAATTCGTGCTTACAACGCGTTAGATTTTGATGATTTGATTATATTGCCGACGTTGTTATTCAAACAAAATGAAGAAGTGCGCTCAAAATGGCAAATGAAAATCCGTTATTTGTTGGTGGACGAATATCAAGACACCAATACCAGTCAATATGAATTGATTAAGTTGTTAGTGGGTGAACGCGCCTGTTTCACTGTGGTGGGCGATGACGATCAATCCATTTATTCATGGCGTGGCGCGCGACCGGAAAATATGGTGCGGTTGCGTGATGATTTTCCACGTTTGCAAGTGATTAAGCTGGAACAAAATTATCGTTCCACCCAACGCATTTTGCATTGCGCGAATATTTTGATCGATAACAACGCGCACGTGTTCGACAAAAAATTGTTTTCCACGATCGGTGAAGGCGAAAAATTATTGGTAATTGAAGCGAAAAACGAAGAACACGAAGCGGAGCGCATTGCTGCGGAATTGATTGCGCACCGTTTCAGCCATAAAACCAAATATAAAGATTACGCGATTTTATATCGCGGCAATCATCAATCGCGTTTGCTGGAAAAAGTGTTGATGCAAAACCGTATTCCCTACAAAATTTCCGGCGGTACGTCGTTTTTCTCGCGCCCTGAAATCAAGGATATGATGGCTTATTTGCGCTTGGTGGTGAATCAGGACGATGATGCGGCATTTTTGCGTATTGTGAACACGCCGAAACGTGAAATCGGTACGGCGACTTTGCAAAAATTGGGCGAATTGGCACAAGAAAAGCACATTAGTTTGTTTGAGACGATTTTTGAATTTGAACTGATTCAACGCGTCACGCCGAAAGCTTATGATGCGCTGCAAAAATTCGGGCGTTGGATCGTGGAACTTCACGACGAAATACAGCGTTCCGAGCCGGCGCGTGCCGTGCGCTCGATGTTGTCGGCGATGCATTACGAAGAATATTTGTATGAATATGCCGTAAGTCCGAAAGCGGCAGAAATGCAAAGTAAAAACGTCGCGACCTTGTTTGATTGGGTGGCGGATATGCTTAAAGGTGACGAAACCAATGAACCGATGAATCTCAATCAAGTGGTTACACGCTTGACTTTACGCGATATGCTTGAGCGCAGCGAGGACGAGGATGAAAGCGATCAGGTGCAACTGATGACTTTGCATGCGTCCAAAGGTTTGGAGTTTCCATACGTGTATTTAATCGGCATGGAAGAAGGCATTTTGCCGCATCAAACCAGTATCGACGAAGACAATGTGGAAGAAGAGCGCCGTTTGGCTTATGTGGGCATTACGCGTGCGCAAAAAGCGTTGACCTTTTCTCTTTGTCGTGAACGCCGGCAATACGGCGAATTGGTGCGCCCTGAAGCGAGCCGTTTCTTAGCCGAGTTGCCGCATGACGATGTACTGTGGGAACGTGACAAACCAAAATTAACGACAGAACAAAAACAACAGCAAACGCAAAGTCAGTTAGATCGTTTGCGTACGATTTTAAACGGTTAGTTTGCACTTAGAAAAATCGCCATAATATAGCGACTACACAAAGCGAAAATTACTCTCATCAAATAGCACCGCATTGGAACCAATTCCAATGCGGTGCTGTTATTGCATTCAATTTACTTTGAATTTTACTCAATATCTTTTTAGCCAAGTTAAAACTAAAAAAATGTTAGAATTTGCGCCCATTTATGAAGAAGGAACGCGATGAAAATCGGATTAGTATTAGAAGGCGGCGGAATGCGCGGGCTTTTTAGCGCGGCGGTGCTGGATGTGTTGTTGGAACAGCGGATTAACATTGATACGATCGTGGGCGTGTCGGCAGGGGCGTTGTTTGGCGTAAATTATGCCTCCAATCAAAAAGGGCGGGCGTTGCGTTATAACCTCGAATTCCTCGGCGATAAACGTTATATGGGGCTTTGCAGTTTGCTTACCACGGGTAATATCATAAATAAAGATTTTGCTTTTTATGAACTGCCGATGACACTCGATCCTTTCGACCAAGCGGCCTTTGCGCAATCCGCTGTTAAGTTTTACGCAACGCTGACGAATGTCGAAAGCGGTGCTGCAGAATATCATAAAATCAGCGATGTGTTTGCGCAAATGGAAGTACTGCGCGCCACCTCTGCAATGCCGTTCGTCTCGAAAATGGTGGAACTGGACGGGCAAAAATATTTAGATGGCGGCATTGTGGACAGTATTCCGCTTGATTTTGCTCGTACGTGCGGTTGCGATAAATGGATTGTCGTGCTTACTCGCTCAGCGGGCTATCGGAAAGAAAAGATGTCCGCCGTTTTGCCTTCTCTTTTTTATCGGAAATATCCTAAATTGGCGGAAGCGTTGATAAATCGCCATGAGGTTTATAATCGGCAATTGGATGCGGTGCTAAAAGGGGAGGAGACGGGGGAAATTTTTGTGATTCGCCCTTCGCAAGATCTCAAAATCGGCCGTTTAGAAAAAAATCCGGCAAAAATTCAAGCCATGTACGATTTGGGTACACAAGACGCCAGCGCATCACTTAATGCCTTATGGGATTATCTAAACCGTTAATTTTTAAGCAAAACTATATAAGCTTTGCGATCTTTTTCACATTTTTTTGCAAAGATCAAAATTTCTCTTGATACTGTATATCAATACAGATAGAATCTACACAAAATTTTATTCCGTTTAATAAAAAGGTTAAGGTTATAACATGGCGACTCAAGAAGAAAAACAAAAAGCCCTTGCGGCGGCATTAGGTCAAATTGAAAAGCAATTTGGTAAGGGTTCGATTATGAAATTGGGCGATACCAAAGCGCTTGATGTCGAATCGGTTTCAACCGGCTCAATCGGCCTGGATGTCGCGTTGGGGATCGGCGGTTTGCCGATGGGACGCATCGTCGAAATCTTCGGGCCGGAGTCCTCCGGTAAAACTACGCTAACTCTCTCCGTTATTGCGCAAGCGCAAAAAGCAGGTAAAACCTGCGCCTTTATTGATGCGGAACATGCGCTGGATCCGATTTATGCGGCGAAACTTGGTGTAGATGTGAAAGAATTATTGGTTTCCCAACCGGATAATGGCGAGCAAGCGTTGGAAATCTGTGACGCTTTAGTACGTTCCGGTGCGGTGGATGTTGTGATTGTGGACTCTGTCGCTGCATTGACGCCGAAAGCGGAAATCGAAGGCGAGATGGGCGATTCGCATATGGGTTTACAAGCGCGTTTGATGTCGCAAGCGTTACGTAAATTGACCGGTCAAATTAAAAATGCAAACTGCTTAGTCGTGTTTATTAACCAAATTCGGATGAAAATCGGTGTGATGTTCGGCAATCCGGAAACTACAACGGGCGGTAACGCGCTGAAATTCTATTCTTCCGTGCGACTGGATATTCGTCGCACCGGTTCGGTGAAAGACGGCGACGAAGTAATAGGTAACGAAACCCGCGTGAAAGTGGTGAAAAATAAATTGGCCGCCCCTTTCCGTCAAGTGGATTTCCAAATCCTTTATGGCGAAGGCATTTCAAAGGCCGGCGAACTGATTGAATTGGGCGTAAAACATAAACTTGTGGAGAAATCCGGCGCTTGGTATGCCTACAACGGTGAAAAGATCGGCCAAGGTAAAGCAAACGCTATGAAATGGTTGCATGAAAACCCGGCGAAAGCGGACGAACTTGAAGCTAAACTTCGTGCGGAATTGGTTGCAAATCCCGAACAGGCACTAATGGCAGATATTGAGCAACTCGAGGACGATACTGCCGACAACGAACTATAAAATCTGATTCTTATTTTATTTCTGTGCGGTCAAAATGAATGTAATTTGGCCGCACTTTTTTATGGCACAAAAATATGTCTGATATGGCTTTAAGTTATGTGGTGAATTTGCTTGCTCGCCGTGAGTATAGTGAATTTGAACTGCGCAATAAAATGCAAGAGAAAATGTTTTCGGAACAAGAAATTGAAAACGTCCTTCGTTATTGTCAGCAAAAACACTGGCAGAGCGATCGTCGTTTTGCGGAGAATTATATTAATGCTCGAGCGCAACGTGGTTATGGCGTAAATCGCATTAAACAAGAACTTCGTCAATTGAAAGGCGTGCCGGAAGATGTGATTGAGACCGCATTGGAGGAGTCAACGGTGGATTGGTCGATGATTACGTTGCGGGTGCTGAAAAAGAAATTTCCTTATTACGGGGAAAAGCAAACCCCAAAAAGCAGGCAAAAAATTTGGCAATATATGCTTTCTCACGGATTTTATCGTGAAGACTTTGCCGATTTGATTGGTTTTACACCGGATGAGGATTTTTAGTTAGGATTTAACCAAAAGCCCGTACAATACCAAGCCCAATGCGGTGCTAAATAGACCGCCCGTCACATGGAGCAAAATGACGACTAACTCGTTTAGCCATTTTTCTGACATGAACAATTCGATCGTTTCCGATGAAAAAGAAGAAAAAGTGGTAAATGCGCCGAGAAAGCCGGTATTCAAGAATAATTTCCATAAGCCGTTAAACTGCGGAAATTGCCAGAAAAAGGCCATTAACAGGCCGATAAGAAAACAACCGACAAAATTAACGAATAGCGTACCAAAGTTAAAAGCAGAAAAAATAGGATTTAGCCATTGGCTTAAGCCCCATCTTCCTAATGCGCCGAGCACCGCACCCGCGCTAACACACAAGATTGCTTGCCACATTATTTCATTCCAAATGTTTGGCGGAGATATTTTGCTACGGATTCGTTTTTATTTGTTCCGATTTGTTCCAACTGTGGGCAAGCCGCTTTTAAGCGTGTATCTGCGTTTTCCATAATACAACCTTTGCCTACGGAGGATAGCATTTCCATGTCATTCATGCCGTCACCAAACGCGATACAATCTTTTAGATCGTAATCGCGTAGAGCCAGCACTTGTTTTAGGGCGTCGCCTTTTGAGACGTTTTTATTCATAACCTCTAAGCAAGCGAGCGCTGAATAGACAATCGTCGTTTCGTTGCCGAAGTGTTCACGTAAATAATTTTCCACTTCAATAAGATCTTCCGGCGTTTTTCCAATAAAAAATACTTTTTCCACATTGCGGGCGTGGTGTCGGGCAAAATCGACCACTTCGTACATAAAACCGGAGTCTTGGTGAAATTTTCTTAATGCGGGTACGTCTTTATTGATAAACCAGCCTTCATCTTGGTATGTATTCAAACAAACTTTCGTTGTATCGAACGGTGTTTGGTAAAGCTTGAATACAATTTCTTCCGGCAAACTGTTGCTGTAGAGTAAATTGCCCTTTAAGTCGCGCACTCTTGCGCCGTTTGAGGTAATCATGAGTGCGCGTTCCGCTCCGATTTTAGCGAGGATAGAAGATACGTCCGTATGGTTGCGACCGGTTGCCAAGACGATATCGATGCCTTGTTGTTCAAGTCTGTTTAAGGTATCGATAGTGAAATCGCCAATTACATGGTTGCTGTTTAATAAAGTGCCGTCCAGATCGGATACAACAGCACGAAAGGGTTGTTTTAATTGATGTGACATAGGTGAGCCCCAAAAAAATCCTGCGTATCATAGCAAAAAATTTAGCGTTTTTTATAGTGCTGTTTGATGAGATACAAGAAACGGCGATTTCTTGGCGTTGAGTGTTTACTTGCCATAGTTTTGGGATAGAGGCAAGATTTGCCTCTTAAATTCTCGTATAATACGCGGCTGTAAAAATACCCTCCAAAGATCAATCGTATTGGGCTTTTAACAGCAAGGATTTTAAATGACACAACCCCGCTTCGTTCATCTCCGAGTGCATACGGATTTTTCTATGATTGACGGCATCGCCAAAGTAAAACCCTTGGTAAAAGCTTGTGCAGAAAATAATATGGTGGCGATGGCACTGACGGATTTTACCAATTTTTGCGGTGTGGTGCGGTTCTACGGCGAAGCTCTGTCTTCCGGTATCAAACCGATTATTGGCACCGATGTGCTGGTGAAAAGCGCAATGTTTGGCGATGAACCGTTCGAATTGACATTGCTGGCAAAAAATAACGCCGGTTATAAAAATATTACTTTACTCCTTTCCAAAGCCTATCAACGCGGTTATGTCGATTTACCTTGTATTGACCAAGATTGGTTGATTGAACATCGTGAGGGCGTCATTATTTTATCCGGCGGTACCAAAGGCGATGTAGGCAAAAAGTTACTCAAAGAGAATCTCGCCGAAACGGAAAGCGCGGTTAAATTTTATCAAGAATTTTTTCCTGACCATTTTTATCTTGCGTTGTCGCGCACCGGTAGAACAGATGAAGAACGTTACATCAAAGCTGCCTTGAAACTCGCAAAAGAAACCGGCTTGCCGTTAGTGGCGACCAATGATGTGGTGTTTTTAAAATCCGATGATTTTGAGGCGCACGAAATTCGCGTAGCGATTCATGACGGCTATACTTTAGATGATCCGAAACGTCCGAAACGTTATAGCGAGCAACAATATTTTCGTAGCGAAGAAGAAATGTGTGCGCTATTTGCGGATATTCCGTCAGCATTGGAAAATACGCTATTGATTGCGCAGCGTTGTAGCGTGACTTTGCGCCTCGGGCAATATTTCTTACCGCAATTTCCAACAGGCGATTTAACAACGGAAGATTTCTTGGTGCGAAAAGCCAAAGATGGTTTGGAAGAACGTTTGGCTTTTTTGTTCCCGGATGAAAAGGAGCGGGCGGCAAAACGCACGGAATACGATAAACGTTTACAAGTGGAACTTGACGTTATTAACCAAATGGGTTTCCCGGGCTACTTCTTGATCGTGATGGAATTTATTCAGTGGTCGAAAGATAACGACATTCCAGTCGGGCCTGGACGCGGTTCTGGTGCGGGTTCGTTGGTGGCTTATGCGCTGAAAATTACTGATCTCGATCCGCTAGAATTTGACTTGCTGTTCGAACGTTTCTTAAATCCGGAACGGGTTTCCATGCCTGACTTCGACGTGGATTTTTGTATGGACGGACGCGACCGCGTGATCGAGCACGTGGCGGAAACTTACGGGCGCGGTGCGGTATCGCAAATCATCACCTTCGGTACGATGGCGGCGAAAGCGGTTATCCGTGATGTAGGACGTGTGTTAGGACATCCTTACGGTTTCGTGGATCGTATTTCCAAACTGGTTCCGCCCGATCCGGGTATGACCCTTGCGAAAGCTTTTGAAATGGAACCGCAACTACAAGCCGCTTATGACAGTGACGAGGAAGTGCAGGCGCTCATTGATATGGCGCGCAAATTGGAAGGTGTCACTCGAAATGCCGGGAAACATGCCGGTGGCGTAGTAATTTCGCCGACCTTGATTACTGATTTCGCCCCACTGTATTGCGATAATGAGGGCTTGCATCCGGTGACTCACTTCGATAAAAACGACGTGGAATACGCCGGCCTTGTGAAGTTCGACTTCTTAGGATTGCGCACGCTCACCATCATCAAATGGGCGCTGGATATGATCAATGCCCGTATGACGAGCGAAGGCAAACCACCCATCGATATTGCGGCGATTCCATTAGATGATGCAGAATCCTTTGATTTATTGAAACGCTCTGAAACTACCGCCGTATTCCAATTGGAATCGCGTGGCATGAAAGATCTGATTAAACGTCTGCAGCCGGACTGCTTCGAAGATATTATCGCGTTGGTGGCATTGTTTCGTCCGGGGCCTTTGCAATCGGGCATGGTGGATAACTTTATCGACCGTAAACATGGGCGTGAAGAAGTCTCTTATCCTGATGCGAATTATCAGCATGAAAGTTTAAAGCCGATTTTAGAACCTACGTACGGCATTATTTTGTATCAAGAACAGGTTATGCAAATCGCTCAGGTGTTAGCCGGTTACACACTTGGCGGTGCGGATTTATTGCGCCGCGCGATGGGTAAGAAAAAACCGGAAGAAATGGCGAAACAACGCTCCGTGTTTGAGGAAGGCGCGATTAAAAACGGCGTGGACGGCGAGCTTGCCATGAAGATTTTCGATTTGGTGGAAAAATTCGCCGGCTACGGTTTTAATAAATCCCACTCCGCCGCTTATGCTTTGGTGTCTTACCAAACTTTATGGCTGAAAACCCATTTCCCGGCAGAATTTATGGCTGCCGTGATGACCTCGGAAATGGACAACACCGACAAAATTGTTGGTTTGTACGACGAATGTTTACGCATGGGCTTAAAAGTTACGCCGCCGGATATTAACGTCGGCAAGCATCATTTCAGCGTGAACGAAAATGGCGAAATCGTGTACGGCATTGGCGCCATCAAAGGTGTGGGCGAAGGGCCGATTGAAGCCTTGATCAACGCGCGTAACGAGGGCGGTTTCTTCAAAGATTTATTCGATTTATGTGCGCGCGTGGATTTGAAAAAGATTAATCGCCGCACTTTTGAAAGCCTCATTATGTCCGGCGCCTTCGACAAATTAGGGCCGCACCGCGCGGCGCTTACTAAGAATTTGGAAGATGCGCTGAAAGCTTCCGATCAGCACGCCAAAGATGAAGCGTCGGGTCAATCGGATATGTTCGGCGTGCTGACCGAAACTCACGAAGAAGTAGAAAACGCCTATGCCAATACGCCGCCTTATACGGAAAAACAAATCCTCGATGGCGAACGTGAAACCTTAGGCCTTTATTTAAGCAGTCATCCAATCAGCCGTTATTTGAAGGAGCTCTCCCATTACAGTCCTACGCGTTTAAAAGAATTAGTACCGAATCGCAGAGGCCAAATCAGCACCGCATCGGGGCTTGTGATCGCCTCGCGCATTGCCGTTACCAAAAAAGGTAACCGTTTAGGCATTGCGACACTTGACGATAGATCCGGTCGCTTGGATATCACCTTATTCGGCGAAGCGCTTGAACAATTCGGCGAAAAATTGCAAAAAGACACCGTGGTGGTTGTTTCCGGCCAAGTCAGCGTCGATGATTTCGCGGGTGGGCTAAAAATGACCGTGCGCGACTTAATGACGCTGGATGACGCGCGTTCGCGCTATGCCAAATCGCTGGCCATCAGCCTGTCAGACGAACAAATTACGCCGATATTTATTAAACGATTAAAGGAAACGCTCGCGCCGGCCAGCGGCGGCAGCTTGCCTATTAACGTTTATTATCAAAGTCCGAAAGGTCGCGCTTTGTTACGTCTCGGCGTTCAATGGTCAATTAACCCGACCGACGAAATCCTTACGGAACTGGTGAATATGTTGGGTGAAAACGCTGTGGAATTGGAGTTCGGTTAATGCAAATTCAGGACAGCTTAAGCTTCCTGTGTTACAATCGCGTCGCTATTTAGCGTTACAAAACAAGAGAAATTATGACCGCACTGAATGTATTAATTTATCCCGACGAACACTTGAAAGTTGTTTGCAAACCCGTCACCGACGTGAATGACGAAATCCGTAACATTGTGGACGATATGTTCGACACCATGTATCAGCAAGAAGGTATTGGTTTGGCTGCGCCGCAAGTGGATATTTTGCAACGTATTGTTACTATCGATATCGAAGGCGACAAGCAACACCAGCTGGTATTGATTAACCCTGAAATTCTGGCCTCTGAAGGCGAAACCGGTATCGAAGAAGGGTGCTTATCGATTCCCGGCTTTCGCGCTTTGGTGCCGCGTAAAGAAAAAGTGAAGGTAAAAGCGCTGGATCGTAACGGCAAAGAATTCACCTTAGATGCGGACGGCTTACTGGCCATTTGTATTCAGCACGAAATCGATCATCTCAACGGTATTTTGTTTGTGGATTATCTTTCCCCGCTGAAACGTCAACGAATTAAAGAAAAGTTGCTGAAATACAAAAAGCAGCTTGCGAAAAACGAATAACTAACGAAAGTGCGGTTGTCTCGACCGCACTTTTAACTTTTCCTCTTGCCGCTTAGCAAAGGAAACGCAGAAAGCGGAAAACGCGACTTCAATGCGGTGCTGATCGGCGACTTCGTCGCAACACGCCTTATTACGAAGCCGCGGCCAAAGCCACTTCAATGCGGTGCTCCGGCGCACTTCCTCGGCAAGTCAGTTGCCCGCGACACACGATAAATCGCGCACCGTTTACCTGAACCATAACGCAGAACATGATGAAACCACTCAATATTATCTTCGCCGGCACGCCGGATTTTGCTGCACAGCATTTGCAAGCGCTTCTCAATTCCCGACACAACGTGATTGCGGTTTATACGCAGCCAGATAAACCCGCCGGCCGCGGCAAAAAATTGCAAGCAAGCCCGGTGAAACAGCTTGCAGAACAACATAACATTCCGCTTTATCAGCCGAAATCCCTCCGTCAAGAAGCCGCGCAGGCCGAACTTAACGCGCTTAATGCGGATGTGATGGTTGTGGTGGCGTACGGTTTGATTTTACCGAAAGCGGTGTTGAATGCGCCTCGTTTAGGCTGTTTGAACGTGCACGGTTCAATTCTTCCGCGTTGGCGCGGTGCGGCGCCGATTCAGCGCGCCATTTGGGCAGGCGACGCACAAACCGGCATTACCATTATGCAAATGGACGAAGGTTTAGATACCGGCGATATGCTACATAAGGTTTATTGCGAGATTTTGCCGACGGAAACTTCCGGCGACCTTTACCATAAATTAGCGCAATTAGCGCCACCGGCGTTAATCGATGTATTGGATCACTTAGAAAACGGTAAATTTAGCGCCGAAAAACAAGATGATGGGCAAAGTAACTACGCCGACAAACTTTCCAAAGAAGAAGCGAAATTGGACTGGGCGCTTCCCGCTGCGCAGCTTGAACGCAATATCCGTGCTTTTAATCCTTGGCCGATGGCGTATTTTTCCGCAACAGACCAAGAAGGTCATCCGCAAACCCTGAAAGTGTATCAAGCGGAAGTGTTGCCGCATCAAGAAAAACCTGCCGGCACGATTTTACGAGCCGATAAAAGCGGTATTCAAGTTGCTACCGCCGACGGCGTGTTAAATCTTTTGCAATTACAGCCGGCCGGCAAAAAACCGATGTCGGCACAAGATTTATTAAATGGCCGCGCAGCATGGTTTCCGCTTAATAAAATCTTAGGGTAAGGTGCTTGCCTAATGAAAAAATCCCATTTAGTTAAAAAGCCTCATTCAACAATATCGGCAAAAACAGCAACTAAAAGCGCCGCACTCTCAACCCGCGCCATCGCCGCCCAAGTCATTTTACAAGTGTTAGACGAAGGCCAATCCCTTTCTGCACTCATTCCGCCGCTGCAACAAACCGTAAAGGCGCAAGATTTGCCGTTGCTGCAAGAAATTTGCTTCGGCGTGTGTCGCGTGTTGCCGCGTTTGGAACAAATCATCAAGTATTTGGTGGATAAACCGCTCAAGGGCAAAGCACGCATCGTGCATTGCTTATTGTTGGTCGGTTTGTATCAATTAGTTTATCTGCGCGTGCCGACTCATGCTGCGGTGGACGAAACGGTGAACGCCGCTAAATCTTTAAAAGCCGAGTGTTGGCGCGGTTTGGTGAATGCCGTATTGCGTCGATTTTTACGCGAACAACGTGATATTTTGGCGGTGGTGGATAAGAATTGGCAAACGCTGCATCCTGAATGGTTTGTCGATAAATTGAAAAAAAACTATCCGAATTGGCGTGCAATTATTGAGGCGAACAATCAAAAGCCGCCCATGTGGTTGCGCGTTAACGAACAAAAATACACCCCGGAAACCTATCGTGCATTGCTTGCGGAACAAGGTATCGAAGCTAATACGGCCGCTCATCCGAATGCCCTTTGTTTAAGCGCACCCAATGCGGTGCTGAAATTACCCCTCTTTGCCGAGGGTGCGGTAACGGTGCAAGATTTAAGCGCGCAATGGGCGGCGACGTTGCTCGAAGCTAAAAATGACGAATGGATTTTAGATGCCTGTGCCGCGCCGGGCGGCAAAACCACCCATATTTTAGAATTGGCGCCGCAAGCTAAGGTGATCGCACTGGACGTGGAAGCGCATCGTTTAAAACGGGTGGAAGAAAATCTTGCGCGTTTGCATCAACGGGCAATGGTCATTTGCGGCGATGCGAGTCGTCCCGACGAATGGTTGGCGCAAATCGACCAACGTACGCTGCTGTTTGACCGCATTTTGCTTGATGCGCCTTGTTCGGCGACAGGCGTGATTCGTCGCCATCCGGATATCAAATGGCTGCGTCAAGCAACGGATATCGCGCAGTTGGCGGAATTACAGAACAAGATTCTTCACGCGCTGTGGGCGAAACTCAAACCAAACGGCATTTTGCTGTACGCTACCTGTTCTGTGTTGCCGGAAGAAAACTGCGAGCAAATTCAAGCCTTTTTGAACCAACAGGCGGATGCCGAATTACTGCCTTTGCCGTTTACCGATGATAAAAGTGCGGTAGGTTTCCAATTTATTCCAACAGAAAATGGCGGCGACGGCTTTTATTACGCTAAACTGCGTAAACGTGCCTAGGGGGCGAAATGTTCGCTAAAATCGATGTGATTATTCCTTGTTACAACGCCGAGCGCACCTTATCGCGCGCGGTACAATCAGTGATCGGACAAGTTTGTTTAGGCAAACTTTGGCTGATTGACGATGCCTCTACGGACAACACGCTGGCGTTGGCCAAACAGTGGGCGGCGCGTTATCCCGAACAAATCTTCGTTGAATCAATGCCGCACAACGGTGGCGTGGCAAAAGCGCGCAATTGGGGTGCCTTGCAATCCGACAACGAATTCATCGCGTTTTTAGATGCGGACGACGCTTACGAAACCGGAGCGTTGGAAACGGCGGCAGCCACCTTTTATTTCCAACCCGACACCGCATTGGTTCGCCTTGCTTTAAAACCGATCGATTTGCCGGCGTGTTATGCCGAACAGCCAAATTTTGAGTTCGCTTGGCAACATATGCGTATGACTTGCGGCGGCAATACGGTATTTCGCCGCGCCTTTTTGTTGGCCTGTGGCGGTTTTCCGCAAAACGATTTATTTCGCCAACTTGGCGGTGAAGACGGCGCACTCGGTATTGCCACAACAAAAATCGCCAAAGTCGCTACGTTGTTCGGTGAACCGGGCGTGTTGCATTATTGCCGTGTCGGAATGCATGCCGAGCGCTTGTTGAATGCGGTGCTGTTTCAGCAACCCGTGGAAGGCGTAACGGCACGAGAAATGGCGCAAGCCGAGGAAGTGACCGATAAAATTTGTCGGCAAGTCGAGGCGTTAAAATGCGCGCTGAATTCGTCGCAAATCGGCATTTGTCCCCTTGAGATCACAAGGAGTGAAATATGAAAATTATGATTTTAGGCGCCGGGCAAGTGGGCACGACGCTGGCGGAAAGTTTGGTCAGCGAAGACAACGACATCACGCTGGTGGATAACGAATCGGCGCAACTGCAAGCGTTGCAGGAAAAGCACGATTTACGCGTGGTTCAAGGTTCGCCTTCGTCACCGAAGGTGTTGCGCGACGCAGGCGCGGCGGACGCGGATTTGATGGTGGCGGTCACCGCCTCGGACGAAATCAATATGGTGGCCTGTCAAATGGGCTACACGCTGTTCAACACCCCAACACGCATTGCGCGTATTCGCAATTCCGAATATTTGCGTGAAAAAGACAAGCTGTTTAATGATGAAAACATTCCTATTGATCACTTGATTTCGCCGGAAAATTTGGTGACGGAAGAAATCACGCGTTTAATCGCTTATCCCGGAGCCTTGCAAGTGGCGCACTTCGCTCAAAATCGCATCAGCATAGTGGTGGTGAAAGCCTATTACGGCGGTGCCTTGGTGGGCCATGCATTGTCGGCGTTTAAACAACATATGCCGCATATTGATTGCCGCATTGTGTCGATTTTGCGTAACGACAAAGCCATTCGGCCGCAAGGCTCAACCATTATCGAAGCGGGTGACGAAATCACCTTTATTTGCGCAACGGAACACATTAAAGCGGTGATTAGCGAGTTACAGCGGTTGGAAAAACCGTACAAACGCGTGATGATTGTCGGTGGTGGTAATATTGCCGCGGGCGTGGCGAAGCGATTGGAAGATCATTGCGCGGTGAAATTGATTGAACGCAATGGAGAACGCGCGCTAATGTTGGCGGAAAAGCTATCAAAAACGCTGGTATTTCACGGCGATGCGTCGGATCAAAATTTGTTATTTGAAGAACATATCGAAACCGTTGATGTGTTCCTTTCCTTGAGCAGCGATGACGAAGCCAATATTATGTCCGCCTTGCTGGCGAAACGTTTAGGGGCGCAAAAAGCGATGGTGTTGATTCAACGCATGGCGTATATCAATTTGATTCAAGGCGGCACCATAGATATTGCCGTTTCGCCGCAACAAGCGACCATTTCCGCTTTGCTCGGGCATGTGCGCAAAGGCGACGTGAAAAATGTAGCCAGTTTGCATCACGGTATTGCCGAAGCGATTGAAATCGTTGCGCACGGCGATGTCAATACGTCCAATATCGTGGGTAGAAGCATACATGATCTTCGTTTGCCGATCGGTTGCATTATCGGTGCGATTTTACGTAATAACGACGTGTTGATTGCACGTAAAAACCTCGAGATTCAGGATGGCGATCATGTAGTTATTTATTTAAGCGACAAGAAAAATGTGTCCGACATTGAGAAACTGTTCCAGCCGAGTTCATTCTTTCTTTAACGAGGTTTACTTTTTAAGTCAACTTCATATAATACGCCTCCTCTTAATTTGACTAAAAAGGACAATTCAATGAGTTTTATCAAGGAATTCCGCGAATTTGCAATGCGCGGTAATGTGGTCGATATGGCCGTCGGGGTAATTATCGGCGGTGCATTCGGCAAAATCGTCAGTTCCCTCGTGGGCGATGTGGTAATGCCGGTATTAGGCATCTTAACCGGCGGCGTAGATTTCAAAGATCTGAAATTAGTGTTAGAACCGGCAAACGGCGACATTCCGGCGGTAACCTTAAACTACGGTATGTTTATCCAAAACGTTTTTGACTTTATCATTATCGCATTCGCCATATTCATGATGGTGAAAGGCATCAACAAACTAAAAAGACCGGCGGAAAAAGTCGCAGAACCGACTAACGAAGAAAAATTGCTTGCGGAAATTCGCGATTTATTAAAAAAATAATCTCTAAAAAAGTCGGCCAATGCCGACTTTTTATTATTAAATGATATGACCTTTCGGTTAATTGCTTTAATTTTCTACTTAACACATTGTATTAATTGAATTTTTAATATATTTACTTAGGATAAATATTATTTAAATACAAATAACCTATCTATTTTTTATGCAGAAAATCCATTTATTCCAACTTATTTTATCTGTTTTTATTTCGGGTTTATCTTCAATCGCATTAGCCGCCCCCTCCACCCCCTCGGCCGCCGAACAGCAATTCAGTGCCCGCCAACAGCAACAACAAACCGCGCTTGATGCAGAAATTCAAGCGCAGCAAGTGCAAAATCCAAACGTGCACTTGGAAAGCGAAAAAACGAAATCTGTTGCTTTTCCTGTCAACGAAGCGCAATGCTTTCCGATTAATCAACTGCTCCTCACCGATTTCAATGCTGATACCGATACCGCCCACCCCGCCAATGCGGTGCTCAAAACGACATCTAAATCGCTGCAACGGATTCAACCAAGCCGTTTTTCTTGGGCCTTGCAGGCCGCCTATGCTAAAGGTGATTTTGTCCTGCCGGCCTGTATTGGTTCGCAAGGTATTAATGTGCTGTTGCGTCGTATCCAAAATCAGTTGATTGATGATGGCTTTGTAACCACGCGCGTGGTGGTGGCGCCACAAGATTTGCGTTCGGGAAGGTTAGTGCTCACGGTGATTCCGGGCAAAGTCGGGCGCATTCAATTACAAGACCGAAGCGCGATTCCCTTTGCTACACGCGGTACTTTGTGGTTTGCCATGCCGATAGCGCAAGGCGATATATTAAATGTGCGCGATATTGAGCAAGGCCTGGAAAATTTAAAACGTGTGCCGAGTGCGGAGAGCGACATTGAATTGACGCCTACCGACTCGGTGGGCGAAACGGACGTGGTGATTCAATATAAACAAAGCCTGCCTTTTCATTTAACACTCGGTTTAGACGATGCCGGCACAAAGACAACCGGGCGTTTGCAAGGCTCGGCAACCTTTTCTTGGGACAATGCGCTGCGCTTAAACGACCTGTTTTATCTTAGCGGCACGCGCAGTTTCAAACGCAACAGCGACAAAGCCGAAGGCGATTACGGCAGCAAAAATGTCAGCCTGTATTATTCGATTCCTTGGCAAAATTATTTATTCGCCCTTTCCGGCTCGCGTTACACTTATCATCAAACCGTTGCCGGCGCCTTTGAATCCTACACCTATTCCGGCGAAAGCCGACAAATGAAAGCGAGTTTAAGCCGTTTGATTACCCGTGGCAGTCAACACAAAACCTATCTCAATGCGGGGCTGTGGACGCGCCAATCGTCCAATTACATCAATGACACCGAAATTGAAGTGCAACGCCGTCGAACGGCCGGCTGGGAAGTGGGACTGAGCCATACGCAATATCTCGGGCAGGCCGCGCTTCAACTTACCGCCAATTACAAACGCGGCACCGGTGCCTATCGCGCACTGCGCGCCCCGGAAGAAGCTTTCGGCGAAGGCACTTCCCGAATGCAAATTATCACCGCTTCACTCGATTTCACCTACCCCTTCAGCATTCACAACCAAGCCTTTCGTTTTAACACCAACTGGAACGCCCAATGGCACCTTACGCCACTGGTGCAACAAGACAAATTCAGCCTCGGCGGGCGTTACAGCGTGCGCGGCTTTGACGGTGAACTAACCTTGTCCGGCGAACGCGGCTGGCTGTGGCGCAATGAATTGGCATGGAACGTCATGAACAAAGGCCACGAACTCTACCTCGGTCTTGACCACGGCGAAGTGCGTTCAAGCCGACCGGAATGGCAAGTAGGCAATAAATTGACCGGCGGCGTCATCGGCCTACGCGGCAAACTTTGGGGCTTAAATTACGAATATTTTGTCGGCACACCGATACGTAAACCGGAAGGATTTCGGACAAGTCATGTCACGACGGGATTCAACCTCAGTTATCGTTTTTAAATAAAAGCATGCTCTATGCGCTAAGGTTCCATCTGAAATAAAGAAGAAAGAAATAAAGGAAAAAAATAATGAACAAACATCACTACAAAGTCATTTTCAGCCGCGTGTTAAATCAACCGGTAGTCGTGTCCGAATTGGCAAAAGCGCAAGGCAAAGCGGCGGATGAAAACAATCAAGCGGTGGCGGAAGGTCAAAATAGCACCGCATTGAAGTTCCAAAATAGCACCGTATTGACGCTGTCTTTAAAGCCGCTTTGTTTCGGGCTGATGTTGGCTTTGGGTTGGGTAAGTTTGTCCGAGAGCGCATTGGCGGCGCCGAATCCGGCCGCCAATGCGGTGCCAAACGGTGCGGCGGAAATGGCCATTCGCGCCGATAAATCCGCACCAAGCAGCCAACAAGCAACGATTCTGCACACCGCCAACGGCTTGCCGCAAGTGAACATCCAAACGCCGAGCGCGGCGGGCGTGTCGCGTAATCAATATGCTCAATTTGATGTCGCCGAAAAAGGCGCGATTTTAAACAATGCGCGCAACGCCGCACAAACACAAATGGCCGGCTGGGTGCAGGGCAACCCGAATTTGGCGCGTGGCGAAGCGAAAGTGATTTTAAACGAAGTCAATTCGGCAAATCCGAGCCGCTTAAAAGGCTACGTGGAAGTGGCGGGGCGAAAAGCCGATGTGGTGATTGCCAACCCGAACGGCATTGCGTGCGATGGCTGCGGCATCATCAATGCCGGCAGAGCAACAATGACGACAGGCCACGCACAAATGGAAAACGGCGAATTAAAAGGCTTTGAAGTCAAAGGCGGCAAGCTCAGCGTCGGCGGCAACGGGCTGGACAACCGCCAAGCGGATTACACCGACATCATCGCCGAACGGGCGCAAATTGACGGCGGCCTGTGGGCAAACAAAGGCATTAAAGTCACCACCGGTCAAAACAAAGTTGACAAGAATAATCAAAGCGTCGTGTACGTTGGCGACCGCGCGAACGCCCCAAATAGCACCGCATTGAACCCTCAAAACAGCACCGCATTGAACGCGGAGGACACCGAAAATCCGGTTTACAGCGTGGACGTCAGCCGCCTCGGCGGCATGTACGCCGAGAAAATCACGCTGGTGGATAACGGCACGGGCTTAGGCGTACGCAATGCCGGCCACATCGGCGCCTCGGCAGGCAATGTGCAAATTGACAGCCAAGGGCGAATTGTCAACGAAGGCACCCTCAGCGCAACTCAACAAGCCCACCTTCGGGCCAAAGGCGATATTCAAAATAGCGGTAAAATTGAAACCAAACATGGCAAGATTCAATTAGCTTCCCAAAGCAATGTCGAACAGCACGGTTCGCTTATCGCTCAACACGCCGGCGTGGCAATTCAAGCCAAAGCGCAAATAAAGCAAAGTGGCGAAACGGCAGCGAAAGGCAATATTGAATATCAAGCGAAAGTCATTTCCGCTTCAAAAAATGCGCGCATTGCCGCCGGTGTCAATTCCGTTGAACAAAACGGCCAAACTGTTCGCACGCTTGACGCCGCCCATCCGCATGGCAGCGACATTAGATTAAACGCCGAGGAAAAAGTCATTTCACAAGGTCGACACATTGCCTCGGGAAAAATCAAAGTTGAAGCCGACGAAATCAAGCTCGACCACAGCCAAAGCGTTGGGCACGATATTGCCGTCAATTCAAAACAAGCGAATTTAAACCTTAATCACGCCCATATTTATGCGACCGATAAACTGGATTTAGCTACACCGAACACGCTTTCCACAAAGGCAAGCCAACTTAATGCGAATGCCATTACCACAAATCAGCAAAATTTAAATAACCAAGGCGGAACTTGGGTACAACGCGGTACAAATGAGCTTAGGCTTCAAGCCGACCGCATCGACAATCAAGCGGCTAATATCGCGACCCAAGGGCGTTTATCGGTTAATGCTCAAGAGATTAATAACCGACAAGGTCAGCTGGTCAGTTTGGGCGGACAACAAATTCGCGCGGTAAATCTGTTCAATTCGGAAGGAAAAATGCTTTCCGGCGCTCATCAACAAATTGATGTGACGCAATTAGAGAATCGACGTGGGGCAATTTCCGCTCAAGGCAATCAGCAAATTGGGGTTCAACAACAAATTGATAATCGCGAAGGGCGTATTAATGGCGTGACGAGTCGCATTCAGGTTGACTCTCTGGATAATCGCCAGCAAGGATTACTGCTGTCCTCGGCAGGCCTTGTCCTGCACGTAACTGCTGATTTAAATAATGCGCAAGGCATGATTAAAGGTACGACAAATACCGACATTAGCGCTCAATCGCTTAACAATGAAAATGGATTGATTTATGGCGATGAGGGTGGACGAATTCAGGTAAATAATGAAATAAATAACCGAGATGGCGGCAAAATTATCAGCCTCGGTAAGCTGTCTATTCAATCTGATCGGTTTGATAATCGCGGTGGGGTTGTTCAGGTTGCCGAAATATTGAATTTATCAATGCCGACTATTTTGAATAATAAAGTCGGAGAATCCGGCTCTTTTATTCAGGCAGGCAATGTAACGATCCATACGCAGAATATTAATAATGAAGACACAAAAAATTCCGCCGGGAGCGTCATTACGCAGGGAATTTCAGCCAACAACCTCAAGTTAAATGCGCAAGCAGTGAACAATACCGAGGGGGGAATTTATGTGCAAAATGAAGGGCGACTAAATGTAGCACAAGCCTTCAATAATCAAAAAGGTGAAGTCTTAACGTGGGGAAATGCGGAAATTAATGGCGAAAATCTTGTGATTAATAACGATGACGGACGTTTGCAGGCGGGTAATATTTTAGCGATGCATGCGCGTTCGATTAGCGAAGATGGTCATTTAGAAGCCGATAAACTGCGTTTGACGCTACAGCATGATTTTAATACCAAGCGCGATATTAATGCCGCGACCGAATTTACCCTGAATACTGCAGGTAACGTACGAAATAATCATAAACTTTCCGCTGCTGAGCAGCTGACCATTAATGCGCAAAATGTGGATAACCAAGAAAATGGGCGGTTAAGCAGCGGTGAAACCCGTGTAACGGCAATAGGCAACGTCACGAACCGCGGTTTAATCAATTCGTTTTCTGATGAAGATAACAGTAAAACCGTGATTAAAGCCGCTCACCTTGATAACTTGGGAAGCGGACGTATTTACGGCGATCATGTTGCCCTTCAAGCCGATAAAATTGAAAACCGTGATGAACGTGATGCGAATGGGAAAGTGAATTCGGCGACCATTGCCGGTCGTCAAAAAGTTGTGCTTGCCGGCAAAGCGATCATTAATGACACGGCAATTTACGAAGCGGACAAAAAAGGTGGTACCACCATTTACAGTGGCGGTCAAATTGAATTTGGTGAGCATTTAAACGCCGAAGATCAAGCCGAAGGCGAGGCGGGCGTACTTCGCAATCAAAGCGCTATCATTGAAGCGGAAGACCGCATCGGGCTTAATCACGTTAAACAAACCTTTAATACGAATACGCATTTCAGCACCGCATTGGCGGAGTACCCTGACGAAGGCAATAAAAATGAAGTCGAATATGTGATGGTCGGCGTCAACGGCACGAATTTTAATGCGGGCGGCAAAGTGAAAATGGATCGCTTTGATCAACGTCGTACGCCGGGGAAAAATAAAGCCGGGGTTTACGATCTCGTTTGGAACACTCATCTCGAACGCAAGCTGTCCGATGATGAACTTGATGCCGGTTATATTCCGCCGGCTAACCAAAACGCGTGTGCCAAGTCTGATCCATCGCTTTGTTATGTCAAACCATCCACGGTTTATGACGGCAATTACGGCATTTGGCAACGTTTCGGTGTTGATGTGCCGAAAGATGCACCAAAGGTTGAAAACCTACCGAGTATTCGCGCCGAGCCAACAAAGCCGAAGGCATTAAGCAAACGACAGGCGAGAAATCCCGCCCGTAAAGCGCAATATGACGAAGCGATGGCAAAATACACGGCGGAAATGGCGGCTTATCGGCAAGATATCGCGCGCTACAATGAAGCGTTAAAAGATTATACGGATTGGGCGGACAAAAACGCCGAGGCGTTTAATCAACTTAATCAGCGCATTCAAGCAAGTAATGGCAAGTTGCCCGACCATTATCGGGATCGCTGGACGATGCAGGTAAAAGAAGAAAAAGTCATTAAAACAACCGTGACCCAATCCTTACCCGGACAGATTCTCGCAGGCGGCAATATTGAATTGGGCGATAGCTATCTTGAAAACGATAAAAGTACCCTGATTGCCGGCGGACTGCTTCATAAGGCAAACGGCGAGCTCAACAATTTGGATGAAAAAGGCATTGAATCCCGTCAATTGTATGGCACGGCGAAATGGGTGCACCCGAGATGGCGCGGCAAACTCAAAGGCTGGCGTTGGTACGGTGATAATTACAACGATGTCGTTAAACGTCGCGAAGAAAACAAATCTTTTGATATGAATCTTTTCACCGCATTGACGCAAGCGAATAAACAAACGGCGAATCCTTTTTATACAGATCAATCCGAGCACAAAATAAAACAACATAACGGCGTCGAACTAACCGACTTAACGCCGATGAAAGTACGATATGCGGACAAACCGGCAGGTTTACAACAAATCGACAGCCGGTGGGATGATCGTTTGGAAATTCGCACGATTCAACCGGATAGCCGTTTGCCGACACAAAGCCTGTACCGAATTAATCCGACCGCGACAGGCCGACCGATTATCGAAACCGATCCGGCCTTTACCAATAAAAATCGTTGGTTAAGCTCTGATTATATGTTCAATCAATTGCGTAGCGATCCGCAAAATATGCTGAAACGCTTAGGTGATGGCTATTATGAACAACGCTTGGTGCGTGAACAAATGAACCGCTTAACAGGTCGCCATTTCGGTGGTAATAACCGCACTTTTGAGGAACAGTACAAAGCCTTAATGGATGCGGGTGTAACCTTTGCACAGAAATTTAATCTCACTGTCGGCATTAGTTTAACGCCGGCGCAAACGGCGCAATTGACTTCCGATATTGTCTGGCCGGAAAAACAAACGGTGACGTTGCCAAGCGGCAAACAAGTGGAAGCGTTAGTTCCTCGTGTTTATGCTGTGGTGAAAAAAGGCGATTTAGACGGCAATGGTACCTTGATTTCAGCGGAGAAACTCTATGTAAAAGGCACTGAATTTATCAATCAAGGCACAATCGCCGGCAAAGATTTCACCGACATCAATACGGAAAACCTCAAAAATAGCGGCAAATTGAGCGGTGGAGTATTAAATGTTACGGCAGCGGGGCAGCTTGAAAATATCGGCGGTACATTAGAAGCCGATCGCGCCATGCTGCTGCGCGCAATGGGCGATTTCATTCATCGTTCAACCACGCAAACCAATGAAATTAAAGCACACGGCCTTAGCCGCACGGAAACCAATCTCGACCGCAATGCCTTGTTATACGTCAGAGGTGAAAACGGCGTATTAAGCGTTAGTGCCGACAACATTACGCTAGATGGTGCCCAAGTGCTTAATGAGGGCAAAGGATTAACCTTACTGGATGCCAAAAATGGCTTGAATCTGACCGCATTTTCTGTGGGTTATGATGAAAAATTAGGTCAGTCCAATAGTTATCGTAATGCGAATTTGCAGGATGTGGTGACTTCTTCCGTGAAAGGACGCGGTGATGTGCAATTACAAGCTAAAAACATCCATACGGATGGCGGAGAGCTTGAGGCGGCACAACGTCTCACACTGATTGCGGAAAACGATGCGGTGCTCGGCGCGGCGGACAAAACGGCAACTCTTGAACAATACGCTAAAACCAAAAGCCGCGGATTCCTCTCCTCCCATTCTTCCGAACGCTACACTTATGACAAACTCAGTGCCCATGAAGCCACCCGACTTCAAGGTAAAAATATCGAATTAAGTGCCAAACATGAGATTCGCTTACAAGGCACACAAGCAAAAGCGACGGAAAACCTGGTTGCAACGGCCGGCGGCGAAATCAATGTTGATACGCTGATGAACCGTCATGCAAGCGTAAATTGGGAAAAACATAAAAAATCCGGCTTGAGCCGCGCTTTTTCCGGTGGTGTTGCGCAAATCGGCTATCAACGCAGTAAATCTGATTTTGATGCCAAAGGTTATGATGAAACCGTTATCGGCAGTCAACTTGCCACTGAACAGGGCGATTTAACCTTGAACGCCCGAAAAGACATCAAGGTGAACGCTTCGCGCTTGGCTTCAGGCGGCGATATGATGCTTTCGGCTAAAAATGTGTCGTTCAATGCGGTGCTCGAACAGCATGACGACGAAATTCACCGTAAACAAAAGGCAAGCGGTTTGGGGCTAGGTTTTGTATATGAGCCGGAAAGTCGGGCGAAAGAAAATTATCGCCAAAAAGAAGCGCAAGGCAGCGCCAATACGCTGGTCGGCAAAGGCCTGACGGCACAGGAGGCGGTAAGCGATGCAGCGGAATCTACGGCGCGCGGTCTGCAGCCTTATTTGCGTCACAATCAATATCAATCGCACAAGTTCACGCAAAAAGACGAAGCCAAAATCAGCGAATTGGAAGTCGGCGGAAAGCTTTCCATGCAGGCGCGTGAAGGTAATATACTCAGCCAAGGCGGTCGAATTTCGGCAGAAGGCGATGCGCAGTTTATCGCTAAAAACAATGTCGAGTTTGGTACCGCCACCCACACCCAAGGACAACAGGCAAACAGCCGTCAAAAAGGCTTTAGCGCGGACGGTTTAAATAAATATGTGGCCGGCGTACATCTGCAACATGAAAACGGCAACACGGCGATGACGCAAGAAACGGGCGGCAGCCTTTCCATTGGTGGTAACAGCACCACCATTGCCGAACAGGGAGACATTATCTTAAAGGGCACCGCATTGGTGGCGCAAGGTCACAATCGCCTACAAGCCAACGAAGGCAGCATTACGTTATTGACCGCCGAAACCCGTGACGATAGCCGTCAGGCGCGCAAAGGCCATGCTATCGGCGAAGCGGTGATATCGGATACCGAACGCTTCTTTGGTTACAACCGCACGCGCATGAATCAAAGCGGTGAACGTGTTGTCCACCAAGGTAGCCAATTGACGAGCCTTAATGACAGCGTTGAAGTTTACGCGGGCAAAAATTACCGACAAACGGCAAGTGATGTATTGGCGAAAGACCGCGTTAACATCAACGCACAAAATATCACCATGAATAATGCATTCAATCATCAAGCCGACAGTCAAAGCGAAAGCGATTTAAAAATCGGCCAGTTCGCCCGCGTGAAATCGCCGATAATCGATTTGCTTAACACCATCGAAAGTGCGGTAAAAAACAAAAAAGCGTCCGACCGCTTGAATGCAGCCAATGCCATGAGCATTGCGGCGCAAGGCTATAACGTTTATGACTTGGTGAGCCGCAACCTAAAAGGTAACCCGAAAGACAGCACGTATTTGCTACGTATCGAATCGGGCAGTGGCGTAGCGCACAGTCGCCAAAGTCAAGCGGGACTGGCCGATATCAGCATGGGTAATCGCATTAACGCCAAAGATATTGCTCTCATTGCACGAGGTGATGGCACCCAAAAGACAAATGAAAAAGGCGAACAAAAACTCGAACTCGGCAATATCAACCTCATACACACCGACCTAACAAGCAGAGATGCCCACGGGCACCGCATTGAAGGCAGTCAAATCAGCCTGACCGGCCACGAACTGAATATCCTGGCGGGTGAAAGCCGCACCCAATTTAAAGCCCGCAATCAAAGTGTCGGCGTTGAAGTAGGGGTTGCCGCCACACTCGGCGCACAAACCGGCGTAGGCGTGTATGCAAGAGTGGGCGCAAGCTCGGGCAAAGAAGACGGCAAAAGTAAAACCTACCAAGCAAGCCACTTGGATGCCGATACCGTAAGCTTAACCGGCCAAGGCAACACCAACCTGATAGGCAGCCAAATCAAAGGCAATACCATCACGACCAACGTAGGCGGTAAGCTCAACATTGAAAGCCTTCAAGACGAAGAACACTTTAAAACCAAATCAAGCGGAGGCGGCTTAGAAGTGGAATTTGGTTTTGGCAACAACTGGAGTGTGAGCGGTTATGGTAATGCTTCCAAAGGCACGACTCACCGTAAACAAGTGAATGAACAAGCCGGAATTTTTGCGGAAGAAGGGGGGTATCATATCAATGCGGATAGCGTTCACTTAAAAGGTGGCGCCATTGCAAGCACCAATGCGCAAAACAGCCTTCTCCAAACCAACACACTGACCTTTGAAGACATTCAAAATGAATCAAGCAGTAAAGCTGCCAGCGCAAGTATTAGCGGCAGCATCAAAGAATCGAAAGAAAAATGGGTGGATAACGAAACGGGAGAAAAAGTCAAACCGCACAGCCCAAATAGCACCTTTATTCCAAGCCAACGCAGTGGTGGTTTAAGCCCGGGCTTGCCGATGTTGCAACAAAGTAGCGACAGCAGCCTAACCAAAGCCACGCTAACAGAAGGCACAATCCTCTTAAACAAAGACACGACCCCCGTTTTGAGCACCGCATTGGAGCTAGGCATCAACACAGACTTAAGCCAAGCGAATAGCCAAGTGGCACAGACGAAAGATGTAAAAGCCCAAATCCAAGAGCAGCAACAGATTGCAACGGCGATAGGGCATGTACAAAAGGCGGTGGAGACCTATACGGCGAATCAACAGGAAGCGGCTGAGCAAGAAGTGAGACGTTTAAAATCTCGCTTAGAAAAGGCTAAACAACAAGGTAATCAAGAGGCAGTTAATCAGCTTAAAAAAGATATTCTTCAAGCTAAAATACAAGCCGAAAATTGGGGAACGGGTGGCAGCACCAAGCGTGCGGTTGATGCTATTACTAATGCAGGTTTAATTGCGTTAAGTGGTGGCTCAAGCCAAAGCATTGCGACGGCTGCAGCCTCACCTTATGTTAACCAATTAATCAAGAAAGCGACAGAGGATTATCCGGCATTAAATATTCCAACCCATATTTTATGGGGAGCGGTAGAAGCTGAGTTGATGGGTGGTAAAGCATCAACCGGTGCGATTTCGACTGCTGCAGGTGAATTAGGTGCGAAATATTTAACAGAGCATCTTTATAACAAAGAAGCGAAAGACCTAACTGAAACTGAACGTAGCCAAGTGAAAGAAATGGCGAAGGCGCTTGCCGGTGTGGCAGGTGGTTTAGCTGCGGCTGGTCAAGGTGCAAGTGCGGTTAAAATATTGAGTGAATCATCGATTGGGACAACGGTGGCGAATAATGCGGTGGAGAATAATTATTTATACAACGGAGAAGTAAATAGCCTTGTTAAGGAATTGGCAAAAGCTGAAAAGGAAGGGAAAGATACAAGACCTATTTTTGAAAAATACGCAAAATTAAGTGAGAAGAATCGACAAGAAATATTGAAGATTTGTGGTAATAATCCAGTTTGTTATATACCACATATTCAGATGATGCAATCAGGTGATGAAGCAGCATATGAAAACTTTAGTTATTTAAGGTTAGGTACCTATTTTAATAATCTAAGCAGAGAAACTCAGGTTAAATTGAGTGATTTTGTGGAATCGGAAAACGGTAAAACAAGAAACCTATTACCAAAGAGCGTACACTATGCAACTCTTGCTTTAGGTGCTTCGGAAGCTATTGGGTTAGGGGGATTAGCCTTAAAAACTAAGTTACCTAAAGGCGCCAATGCAAACGAAAAATTGCCGGTTGTTGGGGAGACTAAGGGGTATAACACCACAAAAGTTAATTTAAATAACTTAGAAATTGAGATATCTAAGCAAAATAAGCACTTAGAAAATACGAATGAGTATAAAGTTTCTCTTGCTAATGGACAACAGAAAAGCCTTATCACTGTAAGTTTAGATTCTTTAAAAGGTTATGTAGGAACTGGACAGCAAGTGGGAAAAATTGAAATTGGGCTTCCAGGCTCTAAAGAAAGGGTGAACTTCAATAAAAATATCGGTATTTATATTGATCCTGTTACAGGAAATCAAACTCCAACAACTATAGGAATTATTCACTACAGTAAAAATGGATATCATATAGTTCCAGCTAAACCAAAGGAATAATAGTCTATGAATAATGAAATTATAAGATTAAGAATTGTTACCCAAAATGCCTTAATAGGCAAAATTACTAAAGAGGTTAGGGGGGTTTATGCAAGAATCAATGAAAATTGTATAAGTATTTATGTTGTTATTGATGGAGATATCTCTAACTATTGGAATGAAGAGATCTATGAAATAGGTACAGATATTATTTCTAATTTCGGTGAAGATTATACTATTGATGAGAATTTAGTTAGGATTGATTATCCTAAATATCTATCCTTTGATAATTATATATGTGTATATAAGCGCCATGAAAAGTATTAATAATATAGGTCCCCAGATAGCGCTCGTCCCCTGACGTGTGCTTGTATCTAACTAAAAATAAACAAACTGAAATTATTCATAAAAATAGTGAAAATCTGAATCAAATGAAATTGATGTTTAGGCTCGCGTTGGGAAAGGCGCGCCATCGTGGGAAATAAAAATGAATAATACTAAATTAGTGATTCCAAGTTGTAATGATTTTATGTCTATCTATGGGTTCGATTGTGAAATGGATGATGTTATCCAGATTCTCAAGTTTGTGCATGGTGATGAGAGAGTTAATTTGAGTTTTGATATTACTGTAAACTCTGTGAGACTTCGGTTTTACAGAAATGATACTCTTGTATTTGATCTTTATAGAGAGGATCTATTAGAACTTTATTTAAATGAAAATGGAGATTCTCTGTCATTTAAGTTATCTGATAACTTGATTATAACAATAAATTTTTATCCAGAAATTAGTATTTTTATTAGATAGTAAGTATTTTTCAAATAATAATTTGAATTTGAAAGATATAAAGTGCGGTCAATTTTCAAAGAGTTTTAGAACCTCTCAAAAAATGACCACACTTTTTGTATTTTCAACGGCTTATGTTAAGTAAGTTTTATAATTTCACATTCAACTTCGCGTAAGCTCGTTCTACTTTTTCCAATGCTTTTTCTACGGAAATATCACGAGCGAGTAATAGGCGGAAGCAGTGGCAAGGAAGATGGTGAACGCAAAACTTACCAAGCGAGCCACTTAGAGGCACAAACCGTGACTTTAAACAGCCAAGGGGATACCAACCTGATAGGCAGCCAAATCAAAGGCAATACCATCACGACCAACGTAGGCGGTAAGCTCAACATTGAAAGCCTTCAAGACGAAGAACGCTTTAAAACCAAATCAAGCGGAGGCGGCTTAGAAGTGGAATTCGGCTTTGGCAACAACTGGAGCGCAAGCGGTTACGGCAACGCCTCAAGCGGCAAAACCTCGAGAAAACAAGTGAAGGAACAAGCCGGAATTTTTGCGGAAGAAGGGGGGTATCATATCAATGCGGATAGCGTTCACTTAAAAGGTGGCGCCATTGCAAGCACCAATGCGCAAAACAGCCTTCTCCAAACCAACACACTGACCTTTGAAGACATCAAAAACGAATCCGACAGTAAAGCCATGAGCGCGAGTCTCAGCGGCAACATCAAAGAAACCAAAGACAAATGGGTGAATAACGAAACGGGCAAAAAGGTGAAACCGAACACGGAAAACAGCACCCTTATCCCAAGTCACCGAGAAGGTGGCCTCAGCCCCGGCTTACCGATGTTGCAACAAAGCCACGACAGCAGCCTAACCAAAGCCACGCTAACAGAAGGCACAATCCTCTTAAACAAAGACACAACCCCCGTTTTGAGCACCGCATTGGAACTGGGTATCAACAGCGACTTACGCCAAGCGAATAGCCAAGTGGCACAGACGAAAGATGTAAAAGCCCAAATCCAAGAGCAGCAACAGATTGCTACTGCCGTGGGACATGTGAAAAGTGCGGTGGAGACTTACACCTCCAACCAACGGGAAGCGGCAGAGCAGGAGGTTAGACGTTTAAAATCACACTTGGCAACAGCCGAATCACAGGGTAATCAACAAGCGATTAATAAGCTCAAAGATGAACTTATCCAAGCCGAAACTCAAGTCGAAAATTGGGGAACGGGCGGCAGTACTAAACGGGCCATTGACGCCATCACTAATGCGGGTCTAATTGCACTTAGTGGCGGTAGAACACAAAGTGTAGCTACCGCAGCGGCTTCACCTTATGTGAATCAGCTTATTAAAAAAGCCACAGAAGATTATCCTGCACTCAACATACCAACTCATATTTTATGGGGCGCAGTGGAAGCCGAACTGACGGGCGGCAACGCACAAACGGGGGCTATCTCCACGGCAGCCGGTGAACTTGGCGCGAGATACCTCACCGAACATCTTTACGGCAAAGAGGCAAAAGACCTGACCGAAACCGAACGTAGTCAAATTAAAGAAATGGCAAAAGCCTTGGCGGGTGTGGCCGGTGGTTTAGCGGCAGCGGGACAAGATGCTGGTGCGGTTAAAATGTTGAGTGAATCCTCCATTGGGGCGACCGTGGCGAATAATGCGGTGGAGTATAACTATCTTTTCAGACAGGAAGCGGAAGAAAAAGCGGTTTTAGCGCGAAAATTTAAAAATAATCAAGCTACCGAAGAAGAAAAAGCAAGACTTTCCTATCTTGAAAAACTAGATTCGGAAAGAGACCGTGCGATTATAAGTGCCTGTTCCAACGGTGTAAGTAGTCAGGCATGCCAGTCTTTGGTAAATGAAGCGGATTATGCCAGATTCGGTTATGAACAAAATTTAAGTTATAACCTTAAATTTAAAGAGCTTTACCCTCAGGATTATCAAAATGTAGAAGCTATTCTCAAAGGTAAAGATGCGAATTCGGTCGAGTTTGAGAAGATAGCGATTAATGTGGCAAAAGAAAATAATATGTCTTTAGCCGAGGCGAAAAGTTTCTTAAATAAAGTTTATACCTATAAAGCCTTTGCAGAATTGGTCGGAGCGGTAAGAGCAGGAACGGCATTGAATTATGCAGGAGCTAAGTTACTAAGGGGGCTAATGCGAATGAGGCATTGCCGGTTGTTGGGGATACCAAGGGGTATGAGAATCAGAGTGTTAGGATTTCTGGTGGGGAGTATAGAGCAAACCTGTATTCTAAAAATTGGGCAGAGGCTAGTTTAAGTGAGTCTATAGAAAAGTTTGCAGGAAAAAATCCGATTATCACAACGACGGATAAAGGGAAAAGAATATATGAAAATCCAATAACAAAAGTCCAAGTTGTAGAAGATGTTAATGGAAAATACTTTCGTATATTTGATCCTAGTATTTCAGGTAAAAGAAATTATTTAGATTTGAACGGACATGTGCCAAATAATAAAACTTTGGAAAATGGGAAAAAGCAAGGTCGTACTAAAGCAGAGTATAATCAAGTAACACATTTTAAAATTAAGGAGTAATAATGAAAGTTATCAGTGTACCTGTATCTGTAGAGGCAATGAAAAGACTTGACTATGATTTGTCAATTGATGGTGATTTAATAGAAATTAATTTAACCAATGAATTATATAATGAGATCTGGAAATTGGGTTTCTTTAATGAGGTAAATTCCGTCATAAATAAAAATATAGATGATTATGAGGATGAATATATAGATAAAAAGGAAGAACTTGAATTATTACTAGAAATTGTACTGAAGTACTTAGATAAAAATGTATTTTTTAAGGAACTATATGAATTAATTAAGTTTGCAATCAAGTATTCAACGGGTGTTTTTTTCTTTTTTTAATTTACTTTTTTAGAAGGAGAGTGCTGAACTAGATTTATTAATAAAAATAGTGAAGATCTCATTCAGGTAAGTTTGAGATTTGTGGCACGCGTTAGGAAACCAAGGCTATTTAAGAAAGAAAACGGTTTATTTGGTTGTAAGATGGCTAAATTAAAATTAGTGATAGAAATTGAGAGTCTTTTAATTAAAGAGATTGTTTCAATTTGTGGCGGAAAACCAAGCGGTGTTAACCGTCTTGGAGCTCCAAGAGTTAAGGTTTTGAATAGCTGTGGTCTGGAGACGCTTGCTATCGTGGGGAACAATCAAGCGGTGGCGGAAGGTCAAAATAGCACCGCATTGATAATTTTAAATAAAGTAAGAAAGTAATCATTTATGCCTCCCCTTGGATAGCTCCTTTTTTGAGGAGTATTTAAAATTCGATTGAATAATGTTTCCCATAAAAAAATCTGCACGTGAATAAGTCGTTTATGGTGTTGACTTATTCACGTGCAGATGACGTTTATAGTTTAAATGTTAAAGTGCGGTTGTTTATCGAAACGTTTTTAAATAAAACTATAAGTTTTTCGGTAAACGAATTTTTTGCCCCGGAAAGATTTTATCTGCGTCTTTAATTACTTCTTTATTTGCCGTTACGATCGCCGTGTATTTGTTGCCGTCACCATAATGTTTTTCGGCAATTTTCCAAAGCGTATCGCCTTTTTGGATAACATAAAATTCATCATCGCCGGCAAGGTTTTCACCGTTTTTTACTGTCACCTCATCAATATTGACGTTGCTGATACCGATGATGTTACCCGCCATTAATACCGCTTTTTCTAAAGCGCTGGCAGAGCTGGCCAGGCCAGAAATTTTAGCCACACCATTTTCGACTTTTACCGCCACATCCGCAACACCCGGGTTGTCTTCGTTAATGTGTTGGGTTACTGCGGTGGAAGCCTCTTCTTCTTTGTTAAAAATTTTTTTGCCGATATCGCTGACAAAATCAAATAATCCCATTTCCATCTCCTTATTGATTTATTCCGGGAGCCACAACATAACCAATTTAGCTATATAAGTCTAGGAATAAAATGTTAGGCGGAAAAAAGGGTTCTAGATTAGAATAACGCGAATTTAATTTGAAGATAGGAAAGATTATGCGTTGGCAAGGTCGTAGAGAAAGTTCAAATGTGGAAGACAGACGCTCATCGGGCGGTGGTTTCGGTGGTGGAAAACCGACCGGTATTTTGGGGCTGATCATTATTTTGGTTGGCGCTTATTATGGCGTAGATTTATCGGGCTTGGTCGGTAAGATAGAGGTGGGCACTACGCAAAGTTCACCTTTGCAATCACAGCAAGAAGACCAATTATTTAAACTCTCCAAAGTGGTGCTGGGCGACACAGAGGAAGTGTGGTCGGCATACTTTTCCAAAAATAACCAACAATATGTAGAACCTCGCATGGTCATCTACAACGGCGTAACCCCGACGGCGTGCGGCACGGGACAATCTGCCGTGGGGCCATTCTATTGTCCGAATGATCAACGGGTCTATTTGGATTTATCGTTTTATAGCGACATGAAAAATAAACTGGGTGCAGCCGGCGAATCTGCGTTTGCTTATGTGATTGCCCATGAAGTGGGGCATCATGTACAGAATTTATTAGGCACGTTGACACAA
Organism: Stutzerimonas stutzeri; assembly: GCA_901420285.1. GTDB lineage: Bacteria > Pseudomonadota > Gammaproteobacteria > Enterobacterales > Pasteurellaceae > Rodentibacter. The sequence continues at coordinate 414,098 of CABDVE010000001.1, forward strand.
GTGCATCGTCTGCAAAGTCGTTCATCCCGCGCAGAAGCAAATCAACTTTCCGTAAAATTGGAACTCCAGGCGGATTGTTATGCCGGCGTGTGGGCATCGCAAGCGGTAAAAAGCGGTTTATTTGAACGTGGCGATATTGAAAAAGCGTTTAACGCAGCGGAATCCGTAGGCGATGATCGTCTGCAAAAACGCAGTCAAGGTTATGTGGTTCCCGATAGTTTCACGCATGGCACCTCAGCCCAGCGTTTGCAATGGTTTAAAGTGGGGCTAACTAGTGGCAATCCGGCACAATGTAATACTTTTTAACGGTTGGCAGAAACAAAAAAGTACGGTGGATTTTTGAGGCGTTTTTCAATGCAGAAAAACATGTTGAAAACCGACTGCACTTATTCATTAAAAAGGCTGATGTTGACGATATGTCAAAATCAGCCTTTGATTTATTGAAAGGGGAATTTAATCAGATTTGATTTAAATTCAAACTAATGCGTGCTGATATAACTAAAAATAGATAAGCTGAAGTGGATCGCTGATTTAGCACCGCATTGAACCCGCGCGGTACGGCGTGCCAGCTCAGCATGAGCAATAAAACGCGCGTAACTTATCCATCACCTTGGCGCGAATTTCGTCGCGTTCGAATAAAATCTCATGCTTAGCATTTTGCACCGTTTCGCAACGGGCGTTAGGAAAGCGCGCGGCCAATTCTCTCAGCTTTTTGTTATCGACGATTTTTTCCTTTTCCGATTGCAAAATCAGCACCGGAATTTCCACCCGCGGAATAATGTTCGGTAAGCGCTTGACGGCGTTGAGGCACAAATGGACCCAACGAAAAGTCGGGCCGCCCAAATGAAGTTCAGCGTGTTTGCGATTTACCCGATTCATCCATTTCATCCGAGTTTTACAAAAACTCAGTTCATTGTGTTCAAGGTGAGCCGGTTTATAAGCGCCCTTGCCGAACACATAACGTTCGCCTTGGTCAAACAAATTCATTAGCGCAATAATCAATTCGTCACGCAACGGATGTTTTAGCGGCAGGCCGAAACAGGGCGAAGACAGGACAGCTTTTTGTACGCGGTGAGCACAGTTTGCCAAATAATAAGTGGCAATTAACGAACCGAGAGAATGGGCAAGCAGATGTTGAATTTGGTAGTTGAAAAGCGCAGTTGTTTTTTCGACAATTTTTGCCATGTCATCGACATAAAAACGGAACTCGTCCAAATGTCCTTTTTCGCTCTCTTTTAACAATCTGTCGGAATAGCCTTGCCCGCGATGATCGAAAAGTAACACGTCGTAGCCTTGATGATAAAAATCATAGGCGAGTTCCGACCATTTCAGCATATTCTCCGCGCGTCCGTTGACTAAAATCATTAATTTTCTGAGCGCACTTTCGTTATGCGTTAAGTGGCGATAAGCGATATTGACATCATTTTTACCCACTAGATATTGGGTGGGAAATTGCGTGAAGAAAGGCAACAGTTCTTTGAGGGCGAACTCGGTGAAGCGGGGTTCTCGGATCATAAGGTTTAATAATGCAAAAGGGCGTATTAAATACGCCCGTTATTATGTGAATCAAAATTATGCAACTAATTGTCGCAAAATACGACGCACCGGTTCGGCAGCGCCCCATAATAATTGGTCGCCCACCGTGAAGGCGGCTAAATATTCCGGCCCCATCGCCAATTTGCGTAAACGGCCAACCGGCACGCTTAAGGTGCCGGTGACTTTCGCCGGCGTGAGTTCGCGGAGCGTGGCTTCTTTATCGTTCGGAATCACTTTTACCCATGGATTATGGGCCGCGATGATTTGTTCGATTTCAGCCAACGGCAAGTCTTTTTTCAATTTAATCGTGAACGCTTGGCTATGGCAACGTAATGCGCCGATGCGCACGCATAAACCGTCTACCGGAATCGGTTTATCGTTTAAACCGAGAATTTTGTTAGTTTCCGCGTAGCCTTTCCATTCTTCTTTAGTTTGTCCGGTTTCTGGCAGCAGTTTGTCAATCCAAGGGATCAGGCTGCCGCCCAATGCGGTGCCAAAATTCGAGGTCGGGAAATTATCGGCACGCATTTGCGCGGTGACTTTGCGTTCGATATCTAAAATGGACGAGGCCGGATTGGCTAATTCTTCACTGACGGATTGTTCCAATAATCCCATTTGTACTAAAAGTTCGCGCATATTTTTGGCACCGGCGCCAGAGGCCGCTTGGTAAGTGGCGACAGAAATCCATTCGACTAAATCTTTTTCAAATAAACCGCCGATTGCCATTAACATTAAACTCACTGTGCAGTTGCCACCCACAAAAGTTTTAATGCCGTTTTTTAAGCCGTCGGTAATGACATGTTGATTTACCGGGTCGAGCACGATGATGGCGTCGTCTTTCATACGCAAGGCGGAGGCTGCATCCACCCAATAACCGTTCCAGCCGCTGGCTTTGAGTTTCGGATAGACCTCATTGGTATAATCACCGCCTTGACAGGTGACGATAATGTCTAATTTTTTCAGTTCTTCGATGTCGAAGGCGTTTTTTAATTCGCCCGCCGCTTTGCCGCCGAAAACCGGTGCAGGTTGACCGGCTTGAGAGGTAGTAAAGAAAACAGGATTTAAATTTGCGAAATCATTTTCCTGCACCATGCGATCCATTAATACGGAACCAACCATTCCGCGCCATCCAATAAAACCGACTTTTTTCATAATTTTTCCTTAGTTAATGTTGTGTTTGAAGGGCTATTAATTACAAGATAGTCCATTCAAAATCAAGTTTTTTCCGTTCCGAGTAAGATAATTTGTTTTTACGCGATTTCAATGCGGTGCTATTTGGCATGTTCAAATTAAGTGTCGATGATGTATTTGACGCCATATTAATTTTCAAATAATTCTACGCTTAACACTTCCGGTTCGGTTTTCAACAGCGTATAAACATCCTTCAACATAGATTGCTCGATGGCGAGACAACGCACTTGTACGCGTACTTCGCCATTGGCTAAATCTTTCACCGAAAGGTTTTCAATGCGGTAGTCATTTTGTATCAATAAGTTCGTCACTGCCGCGATGGCTGCCGATGAACCGAGATGAATGATAATTTTGTTTTTCTTTTTGCGTCCTTTGCGGCGCACAATGCGCTGAATTAGTGGGCTGAAACGAATAGCGATTAAAATCATCGCGGTGGCAATTAATGCGTCAAAAATAAAACCCGCGCCGGTAGCAATACCGATACCGGCGGCTGCCCAAATAATTGCGGCGGTGGTTAAACCGGAAATAGCATCGTTCTTTTTATGCAAAATGACGCCCGCGCCTAAGAAACCGATACCGCTAATTACTTGAGCGGCAAGGCGCATTGGGTCGGTACGAATATTTTCCGACACTTGCGCGTAATGTTCTGCGGCCTGAATGGAAACGATGGTTAGCGTGCATGTAGTAATTGCAATAATGGCGCAAGTTTTAATGCCGACGGGTTTGTGTTTAAGCTCGCGTTCCAAACCGATAATACTGCCCAACAAAAAGGCTAAAAACATTTTACCGAGCACCATTAAATGATATGACCCCAAAAGCGGGGCCAATAGAAGAGATGAATTTTCCATAATAATATTAAGCAACGGGTAAACAGGTTACCGAATTCTAACGACTTCATTTGGCAAAATATAGCAAATTCTTTATTTACAATGTTTTTGGTTTTAACTTGTCGCCTTTTTTGTTTAAATTGAGTACAATCTGCAACCCGAAAAATGAGGAAATATAGAGATAATTTATGCAAATTTCAGCGCCGAGTATTGGTTTCGTCAGTCTGGGTTGTCCGAAAAATCTGGTGGATTCCGAACGCATTTTGACCGAATTGCGCAGTGACGGTTACCACATCGTACCGAGCTATGAAAACGTGGATTTGGTCATCGTTAACACTTGCGGTTTTATCGATAGCGCGGTGCAGGAATCTCTCGAAGCCATCGGCGAGGCGTTGGAAGAAAACGGTCGCGTGATTGTCACCGGTTGCTTGGGTGCCAAAGAGGACCGCATTCGAGAAGTGCATCCCAAAGTATTAGAGGTCAGCGGCCCGCACAGCTACGAAGCAGTGATGCAACAGGTGCATAAGTATGTGCCGAAACCGCTTCACAGTCCCTACACTAGCCTGGTACCGAAACAAGGTGTGAAACTCACCCCGAAACATTATGCCTATTTGAAAATTTCTGAAGGTTGCAATCATCGTTGTACTTTCTGCATTATTCCTTCAATGCGGGGCGATTTGGAAAGTCGTTCCATTACGCAGGTGTTGGATGAGGCCAAGCGTTTGGCGGACGCGGGCGTGAAAGAATTACTTGTGGTGTCGCAAGATACTTCGGCTTATTCAATGGATTTAAAACAACAAGACGGCGGTGTGAAAACGTCTTTCTGGAATGGAATGCCGATTAAAAGCGATTTGATGACACTGTGTAAACAGCTCGGTAAACTTGGGATTTGGGTGCGTTTGCATTATGTTTATCCCTATCCGCATGTCGATGATTTGATTCCGTTAATGGCGGACGGTACGTTATTGCCGTATTTAGACATTCCGTTGCAACACGCCAGTCCGAAAATCTTAAAAGCCATGAAAAGACCGGGCAGTATTGAGCGTATGTTGGAACGGATTAAAAAATGGCGCGAGATTTGTCCGGATTTGACTTTACGTTCGACTTTTATCGTTGGTTTTCCGGGTGAAACGGAAGAAGATTTTCAAATGCTATTGGATTTCTTAAAAGAAGCGCAGCTTGATCGTGTAGGTTGTTTTAAATTTAGCGCAGTAGAGGGTGCACCGGCGACAGAGATGGAAAATCAAGTAGCGGAAGAAGTGAAAGAGGAACGTTTCCACCGTTTTATGCAATTACAACAAGAAATTTCAGCGAATCGTTTACAATTAAAAGTGGGCAAAACATTTGATGTTTTAGTGGATGAAATTGATGAGCAAGGAATTATCGGTCGTTCGAAAGCTGATGCGCCGGAAGTAGACGGATTGGTTTATGTAGAAAATTTTAGCGGCATCGACGTGAAAGTCGGCGATGTAATTAAAGTGAATATTACCCATTCGGACGAATATGATCTGTGGGGAACCTGTTAATTTTAGTTTAAGGAAACAAAATTATGACTGAACAACAAAAACAGCCAAGTTTAATACGCTTTGAACAAGCAGTAGCGGACAAAAATTATGAAGCCGCTTGCCTAGAATTGCTTGATATTTTAAGCAAGATCGATTCAAATTTTGGTGCTGTTAACGGCATAGAATTTACCTTTCCGGAACAATTACAACCGGCATACTTAGAGCAAGACAGAACGGTGTATTTTGCCACCCGTATGGCACACGCGATGACGGATCTGTTTAAAGATCCTAAACTTGTGATTTCACAATCCGGCGCATTACATTTCCTTACATTACAACGTTGGATTAACGTTATTTTTGCCGCCTCACCTTACGTTAATGCGGATCATATTCTCGCCACCTTAAACCAAAACGAAGACCCTTATAATTTCGCCGATTTTCGTTTAAGTGACAGCAAAGAGGCATTAATTAAATTCTGCATTCTTTATCTGCCTGAATCTAACATTAATTTAAATTTAGATGCGCTATGGAATTTAGATCGCGATTTTTGCGCGGCATTAGCGTTTGCTTTGCAATCACCGCGTTTCGTGGGGACCACGCAAGCTTTTAGTAAACGCGGTACCTTATTGCAATGGTTCCCGGAAAAACTCGTGCAAATCGAAAACCTCAATAATTTGCCGAGCGCGATTTCTCACGATGTGTACATGCATTGTAGTTACGATATTGCGGAAAATAAACACCTCGTGAAAAAGGCGTTAAATCAAGTTATTCGCCGACATATTTTAACCGGTGGATTCCAAGACCGAGAAATCACTGAAATCGGTGAAATTAACGGCAAACCGGTCATGGTTGTTTTACTTGAACATTTCCATTCTTCCCACTCTATTTATCGTACCCACTCTACATCGATGATTGCGGCACGTGAACGTTTTCATTTAATCGGAATTGGCAACGACGCGGTGGATCAAGCTGGCCGCGAGGTTTTTGACGAGTTTAGAGAACTAAAAGGCGAGAATATTTTTGAGCGCTTGAATTTTATTCGTGGGATTTGCGAAGAAAATAAGGCAGCGGTATTTTATATGCCGAGTATCGGGATGGATTTATTACCTATTTTTGCTAGTAATACCCGTCTTGCGCCAATTCAAGTGGTCGCATTGGGGCACCCGGCGACAACTCACTCCGATTTTATCGAATACGTGATTGTGGAAGACGATTACGTCGGTTCCGAAGCCTGTTTCAGCGAAACTTTATTGCGCCTACCAAAAGATGCCTTGCCTTACGTGCCTTCCGCCTTAGCGCCACAACATGTGGAATACAAATTACGCGAAAATCCGGAAGTGGTGAATATTGGTATCGCCTCGACTACCATGAAACTCAACCCTTATTTCATGGAATCATTGAAAGCAATTCGCGATCGCGCAAAAGTAAAAGTCCATTTCCATTTTGCGTTGGGACAATCCATCGGTCTGACTCATCCTTATGTAGAACGCTTCATTAAAAATTATTTAGGTGATGATGCCACTGCACACTCCCACCTTCCTTACAATGAATATCTCGGCGTATTACAAGGCTGCGATATGATGGTGAATCCGTTCCCGTTCGGTAACACCAACGGTATTATTGACATGGTGACGCTTGGTTTAGTCGGTGTGTGTAAAACCGGGCCGGAAGTACACGAACATATCGATGAAGGATTATTTAAACGTCTCGGTTTACCGGAATGGTTGATTGCGCAAAATGCGGATGAATACGTGGAATGCGCAATTCGTTTAGCGGAAAACCACGCAGAGCGTTTAGCGTTACGTCGCCATATCATTGAAAATAACGGCTTGCAAACCTTATTCACCGGTGATCCAAGCCCGATGGGTAAAGTTTTGTTGGAAAAACTCAATGAATGGAAAACGGCACATTTGACCGAAAAACCGAAGAAAAAAGCGGCAACGAAAAAAACGGCGGTGAAGAAAACCACGACGAAGAAAACCACGGAGAAAAAAGAAACTGCAGAGAAAAAAGAAACTGTAGAGAAACCAAAAACCGTGAAGAAAGCGGAGACCGTGAAGAAAGCTGAAACCGCTAAAAAGGCAACGGCCAAAAAAGAAACGGCAAAAAAAGAAACGACAAAAAAAGAAACGGTAGTCGTAGAAGAGCCTGCGAAGAAAGCGGCCACGAAGAAAGCGACAACAGCGAAAACCGCCGTTAAAGCCGAAGTAAAGCCGAAGGCCAGTGCAACAGCAAAAGCAAGCACAAAGAAGACAAAAAAAACTGACGCTTAAGAAAAAATCCCCGAAAGGGGATTTTTTATTCGTTCTGAGCTTTCATTAAAAGCATTTTATGTTCATTAATTAATGCCATAAACGGTTGGGCGAAACGCTCCAGCTTTATTGCGCCCACGCCATTAATTTGCAACATTTCAGTTTTAGAGGTCGGCATATATTGCGCCATTTCTTGTAAGGTCGCGTCGTTGAACACGATGTAAGGCGGAATATTTTCTTTGTCGGCGATTTGTTTACGCAGAAAGCGCAGACGGGCGAATAAATCCTTGTCGTAATTTGGCACCGCATTGCGTTGCGGACTGTGGGTGATTTTGGTGATCGCAGAAATACGCGGCATTGCCAATTCCAATGGGACTTCGCCTTTTAAGATAGGCTTCGCGCTTTCGGTAAGTCGCAACGTGGCGTTAAATTCACCGATAACTTGTTGTACAAAGCCTAAGTGAATCAATTGACGAATCACCGATTGCCAATGTTCTTTGCTTTTATCTTTGCCTATGCCGTACACGCTGAGTTTGTCATGGCCGCGTTCGATAATTTTCTGATTATGCATCCCGCGCAACACGCCGATGATATATTGCGCACCGAAACATTGTCCCACGCGATAAATGGTTGACATCACTTTTTGTGCATCCATCAAGCCATCGTATTTTTTCGGCGGATCGAGGCAAATATCGCAGTTATTGCAAGGGGTTTGACGATATTCGCCGAAATAATTTAACAACACCAAACGGCGACAAGTTTGACTTTCGGCGAATTCACCGATGGCTTCCAGTTTGTGTTGCTCAATTTGACGTTGTGGTGTTTCCGGTTTTTCCAACAGCATTTTTTGTAACCAGGCATAATCCGCCGGCTCATAAAACAGCACCGCTTCAGCAGGCAAATCGTCACGCCCCGCGCGGCCGGTTTCCTGATAGTAGGATTCAATGCTGCGCGGCAAATCGAAATGTGCCACAAAACGCACGTTGGATTTATTAATGCCCATGCCGAACGCAATGGTTGCTACCACCACTTGTACGTTATCACGCTGAAAATCCTGCTGTACGCGTTCGCGTTGCGCCGTTTCCATGCCCGCGTGATAAGCTGCGGCAGGCACGCCTTTGCTACGCAAGCTTTCCGCAATACGTTCTACTTTGCTACGGCTGTTGCAATATATGATGCCGCTTTTGCCTTTTTGCGCCAGCACGAAACGCGTTAATTGTTCCATTGGCTTGAATTTTTCTTCCAACGTGTAACGAATGTTAGGGCGATCAAAGCTGCCGATGTATTGGAGCGGATTTTGCAGCTTTAAGTGAGTGAGAATATCTTGTCGCGTGGTGTAATCGGCGGTTGCTGTGAGCGCCATGATCGGCGCATCGGGAAAGCTCGATTTTAGCCCGCCGAGTTGGGTATATTCCGGGCGAAAATCGTGTCCCCATTGAGAAATGCAATGTGCTTCGTCAATGGCGATAAAACTTACTTTAGTGTAAGAAATCAGCTGAAAAAAGCCGTTCGTCATCACTTTTTCCGGCGACACGTAAAGCAATTTTAGTTGGCCGGAAATTAGCTTATTTTGCACCTGTTGCTGCTGTTGCAGGGTTTGGCTGGAATTGAGAAAATCGGCCTCGATACCGTTGGCTTGCAACTGATCCACCTGATCTTTCATCAATGAAATCAGCGGTGAAATGACTAACGTCAGTCCGTCGAAACAAAGGGCGGGAATTTGATAACAGAGCGATTTACCGTTACCTGTCGCCATCACCACCAGCGCATCTTGCCCGTTTAGCGCGGCGTTAATCGCTTCCTCTTGCCCTTTGCGGAAAGATTGATAACCGAAGGCCGAATGGAGCACCTCCAATGCGGTGCTATTTGGGCAGTGCGTTGATGACGAAGAACAATCGGTCATATTAAAAATGCACGGTCTCACCGTGGGCGGCACAAGTTTCCGTCAGAACGTTCCAAAAGCGTTTACCGTCATTGGTGAGCCAATCGCCATTTTTAAAGGCAAAATGAAAACCGCCGAGTTTGCCAGCAAGCCAGAGTTCAAGCAGTGGCTCTTGTTTGTTGAGCACGATTTGAGTGCGGTTGTCGAATGTAATGGTGAACACAGAACCTTGGGTTTCGCAATCTGCATCGACGCCTTGCTCCTCTAAATCTTCTTCGATTTTTTGCCAAACTTGTTCGATATTTTGGTGAAATTCTGCGATATTCATAAAATTTTCCCGCTTAAATCTGATAGAATGCGGCAGATTATAAAGCCTTTCGCACCCTTGTGAAAGGCGGATTTACCAATGAGCAAGCGAGAAAAAATGAAAAAGTTACTATCTGTTTTCTTATTAAGCGCGGTTTGCGCGCTGGTTTCCGGTTGCGGCGTAAAAGGGCCGTTGTATTTTCCGGAAAAAGAGCCGGCACAACAGCAAGTAAAATAAATTGTCGGGGCGAAGGTATTCGTCCTGAAAGCAAGTCAACATGGTTGCGACAAGGAACACAAGATGGATTTCTTCCAATATAAAAACGACCGACTTTACGCCGAGAATCTCCCGGTTCAACAACTCGCCGAACAATTCGGCACACCGCTTTACGTTTATTCCCGCGCCACGTTGGAACGCCACTGGCACGCGTTCGACAGCGCATTGGGCGAGCATCCGCATTTGATTTGCTTTGCGGTGAAATCCTGCTCGAATATTGGCGTATTGAGCGTAATGGCTAAGCTCGGCTCGGGCTTTGATATTGTGTCGCAAGGCGAATTGGAACGTGTATTGGCGGTCGGTGGCGATCCGTCGAAAGTGGTATTTTCCGGCGTGGCGAAATCGCGCGAAGAAATTATGCGCGGATTGGAGGTGGGTATTCGTTGTTTTAACGTAGAATCCTTGTCTGAACTCAAACACATCAATCTAATTGCCGGCGAAATGGGCAAAATTGCACCGATTTCCCTGCGCGTCAATCCGGATGTGGACGCGCATACGCATCCTTATATTTCTACCGGTTTGAAGGAAAATAAATTCGGCATAAGTGCGGACGAGGCCCGCGCCGCGTATCAATTCGCCGCGACTTTGCCGAATGTGAAAATTACCGGGATGGATTGCCACATCGGCTCGCAACTCACTGAGTTGCAACCGTTCTTAGATGCTACGGATCGCCTTGTTTTGTTGATGGAACAATTAAAACAAGACGGCATCAAACTGCAACACTTGGATTTAGGCGGCGGCTTGGGCGTGACTTACCATGCCGAAATAGCACCGCATCCGAGCGATTATGCCAAGGCGTTATTGGAAAAACTCAAAAATTATCAAGAACTTGAAATCATTCTTGAACCGGGGCGTGCGATTTCCGCTAACGCCGGAATTTTGGTGGCGAAAGTGCAATATTTGAAAAGCAACGAAAACCGCAATTTTGCCATCACCGATACCGGCATGAACGATATGATTCGTCCCGCGTTGTATGAAGCTTACATGAACATCATTGAAGTCGATCGGACTTTAGTGCGTGAGAAAGCGGTTTACGACGTGGTGGGGCCGGTGTGCGAGACCTCGGATTTCCTCGGAAAACAGCGCGAATTGGCGATCGCCGAAGGCGATTTTATCGCACAACGCTCAGCCGGCGCGTACGGCGCCAGTATGTCATCAAACTACAATTCCCGCCCGCGTACCGCCGAAGTGCTGGTGGACGGCGAGCAAGCGTACTTGATTCGCCGACGCGAAAGCGTGCGAGAACTTTGGGCCTTAGAATCGATGATTTAAAAGATGCCGAAACGCCATTTACGCGAGACTGAAAATTGACCTTACCAAATAGCACCGCATTGGAGCCGGTTCCAATGCGGTGCTATTTTAAGATAAACAAAACCGGCTTTTCAGCCGGCTTTGGGTTATTTCACGATTTGACCTTTTAATGCCACACCGCTCATTAAATTGCCTGCATGGCATTCGTACTGCGAAGTACTTTGATAAGCACGTTTTTTATAGAAACTCACAATATTGCCGACTTTCGTCGCGCCTTCTTTTTCTGCCCGTTCTTGTAATTGTTTAACCGCGGAGATAAACGCCCATTGGCAAGAGGCTTCATCGGTTTTATTCGCTGCATTGGTTTTTTTGTTAGTCACCGCATTCGGTACGACGACTTTCCCCGGCGCGGCTTTACCGAAATAAAGTTGTACTTTTGGATTAAGCGCCGTTTTCGCTTCGGAAGAATTAAGCGCATCGGAAATGGAATAATAGTGTACGGTGTCTCTTGGCGCGCAAGCTACGATTGAAGTGGCGGCCAAAATAATGCCGAGTTTACTGATAAGTTTCATTTTTTCCTCCGGGAATAATCAAAAAAGTCTTTGCGAGTATATCAGATTTATGCAAAGCGAAGAGCGGTATTTAGCGGTTCCCTGTAAATTTAAATTAGTGTAGAATCCGGGCTATTTTAATTGCTAAGTAACTTAAGGAAAACAGAGTGAAAAAATTACTTTTATCCAGTTTGGCGTTAAGCGTTCTGGCCGGCTGTTCGTCCGGTGTGGATGAGGACAATTTAAAAAGCGTTGAGCGTGCATTAAACATTCGCCATCTTTGTATTAAAGCAAGTACCCGTTCGGCTCCGGACAATTTTGTGGAAGCATTAAAAACCAGTTTGGCAAATAAAAGAATCAGCTCGGAAGCAATGAAAAATGAGGGTAAAGATTGTGAATATATCCTCATCGCCAATGCAAAAGGAAATCGCCAACTCATTGCAAGAGCCAAATTCAGCGTAATTAATGCGAAGACTAAATCGGAAGTGGGCGTTGTTGGCTATAAACGCCGAGGAGATGAAAAAGAGCGTGCAAAACAAACCGGTTTGCAGGGGCAAACCGACTTAATGGTTAATCAATTATTTAAAAACTACTAATTATGCCGATTTGCCAGTTTTCCTTTTTCATTAAACAATGGAAAATTGTTTGCGATAAATCATTAAGCGAAGCGGATTGGCTTAAAGGTAATACTCATTGGCTGGCCAATCGGGAAAACTTCGAAGATTTCACGCCGAAATTAGCTTTTTTACCGGCATTAAAACGTCGCCGTTTGAGTCATTCGGCGCGTTTGTTTTTTGAAGCAGCTTGGGATTTAGTAACCGAAAATCCGGATATTCCGGTGGTTTATGCATCGGCAAACAGTGAAATGGAGCGCAATTTTGCCCTTTGGCATTCGCTTTTGAGGGAAGGCGATGTTTCTCCCACCTCTTTTAGTCTTTCCGTGCACAATGCGTTGGTCGGCCAATGGTCGGAATTACGCCAAGTGAAATCGGAAACCACGTCGTTAATGGCGAATGGCGGTAATTTAGAAATTGCCTTATTGGAAGCCTATTTACAGCTTAATGAAGGCGTTGAGCAGGTGTTGGTCATTATCGCCGAAACACCGTTATCCTCAATGTATAACGCTGTTCCGGTGCATCGTTCTCCTTGGGGCTATGCTCTTGCTCTTGTGGTTGAAAAAGGCGAGCAATTTACTTTGACCTTAAACGAAAACGGACAAGGCGAATATACTCCGGACAGCGCTTTGGAGTGGGTGAGACAACAGTATTTGCAAGCGGTTGATTTTAATGTGAAAAATGCAAATGGAAGTACTTGGCAATGGCACCGAAACTAAACCGAATTGGTCGTTTCCTGGCAACCGCGTTGGCATTTTTCTTGTGGGCGATTGTTGGTGTGTTATTACAGTTCGTTTTACTTCCTTATGCTCAAAAAACTAAAAACGCAAGCTATGCTACACAGCTAAAAGTGCGTCGTTGGGTCGGTAAAATTTGGTTTTTCTTTGTGCGCTATCTTTCTTGGACCGGTGTGTTGCAGGTGTCGTATCAGGGCTTTGAACGACTCGGTAGAGCGGGCCAATTAGTGGTGGCCAATCATCCTTCGTTAATTGATGTGGTGCTGATTTTAAGCCGAACGCCGAGTCTTAACTGTATCGTGAAAAAGGATTTATTAAAAAATCCGACTATGCGTAATCAAATTTTAGCTTGCGGTTTTTTACCCAATAGCGAATCTTTAGAACTGTTGGAACAAACCGATGCGGTGCTGCAACGCCAAGCCTTATTGCTTTTTCCTGAAGGCACTCGAACCGGTTGGGATAGTGTCGTGAAATTAAATCGGGGGGCGATTTCTATTGGTTTACGCAGCGCACAAGTGATTACGCCGGTAGTGATAAAAATGCATCCATTAAGCCTGAAAAAAGGTGATCCTTGGTATAAAATTCCCAATCAAAAAATTCATTATGAATTGATTGTCGGAGAAGATATCAATCCGCAAGAATGGCTGCAAAAACAATCCATTCCGATGGCTTCCCGCCGTCTAACAAAATATTTAGAAGATTATTTTAATTCTCAGACCTTACAAAAGGATAACTAACCATGCAACTTGAACAACAATTAAAACAACTCATTATTGAGAGCTTGGCATTGGAAGATATTAGCCCGGCGGATATCGAAAATGACATGCCGCTATTTGCTGCCGATGGCTTGGGTTTAGATTCGGTGGATGCGTTGGAGTTAGGTCTTGCTGTGCAAAAAACCTTCGGTTTGCAATTAGACGGCGAACAGCAACAAGTCCGCCATTATTTTGAAAGTGTGAACACTTTAGCGGATTTCATTCGTTCTCAAAAAGGCGAGGCGTAAGATGACTGAACAAGAAATTCGCGATTTATTGGCCGATGCGTTGCATACGTTATTTGAAATTGAATCGGAGCGCATTAAGCCGGAAACCAATCTTTATGAAGAGCTGGAAATTGACAGTATCGATGCAATTGATTTAATTGATTACATTAAACGCAAAACCGGACATAAACTGCAAGCGGAAGATTTTCGTAATGTACGTACCGTGGATGATGTAGTGCAAGCGGTATTGAAAATTAGCCAAAACCGCCCGACCGTATAATGTTACCTTACTTAGAACATCATTTTATCGCCCAATCGCCCGCTTGGGCGTTTCGCGATTTTGAATATCGTGCCAAACAAATCGCTGCCGAATTAACACAACGTAAAGTTCAGTCGATTTCCTTGTGGATGGAAGACGGCGCACAGCTCGCCTGCGTCTTATTAGGCGCGTGGTTCGTCGGTGTTCGCACGTTATTTCCGGCAAATGACACGCCGGAGAGTTTAGCTTGGGCGAATGAGAATGCGGATCTATGGATTACCGATCGTACCGATTTTCATCAGCCGAATAGCGTATTATTTAGCGAATTCGGTTTGCAGATTGAATGGCAAAAAGATTGGCAAAATCAACCGCTCTTTGATGTGCATAATCAAACTGAAATCTGGTTGAAAACCTCGGGCAGCACCGGCGAAGCCAAAACCATCGTCAAAACCGCCCGTCAATTATGGCTGGGTGCTTGTGCCTTGGCAGAAGCGCTGCCTTTTAACGACAGCAATGATATTCACACTATCAGTACCGTTAGCATACAACACGTATACGGGCTAACCGTGCATATTATGATGTCGTTGGTGAAAGGTTGGCAAATCGGCCGCATTCAACAATTTTATCCGGAATGTATTATGCGCGAAGCGGAACAGGTTCATCGCGCGATAATAGTCAGCAGTCCGGCGATGTTGTCCAGCATTGATTGGCAAAAGATGCCGATTTCAAGTCGTATTGAAGGCATTATTTCTTCCGGCGGCGCTTTGCCTGCGACGCTTTCTGACGAAATTCGCAGCCGTGTTCAGCATCCGTTGGTGGAAATTTACGGCAGTACGGAAACGGGTCCGATTGCAATACGTCAAGATAGCGGCTTATGGCGAATTTTGCCGAATAGCCGATTAGGCAGTGATGCGCAAGGTGCCCTTTGGATTGAAGCCGATTGGTTGGCTCGACGCGAACAAACCGCCGACGTGGTGGAGTTTGAAGCAAAGGGTTTCCGCCTTTTGGGGCGCGCGGATCGCATTGTAAAAATTGCCGACAAACGCATTGCTTTAGTTGGCGTCGAACAAGCTTTAATGCAACACCTTTGGGTAGAGGATTGTTATATCGCGCAGCACCCGCAAAAATCGCGCTTGGTGGCTTGGGTCGGTTTAACCGCGCAAGGTATTGAGCAATTTCGTGAAAAAGGACGTCGCGCGTTAATTCATCAACTCAAACAGGCATTAGAACAAACCCAAGAAAAGGCCGCCGTGCCGCGTTTTTGGCGTTTTACCGATAAATTACCGCGCAACAGCCAGTCGAAAATCAACAAAGCGGAATTTGAGCGTATTTGCGTGACCACTCAAACTGATGCCATTTGGTTAAATACCGAGCAAACCGAAAATGGCCACCGCATTGAAGGTAAAGTGCCGTTGGATTTAGTATTTTTAACCGACCATTTTGCGGATTTCCCGTTAGTGCCGGGGGTGGTGGAATTACAATGGATTACCGATCGGATTAGCGAATTTTTGGGTTTTGCTCCGACGATTGCACGTTTTGAACAACTAAAATTCCAAAAATTCCTGCGACCGGCGGATCGATTCCAAATTCAATTGCAATGGGATACGGTTAAACAACGGATAAAGTTTCAATTGCTCACCGAGCGTGAAGTTTGTTGTAGCGGTTTTGCACTGATGGAGCGCTAGGTGACGATTCTGCTCAATGCGGTGCTGATGCTGGCCACCATTGCATATCCGCTCGGTTATCTGCTCGGTGAACAACAACAGTTAGTGCAACTGCCTTATGTGCTGGCGATATTATGGGCGCTAAAAGCCTTCCATCAACAAGCCTCAAAACGCTATTTTTCTTGTCTAATGGCGATAATGCTCACGCTAGTCGGTTGGTATAAACAAACAGATGCGATGTATTGGTATCCGGTGTTGATGAACGCCTTAATGCTGAGTCTCTTCGGCGGCAGCTTGTTTACCAAACAATCCTTTGTCGAACGACTCGCTCGTTTACAAGAACCACAATTATCAAATCGTGCTGTCTTTTACACGCGTCGGGTGACCGAAGTTTGGTGCGGCGTTTTTATTTTTAATATTATCGTTTCCACCGGTTTAATTTTATTCGGTCGTTATGATGATTGGGCCTGGTACACCGGTGTTTGGTCTTATCTATTGATGGCATCAGTTATGTCGGTGGAATGGCTGGTTCGCCGACAAGTACAACAACGGAAATAAGCTATGAATCTTCCATTTCAAGCGACGTCATTAATCGCACGCAATCCGCAGTGGACGTGGCAAGACTTCGCGCATCGTTGTCGACAGATCAGTCAACAATTGCGCCAAGCACATATCCAAACGGTTGCCTTTTGGTTTGATGATGCGGCGTATTTTGCCTGTGCGATGCTTGCTTGTTTTGAGGCTGATGTCAAAATTTTATTGCCGCCGAATTTACTGGAAGAAAATCGCCGATGGGTTAAAGAAAATGCCGATTTTTTATTTGACGATGCTCTTTTTGAAACCTACGGCATCACACAAACTGTAGCGAATTCTGAGTTACGCATCGACAAAACCAGTCAAACTGAAATTTGGTTGAAAACGTCCGGTAGCAGCGGACAGCCGAAAATCATGAAAAAAACGGCGGAAAAAATGTGGCAAGAATCCGATGCTATTAGTCGTTCGTTAGCTATTCCGTCCGATAATAATATCCATGTCGTTTCCAGCGTATCGACGCAACACCATTACGGCTTATCCTATCGAGTGATGTTGCCGTTGACGATGGGTTGGTCAATTGCCCGTAAACAACTGCCTTACCCCGAGTACCTTATTGCGGAAAGTTTATCTGTTCCGCGTAGTATTTGGATTAGCAGTCCGGCCTTGTTAACTCACTTGAATTTATCCGATCCCGCGTTACATCGATGTCAAATCGTCGCTATTTTGTCTTCCGGCGGCATGTTACCCGAGACCACGGCAAAAGCAATGCGTGCGCAATTAAATACAAAAATCATTGAAGGTTACGGCAGTACGGAAACCGGCGTGATTGCTTTTCGCGAGCAGCCCGGTTTATGGACACCGACGCCGGTGACGCGTTTAGGCGTAAATGAGCAAGGCGCATTATGGGTGGAATCGCCTTGGCTAGAGCAGCGGGAACAAACTGCCGATGCGGTAGAAATTTCAGGAGCGCAATTTCATTTATTGGGACGAATCGACCGAATTGTGAAATTCGGCGACAAGCGCATTTCGCTGGTAAAAATTGAACAAGATATATTGAAACATCCTTGGGTGCTCGACGCTTATGTCGCGCAACACCCTAAGTATCCCCGACCGGCTGCATGGCTAGCCTTGAGCGAGGAAGGCATAAGCGCATATCGTCGCATAGGCCGTCAAGCGATAGTGCAACGACTACGCCGCGATTTAAGCGAAAGCCAAGAACATTCCGCTTTACCGCGTTATTGGCGCTTTACCCGCGCCTTGCCGCGTAATAGTCAATCAAAAATCAGCCGCGCGGATTTCGAGCAAATATTTTTGAATCAAAAAGATGAATCATTTTATGTTTAACCCGGTTGCCGTTATTCCTCATTACAATCATTCTGCAACCCTCGGCGCCGTGCTCGCCGAACTGCACCGCATTGGATTGCCCGTGTTAGTGATTGATGACGGTTCAACCGAATTACACCGCCAAGTGCTTCAGACTTTTGCGCAAGAAGGTGTAAAAATTTATTACCGTACACCAAATCAAGGGAAAGGCGGGGCGATGAAAGCGGGGTTGTTATTGGCGGCAGAACAAGGGTTTACGCATGCTTTGCAAGTGGACGCAGACGGGCAGCATAACTTGGCCGACTGCCCCGCAATGCTGGCGAAATCTCAAGAAAATCCGTCCGCGTTAATTTGTGGTCGTCCGATTTATGGTGACGATGCCCCGAAAGCGCGTTTATACGGGCGTAAAATCACCGACTTTTGGAATGCCGTGCACACTCATTCATTTGATATTAAAGACGGGATGTGTGGTTTTCGGATTTATCCGCTAGCTACAATCGCCCCGTTAATTCGACGGGAATTTTTGGGCGATCGAATGGATTTCGATATCGAAATTCTCGTGAAAGCCCACTGGCACCGCATTGAATTTATTTGGCTCGACACCCGAATCCGTTATGCGCAAGACGGCGTGTCGCACTTTCGCAGCTTGGCCGATAATTGGTTGATTAGCAAAATGCACGCGCGTTTATTTTTCGCTATGTTAAAACGTTTTCTCATGGGAAAAATGTAATGAAATCGACCCATTGGGCAAAGCAAGCGGAACGCGGCAACGCCTTTTTTTTAGAGCTCACACGGCTCATTGTGAAATACAGCCCGCTTTGGTTAATTAAACCGATAAGCGTCATCGTGGTGAGTTATTTTTACCTCACGAGCGCAAAAGCGCGACGCAATATTCGCGCCTATCAAACCCGTTTACGACGCTATTATCCAACACTAAAACTTCCGCACGCTTCCGTCTTTCGTCAATTTTTACGATTCGGCGAAATGGTTTGCGATAACTTTGCCGTGTGGCAACATAAAATTCATTACGATGATCTCACCATTGACGATAAAGATAATTTATTTGCTGATATGGATCGCGACGGTCGTGGACAAATTTTAGTTTGTTCGCATTTTGGCAATATCGAAATTTGCCGTGCCTTGCTCGATAACGGGCCGCATCAGGCTTTTAAATTGAATGTGTTGGTGCATAGTCGTAATGCTGAAGCGTTTAATCAAGCGCTGACGGCAGCGGGGGCGAATACGTTGTCATTAATGCAAGTGGAAGACTTGGACGCGCAAAAAATGCTCACTCTCTCGCAACGTTTGGAACAAGGCGAATGGATTGCCATTGCCGTCGATCGTGTCCCGTTACGCGGTGATAAAACCGCATTGGTGAATTTTTTAGGCGATGTGGCGGAATTTCCACAAGGTGCCTGGTTGCTGGCAAGTATTCTCAAAGCACCGATCAATACGCTATTTTGTTTAAAAGAACACGGCCGTTACCGAATGAAATTGCGCCGTTTTGTGCCTTGTATTGAAGGACGCGGTGCCCAACGCGAGCAAGCGATTCTAACCGTGATGCAACAATATGCCGATATTCTTGCGCAAGAATGCGCGGAAAATCCGCTACTTTGGTTTAATTTTTATAACTTCTGGAATGATCAAGAATGAAAAAACATGCTTATTGTCGTCACAGTTCCGTTCATAAAATTCAATTTTTTGACGTAGACTCCATGGACATTATGTGGCACGGCCATTATGTCAAATACCTTGAAATGGCGCGTTGCGCATTTCTTGAAGAAATTGGTTACACCTACGACGTAATGAAAAAACAAGGTTTTGGCTGGCCGATCGTACAGCTTAATATCAAATACGTACAACCCGCCTTGTTTCGTCAACGTATTCGTATTGATCTTGCAGTGGTCGAATATGAAAGCTGTTTGCGCATTGATTATCTGATTTTTGATGCCGAAAGCGGTCAAAAACTTACCTCGGCCAGTACGACGCAGGTTGCAGTCAGCATTGCCACGCGCGAAACGCAATGGCAAACACCGCCTTGTTGGCGGCAAGCGATCGAAAACCATGCGAGTTTTAGCAAAGAAGATTAAGGAAAAACAATGCGTATTTTATTGATGATTGGCGGTTTTCTGTTCAGCGCTTTTACTTGGGCGTTCTCCGAAGCCGAGTTGGTACAACAACTGCAACAACCGCAAAACGTGCAAGGTCGGTTCGTACAACAGCGTTTCTTAAAATCTCTTGCCGCTCCGATTACTCTGCAAGGACAATTTACCTTAGTGGCGAAAAAAGGCCTGCTCTGGCAATTAGAAAAACCCTTTGCCAACCAACTGCGTGTTAAACCGGATGGCATCACGCAATGGAATGGCAAGCAATGGACGGGCAATCAAAAACCGGGGCAAAGCGAGCAAATTGGTTTATTCTTGGGGTTGTTGTCCGGCAATATCGATGGGTTGAAATCTCAATTTGACATGAAATTATCGGGCAATGCACAAAATTGGAAATTGATGCTCACACCGAACAGTTTATTGATGAAGCAAATTTTCACCTCTATCGAAATTGAAGGCGACCAAACCGCCAAACGCCTACAGCTCAATGAAGTGCAAGGTGACCGCACACAAATTGATTTTCAGCAGATTCGACTAAATCAGCCGCTGTCGGCGTTTGCACAATCCGCTCTTGAATCGGCTGACTAAAACACCATGAAAAAAACGATCGCGTTTTTCCCCGCTTATCAAACTTGGGGTTACGTCCTCTTTCTGGTATTCACCGTTGCGCTGTTAGCTGGTTTTTTGCACCAAGGCGAATGGTTGCAAACGGACTTACGCACGTTATTGCCTTCCCGGCAAGGCGTCAATGCGGTGCTCATTGAGGCAGACAAACGGCAAGAACAGCAATTAAATCGCCAACTGATCGCATTAGTCGGTCATACTGACCCTGAACAAGCTTTTACGTTGGCAGAAGAAACAGCGCAAGTTTGGCAAACAAGCGGTGATTTTGCACAAGTAAATGCACACATTCAGCCTGATTTAAATCAGCTTCGTCAAGAGATTCAGCAATTGGCTTGGGCGACTTTGCCCGAACACATTCAAGAACAATTGTTGCGACGTCCCGCCGAGTATTTTCAACACTATGCACAGCAATTAGCCAACCCTTTTGAACAGACCAATTTATTGCCTTTGGAACAAGATTGGTTGGGCTTCGGGCGCTTTGCAATAAACCGTGCACAAATCGGGCGGCTTCAATGGAATGCGACAAACGGGATGTTGTCGGTAACACAAGACGGGCTCACTTGGGTTCTGTTGCGCGGCGAATTAAATGCGCAAACTTGGCTTAATCCCGCGGCTAAATTAACTACATTGTTGGCGCAAAATCGTCGCCAATTGGAAGCCCGAGAAGCGCACTTTCTTGTGGCCGGCAATGCATTATTTGCCGCTGACGCCAAACAAAAAGCAGAGCGCGAAAGCACATTAATGAGCCTGTCGGGCATTAGTTTGACGCTATTGCTCTTGTGGAGCGTTTTTCGTACTTGGCGGATTTTGTGGTTGTTTTTGCCGATCGTCGTCGGAATGGCAGCGGGCATCGCCGCTACATTATTGGTATTTCGGCATATTCATATTCTGACGATTGTAGTTGGTACCAGTTTGGTCGGGGTGTTGATTGACTTTCCGTTGCATTGGTTCGCCGGCTCGTTATTTAGAGCGAACTGGCAAGCACGCCCCGCCATGGCAAAATTGCGTTTTACTTTTACCATGAGTTTATTGGTGACATTGCTCGGTTATGGTTTACTGGCATTTACCGACTTACCGGTGTTAAAACAAACGGCGCTATTTTCTGCAGTAGCATTAATCGCCGCCGTGTGGACTACACAACTTCTTCTGCCGTTTTTAATCGGCTCTTATCAAGTCGCGAATCGGTTGGTAGATCGCAAAGGTTACAACAAGGTGCGCGCAATATTTGAAAAATTTGCGGCGTTTCAAGGTAATCGCGGGTTTGCCGTTTTATTGCTTTGTTTTACGGCAGTCGGGATTTATCGTTCACAATGGCAGGATGATATTCGCTCGTGGGTTTCTATGCCGAAAACGATGTTGGAGGAAATGCGCCAAATTGGCCAACTGACAGGCTTTGACTGGGGCGCGCAAGCGTTTTTAATTTGTGCCGAAAATGATGACGAGTTATTGGAAAAGAGCACCGCATTGGCGGCGGATTTGACCGCGCGAGGCGTGAATATTCAAGCGTTAAGTGAATGGTTTGTCGCTCCACAACGGCAACAAACGCTTGCCCGCCAAATTTCGGCGACGATTCGGCCGGCGGATTATGCACCGTTAACCGAATTGGGCATTCCGCAACATGCCGTCGTAGAGAGTTTACGTATGTTGGCAGAACAACCGCCGCTTAGTTTGCAAGCAGCATTATCCACAACATTGGGGCAGGCTTGGCGGCCTTATTATTTAGGTCGGTTGAACGAAACGCAGGTTGCCGGCTTGGTCAAAGTAAAAGAGGCAGACGGCGCGGAAATGGCAAAATTGGCAAATCAGCAAGATATTTTCTGGCTTGATAAACGCGCGTCACTCAACCACGGTTTCCAAATGACTCGTAATCAAGCGGCGTGGTTAAAAGTACTGTCTTTTGTATTGGCGGCATTGCTGTTGCGTAAATGGTTTAACGGCAAAACGACTTTGCGTTTATTGCTCGTACCTTGTGTCGCGATTGTGCTGACGGTTGCGCTGTGCGGTTGGATTGGTTTACCAATCGGCTTGTTTTCGATGTTCGGCTTATTGTTGGTTTCCGCTATCGGTATCGACTATGCGGTGTATATGCAAACGGTACGGGCAGCGCGTTTCGAAAAACAATTTACACTGTTTTTAGCGGCGACCACCACGCTGATTTCCTTTGCATTACTGGGTATGAGTTCGACGCCGGCAGTGGCCGGATTCGGCTTAACGGTAACTTTAGGCGTGCTACTAAGCATGTTGTGCAGCGCAAAATTTATCCGTTGATCTAGATAAGGCTAATCGCTAGAATTCACTGCATTTTTTTCTCGGAGAAACGATGAAAAAATTATTTTTGCTGTCGGCGCTAGCGCTTTGTTTAAGCGCATGTACGAGTTTCCCAACGATCACGCAATTGCCACAACAACAAGTGGCAAGCGAGACCTTCAAAGTGGAGTGGTGGCAGAATCAAACCCTTTATCAAACCAGCTTGTTGACCGTGCAATTTATGCCGAATCAATGGCGTTGGGTGCAAACCGAGCCTTTAGGTTCGCCGCTGGCTCGATTGTTGCTTACTCCGCAAGGTTGGCAAAATGACGGTTTCGTTATGCCGAATAGCCAGGCTCAATGGCTCTTTTTGGCGCTTGCCTATGAATTTTCGCCACCGCTTCGTGCCGATCTTATTGAGGTTCAACAGACATCGCAAAATAAAATTTATCGCCGCCGAGGCGAGTGGCTGTGGACGACTCGCGCGCTTACCGAACAATGGGAAATTGTCTTAGCAGATGGCAGCGAATGGCATATCGAGAGATTGAATTAGAGGATTACGTGCAATTATTTTTAACTAAACCCGCCATTGTTAGCAGTTTAGGCGAAGGTCTTGAGCATCACATCAAGGCGTTGCTAAATGAAGTTGAATCACCTCTTTATGCGTCGGATAAACTCTTCCGAGAAAGCGGTTTAAAAGATAAATCCGCGATGGTCGGTGAAGTGGCGTTGTCGTTGCGCCCGTTCCCCGACGATTTGCCGAGAGCGCACCGAAGCCGCAATAACCAATTGTTATGGCATAGTCTGGTGCAAATTGAGGACCGCATTGAACGGGCGATTCGACGCTTCGGTAAACAACGGGTGGCAGTGGTGATTGGCACTTCCACTACCGGGGTGGATGAAAACTTGCCGGTATTTCAATATGCCGCACGACACAATGATTGGTCGGGCGTTCCGTTTAATCAGCAACAACAATACTTTTCCGCCGCTGCGGATTTCATCGCGTATCAATACGGTTTATCGGGCATTTGCTACGGCATTTCCACTGCTTGCACTTCGGGTGCTAAAGCCTTAATCAGCGCCGCACGGTTATTGAAGGCAAATTTGTGCGACGCGGTGATTTGTGGCGGTGTAGATACGCTTTCTTTACTCACGTTGGTCGGTTTTCATTCGCTGTCCGTGTTATCGACGCAACCAACCAACCCGTTCTCCGCCAATCGCAACGGCATTAATTTAGGCGAAGGCGCCGCTGTTTTCGTGATGAGCAGAGAAGCCTTGGATGAATCTTCTGTTGCGTTGTTGGGGTACGGCACCAGCAGCGATGCCTATCATATGTCGTCGCCGCATCCGGCGGGCGAAGGTGCGATCTCGGCTTTTAGCACTGCATTGAAATCAGCCAAACTGACCGCCGACCAAATTGGCTGGATTAATTTGCACGGTACCGGCACTTTCCATAACGACCAAATGGAAGCCATCGCAGTAAAACATATTTTCGGTTCGCAAACGCCTTGTAGTACGACCAAACCTTATACCGGACACACCTTGGGGGCGGCTGGAGCGATTGAGGCAGCGATTTTATGGGGGGTAATTGCTCCGCAAACCAATCCGTCAGGCAAATTACCTGCTCAACGCTGGGACAATCAAGCTGATGAGATTACCGCGCAAATTCATTTAACGAGTCGAAACGATTACTGGCCGTACGAGCACCGCATTGGCGCTAGCAGTTCTTTTGCTTTTGGCGGCAATAATACGGTACTGATTTTAGGAGAAGCCGATGATTGATTTAACTTGTCCAATAACCGAAGCCGCCGCGTTGATTCCGCATAGTGGAGAAATGGTGTTGTTAGACGCGATCACGGAAGTTGATGGCGAACATTTGATTGCCGAAACTTATCTGCGCGCTGATAATTTATTGGTCCGTAACGGGCAACTTTCCACCTTTATGGGCGCGGAAATTCTCGCGCAAGGCATTGCTGCCTGGGCGGGTTATCAATGCGTGCGGGCCGGCAAGCCAATTGGCTTGGGTTATTGGCTTGGTTCGCGTCGTTTAACGCAACATCAGCCGTTTATTCCGGTTGGCACAGCATTACGAATTCGCGTGAAATTATCCATTGAAGACGCTTCCGGATTCGGCGTGTTTGATTGTGAACTGGTCGAAGCCGAAAGCGGTAACGTGCTGTTAGACGGTGCATTAAATGTATTTCGTCCTCGGCATAGCGAAGAACAAGCGTAAATTTGACGGCACTTTTTAGAAAATTTGAGAAAGAAGATGAAGCAAACCATTTTAATTACAGGTTCCAGCCGAGGTATCGGCAAAGCCATTGCCTTACGTTTGGCACAAGCGGGATTTGATATTGTGGTGCATTGTCGCAACCGCGCGGTAGAAGCGGAAGCGGTGGCTCAGGCGGTACGCGAACTAGGGCAAAATGCCCGCGTGTTGCAGTTTGATGTAAGTAATCGCGTCGAGGCGGCGGAAAAACTGATTGCCGATGTGGAAGCCAACGGCGCGTATTACGGTGTGGTGCTAAATGCCGGTCTAACCCGCGATAACGCCTTTCCGGCGTTAACGGATGAGGATTGGGACAAGGTACTGCGGACCAATCTGGATGGTTTTTATAATGTGTTACACCCGATTATGATGCCGATGATTCGTCGTCGCAAAGCGGGACGCATTGTGTGTATTACCTCCGTATCGGGCTTAATCGGCAATCGCGGTCAAGTCAATTACAGTGCCTCCAAAGCGGGTATTATCGGCGCCGCGAAAGCGCTGGCGGTGGAATTGGCGAAGCGTAAAATCACCGTTAATTGTGTGGCACCCGGCTTAATTGACACGGATATTCTGGATGAAAATGTACCTATTGATGAAATTCTGAAAATGATTCCCGCCGGGCGTATGGGCGATCCGGAAGAAGTGGCGCACGCCGTGAATTTTCTGATGGATGAAAAAGCCGCATATATTACCCGCCAAGTGATCGCCGTAAACGGCGGTTTGTGTTAAATAAGCAAAGAGACGAATTAACATGAAACGAGTTGTGATCACCGGCATCGGTGCAGTGACTGCCTTCGGTAAAGAATGGCGGGACATCCAAGCGGCTTTTCGACGTAAGCAAAACGCCGTGCAGACCAAAGCAGATTGGGCGACGTGCTATCCTGAGCTGGAAGCCCGTTTAGGCGCGGAAATTTTCGATTATCAGCCGCCGGCACATTGGAATCGTAAACAATTACGCAGCCTCGGGCGGGTGTCGCAATTTGCCGTGGAAGCCGCTGAACGCGCGTTAGCCGATGCCGGTTTATTGGATGAAAATGGTGAAATTTCAGCTTATTTGAAAGATGGTCGAATGGGCGTTGCCTGTGGTTCTTCCACCGGTTCCACCAACGATATTAAAGATGCCGCCGAACTACTGATGACCGGTAAATCCGACGGCTTTAACGCCAACACCTATGTGCGCATGATGCCACACACCGCCGCCGCCAATATTGGTATTTTCTTTGGTTTAACAGGGCGCATTATTCCTACTTCCAGCGCCTGTTCTTCCGGCAGTCAAGGCATCGGTTATGCTTACGAATCGATTAAATACGGCTTAATTCCGATGATGCTTGCCGGTGGTGCCGAGGAATTTTGTCCGTCGGAAGTGTATGTGTTTGATTCTCTTTATGCGGCAAGTCGTAATGTCAATCAGCCAAAACAAACCCCGCGTCCTTACGACAGAGATCGTGATGGTTTGGTGATCGGCGAAGGTGCCGGAATTTTCGTGTTGGAAGAACTGGAACATGCCCTCGCGCGCAATGCCAATATTATCGCGGAAGTGGTGGGCTATGGTGCCAACAGTGACGGCGCGCATGTTACTCGCCCGCAAAAGGACACTATGCAACGTTGCATGGAATTGGCGTTAAAAGATGCGAATTTATCGCCGCAAAAAATTGGTTATGTGAACGGACATGGCACGGCGACGGAGCAAGGCGATATTGCGGAAACCCTCGCTACCGAAGCGGTGTTCGGCAAGATTCCGTTAAGTTCGCAAAAAAGTTATTTAGGCCATACGCTCGGAGCATGCGGTGCATTGGAATCCTGGTTTTCTATCGAAATGATGCGTGACGGTTGGTTTGCACCGACCATTAATCTGGATAACATTGACGAACGTTGCGGTAAACTGGACTACATCCAAGGCGACGGACGCCATATTGACACGGATTATGTGATGAATAATAACTTTGCCTTCGGTGGCGTGAATACTTCGTTGATTTTTAAGCGTTGGCAGGGATAAAAATAAAATCGGCGGCAGGACGCGGAAATTAGGTTTGCTGACCTCGAGCCATGCGTAATTTCAACCGGGTTTACCGTTCGTTCATCAAAAACAGCACCGCATTGAAGCCATTTCAATGCGGTGCTGTTTTGGACTTTCAATAATTGGTTCAAGCCAAGCGTTTCGTGTTAAACAAATGTCGGATTTAATACAATAGATAAAAAATCCATCTCTTGCGTATTGTCAATATTCGGCAGATTATTCAACTTTTCGAGCGCACCTTCTGCGTCCTTCGACACTATCCAAAAGCACGCCCCTTCTTGTTGTCCGTTGTCGTTCTCCAACACCCAACCGACCAGCGCGGATGGCATCTCTTGCTGTTCCAGATCCAGCAACGCCAACCGTAACGGTTGCCAAATGGTTTGCTGATTTACCGCCAAAAACAGCGAATTGCCATGAATTTGCAAGGTTTGCGCCAGTTGAAAGGTCGCCGCGTTATTGATATTCGCCATAAAATCCAACGGGCTTGGCAGGTTTTGTGCCGTGAGTTGGTGGAACATTTTGTCGAATTTACCGGGTGAATTAAACGGTGAGCCGAGATAAATACCGCTTTTCTCCGTTAAATAAGGCTTGAGCGGTAATGCACCTAGAAGAGCAAGTTGAGTGAAGTGGCTTAAACGACGGGCATCAACGCCATGTGCTTTGAGTTGTTGGCGCAAGGTTTTGTCGTCCATATCGTTGCTGATGAACTGATGGATTTGTCGGATAAAGTAGGTCATTTGTTTACCTTAAGCACCCAAGCTATGTTGCTTCCACCGAAACCTAAAAAATAATTTAAAAAACGACCGCACTTTTGCGGTTCGCTTTTCAATTGATTGAATAAAATGGCGCTTTCAAGCGCCCCACTTGCGCCAAGGGTGTGTCCCGTTTGGGTTTTTATGGAAAGCCATTGCGCATGTGGGAAAATTTCTTGTAAAACCCGTAGCTCCATTTCATCGCTGTTGCCGCCAACGCCATGGACTTTCACGCCGTCAATGTCGGCCGGCGTGAAGTTGGCATTATTGAGGCAGGCATTAATCAGGTTACGCAATGCCGATTCACTGCTGTTGGTGAGATTTTCGTTATCGGTTAGCGTCGTTACGCCCACTATTTCGCAGGGCAATTGTGGGTTCGGTTGAGTAGATAACGCTACACAGCCGATGCCTTCGCCTAACACAATGCCCGTTGGGTTCGTGAGCGGCGAATATTGCGCTTCCTGTGATAACAAATTCATCGCCTGAAAATGCTCGAACGTCAGACGATTAAACATCTCAAAGCCGATAACCAAGGCTTTTTCATACATGCCGCTTTTCAGCATTTTATAGGCATACCCCATCGCCTGTGCGGAGGAGGTACAAGAGGTGGCGAAACTGAACACCTCCGTTTGATAACGGGCATGTAAATCCTCGGCGATCACTGTCAGGCTATGTTCTTTCGGCAACGGGAGATTGTGCGCCAGACGGGCTTCGCAATCGCTGATAACATAAGCGGTGGAACCGAGCAGAATGGGAATATGCTTCAACTCGTTTTTATTCCAGCCCGCCTGCTGTAAAGTGCGGTTGATTTCCAAGTCAAAATACGCATAAAGCTGTTCAAGGGAAAGCAAAGGTTCATCAAAAGCATTGAAGTACGGAAAACGGAGCGGTTGCCCTAACATATTGGAGGCGCGCTGCCCTAAACTATCGGCAAACTTGGCGGAGGCAGCGTTGAGATAAATATTCATCAGACTTTTTGGTGCTGTTCGCGGATAAAGGCGGCAAGATCGCGCACGTTCATCATGTGTTTACGCACCATGCGATCGCCCTGCAAACGCACGCCGAAATGGGCTTGCAACGCCACGACAACCTGCAAAGCATCTAAAGAATCTAACTGAATGCGGCTTTGTTCGCCAAATAACGGTTCTTCGTCGCTGATTTCTGTCGGGTCAAATTCGTCTTTTTCCGTTTCTTGGATAATCAGTTTTTTGAGTTCCTGTTCTAATGCCGGATGCTCCAGCGTGAAAAGATAAGCCATTAGAATCTCGCTTGTGTTGTCAGTTGTCGTTGATAAATCAATGTGGCTAAAAGTAGCGTAACAATGCCGAAAGCGCTTAACAAATAGAGCGGTTGCTGAATTTGGCTAAGCGCGTAATGATTCAGCAATAAATTCTGAAAACCGCTTAACGCCCAGCCCATCGGGGAAAATTGCGCTACAGTTTGCATGATCTCCGGCATGACATAAACGGGCACCATAATCCCCCCGATTGCTGCCATAATAATAATGCCGCCACCGCCCAATACTACGGCATGCTCGGTGCTACGCGCCAGCACGCTCACCAGCAAACCATAACCCAACGCGGCAAGGCTAACGGCGCCGGATAGCACAAAATAAGGCAACCAATCGCCCGTTAACCCAAACGCCGGCATATCCAGCGCTGGCAATACAAAATAACCGAGCGCCACCATGCCGACAAATTGTAGTTGGTTGATGAGGAAATACGGAATCAATTTGGCAACAATCTGGCTCCATGCAGAGGCGCGCGCCATGCGCAGACGGGTAAGCGTGTTGGTTTGCCGTTCCATCGCCATCACATTGGACAGGGGAATCATGATAAAGAACATGCCGAAAATCAACCAGGCGGGCACGCTATGTTGCACAGAATTCGGCTTGGAAACCTCTTTTCCTTGCCGATTCAGATAAATTTCCTGCCATAAATCTTTTGCCAGATAATCGTTAATTTGGGCGAATTTGTTATCCAGTTCTTTATTGACTTTATTTTGAATCTCTTTGATTGGCTTGCGTTTGTTGTTTTCTAACGTGATGTGATTGTCTGCCAAATAATCGTTTAAACGCAGTTGCGAATAATGCTTTTGCAACACGCCTTTCACACCCAACAACCAACTGCGATCCACGCTCGGATTAAGCCAAAGTTGCAGATTTTGTTCTTCGGAAAGTGCGGTTTGTTTTTTATTCGGATTGAAAATCAGCAAATCGAATTTCCCTGCTTGTAGCGCTTCTTGGTATTGCGCCAGCTCTTCCGGTGGCGCTTGGCGAACGGCAAGTTTTTCATTTTTGAGCGCGTCTAAAAAGGCATCGTTAAGCGCATTTTTTTCACTCAGTAGCACAATTTCCGAGCGATTGCTTAAGGCATTATCATTGCTCAACGCGGCCGACATAATCAGCATGAACAAAATCGGCATGATAAATAATACGGCGACACCGTGCAGATCGCGGCTTAATAGACGCATTTCTTTGGCAATCGAAGCAATTAACACGTTCTTCCCGCCTTATTTAAAAAATCCAAATAAAAACGTTCCAGACTTTGCCCCTCTTTTAAAATGTCCTGCACCGATCCCTGATAAATCAATTCGCCTTCGTTCAGCAGCACCAATTTATCGCATAATTGTTCAATTTCCTGCAAATAATGGGAGGTATAAATTACGGTGACACCTTGCTGTTTCAACGCTGCCACGCTATTCAAAATAAACTGGCGGGATTGTGGGTCGATGCCTACCGTAATTTCATCTAAAAAAATCACTTTCGGGCGATTAATCAAACCGATGGCAAAATTCAAGCGGCGCTTTAAACCGCCGGATAAATGTTTCGCGAGTTTGTTTTTATGCGCCGTTAAATCCACCTGTTCCAGCAAGGCTTGCAGATAATTTTTGTCTTTCACCTCATAAAGTGCGGCAAAAAATTTCAGATTTTCCCACACCGTCAGCAACGGGTAAAAAGCAAAATCCTGCGGCACCAAGGAAATTTGATGGCGCTGTTTTTTGGTCAACTGTCCAAATGGCACCGCATTGAAATAAATCTGCCCCTGCTGCACGGACTGCAACCCGGCAAGCAGCGACATAAGTGTCGTTTTGCCCGCACCGTTAGGGCCAAGCAAACCAATGGTGGATGCGTTTTCAATACTGAAATTGATGTCGCGCAACGCGAGGTTTTGGGCGTTGGGGTAGCGATGTGAAAGGGTTTGAACCGTGATCATAGTGTGCGTAATTCCAGCCAAAGCGCCTGTTCCCTATCCGCAATCTCCCGTAAGTAGTCCGCCACCATGTTATAGCCTTCTGTCGATGGCTTTTTGCATTGTTTCACACATAATCCTGCAAATTGACGCCACATATCGCCGATTTCCGTCATCTGTTCGGATGCCTGTTTGTACTTCAGTTGTTGGCAAATATCAGCAGCTTGTTCGAGGAAATAGGCGTATAAATAACGGAAACCTGCGCCACCGGTGCCGATTTCTTCCTGCATACGCACGATATGCCCGAGGTATAGGCGTTTGTATTTTTCCGAAGGGTGATTTGCGAGCTTTTCAATTTGTTTGGCGACAGTGCGGATGCCTTTAACGCCGACGAAAAATAGAGGCGCCAGCATTTGTTTGGCGTTCTTACGAATGGCTTTATGAATTAAGGTAGGTAAATCTATTTGGACTAAATTCGGTTGATTTTCAAAATAATACATCAATCCTTTTGGTGCTAATACACCTTTTACAAAACGCGCCCGTTGCAAATCTTCCGTTGTGCAGCGTTGCACGCTTTCAAACACAGGATCACTAATCAGATAATCGTTTTGCTCTTTGCCATATACGATTAAATTATGCGCATTAAAATGAAAACGCATTTCAGGCGGAAAATAAGGTAACCAGAAAACCGAGGTTTGTAGACCGACTAATTTATTTTCAGCCAACGCCTTGTCAAGTGCTTGCTGCCCGATTTCCGACGAGCGAAACTTCTGTATTTTTAACCGTACTTTCAGCAGTTTTGAGACTTTTTTGATAATCGAACGCGGCGGCATTCGATAAGAAATCAGCGGCATTCCGTTAATTTTCACCAACGGAATATAAACAAAAGTCAACGCCGATGCCAAGCCGAAAACCATGGCTTCGTTAAAATTCACGCCTTGCGATTTTAGCAAGGTGGACATGACGCCGCTTTCGCAGTGGGCGGTGTGTTGGTGGTGGAAGTTGTTGTTCATTGTTAAGTTATTTTTTTAATTTAAATAATTTTTCAACGTAAATTTCGCCTAGTCGCTCTTTTTCTTGCCGGCGATTTTTTGCAAATTTATCGTATTCTAAATAGGCTTTTTCGTCCGCTTGTTGTTTACTGATTGAGCCCGCGTTTTGCAATACTTGACGATCATTGAAAGCGAGAAATTCATCTAGCTTTTGCGTCCAATCTTTTAAGAAAAATTGTTTTTTGCGGGAAGCCTGATCTTCGGCGAAATCCAACCACATTGATATGATTCGGTTTAATGTGGTGATTTCTTTTTCATTCAAATAATTTTTCGCCACGGTTACATCTTTTTTTACCACATCTGTACCACGAAAATTTGTCAGCCCCATATTGGGCAAACTTGCGTTGGCTCTCTGAAATATGATTTCCGATGCGGTGCTGTTCGTGCAAGCAAAATGTAATTTGTTCTGGATTTTTTGGAAAAATTGCGTCGTTTCTTTAAATGAAGGTTGATAGTCCGCTGCTAAAGTAAAAATTTCACGAACGCGTAAATACATTCTGCGCTCGCTTGCTCGAATATCCCGAATTTTTTCTAATAAAAGATCGAAATAATCCTCTGCTTGATTTGTTCCGATAGGTGGATTTTTTAAGCGTTCTTCATCTAAAACAAAGCCTTTTTGAATATATTCCGTTAATGTTCGCGTTGCCCATTGTCGAAATTGCGTGCCTCGAGCGGAGCGGACGCGATAACCAATGGCTAAAATCATCGGTAACGCATAAATTTGAGTATTATATCGCTTGCCATCAGTGGCAGTTGTCAACTGAAAGTTGACAACTGAAGCTTCATCCAATTCATTTTCTGCCAAAATCGCTTTAATATGCTTGCTAATATTTTGCTTTGAGGTTTGATAAAGCTCTGCCAACTCTAGTTGATTCAACCAAAGTTGCTGCCCCAGTTCGCGCAAAGTAAATTGCGAAAGCCCATCATCGGTGGTGTAAATAATAATGTCATTATCTGCCATTTTTTATTTCCTCAAGACTTATCCCAAAAACCTCCGCATACCTCTCCAACACCTTCTCAGACAACTTCGAGAACACTTGCGGTTTAAAGTGGCGTTTGATTTGCCATTGCCAGAAGCCGGTGGCTTGGGCGAGGCTGGGGAGGTCGAAGCGGTAGCGGTACATATAATAAAAGAGCGGTGACTTTTCGCCGAGTTTTACGGCGGCTAACGCTTCGGTGGTGAGTCGGTTGAGTTCTTCTACCGCCTGTTCGGTAGCGAATTCTTCCATTTCCCAACCGTTAGTGGTGGCAGTTTGGTAGTTGCCGTTTTGGGTGGCGTAGATGACTTTACGCTGTCCTTTGAAGATTTTGCTGTCGTCTTGCGGGATATCGTTAACGTCCATCGACGACCTCAAGCAGCATAAAACAAGAAGAAAAACGACCGCTCTCAGGAATATAACAGAGCACCTTTTGTCCGTTCACAAGCGGGTATTTTTCGAGAAACTCTTGCAAAATAATATAGATGGAAGCTGATCCCGTATTTCCTTTGCTTTCAAGGTTGGTAAACCATTTTTCCTGCGGGATAACGAAATTGATGTTTTTCAATCCTTCCAATAATTTATCGCGGAAAAAGCCCGAAGAATAATGCGGCAAGAAATAATCAATTTCATCGACTTTTAAAGCGTATTTGTCGATTAAACGCAACAATGCCTTTTCCACCGTGCAACGCACAATATTTTCATTCAGCAATTTCACATTTTGTTTCACTGCCATAAAACTATGAGCATCACGGGTTTGTTTATCCACATTTTTCCAACCGACAAATTTTCCTTGCTGTAACTCGGCACCGGCATACATACAAACCGGCATTTTGTTGGCGTAAGAAATCAGATCAATCCAATGAATTTTGAAACTAATTCCTTGTGGATTGGGCTTGTTGCTTAAATGCACTGCGCCTGCACCGTCAGAAAGCATCCAGCGCAGAAAATCTTTTTCAAAACCGATTTCCGGGCGCGCATCCTCTAATTTTTTCTGATCGATTTCCGCTTCAAAATGTTCGCTACGCATAATTGCCGAGGCACTTTCAGATGCGACTGCAATGGCGTTGTGGTGTTCGCCGGTACGAATGCCGTTGTAAGCGTGTTTCATCGCCGCCATGCCGGCAACACAGACGCCGGCGGTAGTGAGCACTTCATAAGGTGGCGCGTCAGGAATTAAACCGTGAATCATCACGCCTTGCCCCGGCATAATTTGATCGGGGTAAGAAGTGCCGCACGCTAAACAGCTCACGTCATCTGCTTTTAAGCCTTGGGCAAATAAGCCTTTGATTGCTTCTACTGCAAGCTCTGTACCGCTGTGTGTGGTTTCTCGTGTGATCGGATCAATCGCATAATGGCGGGTTTTGATTGCATTAGAACGCAAAATCATTTTTCGTACGCGGGATGGTAACTCACCGATCTGCCCTAAAATCTGTTCGATTTGATCATTTTCCACTGGTGCATTAGGCAAAAAAGCGGCAACACGGTTGATATAAACATCGGTTAAAGCAGTCAACTTATTCTCCTGAAGGTTCGGCAAAATAGCGTTTTTGGCGCGCTAATTTTTCTTTTAACAATAGCTTAAGTAAGCGTTTGATGAGCGCGGAAAGCGGCACTACGGTGAGAATTAACGCAATTAAAAAGAGAATGTAAAAATAGAGGACGACGCGACGAAAACGCGGTGAAATTTGACCGCACTTTAACAGCAATTTGCCCCATAAATAGAAACTGCGATGACCGACTTTTTCGCTCATCATCAATTTTTCATCAATTTTTACCGCGCCCATATTGCGAAAAAGCGTGCGATCTAATGGCTGGAGAGCTCCTAAGGCTTCCGCCAGTTTTGTGCCAAAGCGTTGCATATCCTCAAGCTCATGATCGCTGATACCTGCGCTCGGTAGCCATGAAAAATAACGTTTTTTTCCGCTAAACATCCACGCCGGCGTGGTAATAAAACTCGCCCATGAATTGGATTGATCGGTTTTGACAATATTGCCGATTAAATTCGCGCCAAGTGCGGTCAACATTTTCTTCATTTTTTCTTGTGCTATCAGCCACATATTGCGACAACCGATCAGCGTAATTACCGGCGTGTCTTTCAGGATATGTGCTTGTTCCGACTGTAAAAATGCGGTGATTGGCTGTGATGGTGAGAGAAACCAGACGCTGTAAGCGATGATTACCAGATCATAGTTTTTCCGTTGTAATTGCGGGGGCTCAATAGGCGCCGGTCTTAAATGTACAGATTCGGGAAATTGATTAAAAAACGTCATGAATTTCCAAGGGAAGAGGTAAGGTTTTTGCGGTTTAATAACACAATGTTCTACACAAATATTGGATTGATTTTGCAACGGTACGAGAAAATTTTCCGTCAAACGGGAGAGTTGCCCGGTTTGGGAATAGGAAACAACGAGAATGTTTTTGGTTTTAAGCATGGTCGTTTTGAATACGAATTCGTTAAAAATAGAGCAATAACTATCAAGCGCATCATAATCTTTATATGATTGAAAAGATAGATTCAATTTATTCTTGATGCTTAAATTTCAACAAATCCCGTCGTTCTTTTTTGTTAGGCCGGCGATCCGGATGCGGCATGGAAAGCATGTTATTTTTACGCGCCCAAGCTGTTTCTTCGCGTTTTTTTACGCTTTGTTCAGTTTCGCGATAAAGTAATTGAGCTTCCGGCGCGCCGCGTCGTTGATCACTGAGCGCCAATACTTCCACTTCCTTTTCCTCATTACCTTGACGCAGTTTTAGCACCGCACCCACGTCGACAATTTTGCTGACTTTGGCGCGTTGTCCGTTGTAATGTACTTTACCGCCTTCAATCATTGCTTTGGCGATACTGCGGGTTTTATAAAAACGCGCCGCCCAAAGCCACTTGTCAAGTCTGACTTCTTTTTTGTCCATGTTAAATTTCTCAGTGTCATTTGTGATAGATTATGTGCGATGGTATCACAGAATAAAGGAAAGGTTATGTCGCAAAATCAACCGGAAATTTTGGCCGTTCGTACAGCCGCGAAATCCCGCTTGTTAGAAATCCAATCTGTCGATTTACGATTTTCTAACGGTGAACGGCGCACTTATGAACGCCTTAAACCTAGCGGGCATCACGCCGTTATGATGCTGCCTATTGACGGCGATTGGCTTTTGCTGGTTCGCGAATATGCAGTTGGCACGGAGCGCTATGAACTAGGCTTTCCTAAAGGCGGCGTGGATGCGGGCGAAAAGCCGGAAGACGCGGCTAATCGTGAGCTGAAGGAAGAGCTCGGTCTAGGCGCCAAACAAATTCATTTTCTTCGTACGGTCAATACAAATCCGAGTTATATGAGCAACATAATGCATATTTTCATTGCACGGGATTTCTATTCTTGCCGACTGAAAGGCGACGAACCGGAGCCGTTAGAAATCGTGCGTTTCCCATTGGCAAATATTGATGAGTTACTCGCCGATCCGAATTTTACAGAAGCACGAAATTTAACTGCACTTTATGCGTTAAGGGATTATCTGAACAACTTAGCAAAATAAAAAACGGTTTAATTTTTAACAAATTCTAAAACTTGAAAAATTACTCATAAACATAGAACACACTTGTATCGCTTAGATTTTCACTACATTAATATCGGCGCGCAAAGGTTGTAATAATCTCGTGGGCTACTGAATATGCAAAACGAAGTATGAATTTTGTACTTAACAAATAGCACCGCATTGGAAGCGGCTCCAATGCGGTGCTATTTTGTGAGGTAATTTCCGTTTTGCGTAACTGCAATATCAGTTCAAAAATTCACCGCAGTTTTCTGTAACTCTACAACTTGAATTATTTTCTGGCGAGAGGCGGCACAAAGGTTAAACCTAAATCCCAAGGCTGTTCGATCCAAGTGTTTTGCGGAATATCGACAATGTAATCATCAACTAATTGTGCACCGGCCGGTTTAGCGAATACGGTAACGAATTTTGCGTTCGGGTACATTTCGCGAATTGCACGCGCGGTATTGCCGGTGTCCACTAAATCGTCCACCACGATAAAACCTTCGCCGCCGTTCGGCACCTCGGCAGCATGCAATACCTGCAACTCGCCTTGATTTTTGTGATCGTGATAACTGGCGATACAAACGGTTTGTACGTGGCGAATGCTTAATTCGCGCGCCAATACCGCGGCCGGAAATAGACCGCCGCGGCTCACCGCGATGATGCCTTTCCATTGAGAGGCCGGAAGTAAACGTTCTGATAATTTGCGGGCGTGCATTTGGAACATATCCCAAGTCACCACATATTTTTCGCTCATTTTGATACCTTATTTTGTCGATAAATAAAAATGGCGTAAGGATAACGCGAAACAGGGTTTTATGCTATTATTTCGTGCGATTTTACGCAAAAAGGAGCGAATATGTCTGAAATTACGACATTGCAACCGCAATTATTATGGCAATGGTTTGAACAAATTTGTGCGATTCCCCACCCGTCTCATCACGAAGACAAATTGGCGAATTTTATTGTGAATTGGGCGCAAGAAAAACGGTTTTTTGTGGAACGCGATGAAGTCGGTAACGTACTGATTCGTAAGCCGGCAAGTACCGGTATGGAGCACTGCATTCCGGTAGCGTTGCAGGCGCACTTGGATATGGTGCCGCAAGCCAATGAGGGCAATTCGCACGATTTCACCAAAGATCCGATTCGTCCTTACATTGACGGTGATTGGGTGAAAGCGCAAGGTACTACCTTGGGCGCCGACAACGGCATCGGTTTGGCCTCTTGCTTGGCAGTGTTGGAAAGTGACGATATCGCCCATCCGCCGCTCGAAGTATTGCTCACTATGACAGAAGAAACCGGCATGGATGGTGCCTTAAATTTGCGTCGTAATTGGTTGCAATCGGAAATTTTGATTAATACGGATACCGAAGAAATCGGTGAAATTTATATCGGTTGCGCCGGCGGAATTAATGCCGAATTAGAGATTCCCGTACAACGCGAAGTCAATACATTTGCGCATAGCTTTCAGCTTGTGTTAAAAGGCTTGCGCGGTGGCCATTCTGGCGTGGACATTCATACCGGACGCGCCAATGCGATTAAAATGTTAGCCCGTGTGTTAGCCAAACTTTCACAACATCAATCGCACTTCCGGCTTGCGGAAATCCGTGGCGGCTCCATTCGTAACGCGATTCCGCGCGAAGCAGCAGCAATTTTGGCATTTGACGGCGAAGTAAACGCCTTTGAAAGCACGGTTCAAAATTTGCAGGTTTTATTAAAAGAAGAATTAGCGATTGCCGAGCCGAATTTGACCTTATTCTTAGAACCGATTGCCAAACCGCAAAGTGTGTTTGATGCGCAAAGCACACAAACCGTGATTAATTTATTGAACGCCTTACCAAACGGCGTGATTCGCAACAGCGATGTGATTAAAAACGTGGTAGAAAGCTCGCTCAGTATCGGCGTGTTAAAAACTGACAGCGCTCATGTGCAGGGCACGATTTTGGTGCGTTCATTAATTGAAAGCGGCAAGGCCTATGTCACCGAATTATTGGATTCGGTCGCTTCCCTCGCCGGCGCTAAAACCGAATTCTCCGCACCTTATCCAGGCTGGAAACCGGTAAACGACTCCGCAATTTTAAAACTTTCCATGAAACATTATGCCGATGTGTTAGGCAAGCAGCCGGACATTAAGGTCATCCACGCCGGCCTTGAATGCGGTCTTCTCAAAGAACATTATCCGAATATCGAAATGGTGTCTTTCGGTCCAACCATCCGTAACGCCCACTCGCCGGATGAGAAAGTTCAAATTTCCACGGTAGAAACCTATTGGGATTTGTTGACGAGAGTATTGGGGGATATTTCAGCTAAGTAAAAATAATCTATAAAAGTATTTTTACATTAATTGATTTCTGTTTAACAAAAAAGCCCCTTTCGGGGCTTTTTTATTTACCTATTTCACAATATTAATCTTCCATTTCGGAGTTTAATAATGCTGCTAAACTTTGCGTTGCGTCATCAGCAATGAATTCAAATTCTGCTTCAATATCAGCATCGTTTGCGAAGGTGGAGATTGGTTCTTCGATCGCTTCTACCGCTAATTCCGCTGCTTTTTGGCGGCTTTTAATGCGGTTTTGGTGATACGCGAAACCGGTACCGGCCGGAATTAAACGACCCACGATGACGTTCTCTTTCAAGCCGCGTAATTCGTCACGTTTACCTGCCACCGCAGCTTCGGTAAGAACACGTGTAGTTTCTTGGAACGATGCCGCTGAGATGAAGGATTCAGTCGCAAGAGACGCTTTGGTGATCCCCAATAATTCACGCTCGAATTCAACCGGTGGTTTACCTTCTGCTTCGCGTTTACGGTTCACGATTTTCACGCGAGCCACTTCCACTTGTTCCCCTTCGAGGAATTCGGAGTCGTAAGCTTTGGTGATAATCGCTTTACGCAACATTTGACGTACGATAACTTCGATGTGCTTGTCGTTGATTTTTACCCCTTGTAAGCGGTAAACATCTTGCACTTCGTTGACGATGTACTCGGTGACTGCGCGCACGCCGCGTAAACGTAAAATATCGTGTGGCGTTTCCGCACCGTCAGAGATGATGTCACCACGTTGTACCATTTCGCCTTCAAATACGTTGAGCTGACGCCATTTTGGAATCATTTCTTCGTAAGTTTCACCTTCAGTTGGGGTGATTAATAAGCGACGTTTACCTTTGGTTTCTTTGCCGAAGGATACGATACCGGAGATTTCTGCCAAGATTGCAGGCTCTTTCGGTTTACGCGCTTCAAACAAGTCTGCCACGCGTGGAAGACCACCAGTAATATCTTTGGTACCCACGGATTCTTGTGGAATACGGGCTAATGGTTCACCCACTTTCACTGCTGCGCCATCGTCTAAACTGACGATGGCTTTACCCGGTAGGAAGTATTGGGCTAATACATCCGTTTCAGGTAAGAAGATGTCATTACCGTTTGCATCCACCAATTTGATGGTTGGACGTAAATCTTTACCTGCGGTTGCACGTTCACCCACGTCTTGTACCACGATAGATGAAAGACCGGTTAATTCATCGGTTTGACGTGTGACGGTTAAGCCGTCCACGATGTCGATGAATTTCACGAAACCCGCCACTTCAGACACAACCGGCATAGTATGTGGATCCCAGTTCGCGACGGTTTCGCCGGCAGTCACTTCTTGACCGTCACCTTTGCTTAACACCGCACCATAAGGCACTTTATAGTGTTCTTTGGTACGACCGAATGCGTCGGTAATGGTTAATTCCGTGTTGCGAGAAGTTAAGACTAATTTACCTTCATCGTTAGTCACAAATTTCGCGTTCATTAAGTGTAATGTACCGGTATTCTTCACCTGTACGCTAGACTCTTTAGCTGCTGCAGATGCCGCACCACCAATGTGGAACGTACGCATGGTTAACTGTGTACCCGGTTCACCGATAGATTGTGCCGCGATAACGCCCACCGCTTCACCTTGGTTGATAAGATGACCGCGTGCAAGGTCACGACCGTAACATTTCGCACACACACCGAAGTCGGTATCACAGGTTACAACAGAACGTACTTTCACGCTGTCTACGGAGTTTTCATCTAACACATCACAGAGTTTTTCATCTAATAAAGTGTTACGTGGAATTAAGACTTCTTCTGTCCCTGGTTTTAAGATGTCTTCTGCTGCCACACGACCTAACACCAATTCGCGAAGTGGTACTTTTTCATCACCACCTTCGATTAATGGGGTCATCACTAAGCCTTCGTGTGTACCACAGTCGTCTTCGATGATCACTAAGTCTTGCGCCACGTCAACTAAACGACGGGTTAAGTAACCGGAGTTTGCTGTTTTCAATGCGGTGTCCGCCAGACCTTTACGCGCACCATGGGTTGAAATAAAGTACTGTAATACGTTCAAACCTTCACGGAAGTTCGCGGTGATTGGGGTTTCGATGATTGAACCATCCGGGCGCGCCATCAAACCACGCATACCCGCTAGCTGACGAATCTGTGCCGCAGAACCACGCGCACCGGAATCCGCCATCATAAAGATGCTGTTGAAAGACGCTTGTTTTTCCGGTTTACCTTCACGGTTGATCACTTCTTCTTGAGACAAGTTTTCCATCATGGCTTTCGCAACACGTTCGTTCGCTGCCGCCCAGATATCGATCACTTTGTTATAGCGTTCGCCTGCTGTCACAAGACCGGATTGGAATTGTTCCTGAATTTCAGCCACTTCTTCTTCTGCTGCAGAAATAATTTCGTATTTCTTCACCGGGATCACCATATCGTCGATACCAACAGATGAGCCGGAACGTGCCGCGTAAGCGAAACCGGTGTACATAATATGGTCAGCAAACATGACCGCTTCTTTCAAACCTAAACGACGATAGGCTTCGTTAATCAGTTTTGAAATGGCTTTTTTGCCTAATGTTTGGTTGAACAAGGAATATGGCATACCTTTTGGTGCGATCATCCATAAAATTGCACGACCGATGGTGGTATCGGTAAGTGTGGTTTTCGCATCGAATTCGCCGGCTTCATTTTTCACATATTCGGTAATACGTACTTTTACGCGAGAATGTAATTCTGCTTCACCGGTGCGATAGGCTTTTTCCGCTTCGCGTGGATCTTGCAATAACATACCTTCTCCTTTACCGTTCACTTTTTCACGGGTCATATAGTAAAGACCCAACACCACGTCTTGTGATGGCACGATAATCGGATCACCGTTCGCCGGTGAAAGTACGTTGTTGGTAGACATCATCAACGCACGCGCTTCTAATTGCGCTTCTAACGTTAATGGAACGTGAACCGCCATTTGGTCACCATCGAAGTCCGCGTTAAACGCCGCACAAACGAGTGGGTGTAATTGAATTGCTTTACCTTCAATTAAGATTGGTTCAAAGGCTTGAATACCCAAACGGTGAAGTGTTGGCGCACGGTTCAACAGAATCGGGTGCTCGCGAATCACTTCTGCAAGAATATCCCAAACGATGGCATCTTCACGTTCAACCATTTTCTTCGCGGCTTTAATGGTGGTGGCATAACCACGGCTTTCTAATTTCGCGTAGATAAAAGGACGGAATAATTCCAATGCCATTTTCTTCGGCAAACCGCATTGGTGTAAGTGAAGGTATGGACCTACGGTGATTACAGAACGACCGGAGTAATCCACACGTTTACCAAGTAAGTTTTGACGGAAACGACCTTGTTTACCTTTAATCATATCCGCTAATGATTTTAACGGACGGCGATTAGAACCGGTGATAGCACGACCGCGACGACCGTTATCTAATAAGGCATCCACGGATTCTTGTAACATCCGTTTTTCGTTACGTACGATAATATCCGGCGCAATTAAATCTAATAAACGTTTTAAACGGTTGTTACGGTTGATCACACGACGATATAAATCGTTCAAATCTGAAGTCGCAAAACGACCGCCATCAAGTGGTACTAATGGACGTAAATCCGGTGGAAGAACCGGTAATACGGTCATTACCATCCATTCAGGTTTATTGCCTGATTGAACGAATGCTTCTAATAATTTTAAGCGTTTAGTGATTTTTTTACGTTTGGTTTCAGAATTGGTTTCTTGTAATTCTTCACGTAATTTTTCGCATTCCACTTCAAGATCCATGCCTTTTAATAAATCTTGAATGGCTTCTGCACCCATTTTCGCTTCGAATTCATCTTGCCAACGATCTTCAGCGTCAAGGTATTGTTCTTCAGTTAATAATTGACCGCGTTCTAAATCTGTCATACCTGGTTCGGTCACGATGTACATTTCAAAATAAAGTACACGTTCGATATCGCGCAATGGCATATCTAAAAGTAAGCCGATACGGGACGGCAATGATTTTAAGAACCAAATGTGCGCCACAGGGGAAGCAAGTTCGATATGCCCCATACGTTCACGACGAACTTTAGTTTGGGTGACTTCAACGCCACATTTTTCACAGATCACGCCACGGTGTTTCAAACGTTTATATTTACCACATAAACATTCGTAATCTTTTACTGGCCCGAAAATACGTGCACAGAAAAGACCGTCACGTTCAGGTTTGAACGTACGGTAGTTAATGGTTTCAGGTTTTTTCACTTCACCAAATGACCAAGAACGGATCATATCCGGTGAGGCTAACCCAATTTTAATCACATCAAAATCTTCACTGGTTTTTGACTGTGCTTTTAAAAACTTAACTAAGTCTTTCACAAATGTTCTCCTGTCGGAGTTAAAGGTTTAAAGTGCGGTTGAAAATCTCAGAGAATTTTGACCGCACTTCGGCGAATTTTATGTAGGGTGGGTATTCTTGCCCACCTTAAATTTCAAACTCATTGGTGGGCAAGAATGCCCACCCTACGGTTTTACTCTTCATCTAACTCGATATTTAAACCAAGTGAACGGATTTCTTTCATAATTACGTTGAAAGATTCCGGTGTGCCCGGATCCATGTGTTGGTTGCCGCTGACGAT
This sequence comes from Stutzerimonas stutzeri, assembly GCA_901420285.1. Classification (GTDB taxonomy): domain Bacteria; phylum Pseudomonadota; class Gammaproteobacteria; order Enterobacterales; family Pasteurellaceae; genus Rodentibacter. The sequence goes on from CABDVE010000001.1 coordinate 457,485, forward strand.
GTTTTTATACATCTTCGTACGACCATTCACATCATCGGATTTCACGGTTAACATTTCTTGTAAGGTATAAGCTGCACCATAAGCTTCAAGTGCCCAAACTTCCATCTCACCGAAACGTTGACCACCGAATTGCGCTTTACCGCCCAACGGTTGTTGTGTAACAAGGCTATAAGAACCGGTTGAACGTGCGTGCATTTTGTCATCCACCAAGTGGTTCAATTTGAGCATATACATATAACCTACGGTTACCGGACGCTCGAATTTCTCACCGGTACGGCCGTCATATAAGGTGATTTGACCGGAAGTCGGTAAGCCGCCGAGTTTTAATAACTCTTTGATTTCCGCTTCGTCCGCACCGTCGAACACCGGCGTTGCCACCGGTAAACCTTTGCGCAAGTTTTCCGCTAAACGTAAGATTTCTTCGTCGGTGAAAGTGCTTAAATCCACTTTTTGTGAACCGTTACCCAAGTCATACGCCTTTTGCATATAGCTGCGAAGTTTTTCCACTTCTTGCTTTTGTTTGAGCATCGCATTGATCTGATCACCAATACCTTTCGCCGCTAAACCTAAGTGGGTTTCTAAGATCTGGCCGATGTTCATACGAGACGGCACGCCCAGCGGGTTCAATACGATTTCAACCGGTTGGCCGTTTTCATCGTATGGCATATCTTCAACCGGGTTGATTTTCGAGATAACACCTTTGTTACCGTGACGACCCGCCATTTTATCACCCGGTTGGATTTGACGTTTCACCGCAAGATAAACTTTCACCACTTTCAACACGCCCGGCGCAAGATCATCGCCTTTGATGATTTTCTTACGTTTCACTTCAAGTTTGTGTTCAAACTCTTTGCGAAGTTCTTCGTATTGCTCGGCAAGTTGTTCTAATTGGTTTTGTTTTTCTTCGTCTGCGATGGTTTGTTCTAACCATTTGGTGCGCTCGAGGTTGTCCAACAGCACCGCATCCACGCCACTGTTGACAAGGAGATTGCGAACACGCGCGAATAAACCCGCTTCTAAGATTTCTAATTCGTCAGAAAGGTCTTTCTTCGCTTGTTTTAATTGCATTTCTTCAATTTCTAACGCACGTTTGTCTTTTTCCACACCGTCGCGAGTGAAGACTTGTACGTCGATGACCGTACCGGTTACGCTGTTTGGCACACGTAATGAAGAATCTTTTACATCGGAAGCTTTTTCACCGAAGATTGCACGTAACAATTTTTCTTCCGGTGTTAATTGGGTTTCGCCTTTAGGGGTCACTTTACCCACTAAGATGTCGCCACCTTTCACTTCCGCACCCACGTAAACAATACCGGATTCATCAAGTTTGCTTAAGGCAGATTCACCCACGTTTGGAATATCCGCCGTGATTTCTTCCGCACCTAACTTGGTATCACGCGCCACACAAGATAATTCTTGAATGTGGATAGTGGTGAAACGATCTTGTTGAACGACGCGCTCAGACACTAACATGGAGTCTTCGAAGTTATAACCATTCCAAGGCATGAACGCCACGCGAATGTTTTGACCTAACGCCAATTCACCTAAATCCGTTGAAGGGCCATCAGCCAATACTTCACCACGATTAATCGGATCACCCAAGTTCACACAAGGAATTTGGTTGATACAGGTGTTTTGGTTGGAACGGGTGTATTTGATTAAATTATAGATATCAATACCCGCTTCGCCGGCTATGGTTTCGTCTTCGTTTACTTTAATCACGATACGTGACGCATCCACATATTGAACGGTACCACCACGTTTTGCAACCACCGCAACACCGGAGTCTAACGCGATTGGTTTTTCCATACCGGTACCGACTAATGGTTTATCCGCACGTAAAGTCGGCACGGCTTGACGTTGCATGTTCGCTCCCATCAACGCACGGTTCGCATCGTCGTGCTCAAGGAATGGAATTAACGCTGCTGCCACAGATACCACTTGTTGGGTTGAAACGTCCATATAGTGAATATCTTCAGGTTTGTATAAGCCTGATTCACCACGCTCACCACGTGCAGTTACGAAGGCATCAGTAAAGCGATTGTTTTCATCAAGGTTTGAGTTTGCCTGCGCGATGATATAGTTGGCTTCATCGATGGCAGATAAGTATTCAATTTCTTCGGTGACTTGACCATCCACCACTTTACGATATGGGGTTTCTAAGAAACCGTAATCGTTCGTACGCGCGAACGCAGAAAGAGAGTTGATCAAACCGATGTTCGGACCTTCAGGGGTTTCGATTGGACACAAACGACCGTAGTGGGTGTTGTGTACGTCACGCACTTCAAAGCCTGCACGTTCGCGTGTTAAACCGCCCGGACCCAATGCAGAAATACGACGCTTGTGCGTCACTTCCGACAATGGGTTGTTTTGGTCCATAAATTGCGAAAGTTGTGAAGAACCGAAAAATTCTTTCACTGCCGCAGAAATTGGTTTCGGGTTAATTAAATCTTGTGGGGTAATCGTATCTAAATCGCCTAAAGATAAGCGTTCTTTGACCGCTCTTTCTACTCGCACCAAACCGATGCGGAATTGGTTTTCCGCCATTTCGCCCACAGAACGGATACGACGGTTGCCCAAGTGGTCGATATCGTCCACTTCACCACGACCGTTACGGATATCGATAAGTTTACGCATTACCGCAATGATGTCTTCATTGCTTAAAGTGCCGCTACCTACACCTTCCGGAATGTTTAAAGAGCGGTTGAATTTCATACGACCCACCGCAGATAAATCATAACGCTCCGGAGAGAAGAACAAGTTATGGAACAAGGCTTCGGAAGATTCCGGTGTTGGCGGTTCGCCCGGACGCATCATGCGATAAATTTCATATAATGCACTGACTTTATCGTAAGTCGGGTCAACCCGTAAGGTTTCAGAAATATACGGGCCGTAATCCAAGTCATTGGTAAAGAGGGTTTCAACGGTGGTGTAACCGGCTTGTGCAAGTTTCGCTAAGGTTTCCAAAGAAATCTCGCCGTTTGCCGGACAAATAATTTCGCCGGATTCTAAATCCACGTAATCTTTTGCCGCTACTTTGCCCACGATATATTCGGTAGGTACAACCACTTGAGTGATTTTATCTTTTTCTAACGCCTTGATGTGACGCGCAGTAATACGACGACCGCGTTCAACATACACTTTACCGTTTGCTTCAATATCAAAAATTGCTGTTTCGCCACGTAAACGTTCCGGTATTAGTGTCATTAACAATTTATTGTCGGCAATTTCAAAAGTGACTTTATCGAAGAATAAATTCAAGATTTCTTCGGTTGTGTAACCTAGTGCGCGAAGAATAATGGTTGCCGGCAATTTACGGCGGCGATCGATACGCGCATATAAATTGTCTTTTGGATCAAATTCAAAATCTAACCATGAACCGCGGTAAGGAATAATACGTGCGTTATAAAGCACTTTACCTGAAGAATGGGTTTTACCTTTGTCAGAATCAAAGAACACACCCGGGCTACGATGTAATTGTGAAACGATAACGCGCTCGGTACCGTTAATGACAAAAGTACCGTTGTTTGTCATCAACGGGATTTCGCCCATGTAAACTTCATTTTCTTTGATATCTTTAACGACGCGTGAGGAGGATTCTTTATCGTATGTCACTAGACGTAATTTCACGCGTAAACCCGCTGCGTAGGTTGAGCCGCGGATTTGACACTCACGTACATCAAATTCCGGCTCTTCAAGACGGTAATCTACGTACTGGAGTTCGGTGTAACCGTTGTTACTAACGATTGGAAATACTGAACGGAAAGCTGCTTCTAAACCTTGTTGGCCTTCCGGATCTTTCTGAATAAATTTGTCAAAAGAATCTAATTGAATGGTTAATAAATAAGGTACGTTTAAAACTTGCGGACGTTTGCCGAAGTCTTTACGAATTCGTTTTTTCTCAGAATAGGAGAGACCCATTGGTTGGTTTTCCTCTATCAATTTTAGTGAGACCGAGTTGATACAAGCAAAAAAAGCCGTCGAATTTTTTCGAGTTTTAACTTATACCAAAGTATGGACACCGTTTTCAGAAACCGCACTCTGAACCTTACTTCTGTAGCGGGTTACTCAAATTAACATGATTGGCGATTAATTCGAGTGGAAACAGATATTATTAAACGGAAAATAATTATCTGTTTTTATGGCTATCTTGAATTATTTTTATAAGACTTTGATAGCACAAAATGGCTGATGGAAAAACCACCAGCCATTGAGCCTGAAGAACAGGGCATAAGGAAATTAAAATTATTTAATTTCTACTTCTGCACCGGCTTCTTCTAATTCTTTCTTAAGTGCTTCAGCTTCTTCTTTAGAAACGCCTTCTTTTAAGTTAGCCGGAGCGGATTCAACTAAATCTTTAGCTTCTTTTAAGCCTAAACCTGTTGCGCCGCGCACTGCTTTGATTACTGCTACTTTGTTAGCACCTGAAGATTTAAGAACTACGTCGAATTCAGTTTTTTCTTCTGCTGCCGCTGCACCACCTGCTGCCGGAGCTGCCGCTACTGCTGCCGCTGCTGATACACCGAATTTCTCTTCCATCGCTGCGATTAATTCAACGATTTCTGTTACAGTTTTAGAAGCAATCGCTTCAATGATTTGTTCGTTAGTTAATGACATAACAATCAATTCCTAAAATAAATAAAGTTAAATGAAGTAAGAAACGCTTAATTATTAAGCTGCTTCTTGTAATTTGTCGCGTAATGCCGCAAAAGTGCGCACAAGTTTGCCTGCCGCTGCTTCTTTCATTGTGCCCATTAAACGTGCAATCGCTTCTTCGTAAGTTGGTAATGTTGCCAAGAATTCAACATCTTGGATTTTACCTTCAAAGGCTGCACCTTTAATTTCAAACTTATCGTTCGCTTTAGCAAACTCTTTGAATAAACGAGCTGCTGCACCCGGATGTTCGTTAGAGAATGCGATAAGTGTTGGACCTACAAACGTATCTTTCAAGCATTCGTAATCTGTGCCTTCAACTGCACGACGTAACAAGGTGTTACGTACAACGCGCATTGTCACGCCAGCTTCACGTGCTGATTTACGTAATTCAGTCATTTTCTCAACGGTTACGCCGCGTGAATCCGCGATAACTGCTGAAAGTGCACCTTTGGCTGCTTCATTTACTTCAGCAACAATTGCTTGTTTGTCTTGAAGATTTAATGCCATTGGCTTTTAGCTCCTGAATACACTCCGATTTCTCGGAATTAATTTACCTAATCCTAAGACCAGGACGACTTCGGTGCCCAGAAGCAAGAAAAATTCTTATTCTGTACACCATCTACGTAGGCTGATTAAGATTGCTCCCCTACGGTCTTGGACGGGGCTTGAATAGGTCAAGCACCAACCAGAAATTGGGTTATGGCTTAAAGCCATAACAAAGACGCGCAATTATAGAGTGAATCGATTTTCTTGTAAAGCCGCTTGTCTAAAAAAGATTCGAAAACAATGCCTTGGTTATTTTCGTCGTGCAATCGCTTCGATTTCTAATCCCACATCTTTCGGCAGCCGCGCAACTTCCACACAAGAGCGCGCCGGGAAGTTCGGGTGATGGTTTTCTTTGAAGAAGCGCTCATATTCCGTATTCACTGCCGCAAAATCGTTCAAGTCTTTCACGAAAACCGTAGTCTTCACAATATCCGCCGCAGTCAAGCCCGCTTGCTCAATAATCGCTTTCACATTTTCCAACGACTGACGCGTTTGCGCGACGATGTCTGACGGCACCGCATTGGTGGCAGGATTTACTGGAATTTGGCCGGAGGTGAAGACTAAATCGCCTAAATCCACCGCTTGCACGTAAGGACCGATCGCGGCCGGCGCCTTTTCGGTATGAATAACTTTTGTCATAGTAATTTCCTTGAGTGGTAAGAAATACGGCTATTTTTCCCGTACTTTTTCGTTAATCAATTTCTTTTAGCACATCGTCGGACAATTCCTTTTGCGAATTGTCGGTTGCTTTACCGTCGTTTACTTTAAATTCTAAGTTTTGGAGATATGCTTCACGGAAGGTGACGTAAGGATCTTGCGCTTGGCGTAATAACTCGGTGTTATTCAAGTTTTTCGCACGCGTATCCAATGTTTGAACGCCGTATTTGACTAACGACCAGGGGCCGCCTACCCATTCCCAAAACGGATACATATAAGCCGCATCCACCACTGCACCGGTTAATTGGCGCGGTGTGGTCGCATTATAAATCGGCAACACCATGTAAGCGCCGGGTTCTAGGCCGTAACTCCCCAAGGTTTCGCCAAAACCGCGTTGGTCATACACTTGGAGTTCCTTGCTGGCAGCGGCGAAATCAAACAAACCGCCTATACCGAACACCGTATTAATCCAAAAGCGGTTAAAATGGACGAACGCCTTTTTCGGCTCGCCTTCAATTAAACGGTTCACGAAACTGACCGGCTCGTCCAAATTGTTCGCCATATTGGACAAGCCGCCACTTATCGGAGCCGGCACATAATCGTGCCAACCTTTTGCCGCCGGTTCCAATACATAGCGATCCATCACGTTATAATTGAATTTCCACATGGTGCGGTTAAAACCCTCTAGCGAATCTTTGCGTTCGCCCTCCGCTTGCTTATTTGCGCAACCGGTTAATACCATCGCCCCTAAAAGTGCGGTTAATATCGCTATTTTTTTCATTTGTATTTATCCGTAAGAAAAATCGGACGTATTCTAACGCGTAAAATCTATAACTCAAACGTAATCTAATAGATAAAACAATGTCGATTCTATTGTTTGCTTTTCGGTTTTAAATTTTGTCTGAGTTGCGCCGTCGGAGATGAGATTATCAGCGGATTAAGCCGATTCGACGCTTTTCAATGCGGTGCTGTTGAAGCAAGTGAAAATAAGTCGAGACAAAATAAAAAGGACAGATCTTAAAAGTCTATCCTTTTTATGTAATGCACTATCTTTTAGCCGTAAAAATGTGGCAGATTTCGGTTATTTCCCATCGACGCTCACACCATAGAAGGCATCGTAGCCGAACGGACTTTGTACGTAACCTTTCACGCGCGGGCTTAATGGCGCGAAGCCAACGGAGTGCGCCACCGGAATCCAAGGCGCTTGCTCGTGAACGATCACTTGCGCTTGCTTGTAAAGCTCAGTACGCACTTGTTTGTCGGTTAAACCGATGGCTTTGTCTAACAAGGCGTCAAATTGCGCGTTTTTGAAACGCGCCAAGTTTGAGTTGCCTGCGTTGGCGCTCGCTAATAATGGGGATAAGAAGTTATCCGGGTCACCGTTATCGCCCGACCAACCGAAAATTCCCGCAGTGAGTTCGCCGGCTTTCGCGCGTTTTTGGTAATCCGCCCATTCATAAGTGACCGGATTGGCTTTCACACCGATTTTTGCCCAGTCCGCCATTATCAACTCCGCCATCCGTTTCGGATTTGGATTGGAGGCGCGAATCACCGGTTGAATCCAGAAATCCGTTTCAAAACCGTTCGGATAACCCGCTTCGGCTAATAGTTGTTTGGCTTTTTGCGGATCATAAGGATAATCTTGGATGTCGTCGTTGTAGCTCCAAATGGTCGGCGGTAACGGGTTTTTCGCCGGTGTACCGGCGCCTTGGTAAACGGCATCGATAATCGCTTTTTTATCCACCGCGTAGTTTAACGCTTGGCGTACTTTCACATTATCAAACGGTGCTTTTTCTGTATTGAATGCGATATAGGCTACATTCAACCCTTTTTGTTCCAAAAGCTGGACTTTCGGATCCGTTTTCATTTTGGCTAAGTCCGCCACATTCGGGAATAGAATCAAATCGCAGGTGCCTGCTTGTAATTTTGCGTAACGCGTAGTGGCGTCCGGTACGATGCTGATCACTAAGCGATCAAGCGGTGTTCTGCCTTTCCAGTAATTTTCGTTCGCCACATATTGTGCCGCTTGATCGGTTTTGTAATCCACGAAAATAAACGGGCCGGTACCTACCGGACGATTGTCAATGGTTTCAGGCGTGCCTGCTTTCATCATCGCGTCGGCATATTCCGCTGAATAAATGGAAATAAAGTCCATTCCCAAACTTGCCAAGAAAGTTGCATCTTTTTTGTTTAAAGTGATGCGAACCGTGTTGTCATCGATTTTTTCCACGGATTTCAATAACTCCGGAAATTTCATCGCGTTGAAATACGGATAAGTGCCTTTGGAGACGTTGTGATACGGGTGATTCGGATCAAGCTGACGTTGGAAGGAGAACAGCACATCATCCGCATTGAAATCGCGCGTCGGGGTAAATTCTTTAGTGCTGTGGAATTTCACGCCTTTGCGTAAATGAAAGGTGTAAGTTAAACCGTCATTGCTGATTTCCCAGCTTTCCGCCAAGGCCGGCTCAATTTCCGTCGAACCTTTTTTAAATTCTACCAAACGGTTATAAACCTGTTGTGAACTGGCGTTATAAGACGTGCCCTCCATCACTAACGCCGGGCTGAAGCCTAACGGCGCTTTAGCCGTACAGTAAACGAAAGTATTATTTGATGCAGCTTTATTGTCCGCGGGGACTGCCGGTTTGTTTGCTGAGCCGGATTGATCGCAAGCGGCTAAAAATAGCGTAGCGGCAAGCGTTAAGGTGGCTTTTAATGTCATACGCGTTCCTCATTGTGATGGTTAAACGGCGGTCGATCCCGCCGACAAGAAAATGCTATTAAGATATAAGCAGGTTGGCTTTTTCTTAAATAAAAAAATCGTCTTGATTATAACAAATCGAACTAAGAGAACGCGATTTGTACCTCGACTTCGCGCCTTTTCAAATGTGCTCGAAGCCCGTCGGAAGCGGCTTCAATGCGGTGCTCGTAGCAGAGTTCAAGATGTCGATGTGAAAGCTTAGCAAGCCGCTCTCGTTCAATTATTGCGTCGCTTTGGACGGAAAAATAAAAGACGCGACAATGCCGACGAATAACACGCCTAGCACGATAAATAAGCTCGCATTGGCGGAAATATGAATGCCTGTATCAAAGATGGCATGGTTCCAAGCTTGAATGCCCATTTTGATGCCGATAAAAAATAATAGAGCGATCACGGATTTTTCCAAGTGCACCAAATATTTCGTTAAGGCCGCCAAAATGAAATAAAGGCTACGCAAGCCCAAAATAGCAAAAATCATTGCCGCATAAACCAATAGCGGTTCTTGCGTGACGGCAATAACCGCCGGTACGGAATCGAAAGCGAAAGCGAGATCGGAGGTTTCGATTGCGATTAGACATAAAAAGGCCGGCGTGGCGTAACGCAACCCTTGACGTGTGACGGAGGCAAGTTGTTCGGCATTTAATTCGGCGTGGCGAACGAAAAATTTTTCTTGCAGCAATTTAGGGAAAATCGGCATGGCTTTACCGGCTAAGCGTATGCTCCAGTGGTGTGTATAGTCTTCGATTTCCGGATTGTCCTTGCCGCGGGCGGTTAACATTTTCCAACCGCTCCATAAAACGAAGGCGGCAAAAGCAAAGCCGACCCAAGGACTGGCGGCGAATAAACCGGTGCCCAATAACACGAAAACAGCACGGAAAATCAATGCGCCTAAAATTCCCCAATAGAGAATGCGGTGCTGTAACCGCGCTTTAATACCGAAAGAGGCGAAAATAGCGACGAAAACCATTAAGTTATCGATAGATAAACTTTTTTCCAATACATAGCCTGCTAAGTAAAGATTCGCCCATTCCGGTTCGAAACGAAGATAAAGATAGACATAAAAAGCCAGCGCTAAGGATATCCAAAAAAGCGACCATGCCGCCGCATTTTTTACCGTAATTTCTTTCGCATGGCGATGGGAAATTAAATCAATATAGATCGAAAATAAGACAACGCCGAAGAAAACGATAATGGTTTCTAGGGGAAAGCCGAAATGCTGCATAAATAAACCTTAAATAAAAAATGGGGCCGCTATTCTATAACAAGCGGGATGATTGACAAACGCTATTTTCTTTCTTTTTTAGGGATTTATTTTTTGTCATATAAGCCTGTTTGTTGGATGTTAATTGGCTGATTTAGAAGTGATTTTTTTATTAATACTAGGCGACGAAGATAAATTTATCTATTTTTACGTAAATTATCCCCGTCGCCGTTTTTTAAGCGCAATAGAGTCCAAATTAATAGTAGAGCGAAGACGGAAGAGGTGAGAAAAGTATAACTAAAGGCAGTTTGTAATGCGCCTTCTTGATTGCCGAGACGATGGCGATAAAACGCTAAAATAATGGATGACACCGCAATACCGAAGCCGATGCCTACTTGTTGTACTATGCTTAACAGGGTTGAACCTGCGCCAGATTGGGCGCGGGACAAATCGCCCACCGTCAGCGTGTTAATCGCGGTGAAAATCATCGACATACAAGCACCGTACCACATTAAATTGAATAATATCCAAGCCGTCGCCGTAGATCGCTCTAAAAATGCCAGGCAGATAATTGATCCGGTCATGAAAAACGACGCGGCAATTAATGTATTTTTATAGCCGAAACGGTTCAAAATACGTCCGATAAAGGTTTTGAAGATGATCGACATTAAGGCAATCGGTGCTAGTAACCAACCTGAAAGTTCGGCGCTATAACCAAATGAAAGTTGGAACATTAACGGCAACAAAAAGGGTACGGCGGAGCTCGACAGACGAATGAGTAAATTGGCGGAAATGCCAAGGCGGAAGGTACGAGTATCAAATAAGGATAAGGGCAAAATCGCGTACGTGTTTTTTTTCGCGTAGCGATAGTAGCCGAGTAGCAATGCGGTGCCGATCAGCAATGCGCCGTAAGCGATGGCAGGATAACCGCGACTTTCTCCCATTAAATCCAGCCCGAGAGTGAGTCCGCTTAGACCGAGGGCGAACAGTAAAAAACCGCTCCAATCTAATTTACCGATGCTTGGATTTAAAAAATTACGCATCACTTTGCCGGCAAAGAACATACCCGCTATGCTAATCGGTAAATTGATTAAGAAAATCCAATGCCACGAGGCGTTAGTCACTAACCAACCGCCTAGAATCGGGCCGATGATTGGGCCGATTAAGCCAGCGGTTGCCATTAAATTCCATGCATTGACCAGATGGTTTTTCGGCACGCTCTGCACAATCGCAAGTCTTGCCACCGGCATCATAAATGCGCCACCAACGCCTTGCAAAATGCGCGATAGTACTAATGCGTTTAAGCTTGTTGAAAGCGCGCAAAATAACGAACCGAGGGCGAAAACGCACACCGCTGCACGAAATACATTGAGCGTACCGAATTTATCCGCCGCCCAAGCGGTAAGCGGAATAAACAAGGCGACTGCCAAGGAATAAGCAATGACCGCCATTTGCATTTCTACCGGCGATTCGTGTAAGTCCGCCGAAACGGCCGGCAATGCGGTGTTCAAAATGGTTGCGTCCAGACTTTGCATAAACAGCGCCATTGCAGCAACTCGGGCTAAGCCGCGGTAGTCTTTTGTTTCAGGTGTGGGCTGCATTGTCGAGAAATTGTTCAATAAAATCGGCAATAGAAGAAATATGGTTAATATCCAGTAAAGTGCATTCGGTTTCGAGCGCATAATCGGTGGCTAATGCCAACACGTTTTCATCGATTTCCGGCAAAGGTTTGCTTATGCCTTGGCGATGTAAAAGAATTTTCGGAATCGGCTCTTGTTTAAAGCCTTCGACTAAAACCAAGTCGGTCAGTGTCGGATCGAATTGTGTCGCAAGATAATGCAAGGAAACCGGTGCTGGTGTTTCCGTCATCATCGCCCAGCGCTTATCGCAAGCCATAATGACTTGTGCCGAACCCGCTTCTTTCATACGCCAGCTGTCTTTTCCTTCCTTATCCACTTGAGCGTTGTGATGGCTGTGTTTTATTACGGAAACGCGCAGCCCGCGCGCAATCAGTTCCGGAATTAATTTTTCCAATAAAGTGGTTTTGCCGCTACCACTGTAGCCGGTGATGCCGAGAAGGGGAATTTGTTTGTTCATCATTAAATAAAACGACCTAAAAAGTCATCGTGTTTTGCCTGTTGTAGAAAGTGTAAGAAAGTAAAAATTGTTAAGAAAGTATTCTTAACAATACCGGCTTAAATTCAGTCCGAGCAGCGAATTTTCTGTCGTAACGTTTTACCAATACAAAAGAACACGCGGTGAAAAGGAAAATAATGAGCGCACGCAACGGTTCATTATCGCTGATGCGGTCGGAAAATAAGGTGGCGAATAACAAAGCAGCAAGCGGCACGATATATGTCAACAAGGCGGAAAGCAGCATGGATTTTTCTTCTAAGCCGATTTCGACGATTTGTCCTGCGCGTAGCGGCATTAAAGATGCCACGCTGAAAATATGTTCGCCACGCTTGCCGTTGAGTTCGGAAAGACTGTTCCCTCCGCAGCCGCTTTTCGCCGCGCATTGTCCGCAGGCGCTTTGCGATTGACATTTCACTTTGGCAATACCGTTTGCATAGTCGAGCACGACCGCATTTTCTCGTAACATTTAGGCTTCCCCCATATAGATATCAAAGCGGTGGTTTTTGGTTTCGCGACTAAAGTGCGGCGGTTTCTTGCAAAGATATTCCGCATAGTCCGGACGTTTTACCACCACCCGTTTTTTGGCTAATTGTAAGGCGGGGGAAAGCAGCTTGTCCGCATCCGAATCGGCACCAACCAAGTATTGAAACACGCGCATTTCTTTTTTCACCAAGGCGGATTTTTGTTTGTGCGGATACATCGGATCGAGATACACCACATCGGCACAATCCGTTTGCGGATTGAGCTCGTTAATCTGTCGAACGTTCAACAAGCGTAAATTTTGCCGCAACATCGCGCCGATTTCTGCGTTTTGATAAGCGCGATTTAAACCGTCTTGCAACAGCAAATACACTACCGGATGACGTTCTACCAAACGCACTTGGCAACCGAGCACCGACAACACGAAAGCATCCCGTCCTAAACCGGCCGTCGCATCAATCACACTCGGTAATTCTACGCCTTTAATGCCCACCGCTTTAGCCACCGCTTCACCGCGCCCGCCACCGAATTTACGGCGATGCGCCATGCTTCCGCCCACAAAATCCACGTAAACTGCGCCGAGTTTTGGCTCGTCCAGTTTGCGCAATTCTAAACGTTGATCCGTTTGAACAAGCGCCAGCGGGCTTTGTTCGTCGTGAACAATGTGTTGTTCTGCGCAAAGTGCGACTAATTCGGCGAGCGTTTTTTCGGCGGATTCCGAAATTAATTGAATCCCTACTTGCGAATTAGCCATACGCCGCTTTCCATGTGATCGGTGTAAGGGAATTGATCGAACAATGCCGCCCGTTCAATGCGGTGCGTTTTCGACAGTTCAACTAAGTTGTCGCACAATGTGTGCGGATTGCAAGAAATGTACAAAATGCGATCGTAATTTCGCACTAATTTTACCGTTTCCGAATCGAGCCCTGCGCGCGGTGGATCCACAAAAATCGTATTGCACTCGTAAGATTTCAAATCAATGCCTTTTAAACGATTAAATTCACGCACGCCGTTTATCGCTTGAGTGAATTCTTCCGCCGACATTCGAATGATTTGCAAATTTTCCACGCCGTTTTTCGCGATATTAAATTGCGCGGCTGCCACCGACGGTTTGGCGATTTCCGTTGCCAAAACTTTACGGAAATTTTGCGCCAGCGCAATGGAAAAATTGCCGTTGCCGCAATAAAGTTCGAGTAAATCGCCTTCACTATTTTTTGTGCAATCAATTGCCCATTCCAACATTTTGCAGTTTACCGCCGCGTTTGGCTGAGTGAAGCTGTTTTCCACTTGGCGATAGACATAATTACGTCCGGCTACCGACAAAATTTCGTCCGCATAATCGCGTTCCAAACAGATTTTTTGTTTACTGGCGCGACCGATAATCTGCAGGTCAAAACCAAGTGCGGTTAACTTTTCTTTTAAATTTCTTGCCGCCTGTTGCCATTCGTCTAAAAGCGGCTTGTGATACAACAGACTGACGATGATTTGATTGCTCAAGGTGCTGAGATAATCGATTTGGAATAATTTTTGGTGCAGCACTTCTTGTTCTTTTAATAACGCGGGTAAGCTTTTCATCATGCGATTGATGAGTTCGCCGGCAATCGGAAATTCATCAATGCGATAGCGTTGTTTGGTCGTTTGATCAAACATAATGTGATAAAAATCGCCTTGTTCGTGCCAAATGCGAAATTCTGCCCGCATCCGATAATGGCTGGGCGGAGAGGCGAAAACTTGAATTTCCGGGACGTTAAACGGGCGCAAAAGTGCGGTCAGTTTTTCGTATTTTTTTTGCAGTAGTTCGCTGTATCGGGATATGGGTAGTTGCATTGAAATGATATTCGAACGGTAAATATTGATAATCTTGTCTAACTTGAGCCGCTTTGGCATATTAATACGGGCATCAATGCGCTTGCGGCAAAACACATATCGCGAAGTGTGTTTTCAGCACCGCATTGAAACCGCTCATGGCGCGTTTCCAATGCGGTGCTCATTCGGGATCCCGCCGTAGCCAAAACAAAAGGCAGGCTTTAGCCTACCTCATTTGTTTGTCTTATTCGCCGGAATAATCTTCGCCGCCTGCCGCGTCACTTACATCGCCCGATAAGGTGTAAAGACGTTTGCTCGCACTGATGTGGGTGCGGTATTTGTGCCAGGTTTTTTCAAAGAAGGTTTCGGCCGCACGCTCGCCGCGACAAAAAGCGACAAACGCTTTTTCTTCTTTTGTCGCCGGTTTGCGCTCACCCAAGTCTAACGCTTTGAAGGCTTGGCCATATTGTTCAAGCACTTGCGATTCTTTAATCGTGTAATCGCCATGACGCGAAAATCCGCGCGGATAATTTTTGTCGTCAAAAAAACGACGGGTTACGCTAAAACTTGCAGCCATAATCTTCTCTCTTTTTTCATGTGCAAAATGGGCTGGCATTAAACCAATTTTTCGTTATTTTTGCAATAAACCTTTTACGGTTTCCACGTAATCCTTAACGAAATCATCGTAATTCAATCCTTCGGGATTCACACGGAATTTGCCGTTCACGTAAAAATCAGGTACGCCGCGCACGCCGAATTGATCTGCCGCGTTCACTTGTTTATTTACCAAGCCATTTACTGCGAAACTGTTAATGCCGCCGTCGAATTGTTCGGCGGTGACACCGTTATCCAAGAAAATCGCGCGGATGTCGTCCATAGAGCGCAACGCGTCTTTTTGCGCGGCTTCAAATAACGGCGCCTTCACTTTGCTTTCTGCGCCTAATGCCATCGCCAAGGCCCAAGCGCGAGTCAGGTTTTCTGATTGGCGGCCTAAAAAATTCACGTGATATTGCTTAAACGCCACACCTTCCGGCAAGCTGTTTTTCACTTGCTGCGGAATTTTGTATTCCATTTCAAAGGAATAACAATGCGGGCAGTAGAACGAGAAAAATTCAATCACTTCTTTTTGCGGTGCCGCTTGTTGGCTTACTTGAATATATTGTTTGCCTTCTTGCAAATTGGCTGCGAACGCGTTGGCCGATATTAAAGTTGTTGCGCTTAAACCTAAGGCGAGTAATATTTTTTTCATTTTGCTTTCCTTGTTTTATTTAATGATACCGCGCGCTCTTAAAAGCGCGCTTTTAAAATCTTCTTCGTAATCTTTTTTAATGCCGGGAATCGGTTCGTATTTGTCGGTACCGCGCATTTTCAATTGATAAATAATCACTTCATCGCTTAATTCCGCCAGCGGTTTGCTGAAACCCGCTTCATCGGCGATTTTTTGCAAAATTTGCAGCAGATTTAAATCGGGCGCTTCAGCCCAATAAGGCTGTAAAAGTTCTAATACCTCGTTCAAACGCTTACATTTCATTGCTATTTCCTTTTGAATCGTAAAAAATAGCGCCATCTTACTTCAAACGCTGACGGAATAAAATATGGCAATCACAATAAGTGCAGTTATTTTGGCAGGCGGCAAGGCGCGCCGCATGGGCGGCTGCGACAAAGGGCTACAACTTTTGCACGGTAAGCCATTAATTGTCCGCGTTATTGAGCGTTTACGTCCGCAAGTCGGTGAGATTGCCATTAATGCTAATCGCAACCAAACGGAATATGCCCGGTTCGGTTTGCCGGTGTTTGCCGATGAATTGTCCGATTTTCAAGGACCACTAAGCGGTATGAGCACCGCATTGACGCGCGCAACCACGGATTTTGTGCTGTTCACGCCGTGCGACAGCCCGTTCTTTCCAGAAAATTTGCTCGTCAAATTAAAACATGCCGTGAAAACCGAACATGCGTTGCTCGCCTATGCATGTGATGAAGAACGCGAACATCCGACATTTTGTTTGATGTCCGTGTTGCTGAAAGACAAATTGCGTGATTATCTTGCTTCCGGCGAACGTCGCTTGCTGCAATTTATGCGTGAAAACGGTGGGGTTGCGGTGAGATTCACCGAAAATGAGGGGCGTTTTGTGAATTTTAATACGTTGGCGGATTTGCAATAATCTTTCGATGTTTTCTCGGTTGGAGATTTTTTAGAGACGCTTATGCAAAGAACAGATTTATCGCGTTATTTTACGCCTTTACACGTCATTACCGCGCTTTGCGCAGCAGTTTACTTACTGCAACAAATCGGCTTTGAAGCACCGATTATGCAGGCTTTTCATTATCCGCTTGATTTCCAAGATTGGCAGCTTTGGCGTTATGTGACGCACTCGCTGGTTCATTTGTCAAACGTGCATATTGTGGCGAATTTAGCGTGGTTTTGGTTATTCGGCGGGTTGATCGAGCGTTATTTCGGTGGACTTAAGCTGTGTTTGATTTTTCTGGTGTCCGCAACGGTGAGCGGTGTCGTGCAAAATTATTTTTCCGGTCCGGATTTTTTCGGGCTGTCCGGCGTGGTATATGCGGTGTTGGGTTATGTGTTCGTGTTGGACAAACTACAGAATAATATTTTTGATTTGCCGAAAGGCTTTTTTACGATGTTATTGGCGGGATTAGCATTCGGTTTTGTGAGTCCGTTTTTTGATATTTATATCGGCAATGCGGCGCATATTGCAGGCTTGGCGGTTGGGCTTACGTGGGGATTTATCGATAGCCAAATTCGCTCCGATCGGGTAGAGTAGGCCGCTATTTATGGAGAATGCCCGGATGAAACAATCTCTTCGTCATCAAAAAATTATCGATCTGGTCAATCAATACGGCTATTTGAGCACGGAAGATTTGGTTAGCCGATTGGAAGTTAGCCCGCCAACCGTTCGTCGGGATTTGAATATTCTGGCGGAACTGGATTTGATCCGTCGTCATCATGGCGGCGCGGCTTCGCCTTCTTCGGCGGAAAATTCTGATTATATTCATCGTAAACAATTTTTCTCTTCGCAAAAAAACCGCATTGCACAAGAGGTGGTGAAATTTATTCCGAACGGCGCTTCCTTATTTATCGACATCGGTACTACACCGGAAGCCGTGGCGAATGCATTGCTTCATCACGAACGTTTACGCATTGTTACCAATAACCTTAATGCCGCCCATTTGCTGCGTCAAAATGAAAGTTTTGAGATTACGATGGCGGGCGGCTCGTTGCGCATGGATGGCGGTATTATCGGTGAAGCAACGGTGAATTTTATTTCTCAGTTCCGTTTGGATTTCGGTATTCTCGGCATTAGCGCCATTGATGCTGACGGCTCGCTACTGGATTACGATTACCACGAAGTGCAAGTAAAACGCGCGATTATCGAGAGTTCGCGGCAAACCTTGCTGGTCACCGACCATTCCAAATTTACCCGCCAGGCTATCGTACGTTTAGGCGAATTAAGCGATGTAGAATATTTATTCACCGACGAAGAACCGCTTACGATTAGTCAATATTTACAAAACGTGCAAACCAAATTGGTGTTGTGCAAATAACGGCAGCGCATTGAACGAACGGCCTAGAATGAACAGCGTAGAACGAACGGACTGGAACGGTGTTTCAATGCGGTGCTATTTTGGTAGGACAATAATACCGAAAGCGACCGAAAGGCCGTTTTTGTTTTTGATTAGCCAAATGAACTCGCCGCAGAGCACCGCATTGAAACCCCGAAAAATAAAACGCCGTCGAACGACGGCGTTTTGAGTGCGATGATTTATAAGCTGAACGCTTTGATATAAGGCAATTTGCCCTTTTTGAGCATTTCCTGAATGCCGCTTTGGTGGTCGTTATTGCCTAAGCCGCGCAATTCAAAGGTAATGCCGACGCTGTTATCGTAAACCACTTGATTTTGGCGTTGATTTTGATGACTGGTGACATAACGTCTTGCACCAACGCCGATAGCCCAACAACAGCTGTTATATTGTACGCCGACATATTGTTCCACCGGTTTCTTAAGCGCCAAGTCTTGGTAATATTTGCCGACCAGCGCCCAGTTATCCGTCACTTCCCAAGCCGCAACCAAGCCAAGCTGTTGAATATCCTGGTTATACGCGTTCGCCGAACGGCCTAAATTTTGGTCGATATAATCTCGGCTGGCGTAACGATAATTTAATTGAATTAAATTATTTTTTCTCGGATTGTATTCAATGCTACTGTTTGCCAGTGAAGTTTTCTTCAACTGCGTATCGTATTGATAGCCGGCGTGCCAGTGCCAATTATCATTAAACTTCCAGTTGGATTCCAGCGCCCAAGAGGATGACGAACGCGAGGTGCTGTTGGCTGGATTATTATCAATACGCGAGGCGTTTAAATAATAAATTTGGCCGGCGGAAAGATTAAAACGTTCATTGGCGTCGCGATCGTAAAAACGCGTAGTGCCGCCTACCGTGACTTGGTTTGCGGAGGCGATGCGGTCTAAACCGCTGTAACGGCGATCGCGAAACAATGAGTAGAAATCCTGTTGAACCAGCGCAGAATCGTAACCGTAGCCCAGGTAATCATTGGTGCGGCTTGAACCAATATCGCTTTGTGTGCGGTACGGGCGATACAAATACTGAATATGCGGCTCAAAGGTTTGGGTGTAATTTTTCAAGAACGTGGTATCGCGTGCGAGAACCGTTTGTAAATCTACTTTGAATTGCGGAATTACTCGATTGATGCGGCTTTTCACGTCTTCCGCGCGGCTGCTGTTGCCTTTTTTCTGTTGGTAATGGGTGGCGTAAAGTTTGCTTTCGATATTCAAACTGCCGTATTTATTCGACATGGAACTTGCTAAACTCGGTTCGATGTGGAAACGCCAGGCCTTCGGCATTAATGCGCTGTCATTGTCGAAGCGCACCGCTTGTGAGAAAAGTTTGAAATCCAGCCAGCCGTTCGCCAAATCGTTTTGGTAATAATTAAAATCGATTTGTGGCAAGGCGCGATAAGGGCCAATATCGACTTCGTCAAAAATTTGGAATTGGCGGACGGAAACGGCGAAATTGTAATTCGGTTGATAATAAGCAACGCGCGCATATTGGTTGGCGTAACCATCGGTGCTATCACCGTAGTTAGAATCGAAATCGGTGAAATAGCGTTTATCGCTGACGCGCGTGTAATTGATGTTTAAACGCCAGTTTTTTAAGAAGGCGGAACTGTGATTCCAGTAAAATAAATGGCGTTTGCGGTTATCATTATAATATTCGTCGTAACGATCGTGGCCTAAATATTCAGCGGCGATTTTACCTTTTCCGACGGGCGTTAAATAACGGAACTCGCTGTTTAACTGCCAACCGCGATGTGACATATACTTCGGCGTGAATGTGGCGTCGTAATTTGGTGCGATATTCCAATAAATTGGTTGGGCATACCAATAACCATCGCGGCTAGACGTCCCGGCGCTCGGGATTAATAAACCGGAACGGCGGCGATCACCGATAGGTAATTGCAAGTAAGGCGTATAAAAAACCGGTACATTGAGCACTTTAAAGCGCGCGTGCCACATTTCCGCGTATTCTTCCTGAATATGTTGGATTATTTCGGCCGCGTCTACTGCCCACGCATTATCGCTCGATAAACAAGACGTAAAGGTCGCATTTTTCATGACCCGCGTGTTGTTACGTAACGCAATGTCTTGGGCTTCACCGCGCCCTTGGCGACCGACTAATTGATAATTTGCTTCACGGATGTTGCCGTCTTTCGAATCTAAATCAAAATCGGCGCTTTGCCCACGCATCTGGATTTGCTCATCTTTATAATCAAATCCGCCGCGCACGTAAGCAAGGCGTTTCAATGCGGTGCTCTGTGGAACATTCGTTTGTTTCACTTCCACGGAATCGGCGATTAAATGGCGATTGCCTTGTTTTAAATCCGCATTGCCTTTGTAAAGGGCGCTGTGCGGCTGATTAATTTCTGCTTCATCCGCGGCGATATAAACCGGCAACATATTCGGATCGCCCCGCACCGCTTCACCGCTAAATTTCGGCACGCCCGTCAAGCATTGCGCGCGTAAATCCGCCGAGCTCGTTTGGCTGTAAAGTGCGGCCAGCATTGAAAGGGAAACGAAAGTATATTTTTTATTCATAATTCAGAGCTTTTCATTAACCAAATTGGCGCCGATTATACTGGAATATCATTTGCAACAACAGCCATTTATATGGTCGTTGACCAGCCCCATGGCCTGCATAAACGCATAACAAGTCGTTTCTCCTACGAACACAAAACCGCGTTTTTTCAGCGCTTTTGACATGGCTTTGGAAATCTCGGTTTTGGCCGGCACGACGGATAAATCCGGCACATCGTTGATAATCGGTCGGTGATTGACGAAAGACCAAATAAAATCGCTGAAATTTTCACCACGTTTTTCCATTTCTAAAAACGCGTTGGCATTTTTCACAATCGCCTCCAATTTGGCGCGATGGCGAATCAATCCGGCATTCTGCATAAGTTCGTCAATATCCGAGGCGGTCATTTTTGCCACGTTTTTCGGATCAAAATCATGAAACGCCGCGCGGTAGGCGTCGCGTTTTTTCAGTACGGTAATCCACGAAAGTCCCGCCTGTTGCCCTTCCAAGCAAATTTTTTCGAACAGCTTTTGGCTGTCAAATTGAGGCTTGCCCCATTCGTTGTCATGATAATCGATATAAATTGGCGAATCGCCCGCCCATGCGCATCTTGTCATGCCATGTCCTTTTTCAGTTGTTGATAAACCGCCGTAAAGTTCGGCATTATGCCGCGCCATAAATAAAAGGAATGCGCAGCCTGCGCCACCAGCATGCCAAAGCCGTCGCTCAGATTGGAGAGTCCCAAACTTTTGCAATGGGCGATGAACGGCGTGTCGGCGCCTTTTGCGTATTGCATATCGTAAAAGGCGTTGCCGAGTTTGAGCGTGTCGGAAGCCACCGATGCGGTGCTCCCACGCAGTCCCGCGGAGGTGGCGTTAATGATCAAATCATAAGATTGCGCTGGCACGGCTGTCATCGCCACCGCTTGAATTTCGCCGTAACGCTTAAATTTTTCGACTAAGGCTTGCGCTTTTTCCAACGTGCGGTTCGCCAATATGATTTGTTGCCCGGCTTGCAATAACGGCAATAATACGCCTCTGGCAGCGCCGCCTGCGCCGAGTATTAAAATGCGTTGATGTGGGCGAATCCAGTTCAAGCGTTCCAAATCCGTGACTAAACCGATGCCGTCAGTGTTATCTGCATACAGTCGGCCGTCATCCCGTTTCTTCAAGGTATTGCAAGCCGCAGCGAGTTTTGCTCGTTCGCTTGATTCATCGGCGAGTCGAAACGCACGTTCTTTAAAAGGGGCGGTAATATTGCAGCCTTTGGCGCCGGCTGCAAAGAAATCGATAAGTTGTTGCTCGAACGTTTCAAGATCGCCTAATTTCGCCGCATATTCCATCTTTTGTTTAGTTTGTTCGGCAAATTTGCTTTGAATCAGCGGCGACTTGCTTTGTGCAATCGGGTTGCCCCACACGGCATATTGATCGACATAATCGGCCATAAATTATCCTTGTCTAAAAAGTCGGTTGGTAAGTAAATCGCGAATTTCCGACGGATTTTGCGCGTCACCTACCGATTCATCAAGCACCGGAAAATGCTCACCAAATTGTAACCGCACTTCGTCCGCCGTTTTACAGGGAGCGTCGCCCGTTAAATTTGCGCTGGTGGAAGTGAGTGCAAAACCGCACGCCTGGCATAACGCGTTCACCGAAGGATGATTGCATAAACGCACGGCAATGGTATCAAACTTGCCCGTAAGAAAATGAGGTGTACCCGATTTTGCCGGCACAACCCAGGTGGTTGGGCGGTTGTATTTTTGTTGCAAACGTGAAAGTTGTTCTGCGTTGAGTTGTTCAAAAGCTATAAAAGGACGTAAAAAATCCCAATGCGGTGCCACCAAAATCAGCCCTTTTTCTATCGGACGTCGTTTTACATTAAGCAATTTTTTAACCGCACTTTCGCTTAACGGATTACAACCTAAACCGAAGACTGCTTCAGTGGGATAAGCAACGACTTGATCTTGGCGTAGAAGTGCGGCGATTTGTTGTAAATTCATTACGAACCCTCAAAAATATGACGACAAGTTTTGTTCGCGCATTGCATGATTTGATGTTCCTCGTTTTCACTTTTTAACAAGGCAAGCGGAAAATTGCATACCGGACAGGTCATTTGATAGGGTTTTGCCGGCAAGGAAAATTTGCAGTGGGGAAAGCGGGTGCAACCATAAAAGGCTTTGCCTTGCCGCCCGCGGCGCGCGACTAAATGCCCTGTTTGACAGGCCGGACAAGGAATCGATACTTCTGTTTGCGGTTTTTCGTGCACCACGAAATTACAAGTCGGATAGGCGCTGCAACCGATAAACATGCCGAATGTGCCTTGTTTGAGTTGCAAAATAGCACCGCATTGGGGGCAGTGCTCGTCGAGTTCTTTCAACACCTTGTGCTCTGCGCGTTGCAACGGACGTAAATAGTCACAGTCAGGATACGCCGAACAGCCTAAAAACAGTCCTTTTTTGCCATTTTTGATCTGCAAAATAGCACCGCATTGAGGGCAATGTTCTTCGCGTTTGGTGTGATGAAAAAGAGATTCTGTCATCATTACTCCCGCTATACTAACATTGCTTCTAGCGCCTCTTGCGCTTCCAGCCAATCCACTTCCAACTTTTCCAACGTCTTCTTCGCGTCCACTTGCTGTGCTAAAAGTGCGGTCAATTTTTCTTTATTTTCTGCATTGTAAAGTTCCGAATCCGCAAGGCTGTTTTCAATTTCTGCAAGCTGTTCTGAGAACTTATTCATTTTTTCTTCCAACTGCGTAATCTTTTTACGAAGTGGCGCGGTTTGTTGGCGTAATTCTGCTTCGCGGCGCTTTTGTTCCTTACGATTCTGGCTAGAATTGGCATTTTCTGTGTCTGCTTTTTCTTCGGCGGATTTTGTTGTCGATTGATTATTTTGCTCTGTCAGCCATTTTTGATAATCGTCTAAGTCGCCTTTAAATTCTTCCACTTGCTTGTCGTGAACCAAATAAAATTCTTCCACAGTATTGCGTAACAAATGACGATCGTGTGAGACCACCACAAGCGAGCCTTCGTAATCCACTAAGGCTTCCGTTAAGGCCTGGCGCATATCCAAATCCAAGTGGTTGGTCGGTTCGTCAAGAAGCAGCAAATTCGGGCGTTGCCAGACAATTAACGCTAAAACCAAACGTGCTTTTTCGCCGCCCGAAAAGGATTTTACCGGTTGATTTACTTTATCGCCGTGGAAGGCAAAACTGCCGAGATAATCGCGTACTTGTTGCTCCGTTTGTTCCGGCGCAAGTTTTTGCATATGCCAAAGCGCCGATTCTTCGGCGCGCAAGGTATCTAACTGATGTTGTGCGAAATAGCCAAGCTGTACGCCTTTTGCAAGCTGAACTTTGCCTGACAAGGCGGTGAGTTCTCCGGCTAAAAGTTTAATCAGCGTGGATTTCCCTGCGCCGTTTTTGCCGAGTAAACCAATGCGCGAACCCGGTACGAGATTGAGCTTAATTTTACTCAAAATTTCGACCGCACTTTCCTTTGTTCCATAGCCCGCGCTCGCTTGTTCAAGCATCATCAGTGGGTTGGGCAAGGATGCCGGCGGGCGAAATGCAAAGGTGAACGGATTATCCGCATAAGCGGGCGCGATAAGCTCCATGCGCTCCAAAGCTTTTACCCGACTTTGCGCCTGTTTTGCCTTAGTCGCTTTGGCTTTAAAGCGATCAATATAACTTTGTAAATGGGCAATTTTTTGTTGCTGCTGACGATACATTGCCGCTTGTTGCGCTAATTTAGTTGCGCGTTGCGTTTCAAAGGAAGAGTAATCGCCGGTGTATTCGTTTAGTTTTTGGTGTTCGATATGTAGAATTTTATTTACGATGGGATCAAGAAAATCTCGATCGTGTGAAATCAGCACCAGCGTGCCTTGATAATTGATTAGCCAGCGTTCCAGCCAAATCACTGCGTCTAAATCCAAGTGGTTGGTCGGTTCGTCCAGCAACAATAAATCCGACGGACAAAGCAACGCTTGCGCCAAATTTAACCGCATTCGCCAGCCGCCCGAGAAGGATTTTACCGCCTGTGCGGTCTCCGCTTGAGTAAAACCCAAACCGTGTAAAAGGGTTTCTGCGCGTGATTGAATCGTCCAGGCATTAATCGTATCAAGCCTATCGTGAATGCGTGCAATGGCATTGCCGTCATTGCGTTTGTTGGCTTGTGCCAGTTCGGCTTGCAAACGGCAATATTCGCGATCTCCTTGAATTACATAATCCAGCGCGGAAATTTCCAATGCCGGCGTTTCCTGATTAACCCAAGACAGCGCCCAGTTAGACGGGTATGTTACTTCGCCACTTTCCGGCTGAAGTTGTTTTTTTAATAACGCAAAAAGCGATGATTTACCGCAACCGTTTTTACCCACCAAGCCAACTTTTTGTTTTGGGTTAATGGTGGCGTTAGCGTTTTCGAGCAGCTCGGTTTGGGCACGTTTTAGGCTGAGATTGTTAAATACGATCATGAGAGAGTTTAACGAGTGGTGGCGGCTTTTTAAAAGTCCTTGTAGCGCATCAATGCGGTGCTAATTTGAAGGCTCTCGTGAGTTTATTGCAAGAGCAAAGTTATTGCGGCGACATACAGCTTGCTGAAGCCTGTTGCAATCGTTCAAGTAATTCCGGATCGTCTTTTTCCAGTTTAGGGATATCCTCTTCTTTAAGAACGGATACGGATTTGTCGGCGGCACAATCGCATATTTTTTGCGCTTCTTTGGTCACCGATGGAAATGCACTTAAGCAACTTTGAACAAATGAACTGCGGAATTCTTTTTTAAATCCTTCCCAATAACCTTTGTCATAGGCTTTTTCCATTTTAGCCAGCGTGCTTTCTTCTGGCGCGGAAGGAGCCGAGGCGGCTTCTTGACTTTTATCGCATGCGGATAACAGGCCGAAAGCTAATAGCAATAAAAGGGTAAAAAACGATTTTTTCATAATGACTCCATAAAGAAAAATTTTTCCGACGAGCGGTTTAAACGTTTCGAGCGCATAACGGCGTTGCGCGGCCATAATGCTTCCGCTTGGAAGCCGCCGCATTATAACAGGATAAAAAGTGCTGTAAACGCGCGGCCAGCCGGCCGGCGTGTATTTATCGCCGTTTACTAAATTTTCCGTCGTCAACATTTTTAGGCGTTTTAGGAAGAAATTTTCAAATTTTTTATTTTGCTAATTTTTCCCTAATTTTCCTTTCTTAAAATGCGCGCCATCGAAAGGAAATGAATCATTGAACCTTCGATAAGATGTCTTCAAATATGAATTTGAAATTAACTTTAATTAGGAGAAAAACCATGAAAAAATCAGTCAAAACTTTTGCCGCGACGTTGTTAGCTTCCGTTATCGCCTTTGGTGCGGTGAGTGTGGCGAACGCGATGTCCCCGCGTGAGCAAGAAGCATTCGGGAAAGCGCAAATCAGTGCCGCGCAAGCCTTATCTGCGGCGCAAAATAAAATCGGTACTGAAGCAAAAGTAAAGGAAATCGAGTTTAACCATGTGTCCTATGGTAAGGATTATTTCCGAGTGGAAATGTTTGCCGGCGGTCAAAAGCATAAAGTGAACGTCGATGCAACGAACGGTGAAATTTTAGGTGTTGAAAGCAAAATGCCGAAGAAAGTAAAAGTGAGTCCGAACGCCGATGCGGTGCCGAAAGTGACTTTCAGTCAAGCGATGGAAACTGCGCTGGCGAAAACCGGTGGTAAAGTGACGGAAGCGGATTTCAATGTGAAAAACGGCACGAGATTTTATAAAGTCGAAACTTTAAATAACGGTCAAGAATTTATCGTAGCGGTAGATGCCGACAATGGTCAAATCATTGATATGCCACGAAAAGCGAAAAAAGATAAACGCCACAATCATCATGAAAAATACGATCGTCATGAAAAACACGAACGTCATGAACGTTCGCAAAACGAAGGCGGCTTCCGTCCGAATTAATGCGATCATGGTTCTTGTACAGAACGTTTGATACTCGCGAGCGGATTTATTTCCGCTCGTTTTTTCGTTAGAATCCCGGCGGTTTTAGGTTTTTTTATTCATTTATGCGAATTTTATTAGTCGAAGACGACAAGATGATTGCCGATGCGGTCTCCAACGGTTTAAAAAACGCTCGGTATGCAGTGGATTGGGTAAACGATGGCAATACCGCCGAACGGGCGTTGAGCGGCCAGCAATACGATTTGGTATTACTTGATTTGGGCTTGCCGGGGCAAGACGGCTTGCAGTTGCTGCGTCATTTGCGTCAATCGAAAAATAACACGCCGGCACTGATTGTCACCGCGCGCGATGATTTAGACAGCCGCTTGGCGGGACTTGATGGCGGCGCGGACGACTATTTGATCAAGCCTTTCGATTTGTCCGAATTACTCGCTCGCATTCGCGCCATATTGCGTCGCCAAAGCGGGCAAGGCGCGCCGTTGTTGAGTAATGGTGCGATGACGCTGAATCCGACCAATTATCAAGTCAGCCTTGCCGAACAACCCGCGGCAATTGAACTGAGCAACAAAGAATTTGCAATCTTGCAAGCGCTGTTGATGCGTCCCGGTATTATTCACTCGCGTGCGGATTTGGAAGATAAGATTTACGCCTGGGGCGACGAAGTGGAAAGTAACGCGATTGATTTTTTAATCTATAGCCTACGTAAAAAAATCGGCAAACAACACATCAAAAATGTGCGCGGCGTAGGCTGGTTTGTCGCTAAAGATTGATTTGAATATATGCCACGTAAGATAAAAGCCATCGGCGATCTTTCAAATCAGCACCGCATTGAAGCCCTTTTCGCGCTTTCGACGCAATAAAATAACCTATTGATTCGCCTCAAAAATGAAAAACTCCATTCAACTCAAATTGACTTTCGCGTTCACCGCGTTGTTTACGCTTGTAGCAGGTGTGGCGGGCGGCGTGTCCTTTTACGATACTTACCGCGAAACTTACAAACTGCAAGACGAAATGCTGGTACAACTTGCGCGCTTTATTGACACAGCGCAAACTACTACATTGAAGTCGTCTCGCGATAACGATGCACGCGTTTACGTGCATTTTGAGCACAACGGTGAAGGTGCCGATAAAATGTCGCCGAATTTCCCGCAACAAATGGAAGACGGCTTCCACACTTTGCGTAAAGACGGTAAGAAGTACAAAAAAGTCAATCCGAAACAAGAAAATCGCCTGTGGTATGCCTTGAAACACGCAGATGATTCCTATCGAACTTACGTACGTAATACGCCAAGCGGCAAAGTGATTATCACGCAAGAAAACGATTACCGCGAAGATCTTGCCTTGCGCAGCGCGTGGCAAAGCGTGATTCCGTTGTTGGTGTTATTGCCGTTGGTGATTTTGCTTACGATTGTGATTGTGCGCCTTGCGATGAAACCGGTGGATCGTTTATCGCGCAAGTTGGAAAGACGTCACGAGCAAAATCTCACGCCTTTGCCGACGGAAAAAATTCCCGGCGAAATTCGCGGGTTCGTGCTGGAAATTAATCGCTTATTGGCGCGTACCAACGATTTTATTCAGCTACAAAAACGCTTTATTGCCGACGCTTCGCATGAATTACGTAGTCCGATGACTGCCCTTTCTTTACAGTTGGAGCAGCTTGTCGAACAAGATTTGCCGGCAACCGCGAAGACGCAACTCGATCAAGTGAAACAAGGCATTCGACGCAGTCGTCATTTACTTGAACAATTGCTTTCTCTGGCTCGTCTACAAAACGATAAAATGGAACATCATACTGATTTCAACGTGCAGAACGTTTTTCGTCGGGTAATTGAAGATGTGTTGCCGCTCGCCCTCGACAAAGAACAAGATTTGGGCGTGACCAACGAGCAAGCGATTAACTTTCACGGTTCGGAAACGGATTTGTATTTATTGGTGAAAACCTTGGTGGATAATGCCATTCGCTACACGCCAGACGGTAGCCGAATCGACTTAAGCGTTCAAACCGCGGGAACAGGCATTCGAATTCAAGTGGAAGATAACGGTAATGGCATTCCGGCCGAAGCCCGTAAATCTGTACTCGAACCGTTTTACCGCATACTCGGCACACAACAACAAGGTTCCGGTTTGGGCTTAGCGATTGCAGCGGAAATCGTAAAAAATTACGGCGGGACGATGGAGTTACAAGATAGCACCGCATTCGAACACGGATTATTGGTAACGGTTTATTTACCCCATTAATTTTGCTTAAAACTTAAGAGCGACGTTGGGGACTGACGCTTTTGCAATACAAATTTTGCTGTTTGAGCGAACTTTTCCTCATTTCTGTGAACTACATCAAAGTTTTTTTCGCCGAAAAAAATTAAGATGTCCACAAGATTTCATTCGGGGTGATGACAAATTTCGAGCTGATGTTTGAAAGGATCAAATAAATGTTCGTAGACATAGGATTTGTATTGTCGTTCCTGTCTCCTCATTCGTGTCGTAGATTCGCTTTCTAAGTGTTTAATCCGTTTCCCCAATAAGCCGTTCAGATTGTTATTACAGCGTTTGGCGGGTTGTTGTCCTACCTTTCCTAAACCGAAACGAATAAGAATATCAAGTTTTATCCGTTTTTGGCTCGGTGCGACAGCTTGCTCTGCTCGCGATGAAACTTAATCTCACGCTTGATTAAGTCCGTACTGCTCAGTACGGGGCATCGCAGATTGTAGAGTTTGAAACCTTAACCGGTATGAAGAATATGCGTAGATCTTGTTTGATCTTCTATTCTTCTATAGTGGCTATCGGTTATGGCGTTGCACCGCTCCTCATTTTGAGGTGAGGTGAGGGGTGGCGTGGGACTTCAACTCGCCTCTTACGATATTTAATTCATCCATGTTTTTAAACTAACAGGAGCAAAAATGCAGTTTGTTCTGCATTACTCAATACCACCTCGAGTTCTATGCTTTTGCTTAAGGCAAAAAATATCTTCTCTATATCATGCCTAGATTAGGAACGATACGTCTTTGGATGCGTGATTTTTATCAGAAAAAACTTCGCCAAACTTATCGTATTTCGCGTAAAACCTTAGATTTTGCCAGCCTCGTGTTGGGCACCGCATTGGCGGCGCTATTTTCCTGAGGGGCCAAACTCGCCGATATCGGCTTGGCCTTCGGCCGAAGCTGATTTGGTCCTTGCTTTCCGGCATTATTGCCTCCATAATTTCGCGCCGATTTAGCCCGAAACCTTTTTATCATTTCGCAGCGGAATGTTTCCGTCCGCGCATGCAAAAACTACAAGCGCAAGATCAAGTTCGCGCCAAGCAAGAGAAATAAACATGCTCCAAAATCAACCGTACTTTTATCGCGGACGTTTTTCCGTCGCGCCGATGCTCGACTGGACGACGCGCCATTGCCGTTATTTTCATCGTCAATTTAGCAAGCACGCGTTACTTTATACGGAAATGGTGACTGCACCGGCGATTATTCACGCGAAGTACGATCACTTGGATTTTGATGCGCGTGAAAATCCATTGGCTTTGCAGTTGGGCGGCAGCGATCCGGCGCAACTGAAATATTGTGCCGAACTGGCTGCGCAACGTGGTTATCGGGAAATCAATTTGAATGTGGGATGCCCGTCCGATCGCGTACAAAACGGCGTGTTCGGCGCCTGTTTAATGGCGAAGGCGGACTTAGTGGCGCAATGCGTCGAACAAATGCAAAGTGCAATTGATATACCGGTGACGGTGAAAACCCGCATTGGTATTGATGATCTTGATAGTTACGAATTTTTGTGCGATTTCATCGAAAAAGTGCAAGGCAAAGGTTGCCACGAATTTATTATTCATGCGCGCAAAGCTTGGCTTTCTGGTTTAAGCCCGAAAGAAAATCGCGAAATTCCGCCGTTGGATTACGAACGCGTTTATCAATTAAAACGCGATTTTCCGCACCTTAAGATTGTCATTAACGGCGGAATTAAAACTGTCGAGGAAATGAAACGCCACTTGCAATTTGTTGACGGCGTGATGGTGGGGCGCGCGGCTTATCAAAATCCGAGTTTGCTTGGCACTGTCGATCGTGCCTTGTTTGCTGAGGATGCGCCGATTGTTACACCACGCGATGCGGTGCTCGCGATGTTGCCCTATATTGAGCAGCAACTCGCCCAAGGTGTTTATCTTAACCATATCGTGCGCCATATGCTTGGTGCTTTCCAGAATTGCAAAGGTGCGCGCCAATGGCGTCGCTATTTAAGCGAAAATGCCTTCAAGCAAGGCGCCGGGAGCGAGGTGGTGGAAACCGCATTAGGCTTTGTGGAAGAAGCTTAGTCGAAGCATAAGCGTGATGTCAAAATAGCACCGCATTGGAACCGGCTCCAATGCGGTGCTATTTTACGTGTTCAACTTCGGTTTGACACATCGGTGTGTCATTACAAAATGTGAGGCGAACGTTGTTATTTTGTCGTTATTTCGTTGTTATTTCATTTCGGGCAAATTCACCGCGCCTTCATAGCCTAACTGCCGCCAAGCCTCATAAACCGTCACCGCTACCGAATTAGATAAATTCATACTGCGGCTGTTTGCCGTCATCGGAATGCGGATTTTTTGTTCCATCGGCATTTTGTCTAAAATCGACATCGGAATACCGCGTGTTTCTGGGCCAAACATCAGATAATCACCGCGCTCAAATTTTACTTGGCTATGCGCCGGACCGCCTTTTGTGGTCAGCGCAAATAAGCGTTTCGGTTTTTCGCTTGCTAAAAAGACTTCAAAGGTTTTGTGCCGTTTGATTTCTGCGAATTCGTGGTAATCCAAACCGGAGCGGCGTAAGCGTTTATCGTCCCAAGTGAAACCGAGCGGCTCAATTAAATGCAAACGAAAGCCGGTATTGGCGCAAAGGCGAATAATATTGCCGGTGTTTTGCGGAATTTCCGGCTCGTATAACACAATATCTAACATAACTTTTCTCAATTCCGGTATAAACGATAACTCACCATGCCCGTGTTTTTTTCTTTCAATAATGTCCAGCTTTTAGGCGTGACGAGTATTTTGTCGCGTTCCGTTTCTACATAAATTAGTGCGTTCGGACGCAGCCAGTTATTGCCGGCCAGTAATTCAATTGCCCGCTGTGCCAAGTCGAAATGAAACGGCGGATCGAGAAATACCACGTCAAATCGGGCTTGATTTTGCGGCAAGCTGAGAAAATCCAAACAGTTCTGATTGAACACTTCCGCTTGTTCTACTGAGCATTTCAGCATTTGCAGATTTTTTTTTAAGCGATTGGCAACGACGCTATCCGACTCCAAAAAAATCACATTTTTCGCTTGGCGAGAAAGTGCTTCAAAACCGAGCGAACCGCTGCCGGCAAAGCCATCTAAACATTGCGCGTCGTGAATGTAAGGCATCAACCAATTGAACAATGTTTCTTTCACACGGTCGCCGGTGGGGCGCAATCCCTCGGCGTTCAACACCGGCAATTTTCGCCCGCGCCAAAGTCCGGCGATAATGCGCACTTCGCCTTTAGCGTTTTGCACTTGCGTTTTTTTCATAAAGATGGGTGTTTTTAGTGAAAATCGTGCTTAGTTTAGACGATTTTTTGCTAGAATAAACGACATTTTTTATCGGATCCTCGTCAAGAGAAATTTTTATGGCAGAAGAAAAGAAAAAAAGCGGTTTTTGGACGTCTTTGTTCGGGCGTAATAAAAATCAGCAAGAAACCACAATTGAGCCCATTATCAAAACCGTGACAGTCGAAAATAGCACCGCATCGGAGCCGCTTGCGGTGGCCGTTAAGCCCTCGGCAGCGGTGATTGCGCCTGAAGCGATGCAAAATATCGCCGTGGAAGAAACGGAAATTGAGCCGGAAATTGTTGAAGAAATTAAATGCGAATTGCAACCGACGACAAGCCCAGAACTTCGCGAAAAACCGAGCGAAGGCGGTTTTTTTAGTCGTTTGGTGAAAGGTTTGCTCAAAACCAAACAAAATATCGGCGCGGGATTTCGTAGCCTTTTCTTAGGCAAAAAAATTGACGACGAACTGTTTGAAGAATTGGAAGAGCAGTTGTTAATCGCGGATATCGGTGTGCCGACGACAAGTAAAATTATCAAAAATCTGATCGAACATGCCGACCGTAAGCAATTGCAGGATGCAGAGCTTTTATATCAACAATTAAAAGCGGAAATGGCGGCTATTCTTGAGTCGGCAGCACAGCCGCTTATCATTGATTCGAGCAAGAAACCTTATGTGATTTTAATGGTGGGCGTCAACGGTGTAGGTAAAACCACCACCATCGGCAAGCTTGCGCGCAAATTCCAAGCAGAAGGCAAATCAGTGATGCTTGCAGCGGGGGATACCTTCCGCGCGGCGGCGGTAGAACAGTTGCAAGTTTGGGGGGAACGTAATCACATTCCGGTGGTGGCGCAAAGTACGGGGGCGGATTCTGCATCGGTGATTTTCGACGCTATGCAATCCGCAGCAGCGCGCAATATCGATATTTTGATTGCCGATACCGCCGGACGTTTGCAAAATAAAAATAATTTGATGGATGAGTTAAAGAAAATTGTGCGCGTGATGAAAAAATACGATGAAAGCGCACCGCACGAGATTATGCTTACGTTAGATGCAGGAACCGGACAAAACGCTATCAGCCAAGCCAAGTTGTTTAACGAAGCCGTCGGGTTAACCGGGATTACCTTGACAAAATTAGACGGTACGGCGAAAGGCGGGGTAATTTTTGCCATCGCCGATCAGTTCAAACTGCCGATTCGTTATATTGGTGTGGGCGAGAAAATTGAAGATTTACGCGAGTTTAACGCGAAAGAATTTATTGATGCGCTTTTCGTGCAGGAAGAATAAGGAAAAACGGTGATTAAGTTTTCTAATGTTTCTAAAGCCTATCACGGTGCGACGCAACCGGCCTTGCAAGGGGTGAATTTTCATTTGCCGGTGGGCAGTATGACTTATTTGGTCGGTCATTCCGGGGCGGGTAAAAGTACGCTGCTGAAATTGATTATGGGAATGGAAAAAGCCAATGCGGGGCAGATTTGGTTTAACGGCCATGAGATTACCCGTTTGTCGAAATATGAAATTCCGTTTTTGCGTCGCCAGATTGGTATGGTTCATCAAGATTATCGTTTATTGACGGATCGAAGCGCGCTGGAAAATGTCGCATTGCCCTTGATTATTGCCGGAATGCATCCTAAAGATGCGCATTCTCGTGCTATGGCATCGTTAGATCGGGTGGGGTTACGAAATAAGGCGCACTATTTGCCAACGCAAATTTCCGGTGGGGAACAGCAACGCGTCGATATTGCGCGTGCAATTGTTCATAAACCGCAGCTTTTATTGGCGGATGAGCCGACCGGGAATTTGGATGACGAGCTTTCTTTGGGGATTTTTAATTTATTTGAAGAATTCAATCGATTGGGGATGACGGTATTAATCGCCACGCATGATATTGATTTGATTCGCCAAAAACCGAAACCTTGCTTGGTACTTGAGCAAGGCTATTTACGTTATTAAGGATAAAACGATGAGTCGACATACTGAAGCCTCATTTTTAGTGCAAACGATTTACCAGCTGTGTGCGGTATGGAAGGATTTACGGCGACGTAAATTCGGTACATTGCTCACGATTTTGGTGATCGCCGTTTCGCTTACCATTCCGACGGTCAGTTATTTAATGTGGAAAAATTTACATTTGGCGACCACACAATTTTATCCGGAAAGCGAATTGACGATTTATTTACACAAAAATTTGAGTGAAGAAGACGCGAATCTGGTGGTGGAAAAAATTCGCCAACAAGAAGGCGTGGAATCTCTTCATTACGTGTCGCGTCAAGAGAGTCTGAAGGAATTTAAAAGCTGGTCCGGTTTTGGCGAAGAATTAGACGTATTGGACGATAATCCATTGCCTGCGGTGGTGATGGTAAAACCGCTCAGAGAATTTAATGCGTCTGAAAAACGCGAAGAATTACGTGCCGCTTTAAATAAAATCAAAGGCGTGCAAGAAGTCCGTTTGGACAATGACTGGATGGAAAAATTGACGGCACTTTCGTGGTTAGTGGCGCATGTGGCGATTTTCTGCACGGTGCTGATGGCTGTTGCGGTATTCTTGGTGATCGGCAACAGTATTCGTTCCGACGTTTACAGCAGTCGTGCCGGCATTGATGTGATGAAACTTCTGGGGGCGACGGATCAGTTCATTCTTCGTCCTTATCTTTATACCGGTATGATTTATGCACTACTCGGCGGATTTGTTGCGGCGATTTTCAGTAGCTTTATCATCGGCTACTTTACCTCCGCGGTGAAGTATGTGACGGATATTTTCGCCGTGCAGTTCGATTTGAATGGTTTGACTGCCGGGGAACTGATTTTCTTGCTGACGAGCTGTTTGATTATGG
This sequence comes from Stutzerimonas stutzeri, assembly GCA_901420285.1. Lineage (GTDB taxonomy): Bacteria > Pseudomonadota > Gammaproteobacteria > Enterobacterales > Pasteurellaceae > Rodentibacter. The sequence goes on from CABDVE010000001.1 coordinate 492,143, forward strand.
GCTATGTTGGCGCTTGGATCGCAGCCAAACATCATATAGCCTTGTTAGATAATCGTAATTAAATTTTTTAGCGCTGAAAAATTGTTGATAAATTCGCCAAAACAAGCGCTTATAGTTTGATTTCTCGACTTTCTATCGACTGCCGGATTTTATTTCGCTATAATCCGGCAGTTTTTTATCACTTATTTTTAACAATGTGTTCGGGGCGAGTTTTTCCGGGCACAACATTAATTTGAGGTTACAAATGTCATTAAATATTGAAACAACCCAAGGTTTAGAGCGCCGCGTGGTCATCACTGTTCCGGCTGATACGGTTGAAAAAACAACGCGCGAAGAATTTAAACGTGCGGCGAAAAACGTGCGGGTTGACGGTTTCCGTAAAGGCCACGTACCGGCTCACATTATTGAGCAACGTTTCGGCGCATCAATCCGTCAAGACGTGTTAAATGATTTATTGCCGCAGCACTTTTTCAATGCGGTGCTCGCAGAGAAGATTAATATTGCAGGTCGTCCAACTTTCACCATCGAAACCTTCGAACCGGGTAAGGATTTGGTTTTCACCGCCACTTTTGAAGTGTATCCGGATGTTCAATTGCAGGGTTTAGAAAACATCAACGTTGAAAAACCGACCGTTCAAATTAGTGAAGCGGACATCGATAAAATGATTGACGTATTGCGCAAACAACAAGCGACATGGGTGGTTTCCGACGATGCGGCGAAAGCAGACGATCGCGTAACCATCGATTTCAGCGGTTCAATTGACGGTGCGGAATTCGACGGTGGCAAAGCATCCGACTTCGTTTTATTCATGGGCCAAGGCCGTATGATCCCGGGCTTTGAAGATGGCATCGTAGGTCACAAAGCGGGCGAACAATTCGATATTGAGGTAACCTTCCCTGAAACATACCATGCGGAAAACTTAAAAGGTAAAAAAGCAAAATTCGCGATTACGTTGAAAAAAGTCGAAAATATGGTGTTGCCTGAATTAACCGATGAATTCGTAGCGAAATTCGGTCCTAACACTAAAACTGTAGCGGATTTGCGTGCGGAAATTCGTAAAAATATGGAACGCGAATTAAAAAATGCGTTGGTTTCTCGTGTGAAACAACAAGTGATTAACGGTTTGCTTGAACAAAACCCGATTGAAGTTCCGACTTCCGCCGTTGAAGAAGAAATCGATGTGTTGCGCAACCAAGCGGCGCAACGTTTCGGCGGTAACGCACAACAAGCAGCGCAATTACCTCGCGAATTATTTGAAGCTGAGGCCAAACGTCGCGTTCAAGTCGGTTTGTTGTTCTCCGAAGTAATTAAATCTCATCAATTGAAAGCTGACGAAGCGCGTGCGCAAGCGATGATTGCGGATATCGCTTCTGCTTACGAACAACCGGCTGAAGTTATTGAGTACTACAGCAAAAACGAAGAGTTAATGAACAATATTCGTAATGTGGTATTGGAAGAACAAGCGGTGGATGCGGTGCTTGCGAAGGCACAGGTTACCGAAAAAGCGTCTTCGTTCGATGAGATCATGAATCCGCAAGCCTAATTTCGGTTTGATTGAAAGTGCGGTCGCTCAATAACAAAAGCGGCCGCATTTTTATTTGCCCATCATTTCAGGTAAAATAATCGACAATTTTATTCGTAGTAGGTGAGAAAATGAGTTTAATTCCTATGGTCGTGGAGCAAACTTCGCGCGGCGAACGTTCTTACGACATTTATTCCCGTTTATTAAAAGAACGCGTGATTTTTTTAACTGGTGAAGTTGAAGATCACATGGCAAACTTAATCGTGGCGCAACTTCTGTTTTTGGAATCGGAAGAGCCTAACAAAGATATTAATATTTATATCAATTCGCCGGGCGGCTCGGTCACGGCGGGTATGGCGATTTACGATACGATGCAATTTGTCAAGCCGGATATTCGTACGCTTTGCGTGGGGCAAGCCTGTTCCATGGGCGCGTTTTTATTGGCGGGCGGTACTGCGGGTAAACGTGCGGCGTTACCACATGCGCGCGTAATGATTCACCAACCATTGGGTGGGTTCCGCGGTCAGGCATCGGATATTCAAATTCACGCGCAAGAAATCTTAAAAATTAAACACACCTTAAATGAGCGTTTAGCCTTCCACACCGGGCAGCCTATGGAACGCATTGAAAAAGATACGGATCGCGACAATTTTATGTCGGCCGAAGAAGCTAAAGCCTATGGCCTTGTGGATGACGTGTTGATTAAACGTTAAGGGTAAAAAATGACAGACAAAGATAAAGATTTACACTGTTCTTTTTGTGGCAAAGAAAAAAGCGAAGTCGATAAATTAATCGCCGGTACCGACGGTTATATTTGTAACGAATGTATCGAACTTTGTCATTCAATGCTGGAAGAAAGTGCCGAAACCAATGATGCAGAAGATGGTCAATGCGGTGCTGAGAAGGATGTTAAGTTGCCGACGCCGCATGAGATTCGCGCTCATTTGGATGATTATGTAATTGGCCAGGATTACGCGAAAAAAGTGCTGTCGGTCGCGGTGTACAATCATTACAAACGCCAACGTACTAACCATGAAAGCAATGATGTGGAATTGGGGAAAAGCAATATTTTATTAATCGGTCCGACAGGTAGCGGTAAAACGTTATTGGCACAAACGTTGGCGCGCCGTTTAAACGTACCTTTCGCCATGGCGGATGCGACAACCTTAACCGAGGCCGGTTATGTGGGCGAAGACGTGGAGAACGTATTGCAAAAATTATTGCAAAACTGTGAGTACGATACGGCAAAAGCGGAACAAGGCATTATTTATATTGATGAAATTGATAAAATCAGTCGTAAATCGGAAGGTGCTTCAATCACCCGAGACGTATCCGGCGAAGGTGTACAACAAGCGTTGCTGAAACTCATCGAAGGCACCGTGGCTTCCGTGCCACCGCAAGGCGGGCGCAAACATCCGCAGCAAGAAATGTTGAAGGTGGACACGTCCAAAATTCTGTTTATTTGCGGCGGAGCGTTTGCCGGCTTGGATAAAATTATCGGTAAGCGTACGCAAACCGGTACCGGTATCGGTTTTGATGCGAAAGTGGAAAAAGACGAAGAAGAGCAATCTTTATCCGAATTATTCCGCCAAGTGGAACCGGACGATTTAATGAAATTTGGTTTAATTCCGGAATTTATTGGTCGTTTGCCGATGATTGCGCCGTTAAGCGAATTGGATGAAGAGGCATTGGTGCAAATTTTGACCCAACCGAAAAACGCGCTTACTAAACAATATCAAGCTTTGTTCGGCTTGGAAAATGTTGAATTGGAATTTACTCAGGAAGCGTTAAAGGCTATGGCGAAAAAAGCGCTTGAACGTAAAACCGGTGCGCGTGGGCTTCGTTCTATCGTGGAAGCCGTGTTGTTAGACACGATGTATGATTTGCCGTCGATCGAGAATCTTGAAAAAGTCGTGGTGGATGAATCAACCATTGTCGAAAATGAGGCGCCGAAGTTAGTTTATCGTTCTTAGTGAACATTTCTATAAAGCGGAGCATTTGATTTTCCTTTGCGTTTTCTATTTTTCAATAGGAAACGCATAAAGAAAGTGTTACAATCGCGCGTTCTTAAATTTCCCCCCTTTTCCCTTTTAAAACGGATTCAATTATGGCAACTGAAATTGTTGAGAAAAATAAAAAAACAGAAGAATCGGTAGAAGCTAAATCAAAAGGCCTAAATACGTTACTTTGGGTATTGGTTGTAGTTTTATTTGCCGCCGCTGCGATCGGAAATGTCTATTTTCAAAAAGATTTTTCTGCGCCCGTGCGCGTGATTGGGATGGCTGTCGCCCTTGTATTAGCATTTATTTTTGCAGCGATTACCAATGAAGGCAGTAAAGCGCGTAGTTTCTTTAAAGAAGCTCGTAACGAAGCCCGTAAAGTGGTATGGCCGACTCGTCAAGAAACCCGTCAAACTACATTTATCGTGATGGGTGTGACCGTTATTGCGTCTTTATTTTTCTGGGCGACAGATTCTATTATCGTGTCAATTATTAACTTTCTAACCGATTTGAGATTCTAAAATGACTGAAGAAACAACCGTATCGAAAAAACGTTGGTACGTATTACAAGCGTTTTCCGGTTTTGAAAGCCGTGTTGCACTAACGTTGCGTGAATACATTAAACAATACCAAATGGAAGATCAGTTTGGTGAAGTGTTAGTGCCGACTGAAGAAGTGGTTGAAAATGTGGCGGGCAAACGCCGTAAGAGCGAGCGCAAATTTTTCCCAGGCTATGTGTTAGTCGAAATGGAAATGAACGATGATACATGGCATTTAGTGAAAAGCGTGCCGCGCGTAATGGGCTTCATCGGTGGTACCCCGGATAAACCGGCGCCGATTTCTAAACGTGAAGCGGATGCTATTTTAAATCGTTTGGAACAAAGTGCCGATAAACCGCGCCATCGTAACGAATACCATCCGGGCGAAGAGATTCGCGTCACAGAAGGTCCGTTTGCAGACTTTAACGGCACGGTGGAAGAAGTAGATTATGAAAAAGGCCGCTTAAAAGTGTCCGTCTCTATTTTCGGTCGTGCAACACCGGTTGAACTTGAGTTCAGTCAAGTGGAAAAAACACATTAATCTAAGAAAGCGTTCAATAACCGCACTGCCTAAAAGCGTGCGGTTATTTTTTTATCAGAAGCTAACTAACTCAAGAGGCTCGGCGAAGGTTTGATATGCTTACGGATAGAACCTTCTGAAAGGCAGAGAATGCCGTAGGTACCGCATTGAAAGGGGCTTCAATGCGGTGCTGTTTGGGGACTTCATTTATCTTCCGGTGCGCTCGGAGAGCATATTATAATTTCGTAAAATCTCTTGAAAATTCGTCGCGCTTTAACTATAATCCGCAGCCTGTTTATGAGCCGATCTCCGGCTCATATTTTTGTGTGGTGCAATGTTGCGTTGCGCCGAACATCATCGGGGAGCTATTTATAGCGTTATCACCCATTCAGAGGAAACAAAAATGGCAAAAAAAGTTCAAGCCTACGTTAAGCTGCAAGTTGCAGCAGGTATGGCAAACCCATCACCGCCGGTTGGTCCTGCATTAGGTCAACAAGGGGTGAACATCATGGAATTCTGTAAAGCATTCAACGCGCGTACTGAGAGCTTAGAAAAAGGCTTACCGATTCCAGTTGTTATCACTGTATATGCAGACCGTTCATTTACTTTCGTAACTAAAACTCCGCCGGCAGCTGTTTTATTGAAAAAAGCAGCAGGCGTTAAATCCGGCTCCGGTAAACCGAACAAAGATAAAGTGGGTAAAGTCACTTTAGATCAAGTTCGTCAAATCGCTGAAACTAAAGCAGCAGATATGACTGGTGCGACTATCGAAACCAAAATGAAATCAATCGCCGGTACCGCTCGTTCAATGGGCTTAGTGGTGGAGGAATAATACGATGGCTAAATTGACGAAAAAAATGAAAGCAATCAAAGCTGGCGTAGATTCTACTAAAGCATACGAGATCAACGAGGCCATCGCCGTATTAAAACAATTTGCGACCGCTAAATTCGTTGAAAGCGTTGACGTTGCAGTAAACTTGGGGATCGACCCGCGTAAATCCGATCAAAACGTACGTGGTGCAACTGTATTACCACATGGTACCGGTCGTGAAGTGCGTGTTGCCGTGTTCACTCAAGGTGCCAACGCCGAAGCTGCAAAAGCGGCGGGTGCCGATTTAGTGGGTATGGAAGATTTGGCTGAACAAGTTAAAAAAGGCGAAATGAACTTCGACGTAGTTATCGCTTCTCCTGACGCAATGCGCGTTGTTGGTCAGTTAGGTCAAGTATTAGGCCCGCGCGGTTTAATGCCGAATCCAAAAGTGGGTACCGTAACGCCAAACGTTGCTGAAGCAGTGAAAAACGCGAAATCTGGTCAGATCCGTTATCGTAATGATAAAAACGGTATCATTCACACTACTATCGGTAAAGCGAACTTCTCCGAAGCACAATTAAAAGAAAACCTTCAAGCGTTGTTAGCCGCTTTAACTAAAGCGAAGCCTACTACCTCCAAAGGTATCTTTATTAAGAAAGTTAGCCTTTCTACCACGATGGGTGCCGGTGTAGCAATCGATCAAGCTTCTTTATAGTTTAAACTGTCATTTAAAAATTAAACCGCGCTTTGGGTGACCGAAGCGCGGTTTTTTGTTCAAGTTTATTTATAAAAATTCCAATGTGAACATATAGGCGGCAATTAATAATAAAATTGTTGCTAATAATTTTCGGGTTAATACAGGGGATATTAAGCCGCGTAAACGCATAGAAAAAAAACTCATTCCAAAAGAACCAATGGTAACCAGTCCGACAATCAGAAAATTCACATAACCGAATTGTCCGCTTAAGGTCACGTTAAATAAGACTTCGCGCGTAAGGTAAGCATATAAATTACCGATACCGCCGATGATCATCATGTAATTGGTATAAACCGCGATTTGTTGGGTTTTTACGCCTTTGAGTTGGCCAATCAATGGAGCCAGAATCGAACCACCGCCGATGCCAGTAATACCAGCAACTAAACCACCTGCGCAACAACTGATGCCGCCTTTTAGGCGCTCCAATGCGGTGCTCTTGGAGCAGTTCGGGTTTTCTTCGCGCGAAGACGTAAAAAATGTTTTTAATGCCAGTGCGCCGAGACTAACGGTAAATACCAAGCTAATCATCAAGCTGGAAAAATAGAAACTTAATTCAAATCCGATTTGTACGCCGATAATCATGGCTATTGACCAGAACAACATATTAAGGTAATCAATTTTGATTTTTTGCCGACGGAAAAAAAGCAAATTAATGGTTGCCGTACACATCACGATCGTAAGTGATGTGGCGGCAATCATTTGCAGCGGTAATTCGGGAAAAAGTGTTCGTAAGATCGGCACCATCAATACGCCTCCGCCGATGCCGAAAATCGCCGAGACCACATTGGTGAACAGACCGCAAATCAGTAAAATACAAATTGTGCTAATTGCCATCATTTATCTCCATTCAAGGCTCGATTCTATTCTGGAGTAACAAGCAAGGCGTGCTTATGATCGCTATCATATCTCGGACAAATTTTTCTTTGTATGATGCGGAACGTATCAAAAGGATGATTTATGAACGCATTTCAACTTATGGCAAAACCCACCGGTTCAATTTGTAATTTGGCTTGTCAATATTGTTTTTATTTGGAAAAGCCGCATTTGAATCAACGTGCCATGAGTGATGCGGTGCTAGAACGCTACGTCAAATCTTACCTTGAAAATGCGCCTCAGCAACAAGTGACATTTCTTTGGCAAGGCGGTGAACCGACCATGGCCGGGTTGGATTTTTATCAGAAAGTGATTGATTTTCAACGTAAATATTCCGCCGGCAAACAAATCGAAAACGCGTTGCAAACTAACGGCATATTGCTGAATGCCGATTGGTGTCAATTTCTGCGCGATAATCGATTTTTAGTCGGTTTATCCATCGACGGCCCCGAACATTTGCATGACGCTTATCGCTTAACTAAAAACGACAAGGGAACTTTCCGGCAAGTCATGGATGCGCTGAATTTGTTAATTCATTACCAGATCCCTTTCAACACGCTCACCGTGGTACATAACCTGAATGTACAATATGGTAAAGAAGTTTACCGTTTTCTCAAACGTATCGGCTCGCCATATATGCAATTTATTCCGCTAATGGGTGATTACCCACAACAGCCCTCTGCGAAAGATTACGGTCAATTTTTAGTGGATATTTTTGATGAATGGTATGCCTATGATGTGGGAAAAATCGGTATTCAGTTTATTGAACAATGGTTTATGGCGTATCTGGGGTTGCAGCCAGGGCTTTGCATTTTTCGGGAAACCTGCGGTGATCAGCCGGTGATTGAGCAAAACGGCGATATTTACAGCTGCGATCACTATGTTTATCCTGCCTATAAACTCGGCAACTTGATTGAAACACCTTTGCGCTTGCTTATCGACTCGCCTCAACAAAAACGTTTCGGCGCGATGAAGTCCTTTCTTTCCGAGCGTTGCCAGGCCTGTAAGTTCCGTTTTGCTTGCCACGGAGGTTGCCCAAAGCACCGCATTGCAGAGGGGTTTGGCGCGCCGCATAATCGATTTTGTGAAGCCTATTATCGTTCGCTTTCTCATATGGATCCTTATTTGCGGCAGTTTGTCGCCTCATTTCGCGGGCAATAAAAAATACGGTCAAATTGACCGTATTTTTTGTTTAGCTTACAAATTATTTATTTAATTTTGCTTTGTAAGTTGGGTTCATCAAGTTTTCGACGGAAAGGATGTCGTCCAATTGTTCTTTGGTTAACAAGCCTTTTTCTAGCACAACTTCACGCACGCCCTTACCGGTTTGGGCACAAATTTTACCCACTAAGTCGCCGTTGTGGTGACCGATGAATGGGTTCAAGTAAGTGACGATACCGATAGAATTGTAAACGTAGTTTTCGCAGGTTTCTTTGTTTACAGTGATGCCGTCTACGCATTTATCGCGTAAGTTCACGCAAGCGTTGCCTAAAATCTCAATGGATTCAAACATTGCTTGTACGATTACCGGTTCCATTACGTTTAATTGTAATTGACCGGCTTCAGCCGCGAAGGTCACGGTGGTGTCGTTACCGATGACTTTGAAGCAAACTTGGTTTACCACTTCTGGCACAACTGGGTTCACTTTGGCCGGCATGATAGAAGAACCGGCTTGTAATTCCGGCAAGTTAATTTCCTTAATGCCTGCACGAGGACCGGAAGAAAGTAAACGTAAGTCGTTACAGATTTTTGATAATTTCACCGCCGTGCGTTTTAATGCGCCATGTACGGAAACATAGTCGCCGCAGTCTGCGGTTGCTTCGATTAAATGTTCCGCGCCGCTGCAATGTAAGCCGGTGACTTGTGATAAATATTTAATCACGGTCGGTACATAACCTTGTGGTGTATTTAGGCCGGTACCGATTGCGGTGGCGCCTAAATTCACTTCAAGCAATTCGGACGCAGCGGCTTTAAGATGTTTCACTTCTTCTGCCATTAATACGGCAAAGGCTTTGAATTCTTGACCGACGGTCATCGGCACCGCATCTTGTAATTGGGTACGGCCCATTTTTAACACTTTGTCGAATTCTTTTGCTTTATTTTCAAAGCCTTGTTGTAAATAAGAGACTTTTTCAAGCAGTTTAATGATGCTGTTATACACGGCGATATGGAAACCGGTAGGGTAAGCATCGTTAGTAGATTGGCTGGCGTTTACATGATCCATTGGGTCAAGGTATTTATATTCACCTTTTTTGTGGCCCAAAATTTCCAATGCAAGGTTGGCAATGACTTCATTAGTATTCATATTTACGGAAGTACCTGCACCACCTTGATAAATATCAGAAGGGAATTGATCCAAACATTTGCCATTTACTAATACTTCGTCACAGGCTTTGACAATGGCTTCGGAAATATCTTTTGGAATGGCGCCCAGTTCGCCGTTCGCCAATGCGGTGGCCTTTTTCACCATCACCATGCCGCGAACAAATTCCGGTACATCAGAAATCGTTACGTTAGAAATATTGAAATTTTCGACCGCTCTTAGAGTATGAATTCCCCAGTAAGCATCGGCCGGTACTTCACGTTCGCCAAGTAAATCTACTTCTGTTCTAAATTGAGTCATATTAATCACCTATATGGGTTAGTTAGCTTGTTTGCCATTATAGAAATTTACCGAAGAAAAAAATTGATGAAGATCACGTTTTAAATAGGGTATTCAAGAGATATTTTCATTTTTCGGATTAATTTTTTTAGGGCGAATTTTTTTATTTTTGCCCTTGAAAGGTAAATTTTTCGCCTCATATAGGGGACGCATTTAAACTTTAACTTTTTAAGAAGGAAATTAACAATGAATATTCGTCCATTACACGATAAAGTCATTTTAAAACGTGAAGAAGTAGAAACGAAATCTGCCGGCGGCATCGTGCTCACCGGTTCTGCTGCTACCAAATCCACCCGTGCCAAGGTGTTGGCAGTTGGTCCCGGACGCTTACTGGAAAACGGCAGCGTACACCCAATGCACGTGAAAGTCGGTGATATCGTGATTTTCAGCGATAGCTACGGTGTGAAAACTGAAAAAATCGACGGTGAGGAAGTACTTATTCTTTCTGAAGATGATATTTTAGCCATCGTGGAATAAGTAAAAGATACTTCAAAAAATAACTGGACTTTATATATGGTGAACTTACTGATTCACTGAGAAATAAACGTTTAAACTAAGGTGGGTGAACAAACCCGCTCTATGAAATAAAAGGAAATTAAATATGACAGCTAAAGACGTAAAATTCGGTAATGACGCACGTGTAAAAATGTTAAACGGTGTGAATATCTTAGCCGATGCAGTAAAAGTAACGTTAGGCCCAAAAGGTCGCAATGTGGTATTAGACAAATCCTTCGGTGCTCCAACCATCACTAAAGACGGTGTTTCCGTGGCGCGTGAAATTGAACTGGAAGATAAATTTGAAAACATGGGCGCACAAATGGTGAAGGAAGTAGCGTCCAAAGCAAATGACGCAGCAGGTGATGGTACCACAACTGCGACTGTGTTGGCGCAAGCTATCGTAAACGAAGGTTTAAAAGCAGTTGCTGCGGGCATGAATCCGATGGATTTAAAACGCGGTATTGACAAAGCAGTAAGTGCGGTGGTTGCCGAGCTTAAATCTCTTTCCAAACCTTGTGAAACCTCTAAAGAAATCGAACAGGTGGGTACCATTTCGGCAAACTCTGATAGCATTGTAGGTCAGTTGATCGCACAAGCCATGGAAAAAGTAGGTAAGGAAGGCGTGATTACCGTAGAAGACGGTACCGGTTTGGAAGACGAATTGGATGTGGTTGAAGGGATGCAATTCGATCGTGGTTATCTTTCTCCGTATTTCATCAACAAACCTGAAACAGCCACCGTGGAATTAGACAATCCGTTTATCTTGTTAGTAGATAAAAAAATCTCTAACATCCGCGAATTGTTGCCTGTGTTGGAAGGTGTGGCCAAAGCGGGCAAACCGTTATTAATTATTGCGGAAGATGTTGAAGGCGAAGCTTTGGCAACATTGGTCGTGAACACTATGCGCGGTATCGTAAAAGTGGCTGCGGTGAAAGCACCAGGTTTTGGCGATCGCCGTAAAGCAATGTTGCAAGATATTGCCATTTTAACTGCCGGTACAGTGATTTCCGAAGAAATCGGTATGGAATTGGAAAAAGCGACATTGGAAGATTTAGGTCAAGCAAAACGTGTTGTGATCAATAAAGACAACACCACAATTATTGACGGTATCGGCGATGAAGCACAAATTCAAGGTCGCGTGGCGCAAATTCGCCAACAAATCGAAGAATCCACTTCCGACTATGACAAAGAAAAATTGCAAGAGCGTGTGGCTAAATTAGCCGGTGGTGTTGCTGTGATTAAAGTCGGTGCGGCAACTGAAGTGGAAATGAAAGAGAAAAAAGCCCGTGTGGAAGATGCCTTACATGCAACCCGTGCTGCGGTGGAAGAAGGTATCGTTGCCGGCGGTGGCGTGGCATTAATTCGTGCGGCAAACAAAGTAGCCGGGTTACAAGGTGATAACGAAGAGCAAAATGTGGGTATTAAACTAGCACTTCGTGCAATGGAAGCACCGTTGCGTCAAATTGTGGCAAATGCCGGTGAAGAAGCTTCTGTAGTCGCTAATGCAGTGAAAAACGGCGAAGGTAACTTTGGTTATAATGCCGGCACTGAACAATACGGCGATATGATCGCAATGGGTATTTTGGATCCGACTAAAGTGACCCGTTCTGCTTTACAATTTGCAGCGTCCGTTGCAGGCTTAATGATCACTACTGAGTGTATGATCACTGAATTACCAAAAGATGACAAAGCTGACCTAGGCGCTGCCGGCATGGGTGGTATGGGAGGCATGGGCGGAATGATGTAATTTCCCCCCGTATGAAATAAAAGTGCGGTCGTTTTTCCGAAAGGAAAAGCGATCGCTTTTTTATTTTTAAAGGATTACACTAAGGCCCATTTTTACTCTGGAAACAAATAATGGCGATTTCTCAAATTGAATTAAATCAACAACTTAAAACAGCCGGTGTAGGTATTAATGTTAGCGAGCTTCACGGTTTTTTAAGCGGCTTAATTTGTGGTGGCATAAAAGATCAAAGTTGGCAACCGTTACTTTATCAATTGACTCACGATAACCACGCTTATCCTACAGCACTTTTGGCGCAGGTTAGCGAGCTTTACCAACAAATTTCAGGGGAACTTGCTAATGTCAAAAGTTTTGCTTTTGAACTGGGTTTAACGGGAAATGAAAGCGTGTTTGCGCGTGCCGACAGCCTTTCCGAATGGGCGAATCATTTTTTATTAGGCTTGGGCCTGGCGCAACCGCATTTAGAACAAGAAAAAGGCGAAATCGGTGAGGCCGTGCAGGATTTGCATGAGATTTGTCAACTTGGTTACGACGAAGATGATAACGAAGAAGAAATGAATGAAGCGTTGGAAGAGATTATTGAATATGTGCGTACGATTGTCGCGTTGTTTTATATTCGGTTTAACCAAACGTCGAATACGGTAAAGCCGATGTTGCATTAATTAAGAGGAAAAAGGGAAATGGATCTGGCTTATAGTGCAGCATTACCGCAAGAAGAATTTATTGAACGCCGTCGACGCGTTTGGGCGCAAATGCGGCCGAATTCAGCGTTATTGGTATTTTCTGAAATTGAAAAACGTCGTAATAACGATTGCGAATTTCCTTTCCGGCAAGACAGTTATTTTTGGTATCTCACCGGTTTTCATGAGCCCAATGCGGTACTGTTATTGATAAGCACCGAGCAAGCGAAAAAGGCGATAATGTTTCTTCGTCCGCGCGATCCGTTACAGGAAACATGGCACGGGCGTCGTTTAGGCGTGGAACGCGCGCCGCAGCAATTGGCGCTCGACGATGCTTACTCCATTGATGATTTCAATGCGGTGCTCTCCGAAGAGTGCAACAATTTGAGCGTACTTTATCACGCGGCGGGGCTTCATCCTTGGGCGGATGAATTGCTTGCCGGTAGTGCCATTGATTTTGTCGAAGTGCTTGATTGGCGCCCACTTGTAAACGAAATGCGTTTAATTAAATCGCTCAACGAAATTCGTTTAATTCAACAAGCGGCGCAAATTAGCGCATTAGCGCATCTCAAGGCGATGCAGGAAACGCGCCCGAATCGCCTTGAGTACGAAATCGAAAGCGAAATTTTGCACGAATTCAATCGTCATGGCGCGCGCTTTGCGGCTTATAATTCAATTGTCGCTGGCGGTGAAAATGCTTGTATTTTGCATTACACGGAAAATGATCAAGCATTGAAAGACGGTGATTTGGTATTAATTGATGCCGGCTGTGAATTTGCGCTGTATGCCGGTGATATTACTCGCACGTTCCCGGTAAACGGCAAGTTTAGCCAAGCGCAACGTGAGGTTTATGCGTTGGTATTAAGTGCGCAAAAACGAGCCATAGAATTGTTAGTACCGGGCGCTTCCATCAAAAAAGCAAATGATGAAGTGATTCGCATTAAAGTGCAAGGTTTGGTCGAACTAGGGATTTTGCAGGGTGATGTAGATGAACTTATTGAACAAAAAGCGTATCGTCGATTTTATATGCACGGGCTCGGGCATTGGTTGGGATTGGATGTGCATGATGTCGGCGAATATGGTGAGGAACGCGGGCGTACTCTGGAAATCGGTATGATACTTACCGTAGAACCGGGGCTTTATATTCCAAAAGACGCGGACATCCCGACAGAGTATCAAGGTATTGGTGTGCGTATTGAAGATAATCTTTTGATAACGGAGTATGGCAATAAAATTTTGACGGCAGCAGTACCAAAAGAGATAGACGAAATAGAGTATTTAATGCAAAAAAACCAAGAATTTTCCAAAATGTGATCTAGTGCAAGTTTTTCCGATCTTTGGAGTGTTACTATACTGGCGGAAAAAGGGTAAACCAATCAGATAAGGAGTCGATTATGTATAAACACGTTTTAGTCGCAGTGGATCTTTCCGAGGAAAGTGAGTTTTTGCTAAAAAAAGCAGTTGGCGTTGCAAAACGTAATGATGCGAAACTTTCGATTATCCATGTAGATGTAAATTTTTCGGATCTTTATACTGGATTGATTGATGTAAATATGTCTTCTATGCAAGACCGCATTTCAAGTGAAACTCAAAAGGCTTTATTAGATCTCGCAGAAAATGCCGGTTATCCGATTCAGGAAAAATTGAGTGGTAGCGGCGATTTAGGTCAGGTGCTTACCGATGCGATAGAGCAATATGATGTAGATTTATTGGTGACAGGTCACCATCAGGATTTTTGGAGTAAATTAATGTCTTCAACACGTCAGGTGATGAATACGATTAAAGTTGATATGTTAGTTGTTCCGCTTCGTGACGAATAAGTAACATTTATTTATTAGAAGTTTAAAAGATAAATAAATTTTAACCGCACTTTCTCAATCGTGTAGTGAAGTGCGGTTTTTATTTTGTAGTACATTTCTTAATAAGGAAGTTATTTTCCCAAATAAAGACTGGTTTAAAGAATAAGCAAAGGTTGGCGCTCATCAGTAAAAAGCCTTTCTCTAAATAAGGAAAATATGTGAGAATAGGGCGGTTTATTTTAAGTAATTTTTTAACAACAGGTTTATGATGAAAACAACAGCAGAAATTAGACAATCGTTCCTTGATTTTTTTCACAGCAAAGGGCATCAAGTCGTCGCAAGTAGCTCGCTTGTGCCTGAAAATGATCCGACATTACTTTTCACTAATGCGGGGATGAATCAGTTTAAAGATGTGTTTCTCGGTTTAGATAAGCGTGCTTATTCACGTGCTACAACGGCTCAGCGTTGTGTACGTGCCGGCGGCAAACATAACGATCTAGAAAACGTGGGCTATACCGCGCGCCATCATACATTCTTTGAAATGTTGGGTAATTTTAGTTTTGGCGATTATTTCAAACATGATGCCATTAATTTTGCATGGGAGTATTTAACTTCTCCGCAATGGCTTGGTTTACCGAAAGAAAAATTGTGGGTAACAGTGTATGAAACGGATGATGAAGCCTACAACATTTGGAACAAAGAAGTCGGTGTTCCGGTAGAGCGTATTATTCGTATTGGTGATAATAAGGGCGCGCCTTATGCTTCGGATAACTTCTGGGCAATGGGGGATACTGGTCCTTGCGGCCCTTGTACCGAGATTTTCTACGATCACGGTGAGCATATTTGGGGGGGACCTCCGGGCTCACCAGAAGAAGACGGCGATCGCTATATTGAAATCTGGAACGTTGTATTTATGCAATACAATCGTCTTGCCGACGGTACTATGGAAAAATTACCGCGTCCGTCTGTTGATACCGGTATGGGCTTAGAGCGCATCTCCGCCGTATTGCAGCACGTAAACTCAAACTATGATATCGATATTTTCAAAATACTTATCGCGAAAACCGCAGAAATTGTGGGTTCTACCGATTTAACTAATAAATCGTTACGCGTAATTGCCGATCACATTCGTTCTTGCGCTTATTTAATTGCTGATGGCGTGATTCCGTCAAACGAGGGGCGAGGCTATGTTTTACGTCGTATTATTCGTCGAGCGGTACGTCATGGTCATTTGTTAGGGGCGAAAGAGGCGTTTTTCTATAAACTGGTTCCAACACTTATTGAGGTGATGGCAGACGCTGGTAAAGACGTAAAAAACAAACAAGCGGATGTTGAGAGATTGCTACGTTTAGAAGAAGAACAATTTGCTCGCACGCTTGAGCGAGGTTTAACACTTTTAGATGAGGCACTTTCCGAAGTGAAAGACGGCATACTTTCTGGCGAAGTTGCGTTCAAGCTTTACGATACTTATGGCTTTCCATTAGATTTAACTGCCGACGTGTGTCGCGAACGTAATATAGCAATAGATGAAGAAGGTTTTGAGCGCGAAATGGAAGCGCAACGTTTGCGTGCGCAAGCTGCTAGCCAGTTTGGCGTGGATTACAACAATGTGGTTCGCGTCGAAGGCGAAACCAAATTTGAAGGTTACGGCGAATCGGAGTCTTTAGCGAAAATTATTGCACTTTTTTATGATGGTAAATCGGTAGAACAAATTTCTGCGGGGCAAAGTGCTGTGGTTGTGTTAGAAAACACACCATTTTATGCCGAGTCTGGTGGTCAAATCGGTGACCATGGCTACTTAACCGCGCAAGGTGTGGTATTTAACGTAAAAGATACGCAAAAATATGGTCGAGTATTTGGGCATATCGGTGAGTTAGAACAAGGGACATTGTCCGTAGGGCAAACTTTGAATGCGGTGGTGGATAGCGAGCGCCGCAACCGAATTTCGCTTAACCACTCCGCAACCCACTTACTACACGCGGCATTACGTCAATTACTTGGTACCCACGTTGTACAAAAAGGCTCTTTGGTTTCAGATTCCGCATTGCGTTTCGATTTCGCGCATCCTGAAGCGATTAGTAAAAAACAACTTACTGATATTGAACGCCTCGTAAATCAAAAAGTGCGCGCCAATTTCTTGATTCAAACGGATATTATGGATGTTGAAGCCGCAAAAGCGAAAGGCGCTATGGCTTTATTCGGTGAAAAATATGCGGATCAAGTACGCGTGTTGACCATGGGGGATTTTTCTATTGAGCTTTGCGGGGGGATTCATGCAAAACGTACCGGTGATATAGGACTGTTCAAAATTATTTCGGAAACTGCAGTAGCGGCGGGAGTTCGTCGAATTGAAGCGGTGACCGGCGAAAATGCGATTGATTGGATGCTTAATCAACAACATATTTTGGAACAATGTGCAGAATTATTGAAATCGGATGTGAACGTGCTCACTGATAAAATCCAGCAACTTCAAGATAAAGCGAAGAAAGCGGAAAAAGAACTTCAGGGCTTAAAAGAAAAAGCGGCAATGCGGGCAGGTTCTGATTTAGTCAAAAGTGCGATAAAAATCAACGGCGTTTCGATCATTGCACATCAATTTAATGGAATCGAAACAAAATCGCTCCGTGTTATGGTTGATGACTTAAAAAATCAACTTGGCTCGGGTATTATTGTATTCACATCAATTTTAGATGAAAAAGTCAACCTTGTCGTTGGAGTGACAAGTGATTTGACCGCCAAAGTAAAAGCCGGCGAACTGGTGAATTTAATGGCTCAACAGGTAGGTGGTAAAGGCGGTGGTCGCCCGGATATGGCAATGGCAGGAGGTTCCCGACCGGAAAATGCGGCGCAAGCAATTAAAGCGGCACAAGACTGGTTAAACGAAAATCTGTAGTACAAGCCTTGGTCGGTGGGATGCCGACTGTTCCTTGATTGATAGGGATATCTAATAAATGCAAACTAAGGAGATAAAAGATGCTAATCTTGACTCGTAAAGTTGGCGAAAGTGTACTTATTGGAGATAATATTTCTATCACGGTTTTGAGTGTACGTGGAAACCAAGTAAAGCTCGGTGTACAAGCGCCTAAAGAAGTATCCGTTCACCGAGAAGAAATTTACCAACGAATTAAACAGACACAAGATGAATCTGCAAATGGTTCAACTTAGTACAAATTAAATAATGGATTTTTAATTATGAAAGCAATTATTCCTGTTGCCGGTTTAGGCACGCGTATGTTACCTGCTACCAAAGCAATTCCTAAAGAAATGCTCACTTTGGTAGATAAACCGTTGATTCAATATGTGGTAAACGAGTGTATTTCCGCCGGCATCAAAGAAATCGTGCTAGTAACTCACTCCTCAAAAAACGCGATCGAAAACCATTTTGACACTTCTTTTGAACTTGAAACGATGTTGGAAAAACGTGTTAAACGTCAACTTCTTGAAGAAGTTCGTTCTATTTGTCCGAAAGACGTGACGATTATGCATGTTCGTCAAGGTAATGCCAAAGGATTAGGTCATGCCGTTTTATGCGGTCGTCCGCTTGTCGGCGATGAACCTTTTGCCGTGGTGTTGCCGGACGTATTACTGGCCGACTTCAGTGCGGATCAGAAAAAAGAAAATCTAGCGGCGATGATTCAACGCTTTAACCAAACTCAAACCAGCCAGATTATGGTGGCGCCGGTCGCCCAAGAAAGTGTGAGCAGTTACGGTATTGCTGATTGTGGCGGTGTGCAATTACATGATGGTGAAAGCGCTAAAATTGAAAGTATTGTTGAAAAACCCGCAGTAGATAAGGCGCCGTCTAATCTTGCCGTGGTCGGTCGTTATATTTTCTCGGCTGCAATTTGGGATTTATTGGAAAAAACGCCTGTTGGCGTAGGCGATGAAATTCAATTAACCGACGCCATTGATATGTTGATTGAAAAAGAAACCGTGGAAGCGTTCCATATGACCGGCGAATCGTTTGATTGCGGTGATAAGATCGGCTATATGGAGGCCTTTGTCGAGTACGGTATCCGTCACGCTAAACTTGGTAAGGAATTTAAAACCTTCATTAAGAATCTGGCGAAAACTTTATAAGGTCGGCGTTTTATATTAAAGAGCGGTTAATTTCCGCTCTTATTGTATTTAATGGTGAATGTATAAAACGACGGTCGAATCGTTACGGCTTTGCCGTTGTCCTCGGAAAATAGCACCGCATTGGAGATTTCAATGCGGTGCTATTTTCGTTATACGATGTCGTCGTTTACTTATTACAAAAATGCCGCAACATTATGGAAACGGCATTTTTACTCTTAATTTGTTATTTGTGTCGTTTGTTTTAAGACGTAATAGCCTGCAAGCGCGGAAATCGTCGAGCCGAGCAAAATACCTAAACGCGAAAGAGCGTTGACGCTTTCTCCGGCAGCCGCATCAAAGGCGAGACTAGCGAGAAACATGGACATCGTGAAACCGATGCCACATAACATCGCGACGGCAAAAATTTGTTTAAAGTTGATGCCTTGCGGCAATTTGGCGATACCTAGTTTTACTGCAAGGTAACTGAAGCCGAATACGCCGACCGGTTTGCCGATGAGTAATCCCAACGTAATCGCAAACAATAGCGGCGAAGAAAGCATAGAGAAATCCAAACCATCGAAACTGACGCCGGCATTGGCGAAAGCAAACAGCGGCAAAATGAAGAAAGAGGCCCAAGGTGCGAGCATATGTTCAAATTCTTCCAATAGTTTTTTACCGTTTGCGGCTTTTAATGGAATACAAAAGCCAATAATCACGCCGGCAAGCGTGGCGTGTACGCCGGATTTTAATACAGAGGCCCATAAAATCGTACCAACCAGCATATAGGCGCCGAGTGAGGCGACTTTAAAGCGGTTTAATGCGAACAGTAAGATGATGGCGACGGCAGCAGCAATGAGAGCCGGTACGCTTAACCCCTGCGAGAAGAAGAGGGCGATCACCACAATGGCGCCTAAGTCATCAATAATAGCGAGTGCAAGTAAAAAAACTTTTAACGACAACGGTACTTGTTTGCTGAGTAACGCCATAACGCCTAGCGCGAAGGCGATGTCTGTGGCCATTGGGATTGCCCAACCGTCGGCGAGCGTCGGATCTTGGCGGGCGATGAATAAGTAAACCAACGCGGGAATCAGCATCCCGCCGATTGCGGCGATGGCGGGAAAAATCGCTTGTTGGTAGTCGGAAAGGGAACCTTCAAGCAATTCACGCTTGACTTCTAAACCGACTAATACGAAAAATACCGCCATAAAACCGTCATTGATCCAGTGAATTAACGTTTTATCGATGGAAAATAGACCTACTCGTACGCTCACCGGTAAGTTGAGAAAATCATGGTATGTACCGTTTAAAGGCGAATTGGCGAATACCATGGCGATAAATGCGGAGCAAAGCAGTGCGATGCCGCCGGCGGATTCAAGTTGAAAAAATCGTTTTATGAGCTGTAACACTAAAATCTCTCCAAAAAATTAAAAATAAAATAACAAAAATTTAATGAAGGCCGGATATTACCATAAATCTTCTACTGTGCAGAAAATATCGATGGGAAAGTTGAAGTGTCGGATCAGCACCGCATTGGAAGCCTGCATTGAAGGAATCGGCGAATGTTAAACGCGACAACGCATAAGTCTTGTTGAAATTTTGAAAAACCTATCTGATTAATTCTGCATTTTCGTAATGGGTTGGCGTGGAATTTGTAGTAAAATGGCGCACCTTTTTGTGACTAGAGAAAATTATGTTTACCGGTAAAGATATTGTCGTTTTGGGCATGATGATTTTTGCGCTGTTTTTAGGTGCGGGGAATATTATTTTCCCGCCGATGGAAGGTTTTACCGCCGGCACGCACTGGGCAACAGCTTCTTTGGGGTTTGTGCTCACCGGCGTGTTAATGCCGTTTATTACGTTGGTCGTTGTTGCAGTGCTCGGACGCGGGGAAGCGCTAACGCGAGATTTGCCGAAATGGGCTGAGGTGTTGTTTCTTGCCACCTTATATTTGGTCATCGGCTCTTTATTCGCGATGCCGCGGGTAACCAATGTTGCTTACGAAATGGCGTGGCAGCCGCTAAATTTAACGGAAGACAGCGCGACCGCGCATTTTGTTTTCTCCGTATTGTTTAACATTATCGGCATGCTTTTTATGCTACGTCCGAATACCATTATTTCCACAGTGGGCAAATTTATGACGCCGGCGTTGCTGGTATTGTTACTTATCGTGGCGACGACCGTATTAATTTTTCCGCTTTCTGATATTGTCGAACCGAGTAAAAGTTATGCCGCTGGTCCAGCGATTACGGCAGGACTTATCAGCGGTTATCAAACGATGGACGTATTGGCGGCGATTGCTTTTGGCGGCATTGTGGCGCGTGCATTGGCAGTGCGTAATGTGTCTTCCGTACAAAAAGTGATGAAATATACCATTTTCGCCGGTTTTATTTCGGTGTTGTTATTGGCTGCATTGTATTTTTCTCTGTTTTATTTGGGAGCGACCAGTGCGCAAGTCGCGCAAGATGCCTCTAACGGCGGACAAATTTTCGCCCGTTATGTAAATGCGTTGTTCGGTTCGGACGGCACTTGGATTATGGCCGGCATCATTATTCTGGCGAATCTTACTACGTTGGTCGGCGTCACTAGCGCCTGTGCGGATTATTTCTCGAAATTCCACGTGCGGTTATCCTATCCGTTTTGGGTGGTGCTCTTTACTGTTTTAACTACAACAGTGGCACAAACCGGTTTAACGGAGCTCTTGCGCATCACTATTCCGGCGTTGTTATTGATTTACCCAGTGGCGATTATGCTGGTATTTCTACAAATCATTCGTCATAAACTGCCGAATATTAAAGCGAGCTATTACTTCACGTTATCCGTAACCGTTTGCTTTAGCGCTTGCGACAGCTTGAAAAATATCGATTTACTGCCGCAGTTCCTGGAAAATTGGCTCACTCACTTACCACTGTATGCCGATGGTATGGCTTGGCTAATTCCGTCCTTGGCAGTATTGATTTTGTCTTTCTTGCTGAGAAGAAAAGCGCACCAAGCAAAATAAAAAATACCGAGCATTGGCTCGGTATTTTGTTTTATCCGAAGGTGAAAAATGCCTGCGTTTTCGGCGGATTTCTTATGCTTTCAGGGGCACGAGTAACAAGCATTGATCTTCCGCAATGACTTTAAACAGCAAATCAATATTCGGATGTTTGCCTGGGTGGGCTTTCGCATCTTGCACATGTTCGGCAAACCAGACTACGCCTTGTTGTGCCGACGTGCGATCTAATCGACCGTTGAATTTTTCCGCCAGCGCATGATAAAGACGCAACGAACCGAGTTTGCCGGGCGCGGCGGGAATATGCCAAACGATCTCGTCGCCGCATTTTATGTTTAGACCGGTAAGATGATCGATAGCGGGTAACTGGTCTAAAATTTCATCAAAATTCATTTTGCCTTCCTGTTAGTTTATGAAATGACTTGCTCGCCATTCACTTCCCCGTTTTGCCCGATAAAACGTACTTCCGGCTGTAAATAAACGCCGAATTTGGCTGCGACGGTTTGGCGTATATGGCGGGCGAGAGCAACTACCTCTGCCCCTGTTGCATTGCCCTTGTTAATGAGCACAAGGGCTTGTTTTTCATGTACTGCGGCCGCGCCGATTCGGTAACCTTTGAGATTGCAGCGGTCGATTAACCAACCGGCGGCAAGTTTCACCGAACCATCGGATTGTGGGTAATGGGGAATTTCAAGCGCGTGATGTTCGGCGTGTTTTTTTAATTCGTTGAATTGCTGCACACTTACTATCGGATTTTTAAAGAAACTGCCCGCATTGCCCCATTCTTCCGGATTCGGCAATTTACTTTGACGGATGCGGCAAACTTCATCGAACACTTGCTTGGCTGTGACGGTTTGCGCATTGAAATCGACCAAACTGCCGTATTTCAATATTGGCTGCCAATTTTTCGCTAGCTTTAGTCCCACCGCGGTAATCACATAGCCGTGTCGGTAACGATGTTTGAAAATGCTTTCGCGATAACCGAATTCGCATTGCTGCGCCGTTAAACGGAAGGTTTCAATGCGGTGCTGATCGAGCACCTCAACATACTCGCACAGATCTTTAAACTCTACACCGTAGGCACCGATATTTTGAATTGGTGCAGAACCGGCACAGCCCGGAATCAATGCTAAATTTTCCAAGCCACGGATATTTTGTGTGAGGGACCATTGCACCAGATGATGCCAATTTTCCCCGGCATTGACATGTAAATAGTGAAAATCTTCGTCTTCGCGATGGGTGATGCCTTGCAGACGATTGACGATGACGACGCCATTAAAATCCTCCAAAAACAGTACGTTGCTGCCTTGTCCTAAAATCAGTGTCGGTAAATTTTCCGCTTGGGCTGCTTGCCAAGCTTGCTGCAGTTGTTCAAGCGTTTGCACTTGGATGATTTTGCGCGCCTGGGCGGCAATATGAAACGTGTGAAAAGGTTGTAAATTCGGCATGCTCTTTCCTTAAAATAATGTATGCGGCAATGTGATTTTTACCTGAGTGCCGCCTTGCGCGCGGCGACCGATATGCAATTCAGCGTTAAGTTGGTTACTGCGCTCGGTCATAATATTCAAGCCGTAATGACCTTCCGGCTCATCTAAACTCGGAATACCGACGCCGTCGTCTTCGATTAAGATCTCGTATTCCCCTTCGGCATTAGTGCGGGCGTTAATTTCAATTGTGCTGCCTTGTGAATGTTTAATTGCGTTAAGCGCGGCCTCGCGCACGATTTGCAATAAATGTACCAGTTGTTGAGGATTCAAACTTTGCGACGGCAATTGGCTATTGACGCGCATTTGCATATCTGTTTGTGAACGTAAGGAATCAATTACCTGCTCCAGAGCCAGTTGCAAATTGGCTTCTTGCACGGTTAACCGGAAGGTTGCCAATAATTCGCGCAATTGTGCGTAGCCGCCGGAAAGGGCTTGTTCAAAGTCGGCGATGATCGTCAAACTTTTGTCTTTGGACGATTCGTCCTCTTTCTTTAAATTATGCTTTAACAGGGTCAGTTGGATTTGCAAAAAGGACAGCACTTGTGCCAGAGAATCATGCAGTTCTCGCGCGATAATGGAACGTTCTTCCATCAATAAAAGTTGTTCTTGTTGGCGTTGGTTGTGGTGGAAATATAAGGCGCGCGATAGCATTTGAGCCAAGTTTTGCATCATTCGAGGATCGGGGCACGGTAGCCCGGCTTGCCAAGAAAGGACGCCAAAGGGCTTATTTTCTACCTTAAGCTCTTCAATTTGTAGAATTCGGTCTTCTTGTTTTTCGCCGAAAGCGATATCCCAATGTTCTGCGCCTAGAACTTCCAAGGCAATGTAACGTAAATGTTCGCTTACCCGAATGTGGTTGAGTAAGCGACTGAGAATTTTATCGTTAATGGCATTGGCCGTAAGTAGTTGTGAACTTTGATAAAGCGTAGTCAAAGAACGGTTGGTTTGGCGCAATCTTTGCGTTTTTTCATTCACCGTTTCTTCTAAACGCGAATACAAATTGCCGAGTTCCGATGACATTTGGGTGAATACGCGGGATAGCGTTCCGAGCTCGTTGTTTTTTTGCGTCTCCAACGGAATATGGCTAAATTGACGCATTTGCACTTGCATACTGGCGCGGGTCAGCAATTTTAGCGGTTTTACTACTTCGCGCTGAGTAAACCAAATTACATAAGACACCATGCCGACAATCAGCAGCATCGCAAAACAGAGTACCAAAACTGTAAACAGCCATTTTTGCTCGCTAAAGCGTTGCAGTTCGAACACGAAATAATCAACTTCGCCGACATAATTAGTCAGATTGGCACGATAGGCCTCAATGTTATGTTTACGTGCGAAATCCGCCATCGAGGCCCAATGTACAAGGAGCGATTGATAAGATTGTTTCACCGCATCGGGCGTGAAAATTTGATGCTGAATTCCATCTAGCACGGGGGCGTGCAAGCTTTTTTCATAACGTTGAAGATTGTTTTCCACGCTTTCGGGATGATTTTCCATTTCATACAGCAAACGATAGCTTTGCATCCGCAAAGAACCGGAAATGTTAATGGACTCTGCATCCGATTTGTTGCCGGCCATAATTGCCAAGCTTAACGCGATGATTAGCCCGGCGGCGATAATAATTAGAAAAAGATACTTTGCGATGAGAATCGTAACGGAGCGTTTTGCTTGCACGGAAAGCCTTGGTAAAAAAAGTGGCGTTAAAAATTGGCGCTAGTGTAGCACGAAAATATGAGGGGGGTTAGTCGGAAATCCGCCCGATAAGAGGGCGGAGTTAAATATTTCGGAAGCCGCGGAATCGCGTTATTTCAGCGCTTTGCCTTTCAATTCGGGCACTAAAAACAGCGTAGCGAGCATATCGAGTGCATAAATAATCGCGAGGAATGCGATAGCGATACTGAAAGAATAAGCGGACACAATTGTGCCAACCACGACAGGACCAAAACCGCCGACGGCACGCCCGATATTAAATAGCACGTTTTGTGCGGTGGCGCGCGCTTCGGTTGGATAAGCCTCAGCCATTAACGCGCCGTAGCCGCCCATCATGCCGTTTACGAACATACCCAAAAATGCACCGGCAACAAGCATCGCCGTTGGATCGGTTAATTGTGAGTAGATGAGGATACTCAAAACAGCACCGCATTGAAACAGCAAGAAACTTGGTTTACGGCCAATTTTGTCGGCGAGGCGGCCGAAAATCCAAATACCCGCCATCATGCCGCATACAGTGACGGCCGTCCAAACGCCGGACTTGGTTAAACTAAAGCCAAGCTGTTTGGCGAGGAAGTTTGGCATCCAAATCATAATACCGTAATAACCGAAGTTTTGTACGGAGGTCAGCACGATGACGCCAAGGCTGATTTTGGTCGTTGCTTTATCTTTCACTAGCAGTTTGAAAGATGCCCATTTTGAATTTCTGTTGCCGGCAAGCGCGCTTTGTTTTTCGGTGAATATTTCCGGTTCGTGCAAATGGGAACGTAAATACCAAGCTGCAAATGCCGGAAAAATACCCAGCACGAACATGCCTCGCCAACCGATATACGGTAATAAAATCGGTGTTAATAATGCGGCGGCCAATACGCCTACTTGCCAGCCGAGCGCCACGTAAGATGCTGCTTTTGCGCGATGGCGTGCCGGCCAAGCTTCAATTGCCAGTGCCATACCGATGCCGAATTCGCCGCCCAGACCGATGCCGGCGATAGTACGGTAAATCAGTAAATCCCAGTAACCTTGCGCTATGGCGCATAAGCCGGTGAAGACCGCAAACAGTACGATCGTCCAAGTTAGTACGCGTACGCGTCCGTATTTGTCACTTAGCGCACCGAATAAGATACCGCCGAACACCGCACCGACTAGCGTCCAAGTCACGAGAGAACCTGATTGCGCCGGTGTCAAGTTGAGATCCGCCGAGATTGCGCTGAGCATAAAACCTAAAATGAGTAAATCGAAACCGTCCATTGCATAGCCGACGGCGGAGCCGATGAGGGCTTTCCAGCCATATTGATTGACTTTGGTTGTCATATTGATGTCCTTTTACTACTCACGGGTAGTGTTTAAAGTGAAGGTGGGACGATGATGATTATCGCCGAGTTAAACGGTTGCGTAGTTTAAAGAAATTCCGTCGTTTCGGCAAATAAAAAAGCACAGAAACGACTTCTGTGCTTTGCAAAACCATTTGGGTTTATTCTACGGTAACTGCTTTTGCCAAATTACGTGGTTGGTCGACATCGGTGCCTTTGATTAAGGCCACGTGGTAGGCTAACAATTGCATCGGCACGGTGTAGAAAATTGGTGCAACGATTTCGTTGATTTTTGGCATGGTGATAATTTTCATCCCTTCGTTTTCCGTGAATCCGGCGTCTTTATCGGCAAAAACATATAATTGACCGCCACGGGCACGCACTTCTTCAATATTGGATTTCACTTTTTCCAATAAATCGTTATTCGGCGCCACCACAATAACCGGCATATCCGCATCAATTAATGCTAGCGGGCCATGTTTTAATTCACCTGCCGCATAAGCTTCTGCATGAATATAGGAAATCTCTTTCAATTTCAATGCGGCTTCCATGGCGATTGGGTAATATTCGCCGCGGCCTAAGAATAACGCGTGATTTTTCTCGGCAAAATCTTCCGCCAAGGCTTCAATATCTTTATCAAACGCTAAACCTTTTTCGATTTCGGCCGGTAAAGATTGTAGCGCTTTTACGATTTCTTGTTCTTTTGCGTCGGAAATATGGCCGTTTAATTTACCGATTGCGGTAACTAACATCAGCATTGAGGCAAGTTGCGTAGTAAACGCTTTGGTCGATGCCACACCAATTTCCACGCCGGCACGGGTCATGAACGCAAGATCAGATTCGCGTACAAGCGAGGAGCCGGCTACGTTACAAATAGTCATCGCCGCCATGTAACCTTTTTCTTTCGCAAGACGAAGCGCCGCAAGCGTGTCGGCCGTTTCACCAGACTGGGAAAGCGTTAATAATAAGCTATTCGGACGCGTTACGAATTTACGGTAACGGAATTCGGAAGCGATTTCCACATCGCAACTCACACCAGCCAGTGCCTCGAACCAATAACGCGCTGCCATGCCGGAGTTGTAGGACGTACCGCAAGCCACGATTTGCACGTGTTGAACTTTTTCTAAAATTTCTTTTGCGCCGTTACCAATCGCTTCAATAATTACGTTATTGTGATTGATTCGGCCTTCCATGGTATTAATCAATGCAGTTGGTTGTTCAAAGATTTCTTTTTGCATGAAGTGACGGAATTTGCCTTTTTCCGCCGCATCATTTTCAAGATTAGATTCGTGCACTTCGCGTTCGGCTTTGTTGCCTTGTGCATCATAGATTTCAACGCTACGACGGCTGATTTCTGCAATATCACCTTCCTCCAAGAAAATAAAGCGACGGGTTACGTTCAATAACGCCAATTGGTCGGAGGCCAAGAAATTCTCGCCAATACCTAAGCCAATAACCAACGGACTGCCCGAACGCGCCGCCACCAAATGTTCTGGGTGCATGCGATCCATCACCACCATACCATAGGCGCCGCTAAGTTGTTTTACCACATTTTGAACCGCGTTTAATAAAGAATCGGTACTGCGCATTTCCCATTCGACTAAGTGTGCGATGACTTCGGTGTCAGTTTGTGAAGTGAATACATAACCGCGGGATTTTAATAATTTACGCAGTTCTTCATGATTTTCAATGATACCGTTATGCACTACGGCGAAATTGCCCGAAACATGCGGGTGCGCATTGGCTTCGGACGGTTCGCCGTGAGTTGCCCAGCGGGTGTGCGCAATCCCTGTACCACCGATTAACGGTTTTACCGCTACCGCTTCGTCTAAAGCTTTAACTTTACCTAAGCAACGCACGCGTTGTAATTCATGTTGTTTGTTTACGACAGCTAAACCCGCAGAATCGTAACCGCGATATTCCAAACGGTGTAAACCGTTGATTAAGATTTCCGCTACATCGCGTTGCGCCACTGCGCCGACAATACCACACATAAGCTTTCCTTTTTGTTGATTAATTTAAAATAGTGAGTTTTTAGTCGCATTGAACGCAGATAACCTCTACGTCTTGCGCTTGAATTGCTTGTTTATCCTGTTCCGACAACCCGTTGTCCGTGATGAATACGTCAATTTGTTGCCAGGTTAATTCTAAGTTCGGCATTTTTCTGCCGATTTTTTGAGATTCCGCCATCACAATCACTTCACGCGATACTTCGGCCATTACTCGACTCAGTCCAACTAATTCGTTGAAAGTTGTGGTTCCGCGTTCTAAATCAATACCGTCGGCGCCAATAAATAACTGGTCGAAGTCGTAAGAACGTAACACTTGTTCCGCAACACGGCCTTGGAAAGATTCTGAACGAGTATCCCAAGTGCCGCCTGTCATTAATAATGTCGGTTCATTTTCTAATGCTCGAAGCTCGGTAGCAACCGACAGCGAATTAGTCATCACAATTAAACCTTGTTTACGATTAAGTTGCTTAATTAAGGTTGCGGTGGTGCTACCGCTGTCCACGATGATGCGATTGTGATCACGAATTCGTTCCGCTGCAGCCTGGGCTATGACAAACTTTCGTTTCGAAAGTTCTTCATTTTCTGTTTCATCAATAATTTCTTTTGGCATTAAAATCGCACCACCGTATTTACGCAATAAAAAACCGCTATTTTCCAATGCGGTTAAATCCTTGCGAATAGTGACTTCAGAGGTGTCAAATAATTGAACTAATTGCTCCACGCTAACTTCGCCTTGCTCTTGCAAAATTTGCGTAATACTGTGACGACGTTGTTGAGTATTGCGAAATTGGCTGTTTCGTTTCATGAATATTTGTTTTAAAGCGGGTAATTAAATTTCGGTTCGAAAGTTTATAGAAGTGCAGTTGAGTTGTAAAGCTTATTTTAGCGAATAAAAAACCCTGCGACTGGGCAGGGTTTTTTCAATGCGGTGCTATTATTTGATCGCATCTTTTAATGCTTTACCGGAAACGAATGCAGGTACTTTAGAGGCGGCAATTTTGATTTCCGCGCCGGTTTGTGGATTACGGCCGGTACGTGCTGCACGTTGGTTTACTTTAAATGTACCGAAACCGATTAATTGTACCGGTTCACCTTTTTTAAGGCTTGCAGTGATCGCTTCTAAAGTTGCTTCTAATGCCGCTTTAGCTTGTTTTTTATTCAACTCTGCTGCACTTGCAATTGCATCAATTAAATCTGTTTTGTTCATGAACTTGTACCTTTTGTCAATTAAATCTGATTGTTTAAAACAGCGTTCCGACTAGGCCAGAACGGCTGCGCAAAGGATAATCTAACTTGCTTGGAAATAAAAGTAAGATTTTTGAAAATTGTGATAAATCTCACGCTATTGGTCGAATTTTATACCAATGTTGGAGATTCCTTCGGCCCTGATTTCATTTTTTAAATCTAAAATCAAATCAATATCTCGTTTTTCACAATCTTTTAACAAACGATAAATTTGCCATTGCACGTCCAATTCCGTTTGGATATCTTGGTTTTCTTTCAGTTCCGCCTCGGAAAAATCACGGCCGTTTTCCGTTGCCAATAACGCCGTTACCGTGCTCAAAGAAATTCGACTGATTTCAATTGCTTTTTCTAAGGTTTCACCGGCAATGATGGCGTGTAAAATTTCCGCTAAAGCTTGACAAGCATCCAATGCCGGCACCACGCCGAAGTTATCATAGTCATTCACGTCAGGAATGATATTTTCGAGTTTTTCCAGCTGATTGTCGAAGTTGATTTTGGTATTTTTCACGGTCAAATATTCCCATACTAAATTAAGAATATTTTGATAAGTTTTTGATTCGCCTTCCAATTCATTCATTTGACAGAATAATTTGAAATTTGGTGCCATACGTTCACATAACGCGGCCATAAATGTGAAATGTTGCCAACTTTCAAGGTTTTCTAAGCGCTTATGGATGGGATTTCGCATTTAGGAGCCTTATTTATGATATGCCTTGGAATATTCGTGAACCGCATCAACGAAAATTTTCGGCGCACTTTCCGGCACATCTTGGTGAATACCGTGACCAAGGTTGAACACATGTCCGCTGCCGTTGCCGAAGTCTGCCAAAATTGAGCGCACTTCCTGTTCGATGCGCTCCGCCGGTGCATAAAGTACGCTTGGATCCATATTGCCTTGTAGCGCCACTTTGTGTCCGACACGTGCTTTGGCATCGGCAAGATTTACCGTCCAGTCTAACCCCACCGCATCGCAGCCGGTATCGGCAATGGCTTCCAACCACAAACCGCCGCCCTTAGTAAACAGCGTTACCGGCACGCGCCGTCCGTCATTTTCGCTTATTAAACCATCCACGATTTTGTGCATATATTGAAGTGAAAAATCCAAATATTCGCGATGACCCAATACACCGCCCCAGGTATCAAAAATCATCACGGATTGTGCGCCGGCTTTGATTTGCGCGTTGAGATAAAGGCATACGGAATCCGCTAGCTTGTCGAGCAATAAATGAAGGGTTTGAGGTTCCGCATACATCATTTTTTTAATTTTGCTGAAGGTTTTGCTGGAACCGCCTTCCACCATATAAGTGGCGAGCGTCCATGGGCTGCCGGAAAAACCGATGAGCGGCACAGTGCCGTTGAGTTCGCGACGAATGGTGCGCACCGCATTCATGACGTATTGTAATTCTTGTTCAGGATCGGGAATCGGTAGGCTTCGTACCGCGCTTTGGTTTTCAATCGGGCGCGCGAATTTCGGGCCTTCGCCGGCGCCGAAATGCAAGCCTAAGCCCATTGCATCGGGAATTGTTAAAATGTCGGAAAATAAAATTGCGGCGTCTAAATCATAACGGCGTAGCGGTTGAAGCGTCACTTCGCAGGCTAAATCGGCATTGCGGCAAAGGGACATAAAATCGCCCGCTTGTGCACGGGTGGCTTGGTATTCCGGTAAATAACGGCCTGCTTGGCGCATCATCCACACCGGCGTGTAGTCCACTGGTTCACGTAATAGCGCTTTTAAATAACGATCATTTTTTAATGCTGACATTTAGGCTTCCTTTTGATTGTCTTCTGCTCGGCAGAGCTCAAGGGTGGTGGAAATTAATTTGCGTGCGATAGTACCTGTTGGGGGTAATTCTGGCAAGGGCTGATTATAAGAAAACCATTGCGCATCATGAATTTCCGAGGCTTGTGGCTGAATCTCGCCGCTTTCGTAGTCGGCTAAAAAGCCCGCCATTTGCGAATTTGGAAAGGCCCAAGGTTGGCTGCCAAAATAACGAATGTTTTTAATTTGAATCCTGCTTTCTTCAAACACTTCGCGCCGTACTGCTTGTTCGAAGCTTTCGCCCGGTTCGACGAAACCTGCCAACGTAGTGTACATTCCGCCGTGTGGCTGATAATGGCGTTTGTGGTTGGCCAGTAAAATCTTCGTACCGCGGCGTACGGCAACAATAATCGACGGATTGATGACAGGATAGCTACGCGCACCGCATCGAACGCATTGAACGGCGAGTTCGTCTTGGGTTTGTGCCGTTTCAGCACCGCATTGACCGCAGAACCGATGAGTGTTCAAGAAATGGTTAATTTCCACGCCACGACTTAATAAATGAAATTGTTGTTCAGGAAGATAAAGTAAATCGCGCAAGCTGAAATAGTCGTGCGCGTCGTTTGGTTGTTCGGCAACAAGCCACAGCGGACGATTTTCCCATTCACCGATTATCATGCCTTGCAAGCCACTAAGTTGAAGACTGTGCGCTGTGCCGAAAGGCAATTTACCCGCGTTCAGATGCAAGGTAGAACCTCGCGTGAGCAACCAATAACCGGAATCCGTTGCGTCGATTCGTTGCATAAAAACTCCTTGAAAAATAATTTCGATTTTATGAACGCGGCATTATAGTGCGGATTCAACGCTATTGCCATGGCCGCAGAATGGAGCCCTAAGGCGGATTATGTTAAAATCCGTGACATTTTTTTCATCGGAGCATCCGTATGTCATTTTTCACTTATTTTTATTTAGAAAGTCGTATGTATTTTCAGGGTTATTTTAAATACATCGCGATTTTCGTTTCGCTCGGTGCGCTGTTCGTGGTGAGTTCGTTATATTTGCGCCATCGTTTGGAAAGCAAATATCGCGATCTCAGCATTATTTTTATGTTACTCATTATTTTGTTGGTGGGCGTGCAGTATAACCAATACGAACAAAATCAGGTTTACGCCAACGATACTTCACGCATCGTGACGTTCTTAAATTCCGTGCGTGAAAATCAAAATTTAGATGTTCAAGATCTGCGCGTAAATAGTCAAAAACTCATTAACGGCATGATCTTGAACATTCGCGATAAATATTACGAAGTACATTTCAACAACGATTTCAGCGCTTACGCATTGTCGGAAATCAACTTGGTGAACCCGAACATTAATATCGTGGACAAGGAGGCGAAATAATGGAAGGCTACACATTTCTCGCCGTTAAACTTGCCATCGGAATTTTGGGGTTGGTGTTGCAAATCAATTTAATGGGGAAAGGCAATTTGGCACCGACTTCGGCGATGGATCAGGTGCAAAACTACGTACTGGGTGGAATTATCGGGGCAGTGATTTATAACGACAATATTGGCGTGTTGCAATTTTCGCTGGTATTGGTGTTATGGACATTACTGATTTTCACGCTGCGCTTTATTAAAAATTACAACCGTGTCGTGAAGACGATTATCGACGGTCGCCCGGTTTGGGTGATTTTAAACGGCAAGGTACAAACCGGCGAATGTATGAAAAACGGTATTTCTGCCCATGATTTAATGTTTAAGCTACGCGCCGCCGGCGTGTATGAAATCGCCACAGTAAAACGTGCGGTGCTGGAGCAAAACGGGCAGCTTTCTATCATTCAATACGGTGATCAAGATTTACGTTATCCGTTGATTATCGACGGTCAAATCGATCACGATATTCTCGACATTATCGGCCGCGATGAGGCTTGGGTTCACCAAGAACTTGAAGCGCAACAAACGACGGTCAATCAGGTTTATATCGGTGAATATTTAAACGGACGTTTAATCGTGCATCCTTACGCACAAAGTTAAAATTAAAATGGAAGTCAAAAATAGCACCGCATTGGAACCGCTTCCAATGCGGTGCTATTTTAGTAGGTCATCTGGCTACATAGGATTAGGACGAGAGCGCCTGCAATTTGCGTAAAATAATATTTAACGCTACGCCGTACGCTGGCACAAATAACAAAATTCCCACCGATAGTTTGAATAAATAATCCACCAAACCCAATTCAACCCAATGCGCCGCCATAAATGGATCGGCGCTTTGATAAAATGCCACGCTGAAAAACACGAAAGTATCGGCCATCGAACCGAAAATCATCGAACTGCTCGGCGCGATCCACCAGGTTTTTAGTCGGCGTAACCGGTTGAACACGATGACATCCAGTAATTGCCCCGCCACATAAGCGAAAAAGCTTGCCAATGCGATACGAAAAACGAACAAATTAAATTCGCTCAAAGCGGCAAAGCCCTGATATTGCGTGTCGGAAAATAGCACGGAAATCAAATAACTGACGACTAACGCCGGCAACATAACGACGATAATAATCCGACGCGCTTCTTTCGCACCGAATACGCGTACGGTTAAGTCAGTGGCGAGGAAAATGAACGGGAAGCTGAGTGTGCCCCAAGTGCTGTGGAAAGAAAAGTCTTCCGTTGCGCCGAGTGCGGTCAGTTTTAGCGTGATGGCAAAAGGAATTTGTACCAAGTAATTGCTTGCAGCGATGATAAAAATATGGAAAAGCGCCAGCCAAATTAAGGCGTGACGTTTTTGTCGCTCGTTAAAAAACGGGGGAAAGTTGTTCATGTCGGACCTTTTTAAACAAAAATCGGGGTGAGGGAACCCGAGCTAAAATAAGGGCAGGAATGATACGTATATTTACATTTTTTGCAAGAAAACAGCGTGACAAATCAGTGTATTTTATGGCGTACGGATTTCGGTTTTTATATTTTTTATTGATTTTAGAGTTGACATAAAGTATTAAGAAAAACGATAATTATTCTCAAATTTTAATAACCTATAGGAATAAAAAATGAAAAAAGCTAAGTTCGCTTTGTTACCTTTATCCGTTTTCGTTGCTATGAACGTGCACGCCGAAAAAACGGAACAACTCGATGTGATTAACGTCGTAACGGAAAACACGGGGGCAAAAAGTAAAACTAACGTCGTTACGCTTGCCGATTTAAACAAATCGACGAATCAGGATTTGCGTGGTGTATTGTCTAAAGAGCCGGCGGTGAATTTCGGCGGCGGCAACGGCGGTACTTCGCAATGGGTCACGATTCGTGGAATGGGGCAAGACCAAATTGATATTAAAGTGGACAACACCTCTAGCGATGCGCAATTATTCCATCATCAAAGTCGTTTTATGCTTGATCCTAGCTTGATTAAACGCATTGATATTCGCAAAGGTGCGGGTTCTGCCAGTGCCGGCATCGGCGCCACCAGCGGCTCGATTGAAGCGACTACGGTGGAGGCGAAAGATTTATTGCGCGAAGGGCAAGATTTCGGTTTTAAATTGAATGCGGGTGTGAGCAGTAATAAAGGCCATTCGCAAGGCGCTACGGTTTACGGCAAAGCGGGCGTGTTGGATGCGTTATTTAGCGGCAATTGGCAAACCATTGAAAACTACAAAGGTGGTAAAGGCTATGTCAATAAAGAGGGTTCTCAAACGGTAAAAAATAGTGCCATCGGCGAACGTGGCCTCCTTGCGAAAATCGGCGTTGATCTCAACGAAGAGCACCGCATTGTATTAAGCCATCGTCAAGAACGTTATCACGGTTCGCGTGCATTACGCGAAGAGTTTGATTTTTCGCAAAGCTATCTATATGGCACGGCAAGTGATTTGAGACCGGGGCAAACCCTAAGTACGATTTTTACCGGAAAAAACAACCGCGGACAAAATACGTATTACATTTTAGATAGCAACGGACAATTTATCGTCAATGATGCCAATAATTCACCTCGCTACCGCATTACCACACAAAATACGACCAATCTTGAGTGGACGGGCAAGAAAATGGGCTTTATTAGCGAAGCCAAAGCCAATGCTTATTTAATGGAAATGTCGCGCAAAGAAACCGATTCCCATAGTGAATCAAAAATTGTCACGAAAGGCGCGAACGTGAATTTGGATTCCGAAATCGGCGAAAGCCATTGGGTTAAATACGGCGTGAATTATCGTCACCAAGAAGGCAAGCCGAACGCTTTAGCCAGTAATATCAAAGCAAATCAGAAAAAAGAAGATGTCGGTTTGTACCTAGAAGGCATTTGGGGATTTGGGCCCGTCACCTTAACCACCGGTGCGCGTTATGATCATTTTAAGTTTAAGGCGAATACCGGCAAAGAAGTCAGTCATGGCGATTTCAACCCGAGTGCGGGGCTGATTTGGCAAGTCACGAATAATTTAAGTTTTAATACTAATTTGAACTACGCCAGTCGCAGTCCTCGTTTTTATGAAGTAGTGCTTGCCGGTAGCCGAATGCGTGATGTTGCCGATAATTTGCGTGCGGAAAAAGCACGTAATACGGAGATCGGCTTTAATTATGACGTGAATGAAAATCTCTCGTTCAACGGTAGCTATTTCTGGCAAAAAGTAAAAGACGCTCATGCGATTAAAAACAATACAATCGTGAACTCGGCCTTGTTGCGTAATCAGGGTTACGAATTGGGCGCGGCTTATAAACTCGGCGCATTCAAATTCCGTTTAGGCGTGGCAGAAAGCAAGCCGGAGACCACCGCATTGAACGGTGCAACGTTGGATAATACTGTGCTTGCCGTGGCGATGGGGCGTACTTGGACGACGGCGCTGTCTTATAAATTCGAACAGCCGAGCCTTGAAATCGGTTGGAAAGGTCGTTTTGTAGAAGGTAAAACCGGTTCGCCAAGTCGTGGTTCCAACACCGGCGAAGCGGCGATTAAACAAGCCGGCTACGGCGTAAGTGATTTCTACGCGAGTTGGGATGTGAACAAAAATTTAACGCTAAACTTTGCGCTAAATAATGCATTCAATAAATACTATAAGAGCCATAGCCAACGCGCCGGGATCAATAGTTTGCCGGGCGCAGGACGCGATTTCCGTTTAACTGCAAATTATACTTTCTAGTTTTTATTTTTTACTTTACTCAAAACGGTCAGTTAAACACTGACCGTTTTTTTATGCTATATACTGCTCCAATGCGGTGCTATTTGGGCACTTCAATGCGGTGCTATTTTGACACTTCAATGCAGTGCTATTTGGGCACTTCAATGCGGTGCTATTTTGACACTTCAATGCGATGCTATTTGGGCACTTCAATGCGGTGCTATTTGGGCACTTCAATGCGGTGTTATTTTGATACTTCAATGTGGTGTTATTACTAAAATGTGGTCAAAATTGACCGTGTTCGCCATGTTCACGGACAAAAGGCATAAAAAAAGTGGGACGTTAAATCCCACTTTTTTCGTTTTCAGTTGTGAAATTATTTCACTGCGTTGTCCAATTCGGTGGCGATAATTTCCATAGATTCCAAGCCGCCAAAAGCAAGGTACCAATTGGCAGCGTCTAAGTAAACGATGTGTTTATTTTTAAAGGCTTTAGTTTGTTTGATGATGTCGTTATCCAATACGGTTTGTGCATTGTTCACTTTGTCGGTTACTGCTGCGGTGCGGTCTACTACGAATAAATAGTCCGGATTTTTGTCCAGAATATATTCGAAACTGACGCTCATACCGTGTGTGGAGGATTTGATGTTCGGATCCGCCGGTTTAAAACCGAATTTTTGATAAACCATACCGTAACGGGAGCCATCGCCAAAGGCGCTGATTTTACTTTCGTTTACCAGCAGCAGTAATGCGGTGCTATTTTTAGCGTCTTTTGCCACTTGCTCGACTTTTTTGCTCAAGGCAGCGAGTTTTTCATCGGCAATATTTTGTTTGCTAAAGATTTTACCTAAGGCTTTAACATTTTCTTCGAAACTTGGGTAGTAATTTGCATAGTCGTTTTGAACGTAAAACACCGGTGCGATTTCTTTTAGTTTCTCTAATAGTTTTTGTTGGCGCGGCGAGGCGATAATCAAGTCCGGATTGAGCTCGTTGATTTGCTCAAAAGCAGGTTCCGGTAACGAGCCGACGTTTTGGAATTTGTCTTGCGCAAATTCGGCCAAATAGCTTGGAATATGACCGGATTTTGGAAACCCGACGATTTTGTCTTTTTCGCCTAATGCGCGCAAGGTATCCGCCACCCCAAAATCCAAGACGACAACTTTTTGCGGATTTTGCGGCACGTTTTGTTCGCCGGCAAAATTTTTCACGGTGATATTTTGAGCGTTCGCGATGCCGGCGGCGAAAGCGAGCGTGAGTATGCTCAGTTTTTTTAGTGTTTTTAAGGATTTCATTATTTCTCCTGGTTTGATTTAAAGTAAATGGCGATTTTTTGTCGATTGATTTCTTGAATTGGGATCGGCATGTCGTAGATCGCTTGCAACACCTCTTCGCGCATTATTTCGTCCACGTTTCCTTGTGCCACCAATTCGCCTTGTTTCATGGCGATAATATAGTCGGAATAACAAGAGGCAAAATTGATATCGTGAATCACAATCACGACGGTTTTGTTCAGTTCCGTCACCAGTTTGCGTAGCACTTGCATAATTTGCACGGAATGTTTCATATCCAAATTATTGAGCGGTTCGTCCAGCAAAATATAATCCGTATCTTGGGCTAAGGTCATGGCAATGTAAGCGCGTTGGCGCTGACCGCCACTTAAATTATCAATATATTGTTGGCGAATAGCACCTAAATCCATGTAATTGATGGCGTTGTCAATGAATGTACGATCGGTTTCGGTGAGGTTGCCTTTGCTGTAAGGAAAGCGGCCGAAGGCCACCAATTCTTCAACGGTAATGCGTAAATTGATGTGATTGGATTGTTTCAGAATCGCTAATTGGCGTGCGATGTCTGAACTTTTTTGGTCGTGCAAACGCCGTTGGTTTAAATATACATCGCCGCTATCGGCGGAAAGTAAGCGGCTGATAATCGCTAACACGGTACTTTTGCCGGCGCCATTTGGGCCGATAAATGAAGTGATTTTACCGGTCGGGATGGTTAACGACAGATCATGCACCACTTTTTTGCCGCTGTAGGATTTGTGAAGATTTCGGATTTCTATTGCCATTTTTTATTTGCCCGCAATAACAGAGAAAGAAAATAGACGCCGCCGACAAAATTAATAATAACGCTTAGCGGTGTGCTGAAAGTGAACACTTGAGATAATAAGAATTGTCCGCCAAGCAAGGTGAACACGGCAAGTAACATGGCGGCGGGAATTAGAATTTTGTGGCGATAATCGCGCATAAATTCAAAAGTGACATTCATCACCAACAGGCCCAAAAAGGTCAAGGGGCCAACCAATGCGGTGGAGACTGAGGTTAAAACGGCAACGATAATCAGTAATTTTTTAATGATTGACGAGTAATCAACACCAAGATTAATCGCTTGTTCGCGTCCAAGGGCGAGCACGTCCAAATACTTCCAATAGCGTAGGCTGACTAGAATGGCGATGAATAAAATTGCTAAAGCCAGCCATAAAATCGCGGTATTAATGCGATTAAAACTGGCGAAACCGATATCTTGTGAAATTTGGAATTCGTTCGGATCGATTAATACTTCCATGAACGTGGTGAGACTACCGAAAAAGGTACCGAAAACGATCCCGATTAACAGTAAAAAGAAAATATTCGGCGATTCTTTTTTAAAGAGAAAATGGTAGAGCGCCAGCATAAATAAAACCATGCAGCCGGTACTGCCGAGAAATAAAACGATCGGATGAATCGAAAGTAATGTATTGGAACCGAATAAAAATAAAATACCGGTTTGGATTAATAAGTACAGTGAATCTAACCCCAGAATACTCGGCGTGAGAATGCGGTTGTTGACCACGGTTTGAAAAATCATGGTGGCGAGAGCGATTGCGATGCCGGTAATAATGATGGCGCTAACGGCAAGAGCGCGGTTGTACAGCGCATATTGCCAGCGATTCGGTAGATTATAAGCAAGGTATAAGCAGACGGCGAGAGCGGCCAAAAGGCTTAGTACCGCAAGACGAAAAAAGGAAGACTTAGCCATGACGATACCGTTTCAGTAAGAAATACAAGAAAATACCGCTACCCATCACGCCGAGCACCGCATTGATGGAAATTTCGTAAGGATAAATCAAGCTACGTCCTAAAACGTCGCAAAAAAGTACGAATACGGCACCGAGCAGTGCGGTATGGGAAAGGATTTTTTTTAGGTTATCACCTAAATAAAGGGTCACGATATTCGGCACGATCAAACCCAAAAAGGGAATTACGCCGACGGAAACGATCACAATGGAAGAAACGCTCGCGACGATAATTAGACCGAGATACAGCACTTGGTTGTAATTCAGTCCGAGATTGACGGCAAAATCTTTCCCCATGCCAACAATAGAAAAACGATTGGCAAATAAATAGGCGATGATCAGTAGCGGTAAACTGAAATAAAGTAATTCATAGCGACCGGACATTACTAAGGAAAAATCGCCTTGGAGCCAGCCGGAAAGATTTTGTAGTAAGTCTTTTTGGTAAGCGATGAAGGCAGTGACAGCACTGATAATGTTACCGAACATCATTCCGACTAACGGTACGAAAATGGTATCTTTGAATTTCAAGCGCGACAAAATTGTCATAAACATCAGCGTGCCGAGAAACGACACGATGATGGCAACGGTCGTTTTTAATAACATCGATGCGCCGGGAAAAAATAAAATAGCTAAAAGAATGCCTAAACGAGCGCTGTCCATGGTTCCGGCGGTGGTAGGTGAGACGAAACGATTACGACTCAATTGCTGCATCACTAAACCGCAAATGCTTAATGATGCACCGGCAATTAAAATACTAATTAAGCGAGGGAGGCGGCTATCCAGGAGGATTTGCCATTGATTGGCATCAAAATTCAATAGACCTCGTAAATTTACGGTACTGACGCCAAGAAAAAGGGAAATAAAAGAAAATAGAAATAATAGAAAAACCAGATACCGTCTTTTGTACATTGCATTAAATGATAATAATTCGTAACAGCGGAAGGATAGCATACCGAGAATAGGAAGGAAAAGAGAAATTTGCTAAGTAAGCTGAAATGAGGCGAATATAGACGATTCCAATTACAATGATTTATAGCTTTATACTTTTAATTTCGGCAGAATACCGGAAATTTTACCTTCCTAAAAGGAGATATATTATGACAAAACACTATGATTATATTGCAATCGGCGGCGGTAGCGGCGGTATCGCTTCTATCAACCGGGCGGCAAGTTACGGCAAAAAATGCGCCATTATTGAAGCAAAATATTTAGGTGGGACTTGCGTAAACGTCGGTTGTGTGCCGAAAAAGGTTATGTTTTACGGTGCTCAAATCGCCGAGGCTCTCAATCGTTACGCACCGGATTATGGTTTTGACGTGGAGATGAAAAAATTCGATTTCGGCAAATTGATTGAAAGCCGTCAGGCGTATATTGATCGCATTCACGCTTCTTACAATAATGTTTTGGCGAAGAATAACGTGGACGTGCTTAGCGGTTTTGGTAAATTTGTTGATGCGCATACTATTGAGGTAACTTTCGCAAACGGTTCAAGCGAGCGCGTTACTGCGGATCATATTTTAATCGCCACGGGCGGTCGTCCGTTCCGTCCGCACTCGGTAAAAGGACAAGAGTACGGTATTGATTCCGACGGTTTTTTTGCGCTCACCGAATTGCCGAAGCGCGTTGCGATTATCGGCGCGGGTTATATTGCGGTGGAAATCGCCGGCGTATTGAACAGCTTGGGTTCTGAAACGCATTTAGTCGTGCGTCGCCATGCGCCGATGCGTAATCAAGATCCGTTAATCGTAGATACATTGCTGGAAACCTTGGAACAAGACGGCATTATTTTGCATAAGCACACGACAATCCAAGAAATTGTAAAAAATAACGATGGCTCGCTCACCGCGGAATTCAGCCATGAGGGTAGCGTTACCGTCGATTGCGTGATTTGGGCAGCAGGACGTGAGCCGGCAACGGATAACCTTGGTTTGCAAAATGCCGGCGTAGAAACGAACGAACGTGGCTATATAAAAGTAGATAAATATCAAAACACCAATGTAAAAGGCATTTACGCGGTGGGCGATATTATCGAAGGCGGTATTGAATTAACGCCGGTTGCGGTGGCTGCGGGACGTCGTTTATCTGAACGTTTATTTAATAACAAACCGAACGAACATTTGGATTATAACTTGGTGCCGAGCGTGGTATTTAGTCATCCGCCAATCGGCACCTTAGGGTTAACTGAGCCGCAGGCTGTCGAACAATACGGCGAAGAAAACGTGAAAGTGTATAAATCGTCGTTCACCCCGATGTATTCCGCCGTGACACAACATCGTCAACCTTGCCGCATGAAATTAGTGTGTGTGGGTAAAGATGAAAAAATCGTCGGATTGCACGGTATAGGTTATGGCGTGGACGAAATGATCCAAGGTTTTGCAGTGGCCGTTAAAATGGGCGCGACCAAAGCCGATTTCGATAATACTGTCGCCATTCATCCGACCGGTTCGGAAGAATTTGTCACCATGCGCTAGCCTTAAGATTAAAGAGGCGGATTGATTCGCCTCTTGAAGTCGGGTTTCATACTGTCTGGGAGGTAGCCGGTAAGGTGCATTTTCAATGCGGTGCTATTTCGGGACTACGATGAGATTTATCGGAAAATTCGGTAAAGCTTAGGAATTTCAACAGATAAATTTCTCTTGTAATACGCAGTAAATTGCGCGTTTTTTATTTTGTTTGCATAAATTTCTTGCAAAGTTCCCGACTTTTGTGTAGTATTCACGGGCTTTTAGTATGAGAGCCGTTTAATGTAATCATTTATTAAACGAGCGTAACAATTAGGTTACGTTGAACAATGTTTCCGATTTGGGGACTCTATAACAGGTAACTTGCACCTCCTTTTCTATTTTGAAGTTAGAACTGTGATGGTGTTAGTTTTTTTATTAGCTAAATTTATTGGAGCTCTGGTCTAATGCAGAACCAAAGAATCCGTATCCGCTTAAAAGCGTTCGATCACCGTTTGATCGATCAATCTACGGCGGAGATCGTAGAAACAGCTAAACGTACCGGCGCGCAAGTTCGTGGTCCGATTCCTTTGCCTACTCGTAAAGAGCGTTTCACCGTGTTGATTTCTCCGCACGTGAATAAGGATGCGCGTGACCAATACGAAATTCGTACTCACAAACGTTTAGTAGATATCGTAGAGCCAACAGAAAAAACTGTTGATGCATTAATGCGTTTAGATTTGGCTGCCGGCGTTGACGTGCAGATCAGCCTAGGTTAATTAAGAGGTTATTACAATGATTGGTTTAGTCGGTCGTAAAGTCGGTATGACCCGTATCTTCAATGAAGACGGCGTGTCAGTACCGGTTACTGTTATCGAAATTGAAGCCAACCGCGTAACTCAAGTTAAAACTCTTGAAAACGATGGCTATACTGCAGTCCAAGTTACTACCGGTTCTAAAAAAGCGAATCGTGTAACTAAACCGGAAGCAGGCCATTTCGTGAAAGCAGGTGTTGAAGCTGGTCGCGGTTTATGGGAATTTCATACTGAAGGTGAAGAATTCACTTTAGGTCAAGAAATTAACGTTGACATCTTTGCAGATGTTAAAAAAGTTGATGTTACCGGTACTTCTAAAGGTAAAGGTTTCCAAGGTGGCGTTAAACGTTGGAACTTCCGTACTCAAGATGCTACCCACGGTAACTCTTTATCACATCGTGTTCTCGGTTCTATTGGTCAAAACCAAACTCCGGGTCGTGTGTTTAAAGGTAAAAAAATGGCAGGACATTTAGGTGCGGAACGTGTAACCGTTCAATCACTTGAAGTTGTTCGTGTAGATGCTGAGCGTAAATTGCTATTAGTTAAAGGTGCCGTTCCAGGTGCTACCGGTAGTGATGTTATCGTTAAGCCAGCAGTTAAAGCATAAGTCTAGGAGATAGAGATGGAATTACAAGTTGTAGGTGCAAATGCACTAACTGTATCTGAAACTACCTTCGGACGTGAGTTTAACGAAGCATTGATCCACCAGGTTGTTGTTGCTTATGCGGCAGGTGCGCGTCAAGGTACTCGTGCGCAAAAAACTCGTGCTGAAGTGTCTGGTTCAGGTAAAAAACCTTGGCGTCAAAAAGGTACAGGTCGAGCTCGTTCCGGTGATATTAAATCGCCAATTTGGCGTTCTGGTGGTACAACCTTTGCGGCTAAACCACAAGATCACAGCCAAAAAGTGAATAAGAAAATGTACCGCGGTGCTATCAAAAGCATTCTTTCCGAATTGGTTCGTCAAGAGCGTTTGGTTGTTGTTGAAAAATTCGAAATTGATACACCAAAAACCAAAGTTTTAGTACAAAAATTAAAAGATTTAGCAGTTGAAGATGCGTTAATTATCACAGCAAGCTTAGATGAAAATCTATTCTTAGCTGCACGTAACTTATATAAAGTTGACGTACGTGATGTGCAAGGTATCGATCCAGTGAGCTTAATCGCTTTCGATAAAGTGATCGTTACTGTTGATGCTGTGAAACAAATTGAGGAGATCTTAGCATGAGTCAAGAACGTTTGCTGAGCGTGCTTCGTGCACCGCACATCTCTGAAAAAGCAACTAACAATGCTGAAAAATCTAACACTGTTGTACTTAAAGTTGC
The DNA here is from genome assembly GCA_901420285.1 of Stutzerimonas stutzeri. GTDB lineage: Bacteria > Pseudomonadota > Gammaproteobacteria > Enterobacterales > Pasteurellaceae > Rodentibacter. The sequence continues at coordinate 535,845 of CABDVE010000001.1, forward strand.
TTTAGATGCAAACAAAGCTGAAATTGCTGTTGCGGTTGCTCAATTATTTGAAGTAAAAGTTGACTCAGTGCGTACTGTGGTTGTGAAAGGTAAAACTAAACGCCGTGGTAACAAAATGGGTCGCCGTAGCGACTGGAAAAAAGCTTATGTAACTTTAGCCGAAGGCCAAAACTTGGACTTCGTGGACAGTGCAGAGTAATCGGAGGAAAATAGAGAATGGCTATCGTTAAATGTAAGCCGACCTCCGCTGGTCGTCGTCACGTTGTTAAAATCGTGAACCCTGAATTACACAAGGGTAAACCTTACGCACCACTTCTAGATAGTAAATCTAAAACCGGTGGTCGTAACAACTATGGTCGTATTACTACTCGTCACATCGGTGGTGGTCACAAACAGCACTATCGTTTAATTGATTTTAAACGTAATAAGTTAGACATTCCGGGTATTGTTGAGCGTTTAGAATACGATCCGAATCGTTCTGCTAACATCGCGTTGGTGCTTTATAAAGACGGTGAACGCCGTTACATCTTAGCGCCTAAAGGTTTGTCGGTGGGTGATCAAATCCAAGCTGGCGTAAACTCACCAATTAAGGTGGGTAACGCGTTACCTATGCGTAACATTCCGGTTGGTTCTACCGTACACAACGTTGAATTAAAACCGGGTAAAGGCGGTCAAATCGCTCGTTCTGCCGGTGCATATGTACAAATTATCGCGCGTGAAGGCAACTATGTTACTTTACGTTTACGTTCAGGTGAAATGCGTAAAGTATTGGCGGAATGTGTTGCGACAATTGGTGAAGTCGGTAACTCAGAACATATGCTTCGCGTATTGGGTAAAGCTGGTGCTAATCGCTGGAGAGGCGTTCGTCCTACAGTTCGTGGTACTGCAATGAACCCAGTAGATCACCCACACGGTGGTGGTGAAGGTCGTAACTTTGGTAAACACCCAGTAACTCCTTGGGGCGTTCAAACTAAAGGTAAGAAAACTCGTCACAACAAACGTACTGATAAATATATCGTACGTCGTCGTGGCAAATAATAGATTTAATTAAGAGGATTAACCATGCCACGTTCTCTCAAGAAGGGTCCTTTCCTTGACCTACACTTGTTGAAGAAGGTAGAGAAGGCGGTGGAAAGCGGGGATAAAAAACCAATTAAAACTTGGTCCCGTCGTTCAATGATCATTCCATCAATGATCGGATTGACCATCGCAGTCCATAATGGTCGTCAGCACGTTCCTGTTTATGTATCTGATGAAATGATCGGCCATAAATTAGGTGAATTTGCACCGACTCGTACGTACCGCGGTCACGCGGCAGATAAGAAAGCTAAGAAATAAGAGGTAAAGAGATGGAAACTATTGCAAAACATCGTTACGCTCGCACTTCTGCCCAAAAAGCTCGCTTAGTTGCCGATTTGATTCGTGGTAAAAAAGTAGCACAAGCATTAGAAATTTTAACTTTCACCAACAAAAAAGCAGCGACTTTAGTGAAGAAAGTTTTAGAGTCAGCTATTGCTAATGCAGAGCATAATGACGGTGCAGATATCGATGATCTTAAAGTTGCTAAAATCTTCGTTGACGAAGGTCCGAGCATGAAGCGTGTTATGCCACGTGCTAAAGGTCGTGCAGATCGTATTTTAAAACGTACTAGCCACATTACTGTGGTTGTGTCGGATCGTTAATAAGTAGAGGAATAGCAATGGGTCAAAAAGTACATCCACATGGTATTCGCTTAGGTATTGTTAAACCTTGGAGCTCTACTTGGTTCGCGAATACACAAGACTTCGCCGACAATCTTGAAGGCGATTTCAAAGTGCGCAAATTCTTAAATAAAGAATTAGCAAATGCTTCGGTTTCACGTATTACTATTGAGCGTCCGGCTAAAAGTATTCGTGTTACCATTCATACGGCTCGCCCCGGTATCGTAATTGGTAAAAAAGGCGAAGATGTTGAAAAATTGCGTAACGCGGTGTCTAAAATTGCCGGTGTTCCTGCTCAAATCAACATCGCTGAAGTGAAAAAACCTGAATTAGATGCGAAATTAGTTGCTGATGGTATCGCTTCTCAATTAGAGCGTCGCGTAATGTTTCGTCGCGCAATGAAACGTGCGGTGCAAAGCGCAATGCGTTTAGGTGCCAAAGGTATCAAAGTTGAAGTTAGCGGTCGTTTAGGTGGTGCGGAAATCGCACGTTCAGAATGGTATCGTGAAGGTCGAGTACCTCTCCATACTCTTCGTGCGGACATTGATTATAACACTGCAGAAGCTCACACTACTTACGGCGTGATTGGCGTGAAAGTGTGGATCTTCAAAGGTGAAATTCTCGGTGGAATGGCTGCCGTTGCGCAATCAGAACAACAACCTGCCGACAAGCCTAAAAAGGCGCCACGCGGTAAAGGTCGTAAGTAAGGAGAAACGCTAAATGTTGCAACCAAAACGTACAAAATTCCGTAAAGTTCACAAAGGCCGTAACCGTGGTATTGCAGGCGGTACGGAAGTTAGCTTCGGTACTTACGGTTTAAAAGCAGTCGGTCGTTGTCGTTTAACCGCTCGTCAAATCGAAGCGGCGCGTCGTGCAATGTCACGTGCAGTAAAACGTCAAGGTAAAATCTGGATCCGTGTGTTCCCAGATAAACCGATCACTGAAAAACCATTAGAAGTCCGTATGGGTAAAGGTAAAGGTAACGTTGAGTACTGGGTAGCCTTGATCCAACCGGGTAAAGTGCTTTATGAAATGGACGGTGTATCTGAAGAAGTGGCAAGAAATGCGTTTGCATTAGCAGCGGCGAAATTGCCAGTTAAAACCACTTTCGTAACTAAGACGGTGATGTAATGAAAGCTCAAGATTTACGTACAAAAAGTGTTGAAGAGCTGAATGCTGAATTGTTAAACCTTTTGGGAGAACAATTCAAGTTGCGTATGCAGACAGCCACCGGTCAGCTTCAACAAACCCATCAGGCTAAACAAGTGCGTCGTGATATTGCACGTGTGAAAACTGTATTAACCGAGAAGGCGGGTGAGTAATGACTGATAAAATTCGTAGCGTACAAGGTAAAGTTGTTAGCGACAAAATGGAAAAATCTTTCGTTGTTGCTATTGAACGTAAGGTAAAACACCCGTTATACGGTAAGTTTATCCGTCGTACAACCAAATTACATGTACACGATGAGAATAATGAAGCCAAAGTTGGTGATATTGTAGAGATCCGCGAATGTCGCCCTCTGTCGAAAACCAAATCTTGGACTTTAGTTCGCGTTGTTGAAAAAGCGGTTATCGCTTAATTAACGATGTAAAAATAAAAAGCCAATGGTTTATGCCGTTGGCTTTTTTTATGTCTATTCATCAGCACCGCATTGAAATCATCTAGGTTACATTGAACTACCGTTTTGGCACCGCATTGAAAGCTATATTTGTCTTATCAAAATAAAAATCCCTTAGCCGTTAAGCCAAGGGATTGATTAAAAGAAAAAGGTGAGAAATTACCAACCTTTTACTACGCCGTCTTTAAAGTGTTTTTTGGCTTCATTGTACACTTCTTCGGTTTGGTAAGATTTCACAAAATCTTGTACCGCTTTGCTGTCTTTATTATCGGTACGCGCAACAATAATATTGACATAAGGGGAATCTTTATTTTCCACAAACACGCCGTTATCTTGCGCATTTAAACCCACTTGACCAGCATAAGTATTATTCACTACGGCTAAATCAACATCATCTAATGCACGCGCGGCAACGGAAGTGTCCACTTCGGTGATATTTAAATTTTTCGGATTTTCAACAATGTCTAACACGGTCGAAAGTAGGTTGTTCGCATCTTTTAATTTAATCAAACCTTGTTTTTCAAGAAGAATTAATGCACGACCACGGTTTGTCGGATCGTTTGGAACTACGACTTTTGCGCCGTCTTGTAATTCGCTGACATTTTTAATTTTTTTAGAATAGCCGGCTAACGGGTACACGAAAGTGTTACCTACAATCACCAAGTTGGTTAAGTTTTTCGCTTTTGTGTCTTCATCTAAGTAAGGCTTGTGTTGCATTGCGTTGGCATCTAAATCTCCTTTAGAAACTGCTTCATTTGGTAATGCGTAGTCGTTGAATTCAACGAATTGAACATCTAAGCCGTATTTTTCTTTTGCGACTTTCGCTGCGATTTCAGCCACTTGGTGTTCTGGGCCGGACATTACGCCCACTTTGATTTTAAGTGGTGTGGCGGCTGCCGCTTCAGGTTTTTTGTCTTCTTTACAGCCGGTTAAAATAAGGGCTGATGCGATCGCTGTCACAGTAAATAGGTGTTTTAATTTCATAGGTTTTCCTTTCTGTTAGTTAAGTTGTGTTTGAATTAACGATGATCCACTTTTTTCGCAAGTGTATCGCCGAGTTTTTGGCTAATCATCACGAATAGCACAATAATAATGGTCGCCACCCAAGTGACATAAGGCATATTGCGGTATACGCCGTAGTTAATAGCAAGACTACCTAAACCGCCACCACCTTGTGTGCCCGCCATCGCGGAGTAGCCGACTAAGGTCACGAGCGTGAGAGTAATGCCGTTAATGAGCGTTGGTAAGGCTTCCGGCAAATAGAATTTCCGTACGATTTGCCATTTTGTTGCGCCCATAGCTTGTGCAGCTTCGGTTAAACCGTTTGGAATTTCCATTAGTGCATTAGCGGTTAAACGCGCCACAAAAGGCATTGCACAAATGCTTAATGGAATAATCGCCGCAGTGGTTCCGAGCACGGTTCCCACGATAAAACGTGTTACAGGTAATAAAATTAATAACAAAATAATGAACGGAATTGAACGCCCAATATTAATAATTGTGTTCAAGACAAAGTGTGTGCGGTTATTTTGCAGAATTTCATTTTTGCCGGTTAAGAATGTCCATACGCCCACAGGTAAGCCCACGATCACCGCAAGTAAGGTGGAGGCAAAACTAATATAAACGGTTTCATATGTTGCTGTTGCCACCACACTCCACATTTGAGGTGTTAATTGCTGGCTAAATGTTGCCCAGAAATCATTGAACATAACCGAGCACCTCCACGCGCACGTTGTTTTCCATTAAATAAACTTTGGCTTGTGTAATTGCGTCTTCACCGCCTTCCACTTCTGCAATGGTGTAACCGAATTTCACCCCGCCGGCATAATCAATTTGTGATGTCAGAATACTAAGTTCTACGCCAAATTTTTTTGAGGCTTGAGAAAGCAATGGTGCATCCACAGAACGGCCAGTAAATTCAAATTTGATAATAGGATAAGCTTTGCTGTGTTTTGGCGTATCAGTCAGGTTTTCTAAATATTCATCCGGTAAGCTGATATGGAAAGTGGAACGAATAAATTCTTGTGCAAGCTCGGTTTTCGGATTGGAGAAAATTTCGCCAACTGTACCTTGCTCTACTAAGCGACCTTGGTCGATCACCGCCACTTGATCACAAATTTGTTTTACCACTTCCATTTCATGGGTGATGAGCAAGATCGTGATGCCCAAAGTGCGGTTGATTTCTTTCAATAATTTTAAGATCGATTGTGTCGTCGCCGGATCAAGCGCGCTGGTCGCCTCGTCGCATAATAAGACTTTTGGATCACTCGCTAAAGCGCGGGCGATAGCTACACGCTGTTTTTGCCCGCCGGAAAGGTTGGTCGGATAGATATCTTGTTTATCGCTCAAGCCGACAAGGGATAAAAGTGCGGTCGTTTTTTCCTGAATTTTTGTTTTTGGCGTCCCTTCTAATTCTAACGGTAGTGCAACATTTTCAAATACTGTGCGCGAGCTTAGTAAATTGAAATGTTGAAAGATCATGCCGATTTGACGGCGAGCTTTCACTAATTCGCCTTCGGAAAGTTGGGTCAAATCGACACCGTCAACGACTACGCTGCCGAAAGAAGGTTTTTCTAATAAATTTACACAACGGATTAAAGTACTTTTGCCCGCACCGGAGGCACCTATCACACCGCAAATTTGTCCCTTGGGTATAGACATCGATACATTGTCGAGTGCGGTCAATTTTTTATCCGGGAGCGTAAAGATTTTTGTAATATTGTTTAGCTTAATCATATAAGCCCTATTCTTGTCTTGGTTAAAGTTTAAATAGCCTTTGTATTCTAGAGGTCTAGACTGCCGTGTCAACCGTTATTGTTCATCTTTTTAGATTGATCCGTTATGACTTATTATTGCCAATTAAAAGGATAATAGAGATAATTTCACACGTTATAAAACAAATTGAGAAACAATAAAATGAACAAAGCCATATTTTTAGATCGTGACGGAACAATAAATATTGATCATGGATACGTTCATCAAATTGATGATTTTGAGTTTATTGAAGGCAGCATTAATGCATTGAAAAAATTAAAAGAAATGGGGTATTTACTCGTCTTGGTAACAAATCAATCCGGCATTGCCCGAGGTTATTTTACGGAAGCGCAATTTTTACAGCTAACCGAATGGATGGATTGGTCATTGGCCGAACAAGGTGTTGATTTTGATGGAATTTATTATTGCCCCCATCATCCCGACGGAAAAGGAGAATTTAAAGAAGATTGCCCGTGCCGGAAGCCGAAACCGGGTATGTTGCTAGATGCCATGAAAGCATTAAATATTGATCCGCAGCAATCAGTTATGGTTGGCGATAAAATAGAGGACATTAAAGCCGGGATTAATGCGAAAGTGAAGATAAATGTGTTAGTAAGAACAGGAAAACCGGTAACAAAAGAGGGAGAACGGTTAGCCAATGCGGTGCTGGATTCGATAGTCGATTTACCTAATGTGATAAAAGCTTTAGTGAGCAATAGTGATTGTGCATTCTTTAACCAATGAGATGAAAGAATCGCCAAATAATAAAAAAATCAAATTTTTTGTAAAAAGTGCTTGCGCGAGGTTTGAAAATTCCTATAATACGCGGCACACAACGACGCACGGTTGTGAAATAGTCAAATTTACACGTGCGTCGTTGTTTTTTGCTCTTTAACAAAGAATCAGACAATCTGTGTGGGCACTTGTTGATTGACTTGTTTTAAAACTATTTTTAATTTTGAAGTCTTAATAGGTGCTAACTAGAAATTCATAAAACTTACTTTTAATTTAATTTATAAGTGAGAAGCGAAAACTTTTAGCAAGCAGTTTATTGAGCGATTGAACTTGAATTGAAGAGTTTGATCATGGCTCAGATTGAACGCTGGCGGCAGGCTTAACACATGCAAGTCGAACGGTAGCAGGTAAGTACTTGTACTTATGCTGACGAGTGGCGGACGGGTGAGTAATGTTTGGGAATCTAGCTTATGGAGGGGGATAACGACGGGAAACTGTCGCTAATACCGCGTAGTATCGGAAGATGAAAGTGTGGGACCTTAGGGCCACATGCCATAGGATGAGCCCAAGTGGGATTAGGTAGTTGGTAGGGTAAAGGCCTACCAAGCCTGCGATCTCTAGCTGGTCTGAGAGGATGGCCAGCCACACCGGGACTGAGACACGGCCCGGACTCCTACGGGAGGCAGCAGTGGGGAATATTGCGCAATGGGGGCAACCCTGACGCAGCCATGCCGCGTGAATGAAGAAGGCCTTCGGGTTGTAAAGTTCTTTCGGTGTTGAGGAAGGCACCTAATTTAATAGGTTAGGTGATTGACGTTAAACACAGAAGAAGCACCGGCTAACTCCGTGCCAGCAGCCGCGGTAATACGGAGGGTGCGAGCGTTAATCGGAATAACTGGGCGTAAAGGGCACGCAGGCGGCTATTTAAGTGAGGTGTGAAAGCCCCGGGCTTAACCTGGGAATTGCATTTCAGACTGGGTAGCTAGAGTACTTTAGGGAGGGGTAGAATTCCACGTGTAGCGGTGAAATGCGTAGAGATGTGGAGGAATACCGAAGGCGAAGGCAGCCCCTTGGGAATGTACTGACGCTCATGTGCGAAAGCGTGGGGAGCAAACAGGATTAGATACCCTGGTAGTCCACGCTGTAAACGCTGTCGATTTGGGGGTTGGACTTTAAGTTTGGCGCCCGAAGCTAACGTGATAAATCGACCGCCTGGGGAGTACGGCCGCAAGGTTAAAACTCAAATGAATTGACGGGGGCCCGCACAAGCGGTGGAGCATGTGGTTTAATTCGATGCAACGCGAAGAACCTTACCTACTCTTGACATCCATGGAATCCTGTAGAGATACGGGAGTGCCTTCGGGAACCATGAGACAGGTGCTGCATGGCTGTCGTCAGCTCGTGTTGTGAAATGTTGGGTTAAGTCCCGCAACGAGCGCAACCCTTATCCTTTGTTGCCAGCGATTCGGTCGGGAACTCAAAGGAGACTGCCGGTGATAAACCGGAGGAAGGTGGGGATGACGTCAAGTCATCATGGCCCTTACGAGTAGGGCTACACACGTGCTACAATGGCGTATACAGAGGGTAACGAAGCTGCGAGGTGGAGTGAATCTCATAAAGTACGTCTAAGTCCGGATTGGAGTCTGCAACTCGACTCCATGAAGTCGGAATCGCTAGTAATCGCGAATCAGAATGTCGCGGTGAATACGTTCCCGGGCCTTGTACACACCGCCCGTCACACCATGGGAGTGGGTTGTACCAGAAGTAGATAGCTTAACCGCGAGGGGGGCGTTTACCACGGTATGATTCATGACTGGGGTGAAGTCGTAACAAGGTAACCGTAGGGGAACCTGCGGTTGGATCACCTCCTTACCAAAAATGAGCGACAGCGAGTGTTCACACAGATTGTCTGGTGTATTGTAGATAGAAGAGTAAGCAACGAAGCTGAAAGCGACGTTGAAATATAGAGTATCTTTACTTGATGTCCCCATCGTCTAGAGGCCTAGGACATCGCCCTTTCACGGCGGTAACCGGGGTTCGAATCCCCGTGGGGACGCCAACTAAAGATGGCTTTATATTTATCTTATTTGTTCTTTAAAAAATTGGAAACAAGCTAAAAACGAGAGATTTTCGAAAGAAAGTCTGAGTAAAACGAAATAACAACATGTTTTGTTAAAAACTCTGAATTGAACAAAAGCAATTTAAGAGTGTTAGTTGAATTAAAGATAGCCATTAAATGCAAATCATAAGAAGAGCATTTGAGGTTGTATAGTTAAGCGACTAAGCGTACAAGGTGGATGCCTTGGCAATCAGAGGCGAAGAAGGACGTGCTAATCTGCGAAAAGCTTGGATGAGTTGATAAGAAGCGTTTAATCCAAGATATCCGAATGGGGCAACCCAGTGGGTGAAGAGCCCACTATCAACGAGTGAATACATAGCTTGTTGAGGCAAACCGGGAGAACTGAAACATCTAAGTACCCCGAGGAAAAGAAATCAACCGAGATTTCGTCAGTAGCGGCGAGCGAAAGCGAAAGAGCCTGTTAATGATAGCGACAGAGACAGAGGAATGTGCTGGGAAGCACAGCGACACAGGGTGATAGCCCCGTACTCGAAGTCCAGGTCGTGGTACTAAGTTAACGACAAGTAGGGCGGGACACGTGATATCCTGTTTGAAGAAGGGGGGACCATCCTCCAAGGCTAAATACTCCTGATTGACCGATAGTGAACCAGTACTGTGAAGGAAAGGCGAAAAGAACCCCGGTGAGGGGAGTGAAATAGAACCTGAAACCTTGTACGTACAAGCAGTGGGAGCCTGAAAGGGTGACTGCGTACCTTTTGTATAATGGGTCAGCGACTTATATTTTGTAGCGAGGTTAACTAAATCAGGGAGCCGAAGGGAAACCGAGTCTTAACTGGGCGAAGAGTTGCAAGGTATAGACCCGAAACCCGGTGATCTAGCCATGGGCAGGTTGAAGGTTGGGTAACACTAACTGGAGGACCGAACCGACTAATGTTGAAAAATTAGCGGATGACTTGTGGCTGGGGGTGAAAGGCCAATCAAACCGGGAGATAGCTGGTTCTCCCCGAAATCTATTTAGGTAGAGCCTTGAGCGGACACCTTCGGGGGTAGAGCACTGTTTCGGCTAGGGGGCCATCCCGGCTTACCAACCCGATGCAAACTACGAATACCGAAGAGTGATACTCAGGAGACACACGGCGGGTGCTAACGTTCGTCGTGGAGAGGGAAACAACCCAGACCGCCAGCTAAGGTCCCAAAGTCTATATTAAGTGGGAAACGAAGTGGGAAGGCTTAGACAGCTAGGATGTTGGCTTAGAAGCAGCCATCATTTAAAGAAAGCGTAATAGCTCACTAGTCGAGTCGGCCTGCGCGGAAGATGTAACGGGGCTCAAATATAGCACCGAAGCTGCGGCATCAGGCGAAAGTCTGTTGGGTAGGGGAGCGTTGTGTAAGCGGACGAAGGGAGTTCGAGAGGGCTGCTGGACGTATCACAAGTGCGAATGCTGACATAAGTAACGATAAAACGGGTGAAAAACCCGTTCGCCGGAAGACCAAGGGTTCCTGTCCAACGTTAATCGGGGCAGGGTGAGTCGGCCCCTAAGGCGAGGCTGAAAAGCGTAGTCGATGGGAAACGGGTTAATATTCCCGTACTTGGTAAAGCTGCGATGTGGGGACGGAGCAGGTTAGGTTAGCGTGCTGTTGGATATGCACGTTTAAGTTGGTAGGTGGGAAGTTTAGGCAAATCCGGACTTCTTTAACACTGAGAGATGATGACGAGGCTCTACGGAGCTGAAGTAACTGATACCACACTTCCAGGAAAAGCCACTAAGCGAAAGGCTTTACTAAACCGTACTGAAAACCGACACAGGTGGTCAGGTAGAGAATACTCAGGCGCTTGAGAGAACTCGGGTGAAGGAACTAGGCAAAATAGCACCGTAACTTCGGGAGAAGGTGCGCCGGCGTAGATTGTAAGGGTTTACCCCTGAAGGTTGAACCGGTCGAAGTGACCCGCTGGCTGCAACTGTTTATTAAAAACACAGCACTCTGCAAACACGAAAGTGGACGTATAGGGTGTGATGCCTGCCCGGTGCTGGAAGGTTAATTGATGGTGTTATCGAAAGAGAAGCACCTGATCGAAGCCCCAGTAAACGGCGGCCGTAACTATAACGGTCCTAAGGTAGCGAAATTCCTTGTCGGGTAAGTTCCGACCTGCACGAATGGCATAATGATGGCCAGGCTGTCTCCACCCGAGACTCAGTGAAATTGAAATTGCCGTGAAGATGCGGTGTACCCGCGGCTAGACGGAAAGACCCCGTGAACCTTTACTATAGCTTGACACTGAACATTGAATTTTGATGTGTAGGATAGGTGGGAGACTTTGAAGTCGTCACGCCAGTGATGATGGAGTCGACCTTGAAATACCACCCTTTAACGTTTGATGTTCTAACGAAGCGCCCGGAACGGGTGTTCGGACAGTGTCTGGTGGGTAGTTTGACTGGGGCGGTCTCCTCCCAAAGCGTAACGGAGGAGCACGAAGGTTTGCTAATGACGGTCGGACATCGTCAGGTTAGTGCAATGGTATAAGCAAGCTTAACTGCGAGACGGACAAGTCGAGCAGGTACGAAAGTAGGTCATAGTGATCCGGTGGTTCTGAATGGAAGGGCCATCGCTCAACGGATAAAAGGTACTCCGGGGATAACAGGCTGATACCGCCCAAGAGTTCATATCGACGGCGGTGTTTGGCACCTCGATGTCGGCTCATCACATCCTGGGGCTGAAGTAGGTCCCAAGGGTATGGCTGTTCGCCATTTAAAGTGGTACGCGAGCTGGGTTTAGAACGTCGTGAGACAGTTCGGTCCCTATCTGCCGTGGGCGTAGGAGAATTGATTGGGGCTGCTCCTAGTACGAGAGGACCGGAGTGGACGCACCGCTGGTGTTCCGGTTGTGTCGCCAGACGCATAGCCGGGTAGCTAAGTGCGGAAGAGATAAGTGCTGAAAGCATCTAAGCACGAAACTTGCCAAGAGATGAGTTCTCCCACACATCAAGTGTGTAAGGGTTGTTTAAGACTAAGACGTAGATAGGCGCGGTGTGTAAGTGGTGTGAGCCATTGAGCTAACGCGTACTAATTGCCCGAGGGGCTTAACTATACAACGCTCAAATGTTTTTAGGAGAGCAGTGAAGCTAACGAAAAAAACGAAACAAAACAGAATAAAGTAAAAGTAACAAAAGAACAAAACCAACAAAAAAATAAAACGACACAAAATAAAAGTTTAGTTTGTAGCCAATAAAAGTGCGGATAAAGCATAAAGATGACAAAGACAACAAAGACAAAGACGAAGAGGTAAAAAGCTAACGTCCAAGGTCTAAAGTCTAAAACCGAATAATCCTGGCGGCGATAGAGCGGTGGTCCCACCTGACCCCATACCGAACTCAGAAGTGAAACGCCGAAATGCCGATGGTAGTGTGGGGCTTCCCCATGTGAGAGTAGGGCACCGCCAGGTTTTTTTATTTCTTTAGTTTATTCAATGATGAGTAAATTTAAGAAATAGAATTTTTTGGCAGAAATAGTGCAACAGACCCACCTGACTCCATATCGAACTCAGAAGTGAAATGTTGTAACGCCGATGGTAGTGTGGGGCTTCCCCATGTGAGAGTAGGACACTGCCAATTACCATATTTAGCGGAGTGGTAGTTCAGCTGGTTAGAATACCTGCCTGTCACGCAGGGGGTCGCGGGTTCGAGTCCCGTCCATTCCGCCAATTCTTATCTATATTAAGATTCTAATACCTACAGGGGCGTAGTTCAATTGGTAGAGCACCGGTCTCCAAAACCGGGTGTTGGGAGTTCGAGCCTCTCCGCCCCTGCCATTCAATTAATATTAATTTTCTTTATCTTTAAATAAATCTTATACTAATAAGCGTTTTTTATTTTTTGAGATTTATTTATGAGCTATTCTATTCAAGATTTTATTCGACTTATCGCTCGACTTCGTAATCCTAACGGTGGCTGTCCTTGGGATCTTAAACAAAATTATACCTCAATGATTCCTTGTTTGATTGAAGAAACCTATGAAGTTATTGAGGCAATTCAAAAGAAAGATATGGTCAATTTACGTGAGGAACTCGGCGATCTCCTTCTTCAAGTCGTGTTTTTCAGTCAACTTGCCTCGGAAGATCATTATTTCACTTTTGATGATGTACTCAATGATGTAGCGCAGAAAATCGTTCGTCGTCATCCTCATGTATTCGGAGATTTGAACGCTGGAAACGAGGAGGAAGCGCTTGCCCGTTGGAACGAAATTAAAGCGCAAGAAAAATCCGGCAAGGTCGTTAATTCGATTCTGGATTCTATTCCTCATGCCTTTCCGGCGTTGCTTCGTGCACAAAAATTACAAAAACAATGTGCTAAAGTTGGCTTTGATTGGCGCGAAATTCCTCCGGTTATCGGGAAAATAGAAGAAGAATTGCAAGAAGTGAAAACGGAACTGCTTCAAACACCGCAAAATGCCGAGCGTTTGGAAGAAGAGATCGGCGATTTGATTTTTGCAACGGTGAATCTTGCCCGCCATGTAAAATGTGATGCCGAAGAAAGTTTGCGCAAAGCCAATTATAAATTTGAGCAACGTTTCCGCAACATCGAACGAAAAGCAAATGCGCTAGGGACCTCGCTTGAAGCGCTTTCCTTAGCCGAAATGAATAGGTTGTGGGATGAAGTGAAAAACGAAGAAAAATAAGTAAGGAGAAGGTTTACGCCTTCTCCTTCGTTCATTTGATCTCTTGATTTAGCACCGCATTGAAGGCAAGTGCGTAGCGGGCTTTAATAGTTGTCTGCGCGGTCGGCGGTTTGACCGATAATTGCAATGCCCGCACTGGCGCCGATTCGTGTGGCACCCGCCTTAATCATCGCTAATGCGGTGTCGGTATCGCGGATGCCGCCGGAGGCCTTCACGCCGATATTGCCGACGGTTCGCTTCATTAGCGCTACATCTTCTACCGTCGCCCCGCCCTTGTTGAATCCGGTCGAAGTTTTTACAAAGGCAACACCGATTTCTTTACAAATTTCGCAAGCCTTTACGATTTCTTCTTTATTGAGTAGGCAAGTTTCTAAAATCACTTTGAGTGGAATACTTCGGCAAGTGTCGAATACGGCTTGAATATCCGCTTTTACCGCTTCCCATTTATTCGATTTTATCCAACCAACGTTAATCACCATATCAATTTCGTTTGCACCGGCTTTTATCGCTTCTGCCGCTTCAAAGGTTTTCACGGAAGTTAAATTTGCACCTAACGGAAATCCCACTACGGTACAGATTTTCACTTTTGTGTTGGCCAGTTTCTTTTTCGCAAGAGGAATATAGCCGGAATTAATGCATACGGAATAAAAACCGTACCGAATCGCCTCATCGCACAGCGTTAAAATATCTTGTTCGGTTTTCTCAGCAGCTAGTGCGGTGTGATCAATATATTGAGCAAGTTGTTTCATATTCATAGATTCTCCTTTTTCTTGGTTTTGCTATATAATACGCCAAATTTTTTTGAAAGGACTATATTATGATTATCGTAACAGGCGGCGCGGGCTTTATTGGTAGTAACATCGTCAAAGCATTAAACGATATGGGGCGCAAAGATATTTTAGTTGTGGATAATTTAAAAGACGGCACGAAATTTGCTAATTTAGCGGATTTGGATATCGCCGATTATTGCGACAAAGATGATTTTATCGCCGCCATTATTGCCGGCGACGATTTTGGTGACATTGATGCGGTGTTCCATGAAGGGGCTTGTTCTGCCACCACCGAATGGGACGGCAAATACATCATGCATAATAATTATGAATATTCCAAAGAATTGTTGCATTATTGTCTTGATCGCAAAATTCCATTTCTTTACGCTTCCAGCGCGGCAACCTATGGCGATACTAAAATCTTCCGTGAAGAGCGTGAATTTGAAGGTCCGTTGAATGTGTACGGCTATTCTAAGTTCTTATTTGATCAATATGTGCGTAACATTTTGCCGGAAGCGAAATCACCGGTATGTGGATTTCGTTATTTTAACGTGTATGGGCCGCGCGAAAGCCACAAAGGCGCGATGGCAAGCGTCGCATTCCATTTAAATAATCAAATCTTAAAAGGTGAAAATCCGAAATTATTTGTCGGTAGTGAAAATTTCCGTCGTGACTTCGTATATGTCGGCGATGTGGCTACAGTGAACCTTTGGTGTTGGCAAAATGGTATTTCCGGTATTTATAATCTCGGCACGGGTAACGCAGAAAGTTTCAAAGCGGTTGCCGATGCGGTGGTGAAATTCCATGGCAAAGGTCAAATCGAAACAATTCCGTTCCCGGAACATTTGAAATCTCGCTATCAAGAATATACCCAAGCGGATTTAACCAAACTTCGCTCAACCGGCTACGATAAACCGTTTAAAACGGTGGCGGAAGGCGTAGCCGAATACATGGCATGGTTAAATAAATAATTTCTTTTTCTGGCTTGTGTAAGAAAGAAGCAAAGAATGCTCTAGACTAATTTGCTTTTTTCACTAAGTTAGAAAAATTTTAAGTCGCTTAGGCGAGTTAAACGGGACTTTAATTAAGTGCGGTTAAAAACTTCGAAATTATGTAGCAGTTGCACAACGCTAAAATTACCCTTGCAAAATAGCACCGCATTGGAGCCGCTTTCAATGCGGTGCTGTCGTTTGATGCAAACTCATGCTTATTCAAATGGTTTTGTGCATTTGCTACATAATTATCGAAAACTTTAGCGTTTTTAACCGCCCTTTTAGCATAGGTAGCATAAGGCAGTGAATATTTTAATTATTGGCCCGTCCTGGGTCGGCGATATGATCATGTCGCACAGTTTGTATCAACAGCTCAAACAGCAATATTTGAATTGTCAAATCGATGTAATGGCACCGAATTGGTGTAAGCCGTTGTTGGCGCGTATGCCGGAAGTGCGTAAGGCGATTGAAATGCCGTTAGGGCATGGTAAATTCGCGTTATACGAACGTTATCGTTTGGGCAAAGCCTTGCGTCACCAATATGATATGGCGATTGTGTTACCAAACTCATTGAAGTCTGCATTTATTCCGTTTTTTGCCAAAATCCCATGTCGTCGCGGTTGGAAGGGGGAAAGCCGCTATATTTTATTGAACGATTTGCGTGCCAATAAAAAAGATTATCCGATGATGGTGCAACGTTATGTGGCGTTGGCGTTTGAATCCAATGCGGTGCCAAAAGCAGATGACATTCCCGTGCGCAAACCCTATTTAGTTGTTGAGCCGCAGCAACAGACGGCGACTTTCAAAACCTTTGAAAAACAGACTGCACTTTTAGGTGGTCGCCCGATTATCGGCTTTTGTCCCGGTGCGGAATTCGGTCCGGCGAAGCGCTGGCCGCATTATCATTACGCTGCATTAGCCAAAATGCTGATTGAACAAGGCTATGCCGTGGAACTGTTCGGCTCGCTGAAAGATATGGATGCCGGCGAGCAAATTCGCCATGCGCTGCCGTTCGAACTACAACCATTTTGTTTGAATTTAGCGGGGCAAACCAATTTAAATCAAGCGGTCGATTTGCTCGCAAATTGTACCGCAGTCGTTACTAATGACAGCGGCTTGATGCATGTTGCTGCCGCCACCGACCGCCCACTGGTCGCGTTATACGGTCCAACCAGTCCGACTTATACACCGCCGCTTTCCGAGAAAGCAGTGATTATTCGCTTGATTGAAGGTGATTTGATCAAAGTGCGTAAAAGCACTGATAGCACGGAAGGGTATCATCAAAGTTTGATTGACATTACGCCCGACATAGTAATGGAAAAATTGCATATTTTATTAGGAAATAAATGAATCCGTTACGCATCCATTTACAGTTACTCGGCATGGCGATCCTGTGGGGCGCTTCTTGGCCTTGGGGGCGCGTGGTGGCGCAGGCGATGCCTACTTTTGTGGCATCAAGCATGCGCTTTTTTATCGCGATTATTCCACTGGTTATCTGGCTGTACGCAGCAAATCGTTTTCGTTACGCCAAAAAACTCCGCCCGAATCAATGGCTCGGCTTATTTCTTACCGCCTTGCTTGGTGTATTCGGCTATTCCACGTTTTTTATTTGGGGGTTGAAATATGTGCCGGCGGGACAAGCGACGGTAATTGTGGCAACCAATCCGGTATTCACCACAATTTTTGCTATTTGGTTATTTAAAGAAAAATGGAACAAGTGGGTCGCGAACGGTATGGCGATTGCCGTTGCCGGTTCCCTGTTAGCAATGACAAAAGGCGAGCCCGCACAAATGTTGACAAATTTTGGCTTCGGGCAATTGTTATTGCTCGGCGCACTCGTCTGCTGGGTGGCGTACACCTTGTTGGCACGTAAAGTCTTGGTGGGGATTGATTCGTTAACCGCCACTACGATTTCTTCAATTTTTGGCTTTTTATTGTTATTTATTGGGGCGTTAATTGCAGAAAATTGGCAAGACTGGGCGATTGTTTTCACCTTGGATCAAAGCACATGGTTTAGTTTACTCGGCTTAGCGCTTGGCGCGACCGTATTGGCTTATGCATGGTATTTTGATGGTGTGAAGTATCTCGGTGCCGGTAATGCGGCGGCATACATTATTCTCGTGCCGATTCTCGGTATTTTATTTTCGGCTATTTGGTTGAACGAACAAGTGGATTCCTCGCTGCTTATCGGCGGTACACTTGCGGTTTCCGGCTTGGGAATTATGCATTGGGGGCGGCGTCGAATTAAATGAAAATTTGTTTAGTCAAAACCTCCTCCATGGGCGATGTTATCCATACGCTTCCCGCATTAACCGATGCACAATGCGCAATTCCAAACTTACAAGTGGATTGGGTGGTGGAAGAAAATTTTGCTGAAATTCCGCGCTGGCATACGGCGGTGAATCAAGTGATTCCTATTGCATTGCGTCGTTGGAAAAAGTCGCCCTTTTCCGCTCAAACAAAAAATGAATGGAAAAATTACCGTGCTTTGCTTCAAAGAGCGCATTACGATGCGGTAATTGACGCACAAGGGTTGATTAAAAGCGCTTTTTTTGCCGCGCGGTTAGCGCGTGGAATTAAACACGGTTACGATTGGTACAGCATTCGAGAGCCGCTCGCTTCACTTTTCTACGATAAAAAATATGCCGTTTCTTATCAGCAACACGCAGTTGAACGAATTCGTCAATTGTTCGCCCAAAGCTTGGGCTATTCCTTGCCGCGTTCGCAAGGCGATTATGCTATCGCCGCTCATTTCTCGTCCGAACCCGACACCACGCCCTATGCGCTTTTTATTCATGGCACAACGCGGGAAGACAAGTGCTGGCCGGAAAGCGAATGGCAAAAATTAATTGAAAAGATGCGCGCCGTTCCCTTGCAAATTCGTTTGCCTTGGGGGAATGACAAGGAAAAAGCGCGTGCTGAACGTTTGGCGCGCGGAAGAGAATATGTGCGGGTACTGCCGCGTGTATCTTTAACCGAATTAGCCAGCCAAATTGCCGCCTCCAATGCGGTGCTCTCGGTGGATACCGGCTTAGCTCATTTAACCGCAGCGCTAAGTAAGCCGAATATTACGCTTTACGGTGCGACGGATCCGAGGTTGGTCGGCACTTATGGCAAGCATCAATGGCATTTGAATGCATCAAACATGGCGGAAATTTCAGCAGAACAGGTTTTTGCTAAAATCGAAGCATTGCGAGAAAGTTTATTTTAAACGTATCAATTTCATATGATTGATTGGTTTTTATCAAAAAAATCGTCCCCACTATACTGAACATGCTAGAAATGCATCGGCAAAATTTAATCAATTTGAAATCTCAGTTTCCTCGGTTTCATTGACGTGCTTTTAGTTCACTTATCATTAGGAATAACAAATGAATTACACTCAAGACAACGACAAACTTTACCGCTATCTCTTTCAAAATCGTGCCGTGCGCGGCGAATGGGTACGTTTAAACCAAAGTTTTACGGATACTTTAAATACGCATCATTACCCACAACCGGTACAAAATTTGCTCGGCGAAATGATGGTGGCGACTGCGCTATTAACCGCCACGTTGAAATTTGAAGGTAATATTACCGTGCAGATTCAAGGTGATGGCCCGCTCCGTTTAGCTTTAGTTAACGCTAACAACCGACAACAAATTCGCGCCTTGGCGCGCATTGAAGGCGAACTTGCACCGAATATTGGTTTGCACGAAATGGTCGGCAAAGGCGTATTGGTAATAACGATTGCGCCAAAAGAAGGCGAACGTTACCAAGGCGTAATTGGTTTGGATAAACCGACGATCGGCGAATGTTTAGAAGATTATTTCGCCCGTTCCGAACAGTTACAAACCCAACTGATTATTCGCACCGGCGAATACGAAGGCAAACCTGTGGCGGCGGGAATGTTGCTACAAATTATGCCGGACGGCGAAGGCTCGCCGGGCGATTTTGAACATTTGGCGACACTTGCGGCAACTGCGAAAAACGAAGAATTATTTGGCTTGAGCGCTGAAGAAATGCTTTATCGTTTATATCACGAAGAGCGCGTGGAAGTGTATCCGCCGCAAGATGTCCAATTCTTCTGCGGTTGTTCGGCGGAACGTTCCGGTGCAGCGCTGTTATTAATTTCTGATGAGGAAATCGAAGAGATTTTGCAAGAACACAAAGGTAGTATCGATATGCAATGCGAATGTTGCGGCACCCACTACTTCTTCAATAAAGACGCGATTGAGAAATTAAAAGCGGCAACGCAGGCGGAAGCTTAACTAATAAAATCCCGATTTTTATCGGGATTTTGTTTTTTTAATGGAAGTAGAAATCAGCACCGCATTGAAGCCGCTATTTCTACTTTATGCGGGAGGGCCATTGCAATGAAAAGGCGAGCCACCTTAAAAGAAAGTCGGGCGGAGCCGTATGTAGCCGTGAACTCTCAAATCAGCACCGCATTGAAGCCTGTCGTTTTGTTTTATTTTCCACCGGTTATTCCGGTGTAATCCATTCCACCGTCCAGCTGCCGGTACCTTCCGGCACTAATGTCTTCACCAAATAAGGCAATATTGCTTTCATTTGGTTTTCCAACGGCCAAGGCGGATTAATTACGGCCATGCCACTGGCGGTCATGCCGCGTTGATCGCTGTCCGGACGCACGGCAAGTTCAATTTTCAGAATTTTACGTATGCCGCTGGCTTGCAAGCCTTTAAAAATACGTTTGGTTTGTTGACGTAAAACCACCGGATACCAAATGGCATAAGTGCCGGTAGCGAAGCGTTTGTAGCCTTCTTCCGCAGCTTTCACGACTAAATCGTAGTCTTCCTTAAGTTCATACGGCGGATCGATTAGCACCAAGCCACGGCGTTCCTTCGGCGGAAGTGTGGCTTTCAGCTGTTGGAAGCCGTTATCGCATTTCACGCTGACGTTTTTAAACTCTTTGAAATTATTACGCAGCAGCGGAAAATCACGCGGGTGCAATTCGGTTAGTAAGGCGCGATCTTGCGGACGTAATAATTGTGCGGCGATCAGCGGCGAACCCGCGTAATAACGAAGCGTCTTAGCGCCAAAATTTAAGTGTTTAATTAAATCAACATAGCGGCTTATTTCTTGTGGTAAATCTGTTCGTTCCCATAATCGCCCGATACCTTCTTTGTATTCGCCGGTTTTTTCCGCTTCGTCGGAAGATAGCTGATAACGTCCCACGCCGGCATGCGTATCGAGATAATAAAAGCCTTTGTCTTTCAGTTTGAGGTTTTCCAAGATCAGCATCAATACGATGTGCTTTAGTACATCGGCATGGTTGCCGGCGTGGAAAGAATGACGATAGCTTAACATTATTGCTCCTTAACTAAAAAAGTGTGATGAAAACAACCACACTTTCGGGATGATGAAATTATGTCGCTGTTACGCAAGGCTGAAATGACCTCACAAAATAGCACCGCATTGAAGCGACCTCCAATGCGGTGCTGTTTGTGAGTCGAACTTAAATTCACGCCAATGGTTTTGCGCATTTGCGGCATCATACCGGATGATTAGAATAATTCTTCCGGTTGCGCTGCCGGGGTAGCGTCTTGCGTTTTACCGGTGCCGCCGTTTAAGCGTTGTTGCAATTCGGAGGGAACATAATAACCGCGTTCTTGCATTTCCGCTGCATAGGTGCGTTTCGGTTCGCTGCCGATGATAAAGTATTCTTTGCGTCCGCCGTATTCGGAAAGTAAGCCGGAGTTGCTGTCGATGGTTTTTTCTATGATGTTTGGCGGTAAATTTAATTTACGTTCCGGCAAATCCGCCAACGCCACTTTCATATAAGATACCCAAGCAGGCATAGCGGTTTTCGCACCGGCTTCGCCACGTCCTAATACGCGTTTGTTATCGTCAAATCCCACATAAGTCGTTGTCACTAGATTCGCCCCGAATCCGGCATACCACGCCACTTTGGAATTATTGGTGGTTCCGGTTTTACCGCCAACATCGCTACGCTGTTTGATATCTTTAGCGATGCGCCAACTGGTTCCTCTCCAAGTTAAACCTTGCTCGCCATAAATCGCTGTATTTAATGCGCTACGAATTAAAAAAGCCAATTCGCCGCTAATTACTCGAGGCGCGTATTCCACTTTTGATGAAGCGTCTTTGGCACTCGCCATTAAGTCGATCGAACCGTCGTTTAATGCACTGTTTTGCGTTTGTAATTCAGGTAAATCCGGCACGTTTTCCGGTTGCACGTCGCCTTCTTCCGTCTCTGTGTTGGTATTGCCTTGCGCCGCTTTTAAATCCTCGGGCTTGGCCACTTCGGCAATATTTTGGAAACCGTCGATTTTATCTTTGGTTTCGCCATAAATGACGGGAATATTGTCACAGCTAATGCAGGCAATTTTCGGATTTGCCACGAATAAATCTTTGCCTGTGTTATCTTGGATTTTCTCAATGATGTAAGGATCGATCAAAAAACCACCGTTGTCGAATACCGCATAAGCGCGCGCCATTTCAAGCGGGGTAAAGGACGCTGCCCCAAGCGCTAAGGCTTCGCTAGCGAAATATTGCTCGCGTTTGAAACCGAAGCGTTGTAAGAAATCGGCGGTAAAGCTGATACCCGCGGTTTGTAGCGCGCGAATCGCAATCATATTTTTCGATTGGCCTAAACCGACGCGTAAACGCATCGGGCCATCGTAACGATCCGGTGAATTTTTTGGGTTCCACACCGGTTGTCCCGGCTTGGCGATGGAAATCGGACTGTCTTGTAATACGCTGGAAAGGGTTAAGCCTTTTTCTAATGCCGCCGCATAAATAAACGGTTTAATGGAAGAACCCACTTGTACTAAGGATTGGGTTGCGCGATTAAATTTGCTTTGTTCAAAACTAAAACCACCGACCAAGGCTTCGATCGCACCGTTATCTGAATTTAGCGAAACCAATGCGGAGTTAGCCGCCGGAATTTGCCCTAGCACCCATTCGCCATTGTCGCGTTGCCGAAGCCAAATTTGTTCGCCGATTTTCACCGGATTGGCGCGACCCGTCCAACGCATTGCTGCGGAAGAAAGCATCATTTTTTCACCGGAGGCAAGTAATAATTCTGCGCCGTTTTTGCTAACGCTTAATACGGCTGCCGGAATGAAGGGCTCGGAATTCGGTAATTTTTTCAAAAAGGCAATGATGCGTTCGTTATCCCAAACCGCTTCGTTTTTTTGCCATAAGGGTGCACCGCCGCGATAACCATGACGCATATCGTAATCGATTAAGTTATTGCGTACCGCTTTTTGCGCTTGTTCTTGGTCTTTGGAGAGTACGGTGGTAAACACCTTATAGCCGCGGGTGTAAGCTTCTTCTTCGCCGAATCGTTTTACCATTTCTTGGCGCACCATTTCCGTAACGTAATCCGCTCGAAAATCAAATTTGGCGCCGTGGTAACTCGCTACAATCGGTTCTTTAATTGCCGCATCGTATTCGTCTTTAGTGATGTATTTTTCATCCAACATACGCGCTAATACTACGTTGCGACGTTCTTCCGCGCGTTTCGGCGAATATAACGGATTCATCGTGGAAGGCGCTTTCGGCAGGCCGGCGATAATTGCCATTTCGGATAAGGTCAGCTCATCTAAGGATTTGCCGAAATAGGTTTGCGCTGCCGCTGCAACGCCGTAAGAACGATAACCCAAGAAGATTTTATTTAGATAAAGTTCCAAAATTTCTTGTTTACTGAGAGTATTTTCAATTTCAATGGCCAGCACCGCTTCGCGCGCTTTACGAATAATGGTTTTTTCCGGCGTTAAGAAGAAGTTGCGGGCTAATTGCTGGGTAATCGTACTCGCTCCCTGCGATGCCCCACCGTTACTTACCGCCACCCATAATGCACGAGCGATACCTACCGGATCTAAACCGTGATGATCATAAAAACGGCTATCTTCCGTTGCTAAAAAAGCATCCAGCAAGCGTTGCGGGACGTTTTCCAATTTCACCGGAATGCGGCGCTGTTCGCCCACTTCGCCGATAAGTTTGCCGTCCGCCGTATAAATTTGCATCGGCTGTTGCAATTCCACGGTTTTTAAACTTTCCACCGAAGGTAAGGCTGATTTAAGGTGAATGTAAAGTATGCCGCCGGCTACTAATCCTAAAATACACAGGGTTAATAGACTGCTTAATATTAATTTTGCGATCCGCATCGTAAAATTCTCTCTTGCTTGATGATTTATCTTGGAGTCATAACTATATTCGGCCGCTAAGTATAAAAGATTCACCGCCTAAATAATAGGAAAAGCATATGCTGATGCCTTATAAAAAACGGCAAGTAATTCAAATTGGCGTGTACCGACAACACGAACGATTCCAGGTCGTTTGGCTCAATCCTCAAAAACTAGTTCAATTTCTTTCTTTTTCTATCGAAGAAACGAACCTCTATGCCAAATTGACGGCACGTTTAACGGCAGACTTTCCGCAAATACGCATACAGCTTAGAGTGGTTGGCTGCATTTCACCACATTTGACTTGGTCTAAAACGCTGATTTTGCCGCATTCGTTAAGCGTACAAGAATGCGAGCGACAATGTCAGTTTGTCTTGCAAAAAGAATTGCCTATCGCGTTAAACGAACTTTGGTTCGATTATCGGGCAAAGCCTCTGAAACAAGGTTTTCGTTTAGATATTCACGCCGTTCGCCGCCAAACGGCAATGGATTTTCAATGCGATTATGACAAATTGCCTCTTCAGGTTTTAGATCTCATGCCACACGCGATTTTACGCGCGTTTCATTTCGTTTTGAGTGAGCGATGTGAAAATTCGCTTTATTTGTATCAAGATATGCAACATTGTTTTGCCCTTATGGAAGCCGCTCATCAGCCGCAAATGTTACAAGCAACGGGAAATTTGATTACGCTTTTCGAACAATTTTGTCGGCGTTTTGAGTCAAAGATTGAACGGGTTTACTTTTATCGAACGGTTGATTGTGAACCAATTGATCTGCCTGCTGATTGGAATCAAGTAACAACCGACGCGCCTTTTATTGCCTTAGGAAATTGCCTTTGGCAAACAACGGAGCCGCAACAAAATATATCGCAAGGCAGTGCGTGTTTAACAGAGAATTGGGATGAACGGGATTAATTTATTGCCTTGGCGGTTGGAAAAATATCAAAGGGCGTTAATCACTTTTCTGATTAAGTTATGTGTCGTTTTCAGCACCGCATTGACCGCCTATGCGACGCTATATTGGTTTCACCAGCAACAACAGACCGAATTAAATGCACGCTTGCAAACCCTCGAACAACAAAAAAATCGCTTAGCCGAAACCGCCGGACAAGTTATGCAGATTAAGCAAACAATACAAAGTTTTACCGAATTGCAAGCCATTGCGCCCGAGAGCGTAACGCAAATTTTGTCCTTGTTGCCGCAATTTCCTTTCCGACAAGGTGAATTGGAGAGCTTTAATTTGAACGAAGATCTTGTTCAATTAAAGGGATTTTGTTTAGAACAAGACGAATTTGAACGATTACACGAATTTTTAAGTGCGCATTTCATTTCGGTGAAGCTCATTCAATTTAAACCGGAGCAAGGACGTTTGGCATTTGAGTTTGAGCTTTCCTCAACCATAAAATCGGGTGATCGATGAAAAAGTTTATCAAATATCGTTTGCCGACAGTGGAAAAATGGTTGGCGTTGCCGAAACGCTATCATTGGAGTTTGTTTGCAATTTGCCTAGGTGCGATCAATTTTCCTGTTATTTGGGAAAACTGGCAAAGCCATCAACGGCTGCAGTCTATTGAGCAGGAGATGACACAACAGACGGCAGAACTCGCTCACCAAGAAAAATTACTTATCGCGTTAAAACAACATTCCGATCGAAATGAGTTATCGCCGCAATTAACCAAGCGGATTGTGGCATTAGATCAACAAATTCACGGTTTGTTAAGTGAGGAAATCGAATTGACCGAGTATCAATGGGATTTTTCGTCTCATCCGGTGTTACAGCTTCAGTTGGTGGGGAGATTTCAAGAGTTACACGATTTTGTTGCCGCGCTTTCCGAACAGAATGCGTTAGCATTCGCTCAACTGGAAATGCAAAAAACGGAACGCGGACAGGTGCAAAGCCAAGTGATTTTACAATTAAAACGAGAGGAATAAGCGTGCGGAAATTTCACTATTTTTTTACGGCGATTTTAGGATTGTGTTCCTACTTGCCTGGACAAGCGGCCGATCCTTTTGATCGTACTCAGCGGCAAAGTGAACTTCAGTCGGAAACGAGAATATCAACACGCACGGCAAAATGCTCTTTCAATGAGCCTGTTTTTGCCGTTGAAACTGCGTTTGATCAACTGAAATTGGTGGGTGTAGTGATGTATAAACAAGTGCCCGAGGCCTTGTTTTTAGATGATCGCCAGCAATTAATTATGGCTAAGCAAGGACATCGGTTAGGGCGGGAAAGCTACCTGTTGCAACAAATCGGGAAAAACGGGGTGCGGCTGCTTCGTCCTAAAGCGGGACAATGCGAGCAAACCGAATCTTTAGATGTACGATTTTAGGAGTATCTATGATAAATCGGTTGAAAAAATATGGTCTGCTTTTGTTGAGTTTTTGCTGTTTGAAGGTTGCTGCCGAGTTCAAAGAAAATCAAGTGTTTTCCATTCGTTTGAAACAAGCCCCGATGGTGGCGAGCTTGCAAGAGCTGGCACTGGTGCAAGGGACAAATTTAGTGGTGGATGACGAACTGGAGGGATCGCTTTCTTTGCAATTGGACAATGTGGATCTTGATCGCGTGCTGCGTTCTGTGGCGAGAATGAAAGGTTTGTCGTTGCGTGTGGAAGATGACATTTATTATTTGGGCAAACGTTCCGAGCAGGAAGCCTTTGCCGCACCGATGAATGCGGTGCCACCGGCGTTAGTCGGCGAATCCGTTGATGCGTTGAAAGAGTCGGAATCCAATTTGGTCAGCCGTACGATAAAACTGCATTTCGCCAAAGCATCGGAAGTAATGAAATCCCTTACTACGGGTAGCGGCTCGTTGCTATCGCCGGCGGGTTCGATTGCCTTTGATGATCGTAGTAACTTGTTGATTATTCAAGATGAAGCGAAATCCGTCAAAAATATGGCAAAACTGATCGCAGAGCTTGATAAACCTATTGAACAAATCGCCATTGAGGCGCGTATCGTGACAATTACCGATGAGAGTTTAAAGGAATTAGGCGTGCGTTGGGGAATCTTTGCACCAACGGAAAACGCTTATCGCGTGGGCGGGAGTTTAGAGGCGGCCGGTTTTACGAATTTAACGGAAAATTTAAATGTGAATTTTGCCGCAAATACCACACCGGCCGGTTCGATTGCGCTGCAAGTGGCCAAGATTAACGGACGCTTGTTAGACTTGGAACTGACTGCATTGGAGCGTGAAAACAACGTGGAAATTATTGCCAGCCCACGTTTACTAACGACTAATAAGAAAAGCGCAAGCATCAAACAAGGGACGGAAATTCCTTACGTGGTTACTAACGGTAAAAATGACACACAATCTGTCGAATTCCGTGAAGCGGTACTGGGATTGGAAGTAACGCCGCATATTTCCAAAGATAATAATATTTTATTGGATTTATTGGTTAGTCAAAATTCACCAGGCAATCGTGTTTCTTATGGGCAGCAAAATAATGAAGTGGTGTCCATCGACAAGCAAGAAATTAACACCCAAGTATTTGCTAAAGATGGCGAAACTATCGTATTGGGTGGCGTGTTCCATGACACGATTAGTAAAGGTGTGGATAAAGTGCCGGTGTTGGGGGATATTCCGCTAGTAAAACGATTGTTCAGTAAAGAAAGCGAACGCCATCAAAAACGTGAGTTAGTGATTTTTGTGACGCCGCATATTTTGAAACAAGGGGAAACGTTGGATTCCTTAAAACAGAAAACGAGAGGCAAGCAAGGGCGGTAACGGTGCGGTTGGATTTGAGCAAATTTTTTCATTTTAGTTGTGTGCTATGCCAATCCGCTTTAAAACAAGGGGCAAACGGCATTTGTTCGAGCTGTCAGCGAAAGATGAAATGCTACATTTATTGCGGCGGTTGCGGTGCACCTTTGCAATATTTTGCTTGCCGTTGTGGAAATTGTCGACAACTGGAACCGGCTTGGGATCGAATGGTGGTTATCGGACATTATGCGGAGCCGCTTTCTTATTTGATTCATCGGTTTAAATTTCGAAAACAATTTTGGCTTGATCGCACATTGGCGCGTTTGTTGTTGCTTGCTGCTTATGATGCCAGACGCAGTCACGGCTTAACTTTTCCGCAAGCCATTATTCCCGTGCCTCTATATCATTTTCGTCAATGGCAACGCGGTTACAATCAAGCGGAGCTACTGGCGAAAATATTAAGTCGATGGCTTGAAATTCCTTGTTTATCTCATATCGTTAAGCGGGTAAAACATACACATACCCAGCGAGGATTGACCGCGCATGCACGCCGGCGGAATTTGGAAAACGCTTTCGTTGTAGATTTTTCCGTGGCGTTTCCTTATGAATCGGTGGCTCTGGTAGATGACGTAATTACCACCGGTTCCACTTTAAATGAAATTGCCAAACAACTGCGTCAATTAGGTGTAAAAGAAATTCAGGTATGGGGACTAGCGCATGCTTAGCTCACGTTATCAGTAACGGCAATCCTAATAAATGAGTGGAAAAAATGCTGCGGTAGGCGTATCATCGCTGACAAATTTTCTCAAGTATTAAGGAACGTTTATGGAACAGATTGCTATTTCGGAAGCGGCGCAAGCGCATTTTCGCAAATTGTTAAGTACTCAAGAAGAGGGCACTAATATTCGTATTTTTGTGGTTAATCCCGGTACGCCGAATGCGGAGTGCGGTGTGTCTTATTGCCCACCGAATGCGGTAGAGGAAAGCGATATTGAAATGAAATATGACAATTTTTCCGCCTTTGTCGATGAAGTCAGTTTACCATTCTTAGAGGAAGCGGAAATTGATTATGTCACGGAGGAATTGGGTGCTCAATTAACACTTAAAGCGCCGAATGCCAAAATGCGTAAAGTGGCGGATGATGCACCGTTAATTGAACGCGTAGAATATGTCATTCAAACTCAAATTAATCCGCAGCTTGCCAGTCACGGCGGACGTATTACCTTAATTGAGATCACCGAGGATGGCTACGCAATTTTACAATTCGGCGGTGGCTGTAACGGTTGCTCAATGGTGGATGTCACCTTAAAAGATGGGGTAGAAAAACAATTGATTAGTTTATTCCCGAACGAATTGAAAGGTGCAAAAGACGTAACGGAACATCAGCGCGGAGAGCATTCTTATTATTAATCTTCCATTTCCGTTTAATTAATATGAACAGGGGCGTATTTACGCCCCTAATCATTTTCGGCAATCATGGCTTTATGTCCCGCAAAATCGGATTTTGCATTGAAATTAATGTTTCGGTGGACTGAATCTCATCAATTAGTTGAATCTTGGTTGCTAGCACGGAGTGCAATTCCGCAATGGTATGCGTCATTACTTTAATGAAAATCGAATAGTTTCCCGTAGTATAGTAAGCCTCAACCACCTCATCAAAAGTCTCTAATTGTTTAATCACTTTCTCATAATCTTTCGCGCTTTTCAAAATGATACCGATGAAACAGCACACATCGTAGCCGAGTTTACGTTCATCAATGATCACTTTGGTGCCTTCAATAATGCCGGACTGACGCATTTTTTCTACACGCACGTGAATAGTGCCGGGGCTGACGCCGAAGTTTTTTGCCATTTCGGCATAGGGAGTGCGGGCGTCTTTGGTGAGAACGCGGAGGATTTGTTGATCCAAATTGTCAATATTGTGCATGAAATAACTCCTTTTAAAGATTATCTAATTTTTTACCATCTATTTAAATAATATTCAATATTAATTAATAGGTAAATAAAATACTTGAGCTATATGTTCATTTTGTTAAATAATACCTAATGAAATTTACTTCTTTTTTAAAAATAGGCGGAAAATATGAAAAAAACATTTATTTTGCAACAACAAGAAATCAGTTTTGTGAAGAACACTTTCACCCAAAACTTAATCGAACAACTTGGTATTATCGAAGTGCAAGGCCCAATTTTGAGTCAGGTGGGCAATGGGATGCAAGACAATCTGTCAGGTGTCGAGAAAGCGGTTCAAGTTAACGTAAAACAAATCCCCAATGCGGTGTTCGAAGTGGTTCACTCTTTAGCGAAATGGAAACGACATACTCTCGCCCGTTTTCATTTTAAAGAAGGCGAAGGCTTATTTGTGCATATGAAAGCGTTGCGCCCTGACGAAGATTCATTGGATCAGACACATTCCGTCTATGTGGATCAATGGGACTGGGAAAAAGTGATTCCGGAAGGTCGCCGTAATTTCGCCTATTTAAAAGAAACCGTAAATTCTATTTATCGTGCGATGCGTTTGACCGAATTAGCGGTGGAAGCACGTTTCGATATTCCGGCGATTTTGCCGAAACATATCACGTTTGTACACAGTGAAGATTTAGTAAAACGTTATCCGAATTTAACCAGCAAAGAACGTGAAAATGCCATTTGTAAAGAATATGGCGCCGTGTTCTTGATCGGTATTGGCGGTAAATTATCCGACGGTAAACCGCACGACGGTCGTGCACCGGATTATGATGACTGGACGACGGAATCAGAAAACGGCTATAAAGGTTTGAACGGCGATATTTTGGTGTGGAACCCGGATTTAGAGAAAGCCTTCGAGCTTTCCTCTATGGGGATCCGCGTGGATGAATCCGCCCTTCGTTTGCAAGTCGGCTTAACCGGAGATGAGGAACGTTTGAAAATGGATTGGCACCAAGAATTACTGGCCGGAAAATTGCCGTTAACTATCGGTGGCGGTATTGGTCAATCCCGTATGGCAATGTTCTTACTTCGTAAAAAACATATCGGTGAAGTGCAATCCAGCGTTTGGCCGAAAGAAATGTTGGAACAATATCAGCATATTCTTTAATTTCTTCAAGCATTGCAAAGTGCTGTAATACGCCGTGCATTGCTTGGCTTCAATGCGGTGCTGTTGGAGCACTTCATAGTCGCAGTGGCGACGGATCCGAACTTAACGTTATTCGGTAAACCCAAGCGGAATGGGCAAGCCGAATAACGTTTTAGCTTTGAGATATCGTCAATTTTATTGACTCGCTTTAAGATTTCATTATAGTTGAGTCCTTTTTATTTTTAACAGGAACATTTTATGGCGCAATCCGCTCCGAAACGTGAGACCTTCTCCGGTCGTAATGCGTTTATTTTAGCCGCCATTGGCTCAGCCGTTGGGTTGGGTAACATTTGGCGTTTTCCTTACACCACCTATGAAAACGGCGGTGGTGCATTCATTATCCCTTACCTTATCGCGTTATTAACCGCGGGGATTCCGCTTTTATTTTTAGATTACGCAATCGGCCATCGTCACCGCGGTGGTGCACCGCTTTCTTATCGTCGCTTCAGCCCGCATTTCGAAGTGTTTGGTTGGTGGCAAGTGATGGTCAACGTGATTATCGGCTTGTACTATGCGGTCGTATTAGGTTGGGCAGCGAGCTATACTTATTTTTCCATCAACAGCGCATGGGGCGATAAACCGATCGACTTCTTTATTGGTGAATTCTTGAAAATGGGCGATATTGCTAACGGTGTAAGCTTTGATTTTGTCGGTATGGTGACCGGCCCGTTAATCGCGGTGTGGGTAGTTGCTTTGGGCGTATTGTCTTTAGGCATCCAAAAAGGGATCGCGAAATCCTCCGCCATTTTAATGCCTGTATTGGTGATTATGTTCGTTGCTTTGGTGATTTATTCATTATTTCTACCGGGCGCAGCGAAAGGCTTAGATGCGTTATTTACCCCGGATTGGTCAAAACTTTCCAGTCCTAGCGTGTGGATTGCGGCATACGGTCAAATTTTCTTCTCGCTGTCCATTTGCTTCGGCATTATGGTGACCTACGCTTCTTATTTGAAGAAAGAATCGGATCTCACTGGCAGTGGTTTAGTGGTTGGCTTTGCCAACAGTAGTTTTGAAGTGTTAGCCGGTATCGGCGTGTTTGCCGCATTGGGCTTTATCGCAACGGCTCAAGGGCAAGAAGTGAGCGAAGTGGCAAAAGGCGGCATCGGTTTGGCTTTCTTTGCCTTCCCGACCATCATCAACAAAGCACCGTTTGGCGAAATATTGGGCGTGTTGTTCTTCGGTTCGTTAACCTTTGCGGCATTAACTTCTTTCATCTCCGTTATCGAAGTCATCATCTCGGCGATTCAAGACAAACTCCGTATTCGTCGTGCAAAAGTGACCTTCATCGTGGGTGTACCAATGATGTTTGTTTCCGTGATTTTATTCGGTACCACAACGGGCTTACCGATGTTAGATGTATTCGATAAATTCGTGAACTATTTCGGTATCGTCGCTGTGGCATTTGTGTCATTAATTGCGATTGTGGCGAACGAAAAATTAGGTTTATTGGGCGATCACTTAAACGAAACCTCTTCTTTTAAAGTGGGCTTCTTCTGGCGTTTATGTATCGTTCTTACCACCGGCATTTTGGCGTTTATGTTGTTTAGCGAAGGCGCGAAAGTGTTTGCCGAAGGTTACGAAGGCTACCCGAGTTGGTTCGTAAATATCTTTGGCTGGGGGATGGTCGTAAGCTTGCTCGTGGTGGCGTTTATTCTTTCCCGCTTAAAATGGAAAAGCGAAACCAAATTAACGTTGGAAAGCAAAGGAGAATAGAATGAGTAGCAGTGCAATAATTATGATGATTATCGCTCTCGGCGTGATTTGGGGCGGGTTGATTTACGCCTTACTGCGTTTGCCGAAAGAAAATTAAACGAAACGAGATAGGACCGCACTTCAATGCGGTCCTATTTTGTTTTTCCAATATTTCCCGAAAGCCGGCTCAACTCCGTTTGCTGCCAAAATTCTGTTGCGCCATTTGTGAGCTTTCGCCATTATTTTAACTTTATATCTTATTTTAGTTATTTTCTCCTCTTACTGCCTCAACCCAACGTTCAATTAACCGTTTACTTTCTACATCGGCGCCGAAGCGGATGAAGTCAATGTCCAATAAATTGAGTTTGGTCGGATCACTGGCTTTAGGGGAGGCTTTGGCGTGAATATTGGTAGGGATTTGGTAAGAATCGGATTCCCGCCATGGGATTTCTTGCGCTTCGGTGTCGAGGACGAAATCCACAAAATGTTTAGCGTTTTCAAGATTGCGTGCTCCTTTGATGATACTGACTGCGCCCAATGTGTAGCCGACACCTTCGCAAGGCAAAATGCCTTTTACCGGTGCGCCTTTGTCTTTTTCACGCACATAGCTGTGCATAAAGGATATGTCAACAGCCACTTCACCGGTGGCTAAATTACCGGTTGCCAATCCGCTTTTGGAATATTGCGCCACATTGGTATTGAGTTTTTTCAAGTAATCAAAGGCTTTTTCTTCACCCCAAAGTTGAACCAGTGTGGTGAGTAATGAATAGCCGGTGCCGGAAACGCGCGGATCGGCGTATTGGATTAGGTTTTTGAATTCGGGCTTGAGTAAGTCGGTAAAGCATTTGGGTTCAGGAATATTCAGCTGTTTTAATTTCTCCGTGTTCACACCGATGGCGACTTCCATCAAATAAATGATTGAGGTGTAATCACCCCGTTCGTCCATTAATTTTTTAAATTGCGGCATGATGTCTTTTTGTAATGGGGAACGATAGGAGGCGAGTAAGCCTTGATCGGCAGCTTGTAAGTGAGGTTCAAAGGTACCGCCAAACCAGACGTCTGCCTGCGGGTTGTCTTTTTCCGCTTTGATTTTGCCAAGTACGGCGCCGGTGCTGTTGCGTACAAATTTCGCATCGACCTTATATTTTTCGGCAAAACGTTGGGTGACTTTTTCACACGTGACATTTTGCACGCTGCAATAAATGGTCAGTTTGCCTTCCGCCTGGGCACCTTGTGTATAAAAAAGCATTGGAAGCAGGCAAAATACGGCCGTTTTTAATGATGTTTTTGAGCGATTTTTAGAAAGCTTGGACATTGGTTTAATCCTTAGTGAAGATTGAAAAACAATACCGGCTAACAGCTAAACGGGGGAAAACGGCTTGAAATAAGCCTTGGAAAAGCAGAGTGAAGTGCATTAGTTTCCTACGTCAGTGCTAACTGTATCAGGTTCACGGGTATTTCTCAGCCCGATTGTTTGCGCAACCGAGCACCCCGACTAACGGGCGTTACTATAGGCGTTTGTTACGGATTTGTAAACGGATAAGACGAGTTTGAGAGACATTTTGATGCATCTAAGAGCAGCCAAAAGATAAAGGAAATTGGATCTTCCGCAGAGCACCGCATTGAAGCCTTATTTTATGCACAGGTTTCTTTCCAACAGCGGAAGCGATAATACTTTTAAGCAAAGAGGGCATAATTTCTATGCCGCATCGTCAGTTGAATTGGAAAGCGCAATCTCAAACGGGAAATATTGCGATTATATTGGTGCCCAGGCGGCTTCTGTTTTGGCAAATCGATCGCTTTAACTTTTCAGCAACGCGATGACTTTATCGCCGAAGAAATAGAATATCAGGCCGAAGGCGACAATCATCAAACCGATAAGTTTAACAAGGTTTATTTCACGCACCGGCATACCGATTAAGCCGAAGTGATCGATCGTGGCGGCGGAAAGCAGTTGACCGATAATAATAAAAAATAGCATGGCGGTAATGCCGAGTTTGGGTGCTAATAAAACGGTGCTGAATACCACGCCTGCACCGAGTACGCCGCCCAGCAATTTCCACCAAGGCTGCTGCGGAATCTCACTCAATCCGCCCCATAAATCTGTTTTAAACAGCGCGATAATAAATAACAAAATGGTGCCGACGGCAAAAGAAATGAAGGTCGCGACGAGCGGTTCGCCGCCCACCGCTTTAGCCAATTGCGTATTAATAGCAGATTGCGACGCCAATGCGGTGCCCGCCGCCAAAGCAAGCAGAAGATAAACAAAAAACATTAAGCCTCCGAAAAAGGCGGCATTATAGTGTTTTTCCGCCCGACGTCCAATGACAAAAAAACTTGAAAGATTACACTGTGCGTCGTTTTAACAGAGAACGGTGACCATCGCCAACAGCACCGCATTGAAACAGGCGCCAATGCGGTGCTGTTGGCGACAAACGCAGTTTTTAGTTCACTTTC
This sequence comes from Stutzerimonas stutzeri, assembly GCA_901420285.1. Lineage (GTDB taxonomy): Bacteria > Pseudomonadota > Gammaproteobacteria > Enterobacterales > Pasteurellaceae > Rodentibacter. The sequence continues at coordinate 570,280 of CABDVE010000001.1, forward strand.
AATTCACTTTGGGCTTGATGGATTACTGCCACGGCCCCACTTATGCTTAATCCACCGATCACGGTTGCCACGAGTAAATCGGGTAAGTTGGATTGGGTAAAATACACTGCACCTGCCGCAGCAATAACCAATAAATTACCAATCGCATCGTTACGCGAACAAATCCATACGCCGCGCATATTACTATCACCTTCGCGGTATTTGTAAAGTAATAAGGCGGAAATGACGTTTGCGACCAAGGCAAGTATGCCGATTAAGCTCATTTTATGATAACTTGGCAAACTGCCTAGCCACCATAAATACGCACTTGAGCCTAGCACCCATACACCGAAAATTGCCATCGTGTAGCCTTTGAGTAAAGACGCTTTTGCACGTACTGATAACGCCATTGAAAGCACAAACAAGCTAATTCCATAATTGCTAGCGTCGCCTAGAAAATCCAACGAATCCGCCAATAACGAGGCAGAGTCGGCGTTTACGCCACTGATGATTTCTACCAAAAACATTCCAAAGTTAATGGCAAATACTGTCCATAAAATATAGCGATAATATTGTGAAACAGCTGTTTCACAATGATGAGAAGAACAACAATCTTTCATTTTTTCTCCTTATTCATTAAGATGAATGCACTTTAAACCCTGTACTAACAACAAGGTCAAAGAAAATGAAAAATTATTTACAAATTAAAAACCTTTGCGAACAAACCCACTCCACACCGGAAACCATACGGTTTTATGAAAAAATTGGTTTACTTCCTGCTCCCATTCGAGCGGCAAACGGCTATCGTCTTTATACGCAAGATACCGTTGTTTTACTTAATTTTATTAAAGCTTGCCGTGAACTTGGTTTCAGTGTGGAAGAAACCGCTCGTTTTACTGAGCTTTATCAACAACAAAAAGGCGAATGCGTCCCTGTTAATATGTTGGTGCAAAAGCATTATCAAGATATACAAGAAAAAATTGCTAAATTGCAAGAAATTGAACGTTTTCTCTTCCCTTTAATGCAATGTGAAAAAAATGATGTTACCGAATGCGAAGCCTTAAAAGGCATTTCAACACGCGCAGAACAACATTAAAAAATCGCTTTATTTTGTGCTTAACATAGGATTTATTTTTTTCCAAAGTTATCAATACAAACCACTTTTTATTCAACTATTTGTTATGGATTATTGTCGAGTTTTTATAAAAAAGTGATTTTTACTACCTTGTTTGGAATTCTCGGTGATGAGCTACGTTAACACCGAGAGCGAACGGATAAAGTCAGAACTAAACAGAAAAAAAGCGTGATTTGCATAGCATTCAATGCGGTGCTGTTGGCGAACTTGGTGGAAATCAGCAGTGCTAAGGGGCACAACATCATCGGCGTGCAGAAAGTGGCGAATACCTAACCGAAAGTGCTGGATTTGGTCGACAGGCTCGCGCGGAAATCGGCGCAAAAGAAATCAGCGTAATAAAATCAATTGTTCAAAATAGGGCGCAGGATATCGCAAATCGCGCACGGATTGGGGCGTCGTGCTTTGCTTTTGCGCCCGCAAGTGGTAGAGTAACGCCAATTTTTTCCATCCGATAAGGATGTTGCTTGAAACACGATCTTAATCGAGCGAGAAAATGTGTGGAAATGTTAGATCAACGCCGTTTGGAACGCGCGTTGCTCGGTTCCGGTGACGGTTTCCAACAGGTTTTGTCTTTGCTCCCGCTACTTTTTCAATTAAATCATCCAAGTTTGCCCGGTTATGTGGTGAAAGCGCCTTGCGGCGTCGCACATTTTTCATTGTCGGATTATCAACAACGTTTTCTTAAGGGCGAATATCCCGCTCATTACGATGCTTTCAAACGGCAATTTTATACGGCCAAACCGCCGATTTTAGGTTTGTACGTAATGGGCAGTTTCGGCTCGATTAGCCAAACCAGCAGTTCGGATATGGACACTTGGATTTGTTGTCGTGAAGACTTAAACGATACAGAGCGCGATTTATTAACACAAAAAGCACGCCAAATCGAAGAATGGGCGCTGCAATTCGATGTGGAAATTCATTTTTATTTAGTCGATCAACAACGTTTTCGCAATGATCGTTACGCTGACCCGATCACGAACGAAAATAGCGGTTCAGCGCAATATATGTTGTTGTTGGACGAGTTTTATCGCTCTGCCGTTCGCCTTGCAGGCAACCCGCTATTGTGGCTGCATTTTTGGGTGGAAAAGGAAACGGATTACGAAAGCGAAGTACAAAAAGCCGTCGAAAACGGCGAAATCAACCCGCAGGATTGGGTGGATTTCGGTGGATTAGGGCAGTTTTCAGCCAATGAATATTTTGGTGCCAGTCTTTGGCAGCTTTATAAAGGAATTGATTCGCCTTATAAATCGGTGCTGAAAATTTTACTGTTAGAAGCCTATTCCAAAGAATATCCGAATACCCGTTTGATTGCTCGCCAATTCAAAGAAGATCTGTTTGCCGGCAACACCACGCCGTCTCATCATTTTGATCCGTATATCGCCATGCTTGCCAAAGTGACGGACTATTTAACCGAACTTGCCGAATTTAAACGATTGGATTTTGTGCGCTGTTGTTTTTATGTAAAAGCCACCGAAGATTTGGCACTATGCCAAATTCATAACTGGCGCACCAATTATTTGCAAATTTTGGCGCAAGAATGGGGTTGGAGTGACGATACCATTCGCGAACTCAATCGTCGCCCATTTTGGAAAATCAAACGAGTGAAGGAAAGTCACGAGAATTTGGTGAAATTCCTGATGCTGAGTTATCACAATTTGGTCAATTTTGCGCGTAAACACAAAATTCATTCCCGCGTAGCACCGCAAGATATTAACATTCTTACGCGTAAACTTTACACCGCATTTGAAGCGTTGCCCGGCAAAGTGATTTTGCTTAATACGCAAATTTCTCGCGATTTGTCGGAACGCCACATCAGTTTCTTAGAAGTACGTGGCAACAAACATTTTAAAGACGGTTGGTATCTGATTAATCAACCGCCGAGCGCGATGATGTTCTCGGAAAATCGTGTCATCGAATACAGCGAGAGCTTGAATAAATTGGTAGCTTGGGCGTATTTCAACCGCTTACTTACCGCCGAAACCGAGCTATATTTATTCAGTCGAACAGTCAGTATCGAAACCTTACGTAATTTTGTGGCGGATCTGCGCTTATCTTTTTCGCGCGCCATTACCGCAGCAGACAGCGGTGCCCTGGCGACACCTTGTGAAATTCGCAATATCGTCATTGCGGTGAATTTAACGGTGGATCCCACCGCTCATTTAACTGAATTGAAAGCGCAGCTTTCCGCCAGCGATTTGTTTAGTTTCGGTCCGCTCGAACAAAATTTAGTCGGTAGCATTGATTTCACTTATCGCAATATATGGAACGAAATTCGCACCCTGCATTTTGAGGGGCCGCATGCGATTTTGATGGCTTTAAAAGTGCTTTCCAATAAAATTTATCGTGGCGCTGGCAGTCCGCGTTCCGTACAGGTTTTTTGTTATAGCCAACATTATCGGCGCGCTTTACGTAGCCTAGTGAACGCTTTGGTTAATCGTTGCATCAGTATTCAATTGGGTGACAGCCAAGCGTGCCGTACGCCGCGTTTACGCGTGGCCGGTAAAAACTGGCAATTCTTTTTCGAAGATCGCGGCATCAGTTTGCAAGAAGTGGAGAGTGACGCGCAAAATGCAGCAGATTTTGATGACGTGCTGCAAAGTCCGGTGGAAGAAAAAGACGAGCTTCCCGCACCGGATCGTCGATATCCGCCGGAAATTGATCACTTCGCCAGCGAAGGTTTCTTACAATTTTTCTTTGAAGATAACAAAGACGACAGCTTCAATGTCTATCTGTTAAACGAAGCCAATCACTTGGAAATTTATCGCCATTGTGACGGTTCGAAAGACCAGAAAGTACGCGAAATTAACCGACTTTATCAGGCCTCGTGCTTGGAAGGCGGCGAGAATCCGTATCACATCGAGTCGCGCAATTTCAATTATCCGCAGTTTTACCAAATTCAACGTTGTCCGCAAGGTCGCGTGCAGATTTTACCGTTTAAATATCAACGCAAAGCCGTTTAATCCGAGTTTTCCCATCGGGAATTAATGTGCTAAATCAACTTTCATCATTTTTTACATTGGAAGATCGTTAAAATCTCGTTAAAATAACGCGGTTTTTTCGTCAAATCTTCGCCTAGGGGGGGAATATGCAAGAAACATTGAAAGTTTTATTGATAGACGATCACCCGCTAATGCGTCGCGGCATTAAGCAGCTTGTGGAATTGGACGATAACTTTGAAGTGATTGCCGACGTTGGCGGCGGTGCGGAAGGGATTTCCGTTGCATTACAAACATCACCGGATTTGATCATTTTAGATCTGAACATGAAAGGACTTTCGGGGTTAGATACATTAAAAGGCTTACGGGCGGAAGGGGTGGATGCGCGCATTGTGATTCTCACCGTATCCGATGCGAAAAATGATATTTTCGCCTTGGTGGATGCCGGTGCAGACGGTTATCTACTCAAAGACACCGAGCCGGATACCTTGCTCGAACAACTTAAAGCCATTGCGCAAGGCGAAGTGATTTTAAGCGATTCGATTAAAAATTTGCTGCTTGAACGCGAACATCGCCAAGATCCGATGGATTCTTTAACGGAGCGCGAAATGGACGTATTACGTTTAATCGCCACCGGGTTATCGAACAAACAAATTGCCGGACAATTATTTATTTCGGAAGAAACCGTAAAAGTGCACATTCGCAATTTATTGCGCAAACTTAACGTCCATTCCCGCGTCGCGGCTACGGTGTTATATTTCGAATATAACGGCCGTTAATGCGGTTCAAAATAAAAATGTACGGTCGGAAATTCGTGAGTTTTCCGACCGTATCTTTTTGTCTTTAAAAAATGCTGAAGGCGAAGATCGATTTCAGCACCGCATTGAACCCTTGTCCCGCAAGGCTTCAATGCGGTGCTATCGGGCAACCTCAACGCGGTACGCCGCGCAGCAATGGCACCGGTTCAAAGGGGGCGACCGAGGTTGGCGCCGGAATATCGTTGAAAATCAAGATAAAGGGTTTGCTCGGCACGAAAGCTTCGTCGCGCCATAAACTGCCTATTCCGACTAACTGTATATCCGCCGGTAAATTAGCCAAACCTTGTTGCAGCACCGCAACAGTATTCGGCCGTGGATGACCGATCGCGATGGCCGTGCCACGTTTGCGTGCGTGTTGAAGGGCGGCTTGGAATTGATGTTGTACATCAGCCGGTTCATTGCTGTCGTCTAAAAAAATATGACGTTCGAGCACGCGCACGCCTTGTTCGCGTCCGATTCTGCCCGCTACGGATTTGCCGCTGGTGCGACTATCGAGGAAAAATAAATGCTGCGCGCGCAACGCGTTCATTAAATGACTCATCAATAGGTTGTCTGCCGTAGCGGCGCTCCCCATATGATTATTCATCCCAATGGCGTGCGGCACGATATTTCTCGCCGTTTGTACACGATTCGTCACCTGTTCTGCCGACATACCCAAATGCAAGCCGCCGGATTCAATTTTTATCGAACTCACGGGTTGCATCGGCATATGAATCAAAATATCGCGCCCTTGCGCAAAGGCTTCGCGGTCGCGTGCTGCAGCGTAAGGCGCGGCGGGAATAATGGCGACGGAAATCTCGCGCGGCATTGCCAAAATTGCCGCGTCTTGTTTTGGATGATACCCCACATCGTCAATTACGATGGCGAGTTTATGTTGCGCAAAAGTTAATGAGGAATAAAGCGCGGCGGAAAAAACAAGCAGATTTTTGCGCGCGTTTTTTAGTAAGCCGAACATTATTTAATCCACCCTGCCGGGTTCACCGGCACGCCCTTACGGCTGATGCCGAAATAAAGCGCCGGACGCGAAACTTCGCCGCTGTCGCCCACTTGCGCGATGGTTTGCCCTGCGGAGACCAGTTGCCCTGCTTGCACAAATACCGCTTGATTAAAACCGTACAGGCTCAAATCGCTGTCGCCATGTTTAACGATCACCATATAGCCGTAACCATTTAATTGCCCGGCTAAAATTACCCGCCCGCCGGCGATGGCGCGTACCGGTGTACCCCGCGGTGCCGCGATTACCATGCCTTTCCAACGCGCTTCGCCCGCTTGTGTGGAGCCAAACGAATACAGCGTGGAACCGCTTACCGGTTTTTGATATTGCCGCGCTGCCGCGCCTAAGCCGTTAGCGCTGTTAATCAAGCGACGTTCTTGTTCTGTCGGTTGATAAGGTTTGGCGGTGCGTTTTTCTTCCGCCTGTTTGCGCTGTGCCAAGGCCTCACGTTCTTGTTGTTCTTGCGCTCGCACCGTTTGTTCTGCCCGCTGAATCTCTTGTCGCAAGGCGGCTTCGTTAGCGCGCAAAGTGGCTAGTTTATTTTGATCTTTATCGATATTTTTATTGATTTCGTTTAACGTTGATTGACGCTCACGCTGCGCTTTTTCTAATTCCTGTTGCTGTTTTTTTTGCGTTGAAAGCTGCGCTTTATGACTTTGTTGACGGCTTAAAATCTCTTCTTTTTGTTTGGTGATTTGCGCTTGCGTAGCGTTAATATTTTCAATCGTCTCAATGCGTACGCGGTTTAAATGTTCGTAATACACTTTCATTCGTGCCGCTTTTTGAGCATCCTCGGAAAACATTCGTTGCAACACGGAAGGATTCAAACCGGAACGATAAATCGCATCCATTTGTCTTGCCAGCTTGGCTTTTTGCTCGCGTTCTTTTTTCTCAAGTTGCTTGATTTGCCCATCTGCCTCGGCGATTTGCTTGCGAATTTCTTGCAGGCTCAGTTCGGTATCGCGCAATTCACCCGCCACAGAATTGATTTTACTTTCTTGATTTTTTAGCGTGGATTGTAATTTGGCCTGTGCGCGTTTTTGCTCGGCCAGTTTGGATTCTTGTTGCTTGATTTGTTGTTGAATTTGATTGAGATCGGCGGCTTCGCCCGTCGGCGCATAGCCCGAAATAGTGCCACACAAAAGCGCGGTCACGATAGATATTTTCCCATATAAGGCAAACCGCGACATAACCCGTCCCCATTCACAAAATTGCGCGAATCTTATCATATTTGTCAAAAGGCGAAAAAGTTTCCCGCGGATTTTTGCGAAAGATCAGGAAATGCCGCCTTTTCGCTTTAACATGGTGGTTTTTTTTGCTATAAAATGCGCGTTTTTAATTTACCTACAACAAGGAGAATCCTATGGAATTAGTCTTTATTCGTCATGGTTTCAGTGAATGGAACGCAAAAAACCTATTCACCGGCTGGCGCGACGTCAACCTTACCGAACGCGGCGTGGAAGAAGCCAAAGCGGCCGGTAAAAAATTATTCGAAGCCGGCTATGAATTTGACATTGCCTTCACCTCCGTCCTCACCCGCGCCATCAAAACCTGTAACATTGTATTGGAAGAATCTCACCAATTATGGATTCCACAAGTGAAAAACTGGCGCTTGAACGAACGTCACTACGGCGCGCTACAAGGTTTGGACAAAAAAGCCACCGCTGAACAATACGGTGACGAACAAGTGCACATCTGGCGTCGTTCTTACGACATCTCCCCACCGGATTTAGACCCGGCAGATCCGAATTCCGCCCATAATGACCGTCGTTACGCCAACTTACCAAAAGACATCGTACCGAATGCTGAAAACTTAAAATTAACCTTAGAGCGCGCCCTCCCATTCTGGGAAGATCAAATTGCTCCGGCCTTACTCGCCGGAAAACGTGCATTGGTGGTCGCGCACGGCAATTCCTTACGCGCTTTGGCAAAACACATCATCGGCATTTCCGACGCGGAAATTATGGATTTTGAAATCCCGACCGGCCAACCACTTGTGTTAAAACTTGATGAAAAGTTAAACTATTTAGGTCATTATTATCTTTAATCTTTCATTCGGTGAAAAAAAGTGTGGTTTCCTTGTCGCACTTTGTTTACACGAACAAACGAAAACCGCAGGTGAAAACCTGCGGTTTTTTGTGGCTGCAAGGTGAGAAATGAAAGCGCTGAAGTGGCTAATCAGCACCGCATTGAGTTAGAGAATTTATTTGGTTTGAAAATCCTTTTCCGACAATACACGCAGCGGTTGCATATCGCTGTCGCCCATAATCACCCGGCTTGGGTCGGAACGTAAACAACTGCCGCCGTAATGCCCGCCGACGGTAAAAGTGCAGATTTGTAAATATTGATCTTCCACTTTCGGTAAACACCAAAGCTGTTGGTAAATGTTTTCTTGTTTGCCGAAACGTCCATCCGTGCTATTTAACACCAAATTGTCATCGCCGAACAATTTCACGTTGTCGCCGCGGCGGCCGGCAATCGGTTTTTGCGCGTAACCGTTTTTGATTAATTCCGGTGTCAGTTCGAAACTCGCTTCCAACAAATAACGATGATTCGGGAACAACGACCACAACACCGGCAAAATCGCTTTATTGCTTGGAATCGCCGTCCAAAGTGGTTCGTAAACTTGCACTTCCGGCCGCAACAAAACGTCGATTAGGCGCACTTTATCTTCCGCATAGCCGGTCCGAATCGGCGGCGCCACTTCTTGTCCTGTCGCGTCTTCGCGCAATTGCTCCAACATGGTTTCCCACGCCCAAGTTTTCCACACGCTTTGGATTTGGTGGTTTTCATCGTCCAACAAGCGACCGCGATTATCCCAATGTAGCCCTTCCGTGCCGTGAATAATTTTCGCTTGAAAGCCGCCTTGGATCAGTGCTTGGCGCATAAACAGCGCGTGATAATCTTCTTCATCGTCGTGATCTTGCAAAATATGTACTAATTTGCTGGCGCGGCTGTGTTGCCAACAATCCGCCAAGGCATTGCGCAAACCTTCACCGGGGTTTTCTCCTAGCTTAAGTCCCGCCTGTTGTGCCCAACGATTCATTATTTCGCCGGCCTCGGCGTGGCAAGATGCGGAATCCGCATTATATTCGTACACTTTTAGCCCACGCTCGTCCAGACAAAAATCCAAACGGCCTGTGATGGTTTGATAACGACGATTCTGCCAAGACAAACGCAAGCGTGGCCAAAGCAGTTTAGGAATATTGAAATATTGCAGTAATTTATCGTCTTGCAGCACTTTGTCGGTGGCGTGCAAATACATTAAATGCAGTTCGTTGGTAGCACGAATCAGTTCATGTTGAGCGTTTTCGGAAATGGCGAAATAACGATATTGATCCGAACGGCTGACGCGATGGCCGTGCATCGCTTTCACGTAAGCGGCATCAAACGGTTTCGATTCATCCAGCCAATGGCCTTCAAATTGACCTTTATTTGCAAGATGTCCGGCTTTAATCACCAAATCTTCCGGTTTTGGCGTCGGCTGCGGCAGACTGTATTGCGTATCCGCGGTTTGAATCATCCAGCCTAAAATTTTCGTATCGTCGAAGGTATCTTGCAACAGATAACCGTTTGAGCACCGCATTGGCAGCTCGCGCGTCCATTGTTGCCCGCTTGGCAGACGTGAGTGAATCACATTTTGCTCGGCGATGCGGATTTTATCGTCTAATACTTCGGTAATAATCGCTACATGACCGGTATGTTTAAATTCACCACCTTCTTGCCAAATCAAAAGCGCACCGGCTTCGGGTTTGCGTTTGCTGCCGTTGGCGAAAGCTTGCAACGGTAACAAGGCGTCGTTCGTCACTTGGCGCAGAAAACGCAACGAAAAAATTTCATAGGCCATGCCCACGTCGGTAAACACCATGCCGTGATTGAGATATAAATAACGGCGCGCAAATTCCACACATTGCCATTTGTAGCCCATATATTCGCGTCCTAAATAACTGCGAAAGGCGGCATCATCGGGAAACTCTGCTTCGTCGGCCGTGGTGTAATCGGAAGAATAAATGGCAACGCCACCCGGTGCGTAACCGAGCAGGCTGCCGAAAGGATCGTGAGTGGTAATATTAGTAGAACGTTCCGGCATAAAAACTCCGAGTGAAATAACAAACGGGCATAGTATAGATCTTTTGCTTTACGCCCCCAAATGTTTTGCGCGTTCAATCAGTAGCGCATCGATGTCTGCCGCCACGAGCTCGTCGCAGAGCACCGCATTGAAGCCCCGCCATAACGAAAAGGTTTTCTGCCGTCTTATGTTCAACGCGTGGTTGATTTGGCGACCTTTCAGCGCGCATTGGGACGCTTCGGTAGGGCTTTCAATGCGGTGCTCATTTGAAGGTTCGAAGGAATGTTGCGGACTGCGTTGTGGAAAAGATTTGCCGGACAAGAATTAGTCGAAAACGGCGAAAATTCATTCGGCATTGTGACGAAAAAAAGCTTTTTTCTGTCAATCTGCCGGGGAAATATTGTAAACTAGCCCATTCTTAAAATGGCTGATAGAAATTGCAGAGATAAATTATGTTAATCAATAAATTCAAACGTGCCGAGCAAAACATCCGAAACTTGCCTTTTTTGCCGTTAGAAAAAACGCAAGTGGAATTTTTGTTCAGCCCGGCCGAATTTAAAACGCAGATTATTGAATTGATTCGAAATGCCAAAAAACGCATTTATATCACCGCACTTTACTGGCAAAAAGACGATGCGGGGCAAGAAATTTTGGATGAAATCTATCGGGTGAAGCAACGACACCCGGATTTGGATGTAAAAATTTTAGTGGATTGGCATCGTGCCCAGCGCAATTTATTGGGCGCTAAAAAATCGGCCACCAATGCCGATTGGTATTGCGAGCAACGTCAAACCTACCAACTGCCTGACGATCCGAATATGTTTTTCGGTGTGCCGATTAATACGCGCGAAGTGTTCGGCGTGTTGCATGTCAAAGGTTTCGTGTTTGACGACAGCGTGCTGTATAGCGGCGCCAGCATTAATAATGTGTATTTGCAACAACAAGACAAATATCGTTACGACCGCTACCAAAAAATCACCAATGCGGTGCTGGCGGACGCGATGGTGAATTTTATCAACGACTATTTATTGGATTTCAATGCGGTGTTCCCGCTTGATGTTGGTAATCGCCCGCGGACTAAGGAAATTCGTGCGGCGATTCGTGCTTATCGTAAAAATCTGGCCAACCACGCTGAATACAATTTGCCAAATGCGGGCGAATGTTCCGACGTTTTAAGTGTTTCGCCGTTATTTGGTTTGGGCGCATCGGGCAACGAACTCAATCAAGTAATCAAAAAATTGTTCCTGAAAACGCAACAAAATTTGATTATTTGCACGCCGTATTTTAATTTTCCGCGCACCTTGCAACAAAAAATCGCTGCGTTGTTAGAGAAGGGCAAGCAAGTGGAAATTATCGTGGGTGACAAGGTGGCGAATGATTTTTACATTCCGCCGACACAGCCCTTCAAAATGGCGGGCGCTTTACCTTATTTATACGAAAGTAATTTGCGTCGTTTTTGCGAAAAATTTGAAGGCGAAATCGAACGCGGTCAGCTTTGCGTTCGCTTATGGAAAGACGGCGACAATACCTATCATTTAAAAGGCGTGTGGGTGGATAATGATTATATTTTACTCACCGGTAATAATTTGAATCCGCGCGCTTGGCGTTTGGATGCGGAAAACGGTTTGTTGATTCGTGATCCGCAGCACGAATTACGGCCGCAAGTTGCCAAAGAATTGCAACATATTCGCCAACATACCACCGTGTTAAAGCATTATTCCGAGCTTGAAGAGCTTTCTCAGTATCCGGAACCGGTGCAAAAATTACTGAAAAAATTCGCCCGCATTCAAGCGGATAAGTTAGTGAAAATGATTTTATAGCAGTAAGGGGAAATGTCGCGTTTCCCCTTAAAATTTCCTTAAGTGTAAAAATATTATGCGTGTTTCCGATTTTTATTTTGATTTGCCGGATGAACTGATCGCCCGTTATCCGAAAGAAGATCGTTCTTCTTGCCGACTATTGCAATTAAATGGCGAAACCGGCGAACTTTTCCATCGTACTTTTACCGATGTGCTCGACTTGATTAACGAAGGTGATTTGTTAATTTTCAACGACACAAGGGTGATTCCCGCACGTATGTTTGGACGTAAAGCCAGCGGTGGTAAAATCGAAGTGCTGGTGGAGCGGATGTTGGATGAGCAGCGCTTTCTGGCGCATATTCGTTCTTCCAAAGCACCGAAAGCAGGTGCCGAATTATTTTTAGGCGAAGACAAGCTCGGCGAAAACAACGGCGTTAAAGCAATAATGAATGCCCGTCACGGCGTGTTGTTTGAAGTGGAATTAGCCGACAAATCCGGTACGCTGCTAAACGTGTTGCAACAAATCGGCCATATGCCGCTGCCGCCTTATATTGATCGCCCTGACGAAGAAGCGGATCAAGAATGTTATCAAACGGTTTATGGTAAGGTGCCCGGTGCGGTGGCCGCGCCGACTGCCGGATTGCATTTCGACGATGAATTATTGGAAAAACTGCGCGCCAAAGGCGTGAATTTTCAATTTGTTACGCTACACGTCGGGGCCGGAACGTTCCAACCGGTACGCGTGGCAAATATTGAAGAGCACATTATGCATGCGGAATACGTAGAACTTTCGCAAGAAGTCTGCAATGCGATCATTGAGACTAAAAAAGCGGGCAAACGCGTGATTGCGGTGGGCACCACGTCCGTGCGCTCCGTTGAAACGGCGGCATTGTCGGCGCAGGAAAACGGCAATGGCGAGATGATCGAACCTTATTTTTCCGATACGTCGATTTTTATTTATCCCGGCAAAAAATTTCGCATCGTGGATTGTTTGATTACCAACTTCCATTTGCCGGAAAGCACGCTGATTATGTTGGTTTCCGCCTTTGCCGGTTTTTCGCATACGATGAATGCCTATAAAAGTGCGGTGGAAAATCGTTATCGTTTTTTCAGTTACGGTGATGCGATGTTTATTTCCAAGAATCCTGAGGTGAAGGCTTGGAAATAAGCGGTTTGACTTATTTCCGAGTACTCCATAAAATGCGCAGAGCCTGTATTAACAGGCTTTTTTATTGGCTAAAACCTTCGAACTGTTTATTCGTTGAGGAAAAAATGAAGTATGAATTAGATAAAATCAGCGGTAATGCCCGTCGCGGTCGTCTGATCTTTGAACGTCCACAAGGCATCTTTAGCGTGGAAACGCCGGCGTTTATGCCGGTGGGAACTTACGGCACGGTAAAAGGCATGACGCCGGAAGAAGTGCGCGCCACCGGTGCGGAAATTTTGCTCGGTAACACTTTCCATTTGTGGTTGCGTCCGGGGCAAGAAGTCATGCGTAAACACGGTGATTTGCACGATTTTATGCAGTGGCATCGCCCGATTCTCACGGATTCCGGCGGTTTCCAAGTATTCAGTTTGGGCAAATTACGCAAAATTACCGAAGAAGGCGTAAAATTCCAAAACCCGATCAATGGCGAACGCATTTTTCTTTCCCCTGAAAAATCAATGGAAATTCAATATGATTTGGGGTCCGACATTGTGATGATTTTCGACGAATGCACGCCTTATCCCGCCACTTTTGATTACGCCAAGCAATCTATGGAAATGTCCTTACGCTGGGCGCAACGCAGTCGCAAACGTTTTGACGAATTGGGCAATAAAAATGCCTTGTTCGGCATTATTCAAGGCGGCACCTTTGAAGAATTGCGTAAGGTTTCCTTGGAAGGCTTAGTGAACATCGGTTTTGATGGCTATGCCGTGGGCGGTTTGGCCGTGGGTGAACCAAAAGAAGATATGCACCGCATTTTGGAATACATTTGCCCGCAAATTCCTGCCGATAAACCGCGTTATTTAATGGGCGTGGGCAAACCGGAAGATTTGGTGGAGGGCGTGCGGCGCGGGATCGATATGTTTGATTGCGTGATGCCGACCCGCAACGCGCGGAACGGGCATTTATTCGTCACCGACGGTATTGTAAAAATCCGCAATGCCAAATATCGCGATGACACCAGCCCATTGGATCCGCACTGCGATTGCTACACCTGCAAACATTACAGCAAAGCCTATTTGTATCATTTGGACAAATGCGGCGAAATCCTAGGTGCGCGTCTTAATACTATTCACAATTTACGTTATTACCAACGCTTAATGGCGGAAATCCGTCAAGCAATCGAAGCGGATCGTTTTGAGGATTTTGTGGTGGCGTTTTATGCGCGAATTGGCAAACCCGTTCCGCCGTTACAATTAGCTGAAACAGCGCAATAATCCGTGAAAAGTGTGGTTATTTTTAAAAACGTTTTCAAATCAACCGAACTTTTCCAATAACAGGAGCATTTATGCAAATTCTAGAACCCCAACAATTCGCTAGCTGGAATGAACCCATTGAAATGCTGTACGCTTGCCACGGTAAAGTGAAGCGTTTTTGTCGACAGCTGACGATTTTGCCTGATTATTTGACGAAACACGGTTGCAATCAGGCGGTAAAAAACGATGTGCGGCAAATTCTAAATTATTTCAATCAATCCGCGCCGTTGCATCATGACGATGAGGAAAAGGATTTTTTCCCCGCCCTGATAGCCAAAGTGCCTGAAGCGAAAGCAAAGGTGGATGAATTGGAACGCCAACATGTTGATTTGCATGAAAATTGGCGTCTACTTGCGGTGCAACTCGAAAGTCTTGTTGCGCAACAATGTGATAAGGTGGATGCGGTGCTGATTCAGCGTTTCGTTGCGGCTTACGACCGGCATATCGCTATTGAAGAACCATTGTTTGAATTGGGAAAACGTTATTTGAGCGAGGCGGAATTAAAGGTGATGGGCGCGATTATGTCAAAACGACGCCTTGTGTAATGTATGGATTATCTACTTGATACCCGCGATTATCGTTGCCCGTTGCCGCTATTGATGGTGAAGCAAGCGCTGTTGCGACTAACGGCGGAGGATAAATTATCGGTTTTACTTTCCGGCGACAGTGATTGGCGCGAAATCCAACGACTTTGTGAAATGTACCTTTGCCATTGCCAATACGAGGCAGATCAAACATTAATAATCCGTAAACGTTAATTTGTCGCCGCCCTGTTTTATCCAGCCGTGCCGACCATAAACACATTCGACGACGCTTTTTGCGAGCTTCATTTTTGGCACCGCATTGAAATCCCAAACGAGCACCGCATTGAAGTCTCAAACGAGCACCGCATTGAAGTCCCAAATGAGCACCGCATTGAAGTCTCAAATAAGCACCGCATTGAATGAGCCGTGTTCAATGTGGTCAGCCAAAGATGCAAAATTAGTGTAAAGGTTAGTCGTGCGAAGGCACCAAATTAACGGGAGAAAAGGTACATTTTTTTTACAATATCAAGCGCGCGCTTTTCGTGTAATGTTCAATATGCTTTTCACATTTCACGCGATTTATGGTATTTTAGCGCCCAAATTTCAACTTAATTCAACTTAATAAGGAAAACTTACAATGGAAGCACAAAACCCAATGTCCACGTTATTTATTTTCGTGATTTTCGGTTTAATTTTTTACTTTATGATTTATCGCCCACAAGCGAAACGCAACAAAGAACACAAAAAACTGATGTCTGAACTGGCTAAAGGCACTGAGGTGTTAACTGCCGGCGGTATGATGGGCAAAATCACCAAAGTGATCGAAGACAACAACAGTGTAGTGATTGCGTTAAATGAAAATACAGAAATCACAATCAACCGTAACTACATTGTAACCATCCTGCCGAAAGGTTCCGTCAAAACGCTTTAATCCTCCATACCCAAGGGAAAACTATGTTAAATCGTTACCCATTATGGAAGAATCTAATGGTGATCCTCGTGGTCGCCATTGGTGTTTTATATTCTCTTCCAAATATTTACGGTGAAGATCCGGCCGTGCAAATTTCCGGTACACGCGGGCAACAAGCTGATACGACGGCGTTGAGCCAAGTTCAAGAAGTGTTAAAAGATAATAATCTTACTGCCAAATCAGTGATCCTCGAACAGGGTTCGATTCTTGCCCGTTTCAGCAATACCGATGATCAATTACTTGCCAAGGATAAAATTGCCGAAAAGCTCGGTAATCATTACACCACCGCATTGAACCTTGCTCCGGCTACGCCCGCGTGGTTAAGCACGCTTGGCGCCAACCCGATGAAATGGGGCTTGGATTTGCGCGGCGGGGTACGTTTTTTGATGGAAGTGGATATGAATTCCGCTTTGGCAAAACGCCAAGAACAATTGCAGGACAGCTTGCGTACCGAACTTCGTAAAGAAAAAATTCAATATACTTCAATTAAAAATGCCGATAATTTCGGCACAACGGTTACCTTGGCCGATAGCGCTCAAATTTCCAAAGCCGGTCGGATTATTCGTCAAGCGCATCCGACCCTGGATGTGAGCGATTCCGGTGATACCTTAACCTTATCTCTTTCCGGCACCGCATTGAATGAAGCGCGGGATTTGGCGATTGAACAAAACTTAACTATTTTGCGCAAGCGGGTGTCCGAATTAGGCGTGGCGGAAGCGGTGATTCAACGGCAAGGCGCTGAACGCATTGTGATCGAATTGCCGGGTGTGCAAGATACCGCACGCGCGAAGGAAATTTTAGGTGCGACCGCCACCCTTGAGTTCCGCTTGGTGAATCCGACGGCGAATGTTGAAGCAGCAGCACGGGGTATTGTTCCGGCAGATTCTGAAGTGAAATATGACCGTCAAGGTATGCCCGTGGTTTTATTAAAACGTCCTTCTTTGGGCGGTGAGCATATTATCAATTCCAGCGCCGCATTGGATCAGCAATCCGGCACGCCACAAGTTAGCGTTACTTTAGATAGCGAAGGCGGCGATCAAATGTCGCAAATCACTAAGAAATTTTATAAAAAACCGATGGCGACCCTTTATGTTGAATATAAAGACAACGGCAAAAAAGATGAGAACGGTAAAACCATTTTAGAGAAAAGTGAAGAAGTGATTAACGTGGCGACCATTCAGGCGCGTTTCGGTGCGAATTTCCAAATCACCGGCGTAAGCAGTATGGCGGAAGCGAATAATCTTTCCACGTTGTTAAAATCCGGCGCCTTGATCGCACCGGTGCAAATCGTGGAGGAACGCACTATCGGTCCATCACTTGGCGCGCAAAACGTGGAACAGGGCTTGGATGCGAGTTTCTGGGGGTTAATTGCGGTGATCCTGTTTATGCTGTTTTACTATAAAGTTTTCGGCGTTATCGCGAGTTTAGCTATGGTAATTAATATCGTGTTGTTGGTCGGTTTGATGTCAATTCTACCGGGTGCAACGCTTTCTATGCCGGGAATTGCGGGTATCGTATTAACTTTGGGAATGTCGGTGGACGCCAACGTGTTAATCTTCGAACGGATTAAAGAAGAAATCCGTAATGGTCGCCCGATTCAGCAAGCGATTAATGAAGGTTATAACGGCGCATTTACATCTATCTTCGATGCCAATTTAACCACTATTTTAACGGCAATCATTCTTTATGCCGTCGGTACCGGTCCGATTCAAGGCTTTGCGATCACCCTTTCCTTAGGGGTAGCGATTTCTATGTTTACTGCAATTACAGGAACGCGCGCCCTTGTGAACGCAATTTACGGTGGAAAAAATATTAAGAAATTATCAATTTAGGCAGGGAATGATGAAACTTTTTGCAAAAGATAAAGACGGGCATTTTATTCGTGAAATCAATGGAATTAAACTCCCGTTCCCATTGACCGAATTTATGAAAGTGCGTAAATGGGGTTATTTATTTTCTGCCTTTGCGATGGTGATTTCGCTATTTTTCATTATCACTAAAGGTTTTAACTGGGGCTTGGATTTTACCGGCGGTGTAGTATTTGATACCCGTTTCTCGCAAGTTGCGAACTTGGATCAAATTCGCGCTAAGTTGAACGAGCATGGCATCGAAAGCCCTATCGTACAAACCACCGGTTCCGTGCAAGACGTGATGATTCGTTTACCGGCGGCGGATAACGACGTAACCATTGGTGATCGCGTAAAAGCCATGTTAGTGGAATTAGATCCGAACATTAAAATTAAGAGTGTAGAATTTGTTGGTCCGAATGTCGGAGAAGAGTTGGCACAGGGCGCGGTTTACGCAACTTTAGCGACGCTTGCTATGATGTTGCTTTACGTTGGATCACGCTTTGAATGGCGTTTAGGTTTCGGCGGTATTGCTTCCCTCGCCCATGACGTGATTATTACGCTTGGCGTATTTTCGGCGTTGCAAGTGGAAATGGACTTAACTTTCGTGGCAGCGATTCTTTCCGTAGTAGGGTATTCCATCAACGACAGTATTGTGGTGTTCGACCGAGTGCGGGAAAATTTCCGCAAAATTCGTCGGTTAGATACGATTGATATTATTGATATTTCCCTCACGCAAACCCTATCAAGAACCATCATGACCTCTGCGACGACTTTAATCGTGGTGATCGCCTTGTTTTTCTTCGGCGGACCGTCTATTCACAACTTTTCGCTGGCATTGTTGGTCGGGATTGGTTTTGGTACCTATTCTTCCATCTTTATCGCCATTGCAATCGCTTACGACGTGGGGCTGCGCCGCGAACACATGATTCCGCCGAAAGTGGATCGCGAAGTGGATGAACTTCCTTAAGACATAAATATTATCGGTCGGTTAAGTTCGTTTAGCCGACCGATTTTTTTATTCTTTTCCGGCTAACGCTTTTCGCAGCCGTCCTTTCTCTTTTTCCAATAAGGCTCGCGCTTCGTCTTTTTCTAAACCGCTTAAAAGTATCATAATTGCCAGCTTAGAATTTTGTTCGGCTATCGTTAGCGTTTGTTCGGCTATGGTTTTGTCGCACTCAGTGGCTTGCATTACAATACGAACAGCGCGTGCTTTAAGTTTCTCGTTACTCGCCTGCACGTCCACCATCAAATTTTCATAGCATTTGCCGAGCAAAATCATGGATGCGGTGCTGATCATGTTGAGTACCAATTTTTGCGCCGTGCCGGATTTTAAACGGCTAGAGCCGGTCAGCACTTCTGCACCGACCAGCGTATCGATAGCGATATCCGCCGTTTGCGCCATAGGCGAGTTCGGATTGCTGGCAATAGAAACTGTGATCGCACCGAGTTGTTTAGCGTAACCTAAGGCGCTCAATACATAAGGTGTGCGCCCGCTTGCTGCGATGCCCACTAATACGTCTTTTGCATTGAAATCGATCGCTTGTAAATCCGTCACGGCTGCGTTCGAATTATCTTCCGCCCCCTCTACCGGACAACGAATCGCAGGCTCGCCGCCGGCGATAATGCCTTTCACCATTTCGTTGTGCACGCCGAACGTTGGCGGACATTCCGAGGCGTCTAATACACCTAAACGGCCGCTGGTGCCTGCGCCGAGATAGACCAATCTAGCACCGCATTGAAAGGCCTTTACTACGGCTTCCACTGCTTGTGCAATTTGTGGCAATACGCGTTCGACGGCAAGAGGAACCTGTTTGTCTTCTGTATTCATTAGCGTCACGATTTCTAAGGCGGAAAGACGATCCACCTCCATCGAATGCGGATTGCGTTGTTCGGTGATAAGCGTCGAGAGAGTTTGTAGTAATGTTTCGTTCATGGCAGGTTGTCTGAAAAATTATCCTTATGGCACAAAATAATGTGGTACGAAATGACTGTCATTGCCGGTGACAGCGGTGAAATCTTCGCGTAGGCCCATGCCGCAAGCCACATCACCGATGACCCAGGAACCGATTACCGGATACATGCCATCAAAATTCGGGAGCTCGAACTTTTGTTGGTAAATGTAACCGGATGTGTCGTAGAAAGCAGAGTGTTCGCTGCCTTTAGCGGCGAATTCCACGCCGTTGCTTTTTTCGTAGTAGAACACGTTGGCGCCTTCGCGGCCAAGCAACGGTTTTTTTACCCAAATGGCTTTTCTATCGGTGATATCGAATTTATTAAAATATGCCGGCAATAAATTCGGGTGGTTAGGATAGCGTTGCCACAACTTAGCGAGCAAGGCTTTGTTGCTTAATAACATTTTCCAAGCGGGTTCAATAAAACTTGTATGCGCGTTCGGAATATGTCGTGCAAATTCCGCGCCGCTGAGCCATTCGAGCGGATAGAGCTTGAATAACATATCAATCGGTGCATCGTTCAAATCGACAAATTCTTGATTTTCTTTGTTGTAACCAATGTCTTCTACGGCAAGTTGATGAATATTCCAACCCGCGTTATAAGCCACATCGGCAAGATAATCTAAATTGCCCCAATCTTCGCGTCCCGCTTCTTGCATGGCACTGAAATAGAAATCGTTTTTGCCGCTTTGTTGTTTTAGAAAGGTGAAATGTTTGAGCAATTCTTCGTGGATCCAGTTGAATTGGTCGCGATATTGTAACCCCTCGATTTGTTCCAACCATTGCCATTGCACTATCGCTGCTTCCAGCAATGAAGTCGGTGTATCGGCATTGTATTCGAACATTTTCAAGTTTTCGCCGTCGTAGCCGAAATCAAAACGCCCGTATAAATAGGGCGCTTGTTTATGCCACGCGTCTTCAATCAACTGCTTTTGCAAATCGGTAAAACGATAATAAGCGTAGTCGCCTTGTTTGATTTCATCGGCGACAAAATCCAAACACATCGCATGTAGTTCGTTGGTGGCGTCTTCAATGCGGTCGATTTCAGCCAAGGTAAATTCATAGGCGACATTGTCCGACCAATAATGCGAGCCGTCACTTGAAAGCAGATTGTAATAATCAAAGCCAACATCAAGCAATTGTTGCACCATATCGGGGCGCGTCGGAAAACCGGTAACCCGTTTCATATTAACCTCCGCTACTTTGTCGGTTGGAATTGCTCGGACTAGTGAAACCGCCGCGCGAAACCGGTTTGCTGTTCATGCTACCGGCATTGCCTTTTACCAACATTGGTTTGCCGACGGAACGATTGGTTTGCGGTTGAATCACCTGACCGCTTGGGGTGGAAACCGCACGGTTGCTCGGATGATAGCTCGGGCCTAAGAAATTGCTAATGGCTCGTGCCGCCATATAGCCCATTACACCACCGGCAATCGCTGAACCTAGTGAAGCGCCTTCGCTGCCGGTGGCTTGGCTAGAGCCGGTTGTTGAAGCATTCGTTTCGCTGCCGGACTGTGCATTTGGCACCGCATTGGCGTCACTGTCGGCGTTGCGTAAGCCTAAACCCGAAGAAAGAGCGTTGCCGGTTTGTTGGGTTGCTTGTTGGTCGCTATTCATTTGTGTCGCCGGCGCGTTTTGGCTATTTTTATCTGCTTCACAAAGCTCGATTTTTTGCCAATCTGCAAGGCAGTCTTCAAGAGAATGGTAGACGTCGCGTTGGACTTCTTCTTCCGAACAGCCGCCGAGCAGGGCGACGATGGAAAGGGTGACGAGAATTTGATTTTGTTTTTTCATAGTTTAGTTAGCTCGCTTAAGTGATGGATTTCTAAAGTCGGTAATACGGTCGCTTCGGTAAAATCGGCAAGGGAGTTATCTGATAAATTTATCCATACCGCTTGGCAACCCGCCTGAATCGCGCCTTGTACGTCGGTGGTTAAATTATCGCCCACGTGTAAAATTTCTTGCGGTTTTACCTTGAAATAACGGGCAGTTTGGCGAAACAAATCTTTATGCGGTTTGGCTCTACCGTGTTCACCGCCACGTAAAACCAACTCAAACTGAGATAAATGAATACGCGCCGGTTCTACGTTACCGTTGGTGATGACGCTTAATCGGTAGCGCGTTTTTAATTCGTTCAACACGTTTGGCGTGTCGCTCGGTAAATCAATTTGATGACGCCAATGGAGAAATTCATTAATGGCGAGAGTTAATGCACGGTCGATTTCTGCTGAATTTTTTCCTTGTGCGAGCAAAAATTGGCGTAACGCTTCTTTACGCCACCGGGTGACATCTTCGCTTAAAATCGGATCTTGTTGGGCGATACGCGCTTTCCAAGTCGGCCATTCTTGTTCAAAGGTCGGGCATTGAGTCAGTGTTTGTGTAAATTGCACAAAACGCGCTACTGCAGTGCGAATAACGTCTTGGTTATCGTAAAGGGTGTCGTCCAAATCGAAGCTGATTACTTTGAAGGGCTGGAGGTTGCGATAAAATTTCATTTATTTGATAGTTGGTACATTAAGCCATTGGCTGGCTTTGTCGTTGGTGATTTCTTCGTGTGTCCACATACTCATTAAATCCGGCTGCGGATACTTGTTGCCGTTATAACCGACAAGACGGGCAAAATCAAATACCGCATGCGGATAACCGTTAATTAAAAGCAATGCCAGATAACCGCTTGTGTCCCAACAAATTTCGAGTTTACGCGCTTCATGGTGGTTTGATGCGGAATCTACGTTGTACACGTGCAACATGTCCGCAATCGGCTGTTCGTTTTGGCGCATATCAAGCGCGTAAAAATAGCCGGTTTGCCCGTCATCTTCAAACATTACCGCGAGATGATCGTACACGGTGGAATGCGTTCCGACTTGTTTTGGTGTACCGAGAAAGAGTTCGTCCTCAAGGGTTAAATGTAACATACGTATTCCTATTTTTTAGCGTTTAAGATGAACGGTTTGGCGTATTCAGCGATTAATCGGTCGGGTTGTCATGAAATAAAGGTTTTCAATATCCGCTTGAGCCAGCAAGAGCCGAACAAAAGAATTTTTACAAATAAAAGGATAGTTTGGCGATTTAACAATATGGGGCAATCCAATGGGGAGTTGACGGCAACCTACCGAAAGAAGTCCCTGTTCGAGCTTTTCTACATTAATCTCAAAATTAGGCTCTTTTGGGCTGGATTTGATAGCAATTTCCCACAAACTCGCCAGACTAAAATACAGTTCATTATTAGGTTTAAAGTTAGTTTAATTTTTTTGGTTTAATGTAATCAAGTGAAATTTGGATAAAAAAATCGTACTTGCTTTGCAAAAAAATGAGTCGTTCATTAAACCCCGGATTAACAATTTAAGCATGTTTAATATTTAACTTAGATTTAATTTTCTGTCCAAGTTTTAAGGGGGGAGATTTTGCGGTGCGTTTTGTTTTTAGCCATAAGTATCGTATAATCCGCAAGTCTTTTTTTTCTATTTGTACAAATATTTTAAGGGTATTACCGTGTCAGAACAGCAATCAAAAGTGATCGAAGCAAAAGAAATTATGACGTTATTGCCACACCGCTATCCATTTTTGTTGGTAGATCGCGTGTTGGATTACAAAGAAGGCGAGTGGCTAAAAGCGATTAAAAATATCAGTGTGAACGAGCCTTGTTTTACCGGTCACTTTCCGGGCGAGCCGATTTTACCCGGTGTGTTAATTTTAGAAGCGCTTGCCCAATCTATGGGAATTTTGGCGTTCAAAACCCATGAAATCAAAGGCGGCGAGCTATTCTATTTTGCCGGTATTGACGAAGCGCGCTTCAAACGTCCGGTGTTACCCGGTGACCAAATGGAACTCAATGTTCAAGTGATTAAAGAACGTCGAGGAATTACCGCTTTTACCGGCATCGCGACGGTTAACGGCGAAGTCGCTTGTGAAGCGAAATTAATGTGCGCACGTCGCTAATTAAGAGGCAGCTATGATCCACCCAAGTGCAAAAATCCATCCGACCGCTCTTGTTGAAGAAGGCGCGGTTATTGGCGAAAACGTGGTTATCGGCCCTTTCTGCATCGTTGAAGGCAGCGTTGAAATTAAAGCACGTACCGTGCTGAAATCGCACGTTGTGATACGTGGCGATACGTTAATCGGCGAAGATAACGAAATTTATCAATTCGCCAGCATCGGAGAAGTGAACCAAGATTTAAAATATCAAGGCGAGGCCACTAAAACCGTTATTGGCAACCGCAATAAAATTCGCGAACACGTCACTATTCACCGCGGTACCATACAAGGCGGCGGCGTAACCTATATCGGCAACAACAATTTGCTGATGATTAACGTTCATGTAGCACATGATTGCCAAATCAAAAATAACTGCATCCTTGCTAATAACGCGACCTTGGCCGGACACGTAGAACTTGATGATTTCGTAATTGTCGGCGGTATGTCGGCGATTCACCAATTCGTCGTCGTGGGTGCACATGTAATGCTTGGCGGCGGTTCGATGGTAAGCCAAGATGTGCCACCTTACGTAATGGCGCAAGGTAACCACGCGCGTCCGTTTGGTGTGAACTTGGAGGGCTTAAAACGCCGCGGTTTTGATAAACCGACTATGCACGCTATCCGTAACGTGTACAAAATGATTTACCGCAGCGGCAAAACTCTCGAAGAAGTCTTGCCGGAAATTGAGCAAATTGCCGAAACCGACTCAGCCATCAGTTTCTTTACCGATTTCTTCAAACGTTCTACGCGCGGAATTATCCGTTAAATTAAGGGTGCATAACGAAGTCATCAAATAGCACCGCATTGAAGCCCTGTCCCGCCGCTTTCAACATCTCCTTTCCGGCGAAACGGCGGCCTGAGAAATGACAATAAACCGCTCAACCGCTCTTTGACGCTCAAAGTGCGGTTGTTTTTTAGGATAAATTCAATGAATAAAAAAAATCCGACCATCGCGTTGGTTGCCGGCGAAGTGTCCGGCGATATTCTTGGCGCGGGCTTAATTCGTCAGCTCAAAATTCATTATCCGCAGGCGCGTTTTATCGGTATCGCCGGCCCGCGTATGCTTGCGGAAGGCTGCGAAAGTTTGGTGGATATGGAAGAACTTTCGGTGATGGGGGTGGCGGAAATTCTTAAACATTTGCCGCGCCTGCTGAAAATCCGTAACAATGTGATTCAAACTATGTTACGCGAAAAGCCGGATGTATATATCGGCATTGATGCGCCGGATTTTAATTTAGGAGTGGAACTCAAATTAAAGGCTAACGGCATCAAAACCATTCATTATGTCAGCCCGTCCGTATGGGCGTGGCGCCAGAATCGTATTCATAAAATCGCCAAGGCAACTCATCAAGTATTGGCGTTTTTGCCTTTTGAAAAAGCGTTTTACGATAAATTTAACGTGCCTTGCCGCTTTGTCGGTCATACCATGGCGGACGCCGTTCCGCTAAAACCGAACCGCATTGAAGCCCGTCAACATCTAAATCTTGACGTGAATCAACGTTATTTGGCGATTTTGGTGGGGAGCCGCGGCTCGGAAGTGGCGTTTTTAACCGAGCCTTTCCTACAAACCGCGTTGTTGCTGAAACAACGCTTCCCTGATTTGCAATTTCTTGTGCCATTGGTGAATGAAAAACGGCGCGCGCAATTTGAAGCAATTAAAGCGCAGGTCGCACCGAATTTAGCGATGCACGTCATTGACGGCAATGCGCGCCAAGTGCTGATTGCCGCCGATGCGGCTTTACTTGCTTCCGGTACCGCGGCGCTTGAAGCGATGCTATGTAAATCGCCGATGGTAGTGGGCTACAAAATGAAAGCGCTCACTTATTGTTTGGCTAAACGTTTGGTGAAAAGTAAATATATTTCTCTACCGAATTTGCTTGCTGATGAAATGCTTGTGCCGGAAATGATTCAAGAGGAATGTACCCCGGCCTTGTTAGCTGAAAAACTGGCGGTATATTTTTCCACGGAGGAGGCTGCGCTTGAACATCGCCGAGTTTTAATTCAGCGCTTCACCGATTTGCACCGACTGATTCAATGCGGTGCTGATCAGCAAGCTGCGCAAGCGGTCATTGATTTATTGGAAGGCACAAAAAATGTTTGATTATCCTAAAAATTACCGACTTATCGCCGGCGTGGACGAAGTGGGGCGCGGGCCATTGGTTGGTGCGGTGGTGACGGCTGCGGTGATCCTTGACCCGAATAACCCAATTGAAGGTTTGGCGGATTCCAAAAAATTATCGGAGAAAAAACGCCTCGCACTTGCCGCAGAAATCAAACAAAAGGCTTTGGCGTGGGCACTCGGGCGCGCTGAAGCGGAAGAAATCGACAAACTCAATATTTTGCAAGCTTCCTTGTTGGCCATGACTCGTGCGGTTGAAGCGTTGCGGATTCGGCCGCAGTTTGTGTTGTTGGACGGCAATAAAATTCCGAACGATCTCGATATTCCGGCGCAAGCAGTGGTGAAAGGCGACAGTCTGGTTGCGGAAATTAGCGCTGCATCGATTTTAGCCAAAGTAGCGCGCGATCAAGAAATGGAAGAACTGGATCGACAATATCCCGAGTACGCCTTTGCTCAACATAAAGGGTATCCGACGAAATTACACCTCGAAAAGCTCACCGCATTAGGGCCTTTGCCGCAACATCGTCGCAGTTTCGCGCCGGTGCGTAAGGTATTGGAAAATCGTTAAGGAGAAGTTATGCAGACCATTTTCACGAACGCGCTTTGGATCAGTCCTTTGTTTTGGACGCTGATTTTACTCGCCGTTGCGGTTTTACTTTTTGTTCGTAACAAAGTGCGGATGGATGCTGTCGCGTTACTTGTAATGTTGGCGTTTTATTTAAGCGGCATTTTAACCATTAACGAAATTTTCGCCGGATTTAGCGACCCGAATATTATTTTGATCGCCTTATTGTTTATCGTGGGCGAAGGCTTGGTGCGCACCGGAGTGGCTTACCAAGTCAGCGAAGGTATTTTGAAACTTTCCGGCAATAGCGAAACCAAGGTTTTGATTTTATTAATGTTAGCGGTTGCAGGTTTAGGGGCATTTATGAGTTCTACCGGCGTGGTGGCGATTTTTATTCCGGTGGTATTAATGATTTGTCGCCAAATGAACCTTTCGCCAAAACGCCTAATGATGCCGCTTTCTGTCGCGGGGTTAATCAGTGGGATGATGACTTTAATCGCCACTGCACCGAACTTGGTGGTGAATGCGGAGCTAATCAAAGATACCGGTACGCGTTTGCGTTTTTTCGATTTTACCCCGATCGGGTTGGTAATTTTGTCGCTCGGTATCGGTTATATGCTGCTGATTCGACGCTGGCTCGGTGCCAATGGTGCGGCAGAAAATCAAGATAATAATCAGCGTTCCATGGCGGAATTGATTGATGAATACGGTTTGCGCGATCGTACTAAACGCTTTGTGGTACGTACCGGTTCGCCGTTTATCGGCAAAAATCTCAATGAACTGCATTTGCGCTCCAGTTACGGATTAAACGTGTTAGCGATTGAACGTTGGAAGCATTTCCGCCCGGTTTACACGATGCCGCTTGGTACCTCGGAAATTCACGAAAAAGATATTTTGATGATCGACATCGGTCAACAAACCTTTGATTTAAGCGAGTTTTGTCAAAGCCATAATTTAGAACCGGCGGAAATTAAATCACAATCTTTTAATGAGCACGCCAAATCTATCGGCATGGCCGAACTTACTTTGGTGCCGGGTTCCGGCATTATTGGTAAAACTACGCAGGAAGTCGAATTTCGTTCCCGTTACGGCTTAAATGTGGTGGGCATTAAGCGCGACGGCGAGTTGATTTCTGACAGTTTCAGAGGCACACCTTATAAATTGGGCGATCTCATTTTGGTGGTGGGCGATTGGAAATTTATTCAACAGATGCGCAGTCGCACCAAAGATTTCGTAGTATTGAGTTATCCGAAAGAAATGGAGCGCGTAGTGCCCGCGCGAAGTCAAGCGCCACAAGCCTTATTTTCGGTATTCATTATGGTGCTGTTAATGGTCTCCAATGTGGTGCCAAATGTGATTGCCGCGTTGATCGGTTGCTTGCTATTGGGCTATTTCCGCTGTGTTGACGCGAAAAGTGCTTACGATTCAATTCATTGGCCGAGCTTGATTTTAATTATCGGTATGATGCCTTTTGCCATTGCGTTGCAGAAAACCGGCGGGATTCAATTGGCCGTGCAAGCGATGTTGCAATTGGTGGGCGATTGGGGGCTGTACTTGGTGTTAATGATGCTGTTTATTTTCTGCGCCGTAGTGGGTTTATTTATTTCTAACACGGCCACGGCAATTTTGGTCGCGCCGATTGCCATTTCCTTAGCGCAGCAATTGCAGGTTTCGCCGATTCCGTTTGCCATGGTGGTGGCTATCGCCGCCTCTGCCGCCTTTATGACTCCGGTTTCCTCACCGGTGAACACCATGGTGGTCGGCCCCGGTGGTTACAAATTTAGCGATTTCTTAAAAATCGGCGTGCCGTTTACGTTGATAGTCATGGTGGTGACGGTGTTTTTAGTGCCGGTATTGTTTCCGTTTTGATTATAATTAAAAAATGCGCGCTTACTATGGACGTGGATAAAGTCGTCGGCTATGGATAACAGTTTTAATTTGTACTTCATTGCCGATGATGGCGTAAACAATACGATAACCACGACAAAATGCTTCTCGCATACCATCATAGCGCATTCTTCCAACCCCTTCAGGCATAAATGCGATCATGTCGATCTTGGCATAGAGATCTTCGTAGAGTTTCAGCCCGCTTGTAAAAGAGTAAGTAAATTCAGCAACATTTTCCACAATATGATTGATGTCATTTTGTGCTTCTTCGGTAACGATAATCTTATGCATAAGCGCGGTTATCTATTTCGGCAAATTCCTGTGCTTTGCGTTCAAGTTTGGCAAGTGCTTGTCGTTTAGATTCTTCGAGCGTTAATACTCGACCGGCTTTAATATCTTCATCGGCACGACGAATTTTTTCCGCTAAAAATTCATCATAGCCTTTTTCTTTGAGCATAATCATTCTCCTGTGCTATTACGCGCCCACTATAAACCGAGTGATGAACAAAATCAACGGTGGTATTCGTGTACAAAATGGTTGTTGTATTGTTTCCGTTTTAAAAAAATAAGGCAGATTATGAAAGATAATCTGTCTTGGTTTATAGTTATTGATTTAAGAATTCACATGCATCTTTATTGCCGTTATCACAATCCTCTTGTGCTCCTTTGAGCATAATACATCCCCCTTCATAGCCATTTTTGCAGGGCATTTTAGCATATAAAATGCTTTTGCTTATGTCTTGTTTTACTTTACTTAAATCAGATATTTTTAATTTTTTAGCTAGAGAAGGATTCTCTTTTTGAAAATTTTTTCCGTCAAAAGAATAAATAAGGGCAATTATTAATTGGTCGCGCCCTAAATTTTCATGAATATCATTTACTACTTTTTTTGATTCTGAAGTAGCTGATGGATCACGACTAATGAGAGTATAAATATTTTCAGGCCCAACTCTAGCTTGCTCAAATTCTTGCATAGTTTCAGCTTGGGCAAAAGAACTCAATGCCATTAATGCAGCTAATGCAATTACTTTTTTATACATAAGGTTTCTCCTATTGATTGTTGTTTGAATATACAGTTTTAAATTTATTGACAGTATCGGTTATTTTAAAAAGCGCTCCCACAGCCAGCGCAATTGATGCAATACCGGCATATAAGTGTGATTGCCAATTAGTGCCTGAGAGGCATAAACGTGGTGCGATATTATTTTCGAAATCTGAAACATAGTTGAAGTAGAAAAGGAACAATAATATGGATGCAATAGCTGTAGTGAGTCCAATATTAGTCCTTTCTGCCCATTTTTCATTCAAATATCTTTGAGATATAGCAATAAAAACACAAAGTACAATAATTACAATTGGGGTATAAAAATCAATAGATTGCTTTGATGGGGTTAAACACTCGGGAAGAATAGGAATAGATGCTTTAGTTATTGGCATTACCAGACCTTCCATTGTGGAAGGTAATGAATAAGCAAATAACAGCACACAGAAAATCGTGGCTGTAATATCTATCCAAACAGCATATTTATTTGATTTTGAAGTCATTTTTTCTCCCCAATAATATTAATCAAAATTCCGCTTGATTATACATTGTTTTTTTTTTGTACAATATTTTTGTAAAATTTGTTCAATTTTATGCTGTGTGTCGATATTGCCTTTTGGCAAAAGCTGATGCCGCAGGTAAAATACCCCAAACTTATCCAACAAAAACAAGGAAAATTATGACCGCACTTTTAAAAATTGGCTTAGTTTCTGTGTCTGATCGCGCTTCAACTGGCGTGTATCAAGATCAAGGCATTCCAGAATTACAGGCTTGGTTAGAACAAGCATTGATCGATCCTTTTGAGGTGGAAACTCGATTAATTCCAGATGAGCAACCGATCATCGAACAAACCCTGAAAGCATTGGTGGATGAGCTGGGCTGCCACCTTGTTTTAACCACGGGCGGCACCGGCCCGGCAAAACGCGATGTGACGCCTGATGCGACGCTTGCCGTTGCCGATCGCGAAATGCCGGGCTTCGGCGAGCAAATGCGCCAAGTAAGTTTGCATTTCGTACCGACGGCGATTTTGTCGCGCCAAGTGGGGGTGATTCGTAAAAATAGCTTAATTCTAAATCTACCGGGACAGCCGAAAGCCATTAAGGAGACGCTGGAAGGCGTGAAAGATGAGCATGGTAAAGTTTTGGTAAAAGGCATTTTCAGTGCGGTGCCCTATTGTCTGCAACTGATTAATGGCTTGTATATTGACACTCGTGCGGACATTATCGAAAGTTTCCGCCCGAAATCGGCTCGCCGTGAAACGTCGGAGAAGTAAAAAATGAAAAAAATCGAAGCAATGATTCGCCCTTTTAAATTGGATGATGTACGCGAAAATCTTTCCGACATTGGTATCAGCGGTATGACGGTAACCGAAGTGCGTGGTTTCGGACGTCAAAAAGGCCATACGGAACTGTATCGCGGGGCGGAATATATGGTGGATTTTTTACCGAAAGTTAAAATGGAAATCGTGGTGCCGGACGAATTGCTGGAACAATGCCTCGAAACCATAATAGAAACTTGTCAAACCGGCAAAATCGGCGATGGTAAAATTTTTGTCTATGATGTAGAGCGCGTAATTCGCATTCGCACCGGTGAAGAAAACGAGGAAGCCGTTTAGTGGAAAATCATCTCAATTTGCACCGCGCTTTGCTTAGCATTGCGGCGGTGATCATTATTCTTGCCGGTATTAAACTGGCGGCAGAAATTGTCGTACCGTTTTTGCTGGCACTGTTTATCGCAATCATTTGTTCACCAATAATTAAATCAATGACGGCACGACGGGTACCGCATTGGTTGGCCATGTTGCTGCTGTTTGTGTTGATTTCGTTGATTTTCTTCTTTTTGGTTGGCTTGGTTAACAGTAGCGTACGCGAGTTTAACCAATCTATTCCGCAATATAAAACTCTGCTATCGGAACGTATTAATGATGTGATGGCTCTGATTCAACGGTTCAATGTCCCGATTCAGCTTTCGCGCGAAACCATTCAAGATAATTTTGATCCGAGCGTGATTATGAATTTTGTCAGAAGTTTATTACTGAATTTCTCCGGTGTGGTGAGTAATACTTTTGTGCTTATTTTAGTGGTGGTTTTTATGCTTGCCGAAGCGCCGACCATGAAACGCAAATTTGCCTGCGTAATGAGTTCTAATCCAAATGATGCGGCGACTAAAGAACGCCATATTGACCGCGTGTTGCAAGGTGTGATTGGTTATCTTGGCATTAAAAGTATTACCAGTTTGCTTACCGGCATCAGCATTTTTATTTTGCTTGAAACTTGCGGTGTGCAATACGCAATTTTATGGGCGACCTTAAGTTTCTTACTGAATTACATCCCGAACATCGGCTCCGTCATTGCCGCCATTCCGATTATCGTACAGGCGTTATTGCTCAACGGTTTCGGCATCGGTTTCAGCGTAGCGGTCGGCGTAATCGCGGTTAATCTGGTGATCGGCAATATTCTCGAACCGAAAATGATGGGTCAACGCCTAGGGCTTTCCACTTTAGTCGTCTTCTTATCTCTACTTTTCTGGGGATGGTTGCTCGGTACTGTGGGGATGCTGCTTTCTGTACCGCTTACCATGGTGCTTAAAATCGCCCTGGAATCCGGTTCACACACTGTGAAATATGCGGCATTGTTGGGCGATGTGGAGGATCGTAAGTAAATGTATTAAAAATGAAAAGATGTGCTGAAACCGCGCTAAATACGACTATTCACTATTTTTAGGGGACGTTTCACCGCATATTACTTTTTGGTCGTTAAATATTTCTTAACTTATCTGAATACAAAATTAAACAGAGCGCAATCACCATAATCAAAATCGCACCGGCAAACAGGATCGTTTCGCTCGCGCTTTCATGGTTAACAATGATTAAGCGCAACATGGCGGTAATCCCTGCATAGATGAAATAGCGCAGCGGAAAGTGATAGCCGCTTTTAAAATATTGCACGATAAGCCCGATAAAACCGAAGTACAGAAAAAACATTACAGCTTCTTCCGCTACGGCATAAGGCACAACCGAGGAGGGATTTATTACCATTAAGGCGAGAGAATAGGTGATTTTGGCTAAAGCAATGACGAGCACGACGGCAAGGGCAATCAATGCGGTGCTCAATACGACCTTCAATATACCGATCACGATTTTAGGTAATTTTTCTAATTGATTTTCTTCCATTTTGTTTCCTTAAGTCTATGTTTAATAAAAAATACCGATAAAACGTCATCGGTATTTGGGTAAAGTAAGATCCGTTTTTGTGGTTTTTTTTAATCCGGCGAATAATACAATTTACCGATTTCGATTTTTTGGCGGCCCGTTTGTTCACGCCATTTATTGCTGTCGCGTAGGGAATACACGCAGCCGCAATATTCCTGCTGATAAAAACGTTCGCGTTTGCTGATTTCAATCATGCGTTGCGAACCGCCTTCTTTGCGCCAGTTGTAGTCCCAATAAATCACGTCATCATATTTTTCCGCTGCACGATGACCGCAGCCGTTAATTTGCGCCATGTCTTTCCAACGGGAAATGCCAAGGCAACTGGTGAACACCGGAAAACCATGCTCATGGGCGTATTCGGCGGCTTTTTCAAAACGCATATCGAAACACATGGTGCAACGAATGCCGCGCTCCGGCTCCCATTCCATACCTTTGGCACGATCAAACCATTCTTGGCGATCATAGTCTGCGTCGATAAACGGAATACCGAACTTTTGCGCAAAGCGAATATTTTCTTCTTTGCGGATTAAATATTCTTTAAGCGGATGGATATTCGGATTATAAAAATAAATCGTAAATTCAATACCGGATGCCAAAATCGCTTCCATCACTTCGCCCGAGCAAGGGGCGCAGCAGGAATGTAAAAGCAGTTTATTATGCCCATCCGGCAATTCCAGTTTTTCACGAATAAAAGGCGCATTGGGATCTTTACGCGGTTTTTGTTTACGTGTTTTATGTTGAAAACCGACCGCACTTTGAGATTGTTGTTCTGTCATCTTAATAACTTCTATCTACCGATAAATAGGCTAAAGAAATCAACGCGTTTTTATACTCGCTTTCCGGCAAAAGTTGAATCGCATCGACGGCTTTTTGCGCTTCCTGTTTGGCGCGATCCATGGCGTAATCTAAGGATTTGTGCTCCGCCATAATGGCTAACACTTCATCGATAGCTTCACGTTTTCCGCCTTGTTCGATGGCTTCGCGAATCAATGCCGCTTGTTGTTCATTACCGTGGCGCATGGCGTGCAATAAAGGAAGCGTCGGTTTACCTTCGGCTAAATCGTCACCGACATTTTTCCCGAGCGCTTTGGCATTGGCACTGTAGTCCAACACATCATCTACCAGTTGGAATGCGGTGCCGAGATAACGACCATAATCTTGCAGTGCTTTCTCTTGGGCTTCTGTCGCGCCGGCAATAATCGCTGCCGCTTGTCCGGCTACTTCAAATAAACGGGCGGTTTTACTGTAAATCACCCGCATGTAATTTTCTTCGCTGGTTTGCGGATCGTTGACGTTCATTAATTGCTGCACTTCACCTTCCGCCAGTACGTTGGTGGCATCCGCCATAATGCGTAAAATTTTCAGGGATTCTAACTGTGCGACCAACTGAAAGGCGCGCGTATAAATAAAGTCTCCGACTAATACGCTTGCCGCATTGCCGAACTCCGCATTTGCCGTGGCACGCCCGCGACGCATATCGGATTCATCGACCACATCATCATGTAATAAAGAAGCAGTGTGAATAAATTCTACAAAAGTCGCACAGGTAATGGCTTGTTGTCCTGCAAACCCCAACGCTCTTGCAGCCAATACGGCAATTAGCGGACGAATACGCTTACCGCCGCCTTGTACAATATAAAAACCCAGCTGATTAATTAATGCCACATCAGAATTTAGCTGGGCTAAAATTGATTCATTGACTTTTTGCATATCCGCATGGCTTAACGCCTGGATTGCCTGCATATCCATTAAGTTTGTTGTATTCATTTTGTTAATTCGACTGATTAAAACCAATAAAATCAGGCCTTGGTGAAACGAAAAAAGTAAAGTGCGGTGGATTTTACCTGATTTTTCAGGCTTTCTGAAATCAAACTGCCGAATTTGCGAATTTTTTTATTTTCCCGCAAATAAATTCTTGCTATCCCCTAAAATTTTCCGTAGAATTTGCGCCCTATTTGTATGAATTTTATGTGCGAAATGAAACAACATTAGAGCACAATTATAGCGGAGTATTTATGTACGCAGTTTTCCAAAGTGGCGGTAAACAACACCGAGTAAGCGAAGGTCAAGTGGTTCGTTTAGAAAAACTTGAACTTGCAACTGGCGCAACAGTTGAGTTTGATTCAGTGTTAATGGTCGTTAATGGTGAAGATGTTAAAATCGGTGCACCGGTTGTTGCCGGCGCAAAAGTAGTGGCTGAAGTAGTGGCACAAGGTCGTGGCGATAAAGTTAAAATCGTTAAATTCCGTCGTCGCAAACACAGCCGTAAACAACAAGGTCATCGTCAGTGGTTCACAGAAGTGAAAATCACTGGGATTCAAGCATAATTTCAGAGGAGAGCAAGTAGATGGCAACTAAAAAAGCTGGTGGTTCAACTCGTAACGGTCGTGATTCTGAAGCTAAACGTCTTGGTGTTAAACGTTTCGGTGGTGAATCTGTATTAGCAGGTAGCATCATCGTTCGCCAACGTGGTACGAAATTCCACGCAGGCAACAACGTTGGCATGGGACGTGACCACACCTTATTCGCGACAGCCGATGGTAAAGTAAAATTTGAAGTAAAAGGCGAAAAAAGCCGTAAATACGTGAGTATCGTTACCGAATAATTTTACTAAAACAGAATAAAATGCCCTGCTTTCATGCGGGGCATTTTTTGTAGATGAAATAATGAAACAACAACCCCTGTTAGGTTTCCTTTTTGCATTGATTACCACCATGGCGTGGGGCTCGCTGCCGATTGCCTTAAAACAGGTCGTCGCGGTGATGAATGCGCAAACCATTGTTTGGTATCGCTTTGTTGTAGCAACTTGCGCCCTCTTGTTATTACTCGCTTATAAAAAAGCCTTACCCAATTTCTCTAAACTTGGCTATTTTGCTGGGTTGGCAATTATCGGCGTAATGGGATTAGCGGGAAATTTTTTCTTATTTAACAGCTCGTTAAATTACATCGAACCTTCCGTAGCGCAAATTTTTATCCATTTATCTTCGTTCGGTATGCTCATTTGCGGCGTACTCGTGTTTAAAGAAAAACTAGGCTTACACCAAAAAATCGGCTTGGTTTTGCTACTCATCGGTTTAGGTTTATTTTTCAATGATCGATTGGAAATCTTTAGCGGATTAAACACATACTCCACCGGCGTATTTATCAGTATTAGTGCTGCCTTGGTGTGGGTTGCCTACGGCATGGCGCAAAAACTCATGCTCAGAAAATTCAGCGCGCAACAAATTTTATTCATGATGTATTTCGGCTGCGCCATGGTTTTCACGCCCTTTGCCGAATTTTCACAAGTTCGGGAATTAACGCCATTTGCTTTCGGCTGCTTTATTTACTGCTGTTTAAACACCTTGTTCGGCTATGGTGCTTATGCCGAAGCCTTAAATCGCTGGGAAGTATCCAAAGTCAGCGTAGTCATCACTCTGGTTCCGCTATTTACCATTTTATTTGCTCACCTCGCCCATTACATTGATCCGGCCGATTTCCCCGCGCCGGAACTCAATATCCTGAGCTATATCGGCGCATTTATTGTCGTATGCGGCGCGATTTTATCCGCCATCGGACACAAACTCATTCCAAATAAATCCTAGTATGCAAACCCTTATCCACTTCTATCGACTCATCCGTCCCTATTGGTGCAACCGCAAGCAATGGCTGGCTTGGCTTCTATTGGCGGGCGTTTTAGGCTTTAGTTTGCTGATTATTGAAGTAGGCGTTTATATTAACCATTGGAATAAAGCCTTCTACGATGCCCTCACGGCATTTGAAACCGAGAAAATTCTGCCGCTATCCTTACAATATCTGGGCTATATGGCATTAGTGGTGTTATGCGTCGCTATCGGCAGTTGGTTGCGTAAGCTCTTGATTATTCGCTGGCGGACGCATTTAACCCGTCAATTTGAAGAAAACTGGTTAACACAACACAAGCTTTATCGCTTAACCCTGAAACAGGAGCCGGACAATCCCGATCAACGAATTGCCGAAGATGTGGCGATGCTGGCGGAAAAAAGCCTCGATCTGTTAAAAAATTTATGTATGAATATCGCCAAGATCGTGGCATTTGTCGGCATTTTATGGCAAATATCCGGTGTAATTGAATTTGAAATTGCCGGCACCACGATTCGATTGTCGGGCTATTTGGTTTGGTTGGTGCTAATTTATACCTTAATTTGCAGTTTATTCACCCATTTCATCGGTCGCCGCCTGCTTCCGTTAAATATTGAAAAACAACAAGCGGAAGCCGACTATCGTCGCGGCTTGTTAAACTTACACAACCACGCCGAGCAAATTGCGTTCTACCAAGGTGAACCTCGCGAACAGCACCGCATTGAACGGCGCTTTAGTCGCATTGTGCGAAACTGGCACGCCATTATGGGACGGGAATTCAAACTGGAAGTGTTCAGCGCGTCTTATTTACGCCTCACCAATATTCTGCCGTTATTTGCCGTGTTGCCTTTATATCTGGCCAAAACCATTACCTTCGGCACCATGATGCAGGCGCGTTCGGCGTTCAGCTCGGTACAAGATGGTTTCGGCTGGTTTATGGATTTTTATAAACGCATTATGGAATGGTCCGCCACGGTGCAACGGTTGTGGGAATTTCAACAATCCCTTAATGCGCTCCCCGCTTATGCGGAACCGAAAAAGCAAGGGAACGAGTTGATTTGTGAACAGTTACAAGTCGCCTTACCCAATCAATCAACGCCGTTATTTGAACCGATTTCTCTACGCTTACAAGCCGGCGATTGGTTGCATTTGCAAGGCGCGAGCGGCATCGGCAAAACCAGCCTGTTGCGCACTTTAGCCGGTTTGTGGCCGCCATTGAACGGCAGTTTCAGTTTACCGTACAGCGCCTTACTCTTCTTGCCGCAAAAAAGCTATCTGGTCAAAGATCGGCTGGATAACCTGCTTTGTTATCCGAAAAGTGCGGTCGATTTTCCAAATCTTTTTGAAAATGTATTACAGGATGTCGGACTGGCACATTTATGTGCGTCGCTAACGGAAGAACGCGACTGGGCGCAAATCCTTTCCGGCGGCGAACAACAACGCATCACCTTTGCTCGCGCGTTGATTTTGCGCCCGGCACTCATTTTCTTTGACGAAACCGCTAATCAGTTGGACGTTGTTTCCGCACGTGAATTATTCAAATTGCTTAAGTGCCGATTGCCGGAAACGATTGTGATCGGCATTACTCATCAAAACGAGTGGCAAGACTTGTTTAATCGCCGCTATCAATTGAAACCTATCGCATAAAAATCAATCTTTACGGAATAAAAAAGAATTGCTATTATTCGCACGCATTTTTAAATGCGAATAAATATCATTTGATGGAGTTATTTTTTATTTCCTTGGATCAATTTTATGCACAATCAACCAACAAATAAGCGGCATCTTTTCACGCTTAGCGCGCTCTTTTTAGCCCTTCACAGCACAGCCTTTGCCAACGAACAATTGGATGTGATCAATGTGAGCACCGCATCCAATGTGACCGCTACGGAAAATACCAAGTCCTATACCACTTCTGCGATGAAAACCACAACGGGACTGGAATTAAGTCCGAAAGAAACGCCACAATCGGTGAGTGTGATTACCAAAGAACGCCTTGACCGACAACGAATCACTACTATGGAAGACGCCTTAAAAACAATCACCGGTATTAATGTGATTCCTGATGCCACGCGCTGGCGTTACCAATCGCGTGGCTTTTACATTGATCAAATGGAAGAAGACGGCATTTCAACAACCGTCGCCGGTGCATCGGGAAATCCGTATAACGATCCGCAAAGTATGTCCAGCCTTGCAATTTATGATCATATTGAAGTGGTTCGCGGCGCAACCGGCTTAACTCAGTCAAATAGCGAACCGGGCGGTACGATCAATGCGGTGCGCAAAAAGCCTACCGAAACCACTCAACTGAGTGGTTCCGTATCTTTCGATCGCTTTGGTAAAACCATTGGAATCGCTGATGTATCGGGAAGTTTAAACCCGTCTAAAACAATTCGCGGACGCCTTATCGCACAAGGAAGCCGCGATAAAACCTTTAAAGATAATGTGGACGGTGATACAAAACTTATTTATGGCGTGATTGAAGCCGATTTAGGCGACAGCAGTCGATTAACGCTGGGCGGTATGTTCCAAAAAGTGAAAAGTACGCCGGATTTCTACGGCGTTCCAATGGGAAATGGTTTCGACTTAAATCTTTCCCGTAAAACTTATTTAGGTGCGCCTTGGAACGAAACGGTATTTTATAAACGCAACGTTTTTGCGGAGTTTGAACATTTCTTTAACGATAATTGGAAATGGGAAAGTAAAGTCAATTATATCCGTTCGTCATCAAGACAAGAATTTGCCCTCGCTGCGAATACCGGCGGAAGATTCGTCGGTATCGGTCAGAATGGCATTTTTACCGGCGCAACCGACAATATTCAGCTTTACGATAATCACGGTTCGCAAATTTCTTGGCAAAACCGCTTAAACGGTAAATTTGATTTGCTCGGACAAACTCACGATATTTTCTTTATGAATTCTTATTCGAAAGAAAAACAAGATTCCTATAATCCGTGGAAAGCCCGCTCCGCCAATGCTTATAACATTTACACTTATAACTGGAACAGCGTGCCGCGTCCCGATTGGTCGACGGGTAATGCGAATTATACCGACACCGCAAAAGACATCGTAAATAACGCCTTTTCAATGGGTGTTCGTTTTAATCCTACGGAAAAATTACATTTAATTACCGCAGGACGTTACACACGTTGGACATACAGGTTTGATAACAATAAAACCGGCGTTTCTACGCAATATAGCAAAAATTCTTTTGTTCCTTATTTCGGTATTACCTATGACTTGAATGATAAACATAGCTTATATGCCAGCTATACAACCATCAAAAAACCGCAAACAAACCGCGATATGGACAACAATTTGCTTGATCCCATCGAAGGGACTAACTATGAATTCGGTTGGAAATCCGATTGGTTTGCCGACGGAAAATTAAACAGCTCGCTTGCTTTTTTCCAAATTATTCAAAAAAATCGCCCTTATGATTTAAACGCCCGCAATAGTGCCGGTAACTGGGCTTATACTTCAATCGGCAAGATTCGCAGTCGTGGTTTTGAAGCCGAAATTTCGGGCGCGTTAACGGAAAATTGGCAAATGTTCGCCGGTTATACCTTTAATATGAGCGAATACCAGGAAACTGAAGGTAGCCGATTTACCGCCGGAACAAATTTCAGTAAACATACGCCAAGACACATCTTCCGCCTTTATACCAGCTACACGTTACCGTTTGACGATAGAAAATGGTCGATCGGCACAGGCACGACCATTCAAAGCAAAACGGATAGCTTATGGGGCGTGAAACAAGGTGGTTATAGCTTAATTGATGCGGATATTCGTTATCAGGCGAATAAACACTTCAGTGTAAGTTTGATCGGAACCAACTTAACGGATAAACGCTATTACGAAAATGCACGCGTTCGTACCATGGGCATTAATAATTTCTACGGCAGACCGCTTAACGTGATGCTGGTGGCCGACTGGCGATTCTAATTTCTAAAACTATCTTAAAACCGACCGCACCTTATCCTCGGTCGGTTTTTCTTTTCCTCCCGTTTTATCCCGCGAACTTATCGCGAGATTCTGCTAGAATACGCCGACTTAAAAATAACTGAACAGAACAGGAAAAATATGAAATTTATTGATGAATCCCTCATCCGCGTGGAAGCGGGCGACGGCGGCAACGGTTGCGTGAGTTTTCGTCGTGAAAAATTTATCCCGAAAGGCGGGCCGGACGGCGGCGATGGTGGCGACGGTGGTGACGTGTATTTAGTGGCAGACGAGAATCTTAACACGTTAATCGACTACCGCTTTAACAAACGCTTTGCTGCCGAACGCGGTGAAAACGGTCGTAGTTCGGATTGTACCGGCCGTCGCGGTAAAGACATTATTTTACCGGTGCCGGTGGGCACGCGCGCCATTGACAACGACACCAAAGAAACCTTGGGTGATCTCACCAAACACGGACAAAAAATGTTGGTGGCAAAAGGCGGTTATCACGGCTTAGGCAACACCCGTTTCAAATCTTCTGTAAATCGCGCGCCGCGTCAAAAAACCATGGGAACGCCGGGTGAAAAACGCGATTTGCGTTTAGAATTAATGTTGCTCGCTGATGTAGGTATGCTTGGTTTACCAAATGCGGGAAAATCGACGTTTATTCGTGCCGTTTCCGCCGCCAAACCGAAAGTGGCGGATTATCCGTTCACCACCTTGGTGCCGAGTCTCGGCGTGGTGAAAGTGGATGACGCGAACAGTTTCGTGGTGGCGGATATTCCGGGCTTAATTGAAGGCGCGGCGGACGGTGCGGGCTTAGGCATTCGTTTCTTGAAACACTTGGAACGTTGTCGCGTGTTAATTCATCTGGTGGATATTAACCCGATTGACGGTTCCGATCCGGCGGATAACATGGCGCTTATTGAAGCGGAATTGTTCCGATACAGCGAAAAACTTGCCGAAAAACCGACTTGGTTGGTGTTCAATAAAATCGACACCATGAGCGATGAAGAAGCGCGCGAACGCGCCGAAGACATTGTCGAGCGTCTTGGCTGGGACGGCGATTATTACCTCATTTCTGCAGCCACCGGTAAAAACGTGCCGGTGTTGTGCCGCGATATTATGGACTTCATTATTGCTCACCCGCGCGAAGCCGAGGCGCAGGAAACCGCACCGGAAGAAGTGAAATTCAAATGGGAAGATTATCACCAAGAACAACTTGCCGAACATCAAGTGGATGACGAAGATTGGGACGATGATTGGACGGAAGAAGATGACGAAGGCGTTGAGTTTATTTATAAGCCTTGAGTTCTGACCGAACGGTTTAAGTTGGAGTTAAAAAATAGCACCGCATTGGAAGAGGTTTCAATGCGGTGCTATTTTTAGAGATCAATAATAAGGTTGGGTTTTGCTTCGATAGGCTTCTTAATAACCTCAAGATGAGGCATCTTGCCCAAGGTTCGGGCGTTGTGCGACGTTTTAAAAACGCTTCCCTTTTTAAAAACGTCCCTTTAGCCGCGACGTGCATTTTTCATAATTCGCTCTTTTGCGACTTTCCATTCACGATCTTTAATATCATCGCGTTTGTCGTGTTGTTTTTTCCCTTTTGCTAAGCCGATTTTAATTTTTGCCCATGCGCCTTTCCAATAAAGGGAAAGCGCGACGATGGTGAACCCATCGCGGCTGGATTTGCCGAACAGCGATTCAAGTTCGCGTTGCTTTAACAAAAGTTTACGCGTTCGCGTTGGATCGCATACCACATGGGTTGAGGCCAAACTTAACGGCTGAATGGTCGCGCCGAACAAATAAGCCTCGCCATTTTTGAAAATAATGTAGCTGTCGCTGATATTTGCCTTGCCGGCGCGCATGGATTTGACTTCCCAG
Source organism: Stutzerimonas stutzeri (assembly GCA_901420285.1). Lineage (GTDB taxonomy): Bacteria > Pseudomonadota > Gammaproteobacteria > Enterobacterales > Pasteurellaceae > Rodentibacter. Next base: position 611,997 of record CABDVE010000001.1, read on the forward strand.
CCTTGCAATTCAAGCCCGGCTTCGATTTCGTCTTCAATAAAATAATCGTGGCGTGCGCGTTTATTCAGTGCAATGGTGTTTGAACCCGGTTTTAGTTTTTTCTTTGTCATAATTTGATCCGGTGAAAAAATTTCCGCAGATTCTACCGAATCTGTGCGGTGATGGCAAAAAGAGGGGGAAAGAAAAAGGCTGAATCCTCAGCCTTTCTTTGCGTTATCTTAGTCTTTATTCGATTTCGCCACAGAAACGATAACCTTCGCCATGCACCGTGGCGATAATTTCAGGCGTGCCGGGGTGATCTTCAAAATGTTTGCGGATGCGACGAATAGTGACGTCCACCGTACGATCTTGCGGTTTTAACTCGCGCCCAGTCATTTTCATCAACAATTCTTCGCGGGTTTGCAATTTGCCCGGGTTTTCACAGAAATGTAACATGGCGCGAAATTCGCTGCGTGGCAATTTAAATTCTTCGCCTTCCGGATTGATTAAATTATGACTGTTTAAATTTAATGTCCAACCGTTAAAACGATAAAATTCTCGTCCGCTTCGGTTTTCTTTTTCGTGTTGCGCCATCACGCGGTGTAACAAATTTCGCGCGCGGATGGTAAGTTCGCGTGGGTTAAAAGGTTTGGTGAGATAATCATCAGCACCGATTTCTAAACCTAAAATTTTATCCACTTCGTTATCGCGACCGGTTAAAAAAATCAGCGGCAAATTGGCGTATTCGCGTAATTCGCGCGCCAATAATAAACCGTTTTTACCGGGCAAATTAATGTCCATTACTACCAAATCAACCGAATTATTTTTTAATACTCGGTGCATTTGCTCCCCTTCTTCGGCTTCAAGCACGACGTAACCTTCCGCTTCGAAAATCCCTTTCAATGTATTGCGGGTCACGGCTTCATCTTCAACAATAAGAATTTGCGGGGCTGCCATTTTCAATCCTTTTACTTATTTTTAGTGAGGCGTATTTTAGCTTTGTAACATTGTTGTAACAATGGAAAACAGCGGCTATTTTTTGTGATCCTTCTATTTTTATGATCTAAATCATATTTTTAGGGTTTCAAATTTCTTTATGTTAAAATCTCGCCACACCAACCTTATGACCCCTTTTTTATGAAAAAATGTTTCCTTATTTTTAGCCTGTTTTTTACTGCATTCGCGACACAAGCGGGTTTATTGGATAAATCTCAAACAACCTTTTTAAAAGTAGAAGACGCTTTTCCACTTTCCATCCAACTTTCCCCCGATAAACATCAGTTACATGTCCACTGGAATACGGTGGACGGCTATTATTTGTATCAAGATAAAATTAGCGTAGCTACTGTAGAACAGACACTTGCGGTGACGTTTGCGCAACCGCCGGAAATTCATCAGGATCCTTATTTCGGCGCAGTGAACGTATTCACCAAACCGCTAGATGCGACTTTCTCCGCTGCAAACGCCCTTGCTCCGGAGGACCGCATTGAAATCCGTTACCAAGGCTGCACCGATGGGTTTTGTTATCCTCCGGAAATAAAATCTTTACGTGTGGGTGATTTAATTACGTCAGCGCAGACTTTTGAAAAAACGGGCGCGCGTTCAATTGCCGAACAGCCCTTGTCGGCGCCGCAAGATCAACTTGCTGCCGGTTTATTTCGGCATAAATACGCAGTGTTAGGCTTTTTCCTGCTAGGTTTAGGCTTAGCTTTCACGCCTTGCGTATTGCCGATGTTGCCGTTGTTATCGGCAATTGTGATCGGCCGGCAAAATCGCCCGAATATGGCGCGTGCCTTTTCCTTGAGTTTCCTTTACGTGCAAGGTATGGCGCTCACTTATACGTTGCTCGGTTTAGCGGTCGCTGCCATAGGGCTGCCGTTTCAAATCGCCTTGCAACATCCTTACGTAATGATCGCGCTATCGGTCATGTTCGTTTTGCTCGCACTTTCTATGTTCGGCATGTTTACGTTGCAATTACCGAGTTCTCTACAAACCAAGCTGAACGCTTTAAGCCAAAAACAAACCTCCGGCGCATTCGGCGGCGCATTCTTCATGGGCATGATTGCGGGCTTGGTCGCGTCGCCTTGTACATCGGCGCCGCTTTCCGGTGCGTTGCTGTATGTAGCGCAAAGCGGTGATTTATTTACCGGCGCCGTCACCTTGTATTTATTGGCGCTTGGCATGGGCGTGCCGTTGATGCTGATTACGCTGTTCGGTAACAAAATTTTGCCGCAATCCGGCGAGTGGATGAACACGGTGAAAAGTACTTTCGGTTTTGTAATGCTCGCCTTGCCGGTCTTTTTACTTTCGCGCATTTTGCCGGAAGGCTGGGAACCGCGTTTGTGGGCATTATTGGCAACGACGTTCTTTGTTTGGTTTGCGCTGCAAATGCCGAAAAATGGTTTCGCTTATGCGCTGAAAGTTTTGTCTTTGGTTTGCGCCGTGATTGCCGCGCAACCTCTGCAAACCCTTGTCTGGCAAGGCTCCAATGCGGTGCTCTACACGACTTCCAATGACGAAGTTGAGCCTGTGAAATTCCACCGCATTGAAAGCCTGCAAGAACTGGAACAAGCCTTGGCGAACAATCCACACAAACTGGCGATGTTGGATCTTTATGCCGATTGGTGTGTCGCTTGTAAAGAATTTGAAAAATACACGTTTCGCCATGAAAAAGTGCAACAAGCCTTTGGTAATCTGTTATTGCTTCAAGTGGATATGACTCGAAACGGCGAAGAAAATAAAGCCATTATGGAACGTTATCAAGTACTGGGTTTGCCGACGATTTTATTTCTTGATAAAGCCGGCAATGAGCGTGCAAATAGCCGCGTAACAGGTTTTATGGATGCGCCGACATTTTTAAATTGGATTGAAAAATTGGGTTTTTAACCCGGTTATTCATAAACGTAAAAGTCCTTTTTCAGTCCCTATATTTACGCAACCGTTTGCGTTATAATGCGCGCCTATTTTTTTACCAATTAATAAAGGAAAAATACAATGACAGCTCGTCCTATTCGTCAGGCTTTATTGAGCGTTTCAGATAAAACCGGTATTGTGGAATTTGCTCAAGGTTTAGTAAAGCGTGGCGTGAAATTACTTTCCACCGGTGGCACCGCAAAATTGTTAGAACAAAATGGCTTGCCGGTCACCGAAGTGTCTGATTACACCGGTTTCCCGGAAATGATGGACGGTCGCGTGAAAACTTTACATCCGAAAGTGCATGGCGGCATTTTAGGTCGCCGCGGCACGGACGATGAAGTCATGAAACAGCACCGCATTGAAGGCATTGATATGGTGGTGGTGAATTTATATCCGTTTGCTGCCACGGTAGCAAAACCGAATTGCACCCTTGAAGATGCGGTAGAAAATATCGATATCGGCGGCCCAACTATGGTGCGTTCTGCAGCGAAAAACCATAAAGATGTGGCGATCGTAGTCAATAACAATGATTTCAATACAATTCTTGCGGAAATGGATCAACATCAAAATAGTCTTACTTTGGAAACCCGTTTTGATTTAGCGATTAAAGCTTTTGAACATACGGCACAATACGATTCCATGATCGCGAACTATTTCGGTCAATTAGTGAAACCTTATCATGTCGCGGCGGAAGAAGATGCGAATGCCAAGTGCGGTCAATTCCCACGCACTTTAAACTTGAACTTCGTGCGTAAACAAACCATGCGTTACGGCGAAAATTCCCACCAAAATGCTGCGTTCTATGTGGATTTAAACGTGAAAGAAGCCAGCGTGGCAACCGCAACCCAACTTCAAGGCAAAGCCCTTTCCTATAACAACATTGCCGATACCGATGCGGCGCTAGAATGCGTGAAAGAATTTGACGAGCCGGCGTGCGTGATCGTCAAGCACGCCAACCCATGCGGCGTGGCGTTAGGCAAAGATATTCTGGAAGCCTACAACCGCGCTTATCAAACGGATCCGACTTCCGCATTCGGCGGCATTATCGCGTTCAACCGTGAATTAGATGAAGCCACCGCAAACGAAATCGTAGAACGCCAATTTGTAGAAGTGATTATTGCGCCGAAAGTTTCTGCGGCTGCGGTAGAAGTGGTAAAACGCAAGAAAAACGTGCGCTTACTTGAATGCGGCGAATGGCACGGACGCACCGAACGTTTGGATTTCAAACGCGTAAACGGCGGATTATTAGTGCAAGACGCGGATTTAGGCATGGTCGGCTTGGACGATTTAAAAGTAGTCAGCAAACGTCAACCGACCGAACAAGAACTGAAAGATTTATTATTCTGTTGGAAAGTGGCGAAATTTGTGAAATCCAATGCCATTGTTTACGCGAAAAACAGCCAAACCATCGGTATCGGCGCTGGTCAAATGAGCCGTGTTTATTCTGCCAAAATCGCTGGCATTAAAGCACAAGATGAAGGTTTAGACGTGGCAGGTTGCGTGATGGCATCCGACGCCTTCTTCCCATTCCGCGATGGCATTGATGCGGCGGCGAAGGTGGGGATTCAGTGTGTCATCCACCCGGGCGGTTCTATGCGCGATCAAGAAGTGATTGATGCGGCGGATGAGCATGGGATGGTGATGGTGTTAACGGGGATGAGACATTTTCGTCATTAATTTATGTCGTAACTTCGCTCAATGAGTGACTTACTTATTTCTCCCCTCTTTCGTAAAGAGGGGGAGATTTAAACGATGCTGAATGTACTATGAGGTTGAAATAACTTCTGCCAAATCTCCCCTACCCCTCTTTGCTAAAGAGGGGAATTGGTTAGATAAAAATCTTTCTGAATCAACCGCATTTTAAATCGACGAAAGAACAAACCGGGTTCCCTTCTTTGCCGCCTGAAAAATTGGGAATTTGTAGGAAATTTTTGCATGTTTGAGCGTAGCGAGTTCAAAAATTTCCGTTAAGCAAATTCCCAATTTTTCAGGAAACAAGGCAAAGCAGGGTGTGCTTTCTTTTTGCCTACTTTTGCTTTGCACAAGCAAAGAAAAAGTAGGTCGCTCATCGAGCGAAATTCGATGTAAATGAATAAAAGAAAGTCATTAAAAGCTAAAAAATAGAATTCATAACTCACAAGGACACACCATGAACATTCTCATCATCGGAAACGGCGGTCGTGAACACGCCCTTGCTTGGAAAGCAGCACAATCTCCTCTTGCGACGAAAGTTTTTGTCGCGCCCGGCAACGCAGGTACAGCCTTAGAAAACAACGTGGAAAACGTCAATATCTCCGCCACCGATATTCCGGCTTTGGTGAAATTTGCCCAAGAACATCAAATCGGTTTAACCATCGTGGGGCCTGAAGCACCGCTTGTGATTGGCGTGGTGGATGCCTTCCGTGCGGCTGGGTTAAAAATCTTTGGACCGACTCAAGCGGCTGCGCAGTTGGAAGGTTCCAAAGCCTTTACCAAAGATTTCTTGGCGCGTCATCAGATCCCAACGGCGGGATATCAAAACTTCACCGAAGTGGAACCGGCATTGGCTTATTTACGCGAAAAAGGCGCGCCGATTGTGGTGAAAGCGGACGGTTTGGCTGCGGGCAAAGGCGTGATTGTGGCGATGACATTGCAAGAAGCGGAAGATGCCGTGCGCGATATGCTTTCCGGCAATGCCTTTGGTGAAGCGGGCAGTCGCGTGGTGATTGAAGAATATTTAGACGGCGAAGAAGCCAGTTTCATTGTGATGGTGGACGGCAAAAACGTGGAGCCGATGGCAACCAGCCAAGACCATAAACGCGTGGGCGAAAAGGATACCGGTTTGAACACCGGCGGTATGGGGGCGTATTCGCCTGCTCCGGTCGTTACGCCTGAAATCCACGATCGCATTATGCGCGAAGTGATTTACCCGACCGTGAACGGCATGGCGCAAGAAGGCAATGTGTACACCGGTTTCTTATATGCCGGCTTGATGATTATGCCGAATGGTCAGCCGAAAGTGATTGAATTTAACTGCCGTTTTGGTGATCCGGAAACCCAGCCGATCATGCTGCGCTTGGAGTCCGATCTTGTGGAACTTTGCCTCAAAGCCTGTGATGGCAAATTGGATGAAGTGAAATCGCAATGGAATCCGAAAGCGTCCTTAGGTATTGTGCTGGCGGCAGAAGGCTATCCGGGTGATTATCGCAAAGGTGACGAAATCACAGGGCTTCCACAAAGTGCAGTTGAAAGTGAAAAAGTTTTCTTAGCTGGCGTGGCAGCCAAAGATGGCAAATTGCTCACCAACGGTGGGCGTGTGTTATGTGTTACCGCATTAGGCGAGAGCGTATTCGACGCGCAACAAAAAGCCCTGAAACTTGCCGAACAAATTCATTGGAACGGACGTTTTTATCGCCGTGATATCGGTTATCGTGCGGTGGCGCGTGAGCAGAAAAAATAATTGAGCTTTACATATGAGTTTATTTCATTAATCCAATGAAAAAATATGAGTTAAAGTTCATCGAATAAATGATTACACTATACGACCTTAATTATATTACCCACAGGAGAACAGAATGTTTACAAAAAATATGACTATTGCCGACTACGATCCCGTGTTATGGCAAGCCATTCAAAATGAAAATCGTCGTCAGGAAGAACATATCGAATTAATCGCCTCTGAAAACTATGCTAGTCCGCGCGTGATGGAAGCGCAAGGTTCCCAATTCACCAACAAATATGCGGAAGGTTATCCGGGTAAACGTTATTACGGCGGTTGTGAATACGCAGATATTGTGGAACAGCTTGCCATTGATCGCGCGAAAGAATTATTCGGCGCGGACTATGTGAACGTACAACCGCACTCAGGTTCGCAGGCCAATGCGGCGGTTTATATGGCGTTACTCAACCCAGGCGATACCATTCTAGGCATGAGTTTGGCGCACGGTGGCCATTTGACCCACGGTGCGTCCGTGAGTTTCTCCGGTAAGATTTATCACGCGGAACAATACGGCATTACCGATGAAGGTCTGATTGATTACGATGCATTACGCAAACAAGCGCACGACATAAAACCGAAAATGATTGTCGGGGGGTTCTCCGCATATTCTCAAGTAGTAGATTGGAAAAAAATGCGTGAAATTGCCGATGAAGTGGGCGCATATTTATTTGTGGATATGGCGCACGTTGCAGGTTTGATCGCTGCCGGGATTTATCCGAACCCATTGCCACATGCTCACGTGGTAACGACAACGACCCACAAAACTTTGGGAGGACCACGTGGCGGCTTGATTCTTTCGTCTTGCGGTGATGAAGAAATCTATAAAAAACTTAACAGCGCCGTTTTCCCGGCTGGGCAGGGCGGTCCGTTGGTACATATTATTGCGGCGAAGGCGGTGTGCTTTAAAGAAGCCTTGGAGCCGGAATACAAAGTGTATCAGCAAAACGTGTTAAAAAATGCTAAAGCCATGGTAGACGTATTTAAACAACGCGGTTATAAAGTGGTATCCAACGGCACGGAAAATCACCTGTTCTTAGTGGATTTAGTCAGCCACGGTTTAACCGGTAAAGCCGCTGATGCCGCATTAGGCAAAGCGAATATTACTGTGAACAAAAACTCCGTACCGAACGATCCGCAAAAACCGTTTATTACTTCCGGTATCCGAGTTGGTACACCTTCCGTTACCCGTCGTGGCTTTAACGAGCAAGATTGTCGTGAATTGGCCGGCTGGATGTGCGACGTGTTAGACGCCATCGGCAAAGAAAACGAGGCGCAAGTGATTACGGCAACCAAAGAAAAAGTCTTAGCGATTTGTAAGCGTTTGCCGGTTTACCCGCAATGATTTATTTCTTGGTGTTGATTACATGGTTAGTGGCGGTGAATATCACCGCTTATTTTTTAATGCGAAAAGACAAAATTCGCGCAGTACGCCATGGCTGGCGTGTTCCTGAAAATACCTTTTTCCTTTTCTGTCTTTCCGGCGGTTTTGCCGGCGTTTATGGTGGTATGCAACGTTTCCATCACAAAACCAAACATTTCGCGTTCAAACTCGCTGTGGTGCTAAGCGGCTTATTTTGGTCGGCCTTGTTGCTTTGTGGGTTCTTCTACTTTCGCCATTGACGGGCCTTCAATGCGGTGCTCAATGGCATATCTGTTATAGTACACATCAATATAGTTTTTATTTCATTGGCGAACTATTTTTTGTCAAACTTATCTAACCCTTCGCATTGATGATTCACCATAGGAGAGTATTATGAAAATCAAGCAAACTTTTTTAGCTGTCGCCGGTACGGTTTTATTGGCTTCAGTAAATGTACAAGCAGCGCAGTTGAACAGAGATATCGGGCGTTATGTTTATACTTGTGACGATAACAAAACGTTGGAAGTGGTTTATGTCAATTCAGGTAAGCAATCTTACGCGATTATTAATCAAATGGATGAAATGGTGCCGTTAAAACAAGTGAAATCCGCTTCAGGCGCGATTTATAAGGCGTTAAGCAGTAATTACACTTATGAACTATTAACTAAAGGTGATACGGCAACATTAGTTGAAGGCGACGACAAACCGATACTATCAAATTGTCGGTTATAACCCGGTAAAAAGAAACAGCGGCATTACGCCGCTTTTTGTCAACCGTAAAATACGGGCTATTTTACTACATTTAGTATTTTTGTCGTTTTTATCAACATATTGTTGATTAACTGTTCAAATATGTTGTTTTTTTTTCATTTTTTTGCATTTAGTTATTGACCGAATCGACAAAAAATAGTTTAATACGCCCCGTTGTTCGGCAGTAGCCGGTAACGCCTCGATAGCTCAGTCGGTAGAGCAGGGGATTGAAAATCCCCGTGTCGGTGGTTCGATTCCGCCTCGAGGCACCAATTCCTCCTTAGTTCAGTCGGTAGAACGGTGGACTGTTAATCCATATGTCGCAGGTTCGAGTCCCGCAGGAGGAGCCAAATTCTAAAAAGCCGCTAAAGAAATTTAGCGGCTTTTTTCCATCTATAATTTACCCAATAATGACGTTATTTAGGGTTAATAATGAAAAGACTCTTTGCTAAATAACGATATGCCATTTTATGTAATATTTTCATCTAAAAAATGTATTGTACTTTTCTTGAAATCCTTCTTGTAATGGTGTTAAATCAACACATCTTATAGGGGTATAAAACGAACTACGTTTAGAAGGATTTTATGTGTCAATTGCTCGGTATGAATTGTAATACGCCGACAGATATCGTGTTTTCTTTTGAAGGCTTTCGTCGCCGTGCCGGCTTAACGGATTGTCATTCCGATGGTTTCGGTATCGCTTTTTTTGAAGGTCGTGGCGTGCGGATTTTTCGCGATAATCGTCCTGCTTCACTTTCACCTATCGCCGATTGTGTAAAACAATATAAAATTAAGTCACTCAACGTAATAGCCCATATTCGCAAAGCGACACAAGGCGCAGTCAATATTGAAAATACTCATCCGTTTATCCGTGAAATTTGGGGAGAAAACTGGGTATTCGCACATAATGGTAACTTAAAAGATTTACCGAATATGTCGGAAAGTTTTTGTCAACCGATCGGTTCAACAGATTCCGAGGCTGCATTTTGTTATATGGCGGAATTCTTAAAAAGCCGTTTTAAGAAAAAACCGACGGAAATGCAAATTTTTCAAGCGATTCAAGAAGTGAGTAAAGAACTTGCTGCTCATGGTACGTTTAATTTCATTTTGTCTAACGGCGAATGGATGATTGCTCACTGTTCTACTAATTTGCACTATCTGGTACGCAAAGCCCCTTTCGGTAAGGCGCACCGCATTGACGATGACGGCGTGATCGATTTCAATGATTATGCTAAAGATGGCGACAAAGTCACTATTATCACCACCTTTCCGCTCACCAAAGACGAACCTTGGACGAAAATGGAAAATGGCGGTTTTGTGTTCTTTAAAGAGGGCGATAAAATCGCAGAAGTGATTGGCGTCGCGAAAGAAATAATTGATGACGGTACCCTTGGCAATCGCAAGGCAGCTTAGTCAAGTGGCCTTTTCTTTTGGGCCAGTAGAAAGGGTCGTTTTAACAAAATTTCAGAACGACCCAAGATTTAAAAAACGGATTGAGTTTTTCTTCCGACCTTAACTCAATTCAATCAAAACCGTTCTCCTCAAACCAACTCTCCAAAATTAAACACGCGGAAATGCTGTCCACTTTGCCTTTTTTTAATGCGCGAAAACCGCTGCGCTCAAAAATTTCGCTACGGGCTTGAGTAGTGGTCAAGCGTTCATCTTGAAACGCCACTTTTATGCCGAAACGCCCGTTCAAACGATTGCCAAATTTGCGAGCGCGTAAGGTGAGCTCTTGTTCCGAGCCATCCATATTAAGCGGTAACCCCACAACGACGATCTTTGGTTTCCATTCTTTCAGACATTTTTCAATTTCGTTCCAATTTGGAATACCGTCCTGTGCTTTAAATGCAGGTAAGGCTTGTGCTGTGCAAGTAATATTTTGTCCGACGGCACAACCGATACTTTTTGTGCCGAAATCGAAAGCCAATGCGGTGCTCATCAGCTATGTCCCACTTGCGCACAGGCAAAATTGTGCGAATTAATGCCGAGTAACTGGCTTGCCGCGAGATAGCGTTCTTCATAAGGCGCGTCGAACAAAATGCTTTCATCGGACGGTACTACTAACCATGTATTATCCATGATTTCTTGTTCCAACTGGCCCGCTCCCCAGCTCGAGCAGCCAAGCGCCACTAAATATTTTTCTGGTGCCTGCAGTGAACCGAACGTATCTACTACATCGGCGGAAGTAGTCAGCGAAAGTTCATCAGTGATTTTGTAACTATGCTGAAAATCGTTGGCGGTTTTCTTATGTACGATAAAACCGCGTTCCATATGCACCGGACCGCCGGCAACCACCATCGCATCATCAAAAGTGCGATCGTTTTTCATCATAAAATTAAGTTTAGAATACAGTTCAGCAATGCTTAAATCCGTTGGTTGATTAATTACGATGCCCATTGATCCTTGCTCATTATGCTCGCAAATAAAAACCACAGTGCGATGAAAATAATCGTCTAAATGCGGCATTGCGATAAGAAATTGTCCTTGTAAATCCATCATTCGCCTAAGTCTCCAAAATAAATTTGTAATGCGCTGATTGCCGCCAGCGAGGCGGTTTCCGTGCGTAACACACGCTTTCCTAATAATATTTCGACAAACCCCTGCCGTTCTGTTTGTGCAATTTCTTGTGGCGATAAGCCACCTTCTGATCCGATTAACAAACGTACGCCTTCGGGCGGAATTTTCGGCAAAGTCTTAATGGAATATTGGGCGCGCGGATGTAAATTCAACTTCAGCGCGCCGTCATTTTCTGCGCACCAATCTTGCAATTTCATTATAGGACGTATTTTCGGCACCGCATTGCGACCGCATTGTTCGCAAGCAGCGATAGCGATTTTTTGCCATTGTTGAATTTTTTTATCCATGCGTTCGGTTTCTAACTTCACACCGCAACGTTCTGACCACAACGGTGTAATCACATTTACGCCGAGTTCGACGGATTTCTGAACGGTAAATTCCATCCGATCACCGCGCGAAATCACTTGGCCTAAATGGATCTTCAAGTTTGATTCTTTGTCGACGAATTCACGCCCTAAAATTTCTGCTTTCACAATTTTTTTGCCTGCTTCCGTAATGCGTGCCGGATAAATGTGATTACTGCCGTCAAAAAGCTCGATTTGTTCGCCTTCGCTCATACGCAGTACACGCCCAACATGGTTTGCAGCGTCATCAGAAAGTCGGCATTGGGTTTGATTTTCAAGTGATTCAGGGTGATAAATTCGAGGTATACGCATAATCTGTTTTGTCTTCATTTAAAGTAGGCTAACAAAATCCAAAGGATTTTGACGGCAGGTTTGACCAATAATAGCGACATCGTAAGTAATCGCGAAATTATGTAGCAGTTGCACAACGCTAAAATTACCCTTGCAAAATAGCACCGCATTGGAGCTGCTTTCAATGCGGTGCTGTCGTTTGATGTAAACTCATGCTTAATTCAAATGGTTTTGTGCATTGCTACATAATTACGAGTAATCGTGCAGGTGATTACGCTTAATCTTTGATAGTTTTTATTTAGGCGCGTAAGCCGACGCCTTTTTCGATTAAGACGTAAGCGAGCCAATATAAGCCGATCACTAGCGAACCTAAGACGAGAAACGAACAGTAAATCGGCACATCGCTGATACCTAAAAAGCCGTAACGAAAGCCGCTAATCATATAAACAATTGGGTTAAATTTCGATACCAACTGCCAAAAATCCGGCAATAGCGAAATCGAATAAAACACGCCGCCTAAGTAAGTGAGCGGAGTGAGTACGAAAGTCGGGATAAGCCCCACATCGTCGAAGTTTTTTGCAAAAATTGCGTTAATTAATCCGCCAAGCGAAAAAGTCATTGTGGTGAGAAACAACGTACTAAAGATCATCCACCAAGAATGAACGTTCAACGTAATGAAAAATAGTGTTACCAATGTCACTAAAGTGGCGGACAATACGCCCCGTAAGACGCTGCCGGTGATATAGCCGCAAATGATGTTATGGCTTGAAAGCGGCGATACTAATAATTCCTCATAAGTCTTATTGAATTTACTCAAGAAAAAAGACGATGCGGTGTTGACGTAAGATGCACTGATCGCCGTCATCATCATTAATCCTGGCGCGATAAATCGCATATAGCTTACGCCCTGCATATCGCCGATACGAGCACCGATAAGTTGCCCGAAAATCAAGAAGTAAAGTGTAGTAGTGATCACAGGTGGCACCAGAGTTTGCTTCCAAATGCGAATCACGCGTTTGGATTCTTTAATGGCCAATGTGAGGAATCCGATTAAATTCATATTAATTTGCTATTCTAAGGAAAAGTTCTTCCAGACGATTGGATTTATTTCGCATACTCAACACTTCTATATTTTGTGCGGTGAGTTGCGTGAATAAGTTGGTGAGCCCTTGCGAGCGTTTGACTTCCACTTCGAGCGTGTTTTCATCCAGCCATTGGTACGGGTAATTGTCGATATGAAATTCGGTATTTCGTGCGATATTTTGCAAATCTAGCATAAAAACTTCCGTTTCCAGCTTCGCCAATAATGCTTTCATTGAGGTGTTTTCGATTAATTTCCCCTGTCGAATAATGCCGATATTACGGCAGAGATTTTCCGCTTCCTCAAGATAATGGGTGGTTAAAATGATCGTAGTGCCTTGTGCGTTAAGTTCACGTAAAAAATTCCACAAAGATCGGCGTAATTCGATATCCACGCCGGCGGTCGGTTCGTCTAGAATCAATAACTTAGGGTCATGCATTAATGCGCGGGCGATCATTACTCGGCGTTTCATTCCGCCGGAAAGCTCGCGGATAAGATGGGTACGTTTTTTCCACAAATCGAGTTTTTGTAACCATATTTCTGCACGTTGGTGGGCTTCTTTCAACGGAACGCCGTAAAAACCCGCTTGTTGAGTGAGCACATTAATGACTTTTTCAAATTGGTTGAAGTTAAACTCTTGCGGTACTAAGCCGATTTGTTGTTTTAGTCGGGCTTTTTGCGTGTCTAAATCATAGCCGAACACTTTCACCGAACCGGAGGTTTTGTTCACCAATGAGCTGACAATGCCGATAATGGTCGATTTTCCGGCGCCGTTGTGGCCGAGTAAAGCATAAAAATCCCCTTGTTCGACGGTGAGATCAATGCCTTTTACTGCCTGGATACCGGCAGTATAAGTTTTGATGAGATTTCTGATTTCAAGCGCGTGCATAAATGGGTTAATAAGAAAATTGAGGACGTATCGTTGATATTCTTTACGATATTTTAATTTCAGGCCACTTAAAACAGTATTGATTGCAATTGTATTTGGGCGATGGAATTAATCGGAAAGATTCTGCGGTAAACGTTCTAGAATCGAATGCCAATAGGTCGCCGAACGCGCATTATGTTTACGAATGCATTCCACCACCGCATTGGCGTTGCCTGTTTGACAAATTTGTTGCATTTCCAGATAGAATTGTCTGGCTAATTCGCGGTGTTTTTGCTCTTTGAAAAATAATAAACCGATACGTTGATAAACCCCTTGCAGGCTATTGAAAATTAAGCGGTAAAAGGGTTTATTGGCGACCACGGTAAATTGACGAAACAGACGATAATCAAATTCGGTGTAATCTTTCGCCGTATTTTTCAGTTCGTTTAAATCATGAAATAACATTGCCGATTGCTGAGGCGAATTTTTCACTGCTTCATAAATATAGGATTCCGACATTTTGCTGCGCAACGATAACATGTTGTCAATAATCAGCGGTGCGGAATTTTGATCGAGCGTAATTAAGGTTTCAATAATACTCGGGCTTGCGGTATCCCAAATATTATTTATTTTTGTCGGTTTACCGTGTTGAATCGTCAACCAACCGTCGCGTGCTAAACGCTGTAATACTTCACGCAAGGTGGTTCGAGTCACTCCGATTTTATCGGCAAGATCACGCTCGGAAGGTAAATGAGTACCTGCCGGAAACACATTATCCCAAATACTTTTAACGATATATTCTTCGGCCAGTGCGGCAGGACTTTGTGCTTTTAAAATGGTACTTTCCATATTATTCATAATAAAAAATAACGAATAAACCGTAGCGAGAAGGTCTAACAAGATCAAAAAAGAGCGATTTATATAGTAAATCTTTATCTTCGGTATTATCCTTTAAAGCTCTCTATATTACAATGAGAGCACAATAAAAAAACAGGAGTAACTTATGACTTACACACAAGCATTTATGAAAAACTTTCTTGGCGCGAGCCCGGATTGGTATAAACTTGCGATCGTGTCTTTTCTGATTATTAACCCTATTATTTTCTTTTTTGTAAGTCCCTTTCTGGCCGGTTGGCTTTTGGTCGCCGAATTCATTTTCACCCTTGCCATGGCATTAAAATGCTATCCGTTACAACCGGGCGGTTTACTTGCAGTTGAAGCCATCGTTATTGATATGACAAGCCCTACGCACGTGAAAGCAGAAATTATGGCGAATTTTGAAGTAATTCTGCTTTTAATGTTTATGGTGGCGGGAATTTTCTTTATGAAGCAACTGTTACTTTTCGTGTTCACCAAATTGCTTGTTAAAATTCGTTCAAAAATTGCGCTTTCTTTGGCATTTTGTTTCAGCGCGGCATTTTTATCCGCGTTTCTTGACGCATTAACTGTGGTTGCAGTTATTATCAGCGTAGCGATGGGCTTTTACGGCGTGTATCACAAAGTGGCGTCCGGTCACACATTAAAAGATGCGGTAGATATTGCCGATGATAATAAAATCGGCAATAACCATGAAACCCTTGAAAAATTCCGGGCCTTCTTGCGCAGCTTAATGATGCATGCCGGTGTGGGCACCGCATTGGGTGGTGTGATGACGATGGTTGGCGAACCGCAAAACTTAATTATCGCCGAGCAAGCTAAATGGAATTTCATCGAGTTCTTTTTCCGTATGGCACCGGTGACGATTCCTGTGTTTATTTGTGGTTTGCTGACTTGTTACTTAACCGAAAAATTTAAAATTTTCGGTTATGGCGAAGAATTACCTGAAGACGTTTGGAAAATCTTGGCAGATTTAGACCACGCCAATTCCGCCAAAATGTCCAAACAAGACAAGCTTAAATTAGGCATTCAAATATTAATTGCGGTTTGGTTGATTTTAGGTTTGGCCTTCCACTTAGCCGCCGTCGGCTTAATCGGTTTAAGTGTTATTATTCTGGCCACCGCATTCACTGGCGTAACAGATGAACATACCATTGGTAAAGCTTTCCAGGAATCCTTGCCGTTCACCGCATTACTTGTGGTGTTTTTTACGGTAGTGGCAGTTATTATCGACCAAAAGTTATTTGCGCCGATTATTCATTATGTCTTATCCGCCAGTGAAAGCGCACAGCTCGTGTTATTCTATATATTTAACGGTTTGTTATCAGCTATTTCCGATAACGTATTCGTGGCGACGGTTTACATTAACGAAGCCAAAAACGCATTAACCAACGGCGTAATTGCATCGCATCAATTCGAATTGCTTTCCGTTGCCATCAATACCGGTACAAATTTGCCGTCCGTGGCGACTCCAAACGGCCAAGCGGCGTTCTTATTCTTGCTGACTTCTTCCCTTGCACCGTTAATCCGCCTTTCTTACGGTAGAATGGTTTATATGGCCTTACCTTATACGCTTGTATTATCTTTGGTCGGTTTATTTGCCATCGAATTTATTTTACCGTCGGCTACCGTTTGGTTTGCGAATTTAGGCCTAATTTTGCCGATCTAAGGAGAAAAAATGCTCGCATTATTTAAACAATTTTCAGAAAAACGTTCCGCTTGGTTTTTACTGGCATGTTCAAGTTTAGCGCTAGAATTAACCGCGCTTTATTTTCAATACGGCATGGGCTTGCAACCTTGCGTGCTCTGTGTGTACGAACGTTTAGCCGTAGCCGGTTTATTTATTGCGGGCATTATCGGTATTTTTGCGCCAAGTGCTCTTTTTATGCGCTTAATCGCGTTGCTGCTTGCGCTATTTAGCGCAGTAAAAGGGTTGCTTATTAGTGTTCGCCATCTTGATTTACAAATGAATCCGGCGCCGTGGAAGCAATGTGAAGTTGTTCCGGACTTTCCGGAAATGATGCCGCTGCACAAATGGCTTCCGAGTATTTTTGCTCCTACAGGCAGTTGTAACGACAGTCAATGGTCGTTGTTTGGTATTAGTATGGTGCAATGGTTGGTATTTATTTTTGCGGTGTATGTGATGGTATTGACGTTGATGTTTATTGCACAGATTAAAAAAAGCCAAAAACAGCGAAGATTATTTCACTAAAATAACAAGAAATTTAGCCAATAATATTTGCAAATATGCTGTTTAGTATTGCGTTCGGCGTTATTATCGCAGTGTCAAAACAGCACCGCATTGGAAGCAGTGAATTAGCTAAGCGGTAAAATCGACTGTTTCGGCGAATTCTTGAAGGGGACGACCTAGCTAGAAATCGTCCTTTGCGAATTTTCGTCTACATCAATGGCTAAGCCATGTAAATTAATACTGAGTTTACGGCTTAAACCAAATAACGCTCGCCATTCTTCCTGTTTTCCCTTCTCTTCGATAAGAAAAAAACAGTTCTTTTTCATTGACGGTGCAGTGATGGCCACCAAAGATTTCGCGGATGCCGAGTTTATTGAGGCGTTGTTCGGCGATTTGGTATAGGTTGCCTAGATATTTGCCTTCTTGTGTCGGGTCAGGCTTGAATGCGGTGCTGGATGAGAGATCGAAGGCCGCAAACTGTTCGACGACATTGCGTTCCACTTGGAATGCGGTCGGTCCTATAGCAGGGCCGAGCCAGGCAATAATATCTTGTGTTGGCGCTCGGAAGCATTTCACCGTTTCTTCCAATATGCCGTCGCATAATCCTCGCCAGCCTGCATGAGCAGCAGCAACTTCGGTGCCTTGTTTATTGGTGAAGAGCACCGGCAGGCAATCGGCGCTCATTACAACGCAAACTTGGTTTGGTCGATTGGTATACGTCGCATCGGCTGCCAAATTGTTGCCGAAATAGGGCAGTTGAATTACTCGCGTACTGTGGGTTTGAGTTAAAAATAGTGGTGTTTGCGGGAGATTGAATTTTTCTACCAGCAAAGCGCGATTGGTTTTTACCGCGTTTCCTTCATCGCCTACGTGATCGCCGAGATTGAAACTGTCGAATGGCACCGCACTGACACCGCCTACGCGCGTGGTGGTGAAGGCTTGGATATTGGCCGGCGCCGGCCAATTTGGAAAAACTGCGCGCATATTAATAATCCAATTCGCTTTTGTGTTTGATATAGTCGGTTTTTAATGCGTTCAGCAATTCGACAAAATCCTCCGGCAACGGCGCGTACCATTCCATCATTTCTCCGCTGATGGGGTGCGCTAAACGCAACATTACGGCATGTAGCGCTTGGCGTTTGAAATTGCGCAACACTTCCATAAATTGTTCGTCGGCATTTTTCGGCGGGCGCGGGCGTCCACCGTAAGTTTGGTCGCCTAATAAGGGATGGGCAATATGCGCCATATGTACACGAATTTGATGGGTTCGACCGGTTTCTAAACGTAAGCGTAAACGTGTGTAGTTGCGGTAATTTTCCATAATGCGATAGTGAGTGATCGCTGGTTTGCCCATCGGATGTACCGCCATCAGTGTACGTTTGGTAGGATGGCGCGCCATCGGCTGCTCTACTGTGCCGCCTTTCGTCATAATGCCGGATGCCACAGCTTCATATTCGCGGGTGATTTTGCGTTTTTGCAGTTCGCGCACTAATTTTGTTTGTGCCGGAATAGTTTTCGCTACCACCATTAAACCGGTGGTGTCTTTGTCTAAGCGATGCACGATGCCTGCACGTGGAACTTCCGCGATTGGCGGATAATGATAGAGCAAGGCATTTAGTACGGTGCCGGTTGGGTTGCCGGCGCCTGGATGTACCACCAGATCTTTCGGTTTATTAATGACTAAAATATCGTCGTCTTCGTAAACGATATTGAGCGGAATATTTTCAGGTGCAAAACGCGTTTCATCTTCTACTTCTACAGTGATTTCGATTTGTTCCTCGCCGAGGACTTTTTCGCGCGGTAGATTAGCAACGCGCCCATTTATTTTCACAAGTTCCGCTTCAATCCAGGTTTTTAGACGCGAACGGGAATATTCGGGGAACAACTCGGCGAGAGCTTGGTCTAATCGCTGCCCTATTTGTCCGGGCTGAACTTCAGCAGAAAGGGTAATTTGCGGCATAAAATCTATCTCAATAACTTGAAAAAGTTGGCTTATTTTCCAATGTTCTATAAAATGGCGGCCAATTGTATCTTATTTATTAGTTTTCGTAAAAATTAAGGAAAAAACAATGCGTAAAATAAAATCTTTGGTGGTGTTTGCGATGGCTGTGTTTATTGTCGGATGTTCAAGCGCCAATAAAAGTGTGGAAGATTCTTCGGTAGAGGAACTTTATAACAAAGGCGCAAACGCATTGCAAGAAGGAGGATATTCGGAAGCGATTCGTTATTTGAATGCGGCTACGGAGCGTTTTCCTGGCAGTACTTATCAAGAGCAAGCAATGCTAGACTTAATTTATGCGAATTATAAATCGCAAGATTACACAGCGGTATTAGTGACTGTCGATAAATTTTTAAATCAATTTCCGCAAAGTCCAAACCGTGATTATGCGGTATATATGGCGGGTTTAACGAATTCGGCGACAGCGGATAATCCGATTCAAGATTTCTTCGGTATCGATCGCGCAACCCGTGAGACTAGCTCGCTGAAGACCGCATTCGCGAATTTCCAAAGTCTTGTACGAGCCTTTCCAAATAGTCCGTATTCGCAAGACGCGCTAGCGCGTATGGCTTATATCAAAGATTCTTTAGCACGTCATGAATTAGATATTGCAAAGTTTTATGCCAAACGTAATGCAGACGTTGCTGTGGCAAACCGTGTAGTAGGAATGCTGCAACAATATCCCGATGCGCAAGCCACTTATGAAGGTTTATTCTTAATGCGTGACGCTTACCAAAAGATGGGTTTAGAAACGCTTGCAAAGCAAACTCAACAAATTATTGACGCGAACAAAGACAAACAGTTCGGTAGCGTTAAGAAACCGGCAGAACCGGAACTTGTTGTACCGACAGCAAAATAAAAGCGGAAAGAACCCCGATGTATATCGGGGTTTTTCTTTAACAGCAAATATCTTGTACCACGAATTGTAATTCGTGGCGTGCAAATAATTTTTGTTTGTGGTGTTTTAGGCGTCTTAAACGCAAATTGCGTGATGATGAAATATCGCGTGATTTCATTTTCTTTAAAAAAGTTTTACGTTTTAACATTTTTACCTACTATTTGAACCCTGTTCTTATCAAGGATAATGAAACAATAACTGTTAAGCGATTACACGGAATTTTCGGTAAGTTTTTGCAAACCGAAATGACGGTAAGTTTGCGAAGTCGCAATGCGTCCTCTCGGTGTACGCTGTAAAAAACCTTGTTGGATGAGATAAGGCTCCAACACATCTTCAATAGTATCGCGTTCTTCACCGATTGCCGCTGCAAGATTATCCAGCCCTACCGGTCCGCCGTCAAAGCGCTCAAGTAGCGCGGTCAGTAATTTACGGTCTAAATAATCAAACCCTGCATCATCCACATCTAGCATCAAAAGCGCTTGTTTGGATAGAGTATATGAAATAATTCCATTATTTTTTACATCTGCATAATCACGTACGCGACGCAGTAAGCGATTAGCAATGCGCGGTGTACCGCGAGAACGACGCGCAATTTCAAATGCCGCTTGAGGTTCTAATTGCAGATTTAAACAGGCTGCACTTCTTGCCACAATAGAGGTTAAATCTTCCTTGGAGTAAAATTCTAAGCGCTGTACGATACCGAAACGATCACGTAGCGGTGAGGTTAACGAGCCGGCTCGTGTCGTTGCACCGACAAGAGTGAACGGCGGCAAATCTAATTTAATGGAGCGTGCGGCCGGCCCTTCGCCGATCATAATATCCAGCTGATAATCCTCCATCGCCGGATAAAGCACTTCTTCAATTGCCGGCGAAAGGCGGTGAATTTCATCAATAAACAATACATCGTGCGGCTCAAGATTAGTTAACATCGCCGCCAAATCGCCCGCTTTTTCCAATACCGGCCCGGATGTGGTGCGAATATTCACGCCCATTTCATTAGCAACAATATTCGCCAACGTCGTTTTCCCTAATCCCGGTGGGCCGAAAATCAACAAATGATCCAACGCGTCTTGACGCAATTTTGCCGCTTTAATGAAAATCTCCATTTGTTCGCACACCTGTGGCTGCCCTACATAATCTGCCAACAATTTTGGGCGAATAGCGCGATCAATTACGTCTTCATCAAGCTTCGCTTGGCCGCTAATAATTCTGTCTACTTCAATCATTAAGCTATCCTATTACAAAGCCGTTTTTAAGGCTTCGCGAATTAATTGCTCACGACTTAATTCCGGTTTCGTCACGCGTTTTACCATTTTTTCCGCCTCCGTCGGTTTATAACCGAGCGCGATTAATGCGGCTACTGCTTCTTCGGCTGCGCTTTCCGAATGCGGTGCTGTCAGCGATGTTGAAATATGGCTGTTTTCCACGAAGAAGTCGTTTTGTATCAAGCCTTTAAATTTGCCTTTTAATTCTACTAATAAACGTTCTGCCGTTTTCTTGCCTACTCCGGGAATTTTAATTAATTTCGACAATTCTTCGTGTTCAATCGCATAAGTGAATTGTTCCACCGACATGGCAGACAAAATTGCTAACGCCAGTTTTGGTCCGACGCCGTTGGTTTTGATCAGTTCGCGGAATAAAGTGCGGTCGGTTTTTTGCGCAAACCCAAATAGCAAATGGGCATCTTCACGCACTACAAGATGAGTAAATAAAGTGGTTTCTTGCCCAGTTTCAGGCAGATTATAGAAACTCGTCATCGGCAATAGTAGCTCATAGCCCACGCCTTGTACGTCGAGTAAAATTTCAGGAGGGAGTTTTTCTAACAGAATGCCTTTTAAACGGCCAATCATAATCGATCCATAAGCAAAAATTTTTGCATAGAATAAAATAAAACTGGACGAACATCCAGTTAAATTTTTAAACGGAAGCGACCTCGACTGTATCGAGTTTGCAAAAGTGTAGCCGATTTTTCCTGTGTTTTATGTTGACTTGCCGCACCGGCAACGTGAAAAGAATGTTGTATGGAATGGGCGTGGGTAATGGCGATTGCCAAGGCATCGGCTGCGTCGACTTGCGGCTTGTCGGAGAGTTTAAGAATGCGGGTGACCATTTCCTGTACCTGAACTTTATCTGCTGAACCGATACCGACTACAGTTTGCTTCACCAAGCGCGCCGCATATTCGAACACCGGTAAATCATGATTCACCGCCGCGACTATCGCCGTACCACGCGCTTGTCCCAACTTTAATGCTGAGTCGGCATTTTTTGCCATGAAAACCTGCTCAATGGCAAACATATTCGGTTGAAATTGCGTAATAATTTCTGTTACGCCTGCATAAATTCGTTTTAAGCGGGTCGGCAAATCTTCTACTTGGGTGCGAATTGTGCCACTACCAAGATATTCCAACTGCCGTCTATTCTGCTGAATCACACCATAACCAGTCACACGGGAACCGGGGTCAATGCCTAAAATAATGTTCATGGTTTTAAATAAAAATGGGTAGCTTTCCTACCCATTTATTACATAATTACAGTTGTGCAGCGACTTCATCGCTAATTTCACCGTTGTGATAGACATTTTGCACGTCATCACAGTCTTCCAACATATCAATTAAACGAAGCAGTTTCGGTGCGGTTTCAAGATCAAGATCCACAGTAGTTGACGGAATCATCGTTACTTCCGCTTCTTGCACTTTAAATCCCGCAGCTTCAATGCCATCGCGTACGGAACCTAATTCTTCCCATGCGGTATAAATTTCAAATGAACCATCATCTTGCGGCTGAACATCATCTGCTCCGGCTTCAATTGCAGCTTCCATTAGCGCGTCTTCATCCGCCTGGTTTACTAAAATTAACCCTTTTTTGCTGAATAAATAACCAACAGAACCTTCTGTTCCTAAGTTACCGCCACATTTAGTGAAACTCGGGCGTACTTGGGAAATTGTACGGTTGGCGTTATCGCTTAAGCATTCCACCATTACTGCCGTGCCGCCTGGGCCGTAACCTTCATAGATTTTGGTTTCCATATTGGTGTCATCGCCGCCGCCCACACCGCGCTCAATAGCACGATTGATCGTATCGCGGGTCATATTGTTGCTTAAGGCTTTATCCACCGCCGCACGTAAACGTGGGTTAGAACCGACATCGCCGCCACCGATTTTTGCTGCGGTCACTAATTCGCGAATTAATTTAGTAAAAATTTTGCCGCGTTGCGCATCTTGCGCTGCTTTGCGGTGTTTAATATTTGCCCACTTACTATGGCCTGCCATATTGTTTCCTTCTATTTTGTTAAATCGAGTAAATATTTTCTTATCGCTTCTGCGTTATTTGGGGATTTCGTGATTTTAATTGCTTGTGTTGGCGAAACCCATTGAAAAGCGAGATGTTCGGTTAACTCAGGAATAAATTCCTGTTCTACCGACAACAGAAACCAATGCTCTCGGCAATGGGTCACATTCGGTGCGTATTTATAACGGAAATGCGGAAAAATTTCAAATTCTACGCTTTTATTACAATCAAAAAGTTCGGTCGAATTTTCCGAAATTTTTAACCGCACTTCTTCCCAAACTTCACGCATTGCAGTTTCTTTTGGTGTCTCACCGAGTTCAAGGGAACCGGTGACCGATTGCCAAAAATCGGTATCATCACGGCGTTGAAGCATCAAAACTCTACCGCTATTTTGAGCATAAATAACGACCAGTACAGATTGATTATTTTTATATTTCACCCAGATACCTGCTTTATTTAGGAAATTTTTCGCTAATAAAATGCTATAAAAAACAACCGCACTTTGAAAATGGATCTCAAAGTGCGGTCGATTTAGGTGACGTTTTTAGCTTAACCAACCTGCTTGTTGCGCAATAAATAAGGCAGCAAATGCGGTTAAATAGAATAAGCCAATAAAGGATAACCACAATAATCCGCCTTTCACGCTGTGTTTGGCTTTCATAGTTAAGGATAAATTTAACCAAGCGAAAACTGGTGCGGAAACAAAGGAAGCGATCATCGCGAATTTTAACATCGGGCCAACGGCGTTATTAAAGTAGAAAATAATTGCCAAACCGGATAATGCCGCCAAAACCATCGCGATATTTAAGGTTCTCACCGAACTCTCATGTTTGCCGAGCAATAAACGCAAGGATTCAACGTTGGTACGGGAATAGCCGTCGATAACGGTAATTGTGGTGCCAAACATACACATAAATGCAATCACGGCAATCAGTAAGCGTGCCCATTCACCAATCGTGCTGGCATACATATTGATAAGTTGTGCAATATATTTACCGCCCACCATTTCCACGGTTTCAGGTGAACCAAATTGTACCAAAGCACCAAGCGCTAAGAACACAACTGCTAAAATAGCCGTGCCGATGTACCCTACGTTAAAGTCAAACAATCCGTCCTGATAGGAAACTTTGGTCAAGCGACGTTTTGCCACCACCCACATGGAGTTAATGGCAGAAATTTCAATTGGTGCCGGCATCCAACCCATTAATGCTACCAAAAATGCTAAATTTGCTAATTCCCATGGCGAAGGCGCAACAAAATCTGCTGGTGCGACACCTTGCATGCCGTTACGCATGAGGGCAACCACCACCGCGCTGACTGTTGTAATGGTTAAGGCGATCATGATGATTTTAGATAAGCTGTCCAGCAGGCGATATTTGCCTAATAATAAAATCCCGGTGGTTACAAGAATCACCAACGAACTCAATACTGGCATAGGCAATGGAATCGGAGTGATGAAGGTTAAAATTGCTGCGGTTAATAAACCGACCGCCGCTGTGTTAATTACGGTTGCAAAAATGTTCAGAATCAGAAATAACCACAAATAGAATTTACCTTTTTGGCGATACCCTTCCAGCAAGGTATTACCAGTATCAAGGGTGTATTGCACGCCAAAACGGAAGAAAGGATATTTAAATAAATTGGCAAGGATAACAATGCTCACCAACTCCCAACCGTAAATCGCGCCCGCTTGGGTGGAGGCGATAATATGTGAGCCGCCGACGGCAGCGGATGCCATCACAATTCCCGGCCCTAAGGCGGCAAATTTACTTGCCCAGGTGGATTTTTCTACTGGATTTGAAACTTCACTCATAAAATTTTCTCTTATAAATTAACTAGGAAATAGAGGCTGCTATTTATAATAGAATTTTATTCTTGAGTAAAGGAGGTAAGATTCCTTTCTCTGAGGAACTATAAAGATAAAAAACTAATAATTTATTATTTTTAGAATATAATTTTAAAACTTCGCTGAGTAATAAGTAAACGTGCCAAGAAAATGATAGGTTTTAGTAAATAAAATTTTTTAGACTGAAAAAATTACGGTGTAAAATTTTAGCGCAGGACATTATTTTCTCATTTTATTTCGTAGTAAATTAAATGAGCACGGTTTGTTCTTCCTACTTTCTTGCACCATTTTGCTTTTATTGGATAGGACAATATTTCCCCATAAAAAAATCTGCATCCAATAAGTTGATTGTGATTTCAACTTATTGGATGCAGATAAAGTACATATTTTTATGGGATTTTATTAAAATTCTTTTAGAAAAATAATTAATTTAACCAGAAGAAGTAGCCTACTGTGGCAATAACGAGCACGCAGACAATATTTAATACGAAGCCAGCACGAACCATTTCTTTTTGTTCCACACAGCCTGTTCCGAATACAATGGCATTTGGCGGAGTCGCTACAGGTAACATGAAGGCACAGGAAGCGCCTAAACCGATAATTAGGGCTAAACCGATTTCTGGAATGCCTAAAGATTGCGCAATAGAAATAAAGATTGGTACCAATAATGCAGCACTCGCTGTGTTGGACGTAAATTCGGTTAAGAAAATGATAAAGGTTGCTACTAATAAGCCGATTAAGTAGTAATGTTGGTCTTGCACTAAGAAAACGATGCCGTCAGCAAGAATTTTGCTAGCGCCGGAATCTTTTAACACAGCACTTAACGTTAAACCACCGCCGAATAACATTAATACACCCCAATCAGTATTCTCTTGAATTTGTTTCCAGTTAGCGACACCGGTTGAGCAGATAATAATTGCGGCAAGTAATGCGACTACGCTATCAAAGCTGGCTATATTCTTTTGTAATCCCAATAAACCGGAAATTAACGGATTAATTTGTCCACTGAAAATCCAACAAAGTGCAATAAAACCAAAAATTACAAGGGTTAGAATACGTTGTTGATTCATTTCGATTTTTTCAAAAGATTGTTCAAACTTCATATTTAATTTAGGTTTGAACACAATCCAAAGTGTACCGATCATTAATGGCATCAAAATGATCATAACAGGCAGTCCGTACCATAACCAATCGGAGAATGTAAGGTGCAAATTACTTGCTACGATAGCATTTGGCGGGCTACCAACGAGTGTTCCCATACCGCCGATACTCGCACTATAAGCAATCCCCAATAATACGAAGACGTAAGTATTATGTTCTTTTTCACGATCCATTCGGCTTAAAATTCCCATTGCGAGTGGCAACATCATGGCTGCGGTGGCAGTATTACTCATCCACATGGAAAGGAAAGCGGTAATTAGGAAGAGATAAATTACGGCGATCAAAAGATTACCTTGAGCCAAAGTCATAATTTTGTTGGCAATCATTTTATCGAGCTTTTGCATATGTAATGCGGTTGCTAAAGCAAAACCGCCGAAGAATAAGAAAATAGTCGGATCGGAAAACGTAGCTAGAGCTTGTTTAGTGGTGACGAGATTAAGTGCAATTGCCAATAATGGCACAAGTAATGCGGTGATAGTAACGTGTAGGGCTTCACTTAACCAAAGTACGGCGATAAAACCGAGCAGAGCCAAACCGGCGTTTTCTTTAGGCGCGAAAGGTAAAAACTTCAATAAAAAGAAAAACAGCACGATATCTGCGATGAATATAATGCTATTTTTATGGTTTTTGCGTGAAGATAATTCGTTCATAAGTTCCTCCACATTAGCTACTCAGATGAACGAAATTTATGTTAAAGGAATGTTATTGACTTGCAACGGGCAAAATTCAAAAGTGTGATCAAGTGCAAAAAATTTCGGTACTACATAGCAAATGCACAAAACCATCCGAGTAAAGTGCGAGTTAGCCTCCTAAAACAGCACCGCATTGAAATTCGTTCCAATGCGGTGCTGTTTTAGGATCTCATTTTAGCTTTGTGTAATTGCTACATAATTTTGATAAAAGGCGCAGTTGTTTCTAATCGCACTTTTGAATTGCTTACTCTTTATCAAAATTTTCTAAATCCAGAGGTTCTTGGGAAAGAATAATGCCGGTGAGATCCGCATAAATATAGTCTTCCGGGAAAAATGTCACGCCGCCGAAATTAACCGGAATATCGCTTTCGCCGATATTGTTTTCATCAGCGCTCACCGGAATCGGCGCAAGAGCGTGAATACCGAGATTAATATTTTCAAGCTGTTGAATTTGGCGTACCGCACCGTAAACAATAATACCTTCCCAGCCGTTATCCGCCGCAAGTTGCGCTAATTCCGCATCTATCAAACCACGGCGAACCGCACCGCCGCCGTCGACCACAAGCACGCGTCCCTTACCGTTTTCTTCCAATACTTCAGCGATTAAGCCATTATTTTCAAAGCATTTAATGGTGGTGACTTTACCGTAAAACGTGTTTACGCCGCCGAAACTTGAAAAAATAGGCTCCACCACATCCACTTGATCCGCATAAAGATCACAAAGTTCCGAAGTATCGATAAACATAAATTTTCCCCAGTTTGTTCAGAAATTTAACTCAGATTAGTATAAGCCGATTTAGCCGATAAGCAAGCCTAAACTAAATAACATATTGATTAATAACGAAATCATCGACATTTGTGCAAGCATCGGACGCAATGCGTTTGGCGTTTTGCTGCGGTATACAAAAATCGCGTGTTTGGCGAGTAACGGTAATGCAAGCACAAATAAATAATTCATCCATGAAGTGGCCGTGGTCAGCGTAAAAATTAAATAACATAAAGCTGCAACCGTTAATAAAATACAATGATACACACGCCCTTTATGCGAACCTAAACGTACCGCTAACGTGTTTTTACCGGCTTGGGCGTCTTGTTCGATATCTCGTAAGTTGTTGATATTTAGCACCGCACTGGCGAGTAATCCGGAGCCGATAGCGGGCAGAATAATGTAGCCGTCAATACTGTGGGTTTGTAGATAATAAGTGCCGCCCACGCCGAGTAAGCCGAAAAACATGAGAACGGAAATATCGCCCAGCCCCATATAACCGTAAGGTTTTGCGCCGACGGTATAAGTAATGGCGGCAATAATGGCTAAAATACCCAATCCGGCAAAGGCCAATAAATCCGAAAGATTTTCATAGGCGATGCTGATTAAAAAGCTGCCGGAAAGAAAGCTGGCAATGACCATAAAAATCAATCCCCATTTCAGCTCTTGCGCGGAAATGGCACCTTTTTGAATGCCGCGTAACGGTCCAATGCGGTCCTCTGTGTCGCTACCTTTTTGGTGATCGCCGTAGTCGTTGGCAAAGTTGGAAAGCACTTGTAATAAAATCGTAGTAAGTAAACAAAACGCCATGACCGGGCTGTTAAATCCTTGCGGATTCGCCCAATAGCCCAATGCCGAGCCGGTAAAAATCGAGGCTAAGGCTAACGGCAAGGTTTTCGGACGAGCAGTTTCCCACCACATTTTCAATTTTTCATTTGTCATTTTTTTTGACCGTACTTTTGATTACAATAAGTCGCGCATTTTACACTGAAACGCCCCGTTTATGAATGATTTAACCTTATCGCCTATCGGCCTTATCCACACGCCTTACAAAGAAAAATTTTCTGTACCGCGCCAACCTAACTTAGTGCAAGACGGCGTCGGTATTGTCGAATTATTGCCGCCTTATAATTCGCCTGAAGCCGTGCGCGGTTTGGAACAATTTAGTCATCTTTGGCTGATTTTCCATTTTGATCACATTCAACCGGGAAAATGGCAAGCGACGGTGCGTCCGCCGCGTTTAGGCGGTAATCAACGAGTCGGTGTGTTCGCCTCGCGTGCCACTCATCGCCCTAATCCGCTCGGCTTGTCAAAGGTGGAATTACGCCAAGTAGAATGCATCAATGGCAAAGTGTTTTTGCATTTGGGTGCTGTGGATTTGGTGGATGGCACGCCGATTTTTGATATTAAACCGTACATTGCCTACGCCGACAGCGAACCTGCTGCGCAGTCCGGTTTCGCACAAGAAAAACCGGCGGCAAAATTGAACGTCAGTTTTACTGAACCTGCCTTCAATGCGGTGCTGAAATACGAAGTCAAACGACCGCACTTAGCCCGTTTTATTCGCCAAGTCATTGAGCAAGATCCGCGTCCTGCCTATCAACAAGGCAAACCGAGCGAGCGGATTTACGGCATCAGTTTATATGAATTTAACGTGAAATGGCGGATTAAAGCCGGCACCGTGGATATGGTGGAAGTGTTGGAAATTGAAAAACATAAGGCAAGATGAGCTTGCCTTTGGTATGAAAAAACGGCCGGTTTCAACAGGCTTTTTTTAATTAATCCTGCGGCAATGCATTTACCACTGCTTTCACTAAAGTTGCTAACGGAATAGCGAAAAATACTCCCCAGAACCCCCATAACCCGCCGAAGATAAGAACCGAAATGATGATAATCAACGGATGTAAATTGACTGCTTCGGAGAACAAATAAGGCACCAGAAGGTTGCCGTCTAACAATTGACTGATCGCAAAGGCGATAATGATGTACCAAAATGTCGGACTAATGCCGAACTGGAACAGCGCCACCAAGGCGACAGGTATCGTCACCAGCACCGCACCGATGTATGGCACCAATACAGAGAGCCCTACGGCAAAGGCTAATAAAAGTGGGTAATTCAAGCCGAAAATAAGGAAAATTAAGTAGGTGACGAGCGTCACAATCAAAATTTCCAATAATTTACCGTGAATATAATTGGAAATTTGTTGTTGCATTTCCGTCCACACTTTAAAGGCAAGATTCCGGTTGCGCGGCAGAAAACGGCTTACGCCTTGTAAAAGCTCGCGTTTGTCTTTGAGCATAAAGAACATCATCAATGGTACGAGAAACGCGTAAATGCCCAATGAAACCAAGTTCATAATGGAGGCAAGGGACAGTTTCACGGCTGATTCGCCGAAACCTAAAATTTTTGCCCGAGCGGCGTTGAAAAAGGCATCGATCATCGAATAATCAATCAGTTCAGGATAATGTTCAGGCAAGTCAAGTAACCATTCGTTGAGTTTGTTAAACATCGCCGGCAGGTCGCTAAGCAAGGAAACGGTTTGGTTCCATAACATCGGTACTAAAACCAGGAAAAAAACCGTCGCTACGCCGATAAAACTACCAAATACTATGATTGTGGCGAGTAGGCGTGGCAGTTTAATTTTGCTATCTAAAAAATGAATCGGTATTTCTAGCAAATAGGCTAACACGATGGCGATCAGTAAAGGTGCGATAAGATCGCCGAAAAAATAAATGGCGATAAAACCGAACAGCAAAATCGCCAGTAATCCCATTGCTTGCGGATCGCCTAATCGGCGTACATACCAGCTTCTTAACATATCTAACATAATCAAATCCTAAATGAGCGTTTTGCGCCATTATAAGTTAAAATCTGGCCCGGTTATAGCTAACAAAAGGGAAATTCTATGTCCGTTATTATTTATCATAATCCGCGCTGTTCAAAAAGTCGTGAAACCTTGGCGTTGTTAGAAATGCGAGGCGTTCGGCCAACGATCGAACTTTATTTGCAAAAACATTATTCCGTAGCCGAATTACAAGATTTAGCTAAAAAGTTGGGCATTACCGAGGTGCGTCAAATGATGCGCGTAAAAGACGATTTATATCAATCGTTGAATTTATCTGATCCTACACTTAGCAATGCGGATTTGTTAAATGCGATCAGCGAAAATTCCGCCTTATTGGAACGGCCGATTGTGGTGAATGGCGACAAAGCTAAAATCGGTCGACCGCCGGAATCCGTGCTGACGATTTTGTAATTTTAACGTTTACGCGTATAATACGCCCGCCGTGAAAATCCCTTCACGGCTTTTTTGAGGAAAAAGAATGACCAAAAAAACAAAAAGCGCGGTTGAAAACCAGCCTGTCTATCTGCACACGCGCGGTGTGGTGAAGGATAATGCAATTATGGCACTGCTGCACGATAAATTATTCCGTCAACGTGTGGAGACAAAACGTAAAGGTAAAGGCAGTTACCAACGAAAAGCAAAACATATAGGGAAATTTTTTGAAAAGCCCGATTATAAATTTTTTGATTACAGAAACTTTATAATCGGGTTTTTCTTAAAGTAAAAAAGCGGTAAGAGGTAGAAAATGTCAAACAGAACTGAGATTTTATTTAACACCACGTGGAACGTACGCATTAGCGATCCGGGCGAAGAGGGCGCGCGCAGTCATTTTTTTGAAACCGTTTATTTAACGCTCACTGCATATTTCGAAGAAAAAGGCATTCGTTACGAATTTGTGCGTCGCATAGAAAATGAGGTGAAAATTCAACGTTCGTTTACTGAATTAAACGAATTATTCAAATTTTTAGGTGATTATTTAGATGCTGTTTCTCTTGGTATGTTAGGCGTGAAAATCGGTAATCTAGGCGTGCAAGCCGAATAAGTTTTATTCAAAAAACAAGTGCGGTGAAAAGCAATAAGATTTTTGGAAATTATGTTGTTGCGCAAAGCCGAAATGACCTCATAAAACAGCACCGCATTGGAGGCGACTTCAATGCGGTGCTGTTTGTGACTTCTACTTCACTCAGATGGTTTAGTGCGTTTGCTACATCCGAGGTTTTTAAGTGTGCTTTTTTAATTTGGAAAATTACAGAATGTCTAATAATTCGACTTCAAATACCAACGGCGAAAACGGCGGAATTGAAGCGCCGGCGCCACGTTCGCCGTAAGCGAGCTCGTGCGGGATGGTGAGTTTCCATTTAGAGCCTACCGACATCATTTGTAAGGCTTCCACCCAACCGCGAATTACGCCGGTTACCGGAAATTCCGCCGGCTGGCCGCGCGCTACGGAACTATCGAAGGTGGTGCCATCCGGCAAGGTGCCGACGTAGTGTACGCGAACCGTATCCGTTGCCGCCGGTTTGGCGCCGTTACCCTCAGTGATGATTTCGTATTGTAAACCGCTGTCAGTTACTTTTACGCCATCTTTTTTGGCATTTTCCGCTAAGAAAGCTTTACCTGCTTCTTCAATTGCTTTGAATTGCGCTTGTTGCGCTTCCGCCGCTTGTTGTTGAAGTTGTTGTACGGAAAGCATTAACTCGTTGATTTCTAATGCCGGTTGATTGTGCTTTAAGGCGTCGGAAATGCCTTTCGCCACCGCTTCGACGGAAATATCCATTTGGCTGTCGAGTAGTTGTTGACCGATTTGTAAACCGATACCGTAACTGCCTTTTTCAGACAGACTTTCTAATTTCACCTGTTCAAAATTCATAATGTTTCCTTTTTGTTAAGAATTCGTTTTATAGGCCAAAATTTCGCCCACGCGCACTGGTTCGCCTACGCTCAAATGATCTGCCAACCGTACCCGGTTTGCTTGGAATAAATTAATCACCGTGGAACCGAGTTGGAACCAGCCCATTTCTTGACCTTTCGTTAATTTGATCACATTTTCGCCTTCATAGCTCCAAGTTTTCACTTCGTTATGACGTGGCGGATTAATCACGCCCGCCCAAACGGTACCGATGCTAGCGGTAATGGTGGCGCCGACTAGGATTTGCACCATGGTGCCAAATTCGGTATCAAATACGCAGATCACGCGCTCGTTACGCGCAAAGAGATTCGGTATGTGCTGTGCTAAAAACGGATTGACAGAGAATAAATCACCCGGCACGTAAATCATTTTGCGCAATGTGCCGTCGCACGGCATATGTACGCGATGATAATCGCGCGGCGAAAGATAAGTGGTGATAAATTCGCCGTTTTTAAATGTTTCCGTTAATTCTTTATCTTCCGCCAATAAATCTTCCAAGCGGAAAAAATGGCCTTTGGCTTGCAATAAACGATTGTCGTCAATAGCACCGCATTGACTGACGCAACCGTCGGCAGGTAGGCTCAATGCGGTGCTATTTTGGTTGATTGGACGGGCACTTTGTTTCAACGGGCGAATAAAAAATTCGTTGAAGCTGGCGTAATCGCTGAATTGTTCTTTTTGCGCAATGCTCATATCAATATTGTATTTTTTCGCAAAGACTTTAATTGCAAAATGCGTCACAGCGCCCCACTGTTGTTTAGCGAACCAGCCGGCAAGGCGAGTTAAATAAAGCTGCGGCATCGCATATTGAAACGCAACTTTCAGGCGTTGCCAGTAAGAAATGGCGTTCATATTTGTTTTCCTCATAAAAAATGAGGCGTGATTATAGCAATTTTTGCCGTTCTTCCAACTCTTAAATTTCCGGATGGAAATCATCGCGGTTTTTGTTTAAGTACGGAAAATAATCGCCTCTTAGTATTGTTCAACGAAGCCAAAAAGAGTATATTCAGCGCCAAATTTTTCCATTTTTTATAGAACGGAGTTTATTATGTTTGGTTTATCCCCGGCGCAAATGATTATTTTATTAGTGGTGATTTTATTGGTTTTCGGTACAAAAAAATTGAGAAATGCCGGTTCTGATTTGGGTGCTGCAGTAAAAGGCTTCAAAAAAGCAATGAAAGATGACGAATCTCAAGTTAAAGATGCGGAATTTAAGTCCATTAACGATGGCGCCGCGAATACCGCAAAAACCGAGACCACCGCTAAAGAGAAAGAACAGGCTTAATCCGTGTTTGATATTGGTTTTTCCGAACTGGTTTTATTAATGCTGGTGGGCTTGGTCGTGCTAGGGCCGAAACGTTTGCCGATAGCCATTCGCACCGTAATGGGCTGGGTGAAAACCATTCGTGGTTTAGCGGCAAATGTGCAAAACGAACTAAAACAAGAATTGAAACTGCAAGAATTGCAGGACAGCATTAAAAAAGCGGAAGCGTTAAATTTGCAGACCCTTTCACCTGAATTGAACAAAACCGTGGAAGAGTTAAAAGCACAAGCAGACAAAATGCGTGCGGAATTGGAAGCAAAGGCAGCCGAAGCCGGTACCACGGTAGAAGAGCAGATTAAAGAAATTAAAAGCACGGCCGAAAATGCCGCTAGTTCTGCGAATTTGACGGAATGTGAAAGCATACAAACGCAACCAAAATCGGTTGAAAAAGGGACGGAAGCCTCAGATCTCACCGCATTGGAAGCCCATGAACAGGCAGAACTCACCGAGCGTTTGTCCGATTATTATCCGCCGGATGAAACAGAAGTAGCGCTGGCGCCTAAGCCGCAATCGAAAGAATCCCAATCATAGCGAGTGTTTATGAGTACCGTGGATGAATCCCAACCTCTTATTAGCCACCTTGTCGAGTTAAGAAATCGTCTGTTGCGCTGCGTGATTTGCGTACTATTGGTGTTTGTCGCCTTGGTGTATTTTTCTAACGATATTTATCATTTTGTTGCCGCGCCGCTGATGACGGTAATGCCGAAAGGCGCGACCATGATCGCAACGAATATTCAAACGCCGTTTTTCACACCGATTAAACTCACGGCTATCGTAGCGGTGTTTATTGCCGTGCCTTATTTGCTTTATCAAATTTGGGGGTTTGTGGCGCCGGCACTATATCAGCACGAAAAGCGCATGATTTATCCGTTGCTGTTTTCCAGTACGATTCTGTTTTATTGCGGTGTCGCCTTCGCTTATTACGTAGTGTTTCCATTCGTATTCGGGTTTTTTACTCAAACCGCACCGGAAGGCGTGGCGATCGCGACGGATATCAGTAGTTATTTAGATTTTGCCTTGGCCTTATTTCTTGCTTTCGGCGTCTGTTTTGAAGTGCCAATTGCTATTATTTTGCTTTGTTGGACGGGCGTCACAACGGTGAAATCCCTTTCCGAAAAACGTCCTTACATTATTGTCGCCGCATTTTTTATCGGGATGATTTTGACTCCACCTGACATTTTTTCACAAACCTTACTCGCCGTACCAATGTGCTTGTTATTTGAGCTAGGTTTGCTTGTCGCACGATTTTATCAACCTAAAGAAGATGAAGCAGAAGTGCCGGCTGCCGAATCTTCTGAAGGTGACAATAAGCCGGAATAGTAAACAATCAACCGATTAGGGCGCCGCCCCTTTCTCGTTATCGGTTTGGGCGCATTTCAATGCGGTGCTGTTTCGCCATTTCAACATACAGAAATTGCTAAATATTGAGATAGATAAAGGATAACGATATGACTCAACAAATTTTTACCGGATTTCCGGTACGTCGCTTGCGCCGTTTGCGTAAACATGACTTCAGCCGTCGTTTAGTCGCGGAAAATAAACTTACGGCGGACGATTTAATTTATCCGGTGTTTATTTTAGAAGGTGAGAATTATCGGGAGCCGGTACCTTCCATGCCGGGAGTAGAACGTTTGACGATCGATCAATTATTGATTGAAGCGGGACTGTTGGTGAAATATGGTGTGCCGGTTATTGCGTTATTTCCAGTGGTTGAACAAAGCAAAAAATCCTTAATGGCGGAAGAAGCCTACAACCCAAACGGTTTGGTGCAACGCGCGGTGCGTGCGTTAAAATCGGCCTATCCCGAACTTGGCGTACTCACTGATATTGCGTTAGACCCTTATACTATTCACGGTCAAGACGGTATTGTTGACGAAGAAAACTATGTATTAAACGACGTTACTTCGGAGATTTTAGTAAAGCAAGCGCTGTCCCATGCGCAAGCCGGCGCAGATATTGTGGCACCGAGCGATATGATGGACGGGCGTATCGGGCGCATTCGTCAGGCTTTGGAAGAAAACGGTTTTATTAATACGCAAATTATGGCGTATTCGGCAAAATATGCGTCGAATTATTACGGTCCGTTCCGCGATGCGGTCGGTTCTTCCGGTAATTTGAAAGGTGGCGATAAAAAAACGTATCAGCTTGATCCGGCAAACGGTGATGAAGGCTTGCAAGAAGTAGCACTTGATTTGCAAGAGGGGGCGGATATGGTGATGGTGAAGCCCGGTATGCCATATTTGGATATGGTGTATCGTGTGAAACAATATTTCGGCGTGCCGACTTTCGCTTATCAAGTCTCCGGTGAATACGCCATGCATATGGCGGCTATTCAGAACGGTTGGCTGAAGGAAAAAGAATGTATTATGGAATCGCTTTTATGTTTTAAACGTGCGGGCGCCGACGGTATTTTGACCTATTTTGCCAAACAAGTGGCCGAATGGCTTTATTTGGAAAATAAAAATAAGGCGTAATTTCCCTTCTTAGTTATCAAAATTAGATTTTATATATTAAAAACGAGAAAATATTAAATATTTCCTCGTTTTTTCTTATT
The DNA here is from genome assembly GCA_901420285.1 of Stutzerimonas stutzeri. Classification (GTDB taxonomy): domain Bacteria; phylum Pseudomonadota; class Gammaproteobacteria; order Enterobacterales; family Pasteurellaceae; genus Rodentibacter. Next base: position 647,994 of record CABDVE010000001.1, read on the forward strand.
TCTTTAATCTTTAGATAATAAAACCGTTGTAATCTTAATTTGAGCGTTGCATATTGTTTCCACTCCGTTTACAGACGGCGCTTCACAATAAAAACAAACACACAACATCAACGAAACTAAGAGGAAACACATTATGCCAACAGTCGCATCCTTAGACGCATTTTTAACTAAAATTGCTCAACGTGACGCTCACCAGCCCGAGTTTTTACAAGCCGTACGTGAAGTGTTCACTTCAATCTGGCCGTTCTTGGAGAAAAATCCAAAATATCGCTCTGAAGCCTTGTTGGAGCGTTTGGTCGAACCCGAACGTGCCATTCAGTTTCGAGTGGCATGGACCGACGATAACGGGCAAATTCAAGTAAACCGAGCGTTTCGCGTGCAATTTAACAGTGCCATCGGTCCATTCAAAGGCGGTATGCGTTTCCACCCGTCGGTGAATTTATCCATCTTAAAATTCTTAGGGTTTGAACAGATTTTCAAAAATGCGCTGACTACCTTGCCGATGGGCGGTGCTAAAGGCGGTTCAGATTTTGATCCGAAAGGTAAATCAGATGCGGAGGTTATGCGTTTTTGTCAAGCCTTGATGGCGGAACTTTATCGTCATATCGGTCCGGATACCGATGTGCCAGCAGGCGATATCGGTGTCGGTAGCCGTGAAGTGGGGTATCTTGCGGGCTATATGAAAAAATTGTCCAACCAAGCCGCTTGCGTATTTACCGGCCGCGGTCTTTCTTTCGGCGGCAGTTTAATTCGTCCGGAAGCAACCGGTTATGGCTTAGTGTACTTCGCGCAAGCAATGTTAGCGGAAAAAGGCGACAGCTTTTCCGGCAAAACCGTTTCTGTTTCCGGTTCCGGCAATGTGGCGCAATACGCCATTGAAAAAGCCCTTCAATTAGGCGCGAAAGTGGTGACTTGTTCTGACTCTGCCGGTTATGTGTACGATCCGGAAGGCTTTACAACTGAAAAATTAGCGACATTATTAGAAATCAAAAATGTAAAACGTGGTCGTGTAAAAGATTACGCGGAACAATTCGGACTTCAATATTTTGTCGGCAAACGTCCGTGGGAAGTGAAAGCGGATATCGCCCTTCCTTGCGCAACTCAAAATGAATTGGAAATTGACGATGCACGAACATTAATTGCCAATGGTGTGAAGTTAGTGGCCGAAGGTGCGAATATGCCAACGTCGATTGAAGCGACCGACGCATTTTTAGAGGCCGGCGTATTATTCGGGCCGGGCAAAGCGGCGAATGCGGGCGGTGTGGCGACTTCCGGCTTAGAAATGGCACAAAGTTCGCAACGTTTATATTGGACCGCTGAAGAAGTAGATGCGCAATTACACCGCATTATGTTGGATATTCATGCAAACTGTAAAAAATACGGTAGTGTTGCGGAGCAAGTGAATATTAATTATGTGGTCGGTGCGAATATTGCCGGCTTCGTAAAAGTGGCTGATGCGATGTTGGCACAAGGTGTTTACTGAACGTTAAAAAATTTGTCAAAACGGCCTTATTTTTTAGAGTAAGGCTGTTTTTATTTTGTCTTTTATATTTCTAAAAGTCGGTTTTAACTTGCCTTTTTGTTCAAAAGGTGTAGAATTTTCGCGCTTTTTGTCTATATATACAGAGAAAAAAGTAAGTTTAACTCTCATTTAACTTTCGATATTTGAGGGTTTTCTTTTTGTAATCAAATTATTAGAGGAAGGTTATGGTAACCATTCGTTTATCTCGTGGCGGAGCTAAAAAACGCCCATTTTACCAAATCGTTGTTGCTGACAGCCGTTCACCGCGTGATGGTCGTTTCATTGAGCGTATCGGTTTTTTCAATCCAATCGCACAAGGTAAAGCAGAACGTGTTCGTATCGATTTAGACCGAGTTAACCACTGGGTTGGTCAAGGTGCTTCATTGTCCGATCGCGTTGCGAGTTTAGTAAAAGAAGTGCAAAAAGCCGCTTAATTTTACTTTTAAGAGGTGATGAAGATGCAACAACAAAGAATCGAAACCGTCGGCAAATTAGGCTCGACTTATGGCATTCGCGGTTGGTTACGCATTTATTCATCCACAGAACAAGCTGAAAGTATCTTTGAATATCAACCTTGGTTTTTGAAAATCAAAGGGCAATGGCAACCGACTGAGTTGGAAAACTGGCGTCATCATAATCACGAACTGGTTGTGAAATTAAAAGGCGTGGATGATCGAGAAGCGGCGCAAATTCTGGCAAACGTGGAAATCGGCGTTGATTTATCGGTATTTCCAACCTTGGAAGAAGGTGATTATTACTGGCACGATTTAATCGGTTGCTCGGTAGTCAATTTGGAAGGTTATGCCATGGGAACTGTGACTGAAATGATGGAAACCGGTTCCAATGATGTGTTGGTGGTGAAAGCCAACCTGAAAGATGCTTTCGGAAAACAGGAACGGTTAATTCCGTTTTTGTATGAACAAGTAGTTAAAAGAGTCGATCCCGCCACTAAGACGATTACAGTGGATTGGGACGCTGGTTTCTAATCTCAGGTATGCCGTAGCGCTTTGCGGTAACATTAACATAAGGCTCAAAACTTAAGGCTAAATTATGTGGATTGGGGTAATAAGTCTGTTCCCTGAAATGTTTAAAGCAATTACGGAATACGGAGTAACCGGCAGGGCTGTTAAGCAAAACCTGTTACAAGTGCGGTGCTGGAATCCAAGAGATTTTACGCACGATAAACACAAAACCGTAGATGACCGTCCTTATGGCGGAGGTCCGGGAATGCTGATGATGGTACAACCGTTAAAGGATGCGATCGATTCAGCAAAAGAAGTAGCAGGCGAAGGTGCAAAAGTGATTTATCTCTCGCCGCAAGGTCGTAAACTTGACCAACCAGGCGTAGAGGAATTAGCACAGAATCAGAAATTGATTTTGTTATGCGGTCGCTATGAAGGCATTGATGAACGGTTGATTGAAACCGTGGTCGATGAAGAATGGTCGGTAGGCGATTATGTATTAACCGGCGGTGAGTTGCCGGCAATGACATTAATTGACGCTGTTGCCCGATTTATTCCCGGTGTGCTCGGTAAACAGGCTTCCGCCGAGGAAGATTCGTTTGCTGACGGATTACTGGATTGCCCGCATTATACGCGCCCCGAAGTGCTTGACGGATTAACCGTGCCGCCCGTGCTGATGTCGGGACACCATGAGGAAATTCGCAAATGGCGATTAAAGCAATCGTTATTGAGGACATGGTTACGACGCCCTGAGCTACTGGAAGGCCTAGCTCTGACTGACGAAAAACGTAAGCTGTTAAAACAGGCGCAAGCCGAATATAACGGTAAACTCAGTTAAATCTAGGATTAAAAAGGATTAAAAATGTCTAATATCATTAAACAACTTGAACAAGAACAGTTAAAACAAAACGTACCTAGCTTCCGTCCGGGTGACACTTTAGAAGTGAAAGTATGGGTCGTTGAAGGTAGCAAACGTCGTTTGCAAGCGTTCGAAGGCGTGGTTATTGCAATTCGTAACCGTGGCTTGCATTCTGCATTTACCGTACGCAAAATCTCCAACGGTGTTGGCGTTGAGCGTGTATTCCAAACTCACTCTCCGGCAGTTGATAGCATCGTGGTGAAACGTAAAGGTGCGGTACGTAAAGCGAAACTTTACTACTTACGCGCACTTTCCGGTAAAGCAGCTCGTATTAAAGAGCGTTTGGGCGAATAATTTCATAACCAATAACGCTTATTTAAATCTGCATCTGAAAGATCGAACTGTTTTCGATTAAGTAGGATGCAGATTTTTTTATTACTAAATTTGTTTGAGGCTTGATGAACTTATCGATTATGAGATATGAATGCGGTGCTATTTCGAGCCTGTGACAAATGTGTCTACCGAAGACTGGCATAACCTTTTATGCCACATGAGTAAAAAAGTCTCTCAGCCCGATCAGCACATTATTCACCGCTACCGTTGCCAAAATTAACCCCATCACACGGCTAATAATCGCTGCTCCGGAGTTACCGATAAAGTGCTGAATACGGTTTGCAGCAAGCAGTAAAATATAGGTAATTAACAACACCGTCAGCATTATTCCCGCTGTGATAAATTGTTCGGTGAAGTTAAAGCGATGGTTGTCCGTCAGTAACACGATAGCCATCATTGCGCCGGGAGAGGCAATCGACGGTACAGCCATCGGATAGACCGCGATTTCGGTAATATTTGCCTTCATTTTCATTTCTTGTTCCGGTTTGCTTTCACCAAAAATCATGCTTAAGGCAAATAAGAAAAGTACCAAACCACCGGCGATTTGGAAGGCAGGAAGTGGCACTTGCATGGCTTCGAACAGTACTTGGCCACCGATTAAAAAGAAAAGCAGAATGCCGGCGGAAATGACTACTGCGTTGCGTGCGATTTTGCGGCGTTCTTCAAGGGAAAATCCGATGGTTTTGGAAAGATAAACCGGAATCGAACCGATTGGGTCGATGACCGCCCAAAGCACCACGAATTGCACGACAAGAGAATCAAACATTGACTTTCCTTAGTGAGAAATGAAAACACGGGCATTCTATCAAATTAACGCAAAATTATGTAGCTGTTGCCCAAGCCTGAATTGACCTCACAAAATAGCACCGCATTGAAGCGACTTCCAATGCGGTGCTATTTTGCGACTCCAACTTATGCTTCACTCAGCGGGTTTTGTATATTTGCGGCATAATCCCGAATGAACGGGAAAAGGTGCGGCCGATTTAATTTTTTGCCGGCTTGAAAGCGCGGAAAAAACCAAGTGCGCTTTGCAGTTCGTCGCCGTAAAAAATCAGCGGAATTCGTGTTCGTTGCCAAGGCGGCACAGCAAGTTCTTGCCAGATTTTTTTGATGGTTTCGCGCGGACGTTTTGGGTGACGTTTCACTTTACCGTGATAACCAAAACGAACGAAAATCGGCAAATTCGTCGGCGGTAATTCAATGGAATATTGTTGCCAGCGGAATATAAATTTTTCCGTCGTACAAGTTAAATCAAGTTCCCCAAGATTATCGGGTAAAACAAGCACGGAATTATTCAATTCAAGACAGATTCCGTCAAGATCGAGGAAGTCGCTCGTAAGATATAAACAAGATTGGTATCTGCGGAGCACTTTCTCATTAAGCCGAAATGCGGGGTTGGCGTCTTCTTTGGCACAAATAACATCTTGAATCAATTGCTCCAATCGATATTTACTCGGCATTTCGCAGTCATTTATCGCCAACCATTTACGTAACAGCACCGCCTGTTTGGCGGGTGAATATCGGGCGAAATCAAACAGTTGAAACTCCGTCGGCGTTTGGCAATGTTGCGCGAAGGTTTCTTGTAGCAGTTCATCAATAAGTTGTTGCTGTTCAAAGCAATGCTGCGCCGAACGCGCCACCGATTCGTCAAAATGGCGCCAGCGTTCGCGTAGTTCGGGCAAAATTCGATGACGCAGAAAATTGCGGTCGTAGCGCTCGTCGTCATTGCTTTCGTCGTGAATCCAAGTCAGTTTTTCCGCACGGACATAACCTTCCAATTGCTCGCGACTAAAATTAAGTAACGGGCGAAAAATCGGCATTCCCAACAGTTCGTTTGAGCACCGCATTGAAGCCAGTCCCTGCAAGCCGCTGCCGCGTTTGAGCGCGAGAAAAAAGGTTTCCGTTTGGTCATTCAAATGATGCGCCGTTGCTAAGACTTCATTAGGCCAAATATGGCGACGAATTGCCCGGTAACGCGCTTCGCGCGCTGCGGCCTCGATGCCGTTGTCACCGTCCACTTGCACGCGTTCGATGATTAATGGAATTTTGAGTTGCTCGCATATATTTCGGCAATGTGCCGCCCAATGATCCGCATTGGCGCTGAGTCCGTGATGAATATGAATGGCGCGTAAGGTTAGATTGGAACTGAAATGTGCGCATTTTTCACGCAGTTTTTGAAAAAGCGAAAGTAACGCGGTGGAATCTAAACCGCCGCTGAAAGCAATGAGTACTTGTCGTACGGCGGTTTGTTCGATTTGGCGTGCAAAAGCGGAAAATAGATCCATCAGGCGATTTTTTCGGCTTTGTAGTTGCTGCTCGGATTTAAGATCTCAAAACGCGCGGCAATGGTTTGCAATTCATAAGAGTTAAGATCAAAGGTGGTTTTCATCACGCCGGCCACTTCGTTATTCATGGCTTCAAAGGCTTCAACGTCGGATTTGCCGTTAAGTAAATTTGCCAAGAAAGTTCCGGCAATCAAATCGCCCACGCCCACGGGTTCGAAATCAAACCGATAAAGAGGTCGGCTTAAGTGCCATATGCCTTGCGGTGTCGCCATAATGATTTCAAAGGTGTCAGGATCGTTAATTTTGCCCACTTTGCCCAAGTGTTTCACTAACACTTTTTTTACCCCTTTGGCAAGCAACGCGCGCACCGCTTGCAAGACGTCGTCAAAGCTATTGATTGGGAAATCGCTCAGTTCGCGCAATTCGCTTAAGTTTGGCGTCATAATATCTGCGACGGGAATCGCTTTTTCAATTAAAGCTTCGCGTACGCCGTTCGCCACAACGCAGACTTTTTCTGCATTCGGCATCACCGGATCGCACAAATAAAGGACGTTAGGGTTACGTTTTTTGATTTGTTGCAAGGCGTAAAGAATTTGATCAACCTGTTCAGCCGAGCCTAAATAGCCGGAAAGCAGCGCATCGCATTGTTGTAGTTTTTCGATGTCATCCAAACCGCTAATCACTTCACGGATTTGTTCTTGCGGGATCACCATGCCCGTCCATTTGCCGTATTGGGTATGGTTGGAAAATTGTACGGTGTTGAGCGCCCATACATCGATGCCAAGCAACTGCATCGGGAAAGTGGCTGATTTATTGCCGGCAAAGCCGTACACCACATGGGATTGAATGGAAAGTACGTTTTTCATGTTCGTCTCTTTTTGAAGCTTTTCTTTAAGGATCAAAAAAGAGCGGCTGACATAACCGCTCTTTTTTTAATGGCTTTAACAGTAGCCGTAAGACATTAAGCGATCGTAACGTCGGCGTAACAATGTTTCTTGATCCAGTTCATCAAGTTCGGCGAGATCTTTTCTTAAGCGTTGTTTAAGATTCGCTGCCATCGTTGCGTAATCACGGTGAGCGCCACCTAATGGCTCTTGCACGATATTGTCGATTAATCCTAATTCTTTTAAACGCGCGGCGGTCAAACCCATTACTTCTGCGGCAGTCGAAGCTTTTTCCGCACTTTTCCAGAGAATGGATGCGCAACCTTCCGGTGAAATTACCGAGTAAGTGGAATATTGCAACATATTAACTTTGTCGCCCACACCGATAGCTAACGCGCCGCCGGAACCGCCTTCGCCGATGACGGTACAAATCACCGGCACCGTTAACTGCGCCATTTCGCGCAAGTTGCGGGCAATGGCTTCCGCCTGACCGCGTTCTTCCGCACCGATGCCCGGATAAGCGCCCGGCGTGTCGATGAAGGTGATAATCGGTAATTTAAAGCGTTCCGCCATTTCCATTAAACGCAGCGCTTTACGGTAACCCTCCGGCGCCGGCATACCGAAGTTACGTTTCACCTTGTCTTTCACGGTACGACCTTTTTGGTGCCCAATTACCATCACAGGACGCCCGTCCAAACGCGCCAAACCGCCTACAATCGCTTTATCGTCGGCAAACGCGCGATCGCCGGCGAGTTCTTCAAACTCGGTGAAAATATGCTCAATATAATCTAATGTATATGGACGATGCGGATGGCGCGCCATGCGGGAAACCTGCCAAGCATCCAGATTAGCGAAGGTTTTTTGGGTCAATTCGTCGCTTTTCTTTTGTAAGCGTTTAATTTCGTCACTGAGATCGACTTTATCGTCGGATGCCGCGCGTAGGGCTTCGATTTTTGCCTCTAATTCCGCAATCGGCAGTTCAAAATCTAAATATTCCTGGTTCATTTTTTTGTCCTAAATAATACCGTAAAAAATTGGCCGCACTTTATCAAGAATTCAGAGGCGGCGCAAATGCTTTTCACTGGTTGGCGGCGCTTACAAAGGTTCTTTTTTGAATAAAGAAAGCGCGAATAAAAATGCACAACAAATCACCACGGAAGGGCCGGCCGCCGTGTCGTAAAATGCCGACAGCAACAAACCGCCGACGACGGCTAACATGCTTATGAGCACCGCATTGAAAACCATCGATTCGGGTGTTCGGGCAAAGCGTCGCGCGGCAGCGGCAGGGATAATCAGTAAGGAGGTGATAATCAGCGCGCCAACGAATTTCATACTTAACGCGATGGTCAAGGCGGTCAAAATCATCAAAATAAAACGCATCTTTTTGATGTTAACGCCTTCCACTTGGGCCAGTTCCGGCGAAACCGTCGCGGAAAGCAACGGTTGCCAAAAATAAATGAGCACGGCTAATACCGTAACCACACCGATGCTAATGTAAATTAAATCCGTGTAATTGATCGCCAATAAATCGCCGAACAAATAACCCATTAAATCCACTCGCACGTTTTTCAGCAAACCGACGGTGACTACGCCGAGCGACAAACAGCTGTGGGCAATAATGCCGAGTAAAGTATCGACGGAAAATTGCGTGTTGCTTTCCAGCCATACCATGGCGACGGCAAGAAGTAACGTGAGCATGACAATTGCCAAGTAAGGATTCATTTGTAAGAAAATGCCCAATGCTACGCCAAGTAAGGCGGAGTGCGATAGCGTATCGCCGAAATAGGCCATTTTGCGCCACACCACAAACGCACCAAGCGGTGCGGTGATGAGTGAAAGCAAAATGCCGCTTAACAAGGCCGGAAAAAGAATTTCAAACATAAGCGTTCCTTAATGCTGACCGCGTTCGGCAGAAGCGCTGCAAGCGCACACGTCGCCGTGTAAATCGTGATGATGATTATGATGATGCGTATAAAAGCCGACATTTTGTGCGAATTGGTCGCCCCATAAGCGCATAAAGGTTGGATCGTTCGATAAGGTTTCCGGCGTGCCGGCGCAGCAAATGTGTTGGTTTATGCACAACACTTCTTTACTGTCGGCCATCACGACATGCAAATCGTGCGACACCATTAACACCGCACAATTAAGTTGTTGTTGGGTTCGCTGAATCAGTTGATAAAGCTCCGCCTGGCCGCTGATATCCACACCTTGAGTCGGTTCGTCTAGCACCAACAAATTAGGTTTATTCAAAATGGCACGCGCCAATAACACGCGCTGCATTTCTCCGCCCGACAAGCGTTGCATATTGTTATTACGCAAATGCGCGACGGAAAGCTGCTCCAATGCGGTGCTGATTTCACCGGCCGTGACGCCTTTTTTTAAGGCGAGAAAACGTTCTACGGTGAGCGGTAAACTGTGATCTAAATGAATTTTCTGCGGTACGTAGCCGATGCGTACGTTTTTGTGATAAATCACTTCGCCGGATGTCGGCTTTTGCAATTTTAATAGGATTTTCAGCAAAGTGGATTTGCCGCCGCCGTTCGGGCCTACGATGGTAATGATGGAATTGGGGTAAATGTTTAAATTGATATTTTGTAACGCGGTTTTTTGTTCGAACGCCACATTGATATTTTTGAGTTCAATTAATGGAGAAAGCGGATCGCGTTGCACGGAACGAATTTGCATAATGTCGCCTGTGTAAAATTGAGCGCGTAACATTAGCGTATTTTGCTTTTTTTCTCAAGGCGTTCCGTTTCGATACGGCAAATTTTGCCTCCGTTTTGCATCATTTTCATGTAAAATGAACCTCTTTTACGATTGGCAGTCTGACAGACGTCTTATTTTTATCAGGTACTCGTTTTGCAACACGTTAAATTAGCCCGCGACAGACGAAAACGAAAATCCCGCATTAAAGCGGCGATTTTTTTTGTCGCATTGGCGCTTATTTTTAGCGGTGCGATGTTGGGGCTGAAAGACCGCGCGCAATCCGACGCGAGCGTGCAAAGCGAGCTTGCGCCGGAAATGATCGACGACACGCAATATCAATCTCTCCATCCCGAAGAAACCGACAAAACGACACAAAATACTCCGCCGGGTAACGCTCCGCAAAAGGATGACGCCACCTCTTACGACGATGAATTGCAAGCGCAAGATGACGAAGCGGAAGAAGTCAAGCCACAATTCGATGAACTCGACGCGCTTCCGCAAAATGCGCAAGACGCCTTAAGCGGCTTATTAGACGCGGCAGATCAAGCGCTGCGTATTACCGATCAATTCAGCTACACCGTCGCGCAAGGCGACACGTTAAAAGATGTGTTAGAGCTTTCCGGTTTAGAAGACGATACAGCGAAACAACTTATCGCTTCCTATCCCGAACTGCAGAGTTTGAAGGCAGGTCAGCAATTTTATTGGATTTTGGATAAAAGCGAGCAATTGGAATATTTAAATTGGCTCGTTTCGGAAAAAGAAGAACGCATTTATGAACGGGCGGAGGAAGGCAAATTTAAACGTCAGATTTTAGAAAAACAAAGCGTTTGGAAAAAAGAAGTGTTGAAAGGCCAAGTAAACGGTTCTTTGGCGGCCGGTTTGCGCGCCTTAGGTTTGGACGGGCGCCAGATCGCTCAATTAAGCAGCGCATTGCAATGGCAAATCAGCCTGCAAAAACTCAAAGAAGGCAGTCGGTTTTCCGTATTGGTTTCGCGTGAATACTTAAGCGATAAACTCACTGGTCAAGGCAACGTGGAAGCAATTCACATCGTGGCCGAAGGCAAAAGTTATTATGCCGTTCAAGCGACAAACGGCCGTTATTACAACCAACAAGGCGAAACTTTAGGTAAAGGTTTTGCACGCTATCCGTTGCAACGTCAGGCGCGGGTTTCTTCGCCTTTTAATCCAAATCGTCGTCATCCGGTGACGGGGCGGGTTCGTCCGCATAAGGGCGTGGATTTTTCGGTGCCGCAAGGCACGCCAATTATCGCGCCGGCGGACGCTTTGGTGGAAAAAGTGGCTTATCAAGGCGGTGGCGCGGGTCGTTATATCGTCTTACGTCACGGGCGTGAATATCAAACTGTGTATATGCATTTAAGTCGCTCTTTAGTGCGCGCCGGGCAAACGGTGAAAAAAGGCGAACGTATCGCGCTTTCCGGGAATACCGGAATTTCGACGGGGCCGCATTTACATTATGAATTTCACATCAACGGACGCCCGGTAAACCCACTTTCCGTGAAGTTACCCGGAACCAGCAGCGGCATGAGTACGGCGGAACGTAAACAATTCTTAGTTCGAGCAAAAGAAGCCGAAAGAATGTTGAAATTGTGATGATATCGGCCGAACCTTCAAAATAGCACCGCATTGGAAGCGATTTCAATGCGGTGCTATTTTGAGAGGACACAATGGCAATACGCTCAGGCTTTGCGGCCGTTTGGCGTGCATTTTGGCGGCATGATTAACATTATCTTTAGATTAGTATGGCAATCTGCTTTTTCGCGATGAACACCTGACAAACCGCTCGCTTACCGCTATAATGCCGGAATTCTTTTATTCGCGGATGAGGTCATGCAATTAATTCGAGGGCTACCGAATGCAAGCCTGATTTTACAAGGCAGTGCATTGACTATTGGCAATTTTGACGGCGTGCATTTAGGGCATCAAGCGATTTTGCGCCATTTGCGGGCGAAAGCCGATGAATTGCATTTGCCCATGGTGGTGATGCTGTTTGAACCGCAGCCGCGCGAATATTTTTCCGCCGAAAACGCGCCGGCGCGTTTAATGCATTTGCGCGATAAATTGTTTTATCTCGAACAGGCAGGCGTGGATATTGTGATCGTGGCGAAATTCGACCGCTCTTTTGCCGCCTTGCCCGCACAGCAATTTATTGAAGATTGGCTGGTGCGCAAATTAAACGTGAAATTTTTAAGTATCGGCGACGATTTCAAATTTGGCGCCAAACGCTTGGGCAATTTTGCCATGTTGCAACAAGCGGGCGAAAAATTCGGTTTTACCGTGGAAGATAGCCACAGCTTTTGCCTGAACGAATTACGCATCAGTAGTACCGCCATCCGTGAAGCCTTGGCGAAGGACGATTTAGCGTTGGCGGAAAAATTGCTCGGACGCCCATATCGCATTTTAGGGCGCGTGATTCACGGCAACGAACTGGGTCGCACCATTGGATTCCCTACCGCTAATATTCGTTTGCATCGTCAGGTAAATCCGGTGAAAGGGGTTTACGCAGTAAAGGTTCAGTTAAAATCCGGCGCGCTTTTTAACGGTGTGGCAAACATCGGCACACGCCCGACCATCAACGGCATGAATCAATTATTAGAAGCGCATTTATTTGATTTTCAAGGCGATCTTTACGGGCAGTGGTTGGAAGTGGAACTCTGCCACAAAATCCGCAACGAAATGAAATTTCCGTCCTTTAAGGATTTAAAAAAACAGATCGCACAGGATGTGGAAGCGGCAAAAATGTTTCTTGAGGGAGTTGAATAATGCCGGTGATTTTACGTTTTAAAGGTTACATTTTCTTTTTTTACTCTAATGAAGGTAATCCCTTAGAACCCGCACATATTCACATTCGAAACGCCGAATCGGAAGCAAAATTTTGGTTGGAACCGGAAATTTTCCTAGCACGAAATGATGGCTTTAATTCTAAAGAATTGAGAGAAATTTTTTCGATTATTGAAAGCAATCAAACACAATTTAAGGAGACTTGGTATGACTACTTCGGCTAAACATGTACGTTTCGATGAAAACATAATGTGGGTTGAGCTGGATGATGCGCGTATTTTAGGTATTCCTTTAGTTTGGTTTCCAAAATTGCTACGGGCGACAAAAGCAGAGCTGGAAAATTATGAGCTTAGTCGTCGCGGTATTCATTGGGACGCGTTGGATGAAGATATTTCCATTGATGGATTACTGGCAGGGCGGGGTGATGTGACGCACAGTCCGCAACAAGTGGCTTAAAATAAATTTTAATTTTTACACAACACTGGAATAGAACATGACTGATTATAAAAATACCCTAAACCTACCCGAAACGGGCTTTCCGATGCGTGGCGATTTAGCCAAACGCGAGCCTGTGATGTTGAAAAATTGGTATGAAAAAGATCTTTACCAAAAAATTCGTCAGGCAAGCAAAGGTAAGAAATCTTTTATCTTGCACGACGGCCCTCCTTATGCCAACGGCACCATTCATATCGGTCATGCAGTTAATAAAATTCTGAAAGACATCATCGTGAAATCCAAAACCGCGCTGGGTTTTGATTCTCCTTATATCCCGGGCTGGGACTGCCACGGTTTGCCGATTGAACTGAAAGTAGAAGGCTTGGTAGGTAAACCGAACGAGAAAATTTCGGCGGCGGAATTCCGTCAAAAATGCCGTGAATATGCGGCGGAGCAGGTGGAAGGTCAGAAAAAAGACTTTGTGCGCCTTGGGGTGTTGGGTGACTGGGATAATCCGTATTTGACCATGAATTTCCATACCGAAGCCAATATTATCCGCACCCTTGGTAAAGTGATTGCTAACGGCCATTTATACAAAGGCTCCAAACCGGTGCACTGGTGTTTGGATTGCGGTTCTTCCTTGGCGGAAGCGGAAGTGGAATATGAAGATCGCGTGTCTCCGTCTATTTATGTACGTTTCCCGGCGGAAAGTGCAGTGGAAATTGAAGGTAAATTCAACGCCGTGGGTAAAGGCAGTGGCAAACTTTCTGCGGTTATTTGGACTACTACTCCTTGGACGATGCCGTCTAACCGCGCGATTTCAATTAATCCGGAATTAGAGTATCAACTTGTTCAACTGGGTGACGAACGTGTGATTTTAGCCGCGGAACTGGTGGAATCTGTCGTAAAAGCAACAAGCATTGAAAATATAGAAATTTTAGGTTCGGCGAAAGGTACAGATCTTGAATTATTGCGTTTCCATCATCCGTTTTATGATTTCACCGTGCCTTTAATTTTAGGCGATCATGTCACTACTGACGGCGGTACTGGTTTGGTGCATACCGCACCGGATCACGGTTTGGACGACTTTATTGTGAGCCAAAAATATAATGTACCAATGGCAGGTCTTGTGGGAAATGACGGTAAGTTTATCTCCAGTACGCCGTTCTTTGCAGGCAAAGGCGTATTTGAGGCCAATCCGTTGGTCATCGAAAAATTAGAAGAAATGGGTAATTTGTTGAAATTAGATAAGATTAAACACAGTTATCCGCACTGCTGGCGTCATAAAACGCCGATTATTTTCCGTGCCACACCACAATGGTTTATTGGCATGGAAACCCAAGGTTTACGCAGACAAGCCCTGGGCGAAATTAAACAAGTGCGTTGGATTCCGGATTGGGGTCAAGCGCGTATTGAAAAAATGGTGGAAAATCGTCCTGACTGGTGTATTTCCCGTCAACGTACTTGGGGCGTGCCGATGACTTTATTTGTGCACAAAGAAACCGAAGAATTGCACCCGCACACGTTGGAATTGCTTGAGGAAGTGGCAAAACGCGTAGAAAAAGCCGGCATTCAGGCATGGTGGGATTTAGACGAAAAAGAATTATTAGGCGCGGATGCAGAAACTTACCGTAAAGTTCCGGATACATTGGACGTGTGGTTCGATTCCGGCTCCACTTACTCTTCTGTTGTCGCTAATCGTCCGGAATTTAACGGTCAAGACATCGATATGTATTTGGAAGGTTCCGACCAGCACCGCGGTTGGTTTATGTCTTCGCTCATGCTTTCCACCGCCACTGATAAAAAAGCGCCGTATAAACAAGTATTAACGCACGGCTTCACGGTGGACGGTCAGGGGCGCAAAATGTCTAAATCCATCGGTAATATCGTGACACCGCAAGAAGTCATGGATAAATTCGGCGGCGATATTTTACGTTTATGGGTGGCGTCCACCGATTACACCGGCGAAATGACGGTGTCTGACGAAATCTTAAAACGCGCGGCGGACAGCTACCGTCGTATCCGTAACACGGCGCGTTTCTTGTTGGCAAACTTAAACGGCTTTGATCCACAACGCGACGCAGTGAAAGCGGAAGAGATGATTAGCTTGGATCGTTGGGCGGTGGCTTGTGCGTTAGAGGCGCAAAACGAAATTAAAGACGCCTACGACAACTATCAATTCCATGCTGTGGTGCAACGCTTAATGCGTTTCTGCTCGGTGGAAATGGGCTCGTTCTACCTCGATATTATTAAAGACCGTCAATACACCACCAAAGCGGACAGCCTTGCCCGTCGTAGTTGTCAAACCGCCTTGTGGCATATTGCGGAAGCCCTGGTACGTTGGATGGCACCGATTCTGTCATTCACCGCGGATGAAATTTGGGGTTACTTGCCGAAAACCGCTACGCCACGCGCCGAATTCGTGTTCACCGAAGAGTTTTACCAAGGCTTATTCGGCTTAGATGAAAGTGAAAAACTAGACGACGCTTACTGGCAAGCTCTGATTAAAGTGCGTTCCGAAGTGAACCGCGTGCTGGAAATTGCCCGTAATGAGAAAGTGATCGGCGGTGGTTTGGAAGCGGAAGTCACCGTTTATGCCAACGATGAATATCGCGCGTTATTGGAAAAACTCGGCGATGAACTCCGTTTCGTGCTGATTACTTCCAAAGCAGTAGTTAAACCGTTGGCGGATAAACCTGCTAATGTAGCAGAGGGTGAATTGGAAGGCATTGCGGTGAGTGTTGCGCGCTCCAACGGCGAAAAATGCCCGCGTTGCTGGCATTATTCCGACAAAATCGGCGTCAACCCGCAACATCCGACCCTTTGTCCGCGTTGCGTGGAAAATGTGGCAGGTAACGGCGAAATCCGTTACTTTGCGTAATATTACTTTTAAAATGCAAAAGTACGGTCAACTTTCGGCAGTAGCAAAGGCATATGATGTAGCAAAGATATAAAGCCATCCAAGTGAAAGATGGGTTTATGTTGAACAAATAGCACCGCATTGAAAACGGCTCCAATGCGGTGCTATTTTGTGAGAGTAATTTCAGCGTTGTGCAACGGCGACATCATCTTGCAAATTTTGACCGCACTTTTCTTTATTTAGGAATCCTTATGGCAAAAAACAAATCCGGTCTTTCTTTTCTTTGGCTCAGTGCAGTGGCTTTTGTGCTTGATTTGCTCACTAAATATATTGTGGTGCAAAAATTCGATTTATACGAAAGCGTAAATGTACTGCCGGTATTTAATTTGACTTACGTACGCAACTATGGTGCGGCCTTTAGCTTTTTGGCGGATCATAGCGGTTGGCAGCAATATTTCTTTATCGCGTTGGCGTTGGGGATTTCCGGTATGTTGATTTATTTCTTAGCCAAAAACCGTGCAACACAAAAACTCCAAAATGCGGCTTATGCATTGATTATCGGTGGCGCGTTGGCGAATATGGCCGATCGCGCTTATAGCGGTTTTGTGGTGGATTTCTTGGATTTTTATTGGGATATTTATCATTATCCGGTATTTAATGTAGCGGACATTGCCATTTGTATCGGTGCCGGTTTGTTGGCGTTAGACGCGTTCAAAAGCGAAAAGAAAAAAGTACAAGATAAACAGCAAGCAGAAAAGAGCGGTCAAAAATGAAGATAATTTTAGCCAACCCACGTGGATTTTGCGCAGGCGTCGATCGTGCAATTAGTATTGTTGAACTCGCCCTTGAAATTCACGGCGCGCCTATTTATGTGCGGCATGAAGTGGTACACAACCGCTTTGTGGTAAACGGCTTGCGTGAACGTGGCGCCATTTTTGTGGAAGAATTAAGCGAAGTGCCGGACGGTGCCATTGTGATTTTCTCCGCCCACGGCGTGTCCCAAGCAGTGCGTCAGGAAGCGAAAGAACGCAATCTGAAAGTCTTCGACGCCACTTGCCCGTTGGTAACCAAAGTGCATATGCAGGTGGCGCGTGCCAGTCGCAAAGGCACCAAAGCCATTCTCATCGGGCACAAAGGTCACCCGGAAGTGGAAGGCACCATGGGGCAATATAGTAATGACGACGGTGGCATTTATTTGATCGAAAGCGTGGAAGATATTGCACGTTTACCGGTGCAGGAAAATGACGAACTCACTTTTATGACGCAAACTACGCTGTCCTTAGACGACACCGCGGAAACCATCGCGGCCCTGAAAGAAAAATATCCCGCTATTCAAGGCCCGCATAAAAACGATATTTGTTATGCCACTACCAACCGTCAGGAAGCGGTGCGTGAATTGGCGAAACAATCGGATTTGGTGCTTGTGGTAGGATCTAAAAACTCGTCTAACTCTAATCGTTTGGCGGAATTGGCTTCGCGGATGGGGGTGAAATCACAGCTTTTGGATGATCCTTCAGATATTCGCGCCGATTGGTTTGATGGCGTGCAAACCATCGGCATTACAGCCGGTGCGTCCGCCCCGGAAGAACTGGTGCAATCTATTATTTCCCGCCTGAAAGAATTCGGCGTCACCACCGTGGAAGAGCTTCAAGGCTTGGAAGAAAATATGTTCTTTGAAGTTCCGAAAGAGTTACGGGTAAAAGAAGTAAATTAAGAAAAACGGTATTTCTTATTGAAATACCGTTTTTTATGTTAAACCGATATTCAGCAAATGCGATCTTGCCGTCTGGCGCGAATTCAATGCGGTGCTGAAATCGAGGGTTGTTGCTCCATGTTTTAGCTTTAAATTTTGCGGTCTGTTTTCGGCTTTTTCCGCAAAATTAAAAAACGACAAGCATAAGAATTCTGCTCGTCTTTCTCGCGGTATTGTTCGAATTCAATTTCCCATTCGTCCCAGTTCAATAAAGGGAAAAACGTATCACCGTCGATGTCCGCTTGGATTTGAGTTAAATACAATTTATCCGCATACGGCAAATATTGTTTGAACAATTCGCCGCCGCCGATCAACATAATTTCTTCTGACTCTTTAACCGCCTCCAGTGCGCTTTCGAGGCTTTCCTTCCAAATTACGCCTTCGTATTCGTAAGGCTTGCGGGAAAGCACGATATTTGTTCGTTTCGGCAACGGGCGGCCGATGCTTTCAAAGGTTTTACGCCCCATAATCACCGGTTTGCCGGTCGTATTTTGACGGAACCAAGCAAGGTCGGCGGGCAGATGCCAAGGCATTTGATTATCTTTACCAATAACGCCATTTAAGGTGGCGGCAACGATTAAACTAAACGTCATAAAACTTCTCCTTAAAATGCGTCCGCACTATATCACAGCACCGCATAATTTTAATGCTTTTTAACCGCTTTGATGCTAACGTATGCGGCGTTTCGACCCGGTAAAATAACGATAAGCGAGCTAAAAATGAATAAAAAAACGATTGTAGTGAAATTTGGCACCAGCACTTTAACTTTAGGATCACCAAAATTAAATGCGCCGCATATGGTGGACATCGTGCGCCAAATTGCGCAACTGCATCAGCAAGGTTATCGCGTGCTGATCGTCACTTCCGGAGCGATTGCCGCCGGGCGTCATTACTTGAATTATCCGTCACTGCCGCCGACCATCGCCTCCAAGCAACTGCTCGCTGCGGTGGGACAAAGCCAGTTGATTCAAGCTTGGGAGAAATTGTTCGCGATTTATGATATTCACATCGGACAAATTTTGTTGACCCGCGCCGATATTGAAGATCGCGAACGTTTTTTGAATGCGCGCGACACCTTGCACGCGTTGTTGGATAATCGAATTATTCCGGTGATTAACGAAAATGACGCCGTGGCGACGGCAGAAATTAAAGTGGGCGACAACGATAATTTATCCGCCTTGGTGGCTATTTTAGTGCAAGCCGAACAGCTTTATTTGCTGACGGATCAACAAGGGCTGTTTGATAGCGATCCGCGTAATAATCCCGACGCGCAACTCATTCCCGTGGTGGAGCAAATTACCGATCATATTCGCTCCATTGCGGGCGGCAGTGGCACCCACCTTGGCACGGGCGGCATGATGACGAAAATTATCGCGGCGGATGTGGCGACGCGGTCCGGTGTCGAAACGATTATTGCGCCGGGTGCGCGTCCGAATGTGATTTTTGATCTTGCTCACGAGCACCGCATTGGAACCAAGTTTATCGCGCACCAATCAGATCGTCTGGAAAGTCGCAAACAATGGCTGTTTGCTGCGCCATGCGCCGGTGTGTTGACGATTGATGAGGGTGCGGAAAAAGCCATGCTCGAGCAAAATAAATCGCTGCTGCCAGCCGGCATCGTTACGGTGGAAGGCCGCTTTTCGCGCGGCGAAGTGGTGAAAATCCGCAATCCGGCGGGCAAAGACATTGCGCTCGGCATGCCGCGTTACAACAGTGATGCGTTGCTGTTAATCAAAGGTAAAAAGTCGCAAGATATCGAAGCGATTCTTGGCTACGAATACGGCGCCGTGGCGCTTCATCGCGATGATATGATTATTTTATAAACAAAAAAGATTGACGGTATTTTTGCTCCATAGTTTGGTTGAGCATTCAAAACAGCACCGCATTGGAAGCGTTCCAATGCGGTGCTGTTTTTTAATCACAAAATCATGGTTCGATTCAATAAATCTTCGATAAACTCCGGCGTCTGTCAGTTCTGTCCACCGCTGCTTTTTATTGTGCAAGTAAGGTGCTTAATGCACGATAAATCGCTCGGGCGGTTTCATCGGTAAGCGCATGCTCTTTTTCATCGCTGATTACCAGTGCGCTTTGTTTGCCAACGGCGGAGAGTTGCATAAAGTAAGTGCCTTTTTCTAAATCTGGTCGGGTTATGCCCAAACGCAACCATTCCTCATTATCTAATGGCGAATATTTAAGTTCGCGCTGCCCGCGTCCCGGCGTAGCAGATTGGGTTTCAAAGCCGATTTTGGGTAACGCATAACTTAATTTTTGCCAAGCTTGCGCGAAGGTTGCTTCCATACCCAATGCAGTTTTGCCGTTGCTGTCAGTGATTAAATTAGATTGAAATGGGCCGACGGTGGCGTTGCTCAAATCTTGTTGTTGCTTGTTATAGGCATTGGTCAGCGCCGCTACGAAACGATTCAAACGATCGGCCGTATAGCGCTGTTTTTCCGTGATATCCGGCGTAAATAAAATGCCGTCGCGACGCATTTGTGCTACTGAAACCGCTAACGCGCTGGTATCGCGTACGGATACCTGCTCCACTTGATAACGAATTTCGGTGCCGGCTTTATCGTCGGCGCGTCCGGTGCCGTGCCAATCCGTGAGCAAAATCGCGCCGTTGAGCGTGGAATCAATGCCTTCTTCTTTTAATAAACGTTGAATTTGTTGGAGATTATAAAGAGAGGTTTGCTCCTCTGAATACATGATAAGTGCACGCTCGCCGTCAAATTGGGTTAGGGAATTTTTGATGATAGCCAGAGGAACGGACGGCGGGCGAATGTCGATGGTGGCGCTTTTTTTTATATCAACTTGTGGCAATTCGAAGGTATTGTCCGCTTTAGGCAAATTTACGCCGCCGCTGGCCAATGGAGAAAAATTGGGTACGGAGACATCTGATTTCTGATAGGTGTCGTTGGCATTTTGTTGCTTTTCGGGATCGCCGGAGCAAGCGCATAATAAATGGATGCTCGCTAATCCTAAAAGTAGTTTTTTCATGGAGAAATCCTTTAAATAAATAAAAAATGACTGCACTTTGACAGTCAATTTTCTAATTAATTTAGAGTCGAATATTCGACTCTGAGGGAATCAAAGCAAGCCGGCAGTTTTTAATGCTGCTTCGACTTTCGGTTGTGCGCTTTCGCTTAATACGGTGAGCGGCAAGCGTAGAAATGGTGATTTGATGAGGCCTAGACGATAAGCCGCCCATTTCACCGGAATCGGGTTGGATTCGACAAATAAATCATGGTGGAGCGCCATTAAACGGGCATTAATGGCTTCCGCTTTACTGAATTCACCGGCGCGGGCTAAATGACAGATCTCCGCCATGTCTTTGGCTGCAAGATTATTGGTCACTGAAATTACGCCTTCTGCGCCGAGCTTCATTGCTTCCAAACCGGTCGCGTCATCGCCGCTTAATACGATGAAATCGTCGCCGGCTAATTTTTTAATTTCGGTTATGCGGCTGACGTCGCCGGTCGCTTCTTTAATGCCGATGATATTTTTAATTTTCGCCAAACGTGCCACGGTTTCCGGTTTCATATCGCTGCCGGTACGTCCAGGTACGTTGTAAAGAATTTGGGGTAAGTCGGTACATTCGGCGATTGCTTTGAAGTGTTGATACATACCTTCTTGGGTTGGTTTGTTGTAGTAAGGTACGACCGAAAGACAACCTGCCACACCACTATCGCGCAATAGTTTGGTCATCATGATGGCTTCGCTGGTAGCATTCGCACCGGTGCCGGCGATAACCGGAATTCTGCCTTTGGCAAGTTCTACGGTTTTTTCAATTACTTTCACATTTTCTTCAATACTCAGCGTTGCGGATTCGCCGGTGGTGCCCACGGAGACGATGGCATCAGTGCCGGCGTCGATATGATATTCAACCAGTTTTTCTAAAGTATCAAAATCAATGCAGCCGTGGCTGTTCATCGGTGTAATTAAAGCTACGATGCTGCCGGAAAATAAGGAATTTTGCGTAGACATAGAACCTCCGTTTATGCGTTATGATTTTTATGTTTGAAAAGCATTCGTTAGGATCGCTAAAATAGCTCAAATTTGCAAATCATTTTTTATTTTGAAAATGGAGGATTTTCTATGAAAACATTACAAGCAGGCGATGCGGTGCCGCAATTTACATTAAACGACCAAAATAATCGACCTGTTTCGTTAGCGCAATTTAAAGGTC
This sequence comes from Stutzerimonas stutzeri, assembly GCA_901420285.1. GTDB lineage: Bacteria > Pseudomonadota > Gammaproteobacteria > Enterobacterales > Pasteurellaceae > Rodentibacter. Next base: position 669,638 of record CABDVE010000001.1, read on the forward strand.
GAAAAGTACTGATTTATTTTTATCCGAAAGCGCTTACGCCGGGTTGTACTACGCAGGCTTGTGGTTTACGTGATGCCAAAAACGAATTGGAAAAATTAGGCGTGGTAATTTTGGGTATCAGTCCGGATAGTCCTAAAAAATTGGCACAATTTGCCGACAAAAAAGATCTTAATTTCACTTTGTTAGCTGATGAAGATCATCAAGTGGCGGAACAATTCGGTGTATGGGGTGAGAAAAAATTTATGGGCAAAACTTATGACGGTATTCATCGTGTTAGCTTTTTGCTTGATGAGACCGGTAAAATTCAGCATGTTTTCGATAAATTTAAAACCGGCGAGCATCATCAAGTAGTACTGGATTTTCTCCACCAACAGCTTTAAAAATTGGCCACGCTTTTTGTTTTGAATCAAAGTGTGGTCGAAAATTGTTGTCTTATTAAATAATTCGTATTTACGGCATTCTATCCTTTTGCTAGAATTCCCCACCTAATTGAAACTAATTCTCAATTACTTTTCTATTTAAGTTAAGATTAAGGATAAAACGATGCCTCAACTTTTTGAATTTCTTCAACAATATAGCGATTACATTATTATCGGACTTTTGCTTTTGATGAGCGTAATTATGCTTGCGATGGCCATTGAGCGTTTCATTTTTTTGAGCAAAATTAACGTCGGAAAATATTCCAATATTCATGCTTTGGACATCGATTTGAATCGTAATATGACGATTATTTCTACTGTTGGGGCAAATGCGCCTTATGTAGGACTATTGGGCACGGTTATCGGGATTTTACTCACGTTCTACCAAATCGGTCAGGGCGGCGGTAATGTAGATGCCGGCGAAATTATGTTACATCTTTCTTTAGCCTTGAAGGCCACCGCATTGGGTATTTTAGTGGCGATTCCTTCTATGGTGTTTTATAACGGTTTAAACCGTAAAATTGAAGTGAACCGTTTGAAATGGAAAGTGCTAAATTCACAAAAAGATAAGGAATAGCCGTGAAAAAATTTGATGAAATCAATATTATTCCTTTTATCGACATCATGCTGGTATTGTTGGCGATTGTATTGGTTACCGCATCTTTTATCTCGCAAGGCAAAATTCAAGTAAATGTACCGAAAGCCAGTACAGCGGTGGCGTTTAAATCGGACGAATTAGCCAAATTGCTCACCGTAACAGCAAATGGCGAGCTGTATTTCAATGATAAAGCTATTTCTCAAGAAGCGTTGGAAGCGGAAATTAGTCAATGGAATAAAGATCAAAAAGTCACGTTGAAAATTGATGCCGAAGCCAGTTTTCAGGATTTTGTCAGTATCACCGATTTGCTTGCGAAAAACGATATTAAAAATGTGGCTATCGTATCCATGAAGGATAAAGGTGGTAATGCGGGTTCTTCAAGCGCCCCGGCAGCCAAATAGGAAGACTTATGCAACAAGCGAAACGTTCATCCTTGGGGTTGTTAATTTCCGTTCTCGTACACGGTGCGATTATCGGCGCCTTGCTGTGGAATTGGCACAAACCCAGCGATAGTGCAAATAACCATGCCGGTGAACTTTCCACCAGTATTTCGATGGAAATGTTACAAGGTATGCGCATCGAAGAGCCGGAACCTGCGCCTGAACCGTTGAAAGCCGAACCTGAACAACCAAAAGAAGAAGTAGTGGCTGATCCGACTAAAAAGCCGGAGCCTGAAAAGAAAAAAGAACCGGAGAAAAAAACGGAAGATAAGCCGAAACCACCTAAAGAAAAGCCGAAGAAAGAGGTGAAACCCGTTGAGAAATCGATGAATTTACCGAAAAATTTACCGACAGGCGATAAAAACGTGAATTCATTGAATTCGGCTAATTCTAAAGCGACAACAACGGGAGCGACAAATACTAATGCAAATATGGCGGGAACAGGTTCTAGTACCGATGAAATCGCTGCTTATAAAGCCGCCTTATATCGTGAAATTGAACGGCGCAAAGAATATCCGCAACGTGCAAGAATGATGCGCAAACAAGGCGTTGTACATATTGCATTTAATGTGGGCAATGATGGTTCTTTAAGTGGCGAAAGCGTAATAAAATCATCGGGTGATGAAAGTCTGGATAACGCCGCATTGAAGGCAGTGAGAAATGTCAAACCGATCGGTCCTAAACCGGCAGGACTCTCCGGTAGCATTTCGGTACCTATCCGGTTTAGTTTGCAATAAAGAGAAAAGCAGAGTTTCGGCTCTGCTTTTTGGTCATAAGAAATCCGCATGGCTAAATAATTAGTCAGCGGATTTTTTAGTTAATAACGCGATTTAAAATTTAAAAGGCCAAGCGATCGCGATTTTTTTCAAGCGTCGCTTTACCGATGCCTTGCACTTCAAGTAATTGTTCTGCTGTGGTGAAATTACCATGTTTCTCACGGTATTGTACGATAGCTTCCGCTTTTTTCGCCCCGATACCGGTTAATGCTTTTTGGATTTCACCTGCCGTTGCGGTATTAATATTGAGTTTATTGCCCATATCGGCGGTTTGTTGGGTTTCAGCGTTTGCGGTTTGTACCATAGCAACGGGTTCCGCCGCTTTTTCTGCCGCAAAAACACTGCCGTTAAATAATGCGCTGCCAAGTACGTAAGCACTGATAGAGGTTTTGACTAATTTCATAGGGTATCCTTGTTAATGGTTAAAATGTTGATAGAATCAACGCCCGCTATTTTCCAATTTCCCTAAAAACCAACAATAAATCGACCGAACTTTTGCGATCCGATTCGCAAAAATAATCGGGTTGTCCGATAAAAATTATGATTTATACGATTGAAAAGTAATATTTTTATTAACCGATATGTTGAAAACACGCATATTTTCCATCGCATTTTTTCTTTCGCTTTCGGCATCTGCGGAGCAATTCGTTTCACTTACTCTTTGTAGCGATCGTTTGTTGGCTGAATTAGCGCGGCCCGAACAAATTTCCGCGCAATCGCTTTATTCCAAAAATCCGTTGATGATGTTGGATAAAGTGAACCGTGACAAACCTGCGCTTGAAGCTACACTTACGTCATTATTGCCCTATCTCGATAAAACATTATTAATTAATGAGACTTTTTATCCGCGACTCGCGGCTGATTTAAAAAAACTCGGTGCCAAAATTGTGCCGATTAACGATAGCCCGCAAACGCCTGAAGAATTATTTGCGCTGATATTGCAACTCGGTAAGCTGACGGGTAATGAAAGGCATGCGGAAGCTTTAATTGATAAATTAAAATCGCAACACTCTCGTTTAAATCTGTCGTCTAGCGTTACCGATACGCTTATACTTTCTGATACAGGCCCCGTCGGCGATTTTCCACAATATTCTATTTTGCTTGATTTGCTCGGTTTAACATCCTTAAAAATGCCGCTTACGACACAAAATTTTTCATTGGAAAAGGTGTTGCTTGCAGAACCGAACGTGTTGATTGAAATCTCCGATCGGCAAAGTTATAACGAACAGGCGGAATTGTTGCGCCATCCATTTTTGCAAAAGCTTTTTCAGAATCGGCCACATTTTCACATCCCGATGAAATACACTTATTGCTTCGATCATGGCGTGTGGATGGGCGCGGAGATGATTTATCATCAGCAGAAATAATTTATCTCGCCTCTGCGTGATATTTTTATTCGTTCGTTTGCGGACAGGGTGAAAAATAAACTGATTCCGGAAAGCGTTTGCACAACTTCAACCATTCCACCTTAGCAATTTGCACTTTTAAGATAAATTCTCCTTGCTCGGTGACTTGCTCGTTCAGCACCGCATTGAGCCGATACAGTGCATGGCGAAGTTTTCCTTGGTGTGGCAGAAGCGTGAGGGTCAATGAAAGCATCTCGTTTTTTAGCCGCGTTCTAATCGCTTCCAACAGTAAATTCGTGCCTTCGCCACTATGTGCAGAAAGGTAAACCGCGATCGGTTTATGTTCTTCATCGTATTCAATGTGCGGTTCCACGTTTTCCAATAAATCAATTTTGTTATATATCAATAAAGTCGGTACGTGGTTCGCGCCGATCTCATTTAGCACCGCATTGACGGCCTGAATATTTTCCCATTTCCGCACGTCGGTAGCATCAACCACATGCAATAAAAGGCTCGCTTCTACTGTTTCCTGCAAGGTGGATTTGAAGGCGGAAATCAGAGCGTGCGGCAGTTTACGTACAAAGCCCACGGTATCCGCAACAATCGTTGTGCCGACATCTTGAATTGATAGGCGGCGCAAGGTCGGATCAAGCGTGGCGAACAGTTGGTCGACAGCGTAAACATCGGCTTGTGTGATGGCATTAAACAAAGTGGATTTGCCCGCATTGGTATAACCGACCAAAGAAACGGTGGGAATCTCCGCTTTTTGTCGAGTTTGGCGATTTTGACGGCGTTGTTTTTCCACTTTTGCTAAACGATTTTGCAACTGAGCAATGCGCACTTTAATTAAACGACGATCCGTTTCCAATTGGGTTTCACCGGGGCCGCGTAAACCTACCGCACCTTTTTGTTGATCCAAACCCGTTTTACGGCGCACGAGGCGCGCAGCTAAATGGTTGAGTTGTGCCAGTTCCACTTGTAATTTCCCTTCGTGCGAACGAGCGCGTTGGGCGAAAATATCTAAAATTACCCCGGTGCGATCCACCACGCGACAATCGCATAAGCTTTCTAAATTACGCGTTTGTGCAGGCGTAAGTAGGTGGTTTACCAGCACCGCATTGGCATTGTGCGTTTTCACTGCTGCGGCGATTTCTTGTGCTTTGCCTTCGCCTACGAAATATTTGGCGTGCGGCGCACGACGGCCGACGGTAATGATTTCTAACACAGCCGCTCCGGCAGAATCGGCAAGCAGAAGAAATTCTTGTAGTTCTTCGATATTTTGGTTTTGCGAAAAGTAAACCTGTACGACAATAACATTGTCGCATCGTGAATCGGTTTTGGAAGATAAAGAAAGTGCGGTTGAAATTTCCGTTAAATTTTCAACCGCACTTTTAATATATTGATTATTCATTCGAGAAGGTTATTCGGCTTGCGTTTCTCTTTCTTCCGCCACTTCCGCCGGCGTTGCAGCGTGATGGTTACTGTTGTGGTGAGATACGGAACGCGCCGGTACTACGGTGGATATTGCGTGTTTGTAGACCATTTGATTTACAGTGTTTTTCAATAAAATCACAAATTGATCAAACGATTCGATTTGACCTTGTAATTTAATTCCGTTCACAAGATAAATCGATACAGGAATACGCTCGCGACGTAGCGCATTTAAATAAGGATCTTGTAAAGATTGTCCTTTTGCCATTTTGCTATCCTTTTGTCGTTATTATGAAAAGTTTGATAGAAACTTGTTGTCTCCGCGCTCAAATATAGCAACAAACGCCGAATTTGTCTATTTGCTTTCCCGTAACTTTTTCAACACCAATTTCATTTTGTCATCAAGTGGCGCGTTAAAACGCAAAGTTTCACCCGTTTTAGGATGCTCGAAACGAATAGAAAAAGCGTGTAAAAATAAGCGATTTAAACCGAGTTTCTGCATTTGTTCATCAAATTCCTTATCGCCATATTTGTCATCTAACGCAATCGGATGTCCTGCATATTGAGTATGCACGCGGATTTGATGGGTGCGACCGGTTACCGGTGAGGCTTTTACCAAAGTAGCGTTCGGATAACGTTCTTCAATTGAGAAACGGGTCTCCGAAGGCTTGCCTTGTTCGCTTACTCGCACGATTCGCTCGCCGCTGGAAAGCTCGTTTTTTAATAACGGCGCTTGAATCGCTTTTATATGCGATTGCCACTGCCCACGCACTAAGGCGAGATAATCTTTTTGTACGGTTTTTATGCGTAGTTGCTCATGTAAATTGCGCAATGCGGAACGTTTTTTGGCAATGAGTAAAATGCCTGAAGTATCGCGATCTAAACGATGCACAAGTTCCAAAAAATGCGCTTCAGGGCGCAGTGCGCGCAAGGCTTCAATTACGCCGAAGTTTAATCCGCTGCCACCATGCACTGCGATGCTGGACGGCTTATTTAGCACGATTAAACAATCGTCTTCAAACAGGATTTGGTTTTCCAGTGCAGCCACTTTATTTAAGTTCTTGGAAACCTGCGTATCGTTTTGCTGCGCTACGCGTACCGGCGGTACACGCACCACATCTCCCGTTTGTAATTTATATTCCGGCTTAATTCGTCCTTTGTTTACGCGTACTTCGCCTTTACGCACAATGCGATAAATCAAGCTTTTCGGTACGCCTTTAAGTTTCGCCAACAAATAATTATCAATGCGTTGTCCGCTTTCGTCCTCACGAATGACCAGTGTTTTCACCACCGCATTGATAATTTTCTCTTTTTGTTCCGTCATGTTTTTCCCTTTTGAAAATGGGTACGAATCATATCATAAAAGCGTTTGGAGGATAATAATCGCCTTGCCAATTTACGGCTTTCCGTGGATAATAGAGCGTCTTTTTGCGCCTTAAATTCGGCGCTGAAAATTGACAAGATTTGTTGTTCAAAACTCAATGCAGCGTTCGGCATAAGACATTGATAATCAACAATTTTTCTTGAATCAAACCAGCCGCTTGCAACGCGTGTGGAATATCGCGTTGTTTTATAAAACGATTATTTATTGTTTACTAACGTTATCAATGCACCCAGCAACATACAATCGTGAGATTGACTGACGCGTGAAACACGAGGTCGATAACGAAGCAAAGTGCGGTTTGTTTTCGAGGTATTTTTAAAATCTAAAAAAGAGAATTGACAATGAAAAGAATGTTAATTAATGCGACTCAAAAAGAAGAGTTGCGTGTGGCGCTTGTGGATGGACAACGCCTTTTTGACCTGGATATCGAAAGTCCGGGACACGAACAAAAAAAAGCCAATATCTACAAAGGGAAAATTACCCGCGTTGAACCAAGCCTTGAAGCGGCTTTTGTTGATTATGGCGCAGAACGTCACGGTTTTTTACCGTTAAAAGAAATTGCACGTGAATATTTCCCGGCAGACTATGTATTCCAAGGTCGTCCGAATATTCGCGATATTTTGAGCGAGGGCCAAGAGGTTATCGTTCAAGTGAATAAAGAAGAGCGCGGTAATAAAGGCGCTGCATTGACAACCTTTGTTTCCCTTGCGGGGAGTTATTTGGTGATTATGCCAAATAATCCGCGTGCCGGTGGTATTTCCCGTCGTATTGAAGGCGATGAGCGCACTGAATTAAAAGAAGCCTTAAGTTCTTTAGATGTGCCGGAAGGTGTGGGTTTAATCGTGCGTACTGCCGGTGTGGGTAAATCACCGGAAGAATTGCAATGGGATTTAAAAGTGCTATTGCATCATTGGGATGCGATTAAACAAGCCTCTCAAAGCCGTCCAGCGCCGTTTTTAATTCATCAAGAAAGTGATGTGATCGTGCGCGCAATCCGCGATTATTTGCGTCGCGACATCGGCGAAATCTTAATTGACAGCCCGAAAGTGTTTGAAAAAGCCAAAGAGCATATCAAACTAGTGCGTCCTGATTTCATTAATCGCGTGAAACTTTACCAAGGCGAAGTACCGCTTTTCAGTCATTATCAAATTGAATCGCAAATCGAATCCGCCTTCCAACGCGAAGTGCGTTTGCCGTCCGGCGGTTCCATTGTGATTGATGTGACCGAAGCCTTAACCGCCATTGATATCAACTCTGCGCGTTCGACTCGTGGCGGCGATATTGAAGAAACTGCCTTAAATACCAACCTTGAAGCGGCCGATGAAATCGCGCGTCAATTACGTTTGCGCGACTTAGGCGGTTTGGTGGTGATCGACTTTATTGATATGACGCCAGTTCGTCATCAACGTGAAGTAGAGAACCGCATTCGCGATGCGGTGCGCCAAGATCGTGCACGTATTCAAATCAGCCGAATCTCCCGTTTCGGTTTGTTGGAAATGTCGCGTCAACGTTTGAGTCCGTCTCTTGGAGAATCGTCACATCATATTTGTCCGCGTTGTCAAGGCACCGGTAAAGTGCGTGATAATGAATCCCTGTCTTTATCCATTTTGCGTTTAATCGAAGAAGAGGCCCTAAAAGAAAACACCAAACAAGTGCATACTATCGTGCCAGTGCAAATTGCTTCTTACTTATTGAATGAAAAACGTAAAGCTATCAGCAGCATTGAAAAACGTCATAATGTGGATGTCATCGTTGCGCCAAATGAGGCAATGGAAACACCGCATTTCAGCGTATTCCGTTTACGTGACGGCGAAGAAGTGAACGAATTAAGCTATAACTTGGCGAAAGTTCATTGCTCAGAAGAGGATTCGACCGAGGAGTCTTTAATTTCTCGTAATGTAGAAAGTCCGCTCGTCGTTGAACAACCGGCGGTAGAAAACGCGGCGGTTTCTCTTTCGATTTCTGAAGCCGCACCGACACCGATAGAACGCAAAATGAGCGAACCTTCTTTGTTGACAAAGATCATCGCGAGAATCAAAAGATTGTTCGTATCTGAATTGGTAGAAGAAAAGCCGCAAAATAACCGCAATAACCATAACAACCGTAATCAACGCCGTTCACCAGAACGCCGTAATGTATCGCGTCGTTCAAGAATAGAAAGTTCGGAAACGGAGAAATTCGAGGAAGAAAACCTTCGTCCGGTTCGCGAACACAACGTTCGTCGTTCACGTCGCAATATTGCAGACGAAAATGCGCTCGAAAGAAATACGACGGAAAGTTCGCTTAATTTTGTCGGGACATTGGAAACTCAAACGGAAGGAAAATCTGAACAGGCTCTGCAACAACGTCGTCAGCGTCGCGATTTACGTAAACGTGTACGTATTGAAGATAACCCGCCAGAAGTATCAAAGGTTGAAACTACAGTTGAGCCTACAATAGTTGAACCAATTCAGTCTGAAGCAACAGAACAGCCACGTCAGGAACGTCAACGTCGTACGCCGCGCCATTTGCGCGTTTCAAATAATCAGCGTCGTCGCCGAGTTGAGCCTAAATCACCAATGCCGTTGTTTGCTGCAGTGGCTTCACCGGAATTGGCGAGTGGTAAAGCCTGGATCGATTATTCGACGGCAAATACCTTGAAAGAAAATAATTTTCTATCGGTAGACGAATTGCTTGAGCAAGAGAAAATTAAAAAAGGATTTATCACACCGATAACAGACATTGTTGTTGAAGAAAAAACGGTAGATATAAAACCGGCTTTTGATTTCATTACTCAACCAGCAAACGAATCCGTACAGAAAAAGGTGCAAAAATCCTTAGAACGCCTTCATAGTGAGGCATGTGGAGAAATTGAATCGACTGAAACCATTCAATCAGAGTCGGCTGAAAATAATGTGGGATTTGTCCGTCGTTATGAGTTTAATGGTCGCTTAGGTACGATTTCTTCGGTTATTCATACCAAAGCAGAAATGACGCTTGCCAAAGCGAGTGAAGAAGTCTCACGACCATTTCCGATAACGGAATGGCAAGAATCACGTTATTATTTTTATGGTAAAGGCGCGGCGGGGCACCACAGTGCGATTAGCCACGTATATTCCGAACCTACTCGTGCGAGAGCGGAATAGTTGAAAGATCGGTGCGGTAACGTGCCGATTTTTTATTTTGAATTAAAAATAATCACTCAAGAAAAATATGCTGTTTTGTTCTTGACGAGATTTGTTAAAAAACGTATTATTCGCCTCGTTTAAATCACGGAGGAATGGTCGAGTGGTTGAAGGCACCGGTCTTGAAAACCGGCGAGGGTTTACGCCCTCCTAGGGTTCGAATCCCTATTCCTCCGCCATCAAATTTAAAATCCCCTTATTGAAAAATAAGGGGATTTTGTTTTTTTGGATTTTATTTTCTCGGCTGATTTTTATTTTCTTGTTTCTTTTTAAACGCCAAATATTCCTCTAATAAATCGATCGCTTCTTGGCATTTTTGTCGACGTTTTTTGTAACGTTCAGCAAGCTGCGAGTGATATGCTTTTTCTGTTTCGCTTACGGCTAAGCGTTGGTTATCGCGTTGTTGTTGATATAAATGATTTAGTTGTTGCAATGCCTCGTAATATTTTTCTAACCGTTCTCGCGGCGGAAGTTTGTGAATATCGTGCGAAGTTCTTTTCTGGTGCGGCTTCAATGCGGTGCTGTTGAGCAAGGGCGATGTGCGCTTACGATTTAATGCTTCCGATAATGCCGTGCATTGTTTAAGCAAACGCTCTGCGATAAAGCTGTAGTGGTTTAGTTCGCCGGAATCAAGCGATTGTATTTTCTTTAGTGTTTGATTAATTTCGGCAAAATAAAATGCCGTTGTTTGTCCGTTTTCACTGAATAAGGCACGGTCAAATTTTGCGAAAATCTTTTCTTCTTGCTGCGCCTGATGGGTTTGATAAAGTTGTTGAACCTTTTTTTCTAACGTTTGAACGAGCTGTTGAACGATCATAAAGAAATCCCCCGAGACGGGGGATTATAGTCGTTAAAGGTACATGGCGGCAATCCAGCCGAAGATAATTAACGGGATATTGTAGTGAATAAACGTCGGAACGACGGAATCCCAAATGTGGTCGTGTTTACCGTCCATATTCAAGCCGGATGTCGGCCCTAGGGTGGAGTCGGATGCCGGCGAGCCTGCGTCACCTAAGGCAGCAGCAACGCCTATGATGGATACAGTAGCAAGTGGGGAGAAGCCGAAAGATAAGCAAAGCGGCACATAAATGGACGTAATAATCGGTACAGTGGAGAAAGAGGAACCGATTCCCATGGTAATTAGTAAACCGACGAGCAGCATCAAGAATGCGGCTAAACCTTTGCTTTGAATTGCACCGTTGCTTAGATTTTGCACCAAATCGGTTACGCCGGTCGTGGCGTTAATGACGTTGGCAAAGCCCGATGCAGCGATCATTACGAAGCCGATCATAGCCATGAGGCGCAAACCTTGTTGGAAGATATCGTTGCTTTCTTTCAGTTTGAATACACCGAACAAAGCAAAGATCACCAAGCCAATTAAGCCGCCGATAATGGTTGAGCTCGTTACTAATTGGATTGCGAAAGTCGCGACGATTGCAATTAAGCTGGCAACAATTTGTTTCGGACGAATATTGGCGATGTGTTGTTCGATTTCGGCTGTGCTCGGCTCTGCAATGGTGACGTTATATTCGCGCGGTTTGCGGTAAGTGACGAATATGGCGGTTAACAATCCTAGAATCATGCCGATAACCGGTAACAACATGGCTAGGGAAACTTGTGCTACATCGGTTTGCAGACCAAGGGATGCACCTGCTTGGTTGATATTTTTCACCAAAATACTTTCAATGAAGATTTTCCCAAATCCTACCGGCAATAACATATAAGTGGCAGTTAAACCGAAAGTGAGTACACAAGCCACCGCACGACGGTCGATTTTTAATTTGTTGAAAATGGAAAGGAGTGGCGGCACTACGATCGGAATGAAAGCGATGTGTACCGGCAGTAAGTTTTGCGAGGAAATAGAAAATAACGTCAACACGCCGAACAGCATATATTTGAACCAAGCTAAGTTATTGCCGGTCGGAGTTTTATTCATTTTGGTAATGATTTTGTAGGCGATTAAATCGGTGATACCGGATTTAGAAATGGCAATGGCGAAAGCGCCGAGCATTGCGTAATTCATGGCCACTTCGGCACCGCCGCCGAGGCCACCGGTGAAGGTTTCGATGGTTTTGCTTAAGCTTAAATCACCGCATAAGCCGGCAGTTAATGCGGCGACCACAAGCGCGATCACCACATTAATGCGTAGCAAGCTTAATACGAGTAGCACGATAATTGAGATAACAACGGGATTTGATAACATTGTGTTTTTCCTTATAAATTAAGTGTTAAATCGGTTCGGATAGTATTAAATCGGTTAATTGATGATGTCGCATTTTAGCTCCTGTGATAAAAGAAACCCCTCGAAAGTTACCTTCCGAGGGGTAAGATATTGATTATCCCGCCAGCTCGGAAGAAATCTTCCAAGCGCGCCGAAAACCTGAAAGACTATTCAGTGAAATGGCGGTGATGGTGACGGATAATGTTCATTTTTGTTTCTCCAAGTAAGAATGCCACTTAAACTACTGGAAATCGGAAACGATTGCAAGCGCTTTCGGTAAATATTTGTTGAGCGGTTAAGGTTTTATCGCTTTTTTAAATTTCGGGCTCCTTTTTTGCGTTTAGTTCCGGTGCGATATGCGGGAATCCGCCCAAATCTTTCAAATGATTCACCATATAACAAAATAATTCCGCCGTACGTTCTGTATCGTACAACGCAGAATGCGCCTGTTTACCGTCAAAGGCGATTTTGGCCGCGTGGCAGGCTTTGACTAACACGGTTTGACCGAACATTAAGCCTGCTAAGCTTGCCGTATCGAACATGCCAAAGGGGTGGAACGGGTTGCGTTTTACACTTGTGCGTTCCGCTGCCGCCATCACGAAGCTTTGGTCGAAAGCCGCATTGTGTGCCACGATGATGGAACGTTGGCAATCAGCCTCTTTTTGGGCGCGACGTACCATTTGAAATAAGCCGGTGATTGCGTCTAATTCCGATACCGCATTGCGCAACGGATTGTGAATATCAATGCCGTTGAATTTCAAGGATTCCGGATTAATGTTCGCGCCTTCAAACGGTTCAATGTGGAAGTGGCATTTTTGATCAGGATGTAAATAACCGTTTTCATCCATTTTCAGCGTGATTGCTGCCAGTTCCAACAAGGCGTCTTGTTTTGCATCGAAACCGGCGGTTTCCACGTCGATAATCACGGGAAAATAGCCGCGGAAACGATTTTTGAGTTGATTGTGGTAGGAAGAATCTTGAACATCGGACATAACAAACCTTACAAAATAAAATAACGCAGGCTAGCCTACGTTATTCGGAGAACTCTCAAAATAGCACCGCATTGAAAGCCGTATTTAGGGCATTTAATTGCCTAAACCGGCTTTGGCGCTTTTATTTTCGATAAATTCGATTTTATAACCGTCGGGATCTTCGACAAAGGCAATAATCGTCGAGCCGCCTTTTACTGGTCCCGGTTCGCGAGTGATTTTACCTCCGTTGGAGCGCACCGCATTGCAAGTTGCTACGATGTCATCTACGCCGATGGCGATATGGCCGTAAGCCGTGCCGAGTTCGTATTCGCTTACGCCCCAGTTATAAGTCAGCTCAATAACGGAGGATTGATCTTCGTCGTCATAACCTAAAAAGGCCAGAGAATAGCGGTATTCAGGGTTTTCACTAGTACGTAGTAAACGCATACCGAGCACATCTCGATAGAATCGGACGGAACGTTCTAAATCGCCGACGCGTAACATAGTATGTAAAATTCGCATGGTATCTCCTTCTTCATATTGAAATAACGGCGGCGATTATGACATAAATGGAAGGAAAAATCAGTAAAGACGTATCGGTTGGCGTTGCCGGATAAATATTTTGAATTTTTTACAATAACTTTTTGATTGTTTCCGCTAAATTAGAGGCGCGTGTGAGAGATGAAACGACAGCGATTCCGTCGGCACCTTTTGCTCTTAATAATTTTGCGTTGCTTTCATTTATGCCACCGATTACCACACAAGGTTTGGAGATCCCTTGGTGGCGTAATTCCGTAATAAAATCAATGCCGACAGGAGGTTGGTGATCTTGCTTGGTTGCGGTGGGAAAAATCGGACCGATACCGAAATAATTGATAGCTTGATTGGATTGAAATTGCTTCGCTTGCATCAGGTTATTGATGGAAAGCCCGATAAACATTTTTCCTTCGGTTTTAGCGATCACCTGGTTAATTTCTTCGTCGGATTGTCCCACATGAATACCGTCTGCTTGAATCATCAGAGCAAGATCGACATTATCATTTATCACGAATGGCACTTGATATTGTCGGCATAAATCGCGACAGCGCTCGGCTAATTGTTGTTGTCTTGCCGGTTGGTGTTGAAGGGAATTTTCGCCTTTATCGCGAAACTGGAAACAGCTGATGCCATGACGCAATGCCTGTTCTAATTTATTCAGTAAATTTTCTTCCGGCGTACCGCCTAAATGAGCGACGTCTTGCGTGCCGGCGATAAAATACAGATTAATTACCGAGTTAATGTTCTTCATTTTGATATGCCCAATGGTTAACGGGTCCCTGTCCTTTACCGATATTTAATGGAGCTTCAATCGCCGCACTGATAAAACGTTTTGCGATGATGAGCGCTTGCGTGATGTCTTTACCTTTGGCCAGTTCTGCCGCAAGGCAGGCGGAAAACGTGCACCCCGTGCCGTGGGTGTGTGGCGTGTCATAACGCTTATGTTGTAGTGTGAACCGGGTCGTCGGCATAAACACATAATCGATACAATATTCGCTTTGCGAATGTTGCCAATGTCCCCCTTTAATCACAATATTTTGTGCACCCATTTTTTGTAATGCCTCAGCGGCGTGTTGAACGGATTGTTGATCTTTAATCCCAATGCCGGTTAAGGCTTCCGCTTCCGGTAAGTTTGGGGTGATGATTGTCGCTTGTGGAATGAGTCGTTTAATTAAGCAATCAAGCGCACTTTGTGACAATAACGCGGAGCCGTCTTTGGCAAGCATTACGGGATCCAGCACCATGGGACCGAAATGACAATACGCAAGGTTTTCCGCCAGGCAGTGGATAATGTCTTCATTACCTAACATACCCACTTTAAAGGCTTGAATATGAAAATCTTGTGCAATCGCTTGGAGTTGGTTCTCAATAATTGTCGTCGGCAGCATATGGCTATCCATAATTCCTAACGTGTTCTGCGCCGTCACCGCAGTCAGAATACTGGTGCCGTATACGTGGCGCATTTGAAAGGTTTTGAGATCGGCCTGAATGCCGGCTCCGCCGCCGGAATCTGAGCCGGCGACAGTTAAGGCTTGCGGGTAATGAAATGTTGGCATAGTCTTGTTTAAATGTTGCTATCGCGCACGGAATTGTTCTAAAAATTATCAATAATGATGTAAAACCACATGAATCGGTAAAACATCTGTTTACTACATTAGTGTTTGCCGATGTTTTAATCCAAGTGCCCGTGTTCGCTCAAGAAACCCCCGCTTTGGTGTTTCCAAAGTTTGGCGTAAAGTCCGTTTTGTTCAAGTAATTCGGAGTGTGTGCCTTGCTCGACGATTTTGCCCTTATCCAACACGATTAAACGATCCATCGCCGCGATGGTGGATAGACGATGTGCAATGGCAATCACGGTTTTATTTTCCATCATTTTATCGAGGCTTTCCTGAATCGCCGCTTCCACTTCAGAATCCAACGCACTGGTGGCTTCATCCAATAAAAGAATTGGCGCATCTTTTAACATTACACGAGCAATGGCAATCCGTTGACGTTGACCGCCGGATAATTTCACGCCACGTTCCCCCACATGCGCATCATACCCCTTTCGGCCTTGTGCATCGCTTAAGAACGGAATGAAATTGGCTGCTTCGGCGCGTTCCGCCGCCCGCATCATTTCTTCATCCGTCGCACTCGGCCGACCGTAAATAATATTGTCTCGCACGGAACGATGTAATAACGAGGTATCTTGCGTGACCAAACCGATTTGGCTGCGCAAACTTTCTTGCTGTACGTCCGACACATTTTGTCCGTCAATGGTGATCGTGCCTTGTTGTGCTTCATAAAAACGCAATAACAAATTCACAATGGTCGATTTACCCGCTCCGGAACGCCCGATTAAACCGACTTTTTCGCCCGGTTTAATGGTGAGATTAAAGTGATTGAGTAACGGCTTAGTCGGATCATAAGCAAAAGTGATATCGTTAAATTGGATCTCGCCTTTTTTCACTTTTAACGGTGGACAATTCGGCTTATCCACGATCGTATGTGGTTTGGTCAGCGTGCTCATTCCGTCATTTACCGTGCCGATATTTTCAAATAAGCGTGCCGATTCCCACATAATCCAACGAGAAAGTCCGTTCACACGCAATGTCATAGCGGTTGCCGTGGCAATCGCGCCGACACCTACTTGTCCGTATTGCCATAAAATCACGCCTAATACTGCGGTGCTTAAAATTAAGAAAATATTCATCGCGTAAGTTAATGTATCCAACGACGTTGCCAAACGCATTTGCGCATGCACGGTTAGCATAAATTCTTCCATAGAACGTTTGGCGTAGGCTGCTTCGCGCGCACCATGAGAGAATAATTTCACTGTCGCAATATTGGAATAGGCGTCGGTTACCCGGCCGGTCATCAATGAACGAGCATCCGCTTGACGCTCGGCGGTTTTAGCCAAACGCGGAATAAACAATTTCAAAATTGTGCCGAACAGCACGATCCAAATTAAAAACGGCAGCAAAAGCCAGCTATCTAACGCCGCTAACACCAAACCGGAAGTGATAAAATATACCGCCACATAGACCAACATATCGGCAATCGTCATTACCGTATCGCGCACCGCAAGGGCAGTTTGCATGACTTTCGCTGATACGCGACCGGCAAATTCATCCTGATAGAAACTTAAACTTTGTCCCAACATCAAGCGATGAAAATTCCAACGCAAGCGCATCGGGAAAACGCCTTGCAAGGTTTGCAAACGGATTGCGGAAGTGAAAAATAGCCATACGACGCTTATAAGCAACAATGCGGCCATAGCAAGCAATAGATGCCCTTTTTCTGACCAAAGTGTCGCCGGCGAGTACTGCCCAAGCCAATCCACTAAGACGCCCATAAATTGGAATAACATCGCCTCTATTATGCCAATGCCGACCGTCATCAGACCCAGCAAAAAAATCCAGCCACGCATCCCTTCGATGCTTGACCAAATAAAGCGGAACAAGCCTTTTGGGGGTGTTGTCGGATTGCTTTCAGGATAAGGATTTAAGCGGTTTTCAAACCACGAAAAAATTTTATCGAACATAGAATTTCCTTAAAAAAACAAAAGGCAACCAAGCCGTTGCCTTGTAAATTGTGGCGCATTATAGCCGAAATCCGCTGCAACAGATACTGAAAGCCTCGGTTGGCGATAGGCGCGAACTGTACTGTTGTGCATTGAATCGCCGTCATAAATCAGTGGGTCTCATGGGCACCGCATTGGCGATGCTTAAATGCTGAGGTGCGCTACGAGCACCGCATTGAAACCGCAGAGGAAGGCAATATTAGCGACATTACAAGAAATTTAACCCTTTCATTTGCGCAATCACATCGGAAACCGAAATGCCTGCCATCAAATTTTTACCCTTGAGTTTCGTCGCCCAAGGCAATTCGGCGGAAGGTTTGCCGAATATTTTTTGCGCGTTTTCTTCATACACGGAAACCACGTTCACCAAATTGTTATAAGGCGCGGTGCGCAACGGATTGTGATAAGCGTACAGCCCAATCACCGGTGTGCCTTGCGTGGTGGCGATATGTGCCGGGCCGGAATCGGGCGAAAGCAGTAAATCCGCTTGGTTAATCAAGGCGGCCAACTGTTTTAAATTCGTTTTGCCTGCGGCATTGGTCGGTCTAAAATCACACAGCGTGATGATTTTTTCCACCATTTCTAATTCGCGTTTTGCCGGCGAACTGCAGAAAATCACATTCACATTATGTCGATTGGCGATATTCGCCACTTCGGCATAACGTTCTGCCAACCAATCTTTTTCCGCCTTGCTGGAACAAGGCGAAATCAGTAAATTTTTGCGGGTTGGATCGATAAATTGCCGGGCGAATTGCTTATCTTGTTCGGAAAGGGCAAGTTGCCAAGTGGGCGCTGCTTTTGGCACGCCAAGATATTCGGCAAACGCCATAAATCCATCCAACACATGGGGCGAGGGCGGATCTTCCACGCGACGATTGACAAATAGCCATTGCCCTTCGCGTGAACGTTTTTTACCGAAGCCGATTTTGTATTGCGCTTTAATGCCTAACGACAACACGGAGGCACGAAACGCCGTTTGCATATTCAGCAGCGCATCAAAACGTTGATTTTTTAATTGTTTCCACAACGCAAACACGCCTTTCCAGCCGGTTTTTTTGTCATAAGGAAGCAGTGTCACGCCGGGAATGCCGTTTAATAAACCCGCTTCCGTTTTGCCGACAATCCAACTGATTTGAGTTTGCGGATAATATGCCTGAATGTGCTGCACCACCGCCAGTGCGTGACATACATCGCCCAGCGCGGAAAGTCTTAGAATGCAAAGAGATTTGGGCGGTTGAGGGAAGAGAGACATGGTTATTCCTTATAAATGCCTGCTGGAAATCGACTTTTCTTTTGCTTTTCGTCCCTTCGTTGAGGGAGAGGAAATCTGAAAAGCGAAGTTTAGAATATCGGTTTTGTCGTTTAATTTGCCGATATTTTAAAGTAGAATGGGCGCATTTTCTATTATGCAACCCGACCAAAATGCTTGAATTCCAGCAAGATAACCGATTTTTCCTATTCAATTTCAACTGCGCGTTTGAAGACCAAATGGATTTTTTCAATCCTGACTTTTGGCGAAAACAGCACCGCATTGAAGGCGTGGCAAAAGGACGGGGCACCACTTATTTTTTACGCACGGAAGATTGGTTCGGCGTGAATTGCGCGTTACGACATTATTACCGTGGCGGCTTGTGGGGCAAGTTCAATAAAGATCGTTATCGTTTTGTCGAGCTTGCCGATACGCGCAGTTTCACGGAATTTCATTTGCTCCAACGCCTGTATGAAGCCGGATTGCCGGTGCCAAAGCCCATCGGCGCACGAGTGCGAAAAGGTAAACTCGGTATTTGTTATCAAGCGGATCTTTTATCGGAAAAAATTGAAAACGCGCAAGATTTGACCATACTTTTGCAAGGTCAAACTTTGCCGAGTGAAACTTGGCGGCAAATCGGCAAATTAATTCGCCGCCTGCACGATTTGCAAATTTGCCACACGGATCTCAATGCGCACAATATTCTGGTGCAACAAACAGCGGACGGCCAAAAATGTTGGTTATTAGATTTTGATAAGTGTGGTGAAAAATCGGGCGATTTTTGGAAAACGGAAAACCTAAATCGCTTGCATCGTTCTTTCGTTAAAGAAGTCAGCAGAATGAAAATTCGATTTAATGAACAAAATTGGGCGGATTTAATCGCCGGTTATCAACAATAAGGACAAATTATGGCTCAAAAAATCGTACTTGCCACCGGCAATCAAGGTAAAGTTAAAGAAATGGCGGACGTGCTGGCCTCGCTCGGTTTTGAAGTGGTGGCGCAAACAGATTTAGGCATTAAAAGCCCGGAAGAAACCGGTTTAACCTTTGTGGAAAATGCCTTGCTGAAAGCTCGCTACGCTGCGGAGAAATCCGGTTTGCCGGCCATCGCTGACGATTCCGGTTTGGTGGTGGCCGCATTAAACGGCGCGCCGGGTTTGTATTCTGCGCGTTATGCCGGCGAAGAGGGTAACGATGCGAAAAATCGCGCCAAATTGTTGATTGAGCTTGCCCATGTGCCGCAAGAAAAACGCCAAGCGAAATTCGTCAGCTGTATTGTATTTTTGCGACATCCGACCGATCCGTCGCCGATTATCGCGGAGGGCGAATGTCAAGGCGTAATCGGCTTCGAAGAAAAAGGTGAAAATGGCTTTGGTTACGACAGCTTGTTTTTCAGCCCGCAACAAGGATGCACGTTTGCCGAATTGGAAACCGTCGAGAAGAAAAAAATTTCGCACCGTGCGCGCGCGTTAAATGTATTAAAAGAAAAACTCGGCGCATAAAACACCGCATATCAAGGAACTTCGGCAGTATTGCCGAACACTTAAAACAGCACCGCATTGAAGTTGCTTCCAATGCGGTGCTGTTATTTGAGCTCGGTAGCGCGCGAAATATTATGTTTCTTCTTGAGTTTGTTCTTGCGCTTTTAACAAAATTTCTTGAATATGCGCCGCCATTTTTTGGTCACATTTCTGTGCAATATCACGCATTACCGGATTGTTAAAAATCGCCATACCCGGCTCATATACCTGCGACATTAATTCCACTTCATGGCGATCCGCCTTGAAATAATATTTGGCAATGGCTTTCGCGGTTGCTGATTCCATACCCAATGCTTCTAATGCCAAGCGACCAGTGCGTACCGCTGAATCAAAAGTTTCCCGCACAATTTCGTCAGCTCCCGAATTATAAAGATCGAAGGTGTGAAAACGGTCGAAAGCGCGTGCAATAATTTTAATGTTTGGATTGACTTCGCGTGCGAAATGCACAATCGCATTCGCCTGATCTTTATTATCAATCGCCACAATTAACATTTCCGCGTTTTCCAAACCTGCCGCAATTAAAAATTCACGACGCGAAGCATCGCCGAAATAAGATTTAATGCCGTATTCATTGAAACCTTTTATCATTGTTGGATTCAAATCCACAATGGTCGTGGCGTAACCGCTCAAGCGTAATAAATCGTTTACGATTTGGCCGAAACGTCCCATTCCTACGATAATAATCGGATGTTGTTCGTCAATTTCATCGGGTTGAATTTCTTCTTTCGTTTCTTTTGCACCGAATTTTTCGTACAACACCAAAATAATCGGTGTCATTACCATGGAAAGTACCACAATAGCGGTCATATTCGCGTTGACTGTTTCGTCAATTACGCCTTTTGCAAGCGCTGCTGCGAATAAAACAAAAGCGAATTCACCACCTTGCGCCATTAAAAGCGCACGTTCCAATGCGGTGCTGTGGGTGCTTCTCGCCAAACGTGCTACCAAATAAATACAAATACCTTTGGTGAGCATTAACGCGACTACGCCGAGTAAAATAAGTTGCCAGTTTTCCGCCACCACTTTTAAATCGAGCGCCATACCTACTCCAAGGAAGAAAAGTCCGAGCAGTAGGCCGCGAAACGGTTCGATATCCGCTTCTAATTGGTGACGGAAGGCGGATTCCGACAGCATTACGCCTGCTACGAAGGCGCCCATTGCCATGGAAAGACCGGCTTCTTCCATTAATAGCCCCGCACCGAGTACGACAAATAATGCTGCCGCGGTCATTACTTCTCGCGCTTTGGCATTCGCCAATATGCGGAATATCGGATTCAATACGAAACGGCCAATTACGACTAGCGCCGCTAAAGCGAGCATGGCAATGCCGGCGGACTGCCACCAAGGTAGTGAAGCTTCGGTTTTTTCAAAAGGAGAAAGGAAGGAGACGATGGCGAGTAAGGGTACGATTAACAAATCTTCAAAAAGCAAAATCGATACGATTTTTTGCCCCCGCTTGGTGGAAAGCGCTTTGCGTTCGCCCAATACTTGCATTACGATGGCTGTAGAGGTTAGCACGAAACCGGCGGAGGAGACGAACGCCACTTCCCAAGAGATGCCGAATTGTACGCCGACAATCGTCATCAAAATCGCAGAAATCACCACCTGCATACTGCCTAGCCCGAAAATCTGGCGGCGTAAACTCCATAGATGAGAAGGCTTCATTTCAAGTCCGATTACGAACAGAAACATCACTACGCCAAATTCCGCTAAGTGAATGATAGCATGTGGATCATCCACGACATTTAATCCGTAAGGCCCGATCGCCAGTCCGGCGGCTAAATAGCCCAATACCGATCCCAGTCCGATTCGTTTAAATAACGGCACCGCAACTACTGCAGCACCAAGCAATGAGACCACTCGAATTAGATCGCCAGCCCCTTCCGCAGCCATAGAAACTCCTAAGCTAAAAAAGAAATGTAAAAAGAAAAATAAGGTGGGATAAATCTAGATGGTCCCCCCTGCCGGACTTGAACCAGCGACCAAGCGATTATGAGTCGCCTGCTCTAACCGACTGAGCTAAGGGGGGAAAGTGCGGGAGATTATAGAGAAATAATCTATTGAAGTCTATAAAGAAAGGGATGGTTGTCGGAAAAACAACCATCCTGTTTTATATTATTGCAACAACGAAATATCCGCCACCTGTAAGAATAACCCTTGTAAGGTGTTCAAAATGGCTAAACGGTTTTGACGCAATTTTGCATCCTCCGCATTCACCATCACATTATCAAAGAAGTTATCCACAGGCGTGCGGAGGTTGGCGAGTTTATCTAACACGGCAGTGTATTCACCTTGTGCGATTAACGGCTGAACTTCTTTTGCCAAACTTAACACACTTTGCGCAAGCACTTGTTCTGCCGGCTCAACGCATAACGCCACATCAATTGCGCCAACATCGCCTTCCGCTTTCGCCAAAATATTCGCCACACGTTTATTTGCCGCTGCAAGTGCTTCTGCGGAATCTAGTGTACGGAAATGAGAAACGGCACGCACGCGCGCATCAAAGTCAGCCGGTCGGGTTGGACGACGCGCCAATACCGCTTGAATCACATCCACCGCAATGCCTTCATCTTGGTACCATGCACGGAAACGACCGAGCATAAAATCCACCACATCGGCGACCACGTTCGAATTAGTGAGTTTATCACCGAAAAGTGCGGCTGATTTTTTCACTAAATCTTCTAAATCCAGTGGCAAGTTTTTCTCAACGATAATACGTAACGCACCTAATGCCGCGCGACGTAATGCAAATGGGTCTGCGCTGCCTTTTGGTGCTTGTCCGATGCCGAAGATCCCCGTTAAGGTATCAAATTTATCCGCTAAAGCGACCGCACTTGCAACCAGTGATTTTGGTAATTCATCCCCCGCAAAGCGTGGCATATATTGTTCGTTTAATGCGACTGCTACTTCTTCATCTTCACCGTCATGACGAGCATAGTGCATGCCCATTACACCTTGCGTATCGGTGAATTCAAATACCATGTTGGTCATCAAGTCACATTTTGACAGTAAGCCCGCACGTTTTGCTTTTGCTTCGTCTGCACCAATTTGTTTTGCAATTTCGCCTGCCAGTTGCTCAATGCGGTCTGTTTTATCTTTCAATGTACCGAGTTTTTGTTGGAACAACACGGTTTCTAAACGTGGTAAACGATCAACGAGTTTTTGTTTTAAGTCAGTTTTGAAGAAGAATTCCGCATCGGTTAAACGTGGGCGCACCACTTTTTCGTTACCTTCGATAATCGCGGTTGGATCTTCTGGGTTGATGTTCGAAACAAAAATAAAGTGCGGTAATAATTTGCCGTCTTTGTCATAAATTGGGAAATATTTTTGGTCGCCTTTCATGGTGTAAACCAAGGCTTCCGCAGGCACCGCTAAGAAACGTTCTTCAAATTTTGCTGCCAATACATTTGGATATTCCACCAACGAAGTGACTTCTTCAAGCAAGCTTTCTTCAATGTCGGCCACGCCACCAAGTGCGGTCGCTTTTGCTTGCGATTTTGCAAGGATTTCAGCTTTACGCTCGTTGAAATCGGCTACTACAGAACCTTTTTCACGCAATAATTGTGGATATTGGTCTGCATGTTGAATTTCAAATTCTTTCTCGCCTAAGAAACGGTGACCACGAATAGTGCGCGCACTTGTCACACCTAAAATTTCGCCTTCAATTAACTCATCACCTAACAGCATAGTTACCGTATGAACCGGACGGATAAATTGCACAGTTTTATCTGCCCAACGCATTGGTTTTGGAATTGGCAATTTCGCCAACGCATTGGCCACAATGCCATTAAGCAAGTTTTTGGTCGGTTGACCTTCAATTTTTGCACGATGAACCAACCATTCACCTTTATCAGTCGCAATGCGTTCTGCCTGCTCAACAGTAATATCACAACCACGTGCCCAGCCTTCTGCCGCTTTAGTTGGTTTACCTTCCGCATCAAAAGCAGCTGACACTGCCGGTCCACGTTTTTCAATTTCTTTGCTTGGTTGCTGCGTCGCTAAGTTCAACACTTTCACCGCCAAACGACGCGGCGTCGCAAACCATTCGATTTTATCGAAGGTTAAGCCCGCTTGATTCAATTCCGCCTGCACGTTATCCGCAAAGGCTGTCGCTAATGTTTTCAGAGCTTTTGGCGGCAGCTCTTCCGTGCCGATTTCTACTAGGAAGTTTTGGGTTGTCATTGTTTTTTCTCTTATTTAAAAATTCTGTCGTTTTAAATTCTTATTTTCTTCGTTGTCACTTCTGCCAAATCTCCCCTACCCCTCTTTGCTAAAGAGGGGGATTGGATCTTTGGAGAGTCAAATATTTATGTTCTACTTTAACGTTTTTTGAAAGCAGATAATTTAATCTCTATTGAAATTAAAATGTAATTGAGCCAGTTACTATCAATTTACTCAAGAATTCCCCTCTTTGCTAAAGAGGGGTAGGGGAGATTTGGCAGAAACTAATCCAACCTAATACTCAATAATCCTCATATTCTAAAATATAAATAGCCCACTACTATCAATTTACTCAAGAACTTCCCCCCCTTTAGCAAAGAGGGGGAAGGGGAGATTTGGCAGAAATTAATCCAACCTCATACTCAATCAGCCCTTACATTCTCTAAAAACAAATAAATCTGCTCGACTACCGCTTCAATTTCACACATGACTTCATCATTGCTAAATCGCATCACCGTAAAACCAAGAGAATTTAATTCTGCATCTCGCAATGCATCTTTTTCCTGATAATTAACTAGTTCTTACCGTTTTCAATGCTCTCACTCAACACCTGTTGAAATCGCTCATAATCACAAAAGCCCTTTTCATCTTTTTCACAGCCTTTGAGAGTTAATGCCGTTTGGTTTGGTGGTGTTGCTAAACTTAATGGCGTGATGTTAATCAGCTGGTCGGTGCTTTGATACACATAATCCAACTTAAATTTGAGCTTCCCACTGGGTTTGTGTTTCCACACTTCAAATAGCAACTTGCCGCCGATTGGGATATTTTCCAATGAATCATTCAACTCATAAGGCTCAACGCCTAGTGCCGCAAGCAAAGCAACAATGTTAGAATCATGCCCAACCAATAAGCTAATTTTATTTTCACTGCTTAGCTGTTGCTGAATAAATACTAACAACGGATATGAGGCATTTTGTGCCAACGCTTCGTTGTTTTTAAATAACGTGCGGTAATATTCGTTTTTAATTTCGTTAATTACACGCCATTTTTCTAGGCTATCCACGCGGCCGTTGGCGATCTCTGCATCAGGTTTGCCCACATAATGGGCGAGCAATAATGCACTGACAATTTTCTTCCCTGTGCTGATAGCACCGGTAATTTTGACCGACTTGCCGTCTTTAATACTGTATTCACCGACTTTTCCACCTAAATCACATTCGCCTTTTTTTAAGCAATTTGGTGAGTTTTTGTAATCGATGATTTCACTTAATAGCGCATAATTCGGTGCTAATTTTTGCTGTAAAGCGGTTAAATCAACGTTATTTTTTGCCGATTCAATCAAGGCTTGACTTGGATTATGCGCCTGCGTGTTAAAAATGGGATCTTTTTCTGAACCAATTTTACCATGATGTTGCAGTTGAACATTACAGCCCGCAAATGCACCGGTCACAATGGCTTGCCCCGTTGCAATAGTCCGTTGTATCCCATTGGCATAAGCGAAAATACCTTCGCCCGATGCACAACGTTCAGTTGTTAATAACCCTTTATCCGCAAGCCATTGACCTAAATATTGCCCGAAATAGGTTTCTAGCACCGTCCCTTTTGCCGTGAGATAGCCAGATGGCACATCCCATTTTGCCCACGCATAGGGGGAATATTTCGCCATTTCTTGTGGATCTTTTTCCACTGGCGAGCGTAATCCATGGCGGCTGAAAATTAAGACTTTCTCAAGCTCATAATCTGCATTCTGGTTTTTGGGGTGATTTTCCGTTGCAAATACACCACTTGCAAGCGTCAAACCAAATAAAAGTGCGGTCAGTTTTAGGGCTGTTTTTTTCATCATTTTAGAAAATCTCTTTTAATTTAGATTCATCTAAAATAACACGATCATCATCTAACAATAATGCCGGAAAGCCCGCATAGCCTTGTGCTTTTGCATCATCAAATGCGGCGTGACGATCACGCAAACGCAGCCATTGTTTCAAGTTTGGAATGGAAGATAATACTTCCACAGCCTCATAATCCACGCCTAAGCGTTTTAACTCTGCGACAAATGGCGCTGTATCTGGGCAATCTGCCGCATAATAAAGAATGGGTTTCATTATTCACCTCCTTGTTCTGCTGCCGCAGTTGGGTTCAATTTCGGTTCGCCAATTTTGGTTAAGCGGTTACGATCGCGATGTTCAAATGGAGCATCATAATTCGGGATAATTAGGATGGTGGTTTGATCGTATGACCAAGTGCCATCATCATGGAATTTCACCGTCATTTCAAAACTTTCCGTGGTAAATGAACGCTCCAAGAACGGATTCGAAATAATACCGTTTGTTAGTGAACCGCGTACTGCTTTTACCGTAAACTCTTTCGCATCAGCCGGTGCATTACCGACAGCAATAAACGTTTGGCCGCGTGGAATGCTACCTGTTAATAAAATATTGCCTGTTTCAGGTTCCCATAACCAATAACCCACTTGATCGTGGAAAGTTTCCACCTCGTCAGGTTGCACGATATGGGTGTGATAACGCAAACCGTAGAATAATTGCGGGCCGTTGGTTTGGGCGTCGATAGGTTGTAATTCTACGCGTTCGATATAAGGATCTTTCACCGGGCCTTCTTCTTTTGGATTGATATCCAAACCACGTTTACCTTCCCAAATGCCCGCCAACCCGGCTAACGGACCGAGATTCGCAAGGGTGTTTACATCTGGTTCGGCTTCGGTGTAGATGTCTTTTGGATATTGATAATCGGTCATATTGCTCTCCTTTAATGTCACTGAGAATTTTGTTTACTTTGCCGTGTAGCTATTTTTCAATGCGGTGCTATTTCAGAGGTTCATTTTTACCGCGTTATTTCTTACAACCCGGGAAACCTAAAGCTTCACGGCTGGCGTAATAGGCTTCCGCCACGCCTTTGGTGAGGGCGCGAATGCGTAAAATGTAACGTTGGCGTTCGGTGACGGAAATGGCTTTGCGCGCGTCTAACAAGTTGAAGCTGTGTGCTGCTTTTAAAATGCGCTCGTAAGCCGGCAACGGCAGCGGTTTTTCCAATGCCAATAAGGATTGCGCTTCTTTTTCGTATTGATCGAAGCAGTAGAACAAGAAATCGGTGTCGGCGTATTCGAAGTTGTAGGTGGATTGTTCCACTTCGTTTTGATGGAATACGTCGCCGTAAGTGGTTTTACCGAGCGGGCCATCAGACCAAACTAAGTCATACACAGAATCTACGCCTTGAATATACATCGCCAAGCGTTCCAAACCGTATGTGATTTCACCGGTCACCGGTTTACATTCCAAACCGCCCACCTGTTGGAAATAGGTGAATTGAGTTACTTCCATGCCGTTCAGCCACACTTCCCAGCCCAAGCCCCAAGCACCCAGCGTCGGGTTTTCCCAGTTGTCTTCCACGAAACGAATATCATTTTTCGTCGGGTCGAAACCGAGCATTTTTAAGGAATCCAAATACAGTTCCTGAATGTTGTCCGGCGACGGTTTAATCACCACTTGGAATTGGTAATAATGTTGCAAACGGTTCGGGTTTTCGCCGTAACGACCGTCAGTCGGGCGACGGGACGGCTGCACATAAGCAAACGCCATTGGCTCCGGCCCTAACGCGCGCAAAGCGGTCATCGGATGCGATGTGCCCGCGCCCACTTCCATATCAAAGGGCTGCACGACGGTGCAGCCTTGTTTTGCCCAGTAATCTTGTAGGGCGAGAATCATGCCTTGGAATGTTTTTACGTTGAATTGATTGCTCATAATTTTGAATCTACGAATGTGATGAAAAATGAGCGCATTATACTTGAAACGAGTGGGCGGATAAAGGCGAAAGTAGGGCGTAAGCGTAGTTAAACACGGCGATATTTTTGATGGAATATGAATAAAATTGTCGTTGACTATGAAAGTTTTCAGTTAGGCAACCCATTGCTGTTATGTCAGAATGCCTGCCGATTTTTGTTATATCAAAGGAACCAAAATGATGAAAAAAAGTTTAATTTCGACTGCATTTTTAGCCGCTGTTTCCGGTTTTGTTCAAGCGGAAACCACTAAGCTTCCGAGCGTTAATGTTTATTCCGCTTATGCTGCGCCGGTAAACCAAGATCAAACTGCATCTTCCGTTACCGTGCTCACCGAAAAAGATTTTGCACAGCGTAATGCCACTTATGTGAGCGATGTGTTGAAAACGGTGCCGGGTGTGGCGATGGGGATTAGCGGAGGACGTGGTGCGGTAACCAGCCTTTTCTTACGCGGAGCGAATTCTAAACACACCGCAGTAATCATTGATGGTATTCGCGTTAATCCTGCCGATACTAACTTTGACTTTGGTGGCTTATCATTAAGCAATATTGAACAAATCGAAGTGTTACGTGGCGAGCAATCAGCGCTTTGGGGAAGTGATGCAATGGGTGGTGTGGTTTATATCACGACCAAAAGCGGTTTATACAAAGACAAACCTTTTAATGTCGATTTTGATTTTGGTACGGGATCGCACCGTACTCGTGATGGCTCTGTGACTGTTTCAGGTCAGCAAAATGGCTTCTATTATGCGCTTCACGGCGATAGTCATCGTACAAGCGGTATTTCTGCTCGTAGCAAAAACGTCTTCAACTATACAAGTCTTTCGGGAGCAACATCAACAAATATCCCTGCAAGTGAAAAAGATGGTTTTCATCGTGATAACGCTTCTATCCGTTTAGGCTTTGATGACAGTAAAAAAGGTTTTGATTTCCTTGTATCGCACTCATCGCAAACCTTGCATTTTGATAATAGTGCCGTAGATGAATTGAAGTTTGATGATAATAGTCGCGTTCGTGAAACCCGTTATAAATTAAGTGGTTACGTGGGTAATTTAGATGATTTATTTGTTCATAAAGCATCGGTAAGCCACATTAAAACCGACAGCAATACTGCACAATATAACTCTTGGACTTCTTCTGTCGGAAAAACAAAATATGACAGCAAAAAACTTAATACTAACTACCAATTAGATATTAATTTTGACCGTGAAGGAGAGGTCAAACAAGCGGTTAGTTTGTTGGCAGATTATCAAAATACGAAATACTTAGCGTCTGTTTATAACTACGATGAGAAAAAACTTACCGAAAAAAATTTTGCGGCAGAATATCGTTTATTCACCGAGGCAGATCACAGCCTTTCCATAAGCGGTCGTTATACCGATAACAGCTTATTTGAGAATGCGTTCACTGCACGTCTTGCAGGTGCTTATCGTTTATCACCAAACTTTAAAGCGCACGCAAGTGTAGGTAAAGCGATTCACAATCCGACATTTATTGATGTTTATGGTTGGGGAGGCGCGACGAGTTGGGTTGCCAACCCAAATTTAAAAGCAGAGAAAAGTTTAGGCGGAGAATTAGGTTTATTGATCGAAAGCAATGACAAACGTCATAGCCTAGATACCACACTTTTCGCCCGTAATGTGGATAATTTCCTTTCCGCCGTACCTGTCAGCGGTTATACGGTTTATCGCACGGTCAATCGTGACGGTAAAACCAAAATCAAAGGTGTAGAAATCGCCTATAACGGCAAATTAACGGATACTCTTTCAAGCTATGCGAACTACACTTACACCTATATTAAATCAGAAAACGATCAATATGGTTTAAACTACGTTCGTCGTCCGAAACACACAGGCAACCTTGGTTTAGCGTACCAAATTACTGAAAAATTGGGTTCGGATGTGAATGTGTCTTATGTCGGTAAACGTTTAGATTCGGGCGATTTTAAAATGCCTTCATATACACTTGTGAATTTGGGGATAAATTACCAGCTTATTCCAAACCTTAATGTATATGCCCACTTAAATAACCTATTCGATAAAAAATACGAAAATATTGTCGGCTACGGACAGGACGGGCGTAATTTCTATGTCGGGTTAAAAGGTTCTTTCTAAACAAAACCGAAATGATGTAGCGATTGCGTAAAGCTGAAATGACCTCACAAAATAGCACCGCATTGGAGCCTTTTCCAATGCGGTGCTATTGTTTAATGTAAGCTCATGTTTAATTCAAACGGTTTAAGTATTTGTTACATAATACCGAACAGACAAGAAGAGCGGTGAAACTCACCGCTCTTTTATATTCAGGCATTCTTATTGTCTTGCCACCACTTTGCCATCAACATAATCCACGGTCACAACGCTGCTTGGAAGCAAGCTGCCGGAAAGGATTTGTTGTGCTAATGGGTTTTCGATTTCTTGTTGGATTGCACGTTTTAATGGGCGAGCACCGTAAACCGGGTCGTAACCCACTTCACCGATGAAATCGATTAAGGCTTCGCTGAATACAATTTCGTAAATCTAGCAGAAATCGAAGACGATACATTTTTCCCGGAAATAAATTGGAATGAATGGCACATTGAATTTGAAGAATATTGCAAAAAAGATGAAAATAATCCCTATGATTGTCGGTTTTTGATTTTGTGTAGGAAGTAAGATTTAGATAAAACAATTTTTCTATAATTAAAAAATGTGATTTATTCGCACAATAAAGATAAATTACATTTACATACAGAGATATTTTATATCTTTATCTTCTTCTATATCACCCAACTCAAACTCCAAGGGAATGCTACTATCTTTCAAGATTTTATATAATTCTTTCCTCACCTCAAATTCTAAATTCTCCTTATAAGGAACTATAAAAATCTTCCTAAAAACCGAGATAACTCTTACTCCATTAGAGACATCTTCTTTTTCAATATGAGAATATTTATAACCAAACTTGGATAGAATCTCTTTTACCTCTTTTTCAATACAACTATCATTAGTAATAATTTTTACTGTCGCATTAATCTCAAAATTTGCGGTTATCTTTTTCTCCATAAAAATTTTCATAACTTGATAAATCACCTCATGAACATCTGAATACATTGCTGACTTTTATTGTATTTAGTTAATACCCCATTATCAAATAGCAAAGAAAATGTTTCTTTAGTTGACGTTGTCAATGGGTAAGACAGGCACTCTTTATTATTCTCGGCTTCCGTTGATAAAGGATAGCCTAAAATGGCAATAACTTGTTTTTTTGTCATTCCAACTGAAATATCATTAATCACTTTCTCTATATCATAGATAGGCTTATTTACTTCAGGGATTGCAATAGTTGAAGAGGTAACAACCTTATAAGAAACACATGAGTTTAGAATAACAAATAAACTTATATTTATCAAAACTTTATTAAAACTTCTCCAACTTTCCATTCTCATCAAATTCCACTATTAATTGAGAATATTCTAATTCTTCTTTAATTACATCTCTTTGCGCTATAATCCCAAAAGGAATGAAAATAGTTCTACTTAATAATTTCGGCACAATACTAGGTTCAGCCATACTAAAATAATAGTAAGTTTCTTTATTACCATTTATTTCTTTGCTCTTCGGCATTCCTAGTATTTTCACCACTTCATTTTTCGACATACCTATAGTTAGATCTTTAGAAAGGCTATTATAATCAATTGGAGGTGGCTTATACTGAGTACAAGAAACAATAAACATTGTAATCCCCAATAAAAATAAAAGCTTTTTCATATATGTACCCCTCTACTAATTAAAAACCTTCACAATAATGAACAGATGAATGTTTCATTGTCTTTGCTAACCTTCCATTTTCATCAAAGCAAATAGAAAGCGAATCAGGCACATAATATATATACGCTTCAAATTTTCCATTAGCTTGTTTCTTATATGGTAAACCTAAAGCAGAAATAACTTGTTCCTTTGTCATCCCTGGTTCAAGCAATAACGTTGGATCTTGCTTTATCTGGTTATTTGACTCACAAGCAGTCAACCCGACTAAACACATCGCAAAAATAGATAATTTTCTCAACACAAAACCTCCTAAAATCGCATAAATTATAACATAAATGAATTGTTTTGAATGATTATATTCTTTTATATCCCTCCTTACAAGAGTAAAGATCATTAAAAATATGCACTTATCGCATAAAATAGAGTAAAAAAATTAATGGCTAAGTTTGTTCCAACGGATATAGATCGATTGATCGGACAACGCATACAGCGTAAAAGAAAGGAGTTAGGTTATACGGTCGAAAAATTATCGGAATTTGTGAACATTTCGCAACCTCAATTTTCCCGCTATGAACGAGGTACAAACAAAATCAATATGTCTCATTTAGTTGCGATCGCTACTTTCCTAAAAACACCGATTAGCTACTTTTTTGCGGATTGTATGGAATTGGCGGAATGGAATAATGATGAATTAGATAGACATTGGCAGGAATTAACAACACCACAAAAGACAATACTTGTTGCCTTTTTAAAAGAATTGAAAAAGACAGATTAAATAAATAAAAAAGTGCAGTTGAAATCAACCGCACTTTTGCATTTAAGAGAGATTATTGTCTCGCCACCACTTTGCCATCAACATAATCCACGGTCACAACACTGCTTGGGAGCAAGCTGCCGGAAAGGATTTGTTGTGCTAATGGGTTTTCGATTTCTTGTTGGATTGCGCGTTTTAATGGGCGAGCACCGTAAACCGGATCGTAACCCACTTCGCCGATGAAATCGATTAAGGCTTCAGTGAATACGATTTCGTAACCACGGGTTTCCATTCGGCGTGCCAAGCGTTCTAATTGAATGCTTGCGATGGCGCGGATGTTTTCTTTGCCAAGCGGATGGAACACAACGGTTTCGTCAATACGGTTGATAAATTCCGGACGGAAATGTTGGCTCACCACCGACATCACCATATCTTTCATTTCATCATAGCTTTCGCCTTGATGTTCTTGAATTAAGTGAGAGCCCAAGTTGGAGGTCATAATCACCACAGTATTACGGAAATCCACGGTTCTGCCTTGTCCGTCGGTTAAACGTCCGTCGTCTAACACTTGAAGTAAGATATTGAACACATCGGCGTGCGCTTTTTCCACTTCATCAAGCAAAATCACGGAATAAGGGCGACGGCGTACGGCTTCCGTTAAATAACCGCCTTCTTCATAACCCACATAGCCCGGAGGCGCACCGACTAAGCGAGACACGCTGTGTTTTTCCATAAATTCGGACATATCAATACGCACCATGGCATCTTCGCTGTCAAAAAGGAATTTCGCCAAGGTTTTGCACAATTCGGTTTTACCCACACCGGTTGGCCCTAAGAATAAGAAGGAACCAATCGGGCGATTTGGATCAGAAAGCCCTGCGCGGCTACGGCGAATCGCATTCGCCACCGCATCGACGGCTTCATTTTGACCGATCACGCGTTTGTGCAATTCTTCTTCCATACGCAAGAGTTTTTCTTTCTCGCCTTCCATCATTTTGGAAACCGGAATACCGGTAGCTTTAGAAAGCACTTCGGCAATTTCTTCGTCCGTTACGCGATAGCGCAGCAAGCTCATTTCTTTGCCTTCAGAGGTTTCGGCTTGAGCAAGTTGTTTTTCAAGCTCCGGAATTCGACCGTATTGAAGCTCGGACATTTTGCTTAAATCACCGGCACGGCGGGCTTGTTCCATTTCGGTTTTTGCCGCGTCTAATTCTTGTTTAATATGTTGTGAACCGGAAAGGGTGGCTTTTTCAGATTTCCACACGTCTTCTAATTCGGCGTATTCGCGTTCTTTTTCGGCCAATTCTTTTTCTAACATTTCTAAACGTTTACGGCTGGCTTCGTCTTCTTCTTTTTTGAGCGCTTGTTGTTCCAATTTTAATTGGATAATACGGCGCTCTAATCGATCCAACGGTTCCGGTTTAGAGTCAATTTCCATACGAATACTGGAAGCCGCTTCATCGATTAAGTCAATCGCTTTATCCGGTAACTGACGATCAGAAATATAACGGTGCGAAAGTGTTGCCGCTGCGACGATTGCCGGGTCGGTAATATCCACGTGGTGGTGGATTTCGTAACGTTCTTTCAAGCCACGTAAAATCGCGATGGTGTCTTCCACGCTTGGTTCATCGACAAACACCTTTTGGAAACGACGTTCCAGCGCCGCATCTTTTTCAATATATTGGC
This sequence comes from Stutzerimonas stutzeri, assembly GCA_901420285.1. GTDB lineage: Bacteria > Pseudomonadota > Gammaproteobacteria > Enterobacterales > Pasteurellaceae > Rodentibacter. The sequence continues at coordinate 703,420 of CABDVE010000001.1, forward strand.
GATATTCATCAAGCGTAGTTGCGCCGACGCAATGCAATTCGCCGCGTGCCAAACTTGGTTTTAATAAGTTACCCGCATCCATTGCGCCGTCAGTCTTACCTGCGCCCACCATGGTATGAATTTCGTCGATAAATAAAATCACGCGGCCTTCTTCTTTGGCAAGTTCGTTGAGCACCGCTTTCAAGCGTTCTTCAAACTCACCGCGATATTTTGCGCCCGCGATCAATGCCCCCATATCTAGCGAAAGTACGCGTTTATTTTTTAATCCTTCCGGCACTTCACCATTGACAATACGTTGCGCCAAACCTTCCACGATGGCGGTTTTACCCACGCCCGGTTCACCGATGAGTACCGGGTTGTTTTTGGTACGGCGTTGTAGCACTTGAATTGTGCGACGAATTTCTTCGTCACGTCCAATCACCGGATCCAATTTGCCGCTTTCTGCACGGGCAGTTAAGTCAATGGTATATTTTTCTAAGGCTTGACGGCTTTCTTCTGCATTTTGATCGTTCACGTTTTGTCCTCCACGAATTTGTTGAATGGCTTGCGAAACTCGTGCCTTATCAGCACCGCATTGAACTAAGATATTACTTAATGCGCTGCGTTCCTCTAAAAGGGCAAGCAAGAACAATTCGCTTGAAATAAATTTATCTTTGTTTTGCTGTGCGAGTTTGTCGCATAGATTTAATAGGTTTAGTAATTGGCGCGAAATTTGTACATCGCCACCGTTGCCGGAAACTTGTGGCAGCTTATTGAGTTCGTTGTTTAATTCGTTACGCAATAAGGCAACATTCACACCGCTTGTCGTTAAAATTGGCGCAATTGAACCATCTTGTTGATTTAATAATGCGCTCAATAAATGTACCGGTTCAATGTATTGATTATCCTTGCCGATCGCCAAAGACTGCGCTTCCGCCAAGGCTTGTTGAAATTTTGTAGTAAATTTTTCAATGTTCATGTCTGTTTACTCGCTGTAAATTAAAATAGTTTTTGGCTTTCGCCGCGTACGGAAAGTAGGTAAGACCGATGGAAAGAATTTCAAGGGAAAAAATAAAATATTTTGGTTTTATCTATTGATTAATAACAGACGATAGGTTTTTACCCCACCAAAATATCAAAAAGCGGCACATCCCAATGTTCGATGGGAAGCTGCTCCAGCTGCTGGCACTGGTGGGCTAAGCCGACTGGAATAAAGGACTTTTGTTGCCAATTCTGCAAAGTGCGGTCGTAAAATCCACCGCCCATACCAAGGCGATTGCCTTGTTTATCAAAAGCCACCAACGGCGTAAATAAAATATCCAGTTCATTCAACGGCAACACATTTTGCACATTGAGTTTAGGTTCCCAAATGCCAAATTGATTTTTCACCATAGGGGTATCAGGCAAATAACGCAAGAATAGCAAATGCCCTTTAGCAAAAGGATGCAACACCGGCAAATACAGGTTTTTATGTTGCGCCCAAAGTGCATTTATCAAGGATGTCGTTGCAATCTCGCCATCAAAAGAAAAATATAGTGCGATATTTTGCGCTTGGCGTTGTTCGATTAAAGCTAATGCTTGTTGGGTAATAGACTGTTCCGCCAGTTGCTGCTGGAACACAGTTAAATTTGCTCGAGTCTTTCGGATTTGAGAGCGAATTTGCTGACGTTGCTGTTGGATATTCATAAGGAATGAAAGAAGAAGGGACCCAGAGTGCCGTTGCGGGCGGTAGTCCTTGAACCCGACGGTTCAAGAAAATCGATAAGGCCGTTTTCAGGTTTCTTAATCCTTTGCGATGCAAAGGTAAAGCTTACACACCAACGGCAGGAAACCGATTTATTAGATTTTAAGTATCGGCTCAGGGACATAACCCACTGACGAACACTCCAGGAAATTTTTATGCGGTTATACTAGCCCAAATCCCTCTATTTGACTAGCGTTTATTTTGCCGATTTTGTTAGGTTGGTCACAAAATAATATTTTTATAAACACGAAGCAACGTGCTCATTACCATGTTTCACATCCTTACGGTTATCTCTCTGCAAACGTCCGAATTTGCTCCAAGCTCAAATGCCCCGACACGGTTTTTTTCATGTTTAAATCGCCGTCTAAAAAGAGATTAAACGGATAACCACGCACCTGAGTGCGGTCAATTATTTCGCCGTTTTCATCTAATAGCACCTTAATGTTTTTATATTCCAAGCCTTTGTACCACTCAATAAAATCTTGGGTGGCTTTTTCGCCTTTATGACCCGGCGAGACAATTGTGAGGACTTCAAAATGACGATCTGTCGCAGCGCTTAAATCATCAATTTCAGCCAGCCCCGCCAAGCAAATCGGACACCAAGACGCCCACATTTTGATATAAACAGGCTTACCTTTGTACTCTGCAAGGGAAACGGGTTGATTATTTAAATCTTTGAGTTGTACATCTGCCAAGTGAGTTTCTGCAAAAGCATTTAGGCTGAATGCCATTAAGAGAATTGAGAGTAATTTTTTCATTTTATTTTCCTTTTTATGCAAAATTATTGGTAATCAATAAAATCCCCATAACGATAATTAAAATACCGCCTGCCGCTTTGAATTTGTCGAGATGTTTGTTTAACCCTTTCACTCGTTTAAGTAAGCTGTCGGAGAAAAACGAGAACAGAACAAAGGGGGTTGCTAGACCTAGGACATAAACAAACATCATTGCAGCACCATATAGCGCAGAGCCTTCATCACCCGAAAGAGCAAGTACGGAGGCGAGTATCGGACCAATACAGGGTGTCCAACCAAGGCTGAAGGTTAAGCCCAATACAAAAGCTTCAAGTGCGGTGGATTTTCCTGATGTTTTGATTTCCACTAACTTCGTGCGTTCAAGTAAACCTATTTTAAGGATGCCCAATTGGTGAATCCCGAGAATAATCACGATAATCCCGGCAATCACGCGGGTGGTATTGCTAAACAAAATCTTACCTAAAAAACCGAAACTAAAGCCAAGGCTAACAAAGGTGAGCGAAAGCCCAAGGATAAACAGAAAAGTGTTCAACACTTTCCTTCCGCCTTTGCTCAGAATACCGAAATAAATTGGGATAATCGGGAAGATGCATGGCGAAAGAAAGGACGCCAGCCCTGCCAAGAAAACCGTGCCAATAAGAAGTTGTTGATCTAACATTGCAAAATCTCCTTATTTTTTGACCGCGCTTACCAAATATCCGTACCCTTCTTTTTCCATTTCATCGAGAGGGATAAATTTGATCGAGGCGGAGTTAATACAATAACGCAAGCCACCTTTGTCTTTCGGGCCGTCGTCAAAAACGTGTCCTAAATGGGCGTTACCCGCACGGCTCAACACTTCGGTGCGTTGCATATTGAAGCTGTTGTCGGTTTGGTAATGCACCACTTCTTTGGCAATCGGCTTGGTGAAACTTGGCCAACCGCAGCCAGATTCAAATTTGTCATTAGACGAGAAAACTGGCTCGCCCGTCGTGACGTCCACATAAATCCCCGGTTGGAAATTATCCCAATACTCATTGCTGAATGAACGTTCGGTGTGTTTGTTTTGGGTCACGGAATATTGCAACGGCGTGAGCTTGGCTTTGAGCACCGCATCGCTCGGTTTCGGGTAATCTTTCTCATCAATCAACGGCTCATCCGCCTGCGTGATGTCGATATGGCAATAACCGTTCGGATTTTTCTGCAAATAATCTTGGTGATATTCTTCCGCCATTACATAATTTTTGAGCGGTTGCACTTCAATTTGCACCTTGTTTTTGTACTTGGTTTGAAGTTCGCTGATCGCCTGTTCAATCACTGCTTTATCTGCCGCATCTTGATAATAAATCCCCGTGCGATATTGTCGTCCGCGATCATTGCCCTGCTTATTCACGCTGGTTGGATCAATCACTTTGAAGTAATACTGCAACAGTTTATCCAGCGAAATTTGGCTGGCATCGTAAGTCACTTTCACGGTTTCCGCATGGTCAGTCACGCCGATCATTTGATAACTGGTTTTGTCGGTCTTGCCATTGGCATAGCCCGAAACCGCCTCTTTCACGCCATAAATACGTTGCATATAGGCCTCCACGCCCCAAAAGCAACCGCCGGCAAGATAGATTTCACGGATTGTTTTTTGATTTTCCATCGTCATTTTTGCTTCTCCGGTTTGCGATAGTGTTGAATGCGGTGCTGCCAACGCAGGTGTCGCACAGCAAAGTGCGGTGAGAAATAGTAATGTTTTTGAAGATTTCATCGTTTTTCCTTATGATATGTCGTATTAACGTTACATCTGATTAGACGATGTAAAAATCTTTTTCTTACAATTTTTTTGCACACTGTTTCATAATTTAATAAACGGATATTTATGACTAGGATTAATCTAATTTCACCTTCAGAATTATGTGATCAGCATCTATTGGCTGAACACCGTGAACTCACTCGCATTCCTAATGCAGTAGCAAAAGGGAAATTTAATTTAAAAGGACAGCCTGTAGATTACAAATTAGGCGAAGGACACGTACGTTTCTTTTTTGATAAACTTGCGTTCTTAAAAGAACGTTATGATTTATTGCATAAAGAATGCTTGGCTCGAGGCTTTAATGTGCAATATTTTTGGAACGAAAATTTACCGCAAGATCCTAATTTATGGAAAAATTATACGCCCACAGAAAATGCACTTGCTTTAAATCGTGAGCGTATTGCATTGAGAATGCCTGCTAAGGCAAGGTTTACGGCACGAAAAGATTAATTTTTTTCTCTTTGTTTAAATGCTTTCATCATCCTACTCAATATTTTGCAATTTTTATCAAAACGACGGCAATGCGGGCAGATGAGCAAATGCACTTTTAGCCCGACTTTTTCTTGTAAATCTAATGGGCGTTCGTGCGATTCAGAAATCATTCGAGTGGCTTGGCGACAACGCATAATCTCTCCTAAAGTTTTCTTGAAAGGCAGTTTTGCAACTGCAGACGCGCCCGATAAAGGCTGGTGTGTAAGTTAGAGGAACTGAGCCGGGTTTCTTGGCAAATTTCTTCAGATGAAAGCTCTAAAAACTCACGCATCATAAAAATTTTCGCTTGTTTGGCGGGCAAGCACGTCAAACAAGTTTCAAAAATCAACCAAAATTCATCGGAATAAACGCGCTCTTCTTCGCCCTGCAATTCGCTTGGATAATAATCTATTTTCCAATGCCCTGTTTCATCAAAAAAGTGATTAGTGGCATTTTCTGCTTCCACTTCACTTTCCAGCACAAAGCGCCCTTTTTGACGTAAATAATCAATAATTTTGTTTTTGAGAATAGCGAAAACCCAGGTTTTAAAGGCGGATTGATGCTTAAAATTAGCTAAATTCTTGAATGCACTTAAAAAGGCTTCTTGCACTAAATCTTCGGCAAGATCTGCGTGGTGTAGCTGCAATTCGGCAAATTTCAGCATTTGAGCACGGATTTTCTCGAGTTCCCTTTCTGAAATGGCGGTCATTTTAATTCCTTTAAAATTTTTGTAAGAAATGAAAAGGTGCTTCGTCTAATACAATGAAAGAGGCGATTTCCTTCGTTCTTTCATAAGCATAATTTTTACCACTCAAAAAAGGAAATTTAAAATGAAAAATATTACATTCAAAAGTGCAATGTTAGGTATGGCGGTATTATTAGGTGCAAGCAGTGTTTATGCGGAGGCAATGAAAGCGGATGCTATGTCGATGAAATCTGAACCAATGAAATCTGAGCCAACGATGACTGAGCCAATGAAATCAAAACCGATGATGAACGCTGATGAAAAAATGGATGACGTGAAAATGCAATCGGATAACATGATGAAATCAGGGAAAAAAATGAAACAAGCCGAAATGATGAAGAAAGAAAAAATGTAGTTTGAAATATAAATCGGCTGTGAATAACAGCCGATTTTTAATCTGCCGCAATTAATTTTATTCTTTAGAAACACGGATATTTTCTAACGAATGATTTAGCTGCTGAATACGGGTTTTTAGCACCTCTTCAATTTGCGTATTTTTATTTTTTTCTTGAGTCAATTCAAAACTCAAATTTAATGCCACGATGGAAAGTACGCGGTCAAGCTGAATCAAGCCGGTTTTTTCCTTCATTTCGGAAACCAACGCATCTAAATTGCGTGCCGCTTGGCGTAAAGCATCCTCTTGTTCTTGCGGCACATTTAAACGCAACACTTGTCCTAACACGACAATTTCGACCATTTTTAATGACATTGTATTTCCTTGATTTCTTTGTTTTAAACGAACGCTATTATGCCATAGCCAAAATTTTCCGTCATAGGTTTTGCTTTCGATTCACAAGCTTATCCGTTCGCGCCGTACCTTAATTTAGGCTATAATGCGCCCGTTTTTAACGCTTCAAACGAGACTTTTATGGCACAGATCGCACCTAACCCCCTTGTCCTGGTGGATGGCTCTTCTTACTTATATCGCGCTTTTCACGCTTTCCCTCCGTTAACTAATTCTGCCGGTGAGCCGACAGGCGCCATGTATGGTGTGCTGAATATGTTGAAAAGCTTGATTTCACAAGTGCAGCCAAGTCACATTGCGGTGGTGTTTGATGCCAAAGGGAAAACCTTCCGCGATGAAATGTTTGAGCAATACAAATCCCATCGCCCGCCGATGCCGGACGATCTGCGTAAACAAATCCAGCCGTTGCATGACATAATCCGCGCGTTGGGGATTCCGCTGTTGGTGGTAGAAGGCGTGGAAGCGGACGATGTGATCGGCACGCTGGCATGCCAAGCCTCAAAAAACGGGCAGAAGGTACTTATCAGTACCGGCGACAAAGACATGGCGCAGCTGGTGGATGACAATATTATGTTGATTAACACCATGAACAACAGCTTGTTGGATCGCGCGGGCGTGATTGAAAAATACGGCATTCCGCCGGAGTTAATTATTGATTATCTGGCATTGATGGGCGATAGCTCCGACAACATTCCCGGCGTATCGGGTATTGGCGAAAAAACCGCATTAGGGCTTTTGCAAGGCATCGGCAGCATGGCACAAATTTATGCCAATCTGGATAAAGTTGCCGAACTGCCCATTCGTGGTGCGAAAAAACTCGGGGAGAAATTGCTCGCCGAAAAAGCCATAGCTGAGTTGTCTTACGCCTTGGCAACCATCAAAACCGACGTAGAACTGGCCTTTTCTCCGCAAGAGCTGGCGCTTAGCGACAGCAATAATGACGCATTAATTGAATATTTCGGGCGGTATGAATTTAAACGCTGGTTAAGTGAAGTAATGAATGGTGCGGATTCCATTACGCAAACGATAGAACAGCCGGTGAAAATGAATACTTATCAGGCAACGCCCGCCATTCCTGCCTCCAATGCGGTGCTGAATTCGACTGTCGTTTACATCGACCGTAGCCGCTATGAAAACATTCTGACTGAAACAGATTTAGCTCGTTGGGTGGAAAAATTAAGTGCCGAAAAACTGATTGCGGTGGACACGGAAACCGACGGGCTGGATTATATGTCTGCTAATTTGGTCGGCGTATCTTTTGCGTTGGGAAATGGCGATGCAGCGTATTTACCGTTGCATTTGGATTATCTCGGCGCGCCAAAAACGCTCGAAAAAAGCACCGCACTTGCCGCCATCAAACCGATTCTGGAAAATCCGACTATCGGTAAAGTCGGGCAGAATCTCAAGTTTGATATGACCATTTTTGCTCGCAATGGCATTGAATTGCAGGGCATTGAATTCGACACCATGTTGCTTTCTTACACCTTGGACAGCACCGGTCGGCACAATATGGACGACTTAGCGAAGCGTTACCTCGGACACCAAACCATCGGCTTTGAAGATATTGCCGGTAAAGGGAAAAATCAGCTGACGTTTAACCAAATCCCACTGGAACAAGCGGGCGAATACGCGGCGGAAGATGCCGACGTGACCATGAAATTACAACAAGTGTTGTGGGAAAAACTTCAGTCGCAACCCAGTTTGGTGGAACTCTATCAGTCCATCGAATTGCCGTTGCTTGGCGTATTGTCGCGCATGGAGCGTTGTGGTGTGTTGATTGATTCTGATGCGCTGTTCTTGCAATCCAACGAAATTACCGAAAGATTGACCGCACTTGAAATGCAGGCGCACGAACTGGCGGGGCAACCGTTCAATTTGGCGTCCACGAAACAGTTGCAAGACATTCTGTTCGATAAACTCGGCTTGCCGGTGTTGCAAAAAACCCCGAAAGGCGCACCGTCCACCAATGAAGAAGTGTTGGAGGAACTGGCGTACAGCCACGAATTGCCGAAAGTGTTGGTGGAACATCGCGGTTTGAGCAAACTAAAATCCACTTATACCGACAAATTGCCACAAATGGTGAACCCGCAAACCGGGCGCGTGCACACCTCTTACCATCAAGCCGTGACGGCAACAGGGCGGCTTTCTTCCAGTGATCCGAATTTGCAGAATATTCCTATTCGTAACGAGGAAGGCCGTCGCATTCGCCAAGCCTTTATTGCCCGCGACGGTTATAAAATTATTGCCGCAGACTACTCACAAATCGAGCTGCGCATTATGGCGCATTTGTCCAACGATGCAGGTTTGATTAACGCATTCGCTCAAGGTAAAGACATTCACCGCTCCACTGCCGCGGAGATTTTCGGTTTGCCGTTGGAACAGGTGACGAGCGAACAACGCCGCAACGCGAAAGCCATTAACTTCGGTCTGATTTATGGCATGTCTTCCTTCGGGCTTTCTCGTCAGCTTGGGATTTCCCGCGCGGATGCGCAACGTTACATGGATTTATATTTCCAACGTTACCCAGGCGTGCAAACCTTTATGCACGACATCCGTGAGAAGGCGAAAGCGCAAGGCTATGTGGAAACCTTGTTCGACCGCCGCTTGTATTTGCCGGAAATCAATTCTTCCAACGCCATGCGTCGTAAAGGCGCGGAACGGGTCGCGATTAACGCGCCGATGCAAGGCACCGCTGCCGACATCATCAAACGTGCCATGATTAAACTGGATGAAATCACACGTGATGATTCAGATATTTACATGATCATGCAGGTGCACGATGAATTGGTGTTTGAAGTGCGGTCGGAAAAAATCGCGTTTTTCAGTGAGCTCATCAAACAACACATGGAAGCGGCCGCCGAGCTTGTGGTACCACTGATTGTGGATGTGGGCGTGGGCAAGAATTGGGACGAAGCACATTAAGGCAAAGAAGAGAGCATGACACACAAAATTATTCGCAGCGCGGATTTTACTGCCACCCGTGCATGGGGTGGTTTGGATATCACCGAAATGAATGGCATCAGCGTGTGCTTGCATTGGACGAATGAGCCTTACAAATGGCATATCAATGATGGAGAGGAAGTTTTTGCCGTAATGGACGGCGTGGTGGAAATGCACTACAAAGAGCGTGGCGAAGCCAAAAGCGTATTGCTAGAAAGCGGCGATATCTTCTACGCTGGTATCGGCACCGAACACGTCGCCCACCCACAAGGCGAAGCGCGGGTTTTGGTGATTGAAAAGGCAGGGAGTGTTTGATTAATAAAGAACTTAAATATTGCAGAGATATAATAAAATATGACGGCTGAATCCTCCTAGAGGGGATTTTTGTTTTACAAAACACTGGGTGACGTAATTTCCGTGTCCGCCGCAACGTTTTGGTTTCCTAAGAAGGAAGTCATTGGCAAAAGTGCGGTAAAACTTAACCGTCCTTTTATAGGGTTCCAAGATGAAGATGCAATAAACAAGGAGAGAAGCATGAAACTTTGGTATTCCACCACAAGTCCCTTTGTGCGCAAAGTGATGGCTGTGCTTAAATATCATAAATTGGACGAACAAATTGAATTGTTACGCGTGACATCCGCGTTCGATCCCAATTCACCACATAACCAAGACAACCCGCTCGGACGCATTCCGGCGTTACAACTTGATAACGGAGAATGGTTGTTTGGTAGTCTATTAATCAGTGAATATTTAGATTCTATCGGACACAGTAAGTGTTTATTTCCACAAGGAGAACAACGTTGGAAGGTGCTGCAGGCACATTCTTTAGTGGATGGCATTTTAGAAAATACTATTCCAATGATTGCTGAACGCATGCTTCGCCCACAGGAAGAATGGTGGACGACACGGCATGAACAACTCACTGAACGTAATTGTCGTAGTTTTATTGAATTGGCAAAGTATCTGACAAAATTTGGTGAGCAGTTAAATATCGGTACGATAAGTGCCGTCTGTCTTATCGACTGGTGGGTATTTCGTCAAACTCAAATCGGGTTAGATTTAAACAAGTTCTCCCCAAATTTAGTAACTTGGGCAGCATGTATGAATCAGCATTATGATTTTTTAGCGGAGACCAAACCAAGATAAGACACCTAGGAAAATAACCGCACTTTTATGCTAAAAATATACTGACTTTATGCTACAAAAAAATAACAATCCGCACGTAAATGTGCGGATTGTTATTTCTAAATCACATATCAATTAACTAAAAGTTCTTGGCGTATATATTCTAAATTCATTAAAAATACCACATTCGTTTTTTACTTACTTTAGGAGATCCTATGCTTTTAACAGGGTTATTTTGTGGTATTTTGCTTGGTTTTGTGATGCAACGTGGGCGTTTTTGTATCACCGGTGCATTTCGTGATTTATATGTCACGAAAAACAACAAAATGTTTGTTGCATTACTTATTGCCATTACGGTGCAATCTGTCGGTTTCTTTTTATTAAAAGAAATAGGCGTGTTGAATGTTGATCCGGCTGAAAACTTTGCCTTTTTGGCTGTATTAATCGGCGCATTTTTATTTGGTATCGGCATTGTGTTGGCTGGCGGTTGTGCTACAGGAACTTGGTATCGTGCAGCAGAAGGTTTAGTCGGAAGCTGGATTGCACTTTTTACCTATATGCTGTTAAGCGCAATGATGAGAACCGGCCCACTCGGTGATTTTAATAAAGCATTGCGCGATATTAATATCGAACAACGCAATATTTACGATACCTTCGACATTTCACCGTGGTGGTTGGTCGCATTACTTAGTTTGATTACCGGTTATTATGTGTACAAACATTTAAGCAAACCGGCGCCCAAATTAGCGACGCTTAAACCAAGAAAAACAGGTTTAGCCCATTTGTTATTTGAAAAACGCTGGCATCCTTTTGTGTCTGCCGTGTTGGTGGGATTCATCGCCTTGCTCGCTTGGCCTTTAAGCGTAGCAACAGGACGTGAATTTGGCTTAGGTATTACCGGCCCTTCTGCCAACATCATGCAATACTTGGTTACCGGCAATGACAAATTTATTAACTGGGGTGTATTCCTCGTCTTAGGGATTTTTATTGGTTCATTTATTGGGGCGAAAGGAAGCAATGAATTTCGTGTTCGCGTTCCCGATGTCACGACCATTTTGCGTAGTGCACTAGGCGGGATTTTTATGGGCATAGGTGCAAGCCTTGCAGGCGGTTGCTCTATTGGTAATGGCTTAGTTGAAACCGCTTTCTTCTCATGGCAAGGCTGGGTTTCTTTGCCACTAATGGTGCTTGGCACTTGGGTTGCCGCTTACTTTACCATTATCCGACCGCAACGATTAAAAACCGTCACAGCTTAATTTTAGGAGATAAAAATGATTGTTAAATTATCTACACTCGGTTTAGTTTGCCCTTTCCCATTGGTTGAAGCCAAAGAAGCCATGGCGAAACTCAATAAGGGCGATGGGTTAGAAATTGAATTTGACTGCACACAAGCCACAGAAGCCATTCCTGTATGGGCGGCAGAAGAGGGTTACGAAGTAACTGATTTTGAACAAATCGATGATGCTAAATGGAAAATTACCGTCATTAAATAAGATATAAAAGTGTGGCTCGATGTCTCGAAATTATGTGGCTGCTGCAGAGAGCTGAAATGACCTCACAAAATAGCACCGCATTGGAAAGCGCTCCAATGCGGTGCTATTTTTATGACACAAACTTAATGTTCTTTGGCTTGTCGGATAGTTTCTAACAAATGATCCAACTATTGATGTTCGATGCCAAAGGCGAAAACTTTCCGTGACGAAATGTTCGGACAATATAAATCTCATTTTCCTCCACCAGATGAACGACAAAAAATTTCATTCGGGCTGTCGCAGGACATGGATCTACAACATGGAGCAGATTAAAGAAGTGCCTCGGTGCGATAATTTTCCTTCCTTGGAGTTAAAAATTGGCTCTGTTTCTATTTGGTTTCACATTGTTTCGTATGTTACAAGAAAAATTGTTTACAAGTAGAAGCGCAATTTTTATCGTTCGGAAGATAAAATTTGATAACTTGGCATTTGAACAGTAGGTGTATTTAGTCATAAAAAATCTGTCCCTTAATCGATCGGGGATTTAGTCCGATTTTTAGGGGACAGAACACTTCATTTTCTCTTTTTACTTAAGAAATAAGCATTATTTTATTAAAATTCATCTCTTTCGCTTTTTTGTAGCATAAATAAATATCTAAGAAGACCCAAATAAATCCTACAATGAGAAATAGAGAAATAATCTTTAAAATACCTTTGCCGATATCGCCTAAATAAAAACGATCGATAGCTAATCCGCCAAATAATAACGAAAGGAGTAATACAATCATCGGATTTTTCAAAGGAATAGATTGAATTGTTGATTGGCGTTGTTCAGGTAAAGTCGAAAGTTTATCTTTAATTAGTACAATTTTCTCTGATGGAAAATAACTTGCATTAGCCATAATATAAGTATCTGCAAATTGTTGTGGTTCCATTTTAAACTCCTATATTTTGTAGATTATCAATTGATTAGTGCATTAGCAAATGCGCTGCTTATTCAAACAAAAAAGTTGCTTGTTTTCAAGCTATTATTTAGGTTTGAGTCTGTAATTTGGCTAGAATAAATAAAAATAGTGTTCATAAGTAACATATTCAGTGCTTGTAAAAGTAAGCAAGTTTTATTAACCGAATGAAAGCTGATTGGCTTTCGTGAAGCCATATTCTGACTAAAAGGGGAGATTTATATCAAAGAAAGAAATTGATCTATTAACCACCTATTTGCTGAGCTTGCTTAGATTGAAAATGGTTTATAACATTTAATTTGCCAATTACAGGGCAATATAAGAGTTTTTTGTGCGAAAAAATATTTTTGCATAATTAAACGTATAGAGTCTAAAGTATTTAATGACATTTTTATCAACTTTATCAATGAGATAAGAATAATCCAAGGTTGCGAGCTGATAGCCATTGATGGAAAAAATATTGCGTCATAGTTTCAACACTGAAACACAAACCGCATTGCATAGCATTACGGTATGGAGCAAAACACAAGGGCTTGTCTTATCTCAAAGAAAGTCTGAAGGGAAGAAAAATGAAATTGTTTGGTGTTTCGGTTAATAAATAGACAACACTTGCGGTTGCCCTGTTGACAAAGTCAAAAAAGGGAATTATTATGTGCGCCATTCTTACAGGATATGTAAGAACAGGATTGGTCTCCTGAAAAGTGGCGTGAAGGTTGAGATACCTTCGATTTGTTTTATGTCGCAATTGACTAGAACACCAACTCAATGGTGGACTAGGTAGAAATCCCGCAGGGATGCGAGCAGTAAGCCACTTACTGTTAAGACCAATTCTGCTTAGCTCCACCTCCCTATTGTATAGCTCGTTGTTTTTTAATTTATTTCTGAATAAATTATATGGACATACGGGCTTTCTAAAAAATACTGCTATTCTTATTGTTCCTCAAGGGCATTGCAATTAATTGAATGTTACTTTATTTCTAGTGTTTCTTTAGCTTTAAGTCTTTAGAATCTTTCGTTCAATCTAATGTTCTTTCTCTCATCCTAACTTAAAATATCGTTTATGGCTCAAGTGCAAATATCCAGTTAAGGCTTTGTTGGAAATAAATGAAAGTAATGACATTACGTGTAAATTAGGCTCCATTCCCCCAAATTTGCCCCGATAAACTAATTAATTTTACCATTAGGCTAAATTTATAAGCGACATTAGAGTACTAAAATAGCACCGCATTGGATTGGTATTTCGGGAAGATAGGTGATACCCGAACAGGATGAATGTCATTAGCGAATGTTCTGATAGTTGAATATCGGCATTTTGGTTAATTTGGAAGGGGAGTACACTGTTTAAAAGTTAGGCACATTTCGTGAATCTATTTGTTGGTAAGAGCCTAATTTTATTGGTTTGAAGATCAAAATTGACGACTTGGTATTTGAAAAGTTGGAGAATTTGATTATAAAAAGAATCTGCCCTTAATCAGCCGGAGATTTAGTCCGGCTTTGGGGGGCAGATTAAAATTAAATGGCTTTATTGAAGAAGTAATTATAAGTAACCGAATAAACCGGTGAAGATATACCCGAAAATACAGGAAGTAATTACGCCGATTAAGCCCGGTAAAATAAAGCTGTGGTTGATTACGAATTTACCGATATGGGTGGTGCCGGAACGGTCGAATTGGATGGCAGCCAAGTCGCTTGGGTAGGTCGGTAAAATGTAGTAGCCATAACAAGCGGCGGCGAAAGCAAGGATAATTGCTGGGTCAACACCAATACCTAATGCAAGTGGTACGAAAGCGACTAATGCGGCCGCTTGGGAGTTTACGAATTTGGAAATTAATAGCAACATTACTGCGTAAGTCCAAGGATGGGCTTTTACCACATCGCCTAAGGCAGCTTTCATCATTGGGGTGTGGACGGAGAACATGGTTTCTGCCATCCAGGAAATTCCAAATACAGCAACCAATGCAATCATACCGGAACGGAAGATTTCGTTTTTGCTGATTTTACTTGCATCTGTTTTGGTAAAGATAATGATGAGCGAACCGGCTAACAACATGAAGATTTGGATAACGTGAACCATACCTAATGTGGTTTTCTTTTTCGCGCTGTCTTTTAACTGAATAGTTGCGTTGGCAACGGTATCGGTTTTATCGCCTGTGGTGATAATGACATTGTTATCCTGTACAGACAAAGTTTGATTTAAGACGCCTTTGTTGTCATAAATTTCAACGCTGTTATAGGCGGTTTGGGCTTTTGCTTTACTGTCTTTTACGTCAAGTGCCACTTTGCCGTCTTTAGTGAGGGCGACGATTTTACCATCTTTAATGTTGAAACTTTGTACTGCTTTACTGTCAGAAATTACCTCAACGACTTGTGCTGGTGCGTTTTTCTCAAAGGACGGGCGCAATTCTTTAAAGTAACCTAGCAAGGCTACGATGATAATTGCTCCGAAGAAAATCCACATTGCGTTCCAACTGGACTGTGGTAACTTTTTGTCGAGCAAGGAGGCGCTATCACCATACACATATTTTTTGAATTCCGGATCTTTTAATTTCGCTTGAAATTCCTCGTCTTTATCCAAATCTTTACCGCGGAACCAACTGAAGATACCGATAGCTAATACGCCACAAAGGGTAGATGGTACGGTGATTTTTAATAAATCCAAGTAACCGTCGAAGCCTGCCAAATGATTTTGTGCATTGACTAAGAATGCGGTTAAAGTAACTACGGCAACAGATACCGGTGACGCGATGATCCCCATTTGGGAGGCGATAGAACTCGCTGCCATCGGACGTTCCGGTCGGATGTTATTTTTGATGGCGATGTCATAAATAATCGGCAGCATGGTATAAACCACGTGTCCGGTACCGCATAAAATAGTTAAGAAACAGGTTACGAAAGGGGCGAGAATACTTACATATTTTGGGTTTTTGCGCAGTAATTTTTCTGCGATTTGCAACATTACATCCAAACCGCCACTGGCTTGTAATGTCGCGGATGTCACCACCACAGCGAGGATGGTCAGCATCACGTCGATTGCCGGTTTGCCCGGTTCGATACCAAAGCCGAATACCAATACAATCAGACCAATACCGCCTAATAAACCCAGTGCAATACCGCCTTTTTTGGCGCCGTAGAACAAACAGATTAAGACGATGGCAAGCTGAATAGTAAATTGCGTGCCTTCTCCTAAATTCATCAAGAAATCCATAAAACACTCCCAAAAAATTGATTAAAGAATTAAAAATTCAGGCAGATCTTAGCATGCTTTTTAATACTAAATAAGTAGTATTAAATAGATTATTGTTTTATATCAATATTTTTATTAAGCATAATCTTAATGAGTTTGTATGGATCGGAGGATAAGATTTTGGCATTTTGGGAAGAAATTTTAGTTAAAAAATAATGAATTTTAGGAAGGCTATAATTGAAAATGTATTGGTGT
This sequence comes from Stutzerimonas stutzeri, assembly GCA_901420285.1. Lineage (GTDB taxonomy): Bacteria > Pseudomonadota > Gammaproteobacteria > Enterobacterales > Pasteurellaceae > Rodentibacter. The sequence continues at coordinate 719,577 of CABDVE010000001.1, forward strand.
TATAAAGATGTTTACATAAAAAATTAGGCGACTCAAAAGTCGCCTAACTCGAAATTATTGATTGTTTTGCACGTAATCAATCGCAGATTGAACGGTCGTAATTTTTTCAGCTTCTTCATCAGGAATTTCGATATCAAATTCTTCCTCTAAAGCCATCACTAATTCAACAGTATCTAAAGAATCCGCACCTAAATCTTCAACGAAAGAAGCTTCGGGTTTAACATCTTCTTCTTTAACACCTAATTGTTCAACGATGATTTTTTTTACGCGTTCTTCAATGCTCATTTGTTTTTCCTATGTTGTAATAACTCATTGCTGAGCGGTTAGTGTATGAATTTTTGACAACCTTGCAACCTTTTTATTGAGTGGTCGCACCACGAAGGGCAAGTAAAAACACATACAGCGAAAATAGTTACATATCTTTGCATACGCTCAAGACGTAACCAAGCTATGATGCGGGGCAGATTCTAACACTATCTAAAACCTTTGGCTACGATTTTATAGGGGAAATCCGCCAACCTAAAATGACTTATCCTGTCAAGGAGTTAGCTCATATATAAGCCACCATTTACATGTAATGTCGTACCGGTAATATATGCAGCATCTTCGGAAGCCAAGAAAGCCACCGCTTTTGCGATATCCTTAGCTTCGCCTAAACGCCCCGCCGGAACATTAGAAAGAATCCCTGCTTTTTGTTCGTTCGTTAGCACCTCGGTCATGTCTGTTGCGATAAAGCCCGGTGCCACCACATTCACGGTAATACCGCGTGCCGCCACTTCTTTTGCAAGAGATTTTGAAAAGCCGATTACACCCGCTTTTGCCGCACAATAATTGGTTTGTCCCGGATTACCCATTGAGCCTACAACCGAACCGATATTAATAATTCGTCCGAAACGTTTTTTCATCATGCTACGCAGCACCGCTTTGGAAAGATGATAAACCGCACTTAAATTAGTTTGCATAATATCGAACCATTCATCATCTTTCATACGCATTAACAAATTATCGCGTGTGATACCGGCATTATTCACTAAAATATCGATATCGCCGAAATCACTTTTGATTTTCTCTAACACAGCCTCGATGGATGCAATGTCAGTTACATTCAAAACTAGCCCTTTGCCTTTATCACCTAAATAAGCGGAAATTGATTCTGCGCCTTTTTCAGACGTCGCTGTACCAATTACAAACGCACCTTTGGCGACTAATTCTTCCGCTACTGCTCGGCCAATACCACGCGTTGCGCCTGTTACTAAAGCAATTTTATCTTGCATTTTTCTTTCCTTTTACGCTAATAATTCTTCGATCGCATTGAGCGATGTGATGTCATTTACTGATGCGGCTTGCAAATCGGCAACGATGCGTTTGGTTAAACCACTCAACACTTTGCCCGGGCCGATTTCAACCAGTACTTGAATGCCTTCTTGCGCCATTTTTTCTACGGTTTCCGTCCAACGAACAGGATTGTACAGTTGGCGAATCAATGCGGTGCTGATCGCGCTGCTCACTGAAGCCTTCTCTACATCAACATTATTAATCACGGCGGTTTGCGGTGCGGATAAAGCGATCTTTTCTAAGGTCAACGCTAATTTATCTGCCGCTGGTTTCATTAATACGCAATGGGAAGGCACGCTCACCGATAATGGTAACGCGCGTTTGGCTCCCGCTTCTTTACATAATGCGGCAGCACGCTCTACCGCTGCTTTTGCACCAGCAATCACTACTTGTCCAGGTGAATTAAAGTTCACCGCAGAAACCACATCGCCCTGCTCGGCTTGTTTGCAAGCATTAATAATGGCGTCGTTATCTAGCCCGATAATCGCGTACATGGCGCCGGTGCCCTCAGGTACGGCTTGTTGCATAAGTTTACCGCGCAATTCCACCAATTTAACGGCATCTTGAAAATCTAATGCGCCGGCGCATACCAAGGCGGAATATTCACCTAAGCTATGTCCCGCCATTACTTCTGGTTTGAATTGCGGATATTTTTCTTGCCATACGCGATAAACCGCCACAGAAGCGGCTAGCAGTGCAGGCTGGGTTTGCCAGGTTTTATTGAGTTCTTCTGTAGGGCCTTGCTGTGCTAATTGCCATAAATCATAGCCCAGCACATCAGAAGCTTGTTTGAATGTTTCGGTCACAATTGGGTATTCGGTCGCAAGCTCGGCAAGCATACCGACCGCTTGGGAACCTTGTCCTGGGAAGACCATTGCAAATTTTTTCATTTTGTTTTCCTGCTTTTTAGGTTTAAATCAAAATCTTTTTTGATGGAATCAGTTCCGTCTGATTTTAAATATAAAAAATGCGGTTAATATCAACCGCACTTTCAACGCAATCCGACCATTATTTTATCAAAATAATTAGAATCTCACTAATGCCGAACCCCAAGTCCAACCACCACCAAAAGCTTCTAATAAAAGCAATTGACCGCGTTGAATACGTCCATCGCGCACTGCTTCATCTAATGCTACCGGTACTGTTGCAGCGCTGTTGTTGGCATATTTATCTAAGGTTACCACCACTTGCGACATATCCATTTCCAGCTTTTTTGCCGTTGCCGTGATAATACGTAAATTCGCCTGATGCGGTACTAACCAGTCAATGTCTTTTTTATCTAAGTTATTGGCCGCAAGAGTTTCCTCCACTACGTTGGAAAGCTCGCGTACGGCCAGTTTAAAGGTCTCATTGCCTTGCATTTCAATGTAGCCTGATTTGGCTTCGCCACGCTCCGGCTGCGGTAGTACTAAGGCGGCTTTTTTATCTGCTGAAGCGTGTAAATGGGTAGAAATGATGCCTTCCTGTTCGCTAGCTTCTAAGAGCACCGCACCGGCGCCGTCGCCGAATAGGACTACAGTGCTACGATCGGTTTCATCAAGTTTACGAGAATTAAGATCAGAACCAATGACCAATGCTTTTTTCACTTTGCCAGTACGAATAAATTGATCGGCCACGCCTAACGCATATACAAAACCGGTGCAAGCTGCCGCCAAATCAAAGGAAATTGCGTCTTCAATATCTAGCATTCCCTGTATTTGGCATGCCGCGCTTGGGTAAGCGTGCGAGCCACTGGTGGTAGCGACGATAATAAGCTCAATGTCTTGAGCATTTATTTGTGCGGCTTCAATCGCATTTTTTGCCGCTGCAAACCCCATGCTGGCGACAGTTTCATCGGCGCTAGCAATACGTCGCTCACGAATACCGGAGCGGGTGACAATCCATTCATCAGAAGTGTCGACCATTTTTTCTAAGTCGGCATTAGTACGAATATGACTCGGTAAATAACTACCGGTGGATAAAATTTTACTATTCATAATCAATAAATTGAATTATTAATAACGAGCTAAACCCGCTAAGATTTTTTCTGGAAGTCGCTGGCGAGCTTGAAAAGCGGCATCGGCGATAGCATGTGCAAAAGCGTTTACATTAGCACTGCCGTGGCTTTTCACCACGACGGCAGTTAAGCCAATCAGTGATGCACCATTATATTCATCAGGATTAATACGCTTCAAACGTTGATAAGTAGTTTTAAATAAGTGGCGCATTATCTTGGCAAAAATAGGTTTGAAATAGCGTGAATGAGACGATGTCTCTTTTCCCTTGAATAAAGATAATACATTTTTTGCCGCGCCTTCGAGCGTTTTCAATGCTATATTTCCGGCAAAACCATCGCTTACGATCACATCCGTTTTACCGTTAAGCAACATATCGCCTTCAATAAAGCCGATATAGTTAAGTAGACTCGATTTTTCAAGTAAATTTGCGGCATCACGTATGGATTGACGTCCTTTAATTTCTTCTATGCCGATATTCAGCAAAGCAACACGAGGATACACTAAATTTAATTGATTTTCGGCAAAAATCGCGCCCATTATAGCAAATTGATAGAGATTTTCCGCATTGCATTCGACATTTGCGCCAAGATCTAACATCACGGACTTTTCGCCGTCTACAGTTGGGAGCAATGAAATTAATGCAGGGCGTGCAATGCCTTTAAGCGGTTGTAATAAAATTTTGGATAAGCCCATTAAGGCGCCGGTATTGCCTGCGCTCACACAGCCTTGCGCAGCACCGAGCTTCACTGCTTCTAATGCTAAACGCATAGACGTGCCTTTGCTATGGCGTAATGCGTGAGAGATGCCATAATTATTGTCAATTGTGCGACTACAATGTTGAATTTGGATGCGCTCTAAAAGAGTTTTGGGACAATTTTCGAGTAAGTGCGTGATCTGTTGGCTATCGCCAAATAGAAATAAAGATAGCATCGGATCCTTTTCCAATGCTAAGAGAGATGCGGGGATAGTAATACGGGGACCTATGTCCCCGCCCATCACATCTAACGCTAAGGTTAGACGAGTCAAGTGAATACCTATAAGTGAAATTACTTATTAATCACTTTGCGACCACGATAGTAACCATCAGCGGTTACATGATGGCGTAAGTGAGTTTCACCGCTTGCTTTGTCTACTGATACTGCAGCAGTAGTCAACGCGTCGTGCGAACGACGCATATCACGACGTGAACGAGATTTTTTGTTTTGTTGAACAGCCATCGGCCATACTCCTAAATTTAATTTACTTTTGCTTTAAATTAGCTAATACAGCGAACGGGTTCGGCTTGTTTGCCAATTCTTCTGGCAATTCGCCAAAAACCTGTTCCTGCGCGGACACTTCACAGTGTTCAGGTGAATGCATTGGTACAAGCGGCAAAGCTAAAATTAACTCGTCTTCCACCGTGCCAATTAAATCTATTTCGCCAAACTCATTAAATTCGATTGGCTCATAAATTTGGGGCAATACCTCAGCCTGATCCCAACTAGCCACAGGACTGTAAGCAAATTCACATTCCAATGTTTGCTTGAGTGGCTCACCGCAACGTTGACATTCTAATTCAACCTCAACTTGCGCTTCACCTTTCATCACTACCAATTTCTGCGGATCAATATAAAACGACAATGTTACCTGTGCATCGCTGAGCACGTTTACCACTGATTTTGCTAAACGCTTCAACTGATTTGCCGCATAATAACCAGCATAATTAAGCCGTCTTTGAGCATCTTTTTGCGGGTCAACGGTGAGGGGTAGTTTTACCTTTTGCATAGGGCGCGAATATTACCTGTTGTAAAGAAAATAGTCAAAGGAAAATGATATTTTTTATATAAGAAAAAACAAGAACTATCCTAAAAATCAATTTCTACAAGAGTTATTTTGTTCATCACTTTACCGAAGTTATTTTCAACGCGCTTTTGAGCACCGCATTGACCGCTCAAAAGCATTTTATATTCGCCAAATTATTCTAAGCGTTTTGCCACTTCCAACCAGTCGCCTTTAAATTCACGATGCATATTGTTGATAGCATCAATGATATCATGATGAACCAATTGTTCGTTTTGAATGCCTACGCAGTAGCCACCTTTGCCTTGGAGCAAGAGATCTACTGCATAAACCCCCATCCGTGATGCCAAAATGCGATCGAAAGCGCAAGGTGAACCGCCGCGTTGAACATGACCAAGCACAGTTGCACGGGTTTCATGCCCCACGCGAGCCTCAATCTCGTGAGCGAGCGAATGCACATCAGTTAACAGCTCTGTAATCGCAATAATTGCATGGCGTTTACCTCGAATAATACTGCGCTCAATTTGACGAATAAGTTCTTCGCGATCAAATTCTACTTCAGACGCGACGATATATTCACAACCGCCTGCGATGCCTGCAGAGATGGTTAAATCGCTACAATGACGTCCCATAATTTCTACAATAGAAATACGTTGGTGAGAGCTTGACGTATCACGCAAACGGTCAATAGCCTCTACGGCAGTTTGCAATGCGGTTTGATAACCGATAGTGTAATCTGTGCCGGCGACATCGTTGTCGATGGTGCCAGGAATCCCCACGCAAGGGAATCCGTGCTCTTCCGTTAAGAGTTTGGCGCCCATGTAAGAACCGTCACCACCGATAACGACTAAAGCGTCGATGCCGTGGGAGCGTAAAATCTCCGCACATTTCGCACGTATTTCCGGATTCTTAAATTCAGGGAAGCGCGCCGAACCTAAAAAAGTACCACCGCGATTAATAATATCGGATACACTATAGCGGTTTAATTGCTTAACTTTATTGTTATATAAGCCTTGATAGCCTTCATAGATTCCAAATACTTCCAATCCTTCTGCCAATGCTGCACGCACTACGCCGCGGATTGCCGCATTCATCCCCGGCGCGTCACCGCCGCTGGTCAATACTGCGATTTTTTTAATCATATATTACCTACTTGAATTTAATAGAATAAGAAATGCAACTAAGGTTACACTATTCGGCCTATCCGCTCTAGAAAAATTCCTGAAATTTATCAGCATTTTGATCTAGATAAACTTTTTTAAGTCAAATGTTGGCAATGCCATCGCCAATCCATTTTATCTAGCGTTTTTACTTCGTTAGCAATCAAATATTTTTGTAAATGTCGCAATACTTTTTCGCGACTTAAATGGCGACTATTTTTTACTTTTTGCGAATATTGGAATTGTACGAAACCGCATTGAGGGATGTTTTGTCCGCGCATTACATCCACTTGCCAAGAAGGATTGGTTGCGCTTGGTGCGTAAACGACATAACCGCTTAAACCTTGTGCTTTTTTCGTTTTTTCATGTTGAACCGGTGCTAATTTAAACGATACGACGTCCGTACTACGATACACGCGTTCCCGTAGTTCAATGCGGTCCTCAATTGAGCGGTTTAACATATTGCGATCTAACAATACTTCGATTTGCGATTGCCATTTTTCTGGCGTATCGGGGGCACTTAGATAAACATAACGCGCCACCGTATCTAAATCTTGCCATTTTGCCAATTGATAGGCTTTATTTTGATATTCGATTTGGTTCGGCACAGCGAGTTGTGTAGGTTTGCTTGCACAAGCGGAAAGCAAGAGTAGGCTCAAAATAATAGCTATCTTATTCATCGTGATCTCGCTTAAATACAAATTCTTTTTCAGTGGAGGCCGTTTCATCAAACCAATAACCGTTCAAATCAAAATCCTTTAATTGTTCAACTTGGGTCAATCGATTTTGAATCATATAACGACACATTAAGCCGCGAGCTTTTTTAGCATAAAAACTGACCGTTTTATATTTGCCGTTTTTGTAATCCAAGAAAACTGGTTTAACGATTTGAGCGTCCAATCGGCTCGGTTTTATAGATTTGTAGTATTCTTCAGACGCCAAATTCACTAACACATCGTCCCCTTGCGCATCAATGGCTTGTTGCACGGCTTGGGTAATCGTATTTCCCCAGAACGCATAAAGATCTTTGCCTTTCGGGGTAGTTAATTTAGTGCCCATTTCTAAGCGATAGGGCTGCATTAAATCAAGCGGTTGAAGTAAACCGTATAAACCGGAAAGCATACGAAGGTGAGTTTGGGCAAACGAAATATCCTCATCGGACAGCGAATTCACATCCAAGCCGGTATAAACATCGCCTTTGAAAGCAAAAATCGCTGCGCGAGCATTTTTTTCGTTATGTGATTTTGTCCACTCGGCGAAGCGTGCGGCGTTTAGGCTGGCTAGTTTATCGCTGATAGACATTAAAGATGCAATATCTTGCGGGGAAAGTTTGCGGCAAATTTCAATCAGTTGCTCGCTGTAATCCGTTAAGCGCGGTTGAGAAACTGGGAGATTTCTGACCGTACTTTCAAAATCTAAGGTTTTTGCCGGGGAAATAATCGCTAACATAGCTTCTCCTCAATAAAATTGAGGCGTTATGTTAGCACAGGATCAAGCAAGGCTCTATACGTGGCTTTTATACGCGCTGATAAAGTCCGTTTTCGCTCATAATTAAATCTTGTAATTCCAAATCCAGTAGTTGCACCAGCAACACATCAACACTTAAATTAAATTCTTGCGCCAATTCGTCCACACTAATCGGCGTATAACCGATACGCGCGTAAAGTTCCGGATGGTTCGGGCGTATGGCAGAAGGTGCCGGTGCGTTGGAGGTGCTTTTTAGCACCGCATTGGAAGGTGAAATTCCGCCGGAATAAGGCGAAGCAGGCGCAGAATTGCGCGTTGCGACTGCGGTTTTATCAAAACCAATTTTGGCTTGGGCATGCGCGGGATGTTCATCTAATGTATCCAAAATATCTTTCACGTTTTCCACCAATAAGGCGCCCTGTTTAATCAATTGATGGCAGCCTCGACTGAACTCGCTTTGCAGGTTACCGGGCAGTGCGAACACTTCGCGATTTTGTTCCAAGGCGTAACGGGCGGTGATCAACGAACCGCTTTTTTCGGTCGCTTCGATCACTAAAGTGCCGATGGAAAGCCCACTGATGATGCGATTGCGACGGGGAAAATTTTCCGGTATCGGTGGCTGATCCGGTAAAAACTCTGAAACTAAAGCACCGTTTGCGTCCAAAATACGTTGTGCCAGTGAACGGTGTTTCTGAGGATAAAGTCGATTGAGCCCACTGCCCAGCACCGCAATGGTTTGTCCGCCCGTTTCCAATGCGGCTTGATGGCAATACCCATCGATACCGAGCGCCAATCCGCTGGTAATCGCAAAACCGGCCAGGACGAGTTCAGTCGCAAAATATTTCGCCCAGGCTTCGCCGTAATTCGAGCAATAACGACTACCGACCATGGCGATTTGGCGTTGGGAAAGTGCTGCTATACTACCTTGTACAAATAATAAAGGGGGAAAACCGCTGGTGCATTTTAGAATGTAAGGATAATCGGATGAAAAATAGTTAATCAGATAATTACCTTCTTTTGTCGCCCACTCCAATGCGGGATCAATATATTGGTTACAGGGCTTAAACCAACGTTGTATTTGTATGTCAGTCCAACCTATTTGACGTAGCATCGCATCATCATAATTTAAAAAATCAGTCAATTTGATATTGGATAAAATGTTATAAACTCCCACGCTACCCAGTTTCGGCACTTGCAATAGACGAAGCAAAATTTCTGTTGCTTGAGTTTGAGTCATTCCTTGTCCTTTTTATAAAGATTAAATCCCGCAGATTATGTAAATAATGGAAAAACTCGCGAGTGTTTGGTTGCACTTTTGCGATTTGAATCACAAAATTAAGAAAAAATAGAATTTTTTACCACTCCTATAAAATCGGAAAAGACAGTGTAAAAATAGTTTCTTTATTGTGTTTTTTAGTGGAATTATCTGGGAAATATAGTATAAATAGTGAAATGTATTGGTTATGCTTTTTATAATCTGTGAATGAAGGGATAAAACGCTAAAAAAGCATTTGACAGATCTTTATTTATTCGTAACATAGCCGGCGTTTTACAGCAAAATTTGATAGGATTTTTATGTTTTCTTCTGTTTCTTTATCTCTCAACTTACTGCTCTCACATTCCTTGTGCGGCTAAGTTGTGGGTGAAAAACAGTCAAATGTAAAACCCAAAAAGATTAACCCGCACTTTAGTTTGCGGGTTTTTTCGTTTTTAAAACATCATACAAACCGGCGTACTTTCGGAGTGATTTTAGAAGGATATTGTTATGACAGATCGCGTAATTATTTTTGACACTACCTTGCGTGACGGCGAACAGGCGTTGAAAGCCAGTTTAACCGTAAAAGAAAAATTGCAAATTGCCTTGGCGTTGGAACGCTTGGGGGTAGATGTGATGGAAGTAGGCTTTCCGGTATCATCCCAAGGGGATTTTGAATCCGTACAAACTATCGCGCGCCATATTAAAAATTCTCGTGTGGCAGCACTTTCCCGTGCGGTAGAGAAAGACATTGATGCTGCAGCTGAAGCGTTGAAAGTAGCAGAAGCTTTCCGTATTCACACCTTTATTGCCAGTTCCGCATTACACGTTGAAGCCAAACTAAAACGCACATTTGACGATGTGGTTGAAATGGCGGTGGCGGCAGTAAAACGCGCGCGTAACTACACCGATGACGTGGAATTTTCCTGCGAAGATGCCGGACGCACCGGTATCGACAATATTTGTCGCATTGTTGAAGCGGCAATCAACGCTGGTGCGACCACGGTCAACATTCCGGATACCGTTGGTTTCTGCTTACCTAACGAATACGGCAACATCATCGCGCAAGTACGCAACCGCGTACCAAACATCGACAAAGCCGTAATTTCCGTGCACTGCCATAATGATTTAGGCATGGCGACCGCCAACTCTTTAACTGCAGTACAAAACGGTGCACGCCAAATTGAATGTACTATCAACGGTATCGGAGAGCGCGCAGGTAACACCGCATTGGAAGAAGTGGTGATGGCAATGAAAGTTCGTCAAGAATTTATGGGTGTGGATACACGCATCAACACGCAAGAAATTCATCGCGTCAGCCAAATGGTAAGCCAGCTTTGCAACATGCCGATTCAACCGAATAAAGCCATTGTTGGCTCAAACGCCTTTGCGCATTCGTCCGGTATTCACCAAGACGGTATGTTAAAAAACAAAAATACCTACGAAATCATGTCACCGGAAACCATTGGCTTGAAGAAAGAGAAGTTGAACTTAACCGCGCGTTCCGGCCGTGCAGCGGTGAAAGGCCACATGACCGACATGGGCTATACCGAGCAAGATTACGATTTGGATAAATTGTATGATGCCTTCTTGAAATTGGCGGACAAAAAAGGCCAAGTGTTTGATTACGACTTGGAAGCCTTAGCGTTCATTGATATGCAACAAGGGGATGAAGATCGTTTGGTGTTAGATAAACTTTCTGCGCATTCCACTAAAGAATATCCGGCGACTGCCTTTGTTCAATTACAGTTAGATGGTGAGAAATTAAGCACGTCATCAATCGGCGGTAACGGTCCGGTAGATGCAGTGTATAACGCCATTTTGACCTTGACCGGCTTGGATATCAAAATGTCTCACTATAACTTAACCGCCAAAGGCGAAGGTGCCGAGGCCTTAGGTCAGGTGGACATTGTGGTGGAACATGAAGGTCGTAAATTCCATGGTGTCGGTTTGGCAACAGATATTGTTGAATCTTCCGCGTTGGCGTTAGTGCATGCAATTAATGCCATTTATCGTGCGCATAAGGTGGCAGATATTAAGAGTCATAAACATCATTAATCTATCTAGTTCCCCTCTTTAGCAAAGAGGGGGTAGGGGAGATTTGGCAGAAGTAACATCAACCTCAGTGGTGAATTTTATATCGTTAAAATCTCCCCCCAGCCCCTCTTTACAAAAGAGGGGAGAAAATACAAAAAACTAACCGTACTTTTCAATTTACAAATAGGAAAACTCAAATGCAATCATACAACATCGCAATTCTCCCCGGCGACGGCATCGGCCCGGAAGTGATGGCAGAAGCCATTAAAGTATTAAACAAAGCCCAAGAAAAATTTGGTTTTAAACTCAACTTCAATGAATTTTATGTGGGTGGTGCCGCAATTGATCACTGCGGTTGCCCATTACCGGCAGACACCTTAAAGGGCTGTGAAGAAGCCGATGCAATTTTGTTTGGTTCTGTGGGTGGCCCTAAATGGACAAATTTACCGCCGGATCAACAACCGGAACGCGGCGCATTATTGCCATTGCGCAAATATTTCAAATTATTCTGCAATCTTCGCCCGGCAACTCTTTACAAAGGGTTAGAAAAGTTCTGCCCTTTACGCGCAGACATTGCTGCAAAAGGGTTTGACATGGTAGTGGTGCGCGAATTAACGGGCGGGATTTATTTCGGTCAGCCTAAAGGTCGTGAAGGTGAAGGCGCACAAACCAAAGCATTCGATACCGAAATTTATTACAAATATGAAATCGAGCGTATTGCACGCGCGGCTTTTGATGCGGCAATGAAACGTCGTAAACACGTCACCTCCGTGGATAAAGCTAACGTATTACAAGCCTCTATCTTATGGCGTGAAACTGTGACCGAAGTGGCGAAAGACTACCCTGAAGTCACCTTGGATCATATTTATATCGACAACGCGACTATGCAACTTATCAAAGCACCGGAATCTTTCGATGTGCTCCTCTGTTCCAATATTTTCGGCGATATTATTTCTGATGAAGCGGCAATGATCACCGGTTCCATGGGCATGTTGCCATCCGCCAGCTTAAATGAAGACGGTTTTGGCTTATATGAGCCGGCGGGCGGTTCTGCACCGGATATTGCCGGCAAAGGCATTGCCAACCCAATCGCACAAATTCTTTCAGCGGCGATGATGTTGCGTTACAGCTTTAACTTAAACGAAGCAGCAGATGCTATTGAAAATGCGGTACAAAAAGCCTTAGCCAATGGTCACCGTACTGGCGATTTAGCCGATGACTCTGCCCCTGTTTCGACTGCTGAAATGGGCACATTGATTGCTGATGCAATTTAAGTCGCAATCGATAGCGCGCGTCTCCCGACGCGTGCTTATATAAATAAAATTAGGGCACGCGTCAGGAGACGCGCGCCATTAATGTGCGTACGTTAATCGCTAACACAATCTAATAAAAACAATTAAAGTGCGGTTTAAAACACTGTCAAATTTAACCGCACTTACTACTCTAACGAATTGAGAAACATTATGGCAAAAACACTTTACGAAAAATTATTCGATGACCATGTGGTGTACGAAGCTGAAGGCGAAACGCCGATTTTGTATATTAACCGTCATTTAATCCATGAAGTGACCAGCCCACAAGCCTTTGATGGGCTACGTGTTGCAGGCCGTCAAGTCCGTCAAGTGAGCAAAACTTTCGGTACCATGGATCACAGTATTTCTACCCAAGTACGTGACGTAAACAAACTTGAAGGCCAAGCAAAAATTCAAGTATTGGAGCTTGCAAAAAACACGAAAGCCACCGGTATTCAATTATTCGACATGACCACCAAAGAACAAGGCATTGTGCATGTAATGGGGCCGGAGCAAGGCTTAACTTTGCCTGGCATGACAATCGTTTGTGGTGACTCTCATACCGCTACCCACGGCGCCTTTGGCGCTTTGGCATTTGGTATCGGCACTTCCGAAGTCGAACATGTGTTAGCGACACAAACCTTAAAACAAGCCCGTGCGAAAAGCATGAAAATTGAAGTGTGCGGCAAAGTCGCACCAGGCATTACTGCAAAAGACATTATTCTTGCCATTATCGGCAAAACCACCATGGCGGGCGGCACAGGCCATGTGGTGGAGTTCTGCGGCGAGGCTATTCGTGACCTTTCCATGGAAGGCAGAATGACAGTATGCAACATGGCGATTGAAATGGGCGCGAAAGCCGGTTTAATCGCACCGGATGAAACCACTTTTGAATACTTAAAAGGTCGCCCACATGCACCAAAAGGTAAAGATTGGGATGATGCAGTCGCTTATTGGAAAACCTTAAAATCTGACGACGATGCGAAATTTGATGCGGTGCTAACCTTAGATGCTAAAGATATCGCACCGCAAGTCACTTGGGGCACAAATCCGGGACAAGTGATCGGTATCGATCAATTAGTGCCGAATCCAATGGAAATGACCGATCCGGTAACGCGGGCTTCAGCAGAAAAAGCCTTGAATTATATTGGCTTAGAAGCTAACGCTGATTTAAAAGAAATCCCTGTGGATCAAGTGTTTATCGGTTCTTGTACGAATGCCCGCATCGAAGATTTACGCGCCGCTGCGGCGGTGATGAAAGGCCGCAAAAAAGCCGATAACGTAAAACGGATTTTAGTGGTGCCGGGCTCCGGTTTAGTAAAAGAACAAGCAGAAAAAGAAGGGTTGGATAAAATCTTTATCGAAGCGGGCGCAGAATGGCGTAATCCGGGCTGTTCCATGTGTTTAGGGATGAACGATGACCGCTTGGGCGAATGGGAACGTTGTGCTTCCACTTCGAACCGTAACTTTGAAGGTCGCCAAGGCCGTAACGGACGCACTCACTTGGTGAGCCCAGCCATGGCTGCCGCAGCAGGAATGTTCGGTAAATTCGTTGATATTCGTGACGTAATATTAAACTAAGGCCACAAGAAGAGGAAAAAGAAAAATGGCAGGATTTAAACAACTTTCAGGCTTAGTAGTGCCATTGGATGCGGCAAACGTGGACACAGATGCGATTATTCCAAAACAATTTTTACAAGCCATTACCCGCGTAGGCTTCGGCAAACATTTATTCCATGAATGGCGTTATTTGGATGTAGAAGGCACCAAGCCAAATCCGGAATTTGTGTTGAACTATCCACAATATCAAGGTGCGACTATTTTATTAGCGCGTAAAAACCTTGGTTGTGGTTCGTCTCGCGAACACGCCCCTTGGGCGCTTGCCGATTACGGTTTCAAAGTGATGATCGCGCCGAGTTTTGCGGATATTTTCTATAACAACAGCTTAAACAACCACATGTTGCCAATTCGGTTAAGCGAAGAGGAAGTGGAAGAAATCTTTCAATGGGTGTGGGCGAACGAAGGCAAACAAATCCATGTGGATTTAGAAGCCATGACCGTCACCGTAGGCGACAAAGTGTATCACTTTGAACTGGATGAATTCCGCCGTCATTGTTTGTTAAACGGCTTGGATAATATCGGTTTAACGCTTCAACACGAAGACGCCATCGCCGAATACGAAAGTAAAATTCCGGCGTTTTTGCGCTAACTCAAGAACTGATACGCCTCCAATGCGGTTAAGAATTCCTGATTCTAGCCGCATTTTTTCTGGATTCATGTATAGCGTTTGACAGGCTATAACCTTGCCCATATCATCTCCCGCGATTTATTTCAGAATTCCCAAGGAACACGCAATGATTGCATACACCTTTTTAGCATTATTCACGCTTGCCGCGATGATTTTCATCATTAATTCGCATTACCGTTGGACATACTTTTTTTCGATTGCACTTTTCGTTTTTTTCTTCAGTGGAATGCTGGCTATTTCCGGTCAATGGCAGCGCGCGCTGAATTTCGCTTCCGTGTTGTTTGTGGCACTGATGCTATTTCATCGTTTAAAAATTCATTATTACAAACAACCATTGCTGATTTCTGATTTTTTCCTCGTGGTTGATTGGCGTAATTGGGAAACTTTAATGCATTATAAAGGCGCGCTCGGTGGCGTCATCGGCTTGCTTGCGTTACTCGGCTACGCGATTTTTGGTTGGTCGTCTGCCGAGCCGCTTGACGCCGTCGTACGGGCTTTCAATGCGGTGCTATTTTTGATCAGCGGCGCTTTGATGTGGCATTACTCGAAAAATCCGAATGCAGTGCAAGTTTGGCTTGATTCGCTACCGGACGACGGGCGCGACGTGTTCTTAAATTTACCGATGTCCTGTCGCGGTATTTTCTTTAAGGTGCCGCAATTTCCCGGTGATGGTGAAAAATTTGCTGCCCGAATGAACGCGCAGCGCTCAAATCCGACCGCATTGAACGCCGAAATTAAGCCGGATATCGTCGTTGCACTTTTGGAATCTACCCTCAATCCACATCAATTCGCCTTTACCAAACAGAACATCCCGCCGTTGCCGATGTTTGAACGTCAAAATGATACCGTGTTTATCTCTCCATTACGCGTACATACCTTTGCCGGTGCAACATGGCGTTCGGAGTTTGCCTTTCTCGCCGGACTTCCGCCGACGGATTACGGCGCCTTGGCTAACGGTGTGTTTTATTCCGTAGTGCCGCACTTACAATCGGGCTTAATCAAAAATTTACGTGCGCAAGGTTATTTCTGTGTGGCACTCTCGCCGTTCAGCAAAGGTAACTACAACGCTAAATCCGCCTATGATCATTTTGCCTTCGATTTGATGTTGCAACCGCAAGACTTAGGCTATCCGGCGCCATTTAGCAAAAACTTGTGGACAATCAGCAGCGAGGAAATGATGGCTTACACCCGTATGATTTTAGAAAAAAAACATCCCGCACTGGAAAACCTCAATCAACCGTTGTTCGTTTACGTGCTCACCATGCGCGAACACGGTCCCTATAATTTAGAGATGGAAAATATCTATGGGCTCGAAATGCCTGCTCTTGGCGCCAAAAGCATTTCGTCGTTAAACGATTACACGCAACGCATCGTGGCGTTAAACGATGCCGTTGAAAGTATGGCGCAGTATTTGCACGAACGCGGCAAACCGTTTGTATTCGGTTATTTCGGTGATCATCAAGTGGCATTTGATAATCAGATACCGGCGAAAAAAGGTGATTTCCCTTCTCCGGACTGTATTACGCAACTTATAGTAAGAAGCAATTGCGCAAAACAATTTGAGCAAACGCAAGATTTCTTAGATTTGGCCTTTGCCGGCGGTTTAATAATGGAAATTGCAGGACTGCAAGCAAAAGACGATTTTATGAAAGCTAATCAAGCGATGCGCAAACTTAGCGATGGCAGATTGGAAGATGCGGCGGATAAGCAATTAGTGAACGATTACCGCAGTTATCTCTATCAAATTTTAAAGATTGCACAATAATTCGGCGTTATGTAGCAAATGCCTGAAACTATCCGAGTGGAGCATGAGTTAGTGTTATCAAATAGCACCGCATTGGAGCCGGCTTTAATGCGGTGCTATTGGGTGAGGTGATTTCAGCTTTGTGCAACGGCTAGATTATTTCGTGATAATGTAAAATTTTTGTAAAAACTATCGGATTATTATTTAAATTTGACTACAATAACCGTGAGTTTTTTCAAAAATAAGGAGCTTCTATGAAAACGAAAACTCTTTTGGCATTAGCGGTAAGTACCGTTTGCGCGGTAAGCATGGTAAACGCGCAAGAGGCGATGAAACCGGCCACAAAATCTATTGAAGTGAAAGTGCAACAACTTGATCCGGTTAATGGTGACAAAGATGTAGGTACGGTTACCATCACTGAATCTAACTACGGCTTAGTTTTCACACCGAATTTAAAAGGTTTGTCTGAAGGTTTACACGGTTTCCACATTCACCAAAACCCAAGCTGCGAACCGAAAGAAAAAGACGGTAAACTCACCGCAGGTTTAGGCGCCGGCGGTCATTGGGATCCGAAAGATGCCAAACAACACGGCTATCCATGGCAAGATGACGCCCATTTAGGCGACTTACCGGCACTTACCGTATTACACGATGGCACAGCCACTAACCCGGTATTAGCACCGCGTATCAAACATTTAGATGAAGTACGTGGTCATTCCATCATGATTCACGTCGGTGGCGACAATCACTCCGATCATCCGGCACCACTTGGCGGTGGCGGTGCACGTATGGCGTGTGGCGTGATTAAATAAACTGATTTTTAGAAACAAAAGTGCGGTTACAAAAATATTGTTTTTTGACCGCACTTTTTATTTACTGAATAACTTTACTAATTTAGATCTTTTACTTATTTTTTAACGCTGATTTAATCAACATTTGAGTTCCAAACCATCCCCAATAAATGCGGTGATTAACAATCAACCCATCACGGATTTCCATTAGTTCAAGAATATCAACCTGCTCTCCATCCGGAGTTTGGCGAGGATATTCCCACACCAAAACATCTCCTGTAATGAAATATTTTCCTGTTCTATACCAACGAACCAGCTCATTAGGACGACGTCGAGTCCCCTCATTTAAAAAAGCCAGAATTTCTGTTTTTCCACGTAATATGCCACTATCTTTATTCATCAAAATAGGAACTAACGGGCTTTCAAATACAGCATCTTCGGCATAAAGTTCAATTAACGCTTTTGTCTCTCTTTCTTTGGCATATTTATGCCATTTTTCATAGATCTCTTTCATACTGTCTTCTTATTCTGGTTTGATAACGAGTAAGGTTAATTTACCCACCATAAAAGTGATAGCCCATAATGGCTATTTAACCACTTCCGCCGAATATTTTAACCGATGAATAGCGTCAATTAATTGTTCATCTGTCACTTTCGGATCTTCCAACACTGTGACTGTCCCATCTTTAATTGATGCTTTGGTGGAAATCACGCCATCAATATTACGCAACTCTTTGTTCACCAAATAAGCACAAAGTTGGCAGTTCATTTCTTTCACTTTCAGCACGATTTGCTTGGTTTCATTGGCTTGTGCAAAAGACAGGGTAAACAATGAAAGCCAAAGTATGGTGATTATTTTCTTCATTTTCATTTCTAATTAGCTAACTCTAAAATCCACGGCAACAGCGTCGGATAGGTTAAGAAAAACAACATCACAATAAATACAATCCAATAAAGCACTACCAGTTTTTTGCGGGAAATGTATTTGCTGCAAATAATTTTCTTGGAAAACATCAGTAACCAGAAGCCGTAAGTAAAGGCGCATAATGAAACGATAAGCATGGGAATACGTAAATAATTATATTCGCCTAAGCCAATCAACCAGGTGGATGATACGCCAAATAGCAGATAAACCAGTGGTGCAATGCAACACAAGGTGGACGCCACCGCGGCGCTCAATGCGGTGCCGGTGGCGAGCCAAAAGGATTTATTGGAGTTTTTTGGAGACGTAGTCATATTTGAATTCTTTCGGATCGAAGGAATTTAACGGATCGCCGCCCACTTCTGCATACGGATAGCCAAAGTTATTGATTGGTGCAAGTTCCGGTTGCGGATATAAATCGAAATCGCGCGCGTGGTTAAAGCCCACCCAGTTGGCCTCCCAGTTGCCGAATAAGTATTGCGCCACGGCTTGAGTATCTTTATCTTCAACAGATTTTTTCTCCGCTAAGCGCATTTTTGCTACATCCGCTGAATCCACCGGCACCCAACCAAAACCGGCAAGATAGAATTCCGCACGGCAATGCTGACCACCACTCACATTCGCCACGCCATGTTCATCCGCGCTGCCAAATGCACCCTTGGAATATTTCCCCATTTTGTCCGCCGCGCCTAAGCGAATACCGAAAATTTCACGCGCCGGAATACCTGCCGCACGGGCAAGTGCCACGAAAACGGAGTTAATATCGGTACATTTACCTTTCAACACGCCGGTGGTGAGAATTTTTTCTACATCGCCATCGCCACAGCCCAACACGGAATTGTCTCGTTCCATATTGCTCACGATCCATTGGTGAATCAACTCGGCTTTTTTCAACGGATTGGTTTCCGCGCCTACAATTTTGTCGGCAAATTGTTTCACAATGCCATCGGTTTTAATGTGTTGTGTCGGCTTTAAATATTCCTGCACATCCACAGAATAGTGAATCTCTTTCGGCGGCGTGTAATGACTTAATGCCCCTTTCGCCATTGGCTCGCGGTCTTTGGTTTCAATCACCATGGTGACTTTCAAATCGCGTTTTGGCGCGTCTTTATCCCAAGTGGCAAATAAGGTTTTCGCCCCATATTTATTATTTTCCGTCACATACGCATCGGCATAATTGCCTTCAAAATGCAGGGATTTCACTTGTTGATATTCGCCATTAAACGGCAACGGCAGCCATAAATTGGTTTGCCCTTGCGACCCTTTCGGCACGGCTAAATCATAGGTTTGTGTGAATTCGTAGAGATGGGAATCGGTGTTGTAATTTGGAATATCGGTATTTGCATGAGCAATTGCGCCACATGCAGAAAGTACCGCTACAGCGATAAGTTTCTTCATGAAAAGATCCTCTAGTTAATAATAGTTAAACTTAACACATTAGATAAACTAATATGGACAGCCGTATGCTAGCGGATACGATGGAAACATTCAAGAAAATAAGTGGCATTATGCGACAAATACATAAACGTTTGCATGGCTAATCAACGAGCCGTTCGCGTCGGCATGCGTAGTGTCAAAATAGCACCGCATTGAGGGGCTTCAATGCGGTGCTATTTTGGATGTTCGTGGTCAAATGCAAATAACGCATGCTGTTGAGCATAATTCAACCAAACTTATCGTTGTTAAATAAGGGCACTTTATTTATTTGACACATATTTTTCATCTGCCTATTATCTCGGATTATTTTTTCCCCTAATTCTCAATAGAAACACGCAACGCACGCTATTCTGAATAATTTTCACAGACTGTTATAATTACCCGCATTTAACAGAATTTCATTTTACGGAACAAACTATGACCAATAAAACTGCTCAACTCAAACATTCCCTCGAAAACCGCATTCTTATTCTAGACGGCGCCATGGGCACGATGATCCAAAAATATAAACTCACCGAAGCGGATTTCCGTGGCGAACGCTTTAAAGAAAGTGCGGTGGATTTACGCGGCAATAATGATTTGCTGACTCTCACCCAACCGCTGTTGATTTCCGCTATTCACGAAAAATATTTAGAAGCCGGCGCGGACATTATCGAAACCAATACCTTCAGCTCCACCACCATTGCGCAAGCGGATTACGACTTGCAATCCATTGCTTACGAACTCAACTTTGCCGGCGCAAAACTGGCGCGTTTGGCGGCGGATAAATACAGCACACCGGAAAAACCAAGATTCGTCGCAGGGATTCTCGGCCCAACGAACCGCACCGCCTCCATTTCTCCGAATGTAAACGACCCCGGTTTCCGTAACGTCACCTTTATGGAATTGGTGGACGCCTATTCAGAAGCCACACGTGGCTTAATTGAAGGCGGTGCCGATTTAATTATGATCGAAACCATTTTCGACACGCTAAATGCCAAAGCGGCGGTGTTTGCCATCGAAACCGTGTTTGAAGAATTGGGCGTGGAATTGCCGATTATGATTTCCGGCACCATTACCGATGCTTCCGGCCGTACCCTTTCCGGTCAAACCACAGAAGCCTTTTATAACTCCCTTCGCCACGCGAAACCGCTCACGTTCGGTTTGAACTGTGCATTAGGCCCGAAAGAATTGCGTCAGTATGTCGAACAACTGTCTAAAATCAGCGAAACCTACGTTTCTGTACACCCGAATGCGGGCTTGCCAAATGCCTTCGGCGGCTATGATCTTGGCGCAGAAGACATGGCAGCACACCTGAAAGAATGGGCAGAAAGCGGCTTTGTGAACATTATCGGCGGCTGTTGCGGCACCACACCGGAACATATTAAAGCCTTTGCCGAAACGGTAGAAAATATTCCGCCGCGCAAATTGCCACAAATCAAAACTGCCATGCGTTTATCAGGTTTAGAACCGCTTAACATTGATGATGAAAGCCTGTTCGTGAACGTGGGCGAACGTAATAACGTGACAGGCTCGGCGAAATTCAAACGCTTAATTAAAGAAGACAAATTTGCCGAAGCCATTGAAATTGCCATCGACCAAGTAGAAAACGGCGCGCAAGTGATCGACGTGAACATGGACGAGGCCTTACTCGACGGCAAAAAATGCATGACCCGTTTCCTCAACATTATGGCGACCGAACCCGATGCAGCCAAAGTACCGGTAATGATCGACTCCTCCAAATGGGAAGTGATTGAGGCGGGCTTGCAATCGGTGCAAGGTAAGCCGATTGTGAATTCCATCTCGTTGAAAGAAGGCGAAGAGATTTTTATCGAACACGCCAAACAGGTGTGTAAATACGGTGCTGCTGTGGTCGTAATGGCATTTGACGAAGTCGGACAAGCGGACACCGAAGATCGCAAAGTGGAAATCTGTACCCGTGCCTATAACATCTTAGTCAACCAACTTGGCTTCCCGCCGGAAGACATCATTTTCGACCCGAATATTTTCGCCATCGGCACCGGGATTGAAGAACACAACAACTACGGCGTAGATTTCATTAACGCCACAGGTCGCATTAAACGCAGCTTGCCACACGCCAAAATTTCAGGCGGTGTGTCAAATGTGTCCTTCTCCTTCCGTGGTAACAACGTCATGCGTGAAGCCATTCACGCCGTGTTCCTCTATCATGCTATCAAACAAGGCATGGACATGGGGATTGTGAATGCGGGACAGCTCGCAATTTATGACGATCTCGATCCTGAATTGCGTGAAATCGTAGAAGATGCCGTTTTAAACCGCAGCCCGGATGCCACCGAAAAATTGCTCGATATTGCAGAAAAATATCGCAATCAGGGCAATGAAAGTGCGGTGGATTCTGTCGCCGAATGGCGCACCTGGCCGGTGGAAGAACGCTTAAAACACGCCCTTGTGAAAGGCATCACCACGTACATTATCGAAGACACCGAAGCAGCCCGCCAACAATTCGCTTCACCGTTGGAGGTCATCGAAGGCCCGCTCATGGCAGGCATGGACGTGGTGGGTGATTTGTTCGGCGACGGCAAAATGTTCCTCCCGCAAGTGGTGAAATCCGCGCGCGTGATGAAACAATCCGTAGCGTATTTAGAGCCGTTTATCAATGCCACCAAACAAAAAGGCTCCAGCAACGGCAAAGTGGTGATCGCCACCGTGAAAGGCGACGTGCATGACATCGGCAAAAACATCGTGAGCGTCGTGTTGCAATGTAATAACTTTGAAGTGATTGACTTGGGCGTGATGGTGCCGGCGGATAAAATCATTCAAACCGCCATTGAGGAAAAAGCTGACATTATCGGCTTGAGCGGTTTGATTACACCATCTTTAGACGAAATGGAATACTTTCTCGGCGAAATGACGCGCCTAGGCTTGAATTTGCCTGTTTTGATTGGCGGCGCGACCACCTCCAAAGAACATACCGCCATTAAACTGTATCCAAAATATAAACAACACGGCGTGTTCTATACCTCGAACGCCTCCCGTGCGGTAACGGTCTGTGCCACATTGATGAACCCGGAAGGTCGCGCGGCATTATGGGAACAGTTCAAGAAAGATTACGAGAAAATCCAACAATCTTTTGCCAACCGCAAACCGTTGCGTAAACAACTTAGCATTGAAGAAGCACGCGCCAACCGTTTCGATGGCTTTAGCGGTGAATGGGCTGATTACGTGCCGCCAACACCAAAACAAACGGGTATTGTGGAATTTAAAAACGTGCCGATTGCCGAACTGCGAAAATTTATCGACTGGTCGCCGTTCTTCCGTGTATGGGGCTTGATGGGTGGCTATCCGGATGCCTTTGATCATCCGGAAAGTGGCGAAGAAGCCTGTCGCGTATGGAATGATGCGCAAGCGATGTTAGATGCTTTCGAACAAAACCACAAACTTAATCCAAGTGGCGTGTTGGGCATTTTCCCTGCGGAACGTGTGGGCGATGATGTGGTGTTATTCTCCGATGAAGACCGCTCTCAACCCATTGGCACCGCTTACGGCTTACGTCAACAAACGGAACGTGGCAAAAACAGTAAAAGCCAATTTAACTTTGCCTTGAGCGACTTTATCGCTGATCGAGAAAGTGGCAAAAAAGACTGGATGGGCATGTTCGCCGTGTGCGCCGGCGTTGAAGAAATGGAGCTAGTGGAAGGCTATAAATCCGCAGGCGACGACTACAACGCCATCTTGCTGCAAGCCGTAGGCGATCGCCTCGCCGAAGCCATGGCAGAATACCTGCACTTCGAGCTGCGCACCCGCATTTGGGGCTACACGCAAGAGGAATTCGATAACCAAGGGTTAATCAATGAAAACTATGTCGGCATCCGCCCGGCACCGGGCTATCCAAGCTGCCCGGAACACACGGAAAAAGCCTTGATTTGGGATTTATTAGAAGTCGAACAACGCATCGGCATGAAACTCACCGAAAGCTACGCCATGTGGCCGGCGGCTTCCGTCTGTGGCTGGTACTTCACCCACCCGGCAAGCAACTATTTCACTTTAGGTCGTATTGATGAAGACCAAGCTCAAGATTATGCCAAACGTAAAGGTTGGAATGATAGAGATATGGTGAAGTGGTTGGGGGTGGCGATGAAGTAGTCAGTAAATATTCATTTATGATAATGCAGTTATCTACACAATAAACAGGTAAATTATTATGAAAATAAGTAAAATAAGAATAAAAAATTTCCGTAAATTAAGAAATTGCCACATAAATCTTTCAGACAAAGAAACATTATTTGTTGGAGCTAACAACAGTGGAAAAACATCAGCAATGCATGCACTAATGTTTTTCCTAGGAAATGAACCTGGTAAATTTAAATTTACAGATTTCCCTATAAATAACTGGGAGGCAATTAATTCAATAGGAGAATCTTGGATAAAAGAGAATATAGATGCAGATAGCTTTAATTCTGGAAAAGAATGGCAAGAATATTGCCCTTGTTTACAAATCTGTCTATCTAATATTAAAGAACAAGAACTACCGAAGGTAAAACATCTTATACCTGATTTATCTTGGGAGTTAGAACACCCGTTACATATTTGTTTATTTTATGAACCTAAAGATATAAATAAACTTAGAATTGACTTTATCAAATATATTAGCCAGATAAGAGCGTTAGATTATCAGGAAACTGAATTACCCTTACCTAATTCGCTAAAAGAATTCTTAGAGAAAAATATTAATTTATATTTTTCTATAAAAGCATACCTAGTCGATTCTAATGACAGTTCAATATTATCCCCTTTACCAAGCTATCCATTTAAGGAGGTTTTTAAGTTAAGCATTATTCCAGCTCAACGAAAATTTGCAGACTCAACAGAAATTGATAGTAGAAGTAGTAATTTATCTGAGGAATTAAGTAATTTCTATAATAGACATTTAAATCCCAAAATTCTTCCAACTCAAGAGGACTTAAATACTCTATTAAATATAAAACACTTACAAGACTCTCTATCATCACAACTAAATGATAGTTTTTCAGAATATATAAATGAACTTAAAAAACTAGGATACCCTAGTGAGAGCTATGACCCAAATATAATATTAGAAAGTTTTATTGATAACTCTGAAATACTTAAACAAAATACAAAAATAAAATTTGGAGATAAATCATCGCCACTTCCTGAGGAATTAAATGGTTTAGGATATAGAAATTTAATTTATATTTTCTTTAAATTATTATCATTTAAAGCTGAATGGCAAAAAGCAGGAAAATCTATAGGCGATGATGGTGAAACACCCGCTCCTATTCATTTAGTTTTAATTGAGGAACCTGAAGCACATTTACACTCTCAGGTTCAACAAGTTTTTGTCAAAAAAGCTTATGAGATACTAACAAAAGATTTACAAGATGATAATCCTTTTACCACTCAAATGGTTATTAGTACTCACTCAAGTTATATTATTCATGAAGTTGGTTTTGAAAACCTACATTATTTTAAAAGATGTAAGGTGAAAGAGAATTTTCATACAGAAGCAATCGATCTATCTAATGTTTTTGAAAAAGACAATGAAAAAAATAAAAAGTTTGTTTCTAGATATTTAAGAACAATTCACTGTGATTTATTCTTTGCTAATGCGATTATCCTTGTTGAGGGTTCTGCTGAAAGAATGCTGTTACCATACTTTATTCGTCATCATTTTCAACAACTAGAATCAAGTTACATATCTTTACTTGAAGTAAATGGGGCTCATGCTCACCGCTTTAAGCCTCTAATTGAAGCACTTGGAGTTCCTTGTTTAGTATTAACTGATCTAGATTCAACCTATCAAAAAAGAAAAGTTATTCCTTTACTAAATCAAGGACAAGAATCCAACTGTGATAATTTAACTAAATGGTTGAATTTAGCCAATAGGACACTTGACATAGTATTAGATATTCCTGATACCGAGAAAGTTGTCAAAAATACATTTATTTCTTATCAGAAAAAAATAAAAATTCAGTGGCATAATCAGGAAGAGATTGTTATCCCTTACACTTTTGAAGATTCTATTGTATTTTCTAATCTTCAGATTTTTAAAGACACAGAAATAATGAAAGGCACTACAGGAATGTTAAAGAAGATGCATGAAGCCACACTAGAATCAAATTTAAATAAATGCTGTCAAAAAGTTTTTGAAGCTCTTGATGGGGAAAAAGCAAAAATGGCATTAGACATCTTGTATGAATTTGAACCACAAGGAAATGAGTTATTTAGTCCGCCTAATTACATTCAGGATGGGCTAAAATGGTTAAGTGGACAATTAGGTCTATAAGAAAGGGCATTAGTTATGAGTAATGTAGATGAAGAGATTTATGCTTATGTAACAGATACCCCTCCTAAAAGTTTTTTACTTTTTGCTGGTGCTGGATCTGGTAAAACCAGAACATTAGTAAATATTTTACAAAAAATTAAAAATAATCATAAAGAAAAGTTACTAAAAAAGAATCAAAAAGTAGCAGTAATTACTTTTACAAATGCTGCATGTGAAGAGATAAAGCATAGATTGCAATATGATTCAACATTTCATGTGTCAACTATTCATAGTTTTGCTTGGGAGTTAATTAAACCATTTACAAAAGATATAAAGAGTTTTTTACAAGAAAAGCTAAATAATGATATTTCAATTTTGAAAATTAAACTAAGTAAAGCGATAACCGAAAAAGCAATAGAAAATTATAATAGAGATATAAGTAAAAAAGAAAATAGATTAAATTCTCTAGAGGAAATAAATTCCTTTATTTATAGCCCAATAGAAATACTTATTGGGAAGGGAACCTTAAACCATTCAGAGGTTATTGAAATTTTTACTAAATTTTTGTCTAAATTTAAATTAATGAAAAATATATTAACTACGGAATTTCCTATCTTATTTATTGACGAATGCCAAGATACTCAAAGGGAACTTCTTAAATCATTAATACAAACTCAGCAAAATAATAAAGAGACATTTTGTTTAGGTCTATTTGGCGATTCGATGCAACAAATCTATTCTAGTGGCTATTCTGAACTTATAAATAATCTACCAGAAGATTGGAAAAAACCATGCAAGATAAATAATTACAGATGCCCATCTAGGATCGTTAACTTAATCAATAAAATTAATAAAACTTACAACTCTAATAATTATATAGAACAAATCGCTCAAAAAAATCAAACTGGAATAGTAAGAGTATTTATTCTCAATAAGAACATTGAAAATAAGTTATCCCAAGAACAAATTATTAGAGAAAAGATGTCCGTAACATGCCAAGATTTAGAATGGAAAGATATAAAAAATGTCAAAACTTTAGTTTTAGAACATGCAATGGCTGCAAATAGATCTGGATTTGGAAACTTTTTTTTACCTTTATCTCAAAATAGTATTATTAGAGATAATCTTCTACAAAATACTGGAATTAACATTCAATTTTTATTAGAACAGGTCTTGCCATTGGTAAATAGTATAAAAAACAATAATAATTTTGAAACAATGAGAATATTAGAAAAATATTCCCCTTTAATGAATAATGAAATAATATCTAATAATTTTAAAGATCTTAAGACGAACATTAAAGATTTAAATATAAATGAAGATCTTTCTATAGAAATGATTTTATCCGATATTAACCTCAAAAGATTATTAGAAATTCCTGATGATATAAAAAATGGTTTGAATTATGATTCTAAAGATAACGATTCTAAGGATAACGATTTGTTATGGAATAAAGCACTAAAAGCAAGTCTAAAAGAGCTTATGCAATATAACTTGTACATTAAAGGAAAATTAGGTTTTGATACTCATCAAGGTGTTAAAGGTCTTGAGTTCAATAGAGTTATGGCTATTTTGGATGATGAAGAATCTAATGGTTTCTTATTTAAATATAATAAATTATTAGGAACAGAATCCCTAAGCGATACAGATATAAAAAATATAGAATCAGGAAAAGATAATGTTATATCTCGCACAGCAAGATTATTTTACGTTATTTGTAGTAGAGCTGAAGAATCATTAGCTATTGTTGTATATAGTAATAAACCATCTGAACTAAAAAATAATCTGACTTATTCAGAATTTTTTTCAGAAGATGAAATCGAAATATTTAATTAACATCTCTACCTAAATTAGGCATAAGTTTATATATATCTAATAATTTATCTGCTACCCTCCTAATGGCGCAAGCGTCCTCGCTTGTGCCTCCCATCTAAAAGTGCGGTCAAAAAATACAAAGAATTTTGAATATGGTTCTGCCGACGGTTATGGGTAAAATTCTCAATGTTTTTATTAAGCAGCACCTGCGTGGACGCTGGCGCTATCTTGCTTTATTTGCACCTATCTGTTGACGCCCATTTCCCTGTATGTGCCTAATTTCACTAAAAAACCCTCAAAAACTCACCGCACTTTATTTACTTTCTACGGCACGCGTTAGGAAACGCGCGACAGCATAAGCGTTAAACACAAAAAGTTCGATTAAAATTTCCAACGTTTTCGGATTTATTGCAACAACCAATCCACCACATAAATCACTTCAATCCCATCAATCTCTGTTTGTTCGTAATATTTTCCCGTAATTAAGATCTTTTTATAGTTATCTTTAATGTGCAAAAGATTATCGGTTTCGTGGGTATTTTCAGGGATTTCAAAGGCGACTTGCACATATAAAATCTCATCGGCTTTTCGGGCGATAAAATCAATTTCTTGGCTGTCGAGTTTACCGACATCTACGGTATAACCTCGTCTAAGCAATTCAATAAAAACGATATTTTCTAAGCGATTGGCATAATTCGCCCCTTTTTTGCCGATAGCGTGTCGTCTTAAACCGTTATCCACAATAAAATATTTCGCATTGGTTTTTAAATAGCCTTTTCCGCGAATATCATATTGTTTTGCTTTATAAAAAAGAAAGGCATTTTCTAACAAATCAAGATATTTGCTGATGGTGTGATTTGAAGTGGGGACACGTTCGGACGTGAGCGTGTTGCTAATTTTGCTCGGATTCACCAACTGCCCTACGTTATCCGCCAAAAAGAGAATCACGCTTTTAAGAATATGGGTATCTTTCACCCCGGCTCGATGAGCAATGTCATTCAGCACAATGGAATCAAAAATGCCGGATAAAATCGTTTCTTTTAAAGGTTCATCAGCCATCACAACGCTGGGAAAACCGCCATATTTTTCGTATTCCGAATAGAGTTTATCCACCAATCTTGACTGGCTATCCACATTTTTGGAGCGTAAAAATTCTTTAAAAGAAAGCGGATAAATTTTGATTTCCACATATCGACCGCTTAACAGCGTCGCAAGCTCGCCGGAAAGCAAGTTGGCATTGGAACCTGTAATCATGATATCGGTGTTAAAACTCACGCGAAGCGCATTGACGGTTTTTTGCCAACCTTCCACAAACTGAATTTCATCAATCAGAAAGTAGGTTTTCTCTTGAGAGGAAGGCATTTTTTCTTGAATAAGCTGTTGGAAGTCTTGAGCATCTTTCACCCATTGATATTCAAAAGATTCAAAATTGAGATAAAGAATGTTTTCGGAAGCAATGCCCTGCTGCTGCAGATAATCACGGTATTGCATAAGTAACACCGATTTACCGGAACGACGAACACCAGAGATCACTTTGATAAAATCGGTATCTTTAAATTGAATCAGTTGCTGTAAATAATTTTCACGAGAGATCATGGCTTTACTCATTGGAAATGAATTTCATATTTTTGAAAATTATACATAAATTGGAAGTTAATTTCCAATTTATGTAAAAGAAACAAAAATTAGAATTTAATTTCTATTATTTAAGCATGGCGCCTATTTTCCCTGCTTCTGTCTGAATACAAGAAAAACACGTCAAAATCCTTCCACGATGGCGCACGCTTCCCGGCGTAAATGTTTGATCATGTTCAAAAATTACTCTCAACGCTCGCGGCACAAAATTTGAAGTGATTTATTGATCCTATCTTATCAACTCCAAAAATTTCTTTTTTTATCCGATCAAACTTTACTTTCACGCCAAACGCTTTCGCCAGATTTTCCGCGTTTAACACGGTTTGCGTTTCCCCATTAGCAATGATTTTGCCGTTATGCAACAAAATCACTTCATCACAGAATTTGTAGGCAAGCGATAAATGATGAATTGCTACTGCAACCGTATGTTTGGGTGTGAGGGATTTTAGTTGTTCCATAATATCGATTTGATAATAAGGATCGAGCGCGGCGATGGGCTCGTCGGCAAGCAGTAAAGGTGCGCCTTTAATGCAACAACGTGCGAGCTGCACGCGGGATTTTTCACCGCCGGAAAGTTGGCGGAAAGGTTTTTTCAGTAAGTGCGAGACGGAAAACGTATCTGAAATCGACTGCACTTTTTCCTGTTCTTTGGCTTTGTTGAGTGGATTCGGCAGGCCCAGTGCGATAACGTCATACACGGATAAATCCCAATGAATTTCGATATTTTGCGCAAGGTAAGCTAACTGCCGGCTTTTTTGTGAGGCGCTCATGGTGCTTAATTTGTCGTGGTTAAACCAAATTTCGCCATCGGCAATAGGCAGAATCCCGGCGATAGTTTTCAATAGCGTAGATTTTCCCGTGCCGTTGGCGCCCATAATGCCGACCAATTTTCCTTGCGGAATGTGGCAGTTAATATTTTTTAAGCCGTAAGACTGGGTGAGGTTTTCGATTCTAATCATAATTATCCGGCTAATTTTCGTTGTTCTGTTAATAAAATCCAAATTAAGCATGGAGCGCCGATAATTGCTGTCAGCGTGCCGATGTAAATGTGGGAGAAAAGGGGAACGTGTTGCACGCAAAGATCGGCGATTAAGAGCAACAAGGCGCCGAGCAATGCACTGGTCAAATAAAGCTGGGACGGGCGTTTTTTCAGTAAAATTCGAGCGACGTGCGGAGCAATTAAGCCGATAAACCCGATAGTGCCTGTTTGTGGAATGGTTGCTCCAACCAACAAGGCGACGCCGAAAGTTATGATGAAAAAGCTACGTTGCGGATCGATCCCCATGGTGCCGGCGGTTTCTTCGCCAAAGGTGAGCAAATCTATGTAACGATGCTGTCGATACAAACAAGCCATACCAACCAATGCAATGGGTAAGGAAATTAACAGGGTATCCGATTGAGCCCACACCAATGAGCCTTGTAGCCAGCGGTAAAGTTCCGCCAATGCCCATGGGCTTTCGGCGTTAGAAAGCAATAAGGCAATTACTGCACCAAGCAACATGTTTACCGCCAAACCGCTTAAAATCATCATGGTCGTGCCGTGATTTTTAGCAATGGCGTAAACCAATAAAAAGCTTGCTAAGGCCCCGGCAACACCACCAAATAGCAATATAGTAAAAGGCACAGAAAAATAATACAGAATCAGCACACTGGCGGCCGTCGCCCCCGCACTACTGCCGAGCAACCCCGGACTGGCGAGCGGATTTTGGAAAATCCCCTGCATGGCATTGCCCGCCAATGCAAGACAAGTTCCGGTCAGCACTGCCAAGCCGATACGCGGCACGCGAATTTCCCATAATACGAGAGAACGCATATCCGTCAGCACGCCCTCGGCATTTTTGAGATGGGCGAAGTCATCGAGTTGGTGATAAAGGGCGAGAGCAGAGATCAGCGCGAGGGCTGAAAAAAGGATTAAATTTAGAGTTTTTTGTGTTTCCATGGTGATTACATTATGTGCGGAAGCGTGGCAAACAACGATTATTTAGCAACATTAAGAATACTTTAAAAGGCATAAGCAATGGCGCCGACCCTTGCAATAATTGAGAGAGACTAATGGTTTTCGCGTCATCATCTTATCATTAACGGATTCTCTGCGTTTTTTTCACTTTTGGCAGCACCGCATTGAACGCTCAAAATAGCACCGCATTGAACGCTTAAAATAGCACCACATTGAACTTTCAAAATAGCACCGCATTGAACGCTTAAAGTAACACCGCATTGAACGCTTAAAGTAGCACCGCATTGAACGCTTAAAGTAGCACCGCATTGAACGCTTAAAGTAGCACCGCATTGAACGCTTAAAATAGCACCGCATTGAACTCTCAAAACAGCACCGCATTGAATGCTTAAAATAGCACCGTATTGAACGCTTAAAATAGCACCACATTGAACGCTTAAAACGGCACCGCATTGAACTCTCAAAATAGCACCGCATTGAATGCTCAAAATAACAGCGCATTGAGATTCGCATTGGCAAAAAACGAATTAATTTTGCTCAATAGTCACGTATTCGGTTCGGAACAACGAAAAAATTACTTTCCTATTCCATATTGGCGTAATTTATTGGCAATTGCCGTGTGCGATACGCCGAGGCGTTGCGCGAGTTTTCGCGTGCTGGGAAATTCGCGATAAAACGCACGTAAGATTTGAGCTTCATAGCGCCCGATAATCTCATCTAAGGTTTGCTTTTCAAATTCTTCAATGGAAACGAGGGCATTTGACGGCAAACGAAGATTAAGGTTTTCGATGGTCAAGCGGTTATCCTTCGCCAAGGAACAGGCGCGATACAAGGTGTTATAAAGTTCGCGCACGTTACCTTGCCAATTATATTGCTGCAAATATACGAGGAACTGTCGATCAAAAGTTGGTTTCTGAATGTTAAGGGATTCGCTGATTTCCTGCAGAAAACCTTCCGTTAAAGGTTCAATATCTGCAATCCGTTCGCGCAACGGCGGCACGTTGAGGGTCAGCACGTTTAAACGATGAAACAAATCCGCGCGCACTTTGCCCTGTTCAACCAATTGATTTAATGGCATTTGCGCAGTGCAAATTACGCGCACGTTAGCATGATGTTCTTTTTCTTCACCAACTCGGCGAAACGAACCGTCCGTTAAAAAACGCAGTAGTTTCGCCTGTAAGCTGAGGGAAAATTCCGCAATGCCGTCTAATAACACCGTGCCGCCGTCGGCATATTCGAAAAAGCCGATGGTTTCGTCTTCTCCCACTTTACGGCCGAACATTTCGCTTTCTGCATCTTCGTCAGGTAAGCCGGCACAATTCACTGCAATAAATTTATGCTCGCGGCGCAAACTTTGGTAATGGCAGGCTTTGGCTAATAAATCTTTGCCTGTACCGGTTTCACCTTGAATCAATAACGGTACATCAAACATGGCGAAACGTTGGGCATTTTCCACCGTATTTTTCATGCTTTCGCTGTGAGTCACAAAGCAAGAAAAAGGATGTTGCGGATCAAATTTAAAGGTCATAAAAGCCTACTTACTGCGAGTAAAAACTGTCGCTATGATAGTGGGTTTATCCTTTTCCGTAAAGATTTATTTACAGAAATGTGCGCTAGAAAGGAGGGGGGGAATTGAACAATTGCAGTGAGGCGGATTTCAATGCGGTGCTGATTTGAATTTGCACTATAGGTGAATATTTTAGATAAATTAAAAGGACTAAGCGCTATAAAAATAATGCTTAGTCCTTACATTCAATTGAGTTTTCAGAAATCAGAACAATCTCAGTTTCTGCTTAACAATCGATTACTCTGCAACAACAACGATGTTTAATGTTGCGAACACTTCACCATGAAGTTGGAAACGAACGTCGTGGTCACCGAGAGTACGGATTGGACCATTTGGTAAACGCACTTCACTTTTCGCAATTTCAATGCCTGCTGCGCTTACAGCATCAGCAACATCGCGAGTTGTGATCGCGCCGAATAAACGGCCTTCGTCACCGGCTTTAGAAGCAATAGTAACGGCTCCCAATGCGGTAATTTGCGCTGCACGGGCTTGTGCCGCGGCAAGACTTGCTGCTGCTGCCGCTTCTAATTCAGCACGGCGCGCTTCAAAGTGTTCGATATTAGCTTTGGTCGCCATAACCGCTTTTCCTTGTGGGATTAAGAAGTTACGTGCAAAACCTGATTTAACATTAACTTGATCACCAACATTACCTAGGTGAACAATTTTATCTAAAAGAATTACTTGCATTTGTCCTTCCTCTTCTTAGTTATGATGCATATCAGAGTAAGGGATTAACGCTAAATAACGTGCGCGTTTGATAGCGCGGGCTAATTGGCGTTGGTACTTCGCACGAGTACCGGTAATGCGGCTTGGTACAATTTTGCCGCTTTCAGAAATGTAGTTCTTTAATGTAGCGATATCTTTGTAATCGATTTCAACAACATTTTCCGCTGTAAAACGGCAGAACTTACGACGACGGAAATAACGTGCCATTTGGCTGTCTCCTAATCTATAAATTCGATTTGCTCGGCATGTAAGACTAACTGATGTAAACCGTTGTTGGTTTTATGAGAGGTTATAAACCCGACTATCAATAGTTGAGTGCCGACCGTAATGCTTTGAGTTTTTTCTACTAATTGATTGCCGCTGACTTGAATCGGCATTTTTAACCACGCTTGGCGGGGCAAACCGCTTTCAATTTGTTCCGAACGATGTTCCAACCAAAACCGGCAATGCTCGACCCCGTTAGGGCTTTTTGATCGCTTAGGTTCGTGAGTGACGACACCCATTAACGACAAGCGATTATCAATGCTCGAATTACTCTTCAGCATCCTCAAAATCGTTGGTTTCAACTTCAGTTGAAGCGCGACGTTCGTCTTTCGCTTTAACCATTGGGGACGCTTCTGTTACGGCGTGCTTAGTATGAATAACAAGACTGCGTAATACAGCATCGTTATAACGGAAAGTCGTTTCTAGCTCGTCGATGACTTGTTGAGGCGCTTCTACATTCATAAGCACGTAGTGTGCTTTGTGTAATTTGTTAATTGGGTAGGCTAATTGACGGCGACCCCAATCTTCTAGGCGATGAACTTGACCACCGGCTTCTTTTACAGAACCTGTGTAACGTTCGATCATACCTGGTACTTGCTCGCTTTGGTCCGGATGAACCATAAACACGATTTCGTAGTGACGCATTACTGCTCCTTACGGGTTAATCAGCCTTTGACGTAGATTAGCCACCAATCTGCAAAGGCAAGGAACGAAAATTCAATGTGGCTAAGGGCGCGGATTATACCGAAATTTCTGTTTTCCGCAACCGATTTATGTGATGTTCAGGCAAAAAGAAAGCCGATAAAGTTATCGGCTTTTAACTTGAATTTAACGACGATGATTAGCGGCTACGGAAAACGATACGGCCTTTGCTTAAATCGTAAGGCGTCATTTCTACGGTTACTTTGTCGCCGGTTAAAATACGAATATAGTTTTTACGCATTTTGCCTGAAATGTGAGCGGTTACCACATGACCGTTTTCTAATTCCACACGGAACATCGTATTCGGTAGGGTTTCCAAAATAGTGCCTTGCATTTCAATGCTATCTTCTTTTGCCATTGTATCCTCTAAAATAATGGTTTCTTGACCGTATTTGGGGTCTGATTTAATAAAAACGCGCGGATTATAGCCGTTTTTAGTGTCGTACGAAAGATGAAAATAAATTCGAGTGGAAAAAACACCGTTTCGTGCAATTTCGCAACGATTTACAAAGGTAAAACAGGCTCTATAATGTGTGCCACTTTTGCGAAAGGCGAAATACTATGAACTCAAAAAAGCATTTAGGCCATACGGCGCGCAAGCGCTTCGGGCAAAATTTTTTGCATGATAATCATGTTATTCAAAATATCGTGGCGACGATTTATCCGCAAAAAGGTCAATTTTTAGTGGAAATCGGCCCCGGTTTGGGGGCATTAACCGAGCCTGTCGGCGAGCAAGTTGAGCATTTAACCGTTGTTGAACTTGACCGCGATCTTGCTGAACGTTTACGTCATCATCCTTTTTTACATCAAAAATTGACGGTGATTGAAACTGACGCCATGCAATTTGATTTTGGCGCGCTTTATGCCGAGCAAACGGCCGAGCCGAAACAAAAATTGCGCGTGTTTGGTAACTTGCCGTACAACATTTCCACGCCGTTGATGTTCCATTTATTCAAATATCACGACGTGATTCAAGACATGCACTTTATGTTGCAAAAAGAAGTGGTAAAACGCCTTTGCGCCGCACCGAACAGTAAAGCTTACGGGCGTTTAACCGTTATGGCGCAATATTTCTGCCAAGTGATGCCGGTGCTTGAAGTGCCGCCGAGCGCCTTTAAACCAGCGCCGAAAGTGGATTCCGCTGTGGTTCGCTTAATTCCGCATCAAACCCTGCCTCATCCGGTTAAGGATTTATATTGGCTTAATCGGGTTTGTTCGCAAGCCTTTAATCAACGCCGCAAAACCTTGCGCAACGCGCTTTCTAGCTTATTTTCTCCGGAAAATTTGACCGCACTTGAGATTGATTTGAACGCGCGTGCGGAAAATCTTTCCATCGCCGATTATGCCCGCTTAGCGAATTGGCTGGCGGATAATCCGCCGGCGGAGGTGCTGAAGGATGAAATTGTGGATTCGGAAGAATAAAGCGCGGTCAAAAATGGCAACCTATTTAGTCGGTGATTTACAGGGCTGTTTTGATGAATTACAGCTTTTATTGGAACGCGTTCGATTCAACCCGGCGCAAGATAAACTTTATCTCGTCGGCGATCTCATTGCGCGCGGCGATAAATCCTTAGATTGTTTGCGTTTGGTAAAATCCCTCGGCGGCGCGGCACAAACTGTCTTGGGGAATCACGATCTTCATCTGATTTCGACCGCACTCGGCATTAAAAAAATCAAACCGCGCGATCGGGTGGACGCGATTTTCAGTGCGCCGGATTTTGAAGAATTGATTGATTGGTTGCGTCATCAGCCGTTGCTTGTTCACAATGAAGAATTGGGCTTCTTGATGGCGCACGCGGGCATTTCGCCGGATTGGGATTTAGAAACGGCAAAAGCCTGCGCGAAGGAAGTAGAAAAGGTCTTACAAAACGGTGATTTTTATGCGCTGATTTCTCAAATGTACGACAACTTCCCCGACCGATGGTCGCCTGAGTTACAAGGCATGGATCGCTTACGTTACATTATCAACGTGTTCACCCGAATGCGGTTCTGTTATCAAGATCACCGATTGGATTTCGCTTGTAAAGTCCCGCCGAAAGAAGCGCCGCCCGAACTCACGCCTTGGTTCGAGTTAAACAATCCGTTGTATCGACAAATCCCGATTGTGTTCGGTCATTGGGCGAGTTTAGTGGATGAAAAAATGCCGCCGAATATTTATGCGCTCGATACCGGCTGTGTCTGGAATAATCGCCTGACCATGCTACGTTGGGAAGATAAACAAATTTTCAGCCAAAGTGCGGTCAAAAATTACGAAATTTAGCAAATGCACAAAACCCGTTTAAATTAACCATAAACGATAGCACCGTACTGGGAGCGGCTTCAATGCGGTGCTATTTTGCAAGGGTAATTTCAACGTTGTGCAACAGCGATATAATTTCGAAAAATTATTGTATTTTTAAGGAAAAATCATGATTTCTCTCAACGCCGAATCCTGCGAAATTTTTAATATTCCGTTCTTTCAATTTGCGCAAATGAAAAAATTCTGCCCGCAAGACATTCCGGCCATTAAAGCGCGTTACAAAGCGCAGTGGGATAACTGGAAAGCGCTGATTCAAGCCGTTTCCGCCGAACTCGGCGCGCCTTTTGCCAAACCGCATATCGAAAGTTGGACGAACGGTTGGCAGGTGCGTGCGCATTTTTTCGCCTATTTCAAATATGAATTCAACCAAAATTCTGCTGCGATTTTCTCCGTATTGCTCAATCGTCGTCGCCTTTCTGTGAGTCTCGATTGGCATTGCTATCGCGCTGATCGCTCACAAATTAATGTGCACCAATATAACCGGTGGCTGGAACGATTTGATTTCGCCCGTTTCGCCGACTTCGATTTATGGCGCGGCGATGAAGACGAATATGGCGATTTCCGGCCGGTGAACGCATTTTCACAAGCGGATTTAACCTTGCGCAACGACGATGATTTTTGGTGTATCGGCAAAAATGTGGAAAAGGCCGATTTGTCGGCTTTGAATGCGGTGCTATTTGTGGCTCACACCATCCGAGAGCTTGCCCCCCTTTATGAATGCGTGCACCGAACTTAGTTTTCTCCTTATTGAGTAATGTTCCACAAGATGTTTCATGCTACCATAACGTTGATTTAACATTTTTAACAAATTTAATACTTTTAGGAGAATCTTATGAAAAACATCGTCATCGTAGGTGGCGGTGCCGGCGGTATTGAGCTGGCGACATTTTTAGGCGATAAGCTCGGTCGTAAACAACAAGCCAAAATAACCCTTGTGGATCGTAATGCCACCCATCTTTGGAAACCGTTATTGCACGAAATCGCCACCGGCGTAATGGACGATGGCATCGACTCGTTAAGCTACCGTGCGCACGGTAAAAATCATCATTTCAGCTTTGAACAAGGTTCAATTACACGCATCAATCGCGAACAAAAATACGTGGAATTGGCGCCAGTTTACGGCGAAGAAGGCGATATGATCGTCGTCGCCCGCCGAATTCCTTACGATTATTTGGTCATCGCAATCGGCAGTAAATCAAATGATTTCAACACTAAAGGTGTCGCGGATAACTGCATTTTCTTGGACAGCTCCGAACAGGCGTTGCGTTTTCAAAACAAAATGTTGGAACTTTTCCTTAAATTTTCGGAAAACCGCGCACTAGACGATATTGGTGAAGAAGAATTTAAACAGAAACTGGTCGATCAAAGTAAAATCAATATTGCGATCGTTGGCGGTGGCGCGACCGGCGTGGAACTTACCGCAGAGCTTTATCACGCGGCGGAAGATTTGTCTTCCTACGGTTACGGCAAAATCGACAGCGATTGTTTACAAGTCACGTTGGTGGAAGCCGGCCCGCGTTTATTGCCCGCCTTGCCGGAAAACTTGTCCGATGCGGTGCTGGATGAGCTACGTGAAATGGGCGCCGAAGTGAAACTCAACACGATGATCACTGAAGCGCAACCGAATACGCTGATAACGAAAGATGGCGAACAAATTAAAGCAGATTTAATCGTTTGGGCGGCGGGCGTACGCACCTCAACCGTCACGCATCATTTTGATGGCTTGGAAATCAACCGCATCAATCAATTAGTCGTAAAAGATACGCTACAAACTACTGTAGATGACAGCATTTTTGCCATCGGCGACTGCGCCGCATTAACGCAACCGGACGGAAAATTAGTGCCGCCGCGTGCGCAAGCCGCACATCAAATGGCAAAAGCCTGCGCGAAAAATCTCTTTGCAATTTTTGCAAATCAACCGTTAAAAGCCTTCAAATACAATGATAAAGGCACCTTGGTTTCCCTTTCAAGTTTCACCGCATTGGGCAGTTTAACCAACAAATTCGGTAAAAACCCGCTCACCGTTCACGGTAAATTCGCCCAATTCGCTTACGTATCGCTTTATCGCATGCACCAACACGCATTACACGGCTGTATTAAAATCGGTTTGATTATCTTAGTGGATAAAATCAATCGATATTTAAAACCGCGATTGAAATTGCATTAACCTTCAAATTAGTGAACATTTCCTTGTCGGAACCGGATAAAACAAAACCCCGCGTGAAGTTACGCGGGGTTTTGGTTAGTTAAATGGTGCTCTGGGCGAGACTTGAACTCGCACGGCCTGCGGCCACTACCCCCTCAAGATAGCGTGTCTACCAATTCCACCACCAGAGCGTTTATTTGTTTATTATTGCGGGATATCGCTATTTTTGTTTTCTATTGCCGGAGCAACTTGTTGATTTTGTTGGACTTGTTCAGCGGCTTGAGACAAATCATCGAACGTACTTTTTTCAAGGTTATTGCGATGAGAATTTATGTTACCTAATACGAGCGCAATTACAAAAAACACAGTTGCTAAAATTGCACTAGCGCGGGTTAAAAAGTTACCTGCACCGGCTGAACCAAACATTGTGCCTGAAGCGCCTCCTCCAAAAGATGCACCGGCGTTTGCCCCTTTACCTTGTTGAACGAGAATAAACCCGATCAAGGCAATAGCGACAACAACATAAATAAATAAAAGAACTTGATACATTTTTTCTACTCTGAATTGCGCATTACGCAAGAAAACCGCGGCGAATAATATAAAAACTGCGAGATTTCTGCAAGTTTTTTTTGTTATTTATGCATTGATTGTATCAACTTTAACCAGAAGCCTCTTTCTTCGCTGATTTTTTAGTTTTCCTGACTGTTCTTTGGCGCATGTCCTGTTCGGCTTTTGTGTTTTGACTGACCTGACTTAGCTGGCGCAACGCATTGAGATTCACAAAACGTACCAAGTCCGGTAACATTTGACTTAGACTGTGCATAAATTGCTGGTAAGTTGCTTGTTTTTGACTGATATCGTTCAACTGCGCTTCCCAGTGTGCCGTCATATCGGGCTGTGTAGCAATATCCGGCAAAGCTTGAATTAAAATTCGTCCGGCTTCCGTACTGTGAATGTTGCGTCCTTTTTTAATTAAAAAGCCTCGTTTAAACAATAATTCAATAATACCCGCGCGTGTTGCTTCTGTACCTAGTCCATCGGTTTCGCGTAGGATTTTTTTCAATTCTTTATCTTGCACGAAACGCGCAATCCCGGTCATTGCCGAAAGCAACGTCGCATCAGTAAAGGGTTTTGGTGGTTGTGTTTTTTTATTCACCACTTCGCCGCGTTCGCAATGCAATATTTGTCCTTTTTTCACAATCGGCAAGAGTGGTTCTTGATTTTCCGAGTCATCTTCTTTGCCGAGTAATGCTTTCCAGCCGGCAGTTTGCAGATTTCGTGCTTGAGCAATAAAAGTTCCACCGGCAATGTTCAGGGTGATTTTGCTTTTGCGATATTCTGCATCCGGACAAAATTGCATTAAATATTGGCGAACAATTAAACCATAAATATTGTGTTCTTCATGAGTTAAATTAACTGCGCGATTTTTTGCAGTCGGAATAATCGCATGGTGTGCATCGACTTTTTTATCGTTCCAACAGCGGTTACGCCGATTGACGTCAATCAGGCTCGGCAAAGTTTGATAGGCATCGCAATGCACGGAAACCGCATTGAGCACATTATATCGTTCGGCAAAATGTTCTTCCGGTAAATAACGACAGTCGGAACGCGGATAGGTAATCAAACGATGGGTTTCATACAAGCGCTGACAGGTATCTAAAACCGCTTGCGCGGACATGCCGAAGCGCTTCGCTGCATCAATTTGCAAAGCGGATAGAGAATAAGGCAGCGGTGCACTCTCTTTTTCGTGCGAGTTTTTATATTCCGTCACTTCCGCAGGTTGACCGGAAATGCGTTTTGCTACATTTTCTGCTAAGCCTTGAGAAAGTACGCGGCCGTCATCATCTTGGTAATCTTCACAAGCTTTACTTGGTTGCCATAAGGCGCTAAAAAGCGCAGTTGAGGTTTCCGACGTTTTTTCATGCTTACCTTCCGGATTAATCCATGCCAGCACATCAAAGAAATCTTTGGGTTGGAAATGTTCAATATCCAAATCGCGCCGCACAATCAGTCCTAATACCGGTGTTTGTACGCGTCCGACGGAAAGCACGCCGTTATAACCCGCCTGACGGCCGCGAATAGTGTAAGCGCGCGTCATATTAATACCGTATAGCCAATCGGCACGGGCGCGGGCTAATGCGGAGGTAGCTAGCGGAATGAAATTACGATTCGGTTGCAGCTTGTTAACCGCTTTCGCCACCGCATTGGGATTCAAATCACTAATTAAACAACGCTGAATTCGATCGCGTTTTTCGGCGCTTAACTTGGTGTAACTAAACACTTCGTCCACTAACAATTGCCCTTCGCGATCCGGATCGCCCGCGTTTACCAATTCGTCAGCTTGATGAATCAGTTTTTCCACTGTAGAAAGCTGTTTTTTAACTTCTTTGCGCGGTAATAATTGCCATTTTTCCGGAATGATTGGCAGATGTTCCAAACGCCATTGTTTGAATTTCGGATCGTATGCTTCGGGCTCGGCTTGTTCCAGCAAATGCCCCACGCACCAAGTGACGACATCGTTATCGCCGCATCGGATAAATCCGTCGCCGCGCAGATGTGGTTTCGGCAACACATCGGCAATGGCACGAGCCAAGCTCGGTTTTTCAGCAATAAAGAGACGCATAATAATCAGTCGATCTGACGACGACCGAGGAAAGAGTGAGTTAATGTGGTGCCATCCACCGTTTCCAGCTCTCCGCCGATCGGAATACCGTGCGCAATACGACTCACTTTAATATTGTGCAAGCGACAAATTTCCGCGATGTAGTTCGCTGTGGCATCGCCCTCCACCGTCGGATTGGTTGCGAGGATCACTTCGTGGAAGGATTCTTCCGTCAAACGTTGTTGCAATAAATCCAAACCGATTTCGCGCGGACCGATACCGTCCAATGGTGACAAATGCCCCATCAAGACGAAATAACGGCCGGAAAATTGTCCGGTTTGCTCAATTGCTTGAATATCGGAAGGCATTTCCACCACGCAAAGCAAGCCGGAATTTTGGCGACGCGGATTATTACAAATGTTGCAAGTTTCTTCTTCGGTAAAATCACGACATTGTGAACAGTGGCCGATTTTAGACATTGCTTCGGTGAGCGCATGTGCTAAATTCACGCCGCCACTACGATTACGTTGTAATAAATGATATGCCATACGTTGCGCCGATTTCGGTCCCACGCCCGGAAGACAACGTAAATTTTCGATAAGGTGTTCTAAAAGTGGACTGCTTTGCATATTAAAGAGATGGGATAAATGTGAAACGGTGCATGAATATTTTATCCGCGCACCTTACGAATTAAAACGGAAATTTCATGCCCGGCGGTAACGGCATACCGGCGGTAACGGACGCCATTTTTTCTTTTTGCAGTTCTTCTGCACGACGCACCGCATCGTTAAACGCCGCGGCAATTAAATCTTCCAACATCTCCTTGTCGTCTTCCATTAAAGACGGATCAATATCGATGCGACGGCAGTTATGCGCACCGTTAAGGGTAATTTTCACCAAGCCTGCGCCCGATTCACCGGTTACTTCAAGTTGCGCAATTTCTTCCTGCATTTTTTGCATTTTTTCTTGCATTTGTTGCGCTTGTTTCATTAAGCCGCCTAAGCCACCTTTTCCAAACATAATGTCGTCCTTTTATCAAGTATCAGTCAAAAAAACGCTCGCATTCTAGCGAAAAAATTTGCCTTTGAAAACAAAGAAATTTATGATGCGCGCCTTTAAAATCAAGGGAAAACAGACGTCATGGAAACGCGTTATTACTTTATTTTCGCCATCGTTGTTATCGTTTTACAATGTTTGCTCGCCATTTTTAACCGCACCTTACGGTGGCTTTGGGTCGATAAGCATTGTCCGCAAAGCAAAAAATGGCTGACCTTGGCACTGTTTACAGTGCCCAATGCGGTGCTAATTTGCCATGTCGCGCAATTTTTTACTGCCTTTCGTTTCATTGCATTGATGCTCGCGCTATTGCTTTTTTCAACCTTTGTAAGCGTGGCAATAGGTTTCCTTCGTGTTGTTTTGAAGAAAAGTAAAAACTTTGCCGAAATTGATCGCCTGCTACGTTTTGTTTATCCCGTCGGGCTCGCCGGTTTAATTGGTTTGAGCCTGTATAATGCCTATGCGCCGCGCGTTGTTCATTACAACATTCAATTTGATAAACCGATGAAACCGTTGCGCATCGGCGTGGCGAGCGATCTGCATTTGGGCGTTTTATTCGGCGCGCAAGAACTGGATAAATTAGCGCAAATTATGACCGAACAAAAAGTCGATCTGATTTTGTTGCCGGGCGATATTATGGATGACAATGTCGATGCCTATTTAGCGGAAAATATGCGTCCACATTTGACTAAACTGCAAGCGCCGCTCGGTGTTTATGCGACCCTCGGCAACCATGATTTCTTCGGTCATCAAGACGAAATCATCGATGAAATTCGCAAAGCGGGTATAACGCTTCTGAAAGATCAAACTAGGGTGATTAATAACGAATTCGTTTTGATTGGGCGTAACGACGATTTGAATACATCCCGCCCGACGACGGAAATGTTGCTCAAACAAGCGGATTTAAATTTGCCGATTATCGTGTTGGATCATCGTCCGTCGGAAGTGGACATCCATTCGGCGCTACCGTTTGATTTGCAGGTTTCCGGGCACACCCACAAAGGGCAAATTTTCCCGGCCAATCTTGTCACCGGCCTACTGTACCGCATTGATTACGGCTTGGAAAAAATCGGTACGCCATATTTTATGGTCACCTCAGGTTTCGGCTTTTGGGGCATTCCGATGCGTTTGGGATCGCAATCGGAGGTGGTGATTTTAGATGTGAAAGGAAAAAATTAAGCGAAATGATGTAGCTGTAGCGCAAGGCTGAAATGACCTTGCAAAATAGCACCGCATTGGAGCGGCTTCCAATGCGGTGCTATTTTGCTACATGAAACTGAAATTAAGGCGAAAGTGCAGTCGTTTTTCAAAAGTTTTTCGTCCGTCAAAAAAGGGGAGCCGTTGCTCCCTTTTATGTTTGATTAGTAAAATTCCACGCCGTTAATAGCATTTGTCACGCGCGTCCCCGCTTTGCCTTGTACGATACGCTCAATATCCGCAAGCGAACCAATTACCGCATCTTTGCCGGTAGCTTTTACGAAGTTAATCACCGCTTTCACTTTTGGCCCCATGGATCCCGGTGCGAACTCGTCAGCCAATGCTTCCAATGCGGTCGGATTGGCGCGGGCGATTTGTTTTTGCTCTGCCTTGTTGAAGTTTACGCAAGCCGCCGGGACGTCCGTCGCGATGATGAATAAATCGGCCTTTAGCTCTTGCGAAATCACTGCCGTGCACAAATCCTTGTCCACCACGGCTTCCACGCCTTGTAATTCTCCCTTTTTATTGTAATAGCTCGGAATACCGCCGCCACCGCCACAAATCACGATATTTTTATTCGCCAGTA
Source organism: Stutzerimonas stutzeri (assembly GCA_901420285.1). Lineage (GTDB taxonomy): Bacteria > Pseudomonadota > Gammaproteobacteria > Enterobacterales > Pasteurellaceae > Rodentibacter. Next base: position 763,837 of record CABDVE010000001.1, read on the forward strand.
AGGCTTTCACGGAATCCATACCGGTAACTGATTTTGGCAACGGACTGGGCACTGCGCGACGATAATGTTGACCGTCCGGCATAATCGTCCAGCCTTTTTCTGTGGCAAGTTTTTCCGCTTCTACTTTGCCGTAAATCTGACCGATCGGTTTGCTTGGTTTTTCAAAGGCCGGATCGTTCGGATCCACAATCACTTGGCTTAATACCGTAATGGTCGGCGTTTGCGGCAGCAAATTGGTGAGTTCTTGTTGCAACATATAACCGATCATGCCTACCGTTTGAGAAACCAATACGTCTAATGGATAGGGTTCGATTTTCGCATCTTGTGCATGATAGGCGGCATGTTGTAATGCTAGCAGTCCTACTTGTGGGCCATTACCGTGTGAAATCACCAATTCATGATCTTGTTTAATTTTAGCAAGTTGCTCTGCCGCGATACGAATATTGGCTGATTGATTTTGAGCCGTCATCGGCTCTCCTCTTTTTAATAATGCGTTTCCGCCTAAGGCAACCACAATTCTCATTTTACTTTCCTTCTTCTTTTTATAACGCGATAAAAAAATAGCACCGCATTGAACTGCGATGCTATCAAGCTTAACTAAGCAAGGCTTGCCACCATCACCGCTTTTATGGTGTGCATTCTGTTTTCTGCTTGTTCGAATGCCACATTTGCCGGTGATTCGAATACGTCTTCGGTTACTTCAATACCGTTTGCTAATTGCGGATATTGTGCGGCGATTTCTTTGCCGACTTTGGTTTCGCTATTGTGGAAAGCCGGTAGGCAATGCATAAATTTTACTTTCGGATTGCCGGTGCGTTTCATTAACTCAGGCGTCACTTGATAAGGCATTAACATATCGATTCGTTCACCCCAAGCTTCAAGCGGTTCGCCCATAGAAACCCACACGTCCGTATGCACGAAATCTACGCCGTTTACCGCTTTGTCGATATCTTCCGTCACGGTAATGCGCGCACCGGATTGTTTGGCAAATTCTTGGCACATTGCAACGAGAGAATCTTCCGGCAACAAGGCTTTCGGTGCGCAGATCCGCACGTCCATTCCTAATTTTGCGCCGATTAATAACAAGGAATTGCCCATATTGTTACGTGCGTCGCCGATATACACATAGCTGATTTGGCTTAACGGTTTTTCGCAGTTTTCCATCATGGTCAACACGTCGGCGAGCATTTGAGTTGGGTGAAATTCGTCGGTCAAGCCGTTAAATACCGGCACCCCGGCATATTGCACCAATTCGTTTACGACGGACTGTTTGAAACCGCGATATTCAATGGCGTCGTACATTCTGCCTAATACGCGCGCGGTGTCTTTCATTGATTCTTTGTGGCCGATTTGGGAGGAAACGGGATCAATATAAGTCACATGTGCACCTTGATCGTAAGCGGCGACTTCAAAGGCGCATCGGGTGCGGGTGGAAGTTTTCTCAAAGATAAGGGCGATATTTTTGCCGGTTAAGCGAGGTTGTTCCGTACCGGCATATTTTGCGCGTTTTAAATCGCGCGCTAAATCTAATAAAAATCGAATTTCACGTTCGCTGTGATTGACTAAACTCAATAAATGTCTGTTTTTAAGATTAAATGCCATAGCGACTCCTTATTTACCTTAAAAAAATGCGGTCATTCTAACAAAGCAATCGGTTGCATTCAATGCGGTTCGGTGAGGAACTATGGCGTAAACGAAGTAAAAATATGGTTAATAAAAATTGCTTTATCGCTTACTTTATTGATGTCAAACACTTATTTTACATGCCATTCATCATTGAATTCCGGATTGGTCACAAAATCGGCTCTGTCACTCGGGATCGCTTTTTCTTCTGCTGCCCATTCTCCGAGATCGATTAATTGACAACGTTTGCTGCAAAAAGGGCGAAAGGGACTGTCTGATGTCCAGGGAACGTTTTTTTGACAAATGGGGCAAGGCACTTCAATGATTTCGTCCGACACGTTTTAACTCCGCTTGTTGTAAATAAAAGCGGTGCAATTCTAGCACTTTTTGCTTTAAATGAAGTAAATTTTCGACAAGATTGGCGTCGTTGTTAATAACCTCGGTCGCCCATTTCAACCGCGCTTCGCGACTTACTTGCGCATCCATAATGCGTTGAATTTGCTTAATATTATTATGATCGCGCCGAGCGGCGCGGGCGAGTTGGGTGGCGGGCGCAACATCCACCACAAGCACGCGATCGCAAAGTGTTGTGAGATTATTTTCGATAAGAAGTGGTGCGACAAAAAGTGTATAAGGCGCTGTTTGTGCGGCAAGTTGCGTCGTGATTTCTTGGCGAATAATCGGATGTAATAGATCGTTGAGCCAATTTTTTTCTTTCTCGTTAGTAAAAATCAGTTCACGTAATGCTGCACGATTGAGTTCGCCGTTATCCAATAAAATATGCTTGCCGAAATGTTCGATAATCTTCGCAAGCGAAGGAGAACCTTTTTTTACCACCTCATGCGCAATAATATCGGCATCAACCGAAGGGACGCCTAATTCGGCGAATAACTCTGCAATCGTGCTTTTACCACTGCCGATTCCTCCGGTGAGGCCGATAATATAAGTCATAGAAAGTCCTTGCGACTAAGTTAGGTTTAGCTAAGTTAGATTAAAAATAAACGTCGATCATAAAATCGTAACGACAAATAATCGACGGTTAATACTACAAGATGCGACGTTCGAAAAAAAGGCGGGATAACTGATTTTCACAAGAAGCGATTAACTCACCGATGAAGCTAACTCGGGTTTGCTGCAATAATTTCGTCTGTGAATCAAAGCAGCGAATGATTTTGGTTTTTTATTAAATTAAATATTTCGCATTAAGTACAATGAACGATAAACACAGAAAAGGCGCAAAGGGTAAAAATTCCTTGGTTTTTCTGAGTGGAAGAGCGAATAGAATTCCTGTTACACAAGCAATCAGCAAAAATACCGGAAGTTGTTCTAATGGCAAGTAGCTACCGATAGCGAGTGCGAGCCAGTAGTCTCCGCGACCGAAGGCTTCTTGTTTATAATGCCATTTGGCGAACCAATAAACGGTGTAAAAAAGCAGGAAAAAACCGGCTGCACTTTGTAGGCTTTGTTCTAACATCAAATCTGAAAACGATTGCGCTGCGCCGAATAATCCGAGGGCAAGCAATCCTAAACAGGGCGTTGGTGATATGAGTCGATAGCGCCAATCGAGATAAGCGATTGCCCATAGCAAAGCCAATGCGGTGCTAAACCATAAGGCAAATGACGGGCTTGGCGCGAGTGCGGCAAATGCGCTAAAAATAAATCCGACAACGAAAAAATATTGCAAAACGTGACCGCATTTTTGTGTTTGTAGGTTTGCTAAATGCTTTTGGAAAGGCGGAGGATTGTTAGGGAAGAGTTCGACATAAGCAGCATAAACATCCGTTTGTAATCGTTCGATAAAGCTCGAAATATAAAGATATAATGCGACGCCTAAGGTTCCGCCGAGTAAAAATGTTGCGAAGCCTATCATTGCACTACCGATCCCATATTAAAAATCGGTAAGTACATACCCATCATAATTATGCCGATTAAACCGCCGATGATCACCATCATTAAAGGTTCAAGCATTTGAGAAAGCAGATCAATTTGGTGATTGAGTTTTTCTTGATAATTTTCTGCAATATGTTGCAACATCAACGCAAGCTTGCCGCTCTTTTCACCGATTTGCAGCATTTGTTGCGCTTCCATCGGGAACAGACGGCTACTGATGCTATCAGAAAATGCATAGCCTTGTGAAACCCATTGCAAAATTGATCTGACCTCGCCGTCTAGCACCGCATCCGAGGTAAGCGGAGACTTAATTTGCCAACTTTGGGCACGCGGTAGAAAACTATTGAGCGCTTGATTTAACGGTACGCCGGCTTGCAGCATAATGTGTAAATTTTGGCTGAAATTAACCAAGCGGGAAAGCTGTTGAATTTTACCGAAAATCGGCGTAAGGGCGATAATACGCGCTTTTTGTTGTTTAAAATGTGGTGATTGCTTAAATTTTAAGTGGTAGAAAAGTCCGAGAAAAAGGCTTAGTAACAAAAGAATATATAATTCTTCTCTTAAAAAATTTGACATCGCGAGTAAAACTCGGGTTAAAGTCGGTAGTTCACTATTGTTGCTTTGGTACATTTCGGCAAATTGCGGCACAATAAAAAGCAACAGCATCAACGTGAGTGACAGAGAAATGCCAAGTACCATTGATGGATAGAGCATAATTTTTTGCAATTTGCGCTGTAACGCCAAAGAGCGATTACGATGTGACGCTATTTTCCCGCATACTAATGCCAATTTGCCGGTCATTTCGCCCACCTGAATTAATTGAATTTCTTGTCGAGTGAGGAATTTCCCTTGCCGTTCAATACTTTGTGAAAAGGATAAACCGGATTCAATGCTCTGTAAAAGTTGCTCGACCCATTCGTTTAATGCGAGTTGGGTGCAATTCTGCTGCAATATTTGCAGGCTATTTTTAAGCGAAATGGCAGATTGTAATAATATGGCAAGTTGGTTTAATAATGCGCTGATTTCCGCATTTTTTGGCTTGTTGTTAAATTGCCAATTTTGTTGCAGTTTGATGTTTGTCAACCCGCGATTCATTAGTTGAAATTCTGCCGCACGGATGGAATCGGCAATAATAGAACCTTTTTGCAGTTGTTCTAAGGTGTTCCGTGCGCGATAGTAAAAAAGTTTTTTTGCCATATCGGTTTCCTTAATTAGGCCGAGCCTAAAACGCGATGGATTTCCGCTTCGTCCGTTACGCCTTGTTTTACTTTTTCCAATCCGCTTTGACGAAGATTGTCGAAATCCGTTTGATAACCGTTTTCTTGCCAATGTAAGAATTGGTAAACACCAATGCGTCCGTGATAACCTTGATGACAATCACAAGCCTGGATGAAGGGGACATCTGAAGATTGTCTGCACTTTCGGCAACGCTTGCGTACTAGTCGCTGGGCGATGACGAGTAGTAAGCTGCTTTCGATCTCGTGTTGCTTAATGCCGAGTTGTTGTAAACGAGAAATCGCGGAAATCGCATCATTGGTATGAAGGGTGGAAAGTACTAGATGTCCGGTTTGTGCAGCGCGTAACGCCATGGCGGCGCTTTCTTCATCACGAATTTCGCCAAGCATAATGATATCGGGATCTTGACGCAAAAAAGAACGTAAAAGTCGGCTAAAATCCAGTCCAATTTGTGGATTGACTTGGCTTTGAATAATGCCGTCAAGTTCAATTTCTATCGGATCCTCCGCCGTCATAATGTGTTTATCGGGCGTATTAAGCCATTGAAGTGCGGTGTAAAGTGAAATACTTTTTCCGCTGCCGGTCGGTCCGGTGACTAAAATTAATCCCTGCGGTTGGCTGAGTGCCTGTTGGAACGAAGCTTGTTGGGCTTCCGTCATACCCAATTCGGCAAAGCTGAGTTCGACCGGTTTGTTTTGTTGGGCGCGCAGTACCACTTTTTCACCCCAATGGGTTGGCAAAGTGGAAAGACGAAAATCAAGAATATCGGAAAATGTGGTTTTAAACTGAAAACGGCCGTCTTGTGGTAGGCGGGTTTCACTGATGTCGAGTTTAGCAAGTAATTTTAAGCGAGAGATTAAACGATTCGCCAGATTTTTACTGACCGGAGTTTGTGGTTGCAATACTCCGTCGATTCGGAACCGCACTTGAAATTGATGTTGTAAGGTTTCCAAATGGATATCGGACGCGTTCTTTTGCAGAGCAGATTCAAAGATACGATTGAGCAATTGAATGACCGGTTCATCATCCAACGAATCGGTCGATTCCTCTTCTTGCGAGGCGTAAAAGTTAACCTGTTCTTCCTCTTGTGAAGCTTGTGGTGCTAGTTGTTGCAAAAGCGCTTTAAGTTGCACGCTGTCGAGCAATACCGGTTCTACTAATTTGCCGCAAATAAAGGCGATGGTTTCGCAGGCGGAGAGATTATTCAGAGAATCGACCGCCAGCCAGATTCGATGCTCTTCTTCTTTTAAGGGGAGGGTAAAATAGCGTAAAAACAGCGCACTTTGTTGTTGGTTTCGAGCCCAAAGTTCAGGCGAAATCTCGAAGATTTCGCCGTTTTGTGCGGTAACCGTTGTTAAATAATAAGTTGTCATTTAGAACAGAATCCGGCCGGGAAGAGAGATTTATCACCGGTACAGCTGGCCGCCCAAGTTATGCCCTTACTTTTGTCACCAGTGGCTGTGAGCGTGTATTGAATGTCTTTCAATGTGCCGTCACCAACCACAGTAATTGCACCGGCGTTAGTACTGATACTTTTTATATAACCTTTTGCAGTAGTGGTATTGGCCGCCACACCGTTACTTCCGCCGCTACAATTAGTGGTGGCGCCAGTGCCGTAAATGCACAGCTCAACATCTGCTTTATAAGGTGCGGAAGCTTGCAACAATTCGGACATCGCCGCTTTTTGGGTGTAATTTTGATAAGAGGGAATGGCAATAGTTGCCAAAATGGCGATAATCGCGATGACAATCATTAATTCAATTAGAGTAAAACCCTTTTTTAATACGTGTGAAGAAATAAATTTCATAGATTTTCCTTTTATTGGTACAAGTTTTGCCAAAGGTGGCGCAACGATTGTGAAAAAGGAAGAAATATCCGTAAAACCGATCGCATTTTTTATGCGATCACGATCGCAAAGATAGAAAAGAAGTATGAAAAAAATGCAGAATATTGAACAAGGTTGGCTAAAGAATTGCCGCCATATTTTCTCTCCTCATTTTGATGCGCGGCCGGATATTAAAGATATTTCGCTGCTTGTGATCCATTACATTAGCCTGCCGCCGGAAGAATTCGGGGGTGGTTATATTGATGATTTTTTTCAAGGAAAACTTGACCCAACAATTCATCCTTATTTTAAAGAAATTCACCGCATTCGCGTGTCGGCCCATTGTTTAATTGAACGTGACGGACGTATTACGCAGTACGTAAGTTTTAACAAGCGCGCTTGGCATGCTGGGCTTTCCTGTTTTCAAGGACGAGAAAAATGCAATGATTTTGCTATCGGTATTGAGCTGGAAGGTAGCAATGAACAACCTTTTACTGATGCACAATATCAGGCTTTGCAGTGGGTCACTCAATTGATCATGCAAGCCTATCCCAAAATTACGAGCGAGCGTATCGTAGGGCACGCCGATATTTCGCCGGGACGCAAGATCGATCCAGGACAATATTTTGACTGGAAACGTTATTTGAGCGGATTAAATTTTAATGGTTAAAAAATGAACGGTGCATTTGCGGAATTACTCACATCGTGAATTTCCTAGAATTATTAATTTAACTATTTGAATTAAAAAGAATTAAAATTTCTTGTAGAGCGCGGCCGTTTGATTCGGCAAAGTTATACAAGGTTGTGAATTTTCTAAGCCACAATTTTATCCACAGAAATATTGAATAACTCACAAGCCCATCGGCTCTTATTGTAAAAATTATGCGATTTAAGAAAACGGAATGTTTTTTAAGCGCTTTTTAAGGTATTTCCGATGAAATAAAGCGCTATTAGCTTTTTGCAAACAAGTTTTGTTATTAAAGCGGATAAAACGGAGGGAAGGAAGTAATCGACGCGATCTTCACGATCTTCTACACAATTTCTCGATGTTTTTTGTAACGGTTAACCACAGAATTATCCACAATAAGAATGATGATGGAAGGGTAGTGCGCCTTGGGCATTGGTTGATAAAAAAGCGGATTTATGAAACAATTCGCGGATTATTTTGGGGTCAAAATTTAAGGTAAAAACGATAGTGATCGATTTTGACGGCTACCGTCCCAATGTGGGCATTGTGATTTGCAATCGCAAAGGACAGGTGCTTTGGGCGAAACGTTGCGGGCAGAATTCTTGGCAGTTTCCGCAAGGCGGCATTAATGATAACGAAAGCGCGGAACAAGCGATGTATCGCGAACTTTACGAGGAAGTGGGGTTGCAGCCGAAAGACGTACGTATTTTATACGTATCAAAACATTGGCTGCGTTATAAATTACCGAAACGTTTGTTACGTTATGACAGTAAACCGATATGTATCGGGCAAAAACAACGTTGGTTCTTATTACAGCTTGTCTCCGAAGAAAAAAATATCAATATGCAAGCCACCAAGTCGCCGGAATTTGATGGTTGGCGTTGGGTGAGTTTTTGGTATCCTGTGCGCCAAGTGGTGTCGTTCAAGAAAGACGTGTATCGCCGCGCGATGAAAGAATTCGCAACTTTTTTATTTTTCGGCGAAAAAGAAAAACAAACGGAGCATCAAACGGAATCTGATATTAAACCGGTTTTTCCGCGTAAGCCGCATTATGCTAAATATTCCAAACGCCCGTTGAATAAAAGAGGGTAGATTATGCTAACTTTTATTGCTATTTGTTTGCTGGTAGGTTGTATCGTCGGGTTTCTTGCCGGGCTTTTCGGTATCGGTGGCGGTTTGGTGATTGTGCCGACTTTAGTTTATTTATTGCCGATGATGGGCGTGCCGGAACCTTTGCTTATGAGCACCGCATTGGGCACCTCATTCGCCACTATCGTGATTACCGGTTTTTCTTCCGCTCAACGCCATCATAAACTCGGCAATATTGTGTGGGATGCGGTGAAAATTCTCATTCCCGTCATTATGGTTACAGTATTTATTTGTGGTTTATTTATTGGCAAACTTGATCGCGCCGTTGTAGCTAAATTATTTGCTTGTTTAGTGGTTTATTTAGCGATAAAAATGCTAGTTTCCATTAAATCCAAAGCTACGCAATCGTCCAAAACGCTCACTACCACCTCGTCGATTGTAGGCGGTATTTTAATCGGCATGGCGTCAAGCGCGGCCGGTATCGGCGGCGGTGGTTTTATCGTGCCGTTTTTAAATTCACGCGGTATCGATATGAAAAAAGCTATCGGATCTTCTGCCTTTTGCGGCATGTTACTTGGATTATCGGGGATGTTAAGTTTTGCTGTGAGTGGTTGGGGCAATACTACTATGCCGGAGTATTCCTTGGGGTACATTTATTTGCCGGCCGTGTTAGGCATTACTGCCACGTCATTTTTTACCTCTAAACTTGGCGCAACCGCGACTTCAAAACTACCGGTGCCGATTTTGAAAAAAGGCTTTGCATTATTACTTATTGTCATCGCCGTCGATATGTTTCTGAAATAAGGAAAATTATGAATCAATATTTAGTGCTTCCGCACTTTGATCCGACCATTTTTACTATTGGCGATAGTAATATTGGCTTGCGTTGGTACGGTTTAATGTATTTACTCGGGTTTATTTTCGCCCGTTGGTTGGCGGTGCGTCGTGCCGCTCGTCCGACTAGTGGTTGGACCGTAGAGCAAGTAGATAGCTTGTTATTTAACGGTTTTATGGGCGTGTTTATCGGCGGACGCGTTGGTGACGTATTCTTTTACAATATTGATCATTTCTTGCAAGAACCGAGCTATCTCTTCCGTGTTTGGGAAGGCGGAATGTCTTTCCATGGCGGTCTTATCGGGGTGATCATCGCGATGATTTGGACTTCTCATGCGCAAAAACGTAATTTTTGGCAAACTGCTGATTTTGTTGCGCCGCTGATTCCGTTCGGTTTAGGTTTGGGACGAATCGGTAACTTCATTAATCTCGAACTTTGGGGACGCCAAACCGACGTACCTTGGGCGATGATTTTTCCTACAGATCCGCAATTACTGCCGCGTCACCCATCACAACTTTATGAAGCTTTTTTAGAAGGTCTGGTGTTATTTGCCATCTTGAATTTATTTATTAGAAAATCCCGTCCGACAGGTTCGGTTGCCGGTTTATTCTTAATCGGTTACGGAATATTTCGTTTTATCGTGGAATACGTACGCGAGCCGGAAACGGAATCCTTCCTCGGTATTATGACGCGCGGTCAAGCGCTTTGTTTACCAATGATTATTGGCGGCGTTTTAATTATGGCATGGGCTTATATGCGTACTGATTTAAGCAACAGTGCGCCCGCCAAATCCTAAGGAATTCTTATGCAACAATATCTTGAGCTTTGCCGGCGGATTATTGACGAAGGTCAATGGATCGCCAACGAGCGCACCGGTAAGCGGTGTTTAACGGTTATTAATGCGGATCTGGAATACGATGTGGCGAACAACCGATTTCCGCTGATTACCACCCGCAAAAGCTACTGGAAAGCGGCGATTGCGGAATTTTTAGGTTATATCCGTGGTTACGATAATGCCGCCGATTTTCGTAAACTTGGCACTAAAACTTGGGATGCAAACGCCAATGAAAATGCCTCATGGTTGGCCAATCCACACCGCAAAGGTATCGACGACATGGGACGCGTGTACGGCGTGCAGGGGCGCGCATGGCGCAAACCGAATGGCGAAACCGTCGATCAACTGCGCAAAATTGTTAATAACCTAGCCAAAGGTATTGATGATCGCGGCGAAATTTTGACCTTCTTTAATCCGGGCGAATTTGATCTGGGCTGTTTGCGTCCTTGTATGCACACGCATACCTTTTCTTTACTGGGCGACACGCTTTATCTCACCAGCTATCAACGTTCCTGCGATGTGCCGTTGGGCTTGAATTTCAATCAAATTCAAGCGTTCACTTTCTTAGCTTTAATGGCGCAAATTACCGGTACAAAAGCGGGCAAGGTATATCATAAAATTGTCAATGCGCATATTTATGAAGATCAACTTGAATTGATGCGTGATGTTCAACTCAAACGTGAACCGTTCCCGTTGCCGAAATTAGAAATTAATCCGGACGTCAAAACTCTTGAAGACCTCGAAACTTGGGTCACGATGGACGATTTCAAGGTTATCGGTTACCAATCTCACGAGCCGATTAAATATCCTTTCTCTGTTTAAGACGCGAAAGTGCAAACAAACGCCCAAACAATAGAAGTACGCTCAGATTTAGACGAAAAATTCATGCGCCACGCCCTTGCCTTGGCTGACAAAGCGGAAGCGTTGGGTGAAATTCCGGTGGGTGCGGTGCTGGTGGATGAGCTCGGCAATATTCTCGGCGAGGGTTGGAATCTGTCCATTATGGAACATGATCCGACCGCACACGCGGAGATTGTGGCATTGCGCAATGGCGCGAAAAATCTCGAAAATTATCGTCTGCTCAATTGCACCCTTTATGTTACGCTTGAGCCTTGCACTATGTGCGCCGGCGCAATTTTGCATAGCCGCATTAAACGCTTGGTGTTCGGCGCTGCAGATTATAAAACCGGTGCCGTTGGCTCGCGTTTTCACTTTTTTGACGATTACAAAATGAATCATTGTGTGGAAATTAGCGCGGGCGTTTTGGCCGAAGAATGCGGTCAAAAACTGAGCGCCTTTTTTCAAAAGCGACGCGCCCAAAAGAAAATTGAAAAGCCGCTTGTTTCTGTTTCTAGAAAATAAAAGTGCACTCAAAAAATACGCATTTTGTCCTTTTCCCTAGTCCTGCGCACCATTCAATGGTAGAATCTCGCGCTTTTACAAATAAAGGAAAGAGCATGTCATTAGTCGAATTTGTCATTAATAAACTGGGCGATTTAAAGGGCTCGGATATCGTGCATTTTGATGTGCGCGGCAAATCCTCCGTCACCGAAAATATGGTGATCTGCACCGGAACGTCAAGCCGCCAAGTGTCGGCGATGGCGGATAATTTAATTGCGGAATGCAAAAAAGCGGGCGTGGAAACATTCGGCCAAGAAGGCAAAAATACTGCTGATTGGATCGTGGTGGATTTAGGCCAAACCATGGTTCATATCATGCAACGCGAGACGCGAGAACTTTACCAATTGGAGAAACTTTGGGCATAGGACGGGCTAGACGTTGGATAACGAAAATAGCACCGCATTGAACGAAGAAAATAGCACCGCATTGAACAAATAAGGGAACGCTTGTGAAGATCTCGTTAATTGCCGTAGGCACCAAAATGCCGGCCTGGGTTACCGCCGGATTTGAAGAATACCAACGTCGTTTCCCGAAAGATATGCCTTTTGAATTAATCGAAATTCCCGCCGGCAAGCGCGGTAAAAATGCTGACATTAAACGCATTTTGGAACAAGAAGGCAAAGCGATGTTAGCGGCATGCGGCAAAGGTAAAGTGGTAACTTTGGATATTCCGGGCAAGCCTTGGACAACAGCGCAACTCGCCGAGCAATTAGAGGCGTGGAAAAATGACGGGCGTGACCTGTGTTTGTTAATCGGCGGGCCGGAAGGTCTTTCGCCGGACTGCAAAGCCGCGGCGGAGCAGAGTTGGTCGCTTTCGTCGCTCACTTTACCGCATCCGCTTGTGCGTGTGGTCGTTGCGGAAAGTTTGTATCGAGCCTGGTCGCTCACAACGCATCATCCTTATCATCGAGAGTAACAGTTCAATCGCTTGTGCTTGCGTTTCATCGTTAAAATCATGGTAAAAAATAAGTCGATTTGAGATGAATTTAAAAAAATTCTTCGCTGCTCCCACGCATGAACCGATTCGCGACAAAAAAGCGGAGCGGAATCTTTTTGCGCGCCGTACATTGGTGGCGTTTATCGGTGTTCTGACGTTGACCGGTGTGCTATTTACCAATATTTATCATTTACAAATCGTTAATTTCGATACCTACCAAACCCGTTCCAACGGTAACCGTATTAAACTTTTGCCGGTGCCGCCGACACGCGGTTTAATTTATGACCGCTACGGCGTATTGCTGGCGGAAAATTTGACGTTCTTTGGCTTATATATTGTGCCGGAAAAAACAGAAAATTTAGTGCAAACCTTTGAAGAATTGCGTTATATCGTCGGCTTGACCGACGACGATATTGAGAACTTCCAAAAAGAACGCCGCCGCGGTACGCGCTATACTTCAATTATGCTTAAACCGAATTTGACGGAAGAGCAAATCGCGCGTTTTGCAGTGAATCAATATCAATATCCGAGCCTTGATGTTCGCCCTTATTTTAAACGTAATTATTTATACGGCGATGTGATGACACATATTCTCGGTTATGTGGGTAAAATCAACGATAAAGATGTGGAAAAGCTTAAAAAAGACGAGAAATTCACGAATTATGCGGGATCGCATGATATGGGAAAACTCGGTGTCGAGCGTTATTACGAAGATCAACTACATGGTACTACGGGTTTTGAGGAAGTAGAAATTAACAACCGCGGCAAGGTGATTCGTAAGCTGCGTGAACAACCTGCCATCCCCGGTAAAAGTATTCATTTAACTATCGATTTGGCCTTGCAACGTTATATTACCGATTTATTAGCCGGGCAAAAAGGCGCGGTAGTCGTGCTCGATCCGAAAGATAGCAGCGTACTGGCGATGGTTTCCACACCGAGTTATGACAATAATCTATTCGTGGACGGTATTTCCGGTGCGGATTATAAACGTTTATTAGAAGATCCTTCGCGACCGCTTTACAGCCGCGCCACGCAAGGAGTTTATCCGCCGGCATCAACGGTGAAACCGTTTATTGCGGTGGCGGCGCAAACGGAAGGCGTAATTAATCAAAGCACGACGATTTTCGATCCGGGTTATTGGATGTTGCCGAACACGACAAAACGTTTTCGCGATTGGAAAAAAGCGGGACATGGCTATACCGATTTAAATAAAGCAATCACCGAATCTTCGGATACTTATTTTTATCAGGTCGCTTACAACTTAGGAATTGACCGCTTATCCGGTTGGATGAAGCGCTTTGGTTTTGGGATGCCAACGGGGATTGAAATTAGCGAAGAAGCGACGGCCAATATGCCTTCCAAAGAATGGAAACAAAAACGCTATAAACGCCAATGGGTGCAAGGCGATACCATTTCCGTCGGTATCGGGCAGGGGTATTGGACAGCAACGCCGTTGCAAGTAGCAAAAGCCACCGCAATTTTGGTAAATAATGGTAAAGTGAATACCCCGCATTTGATGAAGTCGGTAGAAGGGGCGAAAGTGGAACCCTATCAGGATCCGCGACTTTATGACGATATTAGTGAACCGAAACAGGCTTATTGGGATGCAGCAAAACGCGGTATGTTTAACGTGGTGAATTCCGCGGCAGGTACGGGACGTAAAGCGTTTATCGGCGCTAATTATCATGTGGCGGGGAAATCCGGTACGGCACAGGTGTTCAGTTTGAAAGAAAACCAAAAATATAATGCCGCCGGCTTAAAAAAAGAACTGCATGACCATGCGTGGTTTACCGCTTATGCGCCTTATGAGAATCCTCAAATAATAGTGTCTATTATTTTAGAAAATGCAGGTGGTGGCTCCAGTAATGCAGCACCGGTGGTGCGTCAAATTATGGATTACTATTTAAATAAACGCTTGCCGGAAATCGAACATAAAGAACGCAACGAAAGTGTTTCTGAAGCAAATGTGCCGAGCAGCGCTAACGATGTCGTTTCCGAGCCGGCAGAAAACGAACGAACAGAATAATGGAAGAAAAAACACCGCTTTGGCTTCGTTTATGGAAGCCACTACATTTAGATTTGGGCTTATTGTTGGGGTTAATCGCTATCACCGGGTACGGCATGTTGGTGCTATATAGCGCATCGGGAGCAAATGAAGTGATGTTCCGAAATCGTATTATCCAGGTTGTTTTGGGGTTTACCGTACTGTTAGTGATGGCTCAATTACCGCCGAAATTTTATCAGCGTATCGCACCCTATCTTTATTTAATCGGTTTTATATTATTGATTTTGGTAGACGCGATCGGTACCACTAGTAAAGGTGCGCAACGCTGGCTTGATCTGGGGATTATTCGCTTTCAACCTTCCGAAATCGTAAAACTCGCGGTGCCGTTAATGGTGGCGGTATATTTGGGCAATCGTCCGTTGCCTCCGAAGTTAAGCGAAACTTTTATCGCGATTGCAATGATTATGTTGCCGACTTTATTGGTCGCGATTCAACCCGATTTGGGTACGGCGATTTTGGTAATCGCATCCGGTTTATTTGTGGTCTTTTTGGCAGGGATGAGTTGGTGGCTGATTTTTGCCGCGCTGGTAGGATTAGCAGGATTCATTCCGATTATGTGGCTTTATTTGATGCATGATTATCAACGAACACGAGTGCTTACTCTGCTTGACCCGGAAAAAGATCCTCTTGGTGCAGGCTATCATATTTTGCAATCTAAAATTGCTATAGGTTCCGGCGGTATTTGGGGTAAGGGCTGGATGCAAGGAACCCAATCACAACTCGAATTTTTACCGGAACCGCATACGGATTTTATTTTTGCGGTAATGAGCGAAGAGCATGGTATGGTCGGCTTCGGCATTTTGATTGCGATTTATTTATTTATTATTATTCGTGGATTGATGATCGCCGTAAATGCACAAACCTCTTTCGGACGCATTCTTGCGGGCGCGACCACTTTAATTTTTTTCGTGTATTTATTCGTAAATATTGGTATGGTAAGCGGCATTTTGCCGGTAGTTGGCGTACCGTTGCCGTTATTTAGCTATGGTGGGACGTCATATGTGGCAATTATGGCGAGTTTTGGTTTAGTAATGTCAATTCACACCCATCGTACTAAATTTATGAATAGGAACTAATCGGCGTTTTAAGTTTCTTACGTACGATTTTATATATTTATTGGACAACTTACTTTATGGTATTAAAAACGCTTGCAAAATTCACTGTATCCTTTATTTTCATCGTCCTGACCGTTTTGCCGGTACAGGCCAAAAATGATCCGCATAAACAGTACGGCATTAAAGGCGCGAACTTAACCCACACAACGCCGGTAAGCTCTCCTACAAGTTATACGGTAAACGGCAAGACTTACACTACGCACAGTCATAGCACATCGAAAAATTATTCAAAAACCGGAACGGCCAGCTATTATCATCGTAAGTTTCACGGTCGTCGAACATCCAGTGGTGAACCCTATAGTTCCCATCTTTACACCGCCGCTCATAAAACGTTACCGCTCAATTCTTATGCATTGGTGACCAATTTGCATAATAACCGTAAAACTATCGTGCGTATTAACGATCGCGGCCCTTTCGGTCATGGACGCATTATTGATCTTTCTTATGCAGCGGCGCAGGAAATCGGATTAGTGGCGCGCGGTACCGGGCAAGTAAAAATCGAAGCTTTACATATCGCGCCGAACGGCAATATTTCAGGCGCCGCTACGCAAACCTTAGCCAAGCATGCCAAAACTCAAGCGGCCTCCGATCGCCTTGTAAACGTTGAAAAAAAAACAAACGAGTCGGACAAAGCAAAAGATTTGTACAAGCTAAAAATGTTAAACCTACCAAGCCAAAAACTCGCTAACGATGTGATTACCCGTTTGGCGTTGGAGAACGTGAACACGGAAGTGAGCCGACATAACGGCAAATACGAAATTCACTTCGGTCCGGTAGAAAATAAACAAACGATCACGCAATTAAAACTGCAATTACAAAAAATGGCTAATGGAAATCCATTAATCGTTTATGCCTATAAAAACTAAGAAGTAACTAAAGGATACGCTATGTTTAAGCAATCTGCCCAATTTAAAAAATTTGCCCTTATTTCCGGCCTAATTGCCGCCTCCGTTCTGGCTTCCGCGGAAGATGCGCAATACGGTATTGCGCCGCCGGAAGTGAATGCACAAAGCTATATTCTGATGGATTATCATTCTGGTGCGGTGCTCACAGCGGTGAACGCCGATCAACGGCAATATCCGGCATCGTTAACCAAAATGATGACCAGTTATGTGGTGGGGCAAGCGATTAAACAAGGTAAAATTCATAATTCCGATATGGTGACTATCGGCGAAAGCGCGTGGGGACGTAATTTCCCGGATTCTTCCAAAATGTTCTTAAATTTAAATCAACAGGTTTCGGTGGAAGATTTAAATAAGGGCGTGATTATCGTATCGGGTAATGATGCCAGTGTGGCGCTTGCAGAACACGTTTCCGGCACCGCATTGAACTTCGTCGACACGATGAACCGCTACGTACAGCAGTTTGGTTTGCAAAATACCCATTTCACCACGCCGCACGGCTTAGACGATCCTAACCAATATTCTTCCGCGCGTGATATGGCAATTATCGGTGCGCATATTATTCGCGATTTACCGGATGAATATAAAATCTACGCGGAAAAAGATTTTACCTTTAACAAAATCAAACAACCGAACCGCAACGGTTTATTGTGGGATAAAACGATGAATGTGGACGGTATGAAAACCGGCCACACCAGCCAAGCGGGTTATAATTTGGTAGCATCGGCAACTAATCCGGGCAATATGCGTTTAATTTCTGTCGTGATGGGCGTGCCGACTTACAAAGGCCGCGAAGTGGAAAGTAAAAAACTTTTACAATGGGGCTTTAGCAATTTTGAAACGTTGAAAGCTCTTGAAGCAAATAAAGTGGTTTCTGAGCAAACTGTTTATTACGGTGATGAAGGGCGCGTGAAATTGGGTGTTTTACAAGATAGTTTTATTACCGTGCCTAAGGGCAAACAAACGCAATTAAAAGCGCGTTACGAATTAAATGAAAAATATTTAGAAGCCCCGTTAACGAAAGGTCAAGTGGTCGGTAAAGTGATTTATCAACTTGATGACAAAGATGTCGCGACGGTGAATCTTCAAGTGATGCAAGATGTGAAAGAGGGCGGTGTTTTCGGTAATGTATGGGACTGGTTGGTACTAACCGTCAAGAGCTTATTCTAACACCTTGAAAATTGAGCATACTTTCTCCATTTTACAAAGCGACTAATAAAACCGGGCAGATTGACTATCTGCCCTTTGTCTCATTCAAAACAGAGGAAATTTTATGGCAACCGAACAACAACCAATAGTGCAAGCGACAACCGAACAAGATTACAAAAAACTGAAAGAATTAATGGAATTTCCCACCGAAATGACATTTAAAGTTGCCGGCGTAAACCGCGAAAATTTGGCACAAGATTTAATCGCTGTCGTGCAAAAATATTTACCCGGTGATTATATTCCAAAAGAAAAACGCAGCAGCAAAGGTACTTACAATTCCGTTTCTATCGATGTGGTGGCGCAAAATTTCGAACAGGTGGAAACCCTTTACAAAGAACTCGCCAAAGTCGAAGGCGTGAAGATGGTTATTTAATATGCAAAAACTTCCGCTTATTGTGCGCCAACTCGGATTGCAAGATTATCAAGAAATTTGGCATAAAATGCAGGATTTTACCGATAACCGTAATACCGAAACCATCGATGAAGTTTGGTTAGTGGAACATTATCCGGTATTCACCCAAGGGCAAGCCGGTAAGCCTGAACATCTATTGCAAAGCGGTGCTATTCCGCTAGTACAATCCGATCGCGGTGGGCAAATTACTTATCACGGCCCCGGTCAGCAAGTGATGTATGTATTGATTGATATCCGTCGTCATCAAAATTTAAACGTGCGCCGATTGGTCACCGCATTGGAGCAAAGCGTGGTACGGACGCTGGCCGATTATGCTATTGAGGGCTATTCGAAGGTCGATGCGCCGGGCGTGTATATCGACGGCAAAAAGATTTGTTCGCTCGGTTTACGGATTCGCAAGGGATGCTCTTTCCACGGGCTTGCATTCAATATCAATATGGATCTCCAACCATTTCATTATATTAATCCGTGCGGTTACGCCGGTTTGGAAATGTGCCAGTTGGCGGATTTTATTGGTCGAGACGAGGCGGTGTTGGACAAGGTCTCACCGAAATTAGTTAATCACCTTGCCGAGCTTTTAGGCTATAATCTTACAAAAATTTAACATTTAACCACCAAAAATGCCTGTTTCAGGCATTTTTCTTTAGGAAAGAGCCATGTCAACGCCATTTAAAATGGAACGCGGTGTGAAATATCGTGATGCCGCCAAAACTTCCATCATTCCGGTCAAAAATATCGATCCGAACCAAGAATTATTGAAAAAACCGGAATGGATGAAAATTAAACTACCGGCCAGTTCGCTCAAAATTGAAAGTATTAAAAACGGTATGCGTCGCCACGGTTTGCATTCCGTATGCGAAGAAGCCTCTTGCCCGAATTTACACGAATGTTTTAATCACGGTACCGCAACCTTTATGATTTTGGGCGCCATTTGCACCCGTCGTTGTCCGTTTTGCGATGTCGCACACGGCAAGCCGTTACCGCCGGATCCGGAGGAACCGCGCAAACTTGCCGAAACCATTCAAGATATGCAATTAAAATATGTGGTGATTACTTCCGTTGACCGCGATGATTTGCCCGATCGCGGTGCCGGCCATTTTGCCGAGTGCGTGAAAGAAGTGCGTGCGTTAAATCCGGGGATCAAAATCGAAATTTTAGTGCCGGATTTTCGCGGTCGTATTTCTCAAGCGTTGGAAAAACTCAAGGATAATCCGCCGGATGTATTTAATCACAATTTAGAAAATGTTCCGCGTCTGTATAAAGAAATCCGCCCGGGTGCGGATTATGAATGGTCGTTAAAACTGTTACGCGAATTTAAACAAATGTTCCCTCACATTCCGACTAAATCCGGCTTAATGGTAGGCTTGGGGGAAACTAACGAAGAAATTTTGCAAGTGATGAAAGACTTGCGCGCCAATGGCGTCACTATGTTGACTTTGGGACAATATTTGCAACCGAGTCGTCATCACTTACCCGTCGCGCGTTATGTGCCGCCGACAGAATTTGATGAATTTCGCGAAAAAGCGAATGAAATGGGCTTTGAACACGCCGCTTGCGGACCTTTCGTGCGTTCTTCTTACCATGCGGATTTACAAGCCAGCGGTGGCTTGGTGAAATAAATCCTTGAACGGCTAAAAAAGAATGACCGCCCTTTAAATCTAAGGGCGGTCATTTTTTTACCGCTTTGTCAGGCGAAGGATAACTTCGCTTTTTTTCTTATGAATTAAATCGCCCAACCGCCGGCATAAAACGCGACTAACGCGATGCTAATTAAAACAGTACCGAGGTTCAAACGTTTGATATCGCCGCTTACAATGCGCCCAATCACTAAGGCGGCAAAGCCGAGCATAATACCGGTTACGATGTTTGCAGTAAGCACAATAAATACCGCGCAAATCAAGCCGCTCATGGCGCCGACAAAATCATCGAAGTCTAATTTGCTAACATTGCTTAACATTAATAACCCTACATACATTAATGCCGGAGCGGTCGCGTAGCCCGGTACTAAGAAAGCTAACGGCTGGAAGAATAACATTAGTAAGAACAACACGCCGACCACAATCGCCGTAATACCGGTTTTGCCGCCCGATGCGGTGCCCGCAGCGGACTCAATATATACCGCCGCCGGTGCGGTGCCGAATAAGCCGGAGAATAAGCTACTCACGGAATCAGAAGTCAGAGCTTTACCGCTGTTGATGATTTGCCCGTCTTTATCAAGCAAGTTCGCTTGGCCGGCTACCGCACGAATGGTGCCGGTCGCATCAAATACGGCAGTCATCACAAGCGCGAACACCACGGGCAAAATGGCCGGTTGCAACGCGCCTTGTAGATCAAGTTGCAAAAATAAGGAATTTTCGCCGAAAGTCGGTGTTTTAAACACTTCGCCGCTAAATTTTACGTTCGGATCGAAAATGATTCCCACGATTGTAATGGCGATGATGACCCATAAAATTCCGCCTTTCACTTGCATTTTTTCAAGACCGACAATGAACGCCAAGCCGATTAACGACATCATCACCGGAAATGAGGTGAAATCGCCGAGCTTCACCGGCAAACCGGCTTGGTTACTCACGACTAAACTCACGCCGTTGGCCGCAATTAACAATAAAAATAATCCGATACCGATACCCGCGCCTTGCGCGATGCTGGACGGCAAATTACGCAAAATCCAAGCTCGAATGCCGGTAGCCGAAATTAAGGTGAACACAGCCCCCATCAAGAACACCGCACCGAGCGCCACCGGAATGGATACGCCCTGTCCGATAACTAAACTAAAAGCGGTGAATGCGGTTAAAGAAATCGCGCAACCGATGGCCATCGGCGCATTCGCCCATAAACCGATTAAAATCGAGCCCAAACCGGCCACTAAACAGGTGGCGATAAACACCGATTCCGCCGGAAAACCGGCGGTACTCAACATATTCGGTACAACAATGACGGAATACACCATGGCCAAAAAGGTGGTTAACCCTGCGATAATTTCCTGCCGCACCGTTGAACCGCGTTTTTGCAATTCAAAGGTTTTTTCTAAACTAATCATAAATAACGCCTCTAAAAGTAAGTCAATCAAGATCGAAAGACGCGCTATTTTACAGTAACAATATCAGATGTAAACGTTTGCTTAAGCTTATGAAAATGGGCCAAGGATTTAGATTTTATTGCCGAAATTTCTTAGCTTGGGCTTATCTTATTTTTGCGCTCGAGTTTTACGATTTCATTCCGACCTGTTTTAAGCTGCGTTAAAAAACCATTCGTTGGCGTGTCAAAACAGCACCGCATTGAGCTACCGAAACAGCACCGCATTGAGCTATCGAAATAGCACCGCATTGGAGTTCGCCGATAGCTGGTTTGGAAACGCATTAGGCCATTAAACGGCCGAAAAAAGGTTAATACTTAAAAGTACGAGGACGTATTTAACTCAACGACTAAGAATGGAACTTGGCTGACTGCACGGGCTTTTTCGGCGTAATCGATGAAGAAGGCTTCGCGTTTGCGGGTGCTGTCTTTGGCAGCGAGCATTTGCGGGCTTTCGTAGTTTCCACCGGAAACTTCAATAAAATCAATGCCCATTCCCGACAGTTTTTGTACCATTTGCACCGATTTGCTTTCGTCAAAACCGCCTTTGGGAAAACTGCCGAATTGAGTTTTACGCCCATCAAGAAATCTTTGCCCACAGCGGCGCGGATGGCGGTGTAGGTTTCCAAAAGGAAGCGCATACGGTTTTCCAAGCTGCCGCCCCATTGGTCTTGGCGGCGGTTGTGGTGTGGCGAGAGGAATTGGCTGATGAGATAGCCGTGCGCAGCGTGAATTTGTGCGCCTGAAAACCCTCCTGTTCGGCAATTTTCGCGGTTTGTACGAATTGCTGAATCAGCCCGTTGATTTCATCGGCACTCAATTTGCGCGGCGGGTTGATAAAGCCGTCCATGCCCACCAACGGAACGGTGCTCGGCGCAAGCGGCGTTTTATTGACCACCGCAGGCGACTGCTTGCCCGCATGGTTGATTTGCATGATGAGCAGCGTGTCGTTTTGTGTGCCGGCTTTCGCCCATTTTTCAGCATTTCTTTGAAAGTGGGCAATTTTGAGCCATCAAATCGGCAAGCTGTTTCAACCTCGCCACCGCACCGGCTTGCAACATGATTTTCAAATGGTGCGACACCGCAGGGCGCGACAGATGCAGATGCTCGGTCAGCTCATTGATATTCATCTTGCTGTGTTCCCACAGCACGCGCAGGATTTGATGGTGGTTTTCATCGCTCAACACGGTAAAAATGGGGATGCACTCGCGCATTAAATTCATGGTTTGTTGCGGCATATTCGGATTTTTGAATTTATATGTTTAAAAGCTTGAACGTATTTAGAGGGAAAGATGGGGAATGTCAAAGGGAATTTTCAGGAAGTTGTTTTAATGTATAAATCACCGCTTTTCATCAATAATTATCTCAGTCTGCAAGCCGTTTCAGACGGCCTTTTTCGTAATAAAGAGCGGTCAAATTTTTAAGTGTTTTGCAAATCATCTTAAAAACTTGACCACTTGCATCATCAAGACCGCAGCCGTCTGAAACATTGATAGACCGGTTACTGATGCCCGCTTTCTGCTACTTTTGTCCATTTTGCCAATGTCTGCTTCATTTGTGCCTGAGGGATGAAGCGGGCCATCCGTTCTACTTCCTTGCCTTGATAAAACAGCAGCCATGCAGGTGCGGTCAGTACGTGGAAACGTCCGGCCATTTCGGGTATTTCAGCAATATCGGCTTTTACGGCATACACATTTCCTTCCTCCGCCAAAGCTGAGTCAAGCTGGGCGGCCACGACCGTACAAACACCGCAGATTGGGGCTTTGATGTACAGTGATACTAAAGGGTGTGTGGCGATGGCCTGTTCGATGTCTTTCAGAGTGTGCAGTTGTTGCATGTCATGTACTCCTTTGAGCGATTAAGCACGTTTCTAGTTGTCTAGAAAAGGGGCTTTCAACGAAATAAAAACAAGAAAGCAGTTTGAGCCGTTTAGATTTTCTCCACTACTACTCTCGCTACACTTACACGCCCATTTTCCACGCGGCGATGAGTTTCAAATTATCCACCGTGTCGTGATTGACGATGGCGGCAAACGTGCCGTCCAGTTTGGCAATTTCGGCTTAGTCTTCATCGCTGAGAGCAAAATCAAAGACATTCAGGTTTTCCGCCATGCATTCGGGTTTGGTGGATTTTGCCAACACGATGATGTCGCGTTCCACCAGCCAGCGGGTAATCACTTGCGCCACGGATTTGCCATATTTCGTACCAATTAGCGACTGACAAAATGGTGGGCAAAGCCCACCGCTTCAAGTTGATGTTTTATCATTAACCAAACACTTTTTCCAAGTGTGCTTGGTAGTCTGCTATGTATTTTTCCACTTGCGGATTTTTAATTACATCGTTACACATAAATGTCGGTAAACGGCTCATACCGAGGAATTCGTTGAGTTTATGAAAGTGCATGTACAAGTCATCCACGCCTTTTCCTTCAAAAAAATCGCCTTCACGGGTGAATGCTTCAATCGGAGCATTCCAAGTAACCGAAAGCATGTGTTTTTTGCCATGCAGCAAACCACCTGTGCCAAATCCTTCGGTCGGGCTGACACGATGGCGGCCGTCATTTTGATAAAGTTTTCCGTGTCCGGCGATAAATACTTCATCTATGTATTTTTTCACTGTCCAAGGTTCATGCATCCACCAACTGGGCATTTGCCAAATCACAGCATCCATCCACAAGAATTTTTCGATTTCTGCCTCAACATCATAGCCAGCATCAATCACAGTTTCTTTTACATTGTGTCCAAGTGCGGTCAAAACTTCTTTCGCTTTTTTGTGAAGCGTGTGGTTTAACTCACCATGCGAATGGCCGAAATCTTTACCACCGTTTAATAATAAAATGTTCATTTTTAACTCCTAGAATAAATAATTTATAAAAAAAGGATGTGATGTTTACGGATATTGTATCCTGTTTACTCTCATGAAAGTGCAGTCATTTTATGATTTGTTTTTATTGAGATAAATAGGGTTTAGCTTTATGATGTAATGAATTAAATTCACTAATAAAAGAGAGTTTAAAGAGAAAATGCAGAACTTTAACGAACTGAATTATTTTTTAACACTGGCGCAAACGCAGAGTTTTGTGAAAGCGGGGCAGCTTTTGGGGATCTCTTCTTCGGCGTTGAGCCACAGCATGAAAAATCTGGAAACGCGGCTGAACCTGCGTCTGTTCAACCGCACTACACGCAATGTGTCGCTGACCGAAGCCGGGCAACAGCTTTTCGACCAACTTTCCCCACTTTATCAAGCCATAAACCAAGAAGTCGATGCATTAAATGATTTTTTAAATACGCCATCGGGATTAATTCGTATCAATGCCCCTGCGGTGGCGGCGGAAGCGGTGTTGTACCCGAAATTAAAGCCGATTTTGAACCAATACCCGAAAATCCGCTTGGAAATCGTGGTGGACGATCGTTGGGCAGATATTGTGAAAGAAGGATTTGATATGGGCGTTCGGTTAGGTAACAAGGTAGCGAAAGAGATGATTGCGGTGCCAATTTCCGCACCGCTCAAAATGGTATTGGTTGCCTCGCCCGATTATTTGGCGCAACATGGTTCGCCGAAAAATATTGATGATCTGCAACAACACCGCCTTATCGGCATAAAACTCTCCGCTGAACACGGCACGGAGATGCAGTGGGAATTCAAATACAAAAAAGAGCTGATTACGTTCATGCCAAAATCACAGTTTTCCATCAACAATCATCTGCGTCTGCAAGCCGTTTCAGATGGCCTTGGCATTGCGTGGATAGCACATATGAGCGTAGCGGATGTACTCAATTCGGGGCACCTGGTCGAGCTGTTGCCTGAGTATGCTATGACTTACGAACCGCTTTACCTCTATTACCCCAGCCGCCGCGGGCATTCGAATGTGTTTAAGTTGATTGTGGATGCGTTAAAAGTAAAAGCCGTCTGAAAATTCAGACGGCTTTTTTACACCCAAGAGCGGTCAAAATTTCAGGTGTTTTTTAGAAAATTATTTTTTGTTTAATTTACAGTTTATTATCTTCATATTTGAGGGTAATATGGCCATTAACTTAATACGGTTTTTAAAACCAGTAAGACGATTATTTTCTATCTATATCTAATTGGAGATTGAATGATGAAAAAATTGCTCACAGCGGTGCTTTCTGCCGCGGCGATTAGCGCGCCTTTTGTTGCTTCTGCTGATACTGCATCACAAACGACACAAAATATGGCACAACCTGAAAAAGCAAAAGGAGTTTGGATTGATGTGCGTTCTGCAGAGGAATTTAACGCAGGTCATTTACAAGATGCCGTGAACATTCCGCACGATCAAATCCTTGCACGCATTCAAGCGGTTAGCCCAGATAAAAATGCACCCGTTAATCTCTATTGCCGCAGTGGTCGCCGTGCAGAAACCGCATTGACCGAGTTAAAAAATGCCGGCTACACCAATGTGACCAATCATGGCGGATATGAAGATTTAGTGAAAAAAGGATTGAAATAAATATCACATCTTTAAAAACAAAAATCCCCTCGCGTAAAGCGTTAGGGGATTTTTTATGACAAAGAAATTATTTCTTCTCCATCGCCATTTGCGACATTTTCAGTACCAAACGACGTGGTAGGAACGGAATGATCCAATCCAGCATAAAACGCAGTTTTCCTTCGTTAAATGCCACCAATTCGCCGCGCATCATCGCCTTGTGGCCATACTGTGCCACGGATTGCGCCGATTTTGCGTTATCCCAAGCGGCCACACCTTGCAAATTGCCAGCCGCCACAAATCCCGTTGCTACTGCGGCAGGGCAAAGCGCCGTAACTGTCACACCGCTTTCTGATACTTCCTGCGCCACGGCTTGGCTGAATGAAGTCACGAAAGCTTTGGTGACGTAGTACACTGTCTGATTCGGGCCGGACATAAATGATGCTGTGGACGAAACATTCAAAATTCGGCCTGACTGCTGCGCTAACATTGCCGGCAGATACAGTCGGGTTAACGCCATCAACGCGATAATATTCACTTGCACCATATGCATTTCATCTGCCAAATCCCGCTCGGCAAATTTGCCATGCCCGCCCAAACCCGCATTGTTAATCAGATAATCGACTTGAATACCTAACGCCTGAGTTTGCTCAAAAATGCGTTCGGCAGCATTAGATTCGGCTAAATCGATAGCGATAACGTACGCTTTAATACCGAATTGTGCGGTCAATTCTTCGGCAATTTTATTTAACTTGCCTGTCGTCGGTGTATTCGCCACAAAACGCCCTGCCCGACCTCCCCAAGCAGCGTTGGCAGGCATTTTATGCGTTGCTGGAAACGCATTTTTCCACACAGCACCAACTGGCGTTTTACGCTGACGCGCTTTCATGCCACGAAAAAACACTGAATCAAACCTGCCGGCAATATGCGGGGCTAACGGCAAAACAGTTCATTAATCAAAGGATTTTATTGGAAAGCAAGCGATTGTTGGCTTATACGAAAGCATCCGTCAAAGAAATCGCGTGGCAACTCGGCTTTGAAGAGGCCACGCATTTCGGCAAATTTTTTAAGAAAGAAATGCCGAAAACACCGTTGGCATTTCGCAAGGAATTTTAGCAGTCGTAGCCTAGTTCCAACAAATACCTTAACAAGCTACAGCTGACATTCCAATGTATTTAAGTCGTAAATAATTCAAACATAAAAGGCCGTCTGAAACTTAAATTTCAGACGGCCTTTTTATGCCAAAGAGCGGTCAAATTTTTAGGTATTTTTGCAAATATTTCTTCTAAATTTGCACCCTTGTTTTATCTAAACTCAATCTATTCATCTTTCCCTCACTATCAGAAAGTTTAATAAGCGTTTGAAATAAAAAAGGTGAGCAAAAATGCTCACCTTCTAAACTCATATTGTGTAATCAACCAAACACTTTTTCCAAATGAGCTTGGTAGTCTGCTAAGTATTGTTCTACTTGTGGATTTTTAATCACATCGTTACATAAGAATGTCGGCAGACGGCTTAAGCCGATGAACTCGTTGAGTTTGTGGAAGTGCATGTACAAGGCGTCTACGCCTTTGCCTTCGAAGAAGTCACCTTCGCGGGTGAAGGCTTCAATCGGCGCATTCCAAGTAAGTGAAAGCATGTGTTTTTTGCCTTGTAACAAACCGCCTGTACCGTAGCCTTCGGTTGGATTTACACGATGACGACCATCACTTTGATAAAGCTTGCCGTGTCCGGCGGTGAATACTTCGTCTATATATTTTTTCACTGTCCAAGGTTCGTGCATCCACCAGCCTGGCATTTGCCAAATCACAGCATCCATCCACAAGAATTTTTCGATTTCTGCTTCAACATCATAGCCGGCATCAATCACGGTTTCTTTTACATTGTGTCCAAGTGCGGTCAAAATTTCTTTCGCTTTTTTATGAAGCGTATGGTTTAACTCACCATGCGAATGTCCGAAATTTTTACCGCCATCCAATAATAAAATATTCATCTCTTTGCTCCTAAAATAAATAATTCGAAAAAATGGGGCTGTAATTATGCCTTCTTACCCTATATTTTAAAAGTGCAGTTGCTTGCCACGCTATTTCCAGATCTAAGGGAAAATTTAAGTTGGAAAAACGCACAGAAAAATAACCGCACTTTTGCGCCCAAAATACACCGACTTTACGCTACAAAAAACAAAGGGTCTGACATAACATCAAACCCTTTATCATTTTTAATTTATATGTAACTCAAAACGGAATATCGTCATCGAATCCATCCATCGGCGCTTCCGGCTGTGGTGCAGTTTGTTGAGCAGTCGGACGGGAAGATTGGAAGTTGTTGTTTGAGCGAGATTGGTAAGACGGTTGCGGTGCGCTTTGCGCCATATCCGATGCTGCGTAACCACCGGCATTTTGGTTGCGGCTGCCGAGCATTTGCATCACATCTCCTTGGATTTCGGTGGTATAGCGATCTTGACCGTTTTGATCCTGCCATTTACGGGTACGTAAACGACCTTCTACATAAATTTGCGAACCTTTACGTAAATATTCGCCACAGATTTCCGCTTGGCGACGATAGAATACAATGCGGTGCCATTCGGTCACCTCGCGACGTTCGCCGGTGTTACGATCATTCCAGCTTTCACTGGTCGCCACGCTAATATTTGCCACCGCATCGCCGTTTGGCATTGTGCGAATTTCCGGATCATTACCTAAATGACCCACGATGATGACTTTATTTACTCCAGCCATAAAAATCCTCATATTCTCAATAAAAAAGTGCGACTATTCTGCCTTAAATTTTGCAAAAGATCCATAAAATTTAACTGGATATTTGCACAGATATTGAAATGTGCGATAATGCGCGCAATTTTGAAAATTATTTCTATCCAAACAAGTTATTTATGGAAAATATCGATATTCGTGGGGCTAGAACCCACAACCTCAAAAACATCAATTTAACCATTCCTCGCGATAAACTCATCGTTATTACAGGCTTATCTGGTTCGGGTAAATCTTCCTTAGCATTCGATACGCTTTATGCCGAAGGCCAACGTCGTTATGTGGAATCCTTGTCTGCCTATGCACGTCAATTTTTATCTTTAATGGAAAAACCGGATGTGGATTCAATTGAAGGCTTATCGCCTGCAATTTCCATTGAGCAAAAATCCACTTCTCATAACCCACGTTCAACCGTGGGCACTATCACCGAAATTTATGATTACTTGCGTTTGCTATTTGCTCGTGTAGGGGAGCCGCGTTGTCCGAATCACGATGTCCCGCTGACGGCACAAACCGTTAGTCAAATGGTGGATAAAGTGTTGAGTCAGCCGGATGAATCCAAAATGATGTTGCTTGCGCCAGTGGTGAAAAATCGTAAAGGCGAACATGTAAAGATTCTCGAAAGCATTGCTGCGCAAGGTTATATTCGCGCGCGTATTGATGGAGAAATTTGCGACCTTTCCGATCCGCCGAAGCTCGAATTACAGAAAAAACATACCATCGAAGTGGTGGTGGATCGCTTTAAAGTGCGTTCGGATTTGGCAACCCGTTTGGCGGAATCTTTTGAGACCGCATTGGAGCTTTCCGGTGGCACAGCAATTGTGGCAGATATGGATAACCCGAAAGCGGAAGAACTGATGTTCTCCGCTAACTTCGCCTGTCCTCATTGCGGTTATTCGGTACCTGAACTTGAGCCACGTTTATTTTCTTTTAACAATCCGGCAGGGGCTTGCCCGACTTGCGACGGCTTGGGCGTACAACAATATTTCGATGAAGAACGTGTGGTGCAAAATCCGAGTATTTCTCTTGCCGGAGGGGCGGTGAAAGGCTGGGATCGTCGTAATTTCTATTATTATCAAATGCTAACGTCGCTTGCTAAGCATTATGATTTCGATGTAGAGGCGCCTTATGAAAGCCTGCCGAAGAATATTCGGCACATCATTATGCACGGCTCCGGTAAGGAAGAAATCGAGTTCCAATATATGAATGATCGTGGCGATGTGGTGATTCGTAAGCACCCGTTTGAAGGCATTTTGAACAATATGGCGCGTCGTTATAAAGAAACAGAGTCCATGTCAGTGCGTGAAGAATTGGCGAAAAATATCAGTAATCGTCCTTGTGCGGATTGTGGCGGTTCGCGTTTACGTCCTGAAGCACGCAATGTCTATATTGGGCAAACTAGTTTGCCGATGATTTCGGAAAAAAGTATCGGCCAAACGCTGGAATTTTTTACCACGCTTTCATTACATGGACAGAAAGCGCAAATCGCTGAGAAGATCTTAAAAGAAATCCGCGAGCGTTTACAGTTCTTGGTGAATGTAGGGTTGAGTTATCTCTCCCTCTCCCGTTCGGCGGAAACCCTGTCGGGCGGTGAAGCGCAGCGAATTCGCTTGGCAAGCCAAATCGGTGCGGGTTTGGTGGGTGTGATGTATGTGTTGGATGAACCATCCATCGGTTTGCACCAACGCGATAACGAACGCTTGCTCAATACCTTGATGCATTTGCGCAATCTCGGTAATACCGTAATCGTGGTGGAGCACGACGAAGACGCCATTCGTGCGGCTGATCATATTATTGATATCGGTCCGGGGGCGGGTGTGCATGGTGGGCAGGTGATCGCGCAAGGTAACGTGCAAGAAATTATGGCGAACCCGAACTCGATTACCGGAAAATTTTTGTCGGGCAAAGAGAAAATTGCGGTACCAACAACACGCACCGCATTGAACAAGAAAAAATGGCTCAAGCTCAAAGGTGCGTCAGGTAACAACTTAAAAGACGTAAACTTGGATATTCCGGTAGGTTTGTTCACCTGTATCACCGGTGTATCGGGTTCCGGAAAATCAACCTTGATTAACGATACATTATTTCCATTAGCGCAAAATGCCTTAAATCGTGCAGATAAAACGGATTATGCACCGTACAAATCTATTGAAGGATTGGAACATTTCGATAAAGTCATCGACATTAACCAAAGCCCGATCGGACGCACGCCGCGTTCTAATCCGGCGACTTATACCGGTTTGTTTACGCCGATTCGCGAACTATTCGCCGGCGTGCCGGAAGCGCGTGCACGCGGTTATAATCCGGGGCGTTTCAGTTTCAATGTGCGTGGCGGGCGTTGTGAAGCCTGTCAGGGCGATGGCGTAATCAAAGTGGAAATGCATTTTTTACCGGACGTATATGTGCCGTGCGACCAATGTAAAGGCAAACGCTATAACCGCGAAACCTTGGAAATTCGTTACAAAGGTAAAACTATTCATCAAGTACTGGATATGACTGTGGAAGAAGCGCGCGAGTTTTTCGATGCGATTCCGATGATTGCGCGTAAATTGCAAACCTTAATGGATGTGGGCTTGTCGTATATTCGCTTGGGGCAATCTTCAACCACGCTTTCCGGCGGCGAAGCGCAACGCGTAAAATTAGCGACCGAGCTTTCCAAACGCGATACGGGCAAAACGCTGTATATTCTGGATGAACCAACCACCGGTTTACACTTTGCGGATATCAAACAACTTCTTGAAGTGTTGCATCGATTACGCGATCAAGGTAACACTATTGTGGTGATCGAACACAATCTCGACGTGATTAAAACCGCCGACTGGATTGTAGATCTTGGACCGGAAGGCGGCAGTGGTGGCGGACAAATTATTGCAGTCGGTACACCGGAAGAGGTGGCGAATGCAGAAGGCTCGCATACGGCGCGGTTCTTGAAACCAATGTTGGTGAGGGATTAAAACAGCACCGCATTGGAGCCGCTATTGGCGCGCTTTCCGCTTTCAATGCGGTGCTGATTCAGACGTCCGGCGACAACAGTCGATAGCAACAAAAAACCGCACTTTGATGTGCGGTTTGTTTTTGTATTTTTATTTTTTCGCGGCTTGATAAAGTTTCATTGCTTCGGGTAACAAGCGACGCAAATTTTCTTGGCGCGCTTCATCGGTCGGGTGTGTAGAAGCCAAGGCATCCAATACGCCTTCCGAACCGCCGGAGGCTTTTTTCATTTTCTCCCATAATCCTGGCGCGGCTTGCGGATTAAAACCGGATTTTGCCATCAACATTAAGCCCACTTCGTCCGCTTCGGTTTCCGCACTGCGTGAAAATGGTTTATCCAAACCGTAATTTTTGGTCAGTCCAACCGCTAATTCACTGGCATCGGAACCGATCACAGTGGAAAGTGCCACATGCCCTAAAGAGGCAGCGATGCCCGTCGCCATACCGAAATTCGCTTCGGCTTTACCGTGTTCTTTCAGTGCATGCGCCATTTCGTGTCCCATCACGGTAGCAATTTCATCATCGTTTAATTTTAAGGAATCCACTAAGCCCGTATAAAACGCCATTTTGCCGCCCGGCATTGCCCAAGCGTTGAGTTCTTTGGATTTAATGACTGTAATCTGCCAGTTAAACGGTTGACCGGTTTGATTTTCTTTATTGGCGTAAGGCACCATTTTGTTAAAAATGCGGTGTACGCGTTTGGCTGTTTGCGAACTGTTGTCCACGCCGCCCTGGCTGCGGATTTTGCCCATTTCTTGCGCGTAATTTGCGGCCGCTTGTTGATTAATTGAGGCCGAATCGGCGCATGCATTAAGCACAAAAGCGGCTGCAGCGGCAAAAGCGAAGGATTTAAGTTGTTTTTTCATCGTTGATTCCTTTTTGTACTCCAAATGACGGGGCAATTATAAATTTTTATGTCAAAGGTTGTCGAGAATAAAATATTGCCTTTTACCTTTGTACTACTATAATAGTGCAAATTTTACGCTAGGGAATCTTTTATGACACAACAAAAATCTCCTTCTTTGTTAGGTGGCGCGATGATTATCGCCGGCACCGCAATCGGCGCGGGTATGCTCGCCAATCCAACTTCCACCGCCGGCGTGTGGTTCATCGGTTCGATTCTTGCCTTGACTTATACCTGGTTTTGTATGACCACTTCGGGCTTAATGATTTTGGAAGCCAATTTGCATTACCCGACCGGTGCCAGTTTCGACACTATCGTAAAAGACTTGCTCGGTAAAGGTTGGAACCTGTTAAACGGTTTATCCGTCGCTTTCGTATTGTATATTTTAACTTATGCTTATATTACCTCGGGCGGCGGTATTACCCAGAACCTGCTTAACCAAGCCTTCGGTTCCGCCGAAAGCGCGGTGGATATCGGGCGCACTTCCGGTTCGTTGATTTTCTGTTTGGTTTTAGCCGCTTTTGTTTGGCTTTCCACCAAAGCGGTGGATCGTTTTACCACCGCATTGATAGGTGGAATGGTTATCGCCTTTTTTCTGTCAACCGCCGGCCTACTCGGCTCGGTGAAATCCGATGTATTATTGAACACCGTTGCGACGGGCGAACAGCAATATTTGCCTTATTTACTGACCGCATTACCGGTGTGTTTGGTGTCTTTCGGTTTCCACGGCAACGTTCCGAGTTTGGTTAAATATTATCATCGCGATGGCGGTCGTGTGATGAAATCCATTTTTATTGGCACCGGTCTGGCGTTAGTGATTTATATTTTGTGGCAGTTGGCCATTCAAGGCAATTTGCCACGTAGCGAGTTCGCGCCGGTGATCGAAAAAGGTGGTGATGTGTCCGCCTTGCTTGAAGCTTTGCACAAATATATCGAAACCGATTACATTGCGGTGATTTTAAACTTCTTCGCCTACATGGCGATTGCCAGCTCATTTTTGGGCGTAACCCTCGGTTTATTCGACTATATAGCCGATTTACTCCACTTTGACGACAGCTTTGCCGGCAGAAGTAAAACCGCATTAGTCACCTTTTTACCGCCGTTATTGTTGAGTCTTCAATTCCCTTACGGTTTTGTCATCGCCATCGGTTACGCCGGTCTTGCTGCCACCATTTGGGCGGCAATCGTGCCGGCTTTACTGGTGCGTGCCAGCCGTCAAAAATTCCCGCAAGCGAGTTATAAAGTGTATGGCGGCAATTTTATGATCGGCTTTATTATCCTCTTCGGCGTCTTAAACATTGCGGCACAAGTTGGGGCAAATTTGGGATGGTTTGCGAGTTTTGCGGGCTAACTCAATATTTCTTTTCCCCTGCCTGATCGCTACAATAAATGCCGAATCAATTAAGACAAAAGATGAGGAGAGCTTATGATTTATAGTATGACGGCCTTTGCGCGCCTTGAAATAAAAAAAGACTGGGGCGATGCAGTGTGGGAGATGCGTTCCGTAAATCAACGTTATTTAGAAAATTATTTCCGCTTGCCGGAACAGTTCCGCAGCTTAGAAAATACCCTTCGCGAAAAACTTCGACAAAATTTAACACGCGGCAAAATCGAATGTGCATTACGCATCGAAAGCAAAAAGTCCGCCAATGCGGTGCTGAATTTAAACAAGGAACTCGCCGATCAAGTGATTCAATCGTTGCGATGGCTTAAAGCCCAAGCGGGCGAAGGCGAGATTAATCTCACCGAGGTGTTGCGTTATCCCGGCGTGGTGGAAGCTCAAGAAGAAGATTTGGACGTCATTAGCCAAGATTTATTGCTGGCTTTTGACGAACTACTGCATGATTTCATTGCTATGCGTAGCCGCGAAGGCGAGAAATTGCAAGGCATTATTCAACAACGTTTAAACGCTATTTCCATCGAAGCGGATAAAGTGCGTGCGCAAATGCCGGCGGTTTTGCAATGGCAACGGGAGCGTTTGTTGCAACGTTTCGAAGAGGCGCAAATTAATCTTGATCCGCAACGCGTCGAGCAAGAAATGATTTTACTGGCACAACGCGTGGACGTGGCGGAAGAATTGGATCGTCTGCAAATGCACGTGAAAGAAACCGCCAATATTCTGAAAAAAGGCGGTGCAGTGGGACGCAAATTGGATTTTATGATGCAAGAACTCAATCGTGAATCGAACACTTTGGCGTCTAAATCCATTAATGCGGACATTACGGCTTCGGCAGTGGAACTCAAAGTGCTTATCGAACAAATGCGCGAGCAAATTCAAAATTTAGAATAGGAGAACGGCATGTCCCAATTCATTCGACTTGATCAATATCAGCTTATTGAAGCGCACGGTGCGGACGCGGAAAAATATTTACAAGGTCAACTTACCACCGACCTAACCGCCTTACCAAGTGGCGCGAATACGCTTGCCGCCCATTGTGATCCGAAAGGTAAAATGAACGCGATTTTTCGTTTGTTGAAGGTCGATTCCGAGCAGTTCTTTTTGTTGATAAAAAAAGACTTGTTGCCGAGTGCCTTAGATGCGCTGAAAAAATATGCGGTGTTTTCCAAAATCAGTTTTGATTTGCGCGATTGGCAAATCGTCGGTTTGATCGGCAAAAAATGCGGCAAAATCGAACCGCGTTTTACGCTGGAAATCGATGAACAGCGCGCAATTTTGTTAAACGAAAGTGCTTTGCCGATTAATTTCAATGCGGATGAAAAAATATGGGAAAGCGCGGATATTCAAGCGGGACTACCGAATTTAAGCGCGGCGACGCAAAACCTATTTATTCCACAAGCGTTAAATTTACAGGCAATTGAGCAAGCCGTTTCCTTCACTAAAGGTTGCTATATCGGGCAAGAAACGGTGGCACGTGCAAAATATCGCGGTGCCAATAAACGTGCAATGTTTATTTTAAAAGGTAAAACTCAAACGCTGCCGGCAATTGGCGACGAAATCGAAATGCGGCTTGAGTCCAATTGGCGTAAAACCGGCAGTATCATAAATGCGGTGAATTTAGACGGCCTGTTGTGGCTGCTCGTGGTGCTGAATAATGACATCGATCCGACACAAGTTTTTCGTTTAGCGCAAGATGAAACCGCACTTGCCGTTCAACCTTTGCCTTACGCGTTAAATTAACATGCACACGGAATATTATCTCGGCATAATGTCCGGCACCAGCCTTGACGGCGTAGATCTGGCGCTACTGGATTTTGCCTCGTCGCAACTAATGTGCGTCGCAACGGATTTCACACCAATGCCGCAATCGATACGCGAAAACAGCACCGCATTGGTGCGCTCCGGCATAACTACCTTGCAACAATTAGGCGAATTGGATCATCAATTCGCTTTACTATATGCCGATTGCGTAAATCGTTTTTTACAGACCCATCAAATTTCAGCCGGGCAAATCCGTGCTATCGGTTGCCATGGGCAAACGGTATGGCATGCACCGCACGGCGAGTTTCCCTTTAGCATGCAAATCGGCGATATGAATTTGCTTGCCGCCCGCACCGGTATCACCGTTGTGGGGGATTTCCGGCGTAAAGATATGGCTTTCGGCGGACAAGGCGCGCCCTTGGTGCCGGCTTTTCATCAAGCGATATTTTTTGATCCGAATTTCGCTACGGCGGTGTTGAATATTGGCGGCATCAGTAATGTTTCGTTGCTGATTCCGCATCACCCGGTAATGGGGTTCGATACCGGCCCGGGCAACACCTTGTTGGATCAATGGATCGAAAAATATCAAGGCGTCTCTTACGACAAAAACGGCGCCTGGGGAGCGATGGGAAAATTGAACGAAGTATTATTACGCGAACTATTAGACGAACCTTTTTGCCGGCTGAGCGCGCCGAAAAGTAGCGGGCGCGAGCTTTTCAATTTGTCTTGGTTGGAGGCCAAAATCGAAAAAACGCGTAAACAATCAAGCGCGCTTTCGTTGCCGATTGCAGCGCAAGACGTGCAAGCTACGTTGGTGGAGTTTACCGTTCGCACCATTGCTGACAACTTGAAAAACATTGATACGCCACTGGCCAAACGCTTGCTGGTGTGTGGTGGCGGCGTAAAAAATAGATTGATGATGCAACGTCTTGCCGAGCATTTAACACCATGGCAAATTAGCACGACGCGTGATTTCGGCTTGGATCCGGATTATGTGGAAGCGGCTGCCTTCGCTTGGTTGGCCTACCGTCGAATGCACAATCAATCCGGCAATGTGCCGGAAGTAACGGGCGCGCAAAAAGCGATCAGCTTAGGCGCGATTTTCCCGAAGCCTTGAGGCTTGCTCCGTGCATTTTATCTTTTGGCTTTTATTAAGCTTGTAATCGTTTGCGGTGAGTTGATGCGCCTTCGTAAAGATTCTTGAGGCGAAAATTGAACCTCTCAATTAGCACCGCATTGAACGCGCCGTCTTTGCAGATTGGCACCGCATTGAAAACAAAACGGCTTACTTTGGGTAATTTGGGTAAGCCGTTTTTCCTGTTTGAGCATGATTAATCGTGCATGCCTAATTTTTTCTCCAAATAGTGGATATTGGTACCGCCTTTTTGGAAGTTCTCGTCTGCTAAAATTAGATCATGCAATGGGATGTTGGTTTTAATGCCGTCAATGATGGTTTCCGATAACGCGTTTTGCATACGACGAATCGCCACTTCACGCGTATCGCCATAAGTAATCAGTTTGGCGATCATTGAATCATAATGCGGTGGAACGGTGTAGCCCGCATAAATATGAGAATCCCAACGCACGCCCAAGCCGCCCGGGGAGTGTAAATGTGCCACTTTACCGGGAGAAGGGAGGAAGGTTTTTGGATCTTCCGCGTTGATACGGCATTCGATGGCGTGCCCTTTCACTTTAATGTCTTCTTGTTTAAAGGAAATCGGTAAGCCGGAAGCGATGCGCAATTGTTCTTTCACCAAATCCACGCCGGTAATCATTTCGGTCACCGGATGTTCTACTTGGATACGGGTGTTCATTTCAATGAAATAGAATTCGCCGTTTTCATACAGGAACTCAAAGGTACCTGCACCGCGATAACCGATTTCTACGCAGGCTTTTGCACAGCGGGAGCCGATGTCGCGACGCACTTCCTCGCTAATGCCCGGCGCAGGCGCTTCTTCCACCACTTTTTGGTGGCGGCGCTGCATGGAACAATCACGTTCGGCAAGATACACAGCATTACCATGGGTATCGGCTAACACTTGGATTTCCACATGGCGTGGATTTTCCAAATATTTTTCCATGTAAACCATGTCGTTATTGAATGCGGCTTTGGCTTCCGCTTTGGTCATCGCGATGGATTCTTCCAAGGCATCCTCACTACGCACCACGCGCATACCGCGACCACCACCACCACCGGAGGCTTTAATAATAATCGGGTAGCCGATACGTTTGGCGATTTCTTTGTTTTTGCTAATATCGGAACTTAACGGACCGTCGGAACCCGGCACGCAAGGCACACCGGCTTTTTTCATGGCGTTAATGGCGGATACTTTGTCGCCCATTAAACGGATCACATCGGCGGTTGGGCCGATAAAAATGAAACCGGAACTTTCTACCTGTTCGGCGAAGTTAGCGTTTTCGGAAAGGAAACCGTAGCCCGGATGGATGGCGTCAGCGCCGGTCACTTCGGCTGCGGCAATAATTGCCGGAATATTTAAATAACTTTTGGATGACTGGGCAGGACCGATACATACGGTTTCATCGGCAAGTAGAACGTGTTTCAATTCACGGTCTGCGGTGGAATGTACCGCAACGGTTTTAATGCCTAATTCTTTGCAGGCGCGCAAAATTCGCAGTGCGATTTCACCACGATTGGCGATAACAACTTTTTCTAACATAAGAAATTCCGCTTGTTAAAAAATGGCGGGAAAGCCGCCATTTTAGATAATTGATAGGATTATTCGATAACGATTAACGGTTCGTCAAATTCAACCGGTTCCCCGTCGTTGATCAGAATCGCTTTCACGACGCCGGCTTTGTCCGCTTCAATGCGGTTCATCATTTTCATCGCTTCGACAATGCAAAGAGCATCGCCGACTTTTACGCTTTGTCCCACTTCAACGAAGGCCTTGGCTTCAGGGCTTGGGCTACGGTAGAAAGTTCCCACCATCGGAGAACGAACGAGATGACCGGATAATTCATCTGTTGCAGGAGTCGGAGTCGGCGCCGCCGGCACGGCGGATGAAGGTGTGGCTGTTGGTGCCGGCGCGGCAACCGGTGCGGCGTATTGAACCGCAGCCGGTAGCGTCGTAGGTGCGGCGCGGCTAATACGCACCGTGCCTTCTTCTTCTTGCACTTCTAATTCGGTAATGCCGGATTCTTCAACTAACTCGATGAGTTTTTTAATTTTACGAATGTCCATACGTTTTTCCTAAAAAATAATGAAATTTTTGACCGCATTTTTATTACGATAAAGCATGAAAAAATGCGGTCATTCAGAAACTTTTTTTGCCGCAAGAGATTACCTTAAATTTAGCCAAATTGCGACAAAATTCTATGAATTTGGCGCAAAATACCTAATTTTCTTGTTTTTTCGCAAGATAATCCAATGCAAATAAAAAGCCGAATTCATAGCTCTTGGCGCCTAATCCGCAAATTACGCCCTGCGCCGCATCGCTAAAATAAGAATGGTGACGAAATGGCTCGCGTTTATGAATGTTGGACAAGTGAATTTCCACAAATGGAATTGATACCGCTAACAACGCATCGCGCAATGCTACGCTGGTATGAGTATAAGCGGCCGGATTGACTAAAATAAAATCAACTTGCTGAAAACTTTGGTGAATTTTATCGATCAATTTTTCTTCGCTATTAGCTTGAAAACATTCAAGTTCCACATTGTTTTGAGCCGCCAACGCTTGCATATTTGATTCAATCGCAGCAAGCGATAAACTGCCGTAATGAGCCGGCTCGCGCGCGCCCAACATATTTAAATTCGGGCCATTTAGCAGCAAAATTCGGTTTTTTTGCGACATTTTCTCTTCCTTTTAGGTTTGAGGATTATACTGATTTTTAATCAAACGGTGGTCGAATCAGATAATTTTAGTGATAAATTCGGAATCAAGATCAATTAACGGCAAAGTCGAACCCGGCCATGGGCGAAGCACTTGATACGCCATTAAGTCGAGGGTATCCAAACCCGGCGTCACATTCGGTGTGTATTGTTGCGCCAGGCGTGCCAATTGGGTTAAACCGAGGCTGCTTTCAATACTTGAACTGAGCACCGCATTGAGCCCCAATGCGCGCGCTTGATTAATTAATGCCACGCAACGTTCGATGGAACCGATTAGCGTTGGTTTAATCACAATTGCCGCTAAGTAAGGGCGATTTTCTGCCAGTGTCGCTATATCGAAATTTGGGTCGCGTAAGGTTTCGTCCCATGCCACGGGAATACCGGTTTGCGCGGCGAATTGCAGGCTCAGTGCGGTGCTCTTACAAGGTTCCTCCAAAAATTGAATACGAGCGCGATGTTCGGGCTTCACTTTAGCCGCAAATTGCAGCGCTTTTTCCAATGTCCAACGACGATTGGCGTCTAAACGCAATTGTAAATCGGGAATGGCTTCTAAAAACATATCGGCAATTAAACCGTCACGATTGGCTTCGTACATACCGACTTTCATTTTCGCGACTTTTTCACCTTCAATGGCGGCCAGTTCGGCATAAAGTTCATCAGGATCGCCGTAGCAAAGCGGTGCTGTATTAAAATTTGCCGCTTCTTTTAAATAACCTTTCATTTCATCCATCGCACAACTGATGCCGAAAGCGACGGATGGATAAGTACCATCCAAGGGGACGCGTGGCGCGTCGCAACTCGCCTGTTGCCAATTTGTCAGCCATTTGATGGCTTGTTGTTGTGCTTGCTCGAGCGTTTCTTCGCTAAAACCGGGTAAGGGCGCGATTTCGCCCCAGCCGTCACGACTGCAACTGACGCGCACTAATAAACCTTCGCGACGCTTAAGAAAACGATCACCGAGAATGAGTTGGCTATCGACGGGAATGGAATAGCGATAAAGATTGAAAGATTTGTTTGCCATGGCTTTCTCCCAACATAAAGGCAGTCAAAATTTATGAAATTACGTAGCTGTTGCACAAGGCTGAAATGACCTCATAAAACAGCACCGCATTGAAGCGGCTTCCAATGCGGTGCTATTTTGTGACTTGAACTCATACTTCATTCGGAGAGTTTGTGCATTTGCAGCATAGTACCGATGCAGTATAGTACCGAAAATTCCTGAAGATTTTTAACCGCGTTTTGAAATATGAATTAAGGATTACGTCTGAATTTGCTGAAATCCGGCGCACGTTTTTCGTTGAACGCGTTGCGGCCTTCTTGTCCTTCCTCGGTCATATAGAACAACATGGTTGCGTTACCGGCCAATTCTTGTAGACCCGCTTGTCCGTCGCAATCCGCGTTCAATGCGGCTTTTAAGCAACGGAGCGCAATCGGACTGTTGCGCAACATTTCGCGACACCAACGCACGGTTTCTTTTTCAAGATCAGCATAAGGCACGACGGTATTGACTAAGCCCATATCTAAGGCTTCTTGCGCATTGTATTGACGACATAAAAACCAAATTTCACGTGCTTTTTTCTGGCCGACTAAGCGCGCCATATAGCTTGCGCCCCAACCGCCGTCAAATGAGCCCACTTTCGGACCGGTTTGACCGAAAATCGCGTTGTCTGCCGCAATGGTTAAATCGCAAAGCATGTGTAATACGTGGCCGCCGCCGATAGCGTAACCCGCTACCATCGCTACCACCGGTTTCGGGCAGGTGCGAATATCGCGTTGGAAATCCAATACGTTTAAATGATGCACGCCGCTTTCGTCTTTGTAACCGCCGTAATCGCCACGAATTTTTTGGTCGCCGCCGGAACAGAACGCTTTTTCGCCTTCGCCGGTAAGCACGATAACGCCGATTTTTTCATCAAAACGTGCGTCAGAAAGGGCATTGATCATTTCTTTCACGGTTTGAGGACGGAATGCGTTACGCACTTCCGGACGATTGATGGTGATTTTCGCGATCCCGTCGGTGGATTTGTGATAACGAATGTCGCTGTAACCTTCGCTGTGATCAACCCACTCGACAGGGGCGTAAAGGACGTCATCTTTTGGATTTTGCATGAGAATACCTTTTAATTTGAGACAAAAAAACGCGGCCATTATAGCGGAAATTCGGTGGATTCGGAAAACTAAATTCATTTCGCGCTTTATCT
Source organism: Stutzerimonas stutzeri (assembly GCA_901420285.1). Taxonomy (GTDB): domain Bacteria; phylum Pseudomonadota; class Gammaproteobacteria; order Enterobacterales; family Pasteurellaceae; genus Rodentibacter. The sequence goes on from CABDVE010000001.1 coordinate 805,298, forward strand.
CTTTTTCGCTTATTGTTAGAATTTCGGCCATTCGAAAAAAACAAGGATTTAAAATGAAATATATCGCGACATTCACAATGAGTTTATTACTTGCTGCTTGTAGTCTTTTTGGCGGGTCGCAATCGCCGATTCCCGGCGAATTCGCCGGTGCGGATTATCAACTTTCCGACAAAGACGCCAAACTTTGGGCGATTGCCAGCAAGCAAGCGGAACAGTGCATTTATCCAAATTTAACGCGCATTCAACAACAACATTTTGCCAAAGAAGACAGCTATATCCATTCGCAATATGTATTTTTCTATCCGTTGGAAAAAATCATCGGCGAAGATTATGTGAAAATCATTCAACAAGATGAAAAATCTATGAATTACGCCACCTACCAATTCAAAAAATTCCGCACCGAAGTGGGCGAAATTGAGCCCTTAGAGGCGAAAACCTGTCAGGTTCTTCGCAGCCAAGCGCGCGACGATTTGGACGTGGTGAAAGGCCAATATAAAGACGGCATGGTGGATGACAGCAAAAACGAAGACGGTACCTCGAAGAAAAGTGGCGACGGCATTGCCACCAACCAGAACAAATTCTTCTTTGATATTATCAAATGGGGCTCGGCACTGTTGCTGTGAGCACCGCATTGGAACCGGTAAAATCAAGGCTTGCAAGAAACGGCATACGAGAAAATCGAATGCCGTTTTTTATCAGCGATGGGCGGTACGAAAAGTATTATTTAGATCAAAGTTTCACTAAATAGGCGTTTAAATTTTGCCGTTTTTCCGCTAGTCTATCCGCAATTCGTAATTGTCTTTTAACTTAGGAAGGTGAACTATGACAACTCTCTTTAATATAGCTCAAAATTGGTTGAATCAAGATCCTGATGCAGAAACCCGTGCAGAGTTAAACACACTTTTAGATGCGGCGAAAGCGGGTGATAAAGCAGCGGAAACGGAATTACAGGCGCGTTTTGATGGACGCTTACAATTCGGTACCGCCGGTTTGCGCGGTCGTTTGCAAGCGGGTTCCATGGGTATGAACCGTGTGTTGGTGGCGCAGGCTGCCGGCGGTTTGGCATTGTTCTTAAAAGAATACGACCAACAACCTTCCATTGTGATTGGCTACGACGGACGTAAAAACTCCGATGTGTTCGCGCGCGATACCGCCGAAATTATGGCAGGTGCCGGTATCAAAGCTTATTTATTACCGCGTAAATTACCGACACCGGTACTGGCTTACGCCATTCAATATTTCGACACTACCGCCGGTGTGATGGTCACCGCCAGCCATAACCCACCGGAAGATAATGGTTACAAAGTGTATTTAGGCAAAGCGAACGGCGGTGGGCAAATCGTTTCACCGGCAGATCAACAAATCGCGGCGCTAATTGATAAGGTCGCCGCCGGTAGCGTTAAAGATTTACCGCGCAGTCAGGAATATGTGGTATTAGACGACACCGTAGTGGATGCCTATATTGCAAAAACCGCCTCTCTCGCCAAAGAGCCACAAGCAAATATTAACTATGTTTATACCGCCATGCACGGTGTGGGTTACGAAGTGTTGAGCAAAACCTTGGCAAAAGCAGGATTGCCGCAACCGCATATTGTTGCCGAACAAGTATGGCCGGACGGTACGTTCCCGACCGTCAACTTCCCTAATCCGGAAGAAAAAGGCGCGTTGGATTTGGCGATTAAAATAGCAAAAGAAAACAACGCCGAATTTATTATCGCGAATGATCCCGACGCCGACCGACTGGCGGTGGCTGTGCCTGATGCGCAAGGCAATTGGAAACCGTTGCACGGCAATGTGGTTGGTTGTTTCTTAGGCTGGTATTTGGCGAAACAATATCATGCGCAAGGCAAAAAAGGCATATTCGCTTGCTCCTTAGTTTCCTCGCCTGCGCTGGCGGAAATTGCCAAACGTTATGGTTTTGAATCACAAGAAACGCTCACCGGGTTTAAATATATCGGTAAAGTGCAAGGCTTGTTATTCGGCTTTGAAGAAGCCCTCGGTTATTTGGTGGACCCGGATAAAGTGCGCGACAAAGATGGCATTTCCGCCGCCATCATGTTCTTGGATTTAGTCCGTAATCTGAAAAAACAAGGCAAAACCTTGGCGGATTACGCGGCGGAGTTCACCAAAGAATTCGGCGCTTATGTAAGTGGACAAATTTCTATTCGCGTAAGCGATCTGTCTGAAATTGGCAAATTAATGAGCGCATTTCGCAATAATCCGCCGAGTGTAATCGGCGGTGTGAATGTGGCGCAATTTATCGATCACACCAAAACTGATCGCCAAAGTGACATTCTGGTGTTCGTGCTGGAAAATGGTAGTCGTCTCATCGCCCGTCCGTCCGGTACGGAACCGAAAATCAAGTTCTACCTCGACGCCCGCGGTAGCGATCCGAAACATGCCGAACAAGTGCTTGTTGCATTTGACGAAGCCGTACGCAATATTCTTCGTCAAGCCGAATTTGGTAAACAAGATTGTTAAGAACATATTTGTTTAAGCGGAAGAGGCGCAGATTGCGCCTCTTTTTTTATGAGGACTTTTCTTTTATGAGGAATCAATGAACCCTTGGATTTTACTCGCGTTCTCCATTTGTCTGGAAATCGTCGCAACCAATTTACTAAAACTAAGCGACGGTTTTACCAAACCGCTACCGACGGTCAGCTCGTTAGGCCTTTATGCCGTATCTTTTTATTTGGTTTCCATTGTTTTCCGTATGCTACCGGTCGGCTTAGTTTATGCGATTTGGTCAGGTGTGGGCATTGTTTTGACTACGCTTGCCGCCTATTTTGTCTTTGGGCAAAGAATTGATACGGCGGGCCTCATCGGCATCGGCTTAATTATTGCCGGCGTGTTGGTAATTAATTTATTTTCCACGGTGTCTCATTCGTAAAAAGTGACCTTTGCTTTTTTCAAAATGTAAGCTTAAAGCTCAACTGAATGCTGTAAATATGTAAAAACGGCTTTTGAGTCGGAACGTGGATTGGCATTCCAAAATAGCACCGCATTGGAGCTGCTTCCAATGCGGTGCTATTTTGTGAGTGTAATTTTCCGCTTTGTGCGACCATCACATCATTTCAAAATTATGCCTATCGCTTAAGCTAGAAACACTTTGAAAATTAAAGAAAACAATCGGCCACAAGATTAAGCCTAAAACCGATTTGATTTTTCTGACCGAGAATTACAGGCATACCAAGCTAAACAAAAAGGATCGAGTACTGGATTACAGCGCCCGATCCTCTAATTAAATGCGGCTAATTATGCAGAGGCCGTACAGTTATTTTTCTTTTGTGTTTTGAATTATGAGCGTTTCATAATTTCAAAAAATTCTTCGTTAGTTTTGGCCATGCCAAGTTTGTCAATGAGCCATTCCATCGCTTCCACTTCGCCCATCGGATTAAGGATTTTGCGTAGAATCCACATTTTTTGTAACTCATCAGGGGCGGTGAGCAAGTCCTCTTTACGGGTGCCTGAGCGGTTGAAGTCGATTGCCGGGAACACGCGTTTTTCCGCGATTTTACGGGATAGGTGCAATTCCATGTTACCGGTGCCTTTAAATTCCTCGAAGATTACTTCGTCCATTTTTGAGCCGGTATCCACTAACGCGGTAGCGATAATGGTTAGGCTGCCGCCTTCTTCCACGTTACGCGCCGCACCGAAGAAGCGTTTTGGACGATGTAACGCGTTGGCGTCCACCCCACCGGATAAAATTTTACCGGATGCCGGAGTGACGGTATTGTAAGCACGCGCCAAACGGGTAATGGAGTCAAGCAAAATGACCACGTCTTTTTTGTGTTCGACGGAACGTTTGGCTTTTTCGATTACCATTTCCGCCACTTGAACGTGACGGGTTGCCGGTTCGTCGAAGGTGGAAGCAATCACTTCGCCTTTTACGGAGCGTTGCATTTCCGTTACCTCTTCTGGGCGCTCATCGATCAATAATACGATAAGTTCGACATCAGGGTAGTTGTGCGTAATGCTTTGTGCGATATTTTGCAGCAACATAGTTTTACCCGCTTTTGGCGGTGCCACGATTAAACCGCGCTGACCTTTCCCAATCGGAGAGGCTAAATCTAAAATGCGGGCAGTTAAATCTTCCGTAGAGCCGTTGCCGCGTTCCATTTTTAAACGGGAATTGGCATGTAATGGGGTTAAGTTTTCGAAAAGGATTTTGCTGCGGGAAACTTCCGGTTTGTCGTCATTGACTTGATCTACTTTGAGGAGGGCAAAATAGCGTTCGCCTTCTTTCGGCGGTCGAATTTTTCCTTCGATTTTGTCGCCGGTTTGCAAATTGAAGCGACGAATTTGGCTTGGGCTGACATAAATATCGTCAGGGCCGGCTAAATAGGAACTGTCCGCCGAACGGAGGAAGCCAAAGCCATCCGGTAAAATTTCCAATACGCCGCCGCCGAAGATGTCTTCACCGCCTTTTGCGTGTTGTTTTAAAATGGCAAAGACAATATCTTGCTTGCGCAAACGCGCTAAATTTTCTAGGCCCATTTGCTCTTCGCCGAGTTTCACGAGATCGGAAACAGGCATATTTTTAAGTTCTGTTAAATGCATAATGAATAATCGTTGGAATGAATGAGAGTTGAGTGAATGAATGGAGGACCGGCGTCCAAAAAGTGGTGCGTAAGGTATCACTAAAACCGCGTAGTGTCTAGTTCTTGTTATAAAAAAATCAGGCATTTTTATGATGCAACGAGGGAGATTTTGAGGAAGTTTTTTATTTTCTGAAGTAAAACTTGATTTGTGCATATTTATGCATAATAATGTAATAAATAATTACTTTGCTTGGCCGTTTGGGCGGTCGCATATAAGACATAGAGGAAATATTATGGCACTTTGGGGTGGACGTTTTACGCAGGCTGCAGACAAGCGTTTTAAAGATTTTAACGATTCATTACGTTTTGATTTCCGTTTGGCGGAACAAGATATTGCCGGTTCTATCGGTTGGTCAAAAGCCTTGGTAAAAGTGAATGTACTGAAGCAAGAAGAGCAACAACAGTTGGAGCAAGCGTTAAACGAATTATTGATTGAAGTGCGCTCGAATCCGCAAGCGATTTTGCAAGACGATGCGGAAGATATTCACAGCTGGGTGGAAAGTAAACTCATCGATAAAGTAGGCAATTTGGGTAAAAAATTACATACCGGCCGTAGCCGTAACGACCAAGTAGCCCTTGATATCAAATTGTGGTGCAAAGAGCGCGTAATTGAATTGCAAAATTCCATCCGCAATTTGCAACGTCATTTGGTGCAAACTGCGGAAAATACGCAAGATGCTGTGATGCCGGGTTACACCCATTTGCAACGTGCGCAACCGATTACTTTTGCACATTGGTGCATGGCATACGTAGAAATGTTTGAACGCGATTACGGCCGTCTGGCCGATGCGTACAAACGTATGAACAGCTGCCCGCTTGGTAGCGGCGCGCTTGCCGGTACGGCGTATGCGGTAGATCGCGAGGCGCTGGCACAAGATTTGGGTTTTGCCTTCGCGACGCGTAACAGCCTGGATAGCGTGTCCGACCGCGATCATATCGTCGAATTACTTTCAACCGCTGCATTAAGTATGGCGCATCTTTCCCGCTTTGCAGAAGATATGATTATTTTCAATAGCGGCGAAGCAAATTTCGTGGAATTATCCGATCGCGTTACGTCCGGTTCTTCCTTAATGCCGCAAAAGAAAAATCCGGATGCATGCGAATTAATCCGCGGCAAAGCAGGCCGCGTAATGGGGGCGTTAACCGGTATGTTAATGACTTTAAAAGGTTTGCCGTTGGCCTATAACAAAGATATGCAGGAAGATAAAGAAGGCATTTTTGACGCTTTAGATACGTGGCAAGATTGCGTTGATATGGCGACCTTTGTGTTAGACGAATTGAAAGTAAATGTGGAACGCACTCGTGAAGCGGCGTTAAAAGGCTATTCTAATGCAACGGAGCTTGCCGATTATTTGGTGGCAAAAGGTGTACCGTTCCGTGACTCGCATCATATCGTGGGCGAAACCGTGGTTTACGCGATTAAAAAAGGCAAAGGCTTGGAAGATTTAACTATTCCGGAATTCCGCCAATTCAGTGAAGTCGTGGGTGATGATGTGTACGAAATTCTTTCACTTCAATCTTGCTTGAATAAACGTTGTGCCAAAGGCGGCGTTTCGCCGTTGCGCGTCGCTGAAGCAATTGCTGAAGCTAAAGTGCGATTTTCCGAAGATTAAAATGAAACGGCGGCGATCCGGAAATAAACTTCCGGCGTTTGTATCGCGTAACAGCACCGCATTGGAACTTGCTCCAATGCGGTGCTATTTTTTATGTTCGACAATGCCTTTTCCGATGTGCTTTGCAGATTCGTAAGAAGGCATCAATTAAGCACCAAAATCGTCCGCGGACGACGAATTCCTCATTGTCTAACCGGCAAAATATCACTATAATCCCCTGTAAATTTACACAGATAAAATAAACAAAATGGACATTTCCGAGTTACTTGACGGTTTGAATGATAAACAACGGGAAGCGGTCGGCGTGCCGCCGGGCAATTATTTGGTGTTGGCGGGCGCAGGGAGCGGTAAAACCCGTGTGTTGACCCATCGAATTGCATGGCTTGTCGCTGTGGAAAATATTTCCGAAGGCAGCATTATGGCGGTAACGTTCACCAACAAAGCTGCAGCTGAAATGCGGCACCGCATTCAAACCACCTTGGGCAAGTATTCTCAAACGAACTTATTTGGTATGTGGATCGGCACTTTTCACAGCATCGCGCACCGCTTGTTACGCGCGCATCATTTAGATGTGGGGTTGCCGCAAGATTTCCAAATTCTGGATTCGGAAGATCAGCTGCGTTTGTTAAAACGTTTGTTAAAACTGCACAACTACGACGAAAAAGCGTTTCCGCCGAAGCAGGCTTGTTGGTACATCAACAATAAAAAAGACGAGGGTTTGCGGCCGCACGAAATTGAAGATTTTAACGATCGCCAAGAACGCGAATGGATTAAGATTTATCAGATTTATCAAGATACTTGTGATCGCGCCGGCCTCGTGGATTTTGCCGAGCTTTTAATTCGCGCTTATGAATTGTTTAATAAAAAACCGTTGATTTTACAGCGTTATCAGCAGCGCTTTCGACATATTTTGGTGGATGAGTTCCAGGACACCAACAAAATTCAGTATCAATGGATCAAAATTCTGGCGGGACAAACCGGCAATGTGATGATTGTGGGCGATGACGATCAATCCATTTACGGTTGGCGCGGTGCGCAGATCGAAAATATCCAAAAATTTTTGAAAGATTTTAAAGCAGAAACCATTCGACTTGAGCAAAATTACCGTTCTACCGCCAATATCCTAAATAGTGCGAACGAATTGATTGCCAACAACGGCGATCGCCTCGGTAAAAATTTATGGACGGACGGTGAAAAAGGCGAGCCTGTGGGCATTTACGCCGCCTTCAATGAATTAGATGAAGCTAAATTTGTGGCTTCGCAAATTCAAGATTGGGTGGATAACGGCGGAAAACTAGACGATTGCGCGGTGCTTTATCGCAGTAACAGCCAGTCGCGTGTGATTGAAGAAGCCTTGATTCGTTGCCAAATTCCTTATCGAATTTACGGCGGAATGCGATTCTTTGAACGCCAAGAAATCAAAGATGCTTTAGCCTATTTACGTTTGATTAATAATCGCCAAGACGATGCGGCATTTGAACGCGTGATTAATACGCCGACACGCGGTATTGGCGAGCGTACGTTAGAAGTGTTGCGCCATCTCACGCGCGAACGCCAAATTACCTTATGGCAAGCGGTACAAGTGGCGACACAAGAAAATAGGCTGACCGGGCGCGCTTCCACCGCATTATTACGATTCCAAGAATTAATTAATTCTTTGCAACTTGACACTGCCGAAATGCCACTTTTTGCCCAAACGGATTTTGTGATTAAACATTCCGGTTTATACGATATGTATCAGCAAGAAAAAGGCGAAAAGGGAGAAGTACGGATTGAAAACTTGGAAGAGTTGGTGAGTGCAACCCGTGAATTTGTAAAACCTGATGAAGCCGAAGAAATGACGGATCTCACCGCCTTTTTAACCCACGCCTCCCTTGAAGCAGGCGAAGAGCAAGCGTCACCGCATCAATCCAGTGTGGAAATGATGACGTTGCATTCGGCAAAAGGATTAGAGTTTCCACGCGTGTTTATGGTGGGGGTGGAAGAAGGCCTGTTCCCGAGTTTTCGTTCTTTTGAAGAACCGGGTCGTTTGGAAGAAGAGCGCCGTTTGGCTTACGTGGGGATTACGCGCGCAAAACAAAAATTGACGATTTCTTATGCCGAAAGTCGTCGTTTGTATGCGAAAGAAGAACGCCATTTGCCGTCGCGTTTTATTGCCGAGTTACCGCAAGAATGCATTCAAGAAATTCGTTTACGTGGCACGGTGACACGTGCGATGAATTTGGCGAAAGTCGGTTCGCTGTCTCATTCAAATCCAAACGAAAACGAATGGAAAATGGGACAAAAAGTGAAACATGAGAAATTCGGCTTCGGCACGGTGATTAATGTGGAAGGTTCGGATAATAACACGCGTCTGCAAATCGCATTCCAAGCGCAGGGAATTAAGTGGTTAATTGCGCATTTGGCGAAATTGGAAAAAGTGCGGTAATTTTACCCTGTATTAAATCATGCTTGTTCCGGCTAACGTGAAATAATTTTAACTCGCTTGTCGGTTTTTGGCGGAAACAGCACCGCATTGGAGGCGCTTTCAATGCGGTGCTATTTTTACCTTTCAACGAATCCTTCGACAAGCGTTCAGCCGGCTTACAATCGCTCGTCAATTCTCTGATTAATCGCTACGCTAATCGACTTCATATTGATTACGTAATACCGCTTATTTCGGCGTTACGATATGCCGAAAAGGAATGATTGATAACAACAGGTAATTTGGAAAAATACCGACAAGTACGGTAGAATCTGGCGGTTTTTAATGTTTCCCATTGATGTTGAAGAGAAAAGTGCGGTCAATTTTTAACCGCATTTTTTGTTATTTGTTGAGTGATTGAATGTTTAAATTTATTTTCAAACGTATTTTAATGGTGATTCCTACTTTCATTGCGATTACTTTTATCACCTTTGCCCTTGTTCATTTTATTCCCGGCGATCCGGTGGAGATTATGATGGGCGAGCGCGGTTTAACGCCGGAAGTTCATCAGCAAATGATGCATCAACTTGGCCTTGATCTGCCTTTGTATCAGCAATATTTCAATTACATCGGCAATGTGATTCGAGGAGATTTCGGTTCGTCTTTTCGCACTCAGCAACCTGTCATTTCGGAATTCTTTACGCTTTTTCCGGCAACGGCGGAATTGGCGTTTTTTGCGCTGTTTTGGTCGTTACTGGGTGGCATTATTTTCGGCACTTTTGCGGCGATAAAAAAAGAGAGCTGGATTTCACATACGGTAACGGCTGTATCACTGACCGGTTATTCTATGCCGATTTTCTGGTGGGGGTTGATTCTGATTTTATACGTTTCGCCGCTCTTGGGTTTGCCGCAAGGCGGACGCTTAGAAAATGATTTTTGGATCGATACGCCGACCGGTTTTATGCTGATTGATACTTGGCTTTCCGGTGTACCCGGCGCGTTTGAAAATGCGCTGAAATCGTTAATTCTTCCGGCCATTGTGCTTGGTACGATTCCGCTTGCGATTATTACTCGCATGACCCGTTCGGCGATGCTTGAAGTATTGGGCGAAGATTATATTCGCACGGCAAAAGCGAAAGGTTTAAGTTACTCCCGTATCGTGATTGTGCACGCTTTGCGTAATGCGTTGATTCCGGTGGTGACGGTAGTCGGACTGATTGTCGGGCAACTGCTTTCCGGTGCGGTGCTGACGGAAACGATCTTTTCTTGGCCGGGTATTGGTAAATGGATTATTGATGCGATTTACGCGCGCGATTATCCGGTGTTGCAAGGTTCGGTATTGATTATTGCCACTATTATTATTGCGGTGAATTTGACTATTGATTTACTTTACGGCGTGGTGAATCCGCGTATTCGTCATTAATTGGGAGAAATGATGGCAGACACGACTTCAATTTTAACGCCAAGAACGCCTTTGCAGGAATTTTGGTTTTATTTTAAACAAAATCGCGGGGCGTTAATCGGTTTAATTTTTATTCTTTTCATCGCGCTCGTCAGTATTTTCGCGCCGTACATCGCGCCTTTTGATCCGGCGGAACAAAATCGCACCGCATTGCTACTGCCGCCCGCTTGGTATGAGGGTGGCAATCCCGCATATTTGCTCGGTACCGACGATATCGGCCGCGATATTTTTTCGCGCATTATTTATGGTACGCGGATTTCCGTTTTTGCCGGTCTTGTGATTGTGCTGCTGTCCTGTATTTTAGGTACCGGCCTTGGCTTATTTGCCGGTTATTACGGCGGTGTGTTAGATACGGTGATTGTGCGTCTGATCGATATTATGCTTGCTATTCCGAATTTGCTGTTGACGATTGTCGTGGTTTCGATTTTAGAGCCTTCATTAGCAAATGCCACCTTAGCCATTGCAGTGGTTTCCATTCCTAGTTATGTGCGCCTAACTCGTGCGGCGGTAATGAATGAAAAAAATCGCGATTATGTGATTTCTTCTAAAGTTGCAGGTGCAGGCGTTTTACGGTTAATGTTTATTGTGATTTTGCCGAACTGCCTGGCGCCGTTAATCGTACAAATGACGATGGGGATTTCCAACGCGATTTTAGAATTGGCGACACTTGGCTTTTTGGGCATCGGGGCGAAACCGCCGACACCGGAACTCGGCACGATGCTATCTGAAGCGCGCAGTTTTATGCAGGCGGCGAACTGGCTGGTAACGATTCCCGGCTTGGTGATTTTATCTCTTGTACTGGCTTTTAACTTAATGGGCGACGGTTTACGTGACGCGCTTGATCCGAAACTTAAACAATAGGAAAACAGAATGGCATTATTAGATGTAAAAGAACTTTCTGTTCATTTCGGCGATAAAAACACACCTTTTAAAGCGGTGGATCACATTAGTTATCAGGTGGAACAAGGCGAAGTGCTGGGTATTGTCGGCGAGTCAGGTTCGGGTAAATCGGTAAGTTCCTTGGCAATTATGGGGTTAATTGATTTCCCCGGACGAGTATTCGCTGAAGAATTAACTTTTGAAAATCAAGATTTGCTTAAGCTTAATGATAAAGCAAAACGTCAACTGATTGGTGCCGACGTAGCAATGATTTTTCAAGACCCGATGACCAGCCTTAATCCCGCGTACACCATCGGTTTTCAAATTATGGAAGCCTTGCAAGCGCATGAGGGAGGAAGCCGAAAAACCAGACGCGAACGTGCTTTGGCATTGTTACGTTTAGTCGGCATTCCCGATCCGGAATCCCGTATTGATGCGTATCCGCATCAATTGTCCGGCGGCATGAGCCAGCGCGTGATGATCGCGATGGCGATTGCGTGCAAGCCTAAATTATTGATCGCCGATGAACCGACCACCGCCTTGGATGTGACAATTCAAGCGCAAATTATGGATTTATTGCTCGATTTACAGAAAAAAGAATGTATGTCGTTGATTTTAATTACCCACGATTTAGCGCTCGTGGCTGAAGCCGCGCATCGCATTATTGTGATGTATGCCGGACAAGTGGTGGAAGAAGGTCGCGCGGAAGAGATTTTCCGTGAACCGAAACATCCTTACACGCAAGCGTTGTTGCATTCCTTGCCGGAATTTGCCGAAGGCAAGGCGCGTTTGGCATCGCTTCCCGGCGTAGTACCCGGACGTTATGATCGCCCGACCGGTTGTTTGCTTAACCCGCGTTGTCCGTATGCCACCGAGCATTGTCGTCGCGTAGAGCCGAAACAGCACCGCATTGGAATGCGCAAAGTGAAGTGCCATACGCCGTTGAATGCGCAAGGCAAACCGGTGGAGTATCAAGGAGAATAAACGATGACGATCGAAATCAAAGGAAATGCGCCATTGTCCGAGATGCCGCTTTTACGTGCTGTCGGCTTAAAAAAGTATTATCCGGTAAAAAAAGGCTTGTTCGCCAAACCGCAGCAAGTGAAGGCTTTAGATGGCATTTCATTCCGGTTGGAACGAGGTAAAACTCTTGCTATTGTCGGGGAGTCCGGTTGTGGAAAGTCGACACTCGGGCGCTTACTCACCATGATTGAAGAGCCAACGGAAGGTGAGCTTTATTACAACGGGCATAATTTTTTAGAAAAAGATAAGGCGACAAAAGCCTTGCGCCGCAAAAAAATTCAAATCGTCTTCCAGAATCCTTATGCGTCGCTTAATCCGCGTAAAAAAATCGGCTCAATTTTAGAAGAACCGCTTATTATTAACAGCAAACTTTCTGCTAAAGAACGCAAAGAAAAAGTCCTGTTGATGATGGCAAAAGTCGGTTTGCGGCCGGAATTTTATGACCGTTATCCGCATATGTTTTCCGGCGGTCAACGGCAAAGAATCGCTATTGCGCGCGGCTTAATGCTTGAGCCGGATATCGTGGTGGCGGACGAACCGGTTTCCGCACTGGATGTGTCCGTGCGTGCGCAAGTGCTAAATTTGATGATGGATTTGCAGTCTGAACTCGGACTTTCTTATGTGTTCATTTCACACGATCTTTCCGTAGTGGAACATATTGCCGACGAAGTAATGGTGATGTATCTAGGACGTTGTGTGGAACAAGGCTCGAGCGAGCAAATTTTTGCAAATCCGCAGCATCCTTACACGCAGGCTTTGCTTTCCGCCACGCCGCGTTTATCACCGCATTTACGCCGCCAACGCATAAAATTAACCGGTGAATTGCCTAGCCCGATTAATCCACCGCAAGGTTGCGCTTTTAATCCGCGCTGTTGGAAAGCCACGGAAAAATGTCGGGAAGCACAACCGAAATTGGAGCAATATCCGGACGGCAAATTGATAGCTTGTTTTCATGTTGACCGCTAAAAGGTTTCTAATTGGGGCGCTTGATACAGGCGTGGCAGTGGTTATTGCTTCTCTTCTTTAAAAATGGCGCCGTATTGAAATAGCACCGCATTGGAAGCCGTTCCAATGCGGTGCTATTTTGGAGAGTGAAATTTATATTTGGCGAACGATTCGTCAAAGCCGCGATATGGGCATGTTGCGCATTTGTTTCATGCCGGGGATTTTTAGCCGTTTTGTTCGTGATAACGTACATTAACGAACACAAAGACGGCGAGTCCGACGATGGCCGTGAGCGCACCAGCAAAGCCGATATATTCAAGTCCGATGTGGCGCATCATTTGGCTGCCAAGCAAGGCGCCGCCACCGATCCCTGCATTAAAAATGCCCGAATAAATAGCCGTGGCCACATCTGTCGCATCGGGTGCAAATTGCAGTACGCGCATTTGTAGCGAAAGTCCGATGCAAGCGATGCCGATTCCCCAAATAAAAGCGAGCGTAAACATGGTGAGTTTGTAATCTGCCGAGACAAGCAATAGCGCGAGCGAAACGACTAATAAGCTCATCGCACCGAGAATAAATTGAGTCGGACCGAAGCGATATAGGCGATTAAATAGTAAGCTGGCGATCACGCCGGAAACGCCGAAAACGAGCAAGATTATGGTTGCGAGATTAGGATCCAATTGCCCGATTTGAATCATGAACGGCTCGATATAGGTGTAAGCGGTAAAGTGCGCCGCGACAAGGATGAGGGTGGTAATATAAATCCCGATCAATAACGGGCGTTTCGCCAATAACGGTAAACTTGCCAAGGAACCGGCATTTTTGCTTGGTAAATTCGGCAAAAGGCGAATAATTAAGAACATCGCAGCTAACGCTAATATGCCAATTACAGCAAAAGTGACACGCCATCCAACGAATTGGCCGATTATGCGGCCCAGCGGTAAGCCCAAAATCGTAGCCAGCGAAGAACCGATGGCAAGCATACCGAGAGCTTGGGTTTTCTTATTTTTCGGTGCGATGCGTATGACCAAAGAAGCCGTAATCGACCAAAATATGGCGTGTGCTAATGCAATGCACATTCGCGCAATGAGCAAAATCCAAAAATTCCACGCTATAATCGAAACGAGATGCCCGATAATAAAAATTACAAAAAGCTTAATTAGCAAGCTTTTACGTTCCATTTTTCCGGTAAACAGCATTCCCGGTAATGACATGAGCAACACTGTCCAAGCATAAACCGTAATCATCAATCCGACTTCCGAGGTCTGCATCTCAAAACTTTGTGCGATATCGGTTAATAACGCAACCGGTACGAATTCCGTGGTATTAAAAATAAAAGCGGCGCAAGCCATTACCGCTACACGCCAATATTGAATGGATTCGATTTTTTTAAACATTAATTTAATTTCTCTTTAAGTAAATCTTTTAATTGCTTTCTAAAAAATTTGTTAAATTCAATTTTATATTGTGGGGAATAACAACTGTCGAAAAAACGAATTGGCAAGGTGAAATCTTTATATTTTTCATCGGTAGATGATAAGTTTAATATTGCATCGCATTGCATGGTATGTAAATTAATCAAACCGTTTCCTCGGCCTAAAAGCTCGGGTGTTATTAGATTAAATTTATTCACGCGCAGCAAATTGTTGTCTAAGGAAAGTTGAGAATCAAGCCGTTCGAATGCGGTGCTCATTCGTCTCTTCGATAAATCGTCGCGGTAGTTTATGGGCCAATATTGCGTGGCTAAGTCTAATAAGTTCATACCTAAAATTTCGCCATCACGCGCATTAAAATCAAATGTTCCTTGGATTAATTCCGAATTATTAAATGCCAGTCGAATGTTAAAATCCGTTGTGCCGGTGAGCGCTTTGGGTAAATTAAGTAATGTGAGCAACCGTTCTGTCGGAAAATTTTTACCGGAAAAATTAACCGTACTTTGTTGCGCGATACCGTTGAATTTCAATACCGCAAGGCAATTCGTTGTGCAAATCGGCTTGATGTAGCCGATTAATACTTTTTGCGGTTTAGAAAAATCGGCGTGAATTTCGATATAATCGAGCGCCTGTTCGTTTAGTTTTGCTCCGTCAATTTGCAACAGCGATTCACGATCTTGATGAAGGGCGAGACTGGCTTTATTAAAGGTAAAAGTATATTTTGTCGTTTTGCCGTAAATTGGTTTTGCCAGTTCAACCGAAATAAGATTCGCACCACTAAACAGAATTTCTTTTGTGAATAATTTATTTAGAGAAATATTAGCAAAACGCATCATTATTTGGGCGCTGTTTGTTGCGTTTTGAGTTAATTTCGCTTGTGCAATGGTGAGCTCTTCAAGTTTTACATCGCCCGCAAACAAAGGTAAAAACGCCACTTTCCCTTTGGTTTGTGTTAAGGAAAACGTGTGATAATTTAATTGTTCAATGGAAAAATGAGGCTGTGGAATTAAACCGACTTTAAGGGATTTTACCGAAATATCGTGTTGTGCAAGTTGTTCAAGGAGTAAGCTTTTAGCTTGTTGAAGTTGAACATAAAAAAACGCAAAGATCGCAACTACCACGATCGACAGGCTTAGTGCGATCTTTTTCATTTATTTGTCCTCGCCGATACGGCTGGCGACGGCATTTTGTTGATTTTTGTATTTGGCATCTTTACGGCTGCTGTACGGACGCGCGGCCGCTCCGCTTAATACTTCAAAACTCAGCGCGCCGATGATCATATTTGGGCGTAAAGCCAGCGGCAGTTTACCGGAATTGTAAAACTCTAATACGATTTTTCCTTCCCAACCCGGGTCAATGCGGTGCGCTGTGACGTGTACCATTAAGCCCAGACGCGCTAAAGAAGAACGCCCGTCTAGCCAACCGATAATATTCGCCGGTAGTTTTACCGATTCCAAAGTGGTGGCAAGCGCCAACACGCCGGGGTGTAAGAAAAAGGCTTCATCGTCACCGATAATAATTTCATCGCTCATTACCGATTCCAGCTGCGCCGACACTTCATCTTTCGGGCCGCTTAAATCAATGTAAGGTGCGGAATGTTCACGAAACACGCGAAAGGAATTTCCCAAACGTACATCAATGGTTGCACCATTGATTTTGTCGTTATCCGGACGCGGCGTTAAAGAAATAATGCCATCATTCAAGTAGCGTTCAATATCGGTGTCGCAAAGACGCATGATTTCTCCTATTTTTGATCCAGTAAATGTAAGATTTGAGCCTTTAACATATTAATTGCAATGCGGTTTTTGCCGCCGCGCGGAATGATAATATCCGCATATTGTTTTGACGGTTCAATAAATTGCAAGAACATCGGGCGAACAGTCGCGCGGTATTGTTCAATGACGGATTGGAGTGAGCGACCGCGCTCTTCCATATCGCGTTGTAAACGACGAATAAAACAAATATCTAACGGGGTATCCACAAATACGGAAATATTCGCTTGTTGGCGTATTCGTTCGTCCGTGAGCAATAGAATACCTTCTAAAATTACGATTTTTTTCGGTGTGAAGTGGGTAGTTTCGTTCATTCGAGTATGTTCGACATAACTATAAACCGGTACATCTACCGCTTTGCCGGCTTTCAAATCTTGCAAATGTTTAATCAGTAAATCGCGATCCATCGAGTTTGGATGGTCATAATTGGTTTTTATGCGCTCGTTCATTGCTAAATGGCTTTGATCTTTATAGTAACTATCTTCCGCAATAATACCGATTTCTTCGCAACCTAATTCGTTACACAGTTCCTTGTGTACAGTGGAAGCAATGGAACTTTTTCCGGAAGCGGAAGCGCCGGTAATGGCAATGATGATACAAGATGAATCCGGCATAAATTTAACCTGATAGAAGAAGTAAAAATTTGCTGAATTATAAAGAAAAGCATGGTCTATTTCATCTTTATTTTCGGGACTACTTTTCAAAATTGTGAGAGTTATCACGGTATTGTTTTTTGTTTTCGAGTAGTATCTAGGCGTTTTAATCCAACAGGAGTGTGTATTATGAAGTTCAACAAAATTTCTCTTTCAATTTCAACCGCGTTTTTAGCTGTCGGTTTATTGTCTTCCACTGCAGCAAACGCGCAAGGTCGTTTAGTAGTGTATTGTAGTGCCACAAATATTTTATGTGAAACTACCACCAAAGCTTTTGGCGAAAAATATGATGTCAAAACCTCTTTTATTCGTAACGGTTCCGGCAGCACTTTCGCCAAAGTGGAAGCAGAAAAAAATAACCCTCAAGCGGACGTTTGGTTTGGTGGCACGTTTGACCCACAGGCCCAAGCTGCCGAGCTCGGTTTAATCGAGCCGTACAAATCTAAACATATTGATGAAATCGTAGAACGCTTCCGCGACCCGGCAAAAACCAAAGGTCACTATGTTTCCGCCATTTATATGGGAATTTTAGGTTTCGGTGTGAACACGGAACGTCTTGAAAAATTAGGCATTAAAGAGGTGCCGAAATGCTGGAAAGACTTAACTGATCCGCGCTTAAAAGGCGAAGTGCAAATTGCAGATCCACAAAGCGCCGGTACGGCTTACACCGCCTTAGCAACTTTTGTACAACTTTGGGGTGAAAATCAAGCCTTTGATTACTTAAAAGCCTTACATCCGAATGTTTCCCAATACACTAAATCCGGCGTCACTCCGTCTCGTAATGCGGCACGCGGCGAAACGGCCATTGGTATCGGCTTCTTACATGATTACGCCCTTGAAAAACGTAATGGCGCACCGTTAGAGCTAGTGGTTCCTTGTGAAGGTACCGGGTATGAATTAGGTGGTGTGAGTATCTTAAAAGGTGCACGTAATCTTGATAATGCAAAATTATTTGTGGATTGGGCGTTATCCAAAGAAGGGCAGGAATTGGCATGGAAACAAGGCGAATCCTTACAAATCTTAACCAACACCACTGCAGAACAATCTCCGACCGCGTTTGATCCAAACAAATTGAACCTGATCAATTACGACTTTGAGAAATATGGTGCCACCGAACAACGCAAAGCCTTAATTGAAAAATGGGTTCAAGAGGTTAAATTAGCGAAATAACGTTGTAGGGGCAAATTACATTTGCCTCTATCAGTAATCTTCATTAATGACGCAATCATCTAGGCTTGCGTTCATAAAATAAAAAATACAGGAGTGTTCCAATGAAACTCTCAAAAATCTCCTTAGCCGTATCTACATCCGCAACTTTATTAAGTGGTGTATTCTTCCCTGCTCAGGCGCTGGCCGAAGGTCGGTTGGTCGTGTATTGCAGTGCACAAAATTCAGTTTGTGAAACCCAAGTTCAAGAATTTGCTAAAAAATATGATGTTAATACCACATTTGTTCGTAATAGCTCAGGCAGTACCTTGGCAAAAATGAAAGCGGAAGCCAATAACCCGCAAGCGGATGTGTGGTATGGCGGTACTTTTGATACCCACTCGCAAGCGGCTGAAATGGATTTATTAACTGCATATCAATCTCCAATGCTTAATGAGGTTATGCCTGAATTTAAAGATCCGGGTCGTCGTAAAGGTAACTACAGTTCCGTTGTTTATATGGGTGTGCTAGGTTTTGGTGTGAATACCGAAAAATTGAAAAAATTGGGTATTACCGAAGTGCCAAAATGTTGGAAGGATTTATTAGATCCAAGACTTAAAAATGAAGTTCAAATTTCGGACCCGCAAAGCGCTGGAACTGCATATACGGCGATTGCAACATTTGTCCAACTTTGGGGCGAAGACGCCGCATTCAAATATTTAAAAGATCTTGATAAAAATATTTCACAATACCCTAAAGCCGGCACCGCACCCGCACACAACTTAGCACGCGGAGAAACAACGGTCGGAATCGGTTTCTTGCAAAATTATTCTTTTGAGAAACAAAACGGAGCCCCGATTGAAATTGTCGTTCCTTGCGAAGGAACAGGCTATGAATTAGGAGGCGTAAGCATTATTAAAAATGCCCGTAATTTAAAAAACGCTCAGTTATTTGTGGATTGGGCAATGTCTAAAGAATCCCAAGAACTTTCTTGGGAAAAAGGTCAATCTCATCACATCTTAACCAATGTAAATGCTAAAGGTTCTCCTTATGCTTTGAAGTCAAACGAATTAAATTTAATTAAATATGACTTTGATAAATTTGGTTCTTCCGATGTGCGAAGTGGTTTAATTGATCGCTGGGTACGTGACGTCAAATTAAATAAATAATTTATTTATTACCAAAAACGGAGGCTTTATGAGAAAGCAGTATAATTTTCTCAATTCCAATCTCTTTTGGGTAATGTTCGCTATGGTAGGCTTTATTTGCCTACCATCACTAGCGTTATATTACGGCATTTTTGATTCTACTTCGGATGAAATACTTGCAGCGATGGGGTGGTATCAGCCTAATCTTAGTTGGATGTGGTTTGGTTCACTCTTTCTTATCCCTGTATTTTCTGGTTTATGGAAAACGAAAGGTGTTATATCTCAAGGAAAAATTGAGTTTATTTTATCCTGTATTATTTTTGCGTTTGTTATGATTTCTGCGACAATCGCAAAAATAAGTTTAGGGTATTCTATTTTTATTCTTACTGTAGCGTTAATTGGTATTTCTACTAATGCGCTAGCTAAAATGAAGGTAATGCAAAGCGATAAATTTATTATCGGATCGTTAATTAGCATTATTCTGCTTATCTTCTTTTTTATTGTTTACCCAACGTTGGCAATTTTTATATCAATGTTCTATAAAGGTTCGGAATTTGTTCCGGGACAAGTCATTGATATAGTAAAACAACCTTATGTTATTAGAATTATTCTGAATTCTCTCTCTGTGGCTGGGACGATTGGGGTTCTCGCCACCGCATTCGGTTTAGTATTTGCGTTATATACAACAAGAATTGCTAAACGTAGTGCTGTAATAGGCAAAATATTTTCTATATTACCTATCGTAACACCGCCATTTGTAGTGGGATTGGGTGTAACCTTAATGTTGGGACGATCCGGTTACATCACTCAATATTTAGTGGAATATTTAGGTTTTGATAGTAACTGGCTATATGGTTTCACCGGCATCGTGATTGCGCATACACTTGCGTTAACACCGATGTCTTTTATGATTTTGGAAGGCGCATTAAAGTCAATTCATCCTTCAATTGAGGAGGCCTCTTATACATTAAGAGCAAATCGCTATCAAACCTTTTTCAACATTATTTTTCCATTACTGAAACCAGCTTTAGCAAATTCATTCTTGGTCGTTGCTATTCAGTCTATTGCCGACTTTAGTACACCATTGGTTTTAGGTGGAAGTTTTGACGTAATTTCATCACAAATATACTTTTATATTGCGGGTTCTCAACTAGATTACGCTTCTGCTAGTACACTAGGGACAATCTTATTAATTTTCTCTTTAGGTATTTTCATTATCCAATATTGGTGGATTGGTAACCGTTCTTACACAACGGTATCAGGGAAATCTTATCGTGGTGATGTACAAGAATTACCAACTACCATGAAATATACCATCACTTTTATTCTAGGGTTTTGGGTAGTGTTTAACGTAATGCTTTACGGCAGTATTTTCTACGGTAGTTTCACTGTAAACTGGGGCGTAAACTATACGTTAACATTGAAAAACTATATAACCCTGTTTGGGCAAGGTTTCAGTGACGGAGCTTGGCCATCATTAATTCAAACGGTCATTTTTGCCGCAACAGCTGCACCTATTACCGCATTATTTGGCTTATTAATTGCTTACATTACAGTACGTCGTGAATTTAAAGGTAAGAAGACACTAGAGTTTTTAACATTGCTTTGTTTTGCAGTGCCAGGGACGGTAGCCGGTGTGTCTTATATTCTTGCGTTTAATGATGCGCCGATTTATATCACCGGTACCGGCTTAATCGTTATTCTGTCCATGGTGATGCGTAATATGCCTATAGGAATGCGTGCAGCCATAGCAGGGTTAGGCCAATTAGATAAATCTCTGGACGAGGCCTCTCTTTCATTAAAAGGTAGTTCGTTTAAAACAATCTGTTTTATTGTATTTCCATTGTTGAAACCGGCTTTGCTATCTGCTTTGGTAACAAGTTTTGTTCGTGCAATGACAACCGTGAGTGCTATTGTATTCTTAGTTACTGCCGATACCCGAGTCGCTACGTCTTATATCCTAAACCGCGTTGAAGATGGTGAATACGGTATTGCCATTGCGTACGGTTCTATCTTGATCGTGGTGATGATGGCGATTATTTTATTCTTCGACTGGATTGTCGGTGACACCCGCATTTCCCGTTCCAAAGCGAAAAAAATGAATTAAGTTGTAGGTAAAAAATATGAGTAATGATTTCTTAGTATTAAAAAACGTCACTAAAGCTTTTGGTAAATCCGTGGTCATTGACGATTTGGATTTAAACATCAAACGCGGCACTATGGTTACCTTGCTTGGTCCGTCCGGCTGCGGTAAAACTACAGTTTTGCGTTTAGTGGCAGGCTTGGAAAGCCCGACTTCCGGTCAAATTTTCATTGATGGCGAAGATGTCACCAAATCTTCCATTCAAAACCGCGATATTTGTATCGTGTTCCAATCTTATGCACTGTTTCCGCATATGAGTATCGGCGATAATGTAGGCTACGGCTTGCGTATGCAAAACGTGAGCAAGGAAGAGCGTAAACAACGGGTGAAAGAAGCCTTGGAATTGGTAGATTTAGCCGGATTTGAAGATCGTTATGTGGACCAAATTTCCGGCGGTCAGCAACAACGCGTCGCACTAGCTCGCGCACTCGTGTTAAAACCGAAAGTGTTACTGTTCGATGAACCATTGAGTAATTTGGATGCCAATTTACGTCGTGCCATGCGGGAAAAAATCCGTGAGCTGCAACAAAGCCTAGGTATCACCTCCCTTTATGTCACCCATGACCAAACCGAGGCCTTTGCGGTATCGGATGAAGTCATCGTGATGAATAAAGGCAAAATTATGCAAAAAGCACCGGCAAAAGAGCTTTATTTACGTCCGAACTCTTTGTTCTTAGCCAATTTTATGGGGGAATCCAGTATTTTTGACGGCGAATTGGCAAACGGTACGGTGAATATTCATGGCTACTGTATTCCGCTTTCCGATGCGGCACAATTTAGTTTACCGGATGGTCCATGCCTTGTAGGTATTCGGCCGGAAGCAATTTTTCTTGCCGCGGAAGGTAGCGAAGCGCAACATTGTGAGATTAAAAGCGCAGTCTATATGGGCAATCACTGGGAAGTGATAGCATCTTGGGCGGGTAAGGATTTATTGGTAAATTGCAAACCGGAAGATTTTAATGCGAATTTAAAACAGGCTTATGTGAATTTATCCGAACACGGTATTTTCTTATTGAAGAAAGAATAATAACCACAAGGCGCATAATTATGCGCCTTCTTTTTTCGGTAATTTTCGGTAATATTGATTTGAGAAACGCCATGTTGTTATAAAATGAACATTCAGCGATTTCTCTTATTATTCTTTCTAAATCAGAGAGGTGCGCTTTCAGCACCGCATTGAAGCCACTAAAATTCATATCATCGTATCAAACAGATTTTATTGTAGCTTGCGTGGTGCACTGGCGCATAAAGTCTTCATTCATACACTTCATGTGAAAAATAAAAGCATTTCATCAATAAAAATGGGCGAAAGCCCATGTGTTTTTCTAAGTTTGAGCAATTTTTAAAATTAATTTTTCGAGCGCTTTAGTAAAAAATTCTGGATTTTCCGCGTGGGCATTGTGACCGGCTTGGGGAATTGTGGTGAGATTGAGCTGCAGATTTCGCGCCAGTTTTTGGAATTTTCGATCATGTTCACCGCAAAAATAAAAAAATGTTTCTGCGTTTGATTGTACTTCCAGACTGAAATCCGCCTGTTTGGCTAGGCTGGTGGCAAGTAGCATGTTGCCGATATTAGCACCGCATTGGGCTTGTCGTTTTTGAATTAAGGCGGTTCTATCAGCTTCGGTTAAATGGGCGAAAACCGGCTGCCGGTACCAATCATCCAATACGCTTTCGGGCGCTTCATTGCCAAATCGTTTGGCCCAGTATTTGTCATGGCATAAACGCGCTTGCCTTTCTTGTTCTGTTTTCAAGCCAAAATTGGCGCCTTCTAAAATCACTGCTCGCAGCTTGCCCTTGTCTGCTTTCGATTGTAACGCATAATGTAATGCCAGTCGTCCACCTAAGGAATAGCCGACGAGAACGTAAGGTTCGTTTAGCACCGCATTAGAAATTTGTTTGGCAAGGTATTGCGTGGCTTCGTCAAAATCCGTTACTTCGATTTCTTGCGCCACGCCGTGAAAAGGTAAATCTAATGCAATGCAACGAAATTGCGTGAGATTTTTGATGATGTTTTGCCAGTCCGATGCGGTGCCGAGCAGGCCGTGTAGGAAAATAACGTTGAGCATAAAATAAAGGGCGCATCGCGATGAGAATCGTTAATGGCGCCCGTACCCTTATTTTTATTCGCCGATGACGGCGTGACTGATTTGTTCGATTAAATGCTTGTAAGTGTTGCTGCCATCGCTCGGATTGGTTTTGATTTCGATTAACGTGGTTTTACGGCGCGCGTAGGCTTGTTTCAACACGCTAGTTAAATCCGCCCAAGTGTAAGGATGGGCATATTTTATGTCGAACATGGCCGCGATCTGTGAAAAATCGCCGTTGTGCGGTAAGCGATAGAATCGATCTTTCACTTCTTCGTCTACCGGCAACATATCGAAAATTGCTCCGCCATTATTGTTGATTACAAAAATAATCGTTGGTTGAGTGACGTTTTTGAACAATGCCAAAGAGTTGAGATCGTAAAGCGTAGACGTATCACCAATCATTGCAACGACCGGTTGTTCGGAGCCGACAGCGATGCCGGCAGCAGTCGCCAATAAGCCGTCGATACCGCTGGCGCCGCGATTAGTATAAATCGGGTAGCCTTCCGGCAATTTGGTCAGTGCATCGACCAAGCGCACGAATAAACTGTTACCGAGAAATAAAATGCCGTTATAAGGCAACACGCGTTCAATATGATGCGCAAGGGAGGCTTCGTTTAAATTGCCACCGACTTGCTGTTCAATAAAACCAGCACAGAATTTGGACAGCGCAAGCGGTTCCAATAACCAAGGTTTTTGGCGAAGCGGCGGATGGGCGCGCAACCAGTGATGTGCTTTGGCGTTAAAGCGAGTTTGTGCATGATGGTACGGATCTAGCGCATTGTCGCTTTGTTCCACTAGCCAAAATTCCCCGTTGAAAGCTTGCAGGAATTGATTTATTCGTTTACTGATAAAGTGCGATCCGAACTGAATCACAATATCCGCCTGCAATAATTTTTCGCGTACGGTTTGGTTCGCCAGCCAAATATCGGCGTAAGGCATCATAGGCTCTACACCGGATTGAATATCGGTGAGCAACACCCAACCCATTGCGGTCGCCCAGGCGTTGATGCCCATGGCTTGTTCGGTTGGCAGCCGTCCGGCCACAATCACACCGCGTTTGGTGCGCCAATGATCCCAATTTTCGTGTGGAATCACTTCTTGTTGCAATACTTCGTGTTTCACCCAAGGTTTGTTTTGCGGCAGCCAACGGTGTAACGATTGCAACCAAGGATGGCGATCCACCGCACTTTCGTCAGTATCGTAAAGCGGTTCGGCAAAAGGCACGTTGATATGAATGACGCCGTGTCGTTGTTTTTGTCGGAATGCGGCTTGTTCAATATAAGAAACCAACCATTGGGCGGAATAGTCAGCGTTTGGTTTAGGCAAGTTTACGTTGGCGACGGGATAATCGCCGAACATATTTTGTTGCAAGATGGCCTGATTGGCACCACATTCCCATAGTTCGGGCGGACGATCTGCGGTGAGTACTACCAGATCGACACCGCTTTGGCGGGCTTCAACAATGGCCGGATAAAGATTGGCGGCGGCGGTACCGGATGTGACAATGACGGCGACCGGCGCTTGTACGGATTTGGCAATGCCGAGCGCAAAAAAGCCTAAGCCGCGTTCGTCAAAATGGCTATAGCAAGTGGCGCGACCGGCATTTTGTAAGCGCACCGCTTCTAAGGTTAATGGGGTGGAACGCGAACCGGGTGCGATGCAGAAGTGAGTAACCCTTTGGCGTACCAAAGTTTCTAAGATCACTTTCGACCAACAACGATTAAACACGCTTACAGACATTTCTTTTTCTCCGTTATTCTTAGTATTCTTCGCTCCTTTCGTTTACGCGGGATGCCGCCGAAGGCCGAGGGAAAATTTCCTCCGCTCTTTGCCCACCAGCGGAGGAAGATAAGGAAATAATATATTATTAATTTTTAGCAAACAAAGAGATTAATCCTGCAGCCTTACGTTCGATTTCTTGCCATTCTTCCAACGGTTGTGAACCTTCTACAATACCGGCACCGGCAAACACACGAATGCGGTGCGATTCAACGAAGGCGGAACGAATCGCCACGCAAAATTCCGCATCAGTTTTGCTCATTACGCCGAAAGTACCGGCGTACCAACCGCGCTCGAAGGTTTCGATTTTCGATAAAATCATTTTGGCTTGTTGCTGTGGCAAACCGGATACCGCTGCCGTGGGATGAATCGCATTGAGTAGAGCGGCATCTTGGTAATGGGCGGCTAAGTTGGCACGAATTTTACGCAGCAAATGTTGTACTTTGCGCAGCGGTTTGAGTTCCAGCTCGCCGACCTCAAAGGTTTCCGTTAGATCGCGCAGATTCTGTGCAATATCTTGTACCACCAACCAATTTTCATTGCGATTTTTTTCATCGCGCAGCAACCAATCTGCTTGTCGTTGATTTTCTTGCGGATCATCGCTAACCGGTGCGGTGCCGGCCAACGCTTCCGTTAAAAATAAGTTGTATTCCCGCACAAATAGGCGTTCCGGCGTTGAGCCGACGAACTGAGAATTTGGATTTTCTGCCCATAAAAAATGATAGCAGCCTTGATTGTATTTTTCGCTTTCCCCTAAAAAATCGTAGGCATTGATTGATTGTTTTAAGTGTAGCCGGGTTTCGTTTGCTAGCACGAGTTTGCTGAGCTTGCCTTGTCTGATTTCAAATAGCGCTTGATTAACCCAATCGCACCAAGTTTGGCGGTCGGCGCGTCGTTCTGTGCGTAACGGGATTTGTTTGGGTAATGGGCTAAGCGGTGTTGTGTTCGACAGTGTTTTTAGCGCCGCCAATGCGGTGCTCGCCGAGTCTGCGCCTTCAACAAAACAATTCAATGCGGTGCTGTTTTCACTTTGCAGCAGTAAAAACTGCGGTAAAACAAATTGTCCGTAACCTTGAAATTGCAAGCCGCCGACTAAAGGATAATCGCATTGTTCGATAAATTCTTGTGCAGCGTCTAAATCGGAAAATGTGCGAACCTTGCCCGACGCGGCAAGAATTTTCGTTTTATCGCGAAAATTCAAATAAAATTGCGGATAAGCTGTTTGCGATTTTAACCAGGCTAACAAATCGACATTGTTGATTTTTACTTGAAAACACACAAGAACAGTTTGTTTTTGCTGCAAATAATCTGTAATTTGCTCACTGAGTCGTTTTGTGGCTTGCTTTAAATTGCCCATTGTAAATTATTTTTAATACACAAAAATTAGCCCGTATTCTACCGTACTTTGCGAGTGACAAAAAATTTTTTTACAAAATCTTTTCAA
The DNA here is from genome assembly GCA_901420285.1 of Stutzerimonas stutzeri. Lineage (GTDB taxonomy): Bacteria > Pseudomonadota > Gammaproteobacteria > Enterobacterales > Pasteurellaceae > Rodentibacter. The sequence continues at coordinate 831,833 of CABDVE010000001.1, forward strand.
GGTTAAAAATTCAGCGTAAATTAGCGAACATTTCTCATTTAAAATAACAAAAAAGGACACAACCATGCGATTATTTCCTAAATCCGACAAGCTAGAACACGTCTGTTACGACATTCGCGGGCCGGTGCATAAAGAAGCGTTACGTTTGGAAGAGGAGGGCAATAAAATTTTAAAACTTAATATCGGCAATCCTGCACCTTTCGGCTTTGAAGCGCCCGATGAAATTTTGGTGGATGTGATTCGCAATTTGCCGTCGGCGCAAGGTTATTGCGATTCCAAAGGGTTATATTCGGCGCGTAAAGCGATTGTGCAATATTACCAATCTAAAGGCATTCAGGGGGCAACAGTAAACGACGTGTATATCGGCAACGGCGTATCCGAATTGATTACCATGTCCATGCAGGCGTTGCTTAATGAAGGCGATGAAGTGCTGGTACCGATGCCGGATTATCCGTTGTGGACGGCAGCGGTGACGCTTGCCGGCGGGAAAGCGGTACATTATTTGTGCGATGAAGACGCTGATTGGTTTCCGGCAATTGACGATATTAAAGCTAAAGTCAACCCGAAAACTAAAGCAATTGTGGTGATCAATCCGAATAACCCGACGGGCGCGGTGTATAGTAAAGAATTGTTGGAACAAATCGTGGAAGTGGCGCGAGAAAATAATCTGATTATTTTCGCCGATGAAATTTACGACAAAATTTTATATGACGGTGCCGTGCATCATCATATTGCAGCGTTGGCACCGGATCTTTTAACGGTAACCTTAAACGGGTTATCAAAAGCTTATCGAGTCGCCGGTTTCCGTCAAGGTTGGATGATTTTAAATGGCCCGAAACAGCATGCCAAAGGTTACATTGAGGGCTTGGATATGCTGGCTTCAATGCGGTTGTGTGCAACGGTACCGATGCAACATGCGATTCAAACCGCACTGGGTGGCTATCAAAGCATTAACGAATTTATTTTACCGGGCGGACGTTTGCTTGAACAGCGTAATCGGGCTTATGAGCTCATTACGCAAATTTCCGGTGTGAGTTGCGTGAAGCCGAAGGGCGCAATGTATATGTTTCCGAAACTTGACATCAAGAAATTCAATATTCACAGCGATGAAAAAATGGTGTTGGATTTGCTACGTCAAGAAAAAGTATTGTTGGTGCACGGCAAAGGTTTTAACTGGCACTCACCGGATCACTTCCGTGTAGTGACGTTACCTTATGTAAATCAATTGGAAGAAGCCATTGGAAAACTAGCCCGCTTCCTCGAAAATTATCGCCAGTAATAACGTTGTCTACGATTGCCGCGGGCGTAAAAAAGAAAAGGAATGCCGAGTAAATCCATAAAGATTAAAAGTTTTTTTGCGCTATCGCGGTTCGTTATAAATCTCTCAATTTACAATTTTTAAACTTGGCCTACAGTTTTCTTGCTAAAAATTTGTGCGGCAAATTTCAGCAAAAACTGCTATACTTCTGACGTTTTTAACTCAATAAAACAAAGGAAAAACAATGGCTGATTTTAATCAAATTTTAACGCCGGGCGATGTGGATGCCGGTATTATCAATGTGGTGAACGAAATTCCGCAAGGCAGTTGCCACAAAATTGAATGGAATCGTAAGGTCGCGGCGTTCCAATTAGACCGCGTCGAACCGGCGATTTTCGCTAAACCGACCAATTACGGTTTTATTCCGCAAACTTTAGACGAAGACGGTGATGAGTTAGACGTTTTGTTATTAACTCGTCAACCGCTTGCCACCGGTGTTTTTCTTGAAGCGAAAGTGATTGGCGTAATGAAATTCGTAGATGATGGTGAAGTGGACGATAAAATCGTCTGTGTACCGGCGGATGATCGCGATACCGGCAATGCGTATAACAGTCTTTCCGATGTGCCTGCGCAGTTAATCAAACAAATCGAATTCCACTTCAATAACTACAAAGCTTTGAAAAAGCCCGGTTCGACCAAAGTCACTCATTGGGGCGATGTGGAAGAAGCTAAAAAGGTCATTCGGGAATCAATTAAACGTTGGGACGAACGTTAATTCCATGTATTCCAAAAGAAAGGCATCCATTGGATGCCTTTTTTGTTTCCTAGGTAAGGCACGAATAACGTACAGTAAAAGTAGAGAATTTTTTGGTGGGTAAAATAGTGCTATAATTTGCCCATTAATCGAACAATAAAGGAGCATTAAATGGCTATTTTAGTGACCGGCGGTGCCGGCTATATCGGTTCCCATACCGTTGTGGAATTATTAAATGCGGGAGAAAAAGTAGTGGTATTGGATAACCTTTGCAATTCCTCGCCCAAATCCCTTGAGCGCGTCAAACAAATCACCAGTAAAGAGGTGATTTTTTATCAAGGGGATATTTTAGATCGAGCACTGTTACAAAAGATCTTCGCAGAGCACCGCATTCGTTCCGTAATTCATTTCGCTGGCTTGAAGGCGGTGGGTGAAAGTGTGCAAAAACCGGCGGAATATTATATGAACAACGTAGCGGGCACCATCGTATTAATCCAAGAAATGAAAAAAGCAGGCGTGTGGAATTTCGTATTCAGTTCGTCAGCCACGGTTTATGGCGATCCGAAAGTGGTGCCTATTACCGAAGATTGCGAAGTGGGTGGCACCACCAATCCTTACGGCACTTCCAAATACATGGTGGAACAAATTTTACGCGATGTAGCCAAAGCCGAACCGCAATTTAGCATGACGATTTTACGCTATTTCAATCCGGTCGGCGCACATGAAAGCGGTTTAATTGGTGAAGATCCGAACGGCATTCCGAATAATTTATTGCCGTATATCAGTCAGGTGGCCATTGGCAAATTGTCACAACTTTCCGTATTTGGTAGCGATTACGATACCCACGACGGTACCGGCGTGCGCGATTATATCCATGTGGTGGATCTTGCCGTTGGTCATTTAAAGGCGTTGCAACGCCACGAAGATGATGCCGGATTACATATTTATAATCTCGGCACCGGGCATGGTTATTCGGTGTTGGATATGGTGAAAGCTTTCGAGAAAGCCAACGGCATCGAAATTCTTTACAAATTGGTCGAACGACGCCCGGGTGATATTGCCACCTGTTATTCCGATCCAAGTTTAGCCGCTAAAGAATTAGGCTGGACGGCACAGCGCGATCTTCAAACAATGATGAAAGATACATGGAACTGGCAGAAAAATAATCCAAAAGGGTACAAAGACTAACTTTTCCACGACTCATTTTTTCATTGAGGCGAAATAACTCTCGCTCCCTCTATTTACGGATTACAGAGGGAGCAGAGTGAGGCGGCGCGAAATTGTAATGCCAAATGAGCACCGCATTGAAATCGCCTCCTGTCTGCCCGTGTCATGAATGAAAACGTCTGAATTACGAAATCGACTGTATTCTATGCCGAATTCCCTCTCCTCCCAAATTTTTACGCGCAAGATGTTAATTTGTGTGTTTACCGGTTTTAGTTCAGGTTTGCCACTGTTTGTCTTATTGCAAATGTTACCGGTGTGGCTAACGGATAAACATCTTTCCATTGAGCTTATCGGAGCAGTCACCGGTGTGATGTTGCCTTACGGCTTGAAATTTCTTTGGGCGCCGTTACTGGATCGCTATTTCCCGAGTTTTTTGGGGCGTCGCCGCAGTTGGCTTTTGATTTCTCAAGCGACACTATTGATTTTGCTATATGCCATCAGCCTATTTGATCCGCTCACCCAACTCAGCGTCGTGGCGAACATTGCCTTGCTCATCGCTTTTTTCTCGGCGACGCAAGATATTGTGCTAGACGCTTATCGCCGTGAAATCTTAAGCGATCGCGAACTCGGTTTGGGAAACACCATCCATATTAATGCTTATCGCGTAGCGGGCTTGATTCCCGGCGGGCTCTCACTTTATTTGGCGACCCTTTATCCTTGGGAAACGGTGTTTTTATGGACCGCACTATGTATGCTGGTGGGCATTTTTATGACGCTGCTTCTTGCCAAAGAGCCTAAAATTGACACACCGAGTTTCGATCAACCGTTCTACCAAGCCTTTTGGATTCCATTGCAAGAATTTTTCCAACGCAAAGGCGTGGCGCAAGCAATCGGTTTTTTGCTATTTTTATTTCTGTATAAATTCGGCGATTCTTTTGCCACCACGCTGCAAACCAAATTCATCTACGATATGGGTTTTGGCAAAGAAGATATCGCGTTGGTCGTGAAAAGCACTTCGCTGTGGGCGAGCATTTTGTCCGGACTTGCCGGCGGCGTGATGATGTTGAAACTCGGCATTAACCGCGCATTATGGTTATTCGGTTTAGTGCAAATGGTGACTATCGGCGGCTTTATTTGGTTAGCCGAGTTCGGACATTTCGATTCGATTGGTTCGGCCGAATTGTGGAAATTAGGTGTGGTGATCGCGGCGGAATATATCGGCGTAGGGTTAGGCACTGCCGCATTTGTAGCTTTTATGGCGCGTGAAACGAATCAGCTTTACACCGCCACTCAACTTGCCCTGTTTACTAGTCTTTCCGCATTGCCGAGTAAAGGCTTGGGGATGCTGTCCGGTTATGCCGTGAGTGCGCTCGGCTATTATCAATATTTTTGGCTTTGTTTCTTTTTCGCGATTCCCGGTATGCTTTGCTTGTTTTGGGTCGCGCCTTGGACGGACGGAAAGCGCTAATTATGGGCCTTCAATGCGGTGCTAAAATCGATGAGCGTTTTATCTTGATTTGGTGCCGAAAGGCGGTTTGGCGAACCAAACGATAATGAAAAGCACAAGAAAACAAATGGCAGAAAGCCAAAATATTTCGTTGGCGCTTAAAATAAAACCCTGCGCAGTAATTTGCTGTGCGATGTAGCCGGAGGTTTGTGTATCACTTAAACCGAAGTGATTCATTTGCTGATAAAACTGCTGCGAAATCGGGTTATAGGGATTAATAGATTCGGTAAATTGGCTGTGATGGATTGCTTCCCGTTGATACCACAAAAATGTCGTTAAAGACGTGCCGATCGAGCCGGCGAGGGTGCGTAAAAAATTAAATAAACTGGCAGCCGATGCTATTTTTTGCGGTGGCAACCCTGACAGCGTAATTGTGGTGAGCGGCATAAAAAAGCACGCCACGGCAAACCCTTGCATGAGCTGCGGCAGAGCGACGTCAGCGAACGTCATATTCGGTTCGAAAGTGATCGCGCGCCAGTAGAAGGTCGCGGCGTACATCACGAAACTAATGGTTACCAATATACGCATATCGATTTTATAGCCAAAACGCCCAATTAGCGGAGACAGTAAAATCGGGAATAAGCCTACTGGCGCGGCGGCAAGTCCGGCCCAGGTGGCGGTGTAGCCGTAAACCTGTTGCAGCAATAACGGAATTAGCACTACGGAGCCGAGATAAACCAAAAAAGCCAAACTGGTGCAAAGGCAGCCCACACTGAAATTACGCGAGCGGAATAACGAAATATCCACCACCGGATTCTCGTCGGTCAATTCCCAAATCACCAGCGCGGTTAAACAAATCGCTGCCGTTATAGCAAACAGAATAATTTCGTTGGAATTAAACCAGTCCAGTTCGCGTCCTTGATCGAGCATTAATTGCAAACCGCCAACACCGAGCACCAATAAAATCAAGCCGATCGTATCAATTGGTTGATGGGAAACAGCGGTTTCCCGCCCGCTTAATAATTTCCAGCAAATCAGCACGACGAATAAACCAATCGGTACGTTAATAAAGAAAATCCAGCCCCAATGAATATTATCGCTGATCCAACCGCCGATAATTGGGCCGAAAATGGGCGCAACTACAATGGTCATCGACCAAAATGCCAATGCCATACCGCGTTTTTCCGGTGGATAGTTATTGAGTAATAGACTTTGTGAAAGCGGAATAATCGGGCCGGCGACAGCGCCTTGAATGATGCGGTAAATAATCAGCGTTTCTAAACTGTGCGCAATGCCGCAAAGCCACGAGGCGACCACGAATAAAAAGGTAGAGAGCAAAAATAAGCGCACCTCACCGAAGCGTTTGGCAAGCCACCCTGTGATTGGAATGGAAATGGCGTTCGCTACGCCGAAAGAAGTGATAACCCAAGTGCCTTGACTAAAAGATGCGCCGAGATCACCGGCAATGGTAGGAATCGCTACGTTAGCAATGGTGGAATCCAATATTTGCATAAAGGTGGCGAGGGCGAGAGCGAGGGTGAGTAACACCAAAGCGCCGCCTTTGATCGGGGCGTGAGTCGCAGCTTGCATGATCGCCCCTAATGCAGATTTTGTTCGATAATGGATTGAATTAGGCTATCCACCGCACTTTCATCATAATGCAGCGTGTCGGTGGTGTAGTGCGTACGCGGTGCGTCGATTTCGCGCAAGAAGGCGCCGTCTTTATTCGCTACGTTCACTTTGACGGTGGCGGATAAACCGATGCGTAGCGGATTTTCGGCGATTTGTTGGGCATCGAGCTGAATCCGCACAGGTATGCGTTGCACCACTTTAATCCAGTTGCCACTGGCATTTTGTGATGGCAGCAAAGAAAATGCACTGCCGGTACCTATATCGATGCCGACTACGGTGCCGTGAAAGACTTTATCTTTACCGTACAAATCAAAATGAACTTCGGCCGGCTGACCCAAACGCATGTCGGTGAGTTGGGTTTCTTTAAAGTTGGCATCAAGCCACATTTGTTCGGTGGAAATCACCGCCATTAACGGGCTGCCGACGGAAACTGCTTGTCCCACTTGGGCGCTGCGACGCGCCACGTAGCCGTCAATAGGGCTTTTAATCTGCGTACGTTGCAAATTCAGCCAAGCTTGTTTGACGGCGGCGACGGCGTTTTGAATTTGCGGTTGTTGCATTAACGGACGAGCCAACAACAATGCCTGATTGGCCGCCAGCTGATTTTGTGATGAACTCAAGTTGGCTTTGGCGAGCGCCACTGCTTCTTTGGCGTGTTGGAAGGATTCCTGATCGATCGCACCGGATTTTTCCAATTGCACGCGACGATTAAGATTGCCTTGTGCTTGAGCAAGCGTGATTTCATTGGCATTCACCGCGGCTTGCAATTGTTGCACGGTAAATTCAAGCTGCTTGATTTGGCGCACCGCATTGGCGAGGTTACTTTGCGCTTGTTCGAAACTAAGTTTGGCATTGGTATCATCAAGTTCAATAAGTATGTCGCCCGCTCGCACTTTGTCCATATTATCCACGTTAATTTTCGCCACATTGCCTGCGACTTGGCCGGACACCATAATTTGATTGCCGCCTACATAGGCATCCTCCGTGCTTTCTATATCTTTTAGAAAAAAGAGCCAATAAAATGCGGCCAAAATACCGCTGACAATCAGTAATAAGATAAAGATAGATAAGCCTTTTTTACGGTTTTTTGTTTTATTTGAGGGCGCGGAAGCTTCGCTCATGCTGTTCTCCTTTGGACTAAATTTGCCAATCAATTGCTTGTTGTCCTTGTGCTTTTAAATAATCGTTGGTTTGGGAAAAATGGTGGCAGCCGAAGAAACCGCGATGCGCCGATAACGGCGATGGATGCGGTGCTGTTAGGACAAGGTGACGAGTACGGTCGATCATTTGGCCTTTTTTCTGCGCATGGCTACCCCAAAGCAAAAACACTAAATTCTCACGATGTTCATTGAGCGCTGCGACGACGCGATCGGTAAAGGTTTCCCAACCCAGATTGGCGTGAGAATGCGCCAGTCCGCGTTCCACAGTGAGTACGGTGTTAAGCAGCAATACGCCTTGTTCTGCCCATTTCACCAAGTAGCCGTTTGTCGGCATATGAAAACCGGCAATATCTTCGGCGAGTTCTTTATACATATTTAATAAGGACGGGGGGATGGCAACCTCAGGTTTTACCGAAAAAGCCAGTCCGTGGGCTTGGTTTGGACCGTGGTAAGGATCTTGTCCTAAAATGACGACTTTTACATCATCAAATGCCGTGTATTTAAATGCGTTAAACACATCTTCTTGTGGTGGGTAAATAGTTTTTCCGCTTTGGCGAGCGAGATGAACTTGTTGTAAGCAGTGTTGAAAATACGGCTGTTGTTTTTCTTGGCCGATGACATCAGTCCATGTTTTCATAATCCGCTCCCAATTAAATTGATGGCGGTATTATAAACCAAATCGGATTGCGTCGGGGAGATAAATTGTTATCAAAATGTAGTTTAAATGTTAATTAGTGGTGTAATTTTAAATGTATTGTGAATAAATAATTTAATCTAGATCAATGTGGTTAAAAAGCGTTCGAAAAAACTAACTTGTTCTTTATCAAAAGAATTTGAAGTCTTAGAATTTTTTGATAAAATTTGCGCAGTTTTTTATGATTATTTAAACGCCAATTAGGAGGCTTTTATGATTAAAGGTATTCAAATTACTCAAGCAGCGAACGACAACTTACTCAATTCATTTTGGTTGTTAGACAGTGATACCAACGAAGCGCGTTGCTTATGTGCGAAAGGGGAATTTGCCGAAGATCAAGTGATTGCGGTGAGCGAATTAGGTCAAATCGAATATCGCGAATTGCCGGTAAACGTTGCACCGACTGTTAAAGTGGAAGGCGGCCAGCATTTAAACGTAAACGTATTGCGTCGCGAAACTTTAGAAGATGCGGTTAACAACCCGGATAAATATCCACAATTGACGATTCGTGTTTCAGGCTACGCCGTACGTTTTAACTCTTTAACGCCGGAACAACAACGCGACGTGATTACCCGTACTTTCACCGAAAGTCTATAATTTTTGATTGAGTTGAGAATAGTGATTAAAAAATAATTTTGAGCTATTCCGGAGAGTAAGAACCGAGTGCCGTATTTTGCACTCGGTTTTTTTATTCTTCGAAATTTAGTGTCGATTAATGTAATCTCACTTTTCGACGGATTTTTCGCATAAGCAAAAATACCCACGGCCATAATATGCCGGAAGCGACGGCGCCGAAGATTTCTTGCCAGTTGAAGACGGCGTCGTGTAGAAATAATTCTACAAGGAAAATAGCGATGCGGATGAAGAATACGAAAATAATCACCAACAGACTTTGAAACCACAAAGACAGGTTACGCAGTACCAAATAATTTTTCGCAATGAAATAAAACGCCACGGATAATACTAAGGCGTGGATGCCGAGCGTGGAACCGAGCAGTAAATCCCAAATAACGCCGAGCAAAAAGGCGACACCGATACTGACTTTGTTCGGAATGGCGAGTATCCAGTAAGTCAGTACCAAGATCAACCAAGCAGGCTTAAATACTTGGAAACCGGTGGGCCATGGGGCGAGCTCCATCACCAGTGCGATGATGAAAAATACAAGGATTGTCGTCCATTGCAAAATTAAACGAATTTGCATTAGTCCTCCTCCCGGTGTTTTTGTTGTTCCGGCGTAGGTGATTCTTCTTGCGGCGCTTCTGCCGGAATTTCCTCAATGATTTCCTTACCGGCCTCCGGTTGTGTTTCCTCATCGGTGACCTTCTCTTTGAGCACCGCATTGGAGCCTTCATTGGATTGGCTTGCTAAGCGTTTTTGTACTAACTCGCGCACTTCTTGCGGCGATATGGATTTCGCTTTCGACATATCCGAATTACTCGGCCAGAGCAACAGCACATAACGTAATCGTTCTAATGAGGCGAGCGGTTTGGCTTTGATGGTGGCAAAATAATTCGAGCCGTCGCGAGATACGTTTTGAACCACGGCAACCGGATAACCTTCGATAAAACGACCGCCCAAACCGGACGTAACCAATAAATCCCCTTTTTCAATATCCACTGAGCGTGGCACATTATCAAGCGTCAGCTCATCGGTATGGCCGGTACCGCTGGCGATTACGCGCACATCGTTACGCAACACTTGTACGGGAATAGAATGGGTGACATCGGTGAGCAATAATACGCGGCTGCTGTTTGCACCGACGGAAATAATTTGTCCGATGACACCTTTTTCATCAATTACCGCTTGCCCTACGTAAGCGCCGTCTTTTTCTCCTTGATTGATGACGATTTGTTGACGATACACATCGGTTTCCGCCGTTAGCACTTCACCGATTTTTTTGTATTCATCGGTACGTAGCGGAGAGTTGAGCAACAAACGCAAACGCTGATTTTCCACTTTGAGTTGATCCAACAATAATAAATCAGCGTTTTTTTCACGTAGTTGCTCGCGCAACACTTTATTTTCGATTTGCAGTTTGCCGGTATCCGCTAAATTATCGGATACGCCGTCTAATACGCTGCGGGGGCTGTTTGCCAAATAATATAAACCGCCCACGGCCGTTTCTAGCAGACTGCGGGCTTGGCTCATAGAATTTTGCCCGTCAGTAAGTATGAGCCCAATGGAGGCCATTACTGTAAGAATTAAGCGAATGCCCAGTGGCGGGGCTTTAGCAAAAATCGGTTTCATTCCAGTTCCTAAATGCTCAAAACAAAAGTGCGGTTTAATTTAACCGCACTTTGATTGATGATAAATTAGATTTCATCGCTAAAAATATCGCCGCCATGCATATCGATCATTCCTAGCGCTTCGCCGCCGCCGCGCGCTACGCAAGTGAGCGGATCTTCGGCGATGATGGTCGGTACACCGGATTCGTGGGCAAGTAACACATCAATATTACGTAATAAAGCGCCACCGCCGGTTAACACCATACCACGCTCAAAAATATCGGCGGCATGTTCCGGTTGGCATTCTTCCAATGCGGTGCGTACCGCGGCGACAATACCGTTTAACGGTTGTTGAATCGCTTCCAATACGTCTCGGGAAGTGAGTTTGAAAGAACGCGGCGCGCCTTCGGCGAGATTATGGCCGTGTACTTCCATTTCTTTAATTTCATCGCCGTCTTGGATGAATGCGGTGCCAATTTCTTGTTTGATGCGCTCTGCCGTCGGTTCGCCGATCACCGAGCCGAATGTGCGGCGCACATAAGAAATGATCGCTTCGTCGAAACGGTCGCCGCCGATACGCACGGAAGAAGAATAAACGACGCCATTTAAGGAAATTACCGCCACTTCCGTGGTGCCGCCACCGATGTCGATTACCATTGAACCTACTGCGGTGGAAACCGGTAGTTTGGCGCCGATTGCCGCGGCCATCGGTTCTTCAATTAAATACACTTCGCGTGCACCCGCGCCGATAGCTGATTCTTTGATGGCGCGACGTTCCACTTGGGTGGCGCCCGCCGGTACACAGACTAATACGCGTGGGCTAGGACGCATAAAGTTGCCGCTATGCACTTGTTTGATGAAATATTGCAACATTTTTTCGGTGACGAAAAAGTCGGCGATGACACCGTCTTTCATCGGACGAATTGCGACGATGCTTTTCGGTGTGCGGCCTAACATTTGTTTCGCTTCTTTACCCACCGCCGCAATACTTTTGAGCGCACCCACGCGGTCTTGGCGAATGGCCACCACGGAGGGTTCGTCTAATACAATACCTTGTCCTTTTACATAAATAAGGGTATTTGCGGTACCTAAGTCGATGGAGAGATCGTTTGAAAATAAACCACGAATTTTTTTGAATAACATAATGATTCCGTTAAATTTAGCTGGTTGAAAAGTTGTTCGTTGTCGAACGCAAAAAAAAATTGCGCTAAATGTACCAAAAAATCGCTGACGATAACAGCACTTTTACAAGGATTACGGCTTTTTTAGCACGGAAAATGCACGAGTTTTTTACAGTTAGCATAGCAAGCGGCAACGGGTTGACGTGACGCTCATCGAATGATTTTTGGAACAAAGAGCACGCTCAGCTTTATTGCTAAAATAGCACCGCATTGGACGCAGCTTCAATGCGGTGCTATTTTTGATCCGTAATTGGGCGGTGTTGATCATGCGGTCATGCCTAAATTTCATTGAGCGTCCAACTGCCGTCGACAAAAATTTGCAGTTGTTGACGGTGATAGCGTTTTAATGTGGAACGATGTCCTACGCTGATGAGGGTCATATTCGGTAGCTCCGATTTTAATAGGCGATACATGGCGTCTTCCAAACCTTCATCCATACTGGCTGTTGCTTCGTCCAAAAAGGCGACTTTGGGTTTATGCAGCAACAGACGGCCGAACGCCAAGCGTTGTTGTTCGCCGAGAGAAAGAATGCGCGTCCAGTCTTGTTCTTGTTCCAAGCGTTCGATTAAATGCCCAAGTTGAACTTTGCGCAAAATCTCTTCCGCCAAGGGGCGGTCGATGTCCGCTGAATTTTTCGGATAGGCCAATGCGGTGCTCAAATCACCCTGCGGCAAATAGTTTTTCTGCGCAAGGAAAAGTTGCGAATCCAGCGGGCAATATACGGTTCCCTGCGAATAAGACCAAAGCCCTGCAGCCGTACGTAATAAAGTGGTTTTGCCTACACCGGAATCGCCTTGAATCAGTAAACTTGCCCCTTGCGGCAAAGTAAGATTGACGTTATTGATTAACGTGCGACCGAATGGATTTTTAATGCTCAAGCCTTTGAAAATCACATCGTTTTCGCTGTTTCGAATATCCGTTTCCGACTCGTGATTAGCCATGTCGATGGCATAAGTGAAGCCGGTTAAACGATCGAGTGTGGCTTTGTAGCCGGCAAAATTATCGTAACTGTTACGGAAAAAAGACAGATTGGTATGCAGTTTGCCGAATACCTGCAAGGTTTGCATTAAATCGCCCAGTTTGATTTGCTTTTCAAAATAGCGACCGACCTGAATTAATAATGGAAAAACTACCGAAATTTGGCTGACGATTAAGTTGAAACCGGAAAATTTCAGCGTTCTGAACACGATACTCCACATGTTGTTAATGACCGCGCGAAATTGGCGATAAAGTTGGTTTTGTTCCACTTTTTCGCCGGCGTAAAAGGCAATGCTTTCGGCATATTCTTTAACGCGAATGAGGGAATAACGATAGTTTGCGTTAAGCCGTTCGTTAGCGAAATTCAAATGAATTAACGGGCGACCGAGCCAGAAGGCGATTAACGTGGTAAAAATGACGTAAGCGAAGACTAAGAACACCATCATATGGGGAATTTCTACGCCAAGCACCAGCATCGGTCCCGCCAAGCCCCACAATAAAATAGTGTAGGAAATCATTGATGTGACCGCATCAATTACGCCGGTGCTTAGGGAAAGCGTGGTTTTTACGTAAGATTGAACGTCTTGTTGAATACGTTGATCGGGGTTATCCAGATTGGCGGATAAATATTGCGTTTTGTAATAGGCGCGGTTTGTCATCCATTTATTGGTTAATTCATCATTAAGCCAAGCGATCCAGCTGATGATAAAGCGTTGTTCGATGTAATAACTTGCTAATGAGGTGGATACCGCACAGGCTGCGATGACGCAAAATAACCCCATTTGTTGCCAAAATACCGCTTGGTTAAATTCTTGCAGCGAAGTGTACATATTGTTGTACCATTCCGAATACACCAAGCTAATGCGCACGCTCACCAAGGTCAGCGCCACGATTAGTAAGAAAAACAACAATGGTTTAACGCTTCGTTTCGGTGATAGATAACCGCCGGCGAATTGCCAAAATTGTTTGCCCCAACGGCTAAAACGTACTAATAAAAAAATACCGAAGCTAAAGATCAATGTGGTAATCGCTAAGGTTTGTAGCACCCAAAGGAGAGAAGTTATCGCTTCTTGTCCGTAATCCATAAATTTATCCGTAAAACAAAAAATGCCGCCACAAAAACAACCTATTAAACTTGTCCTGCCATAGCAGCGAAGTCGTTAAGCAATGCGGCCTAATTTTAGGCGGTGATTATGATTAAGCAAGAAAAAATGTGATGAAGTTATCATTTTTTCTGTTTCCTTCAGGTTTTAAAAAATCAACTTGTTATAATTTCGCCTAGTTAAATTTAGTTATAAAGAGGTTACTATGAGTGATATTGCAATCACCATTAGTCTTCTTGCCCTCGTTGCCGTGATAGGTTTATGGATTGGACATTGGAAGATTAAAGGGGTGGGCTTAGGCATCGGTGGGGTGTTGTTCGGCGGTATTATTGTTGCCCATTTTACCAACCAATACGGAATTGCTCTTGATTCTCACACACTACATTTTATTCAAGAATTCGGTTTAATTTTGTTCGTTTATACCATTGGGATTCAAGTTGGCCCCGGATTTTTTGCCTCTTTGCGAAAATCGGGCTTAAAGCTCAACGGGTTAGCAATTTTAATCGTGGTATTGGGGTCAGTTTCCGTTGTCGTACTCACCAAAGCCATTGGCGTGCCGCTGGACATCGCTTTGGGGATTTATTCCGGTGCGATTACCAATACGCCTTCGCTCGGTGCTGGACAACAAATTTTAACGGAACTCGGTTTAAGCCATGCCACGTCAACCATGGGGATGGCTTACGCGATGGCTTATCCTTTCGGGATTTGCGGAATTTTACTGGTTATGTGGTTGATCCGCTTGTTTTTTAACATCAAAATTGACGAGGAAGCTAATCGCTTTAATCAAGAAAGCGGTTATGACAAAGAAAGTTTGCATACTATTTCCGTGAAAGTGACCAACTATAATTTAGACGGTTTAGGCTTGCTTGAAATTCCCGGTTTTGAGGAAGAGGATGTCGTATGTTCCCGCTTAAAGCGTGGCGAAAATGTCATCGTGCCGAAAGCGGATACAGAAATTCATCTGGATGACGTGCTTCATTTGGTAGGCGATGATCATGCATTAAGAAAAATGCGACTTGTTATCGGTGAAGAAGTGGATATGCCGGTACTTTCCGCCAGCGGGGAAATTCGAGCTGAACGCGTGGTGGTGACTAACGAAAAGGTACTGGGCAAGAAAATTCGTGCTCTTAACGTACATTCCAAATATGGCGTGGTGATTTCCCGTTTAAATCGGGCCGGCGTAGAACTGGTTCCAAGCGGCGATACCTCTTTGCAGTTCGGCGATGTGTTGCATATGGTCGGCCGCACCGATGTATTGAATCAAGCCATTTCGGTGATAGGGAATGCACAACAAAAACTCCTGCAAGTACAAATGTTACCGGTGTTTATCGGGATTGGCTTGGGGGTATTATTCGGTTCTATTCCGTTTTATATTCCCGGTTTTCCTGTTGCCCTAAAACTCGGTTTAGCTGGTGGACCGCTAGTCGTTGCGCTTATTCTTGCCCGAATCGGTAGCATCGGTAAACTTTACTGGTTTATGCCACCAAGTGCGAACTTGGCATTACGTGAAATCGGCATCGTGCTTTTCTTGGCGATAGTCGGATTAAAATCGGGTGGTAATTTTATCGATACGTTAGTGAACGGTTCCGGTCTTGAGTGGATGGGCTACGGTATTTTCATCACCTTTGTTCCGTTAATGATTGTCGGTGTTATTGCCCGTCTTTACGCCAAATTGAACTATTTAAGCATCTGCGGCTTACTTGCCGGTTCTATGACCGATCCTCCCGCGCTCGCTTTCGCCAATGAAATGAAAGAAGACAACGGCGCTGCTTCGCTTTCATATGCAACGGTTTACCCTCTCGTCATGTTCTTGCGAATTATTTCGCCGCAATTGTTAGCGGTGCTGCTTTGGGTCGCATAAAAAATTCCGCATCGCTCATACGATTAAAGTGCGGTCAAATTTTACGGAAAACGCCACAAAAAATTTGACCGCACTTCGCTTTATCAGTATCTTAGCCGGGTTTTATTTATCCGATTGATTAATGGAGATTTCTATGAAAATTATTCTTTTAGGCGCACCAGGCGCAGGAAAAGGTACGCAAGCGCAATTTATAATGAACAAATTCGGTATTCCGCAAATTTCAACGGGCGATATGTTCCGCGCGGCAATCAAAGCGGGCACCGCATTGGGCAAACAAGCGAAAGCGTTGATGGATGAAGGTAAGCTGGTACCCGACGAATTAACCGTTGCGTTGGTAAAAGACCGCATTGCACAACCTGACTGTGCTAATGGTTTTCTGTTAGATGGCTTTCCGCGCACTATTCCTCAAGCGGATGCATTGAAAGATTCCGGTGTGAAAATTGACTATGTTTTAGAATTCGACGTACCGGACGAAGTGATTGTTGAACGCATGAGCGGTCGCCGCGTACACCAAGCATCCGGCCGTTCTTATCATATCGTTTATAACCCACCGAAAGTGGAAGGCAAAGACGATGTAACCGGCGAAGATTTAATTATCCGCGCCGATGATAAACCGGAAACTGTGTTAGATCGTTTAGCGGTTTATCATAAACAAACGCAACCGCTGGTAGATTATTACCAAGCCGAAGCAAAAGCAGGTAACACGCAATATTTCCGTTTGGATGGCACGCAAAAAGTAGAAGCCGTAAGCCAAGAATTAGATAAAATTTTAGGCTAAAAACGTCTCTGATATCGACCGCGCTTTTTCCGGAGAGCGCGGTCAATTTTTCTGTTCGATTTATTATCGCGATTTTATGTTGCTCGGAAGATAGTATGACTAAAAGAAAAAAAATCACCTTAACTCTCGCCGCCTTGATTGCGTTTGTCGGCATGGGCGCACAGTTTTATACCAACTATAAAGTAGATCAGCTGTTGCAGAATTTCCCGTATTCTTTAGATAATCAGGCAATATTAAATGTAACGGAAAGTAACAAAAATTTTTTAAGTCGCGAGCTCACGTTCAGTGTGCAAGATAGCGATGGTGTGGCGAGCGATATCATTTCCGCCAAACTTACCGCGCTGCCTTTTTTTATTACGGCCGAATCTAAATTATCGGATCAGTTCGTTCGTCGGCTTAACAAAAGCTTAAATATTGCGTTGGATAAAAACACGATTAACAGTAAATTTTCTCCGGTAGGTGATTATTTACAGTCGGATATTTCAATGGAATTTCGTGATTTTGCCAATAAACCGCAGCAAATGACGATGTCGTTAAATTTTCTTAACGATAATGAAATCGAGCTGAAAACCCGTTTAAGCGGGTTCAATTATGATAAAGAAAGCCGAGTAGAAAAAATTGAAGGCCGGGTTCGACTCATGCCGGTTAGTAGCCGACAATATGACTTGGTCGATGCGGAATTTATGGCAGAAAATGCTGAGCTTGTGTTGTTAAATGGTGAAAATACGCGTCTTCAACTTAAAAATGCCACTTATGTTTTTAGTCGCAAAAATGATGAGAATAATCAGGCTAAACGTAATCTTAATACCAAATTTAGCAGCGATATTTTACGAATTTCCAATAAAAACCGTATTACCGAAGAAAGCCAAACTACGTTTGGCGGATTAAATCTCACTGTTAACCAGTATGGTGTGGCAAGTTCGATCAATTTTTACGATGAATTTAAAAAGCTTGAACTAAAAAATCAAAACCTAAAAGCCGGAATCAACTGGCTTGTGATCTTATTGACGCAAAACGATTCCTTCGATAGCAAACTTTCCGTACTTTCGGTAAACGCACCGAAAAATCAGCAACCATATTTCAATCTGCAAAATGGCGAGGTGATAGTCAAATTGGATAATCGCGATCTCACCAACGCAAATTTAGATTTTTCCCTGAAGGTGGAAAGCGTAAAACAAATGCAAGAAGGCGAAGGTTTGAAATGGAAGGCGAGTGGCGGATATTTTTCAGGGAAATTGAATGCTTATAATTTGAGCAATGAACTTGCTTTGATTCCATTCTTTTTAGATGCTTTATCCGTTGAAACGCCTCCGACGAAAGATAATAAAGAATTATTGAAGTTGAAAGAAAAATGGGCGAGGGAATTTCACGGTAGCACAGAATTCAGTGCTGCGTTACAAGCATTTAACGATGCCAATGCGGTGCTGGATCTGGAGGACGTTCAATTTCATTTGCAAAGTGAAGCGTTGGAAAATGAGCAATATAATGGAAATATTCATGTAAATGCGAAAAGACTTGCACTGCCTTCTGAGGGCATGCAATTCGAAGAGGCTGCGGTTTCATTGCCGGTGCGACTACCGCATTATAAAACCTATCTTCAAAGTGCATTTTGCCGGAATCTCTTCAAGTCGCTCTGTGAGGTTTATTTAACTCAAGAAACGCGCAATCAATACGATGAAAACCAATTGAAAGCACCAGACTTAAGCGTAGATGGCGCCACATTAACCGCCTTGCTCAATACTTACCCTGAAACCAAAGCCTATCCGATTAAATTAAACGCTGACGGTGTGCTAAACAAAGCATTGGAGGAAAAACAAGAGGTGGATATTCACAACTTCTTGTTCAATCATATTGAGGGCTCTCTCAACCTTGCCGTTAATAAGGCGTTAATCGACGGCGCCGATGAAAAGACTGATACCATTAAAGCGCAAAGCCCATTTTGGCAATTATTCCGAGAAAGTGTGAAACCGCAAGGTGAATTATCGCAAGCCTTTGTGGTGGACAACGAGAATTATGTGTTGAAACTTGAAAAAAATGAAAATGACTATTTCATTAACGGCAAACCTTTGCAAGAGCTTGAAAATGAAGTTGAACAAGATCATGTCGATGATTAACGCAAGCAACCCGATTTTTAGCAATTTATCCGAATGACGTAGCTATCGCAAAGCCGGAATTAAGGTCATAAAACAGCACCGCATTGAAACTTCTTCCAATGCGGTGCTGTTTTTGTTTGTCAGTTTTTTGTATTTTATTGTGACAAATTATTCCGGATTTTCCGTTTTTTCCATTGTGCCGCGAATGGTGAGGCTGATTTCGGAAGAAATGAGATGATCAAGAATTGAGGCGAGCGTGTTTAAATGCTCGAGGTGGCCGTTACCTTGTTCATCGAAGTAACCTTCGTCTTTCAAATTCGCGATGAAGGTCGAGAACACCGCTTTATCGAAAAATTCCGGTGCGTTAATGCCATGCAACACGGAAAGACGTTGCGCCACCAATTGGCTTTCTTTTTCCAATAGGCCGCGAGAAATTTGCGGTTCTCTTTGCAAAATGCTTACGGTAATGTAGTAACGTTGCAAAATTTCACGCACACCGGCGGACCAGAGCTGCAAGATGCGCACTTTCGGTCGATTGATTGAAAGCAGGTTTTCGCTGGAATGAATCACTTCTTGGCGGGTAAATTCATCAATAATTTTGCTGATTTGTGCTTTTAGTTCATCTCGATTGAAATGTAAGAACAATTCGCCTTGCAAGAACGGATAAATTTTGCTCACAGCATCCAACAATAAATCTTTTTGAATCGCTTCATAATGCAATACGATGCTTGCCACTAAAGACGGCAATACGAAAGCGTGTTGAATGTTATTACGGTAATAAGTCATCAATACGGCAGAAGCGCGTTCCAAGCGAACAATTTCGCCGAAATTATCTTTTTCTACCAGCACGCCGACTCGATCCAGACTTAATACATGTCCTAACATGGCTTTTGGCGTATCAGTTGGACTCAGCATATCTTCGGAATAAGGCGCATTTCGCAACATTTGTTGGTAACTGCCGAGTTGCTCAAGCAATTGTTCGCGAGAAAGCGCACGCTGGCGGGAAGAAAGTAATGCGGTGCCGACAAGATTCATCGCATTGACGGCAGCGGCTTTGTTGATGTTTATCATCACTTGGTTGGATACCGCATCTACCGCTTGATTAAACCATTGTGGCTTCTCTTCATGATGTTGCTCTTTCCATTCCGGGAAATGCTGATTAAGGTAATTGGATAAAGTAATCGGCTCACCGAAATTAACGAATCCTTGACCTAAATTGCGTAATTTTTTGATCACGCGAATCACTAAACCGGCGTTTTCTTTTTCTTTCGCCGCACCACGTAATTCTTTCGCGTAGGTATCTACTTCCAATACATGTTCATAGCCTACATACACCGGCACCACGGAAATCGGACGAGTTTGGTTATGTTGCAATGCTTGTAAGGTCATCGACATCATTCCGGTTTTGGGTGCAAGCAAACGACCGGTGCGCGAACGACCGCCTTCGATAAAATACTCGACGGAATAACCGCGATGGAAAAGTTCTGCCAAATATTCGCGGAAAATCGCTGAATAAAGACGATTCCCTTTAAACGTACGGCGAATAAAAAACGCGCCCCAGCTACGGAAAAGTCGTCCCACCGGCCAGAAATTTAAGTTGATCCCCGCGGCAATGTGCGGCGGCACCAAGCCTTGATGATAAAGCACATAGGAAAGTAATAAATAGTCGATGTGGCTGCGATGACAAGGTACATAGACGATTTCATGCCCTTCGAGTGCCAATTTACGCACGCGATCGGCATTTTGTACGTTAATGCCGGAATACAGTTTATTCCATAACCAACGCAAAAAGCGATCTGCCGCGCGCAAGCTGGAATGACTCACGTCTGCGGCAATTTCATCCAAAATTTTATAGGCTTCTTTTTCCGCTTTTTCGCGGCTGATATTTTTGCTTTTCGCTTCGTCATCAATTGCGGCACGAATCGCGGTGGATTGTAACAATTTGTTAAACATTGCCTCGCGATTCGGCAAACGCGGGCCGGTGGCGGAAATACGTTGGCGTGCAAAGTGCATTTTTGCCACCCGCGCTAATTTTTGTGCCATTTTTTCATCGGCACCGTGTTCGTTCGCCATATAACGTAAAGAAACCGCTTGGGAAAAACACACGAAAGTATCGCGCCCGAACCAAATGGCGGCGAAGGTTTTTTGCATGCCGTTTAATAAGCGCAAGTTCGGTAAACCGGCTTTATCTTCTTTGCCCGGCGAACGTCCCCAAAGTACGGAAACCGGCACCATTTGGACGTCTAAGTCGGCAAAAGTGCGGTGTAATTCCAAATATTTATTGAACGCTTGAATGGTTTCGTCTTTTGCACCTTTCGACTTGAAAAAGCGACGCCCTTCATCCAAATAGATATAACGCGGTAAGCGTGTGCCGTGAATATCATTATTTTCGGCTGGATCGGGTAATCCGACGTTCAAACAATTACGACGGAAAATGACAAAATCCGTCTGCGAAGTATAAGGCAAAACATAAACGATGGGTTGGGAAAGGTTGAGTGCAAGTTCTTCTGCGGGATGGGACGGAATAGGGTTATTTTTGACCAAGAACGACAAAGGAAATTCTAATAATTTGCGATAGGCATTCACGATACTTGACATAATGATGTTCTCTTTTGTTATAAAAAAGTCGCCGGCATTTTAGCACATTAGACCAGTGCGCTTATAAAAATTTTTCTTCATCGATAAATAACGGTTGCAACCATATTTGGTCTGTATATAATAACACTGTTTCTGTATAAAACAACAGGAGTAAACATGAAACCCCTAACAAACAGGCAACAAGAAGTGCTGGATTTGCTGAAACGGCATTTGGAAACCACCGGTATGCCACCGACGCGCGCCGAAATTTCGCGCGAATTGGGCTTCAAATCACCGAATGCGGCGGAAGAGCACTTAAAAGCGCTTGCGCGTAAAGGCGCGATCGAAATTATTTCGGGTGCATCGCGTGGTATTCGCATTTTAACCGATGATAGTGCCAATGAAGCGCCCGAAGGTTTGCCTCTCATCGGTCGCGTCGCCGCCGGAGAACCGATTCTTGCTGAACAACACATCGAAGGAACCTATCGCGTGGATGCGGATATGTTCAAACCGCAAGCGGATTTCTTGCTTAAAGTGTATGGGCAATCCATGAAAAATATCGGTATATTGGATGGCGATTTGCTAGCGGTACACAGCACTAAGGACGTGCGCAATGGACAAATCGTGGTTGCGCGCATCGAAGATGAA
This sequence comes from Stutzerimonas stutzeri, assembly GCA_901420285.1. Lineage (GTDB taxonomy): Bacteria > Pseudomonadota > Gammaproteobacteria > Enterobacterales > Pasteurellaceae > Rodentibacter. The sequence continues at coordinate 853,389 of CABDVE010000001.1, forward strand.
GTTACGGTAAAACGTTTAGAACGCAAAGGTTCGGTGATTTATCTGCATGCCGAAAACGAAGAATTTCAACCGATTGTGGTGAATTTGGAAGAGCAACCGCATTTTGAAATCGAAGGCATTGCGGTAGGCATTATTCGTAACAATGCGTGGATGTAATTTTTAGATCGATATAACGATTTACCCAATCAGCACCGCATTGGGAGCAGTTCCAATGCGGTGCTATTTTAAGCGTTCGGCAAAACGGCCGAAATAACTTACACCTCGACCAGTTAAGCGTTATTTTTTCTATCAACCACCGACGCCTTGCTCATTTGCCATTCCGGTGCTTGCTCACTATAATGCCGAGCAATCATTTTTTAAGAATTAAGGACAGGAAATGCAGTTTTCCAAGATGCACGGTTTAGGCAATGATTTTGTGGTGGTGGACGCCATTACGCAAAACGTGTATTTCACGCCCGAAATCATCAAACGTCTTTCCGATCGCCACCGCGGCATCGGGTTTGATCAACTTCTGATTGTCGAACCGCCTTATGATCCCGATCTTGATTTTCATTATCGTATTTTTAACGCCGATGGTAGCGAAGTGTCCCAATGTGGTAACGGTGCGCGTTGTTTTGCCCGCTTTGTGAGACTAAAAGGTTTAATCGACAAAAAAGACATTTCGGTGAGCACGCAAAAAGGCAAAATGATTTTAACCGTGAAAGACGACGGGCAAGTTCGCGTTAATATGGGTGAACCCATTTGGGAACCGGCAAAAATTCCTTTTAGTGCCAATAAATTCGAAAAAAATTACATTTTGCGTACCGAAATCCAAACTGTCCTGTGTGGCGCAGTATCCATGGGCAACCCGCATTGCGTGGTGCAAGTGGAGGATATTCGCACGGCAAAGGTAGAGCAACTCGGGCCACTGCTGGAAAACCACGAACGTTTCCCCGAACGGGTAAATGCGGGTTTTATGCAAATTCTCAATCGCGGTCACATCAAACTGCGCGTGTACGAACGCGGTGCCGGCGAAACCCAAGCCTGCGGCAGCGGCGCTTGTGCAGCAGTGGCAGTGGGCATCATGCAAGGCTTATTGGACAGTAAAGTGCAAGTTGATTTACCGGGCGGCAGCCTTATCATTGAATGGCAAGGCGAAGGCCATCCGCTTTATATGACGGGCGACGCTGTTCATATTTACGATGGAAATATTCAACTCTAAACAAAAATGCGGTGAAAATTCACCGCATTTTAATTCCGCTCCCTAAATCATCATTAACTCCGGCTCCAATGCGGTGCTATTTTGGATAACCAATTCATCTTTAGATTAAGGATGCGCCAAGGCGGGCAAGTGAAATGTTTATGTTAGGCCAGCGTTGCAATCCAAATCTCAATTGCGTTTTTATCGTTCTAAGCCATAAGACGCAATCGCGCGCGCAACTCTTCCGCCGTTTGGCTCGTTTTAATTCTCTCAAACACCTGATTTGCTTCATCATATTCTTTATTCAAATAACGCAACCACTGCTTAATTCGAGCGACATGATAAAAACCGGAATCATGGAAATTTTCCATTTCGGCGTATTTTTGTATGATCTTTTGAATCTCTGTCCAAGGCATTTTTGCGATATTTTGTTTTAGCACACGGCTTAAATTCGGGATATTGAGCGCGCCGCGGCCGACCATTAAATCATCACAACCCGTTTGTTTTAAACAATCCTGCCCGTCTTGCCATCGCCAAATTTCGCCGTTGGCGATAACGGGAATGGATAAACGCTCGCGAATTTCACCGATTTTCGGCCAATTAATGCGATCGGCGCGATAGCCGTCCATTTTCGTTCGCCCATGCACGGTGATTTCTGTGGCACCGCCTTGTTGTACCGCATCGGCGATTTCAAAGGCTTGCGAAATATTGTCCCAACCTAACCGCACTTTGACGCTGACGGACTGTGTTTTCGGCACCGCATTGCGCAACGCACGGACGGCGCGATAAATCAATTCAGGTTGCTTCAATAACGCTGCACCGCCGTTGCTACCGTTGACGGTTTTCGACGGGCAACCGCAGTTCAAATCAATGCCGTGCGAACCGAGTTCAATGGCGCGATTCGCATTCTCGGCAAGATAATCGGGATGTTGGCCGAGTAATTGCACGCGCACCGGCGTGCCGGAAGGGGTGAAGCCCTGATTTTTGAGTTCAGGGCATAAGCGATAAAACACTTTTTCGGGGAGAAGTTGATCAACCACGCGGACAAATTCCGTAATGCATAAATCGTAGTCGTTCACTTCAGTGAGAAGTTGGCGCACAAAAGGATCAAGCACGCCCTGCATCGGCGCAAGCAGCACGCGCACGGCTTATTTCCAGCCTTTCGCTTTACAAATTAAATCGTAAGCCGCTTGAATTTGTTGTGCTTTTTCTTTCGCCATTTCCATCATTTCCGGCGGCAGGCCTTTCGCCACCAATTTGTCCGGATGATGTTCGTTCATTAAGCGACGATACGCGCGTTTCACGGTTTGTTGGTCGTCGGCATCGCTCACGCCTAAAACCTTGTACGCGTCGTTTAAGGTCGGGCCCGAAGATTGTTGATAGCCGCTGCTTTGTTGATATTCATAACCGCCGCGTTGTTGGTATGCGCCTTGCTGAGATTGCCGATAGAAACCGCCTTGCGTAAACGCCCGCGCGGCCATTTCCATGGCGATCATTTGCTCGAATTGCATACGCGATAAGCCCAATTCTTCGGCAATCACATAAAGGACTTCTTTTTCACCTTCGTGTAACTGTGAATCGGCAAACGCCGCCTGCACTTGCACATGCAAGAACATCCGCAATAAGTCGGCACGCTGTCCGCAACCGATACGAAATTCGCGAATCACCTGACGAATTGGGAAATCCGCTTCTTTGCCACGACGGAACGCTTCTTGCGCCAGTTTGCGGCCGGCATCGTCCAGTTTCATTTGCGCCATCAATTGATTGGCAAGCTGAATGTCTTCTTCCGTGACACGCCCTTTGGATTTGCTCAAATGCCCTAACACCGCGAAAGTGGTTTGCATAAACAAATCCTGACGGGTCGTTTTGCGTTTAAAGAAGCTGGAATTGACGGCACCCAGTTCGTACAGCTTTTTATCTGCAATGGAGCCCAAAATCAGCCCAGCGATGGCGCCGAAAAAGCCGCCTATTTTCCAACCGATAAATACGCCTAAAATTTTTCCGATAAAATTCATTCTTTCCTCAATTTAAAGTGCGGTTAAAAATCCAATCGTTTTTAAAGCCCGCTTGCAATGACAAGATTTGTTTATAATGGCGCCCAAAATCCATTTCTCAAGTTTATACGCCGAATTCAGCGCGATAGGCACGCATTGCCGGAAGATGCGCGGTATATCGTGGATCTTGTTCGATAAATTGCATTAAATCGTCTAAATCAATAATCGACAATACGCGGCATTGATAATCGCGCTCCACTTCCTGAATCGCCGAAAGTTTGCCTTTGCCGCGCTCTTTACGGTTTAACGCAATCAACACGGCAGCCAGTTCGGCATTGTTCGCGTCGATTAATTCCATGGATTCGCGAATCGCCGTACCGGCCGTGATAACATCGTCCACCAATAGAATTTTGCCTTGTAATGGGCTACCGATTAAATTGCCGCCTTCGCCGTGATCTTTGGTTTCTTTGCGGTTAAAGCAAACCGGTTTATCTACGCCGTAGCGGTTAAATAATGCCACGGAAACCGTGGTGCCGATGGGAATGCCTTTGTAAGCCGGCCCAAAGACCACGTCAAACAGCACCGCATTGGAGGCAATGGCGGCGGCATAAAATTCGCCCAAGCGGGCTAAGTCCGCACCGGTATTAAATAAGCCCGCATTGAAAAAATATGGGCTTTTACGACCGGATTTCAAGGTGAATTCGCCGAATTTCAACACGTTTCGGTTCAAGGCGAATTCAATAAAATCGCGTTTATATTGTTCCATTTTTAATCCTTATAAACCCAATGCTTCGCGTTGTGCGGCAAAAATCTGTTTGCAACCTTGTTTGGCTAAATCTAATAAAGTCAGTAATTCTTCATGGCTAAACGGCTCACCTTCCGCCGTGCCTTGTACTTCAATCATGCGGCCGTCTTCCATCATGACAACGTTCATATCGGTTTCTGCGACAGAATCTTCCTCATATTCCAAATCGCACACCGCTTCGCCATTGACGATGCCGACGGAAATCGCCGAAACCAAACCTTTAATCGGATTGGTTTTAAGCGTACTGTCGGCGATTAAAGCATGAATCGCATCATACAATGCCACCGCCGCACCGGTAATGGATGCGGTGCGCGTACCACCATCCGCTTGAATCACGTCACAATCTAAGGTAATTGCGCGTTCGCCGAGCGCTTGCAAATCCACCATTGCGCGTAAAGAACGGGCGATTAAGCGCTGAATTTCCATGGTGCGCCCGCCTTGTTTGCCTTTTGCCGCTTCGCGTTGCATACGGCTATGAGTGGAGCGCGGTAACATGCCGTATTCCGCCGTTACCCAGCCTTGCCCTTGACCTTTTAAGAAACGTGGAACCGTATCTTCCACTGTGGCGGTGCAAAGCACTTTAGTATCGCCGAATTCCACTAATACCGAGCCTTCGGCGTGTTTTGTGTAATTACGGGTAATTTTGATCGAACGCGGTTGGTTATTTTCTCGATTATTCGGACGCATAAACATTCCTATGGTTAATAAAAAAGCGCGCCATTTTAGCACGCTTTTATTTTCGTTACGGATTTGATTGTTCGAAAGCGCGAATTTTGTTAAAGGTTTCGTTCAAATCCGCGGAAAAATTAATTTTTTGCAATTCCGGTGTTGAATTTGATTTCACCAACATGCGTAGTGGCTGGAATTGCATATTGCACATATAAAGTTGCTGATGCGGCAACATATGTTGCACAAACCGCGTTAACGCGTGAATGCCGCCTGTATCTAACACGGTCACTGCATCGCATTGTAATACGATATGTTTAATTTCATGGTCCGTATGTACGGTTTTGTCGTGCAAATCAGCGAACAATTTATCTGCTGCGGCGAAGAATAACGGACCGCTAATGCGATAGACCAATACATCACTCAAATCCTCCGGCGCATTATGTTCAATGGCTTTGGTCATTTCGGCAATGGTGCGAATAAATAATAAACTCGCTAATAATACGCCGACGCTAATAGCGATGACCATATCGAATAACACGGTTAAAATTAAGCAAGTGAACAACACCGCCATTTCATTTTTACCGGAACGACGGGCAAGACGAATAATTTCAGGCACATTCGCCATATTCCATGCCACCATTAATAACAACGCGGCCATTGAGGAAAGCGGCAAATAAGAAAGTGCTTGGGCAAATAACATTAATGCAAACAACACGAGAAGTGCATGTACTACGCTGGCAATCGGCGATACTGCACCGGATTTCACATTTGCCGCCGAGCGGGCGATTGCTGCTGTCGCGGTAATTCCACCAAAGAACGGCGACACAATATTCCCCAAACCTTGTGCGAGTAATTCGTCATTGGAATGGTGTTTGGTGTCTGTCATATTATCTAAAACAACGACACACAATAACGATTCGATTGCGCCAAGCACCGCCATTGAAAATGCAGCCGGCAATAAGGCTTGTAAGCTAGAAAAATTCCATTGCACCAGTTCGCCTTGCGTATTCGGGATATTCCACGGCAATGCGAAATCCGGCAGTACGTTCGGAATACCGTTGCCGATTGAACCGTCCGGCAACGTATATTGGAATGCGGTGCCAATTGTTGCTACGTCAAAGCCGAAATATTTCAACGTCAGTGCCAATAACGTACCGATGATTACCGCCGGCAAATGCCCCGGAATTGATAGGCGTAACTTGTGCCATTGGGTTAAAACCAGCAAAGTGACCACGCCTACCGCCGTATCCGCCCAGTTAATCGTCGGAAGCGCGCTCAAAATCGCGTGAATTTTTTCAGGATAATGCGCCGGCATTTGAGGAATGGTTAGACCAAGGAAATCCTTAATCTGCAAGGTGCCGATGGTAATCCCAATCCCACAGGTAAAGCCTAAGGTGACAGGCAGCGGAATATATTCAATTAAGCGTCCGAGGCGAAATAACGCCATCAAAATTAGAATTACGCCCGATAACAAGGTCGCCATCAACAAGCCACTTAAGCCGAATTGTTGAGTGACCGGATAAAGAATGACCACAAAAGCGGCAGTTGGCCCGGAAATATTAAAGCGCGAGCCACCGGTCAGGGCGATCACAATCCCGGCAATAATCGCGGTGTAAAGCCCGTGTTGAGGAGGGACGCCACTAGCGATAGCCAGCGCCATGGAAAGCGGAATGGCGATTACGCCGACGGTTAATCCTGCCACGATATCTCGCATCAAAGATTTTTTCGTATAACCGGCACGAAATGCATCTTTCAATGCACTGAAAGGTTTCACCGCTAAAAAGACATTTTTTGAAAAAAGAGACTTAAGATGCATAAAAAACCGACAAAATAAATATAAAAGAGCCGTTATTTTAGCGAAAATTTAAAAAGATTTTTATGTTCTAGCGCAAAAAACTTGACTAAACCCAAACAAATCTTTATAGTTTGCGCCACCTCAACACGGTGAGATGTCCGAGTGGTTGAAGGAGCACGCCTGGAAAGCGTGTATGTGGGAAACTGCATCGAGGGTTCGAATCCCTCTCTCACCGCCAGAATACAATTCTTTAACGTTCGCCAACGTTTTCTAATGACTTCAAATCCTAATAAATTCAATAAGTTATCGTTTCTAACGTCGTCTAGTGTTTTTTAGTGATTGCTTGTAACCGTGATTTTTAGATCAGAGATTTAGAAAATATGAGCAGAATTGTTACCCTCCTAAATTGACACCGCATTGAACCTCGCTATGCACCACAGTGAACTTTCAAAATAGCACCGCATTGAACTGGCTAAACGCCTGCAGAAAGGTATTATTGAGAGGGGGGGAAGTCTGAAATTGAATTTCTCTTGTCGTATCGACATGATTTGCGGTTGGTGAATTGAAGAAATAAAAATGGGATCGTTGTGATCCCATTTTTGTTAGTGTGTGCTGGTACTGGTTGTAGTACGGTTGGCTCGTTTACGATCGTTTTCCGTAAGCAGTTTTTTGCGGATGCGGATCGATTCCGGTGTGACCTCTACCAGTTCGTCATCATCAATAAATTCGATGGCTTGTTCGAGGCTAAATTTCACCGGTGTGGTGAGGACGATAGCGTCATCTTTACCGGAAGCGCGCATATTGGTGAGCTTTTTGCCTTGTAAGCAGTTGACGGTTAAGTCGTTGGAACGGCTGTGAATGCCGATAATTTGACCTTCATACACTTCTACGTTCGCCTCGATCATTAATTTGCCACGTTCTTGCAAGCCGAATAATGCATAGCCTAACGCTTTACCGGTGGCGTTAGAAATTAATACGCCGTTTTTGCGTTGGCCGATTTCGCCGCCTTTGATGTCGTCGTAATGGCTGAAACTGGAGTAAAGCAAGCCGGTGCCGGAGGTCATGGTCATAAATTCGCCGCGAAAGCCAATTAAGCCGCGACTTGGAATGACGTATTCCAAACGTACGCGGCCTTTACCGTCCGGTAACATATCACGTACTTCGCCTTTACGGATGCCTAAGGCTTCCATCACGGAACCTTGGTGTTGTTCTTCAACATCGATGGTAACTTGTTCGTAGGGTTCTTGTTTTTTGCCGTCGATTTCACGATAAATTACACGCGGACGAGATACGGCGAGTTCGTAGCCTTCACGGCGCATATTTTCGATTAACACAGAAAGGTGCAATTCGCCGCGACCGGAAACGCGGAATTCATCCGGGTTAGGTGTTTCTTCTACGCGTAATGCGACGTTGTGAACAAGTTCTTTATTTAAACGTTCGAGAATTTGACGAGAAGTGACATATTTGCCCTCTTGACCGGCAAACGGCGAGGTGTTAACACAGAAGAACATACTGACGGTTGGTTCATCCACACTTAATGAAGGTAGCGCTTCAACTTCATTGATATCGCAGATGGTATCGGAAATATTGAGCTCGCCTAAACCGGTAATCGCGATGATGTCGCCGGCGTAAGCCACGTCTTCTTCATAGCGTTGTAAACCAAGGTGCCCAAGAACTTGACCGATGCGGCCTTGGCGGGTTTTGCCTTCGCCGTTGATGATAGTAACCGGTTGGTTGGGTTTAATTGAGCCGCGTTTGATACGACCGATACCAATAACGCCTACATAGCTGTTATAGTCTAGTTGGGAAATTTGCATTTGGAACGGCGCATCAAGTTCTACTTTCGGCGGTTCGACGTGTTCGACGATGGCTTCAAATAACGGTGTCATATCTGTCGCAAGTGCTTCGTGTTCTAAACCGGCGACGCCGTTCAATGCGGAGGCATAAATAATCGGGAAGTCTAGTTGTTCGTCCGTTGCGCCAAGGTTCACGAATAAGTCGAACACTTGATCTACCACCCAATCGGGACGTGCCCCCGGGCGGTCAACTTTATTGATCACGACAATCGGTTTTAAGCCGTGCGCAAAGGCTTTTTGGGTGACAAAACGGGTTTGCGGCATTGGGCCGTCGAAAGCATCTACCACCAATAAAACTGAATCCACCATAGAAAGTACGCGTTCTACTTCGCCACCAAAGTCTGCGTGTCCCGGAGTGTCCACGATATTAATGCGGTAACCGTTCCAGTTGATTGCAGTATTTTTCGCCAAAATGGTAATGCCGCGTTCTTTTTCAATATCGTTAGAGTCCATCACGCGTTCGTCTACATCGCCGCGGATGGATTCAAATGTGCCGGATTGTTGGAGTAATTTATCTACAAGGGTGGTTTTACCATGGTCAACGTGCGCAATAATCGCAATGTTGCGCAGTTTGTTAATATCGATTTCGTTTTTCATTGTTTAATCTTAAGTTGTGTAGGTGGGATTTAACCCAGCGAGAATATTTCAAGTAGTTTGAGTTGGTGGGATAAATCCCACCCTACAGCCGAAAGGGCGGGAATTATACACGACTTTTTGAGTGCCCGCTATGTCGGGTAGGAAAATAAATCCAATGAAAAAAATGAGGAAATAGGTTATAATGCAGCCTTATTTTAATAATACTCGTAGCAAAATAGAGGGCTCCTTATGTCAAACGCAATTGCCAAGGTATTTAAGTTAATTGAAGAAAACGATGTTAAATTCGTGCTTCTTCGTTTCACCGATATTAAAGGCAAAGAACATGGTGTATCTATCCCAGTTAGCCTTGTGGATGAAGATATGTTCGAAGATGGTAAAATGTTCGACGGCTCGTCCGTGGAAGGTTGGAAAACCATTAATAAAGCCGATATGCTGTTAATGCCGATGGCTGAAACCGCCGTGCTGGATCCTTTTGCGCAGATTCCGACACTTTCGCTTCGTTGTAGTGTATATGAACCAACAACAATGCAAAGCTATGAGCGAGATCCTCGTTCGATCGCTATTCGAGCGGAGAATTATATGCGTTCTACAGGTATTGCCGATCAAGCTTTGTTTGGTCCGGAACCAGAGTTTTTCTTATTTGATGATGTGCGTTTTGACGTATCAATGAACCGTGCGTCTTTCTCCATCGACGACGTGGAAGCTGCTTGGAATACCAACAAGAAATACGAAGGTGGCAACAATGCGTATCGTCCGTTGAAAAAAGGCGGTTATTGTGCTGTTGCACCAATCGACAGTGCGCACGATATTCGTTCTGAAATGTGCTTGATTCTAGAAGAAATGGGACTGGTGGTGGAAGCGCATCACCACGAAGTGGCGACCGCCGGTCAAAATGAAATTGCGACGAAATTTAATAGCTTAACCTTAAAAGCGGATGAAACCCAAATTTATAAATATGTGGTACAAAACGTTGCGCTTGAACATGGCAAAACCGCCTGCTTTATGCCGAAACCGATTACCGGTGATAATGGCTCGGGCATGCACTGTAATATGTCCTTAAGTAAAGATGGTAAAAATATCTTCCAAGGCGACAAATATGCCGGTCTTTCGGAAACTGCACTTTACTATATCGGCGGGATCATCAAACATGCAAAAGCCCTAAACGCGTTTACCAATCCAAGTACTAATTCTTATAAACGCTTGGTGCCGGGCTTTGAGGCACCTGTATTATTGGCTTATTCCGCCAGTAACCGTTCCGCCTCGATTCGTATTCCAGCGGTAACTAACCCGAAAGCCATTCGTGTGGAAGCGCGCTTTCCGGATCCATTGGCAAATCCATATTTAGCCTTCGCCGCGTTATTAATGGCAGGCTTGGACGGCGTAGTGAATAAAATTCATCCGGGTGATGCGATGGATAAAAACCTCTACGATCTTCCTCCGGAAGAACTTAAAGATATCCCAACCGTGGCAAGTTCTTTAGATGAAGCCTTAAATGCGTTAGAAAAAGACTACGAATTCTTAACTCAAGGCAGCGTATTTAGCAAAGAATTTGTGGAAGCTTTTATTGGCATTAAACGTAAAGAAGTAGAACGTTTGAATATGGCACCGCATCCGGTTGAGTTTGAAATGTATTATGTGTAGTTTATGTAGGGTTTAATATGGAAATGCGGGTAGTTTGTGCCGCATTTCTGTTATAAATTTCAATATTTACAATGATTTATATGGTTTTTTATTGTCTATAATGGACCGATTATTTTTTTGGTAATAAGATTCTCTTAAAGGAATAAATATGAGCGAATTATCTTCTCAAAAACAAGATGAAATTGATTTAATAGAACTTTTCCGAGAACTTTGGAATAAAAAAAATTGGATTGCGCTTTGCGTGCTTGTGTGTACTTTCATTGCGGGTATTTATGCATTTACAGCGAAAGAGCAGTGGACTTCAAAAGCGGAAGTGATTGCGCCGAGAACAGCAGATCTAGGGGATTATTTCTTTGTGAGAAAAGAGTATGCTCGAATTGTCGGTGGTGAGTTTGATGCCGGTGTGACGGCAAGTAATTTATTCGGGCAGTTTAATTTGCTTTCAGAATCTTTAGACGAAAGAAGAAAATTCTTTGAGCAATCTGATTTTTATAAGAAAGAAACTGAAGGAAAATCAGAAACAGAAAAATTGCGCATTCTTTCGGATTTGATGACAAAAAATATTGCTATCAAAAAGCCGGATAGCAAAAAAGAGCCGGATCTCATTGGTAATCAAATTCGTTTTTATGCTGAAACCCCTGCTGAAGCGCAAGCTGTCTTATCACAGTTTATTTCTGCTATAAACAAGTCTGCGTATCAAATAGAGTTAGATGGTTTTCTTCTTTATTTCAATGAATTAGTATCCGATTTGAACTATGAAAAAACAAAGTTTGAGAGAGATTTGGCGATAAATAAATCTGTCCAGTTAGAAAATCTAGAAAATGCCTTAAGCATTGCGAAAGAAGCAGGGATAAAAGAATATTCAAAGTCTTTTAATTCAGCAACTAATGATAATGCATTACAGGCAATAGCAATGTCTGATACAAAAATACCTCTCTCTGATTCTAAATTAAGTGATGGTGCATATCTTTTTATGCTTGGGGAAAAATATCTCAAAGCACAAATTGAGGTTTTGAAAAAGAATAACATTATTTATCCCCCAAGATATTATCAAGTTTCTTCTTTACTTTCCGAATTAGAACCCTTGTTAATTAAGGCAAAAGAAGTTAAAGCAAATGCATTTCGGTATCAGGCCTCACCGGATTATCCAGTGGTGAAGGATAAGCCTAAGAGAATAATTATTCTGAGTATTGGATTTATTTTAGGTATGATTATTTCTTCTGCAATTATTCTAATTAGAAAACAAATAACTAAATAAAATTCTTGTTATATATGAGTATAGCTAAGAAAAGCTTTAAAAATATGAGAGTTGCATTCTCTCTATTTTTAATAAATCTTGTTATTACATTCCTAGCACGGCGATATTTCTTAGATAACCTAGGATCTGAAATTCTTGGCATGAATACTATTGCCATGAATATTATAGGTTTTTTAAGCTTGGCTGAACTTGGAATAATGAACGCTATCTCTTATGCTCTTTATAAGCCAATTTCAAAAAATGATAGAGAAAGTATATCTGAAATTATCAGTGTTCAAGGTTGGATATATAGAAAAGTAGCCTATATCATTATTTTATGCTCTGTCATTATATTTTTTTGTTTACCTGTGCTATTTAGTAAAACTATATTACCGATTTGGTATGCATATGTAGCATTTACCTCTTTCTTAATATCATCATTATCAACCTATTTTGTCAGCTATGTTCAGGTGCTTCTGGTTGCAGATTTACAAGAGTATAAAGTAAATTATATTAACCAGTTAATGAAATTTACTAAATATGTATTACAAATTTTTGTAATAATATTGGTAGAAAATATCGAGAATAAATTTTTAGCTTGGTGTTTTATTGAGGTTATACTAAGTATTCTTATCGCTTTGCTTATAAAATATGTTGTAAATAGGGATTATCCTTGGTTAGTGATTAATCTATCAAATGGAAAAATATTAAGAAATAAACATACAGAAATTATTACAAAAATAAAACAAATATTTTTTCATCAAGTAGGCGGAATTATTATAACACAAGTGACACCTATTATTATTTATTCTTATATTTCTCTTTATACTGTAACAAAGTATGAAAATTATATGATTATTGTTACTGCAATATATTCTTTAGTTGGAGCTACATTTGCAGGCATTCAAGCTAGCATAGGTAATTTAATTGCACAAGGTGATAAGAATAAAGTAATTACTTTTTTTAACCAATTCTTAGTTTTTAGATATTGGATGATTTCTATCATCTGTTTTACTTTCTATTTACAGTCAGAATACTTTATTACATTATGGATTGGTTCTGATTTTATAATTGAGAAACAAGTATTATTCGTTTTAACTTTGTATGCATTTATTCGTCTAGCAAGATCTTTTATTGATAGTTTTTTAGTTGGTTATGGACTATTTAGTGACGTATATGCCCCTATTATTGAAAGCGTTATGACGATTACCTTATCAATTATTTTAGGTAAATACTTTGGTTTATTTGGCATTATTTTAGGCAGTGTCATTAGCTTGTTTATTATAGTGATTGGATGGAAAGCCTATTTTTTATTTTCTAGAGGATTTAGTGTATCTATTGATTTATATATAAAAAAATTAGTTATATTAAGCATAACCTTACTTATTTCTATTATGTGTTCTATATTTATAATAGATAAACTACAGGCTTTCAACCTTATGATGGATAATGCATCTTTCATAAAATGGACAATAAACTCAGCAATTGTAGCTGTGATATACATTCTTGTAAGTGTCCTGATGCTTCTTGTATTTAATAAAGACATGAGAGCATTTTCAGTTAGAGTTAAAAATATGTTTATTAGTAAATAAATTACAAAATGAAAAATAAAAAAATAAAAGTACTACATTTCACACAAGCAAACGGCGGTGGTATAGATACTTATCTTAGAATGTATCTTAAACATTCTAATGTAGATAAATTTAGTAATGTATTGATTACTACAGGAGAAAATAAATTCTCAAACCTAGATGGCTTTTATCATGTAGATATTGAGCAAACATTTTCTCTAATTAGGCTATTCAAATACGCCTATAATATTCGTAAAATCATTAAAGCTGAAAAGCCAGACGTAGTTTATTTACATAGTACATTTGGTGGGCTAATTGGTCGAATGGCTAATATAGGGTTAAAGTCAAAAGTTGCTTATAATCCTCATGGCTGGTCATTCAAGATGAATGCCTCTAAGGTTAAAATTGTTATTTATAAACTAGTAGAAAAAATTCTTTCTTATTTTACTGATAAATTTATTCTTATTTCGAAATCCGAATATGAAGAAGCCCAAAAAATCGGCATTTCTGTAAGGAAATTAGAATTGATTTATAATGGCATTGATGTAGAAACTCTAGATGCCTCAAGCAATATTGAAAATCCATTGCCTAAAGATAGATACATTATTGGTATGGTTGGGCGAATTACAGAGCAAAAAAATCCTCTATTTTTCGTTGAATTTGCAAAAGAAGTTGTGAAAAAATACCCAGAAACATTATTTGTTATAGTAGGTGATGGAGAACTACGGAAACAGGTAGAGAATAGAATAGCTGAATATAACATAGCTAACAATTTCTTAATTACTGGTTGGGTATCAACGCCAGAAAAATATATTAAACAATTTAATCAAGCTGTTCTATTTTCTAAGTGGGAAGGTTTTGGATTAGCTGTGGCTGAATATATGTTATATCAGAAAAATATACTCATTACGGGTATTGATGGTATGGTAGATCTAATAGAAGATAGCTATTGTGGTTTTATTATTAAAGATATAGATGATGCTGTAAAAAAATCACATATATTACGAGAAGATAGCGTATTATCAAATAAACTTTCTATTAATGCTTACAAAAAAGTAATTAACAATTTTAATGTAAAAGACAAAACAGCCGAAATTGAACAATTGTTTATTAATTTAGTAAAATGAAAAAAAATACTTCTTGTGTCGTAGTTGCGTACAATCCGAGTATTGATGTAATTGAGAATATTTCAAGTTACATTCATTACTTTGATAAAGTCTTTGTGATTGATAATTCTGATTCAGATAATGTGCAACTTTTTGAACCTTTAATTAGAACATTTAATTTAGAATATATTCCTTTATTGGATAATACAGGGATCGCAAAGGCATTAAATATTGGTTTTGAGAAGAGCACCCAAGCTGGTTACTTATTTATTGTATCAATGGATCAAGATAGCCAGTTTAATAATAACATTTTAGATGTTTATAAAGCCTATATTGACGAATTCGGTTTAAAACAGCTTGGAGCTTTATCTCCAAGATATAAAGTTGAACGAGCAATGTCGAAAGTTTCCTCTAAACCATATGAAGAAAAAACTATTACCATGCAATCTGGAGTATTATTCATAAAAGAAGCATTTCAAAAAGTAGGGCTATTTAATGAGGCTCTTTTTATTGATGTGGTCGATTGGGAGTATTTTATTCGCATGAATAAATTAGGCTTTAAACTTATTCAGTGTAATAAAGCTGTTTTAGCTCATCAACCGGCTGAAAATCTTCATTTATTTACGTTTAAAGGTAAAAAATTTGGAGTGGGTGTTGCATCTCCATTAAGATATTATTATCAAGTACGAAACTTATTATGGTGTTTATTACATCAAAAATCTTTCTTTATGCTAAAAACTATTCTTTATAAGTTATTTAAAGTTTTATTCTTATTTGAAAATAAAAAAAACTATTTAAGATTTATATTTAAGGGTGTCATAGATGCTTTTAAAAATCAGTTAGGTAGATTTGATAAAATTCATGGTAAATAACGATATGAAAACGAATCCATTAATTTCTGTTATTGTTCCTATCTACAATGTAGAAGCATATCTAGAAAAATGTATAGAGAGTATTCTTGCTCAAGATTACACACCATTAGAAATTATCTTGGTTAATGACGGTGCAACAGATAGCTCTGGAGAGATTTGCGATAGATATGCAAAACAATATAAAAATATTACCGCTCTTCATAAAAAAAATGGCGGATTATCTTCTGCACGAAATGCAGGTATGGAAATTATGCAGGGTGAGTACGTCTCTTTTATTGATAGTGATGATCATATTGCTCCAGATATGATTTCGACTTTATATGCTGATTTAAGTAAAAATAAGGCAGATATAAGTTGCGTTAGTGCATACAATGTTTACCCTAATAAAACTATTGCAAACTCAAATTTAAATAGTTTACTTATTCTTTCTAAACAAGAGGCATTAGACTGTTTCTTATTTAATAACTATTTAACTCCTTGTGCTTGGGGAAAGCTATATAAGAGAGAATTATGGAATAATATAAAATTTCCTGAGGGTAGATTATTTGAAGATCAATTAACTACATATAAAGTTATTGATTTAGCTGAAAAAGTCGTTTTTAACCCTTCACCAAAATATTTTTATTTAAAAAGAGGAGGTTCTATTGGTCATTCTAAATTTAATGAAAAAACATATGATTTATATCAGGCAATCAATGAGGAATATGACTTTATTGTAGGTAAATATCCCGAATTAAAAGCGAATGTGAGTGTAGCAAAAGTCACATGGGAAATTGTTTTCATTAATATGATGATTCAAGCAGATAAGCACTGGCACGATAAGAATTTGATTAAAAAATCAAGAAAATTTGCTAAAGACAATATATTATCAGTGCTTAAATGTCCTTATATTAATTTAACTCGAAAAGTTCAGATCAGTCTATTCGCATATGTTTTTGATACCTATCAGAAGTTATATGATATGTATAAGCAAATGAAAGGCATCACCTAATTATTTTATAAATTTTGGATATTCTATGATACCTAAAAAAATACATTATTGTTGGTTTGGTAATAATCCATTACCAGAAAGTGTACAGCGTTGCATTAAATCGTGGGAAAAATACTGCTCCGACTATGAGATTATTGAATGGAATGAAAGCAATTATAATGTAAATAAGATTCCATTTATTGAAAAAGCATATAAAGAAAGAAAATATGCTTTTGTTTCAGATTATGCTAGGTTAGATATTATTTATAATGAAGGCGGAATTTATTTAGATACAGATGTTGAAATTATTAATAATATTGATTCTTTATTAAAACATAATTGTTTTCTTGGATTTGAATTTGCAGGTGAAGTTAATACTGGTATTGGATTTGGTGCAATTCAGAATCATCAATTTATTTATGAGAATATGCAATATTATCATAATGCAGATTTTGATGTGAATAATGTCATTACGTGTGTTAATGTAACTAGCTCACTCTTAGGGAAAAAAGGATTGCAATCTATAGACAAGAATCAAGAATTAGGTGATATTTATATTTATTCAAGCGAATACTTTTGTCCATTGAATTATAAAACGAATGAATTGAATATTACTGAGAACACTTATTCAATTCACCATTATGATGCAACTTGGCAGCCATTCAAGATGAAAATAAAATCTAAAATGAGAAAGATTTTAGGAGAGAAAATTACATCTTGTATAAAAAAAATAATCAGATTATAGTTTTAATGAGATATGAAGACCAAAAATTTTTATAGTTTTGTTTTCCTTTTTTCTTATGGGTTTCTTTTTACTACATCATTTCTAAGTTTTAGTACTGATGATTCTATATTTTATGATATCTACCAGATATCTAAGAATGTGATTTTACCTATTTCTTGGGGAATACTTCTCTTTCAATCTAGACTTTTCTTGAAGAAGTGGATAATAATACATGTATTTTTTCTTTCTATATTCACTTATTTTTCATATCTCTCCAAAGATTCATCATTTCTGATAGCTTATATTTTTATATTGTTATCTAAATTTTTAGATATAAGAAAATGCTTTAGGTTTTTATATTTTATAGCGTTAATATGCATTACTTTTATTATACTTTATTTTTTATATAAGTACTATATATTAGGTGAGGCGGAATATCTTTATGATCACATAAATGAAAGGGCTCGCTACACATTTGAAATGTTTCATCCTAATAAGTTCCCAATGAGATTCTTTATATTTCTATCTTTGTTTTTTATGGTAAAGAATAAGGTTACATTTATAAATGTACTATTTCTATTTTCTTTAGATATATTTATCTATCTGTTTTCTTATTCTAGGAGCAGTTTTTTACTGTCAACTTTACTAATTGTAGTAATGTATATAAGTCAATTTACTACAATATTTAGAGATAAATTCATTCAAAGGTGTATGGAATTATCTATGTTCTTATTCCCAATGTTATCTCTATTTGCAATGATTAATTATAATAAGTTTGAGATACTTGAATATGTTAATAAAGTTCTTTCTGAAAGGATTAGATTTTCTTATGAAGCCTATGATCTTTTTGGTTTAGCTATATTCCCTAGGGATATGAGAGTGCTTATTGAGGAATACAATATTATAATAGATAATTTATATGTAGCCTTAAGTTTATCAAATCTTAGTTTACTTATTTTATTTTCAATAGTTAGTTATTTTTTTATAAAAATGTTATTTAGAGAGTTTTTATATAAAGAAGCTATAATTTTCTTTTTTATGATGCTTTACTCTATAACTGAGAGTCATATGATTAATATTGGATATAATGTTACATTGCTTCTTATCTCATTAATATTTTATCCAAATAAAATACCCTTTTATAAAAGGAGGTGATTGTGAATAAATTTCTATCTGTAGTAGTACTTATTCTTATTGACGTCATATCAATATTTATTAGTATTTTTATGGCAGTTTCGTTAAGAAAGATTTTAAATCTATTTTTTGATGTTCCTGTAATTGACTATTCTTATCTTCTGTTTGTAAGCGTATATATAACCTTTATTTTTATTTTAGGATATTTTGGAGTCTATACCAAACGTTTTGATTTCTGGCATGAAACTAGATTGGTTGTAAGATCTAGTTTCTTATCTTTTGCTATCTTATTAGCTGGGTTGATGTTAGGTCAAAATTCGGAGTATTACTCTCGTAGTACTTTAGTTCTTATATTCTTATTAACAGCCATTATAATTCCGATATCAAAATTATTTGTAAAAAGATTTTTATTTGGTATTGGTCTGTGGAAAGAGACAGCTAAAGTGATTACTGATAACGAGAATTTTAAAGCTGCATTGTTTGAGGATTATTATCTGGGTTATGTAAAATCTTCAGATTCTAAACATAATACTCTTTTTATAGATAGTGTTAATTTAAATAAAGATAAACTAAATAAAATAATTGAAGATAATATTAGGAATAGTAGAGAGATAATTTTTACTCCTGTGCTTAATGGATACGATTTCTCGCAAGCTTATATTTACAATGTGTTTAATTCTAGAACAAACGTATTTACTCTAGAAAATAAGCTTTTAAGTAAATTAAATAAGATCATAAAAGCAGCTACTGATTATATGTTAGTAGTTTGTTCTATCTTTTTTTGGGGGCCTGTTTTAATTTTAATTGCCTTTTGGTTAAAGCGTGAGGAGCCTAAAGGAGATATTCTATTTAAACAAAGACGTTTAGGGATTAATGGTAAAGAGTTTTTTTGCTATAAATTTAGAACAATGCATTCAGATCAATCTTTTATGCCAAAATGGTTAGAAAATCATCCTGAGGAAAAGGCTTATTACGAGATTTACCATAAGTATATGCATGATCCCAGAATTACAAAAGTAGGTGAATTTCTAAGAAAAACATCTCTTGACGAGTTACCTCAATTATTAAATGTTTTAAGAGGGGAAATGAGTCTAATTGGACCTCGTCCATATATGGTGATTGAAAAGAAAGATATTGGAAGAAAAGCACCACTTGTATTAGCCGTTAAACCTGGTATTACAGGATTATGGCAAGTAAGTGGACGAAGTGACATTGGTTTTAATGAACGTGTTGAAATCGATGTTTGGTACATGAAGAACTGGTCTTTATGGAATGACATAGTTATCTTATTAAAGACTATTTCCACAGTTTTAGGTCGTGGCGGAGCACGTTAATAACAACATTATAGGTATTATTTATAATTATGAAAATTCTCGTAACAGGCGGTGCAGGCTTTATCGGCTCTGCAGTTGTTCGCCATATTATTGCAAACACGCAAGATAGCGTAGTTAACGTAGATAAATTAACCTATGCAGGGAATTTAGAATCCTTAGAGTCTGTAGAAAATAATCCACGTTACGCTTTTGAGCAAGTAGATATTTGTGATGCAAAAGAACTTGCACGCGTATTTGAACAGCACCAACCTGATGCAGTAATGCACTTAGCTGCGGAAAGCCATGTTGACCGTTCTATTAATGGGCCTGCTGCATTTATCGAAACTAACATCGTTGGCACTTATACCTTGTTAGAAGCTGCCCGTGCTTATTGGAATACTTTAAATGCTGAGAAAAAAACAGCATTTCGTTTTCACCATATTTCAACCGATGAAGTGTATGGTGATTTAGAAGGTACAGACGAGCTATTCACTGAAACCACCCCTTATGCACCAAGTAGCCCTTATTCGGTGTCGAAAGCGTCAAGCGATCACCTAGTGCGTGCGTGGTTGCGTACTTATGGCTTACCAACCATTGTCACCAACTGCTCAAATAACTATGGTCCGTTCCACTTCCCTGAAAAACTCATTCCATTAATGATTTTAAATGCGTTAGAGGGAAAGCCATTACCGGTTTATGGAAACGGTCAGCAAATCCGTGATTGGTTATTCGTAGAAGATCACGCACGCGCTTTATATAAAGTGGTAACAGAAGGTGAAATCGGTGAAACCTACAACATTGGCGGACATAACGAAAAAGCTAACATTGATGTTGTTCGCACTATTTGTGGCCTGTTAGAAGAATTTGTGCCAAATAAACCTGAAGGCGTGGCGAAATATGAAGACTTAATCACTTATGTAAAAGATCGCCCAGGCCACGATGTACGCTATGCAATTGATGCCACTAAAATTGGACGTAAATTAGGCTGGAAACCACAAGAAACCTTTGAATCAGGCATTCGTAAAACGGTGGAATGGTACTTAAATAATAAAAAATGGTGGAGCCGCGTATTAGATGGCTCATATAACCGTGAGCGTTTAAGCAACTAATTATCTACAAGTGGCGAGATTTTTCACGCAATTTGCAAAAATTTGATGAAATCTGACCGCTCTTTTAAAGGTATTCTTATGAAAGGCATCATTCTCGCAGGCGGTTCTGGTACTCGCCTGTATCCTATTACCCGTGGTGTATCTAAACAGCTTTTGCCTGTTTATGACAAACCGATGGTTTACTACCCGCTTTCTGTACTTATGTTGGCAGGTATTCGTGACATTCTCATCATCACCACCCCTGAAGACAACGAGAGCTTTAAACGCTTATTGGGTGATGGCTCAGACTTCGGTGTGAATTTACAATACGCCATCCAACCTAGTCCAGGCGGCCTTGCACAGGCTTTCTTAATTGGTGAAGAATTTATCAGCGGCTATAGCTGTTGCTTGGTGTTAGGTGATAACATTTTCTATGGTCAGCACTTTACCCAAATGTTGCAAGAAGCGGTGGCGCAACCTCATGGTGCAACAGTATTTGGCTATTTAGTAAAAGATCCTGAACGTTTCGGTGTGGTGGAATTTGATGAAAATTTCAAGGCTATTTCAATTGAAGAAAAACCTGTGCAACCGAAATCAAACTATGCCGTTACAGGTTTGTATTTCTACGATAATCGCGTGGTGGAATTTGCAAAACAAGTGAAACCTTCTGCGCGTGGCGAGTTAGAAATCACCACCCTTAACGAAATGTATTTAAACGATGGCTCGCTTAATGTACAACTGCTTGGTCGCGGCTTTGCTTGGTTAGACACCGGCACACACGAAAGTTTGCACGAAGCTGCCTCTTTCGTTCGAACCATTGAAAATGTGCAAGGCCTGCAGGTGGCGTGTTTAGAGGAAATTGCGTGGCGTAATGGCTGGCTCACTTCTGAACAAGTAGAACAACTTGCTAAACCCATGGCGAAAAATGAGTACGGACAATATCTGCTCCGCTTAGTTAAAGAGGGCAAATAAGATGGCAAAATTTTTGATTACTGGTGCTAACGGACAAGTAGGTTATTGCTTAACCCAACAATTACAAGGTGAGCACGAAATTCTAGCCGTTGGCCGTAATGAATTAGATATTACCGATCAAAGTGCGGTTAAAAAAGCGATCGAAAATTTCTGTCCAAATGTCATTATCAATGCAGCTGCACATACGGCAGTGGATCGTGCTGAAACGGAAATTGAGCTTTCAAAAGCGATTAATGTAAAAGGTCCACAATATTTGGCTGAAGCGGCTAAATCTGTTGGTGCAGCCATTCTTCATATTTCAACCGACTACGTATTTGATGGTCAGCGTGCTGGCAAATATAAAGAAAGCGATGCCACCGATCCTCAAGGGGTTTATGGCAGAACCAAACTTGAAGGCGAGCAAGCAGTTGCAGCTGCTAACGATAAATTTATCGTGCTTCGAACCGCTTGGGTGTTTGGTGAACATGGCAATAACTTCGTCAAAACTATGCTTCGCTTAGCGAAAACTCGAGATACTTTAGGCGTAGTTGCCGACCAAGTTGGCGGACCAACCTATGCTGGTGATATCGCAAAAGCATTAATTCAAATTGCAGAAAAAATCATTGCAGGTGAAAAGGTTGAATATGGTGTTTATCACCTCACGGGTGAACCTTATATCAGTTGGTATGAGTTTGCTAAAACAATTTTTGCGGAAGCTGTTTCGCAAAATGTGTTAGAAAAATCACCGCTTGTTAATGCCATTACCACGGCTGATTACCCAACCCCAGCGAAACGTCCTGCAAACTCTTGCTTAGATTTAACTAAAATCCAGCAAGTGTTTGGAATTCAACCAAGCGATTGGCAAAAGGCATTGAAAAATATTAAGGCTTATGTGGAGTGAAAAATGAAGGTTATTGACACTAAAATCCCTGATGTAAAATTACTAGAGCCCCAAGTGTTTGGTGATGAACGCGGTTTCTTTATGGAAACCTTCCGCAATGAATGGTTTAAACAAAATGTGGCAGACCGCACTTTTGTACAAGAAAATCACTCAAAATCGGTAAAAGGCGTATTACGTGGTTTACATTATCAAACCGAGAACACACAAGGTAAATTAGTACGCGTAGTATCTGGTGCGGTGTTTGATGTGGCTGTGGATATGCGTGAGAACTCACCAACATTCGGACAATGGGTAGGTGAAATCTTATCTGCCGAGAACAAACGCCAATTATGGGTGCCAGAAGGCTTTGCCCACGGCTTTTATGTATTAACGGATGAAGCTGAATTTACTTATAAATGCACAGATTATTACAATCCAAAAGCTGAACATTCTCTGATTTGGAACGATGAAACAGTTGGTATTAAATGGCCTTTAGAAGGTAAACCGAGTTTATCTGCAAAGGATTTGGCGGGTAAGGTATTAGAGAATGCAGTGAGGTTTTAATAAAGTAGCAGACAATATGGTCTGTTTTTATTTATCTCTTTTTAACTAAAGCATAGATTAATACCAAAACAAAAAAATAAAATATTGAACCAGAGTTATGAGCTAAGAAAGATTGGCTCATAAAATAAAATAGATGCGATAAAATGTGAGTAATGCCTAAGATTGCAATGCATTTTATATCTAAACTTGGTTCTTTTAGATTGCGAATAAAATAGAATAATGGCATTAATGTTACTAACATTAATCCAATAAATCCAATAAAGCCACGTTTTACCCAAGATTCTAAATATTGATTGTGTAAACTATTAAATTGCAATGTGTTTTTTTCCATTTGCTTGGATTCAACTTGCTGCTCTTTAAATGACTCATACCCTTTATCACCATGGCCAAATAAAGGAGCTTGTTTAATCGCAATCAATGCATTTCCCCACATATCAAATCGTGCACCTAAGGACGTATTCTTATTATTTTTTTCAAGGTAAAGAATAATATCTGACTTAGCTTCGGAATAACGTTTTTTGATTCCAAATTTAGGGTTAGAAATTAGTGTCATAATACTTACTACTATAACAGTGATTAATGATAGGATTAATTTCTTGCTAATGTATTGACGATAAAGGAAAAAAATGCTTATTAGAACAATCGGTAGACCAATCCAGCCACCACGAGCACCGGATAATGCACTGCTAATCGTTGCAAATATTATTCCTAATGTCCCCAATAATGCTGAACGATATTCTTTTTTTATAAAAAAATAGATAGTTAAAACAAGACTAAATGTTGATAATGAAATAGCAATATTACCGGCTTGAATATGCATGACCTCAGGGAATGGTTTTATATAACCTAAATAAAACTTCTGAAATAATGCAACAATGCCAGTTGTAATCGCTCCTAATGAAATAGAGTATAGAATAGTTTTAACTTTTATTTTGTATATTGAAAATAAAAATAAAACAGGTATAAATAACAGAATCCGGCTTGGGTTATCAATAACTCTTAAGCTATCATTATTCACTATAATTGATAGGAAGAAAGTAAAAAAATAGAAGATAAAAGAAAATATAAGCCACTTGTCATCTTTGTCTAATTTCCATTTTTTCTTTAACTTAAATGTATAAATGAAAAAATAAATAATGCTTATTCCACTTAAAATTAACGGAGTATAACTGTATCCTTTTTTTATAATTAATACAGTTATAAAAAATAATCCCGCTAGAAGGTTTATCACTAATGTGAAAAATGTGTGTGGTGTAGTGTTAAGATTTGAACGAATAAGCATGAAAATATCCTTTAGATAAAGCGCGCATATCTTAGCTAAAATATTTTGACAAATACAGTGATTTTTAAAGAGGTATTTTTGTCGGTAGATTTTCTTAAAAGGTATGAAATACAAGACAAGAGCTGATATAGTTCCCAAGGCGGTTTTTCTTTTATTATATGGAGAACAGAAGAAAATGGAAATTATGTTATTAACAAATCCTGCATCCGAAGTTTGGGGAAAAAATGCAATTTTAAGTTTTAATGATGATAAGGCCATTATTCATTTAAAAAATAATCCCAAAAACGATTGCACTTTAGTGCAGCGCGCAGGGCGTAAATTGCGTGCACAGGGCATTAAAGAGGCAAAATTGGTTGGTGAAGAATGGGATTTAGCGTTCTGTTGGGCGTTTTATCAAGGCTTTTATACGGCGAAACAAGATTATGCCCTCGAGTTCCCGTCTTTGGATGACGCCTCGCAACATGAGCTACTGGCGCGGGTTCAATGCGGTACTCTGGTGAAAGGTCTGATTAACGAGCCGGCGGAAAGTTTAACGCCGTTAAAATTAGCCGAGCGCGCAGCTGAATTTATTGTGGCGCAAGCACAAAAATATGCCGAAAAAAGTACAGTAGATTTTCGCATAATTTCCGGCGAAGCCCTGGTGGCGCAAGGTTATTATGGCATTTGGACCGTCGGTAAAGGCTCGGTGAATCCACCTGCCATGTTGCAATTGGATTTTAATCCGACGCAAGATCCGAACGCGCCGGTATTAGCTTGTCTGGTGGGCAAAGGCATTACCTTTGATAGCGGCGGCTACAGCATTAAATCGAGCGACGGCATGGCAACTATGCGTACCGATATGGGCGGCGCGGCATTGCTCACCGGTGCATTAGGCTTGGCCATCGCGCGTGGTTTAACGCAACGTGTGAAATTGTATTTGTGCTGCGCGGAGAATTTAATTAGCGCGAATGCTTTTAAATTGGGCGATATTATTACTTATAAAAATGGCGTGACGGCGGAAATTCTAAATACCGATGCCGAAGGTCGCTTAGTATTGGCGGACGGTTTAATTGAAGCGGATTGCCAACAGCCTGAATTTATTGTTGATTGTGCAACGCTGACCGGTGCGGCGAAAGTGGCAGTGGGCAACGATTATCATTCAGTGCTTTCGATGGATGAAGCCTTGGTTTCGGAACTGTTCCAAGCAGCGAGGGCAGAAAATGAACCCTTTTGGCGTTTGCCTTTTGAGGAATTTCATCGTGCGCAAATCAGCTCTTCCTTTGCCGACATCGCAAATACGGGGACTGTGCCGGTCGGCGCGGGCGCGAGCACCGCAACGGCGTTTCTTTCCTATTTTGTGAAAAATTATCAAACGGGCTGGTTACATATCGACTGTTCCGCCACTTATCGTAAATCCGCCAATGATTTATGGGCGGCCGGCGCAACGGGCATCGGCGTACAAACCTTGGCGAATTTATTGCGCTTTAAATCAGAAAAATAAGGACGAACAATGACGGAAAGAACACTTTCTATTATCAAACCGGATGCAGTTAAACGGGATTTAATCGGCGCGATTTTGGCGCGTTTTGAACAAAACGGTTTCAAAATTGCAGCGATAAAAATGGTGCGCTTAACGCGCGAACAAGCGGAAGGCTTTTATGCCGAACATCAAGGCAAAGCATTTTTTGAACAGCTGGTGGATTATATGATGTCCGCACCAATTGTAGTTTCCGTATTGGAAAAAGAAAATGCAGTGCAAGATTATCGCGCTTTAATCGGCAGCACCAATCCGGAAAACGCGGCGGAAGGTACGATTCGTAAAGATTTTGCCTTAAATCAACGGGAAAATTCGGTGCACGGTTCCGATAGCATGGAAAGCGCTGCGCGGGAAATTGCTTATTTCTTTGTCGATTCGGAAATTTGTCCGCATTAATTTTAAGCGATAAAACAAAACGGCAATCTGAAATCGATTGCCGTTTTTGTTGCACATTCGTTTATCCTCCTTTCACACTTTATCGCACTTCAATATTATCCGCGGATTATGAAATATATCTCTTGACTTGAGTTCAGCGCTAAAACAGCCTGCTGAAGATGAAAATGAGCACCGCATTGAGCACCGCATTGAGCACCGCATTAAAGCCGGCATTTTTTTCGTTAAAATTACGGTTACGAACGCGCTGATTTAGTCTATCGGAACGGGCGAGCGGAAAACTAACGGTATATTGGGCTGGCAACCACGGCGACAAATCTGTACAATAGCCGACTGTTTTTATTGGATTGATTAACGATTGTAAAAAATGACGCAAAAATTACACATTAAAACCTGGGGCTGCCAAATGAACGAATACGATTCGTCCAAAATGGCGGATTTATTATTCAGCACCCACGGCCTTGAGCTGACAGATATTCCTGAAGAAGCGGACGTATTATTGCTAAATACCTGTTCTATTCGCGAAAAAGCGCAAGAAAAAGTTTTCCATCAATTAGGTCGCTGGAAAGAATTAAAGAAAACTAACCCAAATCTGGTGATTGGCGTGGGCGGTTGCGTGGCATCGCAGGAAGGCGAGCAGATTCGTCATCGCGCGCCTTATGTGGATATTGTTTTCGGGCCACAGACTTTGCACCGTTTGCCGGAAATGATTAATCAAATTCGCGGAGGGAAAAGTTCCGTAGTGGACGTGAGTTTCCCGGAAATTGAAAAATTTGATCGCTTACCGGAACCGCGTGCCGAAGGCCCAACCGCCTTTGTTTCCATTATGGAAGGCTGCAACAAATATTGTACTTTCTGCGTAGTGCCTTATACACGTGGCGAAGAAGTCAGCCGTCCGGTGGATGATGTGTTGTTTGAAATCGCCCAGCTTGCGGAACAAGGCGTGCGCGAAGTGAATTTGCTCGGGCAAAACGTAAATGCCTATCGCGGGCCTACTCATGACGGGCAAATTTGTAGCTTTGCGGAATTGCTCCGCTTAGTGGCATCCATTGATGGCATCGATCGTTTACGTTTTACGACCAGTCATCCGATTGAATTTACCGACGATATTATTGATGTGTACCGCGATACGCCGGAACTGGTGAGTTTCTTGCATTTGCCGGTGCAAGCCGGTTCCGACCGAATTCTTACCATGATGAAGCGGGGCCATACCGCTTTGGAATATAAATCCATTATTCGTAAATTGCGCGCGGTGCGTCCGGAGATCCAAATCAGTTCCGACTTTATTGTCGGCTTTCCGGGCGAGACGGCGGAGGATTTTGGGCAAACCATGAATTTGATCGCGCAAGTGAATTTCGATATGAGTTTCAGTTTCGTGTATTCTGCCCGTCCGGGAACGCCGGCCTCCGATATGCCGGACGATGTGACGGAAGACGAGAAAAAACAACGTCTATACGTGCTTCAAGAACGTATTAATCAACAAGCGGCGCAATTTAGTCGCCGCATGCTCGGCACTGAACAACGGGTATTGGTGGAAGGCCCATCGAAAAAAGATATTATGGAATTGACCGGCCGCACGGAAACCAACCGTATCGTGAATTTCCAAGGCACACCGGATATGATTGGTAAATTCGTGGATGTGAAAATCACAGATGTTTACACCAATTCCCTGCGTGGTGAAGTGGTGCGCATGGAAGACGAAATGGGCTTGCGTATCGCCCAATCACCGCAAGATGTGATGAATCGTACCCGCAAAGAAGATGAATTGGGCGTAGGACGTTATCACGGATAGTTTTGAGATATAAGGCGGGTTTAAAACCCGCCTTATTTTTTGTCGGAAGTCAAAATGGCACCGCATTGAAGGTTCGGTGTCGCATTGAAATTTGAGTGGGAACGGCTGTTATCGGACTACCCAAATAGCACCGCATTGAAGGCGGTTCCAATGCGGTGCCGGATTCTTATTTCTTTTCCCGCCAGTAGGTGGCAAAGCGCGGTTTGCCGGAATTGGTGAGGCCGCGATATTTATAAGTGATAACGGAACCGATCGGTGGCGGGTTTTCTCGTTCGCTAAAATTAAAGCCCGAGCCGATTTTGAATTCGCCACGTTCATTTTTACAGCTGAGCGAGCCCATCACGTTTTCAAATTGTCCTTTGCCTTTGTGGTGCGCAATCACGGTACATTCTTCATCGTAAGCGGTTTTCAGTTTTAAAATCTGATTGCTGCGTTTGCGTTCGTAAGGCGCCTTCGGGTTGCGCACCACTACGCCTTCGCCTTGGCGGTTTTCGACTTCCGCTAGAAATTCATAAAGGTGGGCTTTGTTTCGCACCGGAATTTGTTCAATGATTTCGATATAAGGTGTTGGATGTTCGTTCAAATAAGTTTTTAGGACCTTTAAGCGTTCGAATAAATCGCCCGGCGCATCCGGTACATCGAAGACGAGTAATTTGAGTTTGTCCCAACGTTCTCCCTTGTAAGATTTGGTGATAGAGGCAATTTCTTCGAAATGATTGCGTTCGCTGAATAATTCGCCGTCGATCGCAAAGGGCGGAAAGTCTTTAATGAAATAAGTCGGTGCGGAAAGTCGTTGACCTTGGCGACTGATTAATTGTTTGCCGTCCCAATATCCGCGCACGCCATCGAATTTTTCCGACATCACCCAGCCCCGAATGTCTTGGTTGTCGTAATTTTGTAAGAGCATTAAATCCGCATTGGCAAAAGCGCTGAGACTAATGCAATAAAAGAAGAGGACGCGTAGTAATTTCATGCTTGTTCCTTATTGAGAATAAAATGCCAAGAGGCTAAAAGAGTGTGCGCTACTTTGAAAATAATTTTTACAGAAAGGCGTGATCGACATCACAAAAAATAAGCTGGCGAGGTAAAAAATAAAGAATTTCGAATTGTATCTGGCTAAAGGAAATCTTCTCCTATACAATGCGACGAAATTTTTATTTTCCGTTTCATTTTCCAGAAGGAGCAAAAAATGTATTTAGAGCAAATCAAAGCGGAACTTGTCGAAGCGCAAGATGTATTAAATAAATTTATTGCGGACGAGAATAACATTAAATTGATTCAACAAGCGGCGCTTTTAATTTCCAATAGTTTCAAACAGGGTGGCAAGGTGCTTTCTTGCGGCAACGGTGGTTCCCATTGTGACGCAATGCATTTTGCTGAAGAATTGACCGGCCGTTATCGCGAAAATCGTCCGGGTTATCCGGCCATCGCGATTTCTGACGTCAGTCATTTAAGCTGTGTGAGTAATGATTTCGGCTATGATTATGTGTTTTCCCGTTATGTGGAAGCGGTCGGACAAAAAGGCGACGTGTTATTCGGCTTGTCTACTTCCGGCAATTCTAAAAATGTGTTAAATGCGATTGAAGCAGCGAAAGCGAAAGGCATGAAAGTGATTGCGATGACGGGAAAAGACGGCGGTAAAATGGCCGGTTTGGCAGACGTGGAAATTCGCGTACCGCATTTCCGTTATGCGGATCGTATTCAAGAGATTCACATTAAAGTGATTCATATTTTGATGATGTTGATTGAGTTCGAAATGGCGAAAGACGCTTAGTCAATGCGGTGCTATTTTGATTGCACATGAAATCCCAAAAAAAATTTTGGGATTTTTTATGTTTTGCGCTTGCATAAATATGCATTAAAACGTAATATTTGTTCATCTTACAACGCAAGAGAATTAAAATGGCTATTCGTGTTAAAAATTTAAATTTTTTCTATGGCGCCAGCCAAGCCCTATTTGACATTAATTTAGAGGCGGAGGAAGGCGATACGGTGGTGTTGCTTGGGCCGAGCGGTGCGGGTAAAAGTACTTTGATTCGTACGCTAAATTTATTGGAAGTGCCGACTTCCGGCGAATTAAGCATCGCCAATAATGAATTTGATTTATCCAAGGCGATGGCCAATCCGAAAGCGATTCGTCAGTTGCGGCAAGATGTTGGCATGGTTTTTCAACAATACAATCTGTGGCCGCATTTAACGGTGATTGAAAATTTAATTGAAGCGCCAATGAAGGTGTTAGGTAAAAATGAAGCGACGGCAAAAGCCGAAGCGATGGAATTGCTAAAGCGCTTACGTTTGCAAAAATATGCTGACCGTTTTCCGTTGCATTTATCCGGCGGTCAGCAACAACGTGTGGCAATTGCGCGCGCATTAATGATGAAACCGCAAGTATTATTGTTTGACGAGCCGACTGCTGCGTTGGATCCTGAAATTACCGCACAAGTGGTGGATATTATTAAAGAGTTACAAGAAACCGGTATTACTCAAGTAATTGTTACTCACGAAGTGAACGTGGCTCAAAAAGTGGCGACGAAAGTCGTTTACATGGAACAAGGCAAGATTGTGGAAATGGGTTCTGCAGACTGCTTTGAACATCCTCAAACCGAACAATTTAAACAATATCTTTCTCACTAGAAATAAGGACATGTTATGAAAAAATTAATATTAAGTGCCGTTTTATTAGGTTCAGCTGCAGTTGTAAATGCTCAAGACATTACGTTTGCGATGGAGCCGAGTTATCCGCCGTTTGAGTTTACTAATGAAAAAGGCGATATCGTTGGGTTTGACGTGGACGTGGCAAATGCGATTTGTAAAGAGATTCAAGCAACCTGTAAGTTTAAAGGTGAATCTTTCGATGCGTTAATTCCAAACTTAAAAGCAAAACGTTTTGATGCGGCGATTTCCGCTATGGATATTACCGAAACGCGCGCAAAACAGGTATTGTTCTCAGATGCGTATTACGATAGCACCGCAAGCTATGTGGCGTTAAAAGGTAAAGCGACATTGGATACGGCGAAGAATATCGGCGTGCAAAACGGGACGACATTCCAACAATATACTATAGCGGAAACCAAACAATATGCACCGAAGGCTTACGCTAGCTTGCAAGATGCAATTTTAGATTTAAAAAATGGCCGTATCGACATTATTTTCGGCGATACAGCGGTGCTTGCGGATATGATCGACAAAGAACCTGAAATCCAGTTTGTTGGCGATAAGGTGACCAATAAAAAATATTTTGGTAACGGTTTAGGTATTGCGATGAATAAATCCAACAAAGAGTTGGCGGAAAATTTAAATAAAGGGTTACGTGCAATTAAAGCCAACGGGGAATACCAAAAAATCTATGATAAATGGATGACAAAATAATCTATGTTTTTTGATTTTCTTTCTTTAATGTCTGCCGCCGCCCTGATGACTTTGGGGCTGGCGGTTTGTTCCTTAATCGTCGGTTTGCTGTTTAGCTTGGTTTTTGTTTTATTGGAAGCCAGTCGTTTGGTAGGCAAACCGGTATCGGTGTTGATTGCGTTACTGCGCGGTTTGCCGGAAATCTTAGTTGTACTTTTGGTCTACTTTGGTTCGACCGAAGTGGTGGAAATGCTGACCGGCGAATATATTGAATTTGGTGCTTTCGAATGCGGTGTTTTTGCACTGTCATTAATTTTTGCCGCTTATGCGTCACAAACTTTACGCGGTGCGATTCAAGCCGTTCCGAAAGGGCAATGGGAATCTGGCGCCGCATTGGGGTTAAGCAAAGGTTATACGTTTGTCCATGTGATTATGCCGCAAGTTTGGCGCCACGCTTTACCGGGTTTGAGCAACCAATGGTTGGTCTTGCTTAAGGACACCGCATTGATTTCTTTGATTGGTGTAGACGATTTAATGCGCCAAGCGCAATTAATCAATACGAATACTCATCAGCCTTTTACTTGGTATGGCATTGCGGCGTTGATTTATTTGGGAGTGACGATTATTAGCCAAGCCGGTATTCGTCGTTTAGAACTGCGTTTTACTCGCTTTGAAAGAGGGGGAAAATAATGTTTCAGGATTATTTTAGCGTCATTGCGCAAGGTATTCCGACCAGTTTATTGTTGACGCTGGTCTCTTTATTGATTGCCTTTTTCTTGGCGTTATTTTTAACTTTTTTACTTTCTATGGAAAATAAGTGGGTTAAAAGCGTCGTTAATTTATACCTGACTTTATTTACCGGCACGCCGTTGCTTGTACAATTTTTCCTGATTTATGCGGGGCCGGGGCAGTTTGAGTGGGTTGTAAATAGCCCGTTTTGGCATATTTTATCCAATGCGTGGTTTTGCGCCGTATTAGCCTTGGCATTAAACAGCGCGGCTTATTCCACCCAATTATTCCATGGCGCGATGAAGGCGATTCCGAAAGGGCAATGGGAAGGTTGTGCGGCCTTGGGGCTAAGTCGTTCGCAAACCTTGAAAATTTTGATTCCTTACGCATTAAAACGCGCTTTGCCTTCTTATTCTAATGAAATTATTTTGGTGTTTAAGGGCACCGCATTGGCCTCCACTATTACCATTATGGATATTATGGGTTACGCGCGTCAGCTTTACGGCACGGAATATGATGCATTAACAATTTACGGCATTGCCGGTGGCATTTATTTGGTGATTACCGGTATTGCAACATTATTGTTGCGCAGACTGGAAAATAAAGTGCTTGCGTTTGAACGTTTAGAAATAAAAAACGCCTAAAATGCGATTGGTTTTCAAAAAAGTTTTAATGGGTTGCAAAAGCAACCCATTTTTATGCATTAAAGATTAGACCGGCGATTGTGATTACGACTGCGAATATACAAAACCAAATTAAATGCAGTTTGCTACTTTTTCGATTGATTTCTTCATTATATAAACGTCGTTCTTCCAATTTTTGTTTATAAATATCAAGATCTTCCCGTTTAAAAGAAAAGCCGCAATAAGGGCAATATTCAGCATGTTCGCTAATTTTTTTGCGACATTCAGGACAACGAGAGAGTGCCATTTTTCATCCTTAATCCATAAAGTTTTGAGCTTGCTCTATTCTAGTCAAAAATACATTGATCCGTAAACGTGATATTCATCACAAAATTGTAAAAATTCCGTAAATTAAATTTTGGTTTTGATGAATTTAGCATAGAATAAGCGCCGCTTTTTTAGAGCGTTTTTTAAACAACACAATTCTTATTTCCTTGAGGTGCTTTTATGTTGTGGTTTTTCTTTTGTATAGCCATTTTGATTCTGGGCTATTTGGTTTACGGAAAAATTATCGAGAAGATCTTTGTCATTAATCCGAATCGTCAAACCCCGGCCTATCAAATCAATGACGGCGTAGATTATATGCCAATGTCCAAAACCAAAATTTGGTTAATTCAAGTATTAAATATTGCAGGTACCGGTCCGATTTTTGGTCCGATTCTTGGTGCGTTGTACGGACCGGTTGCGATGCTTTGGATTGTTCTGGGTTGTATTTTTGCCGGTGCGGTACATGACTATTTATGCGGTATGTTAAGCATTCGTCATGGTGGGGCAACCATGCCTTATTTAGCTGGTAAATTCTTAGGTCGTCCGGTTAAAGTCTTTATTAATGTTTTAGCTCTTGTCCTTTTGTTATTGGTCGGCGTGGTATTCGTAGCAAGCCCGGCGCAATTAATGGGAACCATTACCATGGATGTGATGGGGGCATCTCAAGGTGCATTACAATTAGGTGATGCAGAGGCAATTCATCATGCTGTGGAAGCCGGCGGAATAAAGGTTTGGGGAATGGATAAGGCAACAGTTGTTTCTGTTTGGACCTTAATTATTTTTGCCTACTATATTCTCGCGACATTATTGCCAATTGACAAAATTATCGGTCGCATCTATCCACTATTCGGCGCGTTATTGTTATTCATGTCAGTAGGGATGGTGTACGGTTTAGTTTCTGCACATTTTAGTGCGGTGGATCCAATTGAATTTTTCCGTACGGTTGATGCCGATGGCCAAGGCTTAACTTGGGATAAATTTACACAAAACTTCCAAGTCAAAGGCGATGTACCGGTTTGGCCGTTATTATTCTTAACCATTTCCTGCGGCGCGTTATCAGGTTTTCATGCTACTCAAACTCCGTTAATGGCGCGTTGTGCTGAAAATGAAAAAGAAGGTCGTTTCATTTTCTACGGTGCGATGATTACCGAAGGTATTATTGCGTTAATTTGGTGTATGGTCGGTTTAGCATTCTATGAGAATCCACAAGCGTTACAAGATGCCATCTCTGCTGGTTCGCCATCTAAAGTGGTGTATGACAGCTCATTGCATTTCTTAGGCTTCATTGGCGGTATTTTTGCTGTGTTAGGTGTGGTTGTTCTTCCTATTACTTCCGGCGATACTGCATTCCGCGCCGCACGTTTACAGTTAGCAGAAATCTTCAATATTGATCAACGTTCACTGTCTAAACGTTTATTGATTGCCGTGCCTTTATTTGTGTTAGGTTACTTTGTTTCCACCATCGATTTTAGCCTGTTATGGCGCTACTTTACTTGGGCAAACCAAATGACAGCTATGGTGATGTTATGGACCGGAGCAGCTTACCTATATCGTTACCATAAATTCCATTGGGTAGCATCCATCCCGGCGTGGTTTATCACTACTGTTTGTGCAACTTACTTATACTACAATAAAATCGGTTTTAACTTAGATTATCAATTGTCTGTATATCTAGGTTTGGCTACAACAGTATTGTTTATCGTATTATTCTTCACCTTACTTAAACCGTTAGGTGATCGCGATGAAGAAGCTTATATCAACAATATAAACGCATAATTGCTTTAAAAGCATAAAACCGTTTAAGTGAAAGCTTAAACGGTTTTTTCTTGCCAAAATCGCTTGCATTTTAATAGACGCATCCCTATTAATTCGCTAAACTCGCAACAATTTTTTGACAAATGGAGAACGACATGTCGCAGAACGGTTCAGGACAAGATCCTTGGGGCAAGCCGGGGCAAAACAATGAGCAAAAGCCCGAAAACTCATCTAATAATGGATGGAGTTCAAATCAAAACCGCGGAAATCAAGAACAATCACCGCCGGATATTGAAGAAATTTTTAGTAATTTACTGAAAAAACTTGGGAGAGGCGGTAAAAATGGCGGTCGGAATAATGCCGGTTCTAATCCTTCTCCTTTAATGCCAAATTTCGGTAAAGTGTTACCGGTTGCTATTGCTCTTGGTGTGATTGTTTGGGGCGTGAGCGGTTTTTACACAATTAAAGAGGCAGAACGCGGCGTAGTGTTGCGATTCGGTGAACTTTATTCCATTGTGCAACCGGGCTTGAATTGGAAACCGACTTTCATTGATAAAGTGATTCCGGTAAATGTCGAACAAGTTAAAGAGTTGAAAACGCAAGGCGCGATGCTGACACAAGACGAAAATATGGTGAAAGTAGAAATGACGGTGCAATATCGCGTGCAAGATCCGGCGAAATACCGTTTCAGCGTGACTAATGCCGATGACAGCTTGAACCAAGCGACTGATAGTGCATTACGTTATGTAATTGGCCATATGACCATGAATGACGTACTGACGACCGGTCGTGCCGTCGTACGTGAGAATACGTGGAAAGCCTTAAACGAAATTATCAAGCCTTATGATATGGGGCTTGAAGTGATTGACGTAAACTTTCAATCCGCGCGTCCGCCGGAAGAAGTGAAAGATGCTTTTGACGATGCGATTAAAGCGCAAGAAGACGAACAGCGTTTTATTCGTGAAGCCGAGGCCTATGCGCGCGAGAAAGAGCCGATTGCGCGCGGCGATGCGCAACGTATTATTGAAGGTGCAACGGCTTATAAGGACCGCATTGTATTAGATGCGCAAGGGGAAGTAGAACGTTTACAACGTTTATTGCCTGAATTTAAAGCTGCACCGGATTTATTACGCGAGCGTTTATATATTCAAACCATGGAAAAAGTGATGGCAAATACACCGAAAGTGATGCTAGACGCTAATAATGGCAACAATTTAACCGTATTACCGCTGGAACAAATTATGGCTAAAAAAGCCACTTCGAAAACTGAAGGGGCGCCTGATGCTACACCGGTTTCAGTGCAAATGGGCGTTCAGCCTCAAGTTCAACCGACCACGACCGAACCGGTTCGCCAAGGGAGATTTAATTAATGCGTAAATTTTTATTACCCGTTATTTTCGTGATCGCGGCGATAATTTATTCCAGTGTAGTAGTCGTGACCGAAGGTACACGCGGCATTATGTTAAGATTCAATAAAGTGCAACGCGGCGCTGACAACAAAGTCTTGGTGTATGAACCGGGTTTGCATTTCAAAGTGCCGCTAATTGACAGCATTAAAGTGTTGGATGCGCGTATTCGGACATTAGACGGTTCAGCAACGCGTTTCGTGACCGTCGAGAAAAAAGACTTGTTGGTCGATTCTTACGTGAAATGGAAAATTAGCGATTTCGGTCGTTTTTATACTTCTACCGGTGGTGGTGATTACAGTCAGGCGGCAAGCTTGTTAAGTCGTAAAGTTAACGATCGGTTGCGTTCGGAAATCGGTACCCGCACCATTAAAGATATCGTCTCCGGCACCCGTGGCGAGCTGATGGAAGGTGCAAAAAAAGCGTTAAATTCAGGGCAAGACAGTACGGCTGAACTAGGTATTGAAGTGGTGGATGTACGCGTGAAACAAATCAACTTACCGGATGAAGTCTCTTCTTCTATTTACCAACGTATGCGCGCTGAA
Source organism: Stutzerimonas stutzeri (assembly GCA_901420285.1). Taxonomy (GTDB): domain Bacteria; phylum Pseudomonadota; class Gammaproteobacteria; order Enterobacterales; family Pasteurellaceae; genus Rodentibacter. Next base: position 890,052 of record CABDVE010000001.1, read on the forward strand.
CGTGATGCGGTAGCGCGCGAACATCGTTCGCAAGGTAAAGAAAAAGCAGCGTTCATTCAAGCGGATGTGGATCGTAAAGTAACCTTAATTCTTGCCAACGCGAATAAGACCGCACAAGAATTACGTGGTTTAGGGGAGGCAAGCGCCGCAAAATTATATTCAGATGCGTTTTCTCAAGAACCGCAATTCTTTAGTTTCGTGAGAAGTCTGAAAGCTTATGAAGCGAGTTTCGCCAATTCCGATAATATGATGATTTTAAAACCAAACAGCGATTTTTTCCGCTTTATGCAAGCGCCGAAAAAATAATATGAACGAAAAATGCCGTCAAATGTGACGGCATTTTGTTTTGAAGCATGCAACGAAATGGTTGGCGAAGTGCTAGAAACAGCATCCTAAGCTAATCAAATGAATCGTTGTCAGTTTGAAGTTCCAAAATAGCACCGCATTGGAGGTCGTTTCAATGCGGTGCTATTTTGGAAGTCTGAAATTATTTATGCTTCGATGCGTTTTCTGGCAGACCGAGGAACGCGCAGTTTTCCTATAACGAGATAATTAGCATTTGGTGGCTAAATTGTACTTAGGTTAGTGTGGCAAAGGCAATGTCCGCCGCTTCTAGCGTTTTGGCAATATCTTCGTCCGTATGGGCGAGAGACATAAAGCCGGCCTCAAAGGCAGATGGGGCAAGATAAACGCCTAAGTCCAACATTTTATGGAAGAATACTTTGAATTTTTCCGTGTCGCATTTCATCACTTCGGCGTAAGACGTCACTTCTTTTTGCTCGGTGAAGAAAATACCGAACATCCCGCCTACATAGTTCACAACGAACGGAATATGATGTTTTTCCGCTAGCGCTTTTAAACCGAGGCAAAGTTTTTCAGTTTTTTCTGCAAGTTGTTGCTCGTTGCCCGGTTTTTTCAATTCTGTCAAACAGGCCAAACCCGCCGCCATCGCAATCGGGTTACCGGAAAGCGTACCAGCCTGGTAAACCGGGCCGGTCGGTGCAAGATATTCCATCACGGCTTTTTTGCCTCCTACTGCGCCTACCGGCATACCGCCGCCGATGACTTTACCGAGCGTGGTTAAATCAGGCGTTACGCCATAATAAGATTGGGCACCGGAAAGCGCTACGCGGAAGCCGGTCATCACTTCGTCGATGATCAACAGCGCACCGTATTGGTTGCAAAGTTCGCGTAAACCTTGTAAGAATCCGGTTTTGGGCGGTATGCAATTCATATTGCCGGCAACGGGCTCGATGATCACACAGGCAATGCTATCCGGAAATTCTGCAAAATGTTTTTTTACCGAATCAAGGTTGTTGTATTCAGCAGTCAGTGTATGCTTGGCGAAGTCTTCCGGCACGCCGGGTGAGCTCGGTTGACCGAGTGTTAAGGCGCCGGAGCCGGCTTTTACAAGCAGAGAATCAGAATGGCCGTGGTAACAACCTTCGAATTTTAAGATTTTGTCGCGGCCAGTATAACCGCGCGCTAAGCGAATTGCTGTCATGGTTGCTTCTGTTCCGGAACTGACCATGCGTACCATTTCAATGGAAGGCACGATTTCACAAACTAATTCGGCCAGATCAATTTCGGAAGGTGTTGGTGCGCCGAAGCTTAAACCGTTGGATGCCGCTTTCAGCACCGCATTCAAAATCGTCGGGTGGTTATGCCCTAAAATCATCGGCCCCCAAGAACCCACATAATCAATATATTGTTTGTCGTCTGTATCGTAAATATAAGCGCCTTGTGCTTTTTGGATAAACACCGGTGTACCGCCTACGCCTTTAAAGGCGCGAACCGGTGAGTTCACGCCACCGGGAATAACGGCTTGCGCGCGGGAGAAAAGTGCGGTTGAATTGGTCATTATTTTTTCCTTTCGTTTCACTATAAAAAATGCCTTCATTGTACTTAAAAACGTGTGCTTTGTTAAAAATATCTTTCTCGCGAAATTTTCATTGTGTTATTCTTTGCAAAAAATTTTAAGGTCGAATTATGTTGAGTATTGTTGTAACTTTTTTGGGCGCATTTTTAACATTAATTGTGATGCGTCCGATTGCAAATAAAATCGGTTTGGTGGACAAGCCGAATTATCGTAAACGTCATCAAGGCGCGATTCCACTTATCGGTGGTGTGTCACTTTTTATGGGTAATTTTTGTTACTACTTAATGGAATGGGATCAACTCCGCCTTCCTTATTTATATCTGTTTAGTATTTTTGTGTTGCTTGCCATCGGAATTTTGGATGATCGTTTTGATATCAGCCCGTTTTTACGCGCGGGGATTCAAGCGGTGTTAGCTATTTTGATGATTGATTTAGGCGGCGTATATTTGGATCACTTAGGTCAGATCTTAGGACCTTTTCAGCTAACCTTGGGTTCGCTTGGTTTGATTATTACTGTGTTCGCGACGATTGCAATCATCAATGCGTTTAATATGATTGACGGGATTGATGGCTTGTTGGGGGGATTATCTTGCGTGTCATTCGCGGCGATTGGAATTTTGATGCTTCGTGACGGGCAAATGGATATGGCATACTGGAGCTTTGCTTTAATTGCCGCAATGCTCCCTTATCTAATGCTCAATTTGGGTATTCCGTTTGGCCCGAAATATAAAGTTTTTATGGGGGACGCCGGAAGTACGTTAATCGGTTTTACTATTATTTGGATTTTATTGCTAAGTACGCAAGGCAAAGGGCACCCGATGAATCCGGTTACTGCGCTTTGGATCATTGCGATTCCATTAATTGATATGGTGGCGATTATTTATCGTCGTTTGCGCAAGGGTAAAAGTCCGTTTCGCCCAGATCGCTTGCATGTGCATCATTTGATGGTGCGCGCGGGTTTAACGTCGCGTCAAGCTTTTCTTTTAATTACCTTCGTTTCGGCAATTTGCGCGATAATCGGTATCTTGGGAGAAGTCTATTATATAAATGAATGGGCGATGTTTGTTGGCTTTTTCATATTGTTCTTCTTGTATGTTTACTCTATAACGAGAGCATGGCGAATCACTCGTTGGGTAAGACGCATGAAACGTCGTGCAAAGCGGGCAAAAACACGATAATGAATGAGGGATGGGTAGTTATTTCTTTAATATGTAATATGTTTTTAAAAAATGCGAAAATTTTATACAAATTGCGCAAAAAACTATCTTTCAAGAAAAAATTAGAAAAAAATGCTAGACAAGATTTTTTCAAATTATTAATATACGCCCCGCAACAACGCGGTATGCGTTCGTAGCTCAGTTGGATAGAGCGTTGGCCTCCGGAGCCAAAGGTCGCAAGTTCGAATCTTGTCGAGCGCGCCAGGTCAGTGCGATAAAAACTTAAATCTTTGGTGGCTATAGCTCAGTTGGTAGAGCCCTGGATTGTGATTCCAGTTGTCGTGGGTTCGAATCCCATTAGCCACCCCATCTTCTATAAGATTCTGGCGGCGAGTAGCGCAGCTTGGTAGCGCAACTGGTTTGGGACCAGTGGGTCGTAGGTTCAAATCCTATCTCGCCGACCATTTTATTTTTTTGCTCTTTAACAACGAATCAGACAATCTGTGTGGGCACTTGTTGATTGACTTATTTTAAAACTATTTTTAATTTTGAAGTCTTAATAGGTGCTAACTAGAAATTCATAAAACTTACTTTTAATTTAATTTATAAGTGAGAAGTGAAAACTTTTAGCAAGCAGTTTATTGAGCGATTAAACTTGAATTGAAGAGTTTGATCATGGCTCAGATTGAACGCTGGCGGCAGGCTTAACACATGCAAGTCGAACGGTAGCAGGTAAGTACTTGTACTTATGCTGACGAGTGGCGGACGGGTGAGTAATGTTTGGGAATCTAGCTTATGGAGGGGGATAACGACGGGAAACTGTCGCTAATACCGCGTAGTATCGGAAGATGAAAGTGTGGGACCTTAGGGCCACATGCCATAGGATGAGCCCAAGTGGGATTAGGTAGTTGGTAGGGTAAAGGCCTACCAAGCCTGCGATCTCTAGCTGGTCTGAGAGGATGGCCAGCCACACCGGGACTGAGACACGGCCCGGACTCCTACGGGAGGCAGCAGTGGGGAATATTGCGCAATGGGGGCAACCCTGACGCAGCCATGCCGCGTGAATGAAGAAGGCCTTCGGGTTGTAAAGTTCTTTCGGTGTTGAGGAAGGATGTTGTGTTAATAGCGCAACAAATTGACGTTAAACACAGAAGAAGCACCGGCTAACTCCGTGCCAGCAGCCGCGGTAATACGGAGGGTGCGAGCGTTAATCGGAATAACTGGGCGTAAAGGGCACGCAGGCGGATTTTTAAGTGAGGTGTGAAAGCCCTGGGCTTAACCTGGGAATTGCATTTCAGACTGGGAATCTAGAGTACTTTAGGGAGGGGTAGAATTCCACGTGTAGCGGTGAAATGCGTAGAGATGTGGAGGAATACCGAAGGCGAAGGCAGCCCCTTGGGAATGTACTGACGCTCATGTGCGAAAGCGTGGGGAGCAAACAGGATTAGATACCCTGGTAGTCCACGCTGTAAACGCTGTCGATTTGGGGGTTGGACTTTAAGTTTGGCGCCCGAAGCTAACGTGATAAATCGACCGCCTGGGGAGTACGGCCGCAAGGTTAAAACTCAAATGAATTGACGGGGGCCCGCACAAGCGGTGGAGCATGTGGTTTAATTCGATGCAACGCGAAGAACCTTACCTACTCTTGACATCCATGGAATCCTGTAGAGATACGGGAGTGCCTTCGGGAACCATGAGACAGGTGCTGCATGGCTGTCGTCAGCTCGTGTTGTGAAATGTTGGGTTAAGTCCCGCAACGAGCGCAACCCTTATCCTTTGTTGCCAGCGATTCGGTCGGGAACTCAAAGGAGACTGCCGGTGATAAACCGGAGGAAGGTGGGGATGACGTCAAGTCATCATGGCCCTTACGAGTAGGGCTACACACGTGCTACAATGGCGTATACAGAGGGTAACGAAGCTGCGAGGTGGAGTGAATCTCATAAAGTACGTCTAAGTCCGGATTGGAGTCTGCAACTCGACTCCATGAAGTCGGAATCGCTAGTAATCGCGAATCAGAATGTCGCGGTGAATACGTTCCCGGGCCTTGTACACACCGCCCGTCACACCATGGGAGTGGGTTGTACCAGAAGTAGATAGCTTAACCGCGAGGGGGGCGTTTACCACGGTATGATTCATGACTGGGGTGAAGTCGTAACAAGGTAACCGTAGGGGAACCTGCGGTTGGATCACCTCCTTACCAAAAATGAGCGACAGCGAGTGTTCACACAGATTGTCTGGTGTATTGTAGACAAATGAGCAGAAGAAACTACCCTTGGGTCTGTAGCTCAGGTGGTTAGAGCGCACCCCTGATAAGGGTGAGGTCGGTGGTTCAAGTCCACTCAGACCCACCACTCTGACGAGTGAGTGAAGTGGAAGCGGTAGTGATGATGAAATGGGGATATAGCTCAGCTGGGAGAGCGCCTGCCTTGCACGCAGGAGGTCAGCGGTTCGATCCCGCTTATCTCCACCAGTTATCATCGTTAAGTAAATTTTAAAATGTAATATAAGTTTTAAAATATAGTAAAAGTTTATTTAACGATAATAACTAAAAAATTTTATCAAACTGTTCTTTAAAAAATTGGAAACAAGCTAAAAACGAGAGATTTTCGAAAGAAAGTCTGAGTAAAACGAAATAACAACATGTTTTGTTAAAAACTCTGAATTGAACAAAAGCAATTTAAGAGTGTTAGTTGAATTAAAGATAGCCATTAAATGCAAATCATAAGAAGAGCATTTGAGGTTGTATAGTTAAGCGACTAAGCGTACAAGGTGGATGCCTTGGCAATCAGAGGCGAAGAAGGACGTGCTAATCTGCGAAAAGCTTGGATGAGTTGATAAGAAGCGTTTAATCCAAGATATCCGAATGGGGCAACCCAGTGGGTGAAGAGCCCACTATCAACGAGTGAATACATAGCTTGTTGAGGCAAACCGGGAGAACTGAAACATCTAAGTACCCCGAGGAAAAGAAATCAACCGAGATTTCGTCAGTAGCGGCGAGCGAAAGCGAAAGAGCCTGTTAATGATAGCGACAGAGACAGAGGAATGTGCTGGGAAGCACAGCGACACAGGGTGATAGCCCCGTACTCGAAGTCCAGGTCGTGGTACTAAGTTAACGACAAGTAGGGCGGGACACGTGATATCCTGTTTGAAGAAGGGGGGACCATCCTCCAAGGCTAAATACTCCTGATTGACCGATAGTGAACCAGTACTGTGAAGGAAAGGCGAAAAGAACCCCGGTGAGGGGAGTGAAATAGAACCTGAAACCTTGTACGTACAAGCAGTGGGAGCCTGAAAGGGTGACTGCGTACCTTTTGTATAATGGGTCAGCGACTTATATTTTGTAGCGAGGTTAACTAAATCAGGGAGCCGAAGGGAAACCGAGTCTTAACTGGGCGAAGAGTTGCAAGGTATAGACCCGAAACCCGGTGATCTAGCCATGGGCAGGTTGAAGGTTGGGTAACACTAACTGGAGGACCGAACCGACTAATGTTGAAAAATTAGCGGATGACTTGTGGCTGGGGGTGAAAGGCCAATCAAACCGGGAGATAGCTGGTTCTCCCCGAAATCTATTTAGGTAGAGCCTTGAGCGGACACCTTCGGGGGTAGAGCACTGTTTCGGCTAGGGGGCCATCCCGGCTTACCAACCCGATGCAAACTACGAATACCGAAGAGTGATACTCAGGAGACACACGGCGGGTGCTAACGTTCGTCGTGGAGAGGGAAACAACCCAGACCGCCAGCTAAGGTCCCAAAGTCTATATTAAGTGGGAAACGAAGTGGGAAGGCTTAGACAGCTAGGATGTTGGCTTAGAAGCAGCCATCATTTAAAGAAAGCGTAATAGCTCACTAGTCGAGTCGGCCTGCGCGGAAGATGTAACGGGGCTCAAATATAGCACCGAAGCTGCGGCATCAGGCGAAAGTCTGTTGGGTAGGGGAGCGTTGTGTAAGCGGACGAAGGGAGTTCGAGAGGGCTGCTGGACGTATCACAAGTGCGAATGCTGACATAAGTAACGATAAAACGGGTGAAAAACCCGTTCGCCGGAAGACCAAGGGTTCCTGTCCAACGTTAATCGGGGCAGGGTGAGTCGGCCCCTAAGGCGAGGCTGAAAAGCGTAGTCGATGGGAAACGGGTTAATATTCCCGTACTTGGTAAAGCTGCGATGTGGGGACGGAGCAGGTTAGGTTAGCGTGCTGTTGGATATGCACGTTTAAGTTGGTAGGTGGGAAGTTTAGGCAAATCCGGACTTCTTTAACACTGAGAGATGATGACGAGGCTCTACGGAGCTGAAGTAACTGATACCACACTTCCAGGAAAAGCCACTAAGCGAAAGGCTTTACTAAACCGTACTGAAAACCGACACAGGTGGTCAGGTAGAGAATACTCAGGCGCTTGAGAGAACTCGGGTGAAGGAACTAGGCAAAATAGCACCGTAACTTCGGGAGAAGGTGCGCCGGCGTAGATTGTAAGGGTTTACCCCTGAAGGTTGAACCGGTCGAAGTGACCCGCTGGCTGCAACTGTTTATTAAAAACACAGCACTCTGCAAACACGAAAGTGGACGTATAGGGTGTGATGCCTGCCCGGTGCTGGAAGGTTAATTGATGGTGTTATCGAAAGAGAAGCACCTGATCGAAGCCCCAGTAAACGGCGGCCGTAACTATAACGGTCCTAAGGTAGCGAAATTCCTTGTCGGGTAAGTTCCGACCTGCACGAATGGCATAATGATGGCCAGGCTGTCTCCACCCGAGACTCAGTGAAATTGAAATTGCCGTGAAGATGCGGTGTACCCGCGGCTAGACGGAAAGACCCCGTGAACCTTTACTATAGCTTGACACTGAACATTGAATTTTGATGTGTAGGATAGGTGGGAGACTTTGAAGTCGTCACGCCAGTGATGATGGAGTCGACCTTGAAATACCACCCTTTAACGTTTGATGTTCTAACGAAGCGCCCGGAACGGGTGTTCGGACAGTGTCTGGTGGGTAGTTTGACTGGGGCGGTCTCCTCCCAAAGCGTAACGGAGGAGCACGAAGGTTTGCTAATGACGGTCGGACATCGTCAGGTTAGTGCAATGGTATAAGCAAGCTTAACTGCGAGACGGACAAGTCGAGCAGGTACGAAAGTAGGTCATAGTGATCCGGTGGTTCTGAATGGAAGGGCCATCGCTCAACGGATAAAAGGTACTCCGGGGATAACAGGCTGATACCGCCCAAGAGTTCATATCGACGGCGGTGTTTGGCACCTCGATGTCGGCTCATCACATCCTGGGGCTGAAGTAGGTCCCAAGGGTATGGCTGTTCGCCATTTAAAGTGGTACGCGAGCTGGGTTTAGAACGTCGTGAGACAGTTCGGTCCCTATCTGCCGTGGGCGTAGGAGAATTGATTGGGGCTGCTCCTAGTACGAGAGGACCGGAGTGGACGCACCGCTGGTGTTCCGGTTGTGTCGCCAGACGCATAGCCGGGTAGCTAAGTGCGGAAGAGATAAGTGCTGAAAGCATCTAAGCACGAAACTTGCCAAGAGATGAGTTCTCCCACACATCAAGTGAGTAAGGGTTGTTTAAGACTAAGACGTAGATAGGCGCGGTGTGTAAGTGGTGTGAGCCATTGAGCTAACGCGTACTAATTGCCCGAGGGGCTTAACTATACAACGCTCAAATGTTTTTAAGAGAGCAGTGAAGCTAACGAAAAAAACGAAACAAAACAAAACAAAACAAAACAAAACAGAATAAAAGTTTAGCTTGTAGCCAATAAAAGCGCGGATAAAGCATAAAGACGACAAAGACCAAGACGTAAAGCTAACGTCTAAGGTCTAAAGTCTAAAACCGAATAATCCTGGCGGCGATAGAGCGGTGGTCCCACCTGACCCCATACCGAACTCAGAAGTGAAACGCCGAAATGCCGATGGTAGTGTGGGGCTTCCCCATGTGAGAGTAGGGCACCGCCAGGTAGATATGAAAGGAACCCCGGTCAGAAGGCCGGGGTTTTTTATTGGCGAAAAATCGTAAAAGGGGAGAAAGACAAACAATCGAAGATAAACGGCCCAAAACAAGTGACCGAAGACAAGTGGTCGTGAAGGCGGTGAGGAAACGGAAATGCGGCATTCTTCGTATTCGTCGCATAAACAAATCACCAAGCCACTCCAATGCGGTGCTCAAACCGATGTTCAAGTCTGTGGCTTAATTAGCGCGTCTATAATCGTTTCCGATGCGGTGCTCAAACCAAAAGACAAAACTTCCGAAAAACACTTACTTTTTCCGCCTCGCTGGATTATCAATGACGCTTTGGGTGAATTTTGCTAAACTGACGCAAATTTTTCCTCTTATAAACGAATGAATTATCAGCAAGAAATCAACCAGATCTTCTCTATTGATGGTGCGCTAGGCCGAGCGATTAAAGGTTTTCGTCCTCGAATCGAACAATTGGATATGGCGCAATTCGTAGGCGAGACAATTCGGAATAAATCCTCACTTGTGATTGAAGCGGGAACCGGCACTGGTAAAACTTTTGCTTATCTTGCGCCCACATTGCTCGCCGGGAAAAAAACGATCATCTCCACAGGTTCTAAAAATCTTCAAGATCAATTATTTAATCGTGATCTACCGGCAATTAAAAAGGCACTTAATTTCACCGGCAAAATTGCTTTATTAAAAGGTCGTGCTAATTATCTTTGCCTTGAACGCTTAGAACAAGTGATTGCGCAAGGCGTACTTGGAGATAAATCGGTATTGGCAGATTTAGCCAAAGTACGCAAATGGAATAACGGCACGCAAACCGGCGATTTGACTGAATGTATTGAACTTGCCGAAGATAGTTCAATTATTTCGCAGTTAACCAGTACCGCCGAAAGTTGTTTGGGGACGGATTGTCCCAATTATGCTCAATGTTATGTAGCAAGCGCACGAAAAAAAGCCCTCAATGCGGATCTCGTTGTGGTTAATCATCATTTATTTTTTGCCGATATGGCGGTGAAAGAGAGTGGCTTCGGCGAGTTGATTCCAAATGCGGAAGTGATTGTATTTGATGAAGCGCACCAATTGCCCGATATTGCTAGTCAATATTTCGGACAATCTTTAACTTCACGACAATTATTTGATTTATGCAAAGATATTAATATCGTTTACCGCACTGAATTAAAAGATATACGGCAGCTCGGTAGTGCATCCGATACTTTGCTTAAAGTGGTGCAAGATTTTCGTTTATTGCTCGGTGAAGGCAATAATGCACGCGGAAATTGGCGTGAATTGTATACTCAAAGAGCAGTCAAAAAAGCCTTTGAATTATTGCAGGAAAAAATCGAATTTATTTCCGAAGTGGCTAAATTGGCTTTGGGGCGTTCGCAAACATTAGATAATATTTTTGAACGTATCGAATCTGTTAAAAACCAGCTTAAACGATTGACGCAAACCAATATCACTGGCTATTGTTATTGGTATGAGAGCAATGGGCGTCAATTCGCCTTACATATTACGCCGTTAACCGTCGCAGATAAATTCGGCGAGCAAATGGCAGCAAAAGAAGCTGCATGGATTTTTACTTCGGCGACGCTTGAGGTCGGCGGAACCTTCAAGTATTTTTGTCGGCGTCTCGGCATCGAAAATGCTGTGCAGAAAGTTTTGCCGAGCCCGTTTAATTACCCTGAACAATCCCTGCTTTGCGTGCCACGTTATTTACCGAATGCCAATCAAACGCACACCTTAAAATTCCTTGGCGCAATGCTTCTGCCTGTAATTGGAGCGAATAACGGGCGTTGTTTTGTGCTTTGCACTTCCTATTCCATGATGCGCGGCTTGGCGGAATATTTCCGCGAAAATAGCGAGCTTTCCATTCTTTTACAAGGTGAAACTTCGAAAGGCAAATTATTGGAACAATTCATTCAAGAGCCGCATAGCGTACTAGTGGCTACTTCCAGTTTTTGGGAAGGCGTGGATGTGCGTGGTGATGCGCTTTCTTTGGTGATCATCGATAAATTGCCGTTCACCGCACCGGATGAACCACTGTTGAAGGCTCGCATTGAAGATTGTCGCTTGCAAGGCGGTGATCCTTTTTACGAGATTCAAATGCCTGAAGCGGTGATTATGCTCAAGCAAGGCGTCGGCCGTTTGATTCGTGACGTGACGGATCGCGGCGCGGTCATTATTTGTGATAACCGTCTTGTTATGCGTAATTACGGCAAAATCTTTTTAAAAAGTTTACCTAATTCAAGCCGTACCCGAGATCTCAACAAAGTGATACAATTTTTACAAAATAAATAATTGAGAACATAAATGACGAATTTAACTTTATTGGCGCTGGATACTTCCACTGAAGCTTGTTCTGTCGCGTTATTGTATAACGGTGAAAAAACGTATTTGAACGAATTGGCGCAGCGCACGCACGCTAAACGTATTTTGCCGATGGTTGATGAAATTTTGACAGATTCCGGACTTAAATTGAATCAACTCGATGCATTGGCCTTCGGGCGCGGTCCGGGTAGCTTTACCGGCGTACGAGTTGGGGCGGCTATCGCGCAAGGATTAGCGCTTGGTGCCGATTTACCGGTGATTCCAATTTCCAATTTGACCGCCATGGCGCAAGCGGCTTTTGAACTGTATCAAGCGGAAAACGTGGCCGCTGCGATTGATGCGCGAATGAATGAAGTTTATTTTTCTCAGTTGGTGCGTGAAAAAAAATGTACGGATTTTGGCCAATTTTTTGTTTGGAAAAATCTAATTCCCGAGCAAGTGTGCTCACCCGAGAAAGCACTTGTGCAGCTTGCCAATAGCACCGCATTGAGAGTTGGTACCGGTTGGAATGCTTATGCGCAATTTGCCACAAAGGGTTTGACAGGTTCGGATATTGAATTGCCGGATGCGCGTTATATGTTGGAATTGGCTCGCGTAGAATGGCTACAACAAAAAACGATTTCGGCGTTGGAAATTGAACCGATTTATTTGCGTAATGAAGTGACTTGGAAAAAATTAGCGGGGCGCGAATAGTTCAGGTTACGGAATAAGGAGAATCTTATGAAAGGAAAAACATACTTGTTGTTAACCGTGCTTTTGTGTTTAAGCGGATGCGTTTCAGTACCGCAAGGTTTAGAAAAAGAACGATTTTCCATCACCCAATATCGTGCAATTTCGCCGCAAGATTTGAATTGCCGTTGTCAATCGGTGCGTTTGGGCGGAAAAATTTTGGGTTTTGAGGTTTTGCCGAATAAAACTAAAATCGAAGTGTTGAGTTTACCGGTTTCCGACTATTCCGGCGAACCACTTGTAGAATCGCAATCAGACGGGCGTTTTATCGCGTATTTGAATGGTTTTATTGATCCGGAAAATTTAAAAGATCGTTATATTACGCTCGGCGGTCAAATAATCGGTAAACAGCAAGGCAACATCGAGCAAGCGAATTATACTTATCCGGTTATTCAAATTGAAAAATATCGCCTTTGGAGATTAACGAAAAGTTATTATTATCCTACTGACGATTGGGATGACTGGGGCTTTTGGGGCTGGCCTCATCGCCCGTGGTACAGCGAGCCGGAAATTCGCTATTATTTAAATTAGATGATAGAATCCGCCGTCAATTTTCCAATATTATAAGGTTAAAAATGGAAAAAATATGGTTTCAAAATTATCCGGAAGGTGCAGAAAAATTTCTGGATACTTCGAAATATGAATCAATTTTAGATATGTTTGACAAAGCGGTGCGTGAACATCCCGATCGTCCGGCATATATTAATATGGGGCAAGTGCTCACTTTCCGTAAATTAGAAGAACGTAGCCGCGCTTTCGCTGCTTATTTACAAAATGAATTTAAATTAAAACGTGGCGACCGCGTGGCATTAATGATGCCGAATTTATTGCAATATCCTATCGCGCTTTTTGGTATTTTGCGCGCTGGTTTAATTGCGGTAAACGTTAACCCGCTTTACACGCCGCGCGAGTTAGAACATCAATTACAAGACAGCGGTGCAGTGGCGATTGTGGTGGTGTCTAATTTTGCCTCGACGCTGGAAAAAGTGGTATTTAACACGAATATCAAGCACGTTATTCTAACCAGAATGGGCGACCAGCTTTCTTTTGGTAAGCGTACCCTGGTGAATTTCGTGGTGAAATACATCAAAAAATTGGTGCCAAAATATAAATTGCCGAATGCGGTGACGTTTCGTGAAGTGCTAAGTATCGGTAAATATCGCCAATATGTACGTCCCGAAGTGGCGCGTGACGACTTGGCGTTCTTGCAATATACCGGCGGCACCACCGGTGTGGCGAAAGGCGCAATGCTTTCACACGGCAATATTATTACTAATGTATTCCAAGCCAAATGGATTGCTGAACCGTTTATCGGTGATCATGCTCGCCCGCGTTCGGCGATTCTAGCTCTGCCGCTTTATCATGTGTTTGCCTTAACTGTAAACTGTTTGTTATTCCTCGAATTAGGTATAACGGCGATTTTGATTACTAATCCGCGCGATATCGACGGTTTCGTCAAAGAGCTGAAAAAGCACCGCTTTGAAGCTATTACCGGTGTGAATACTTTGTTTAACGCGTTGTTAAATAACGAAAATTTTAAAGAAGTGGACTTTTCTGCGTTGAAACTTTCCGTCGGTGGCGGCATGGCGATTCAGCAGTCAGTGGCAACACGTTGGCATGCTTTGACCGGTAGCAGTATTATTGAAGGATACGGTATGACGGAATGTTCCCCGCTGATTGCCGCTTGTCCGGTAAATGTGGTGAAACATAACGGTACTATAGGTGTACCGGTGCCGAATACGGATATTAAAATCCTTAAAGAGGATGGCTCCGAAGCGCAAATTGGGGAGCCCGGTGAATTATGGGTGAAAGGCGAGCAAGTGATGCGAGGCTATTGGCAACGCCCAGAGGCCACTAACGAAGTGTTGAAAGACGGTTGGATGGCGACGGGCGATATCGTGGTGATGGACGAAAGTTACAGTTTACGCATTGTGGATCGTAAAAAAGATATGATTTTGGTGTCTGGTTTTAATGTTTATCCAAATGAGATCGAAGATGTTGTTATGCTCAATTACAAAGTGGCGGAAGCGGTGGCAATCGGCGTGCCACACGAAGTTTCTGGCGAAACGATAAAAATTTTCGTCGTCAAAAAAGACGAAAGCCTGACTCGTGATGAATTGCGGCAACATTGTCGTCAACATCTGACCGGCTACAAAGTGCCGAAAGAAATCGAGTTTCGCGATGAATTGCCAAAAACCAACGTTGGCAAAATCTTACGCCGCGTGCTACGCGACGAAGAAATCGCCAAACGACCAACACATTAATGCAATAAAATGGGATAGCAATATCCCATTTTTATTCCGACCTAAGAAAAAATTCCATGATAAAAGAATGTCAAAATCCACCGTGTTTTTCTCTGATTAACAGTAACTACGCGTTAGCTGAAGTTTGTCAATCGGCGCGTGAACAAAGCGTGGTCGCGTTAGATACAGAATTTGTGCGTGTCTCGAGTTATTTTCCGAAACTCGGTTTAATTCAACTGTATGACGGTGAGCGTGTATCTTTGATTGATCCTTTAAGCATTACGGATTTTTCGCCTTTTGTGGCATTGCTGAGCGATCAAAACGTGCTCAAAATTCTGCACGCTTGCAGTGAAGATTTGTTAGTGTTTTTGCAGGAATTCGACCAACTGCCGCAACCGATTATGGATACACAAATTATGGCGCGTTTTCTTGGTTTGGGAACTTCGGCCGGTTTGGCGAAATTGGTGCGGCAATATTTGAACGTAGACGTGGATAAAGGCGCGACACGTACCAATTGGATGAAGCGCCCATTGTCTGAAAGTCAATTACATTACGCCGCTGGCGACGTGTGGTATTTATTGCCGTTGTATCATCGTTTGCAGCAAGAATTGGCGGCCGGCCCTTGGTTGAATGCGGTGCTGGCGGACTGCGCGCTTGCCTTGACGAAAACGAAAAAATTGCAAGCGTATGATGCGGAAACTGCTTATTTAGATATTCCAAACGCGTGGAAATTGAATCCGTTAGAATTGGCGCGTTTAAAAATTCTTGCCAAATGGCGTCAAGAAGTTGCAATAACGCGTGATTTGGCGCTTTCTTATGTGGTGAAATCCGAGCATTTGTGGAAAGTGGCGAAATACAATCCGCGTAATACCTCCGAAATGTTGGAAATGGGGCTTACCAACAACGAAGTTCGCGTGCGCGGTAAAAAGATTTTGCAGCTTTTAGCCCAAGCGCGTCGCATTTCGCCTTATGATTATCCGAAACGCATCGTACGTATCGTAGATGATGCACGTTATAAAAAAGCTATGCGTTTATTACAAGAAAAAGCCTACGAACTTACGCCACAAGGCTTAACGCTGGAAATTTTGGCGAGTAAACGCAGTTTGGAAGAGTTACTCAAATGGGTTTGGTTGTATAACGAACCGCAAGATAAATTGCCGGATTTATTGCTTGGCTGGCGCCGCGAAATCGGTTTGCAGTTGTTGTCGTTGCTCAAATCCATTGAGTAGCCATATTGAAAACGTTGAGCCAAAATAGCACCGCATTGAACTCCGCTAGAGTCTGAATGCGGTGCTGTTTTGATATGTCAATTTGGGTGTCCTTAAAAAATCAAGAAAGCTTAACGAAAAACAAGACAAAATGGCCGCACTTTTATGTCAAAAGTGCGGCCATTGCTGATTAGAATTGACGATTATTGTGTTGCTTGAATTGCCGTTAACGCAATGGTGTAAACGATATCATCAACTAATGCACCACGGGATAAGTCGTTCACAGGTTTGCGCATACCTTGTAACATTGGGCCGATAGAAACTAAATCCGCAGAGCGTTGTACCGCTTTATAAGTGGTGTTACCGGTATTCAAGTCAGGGAATACGAAAACGGTAGCTTTACCCGCTACAGGGGAGTTTGGCGCTTTAGAACGGGCGACGTCTTCCATCACTGCCGCATCGTATTGTAACGGACCATCAATAAGTAAATCCGGACGTTTTTCTTTCGCGATACGGGTTGCTTCTTTCACTTTTTCGACATCGGCGCCGCTACCAGAAGTACCGGTAGAGTACGAAATCATCGCCACTTTCGGATCGATCCCAAAGGCTTTAGCGGAGTCGGCCGATTGAATTGCAATTTCGGCTAATTGTTCCGCCGTCGGATCCGGATTCACCGCACAGTCACCGTATACCAACACTTGATCCGGTAACAACATAAAGAAAATAGAGGAAACGATTGAACTGCCCGGTGCGGTTTTGATGATTTGCATCGGCGGGCGAATAGTGTTAGCCGTAGTATGAACTGCACCGGAAACCAAGCCGTCCACTTCGTTGGCTTCCAACATCATGGTGCCGAGTACTACCGTATCTTCCAGTTGTTCGCGAGCTGCGCTTTCAGTCATGCCTTTCGCTTTACGTAATTCGACTAAACGATTCACATAATTTTCGCGTACATCAGCCGGATTGATAATCGTGATACCTTTCCCTAATTGCACACCTTGCGCTTCGGCTACACGTTGCACGGACGCAGGATCCGCTAAAAGAATACATTCGGCGATGCCGCGTTCTGCACAAAGCGCTGCCGCTTTAATGGTGCGAGGCTCATCGCCTTCGGGAAGAACGATACGTTTTTTGGCAGCACGAGCAAGTTCGGTTAATTGGAAACGGAATGCCGGTGGTGATAAGCGACGTAAACGGGTGGAGCCGACAACGAGGCCATTGATAAATTCGGCGTCGAATTGCTCGCTCATATAACGTTTAATGCTTTCGATACGTTCTTTGTCATCAACCGGAACTTCAAGATTAAAGCTTTGTAAACTTAATGCGGTTTGCCAAGTATTGCCTTCAATGCGGAAAATCGGCAATTTGCTGCTTTCGAATACGTGCTGGCAAAGTTTGTTGATTTGTGCATCAATTTTGTATCCGCCGGTTAATAACATCCCGCCAATTTCTATGCCGTTGGAAGCCGCAAGTGCTGCCGCGACAATCACATCCGGACGATCGGCAGAAACTACTAACAAGCTACCGGCACGGAAATGTTCCACCATGTTTGGTAGGCTTCTGGCACAGAAAGTGATACCACGAATACGACGATTAATATCGCCTTCATTGATAATAGCTGCGCCTAAGTGTTTTACTAGGTCTATTGCGCGAGTTGCGATTAATTCGGCGGACCAAGGCACGCAAGCAAGGAGTTTGATTGAACCGGTGGCGAATAATTTGGTTAATTCGCTTTCGCTATTATGGCTGTGTTGGAAAGAATCGAAAATTTCGGTTAAGTCCGGACGGGTACGACCGGATTCGTCAATCGGTGCGTTAAATTTATTGATCACGACACCTAATAAATTCGGGTTGTTTTTGCCGCCAAATAATGAGGCAGCCGCT
The DNA here is from genome assembly GCA_901420285.1 of Stutzerimonas stutzeri. Classification (GTDB taxonomy): domain Bacteria; phylum Pseudomonadota; class Gammaproteobacteria; order Enterobacterales; family Pasteurellaceae; genus Rodentibacter. The sequence goes on from CABDVE010000001.1 coordinate 907,433, forward strand.
TCTACACGTTCTTTTAACTCCGCCGGAGTTTCGGTTGCAGGCGCCGCCACTAAAATGATTTCGGCGTCTAATGCTTGGGCGATTTCGTAGTTAATGCTATTGGCATAGCTGTGCTTGCGGGTCGGGATTAAGCCTTCGACCACTACAATTTCGCTGTTTTTCGTCAGTTGTTGGTGATTTTCAACGATTTTTTCTAATAATACATCGGATTGGTTTTGACCGATTAGTGATTCCGCCACGCTAAGCATAAAGGGTTCGGCGGTTTCCAATGCAGTGCTGGTACGAATGATGGAGGTTGTTCGATCTAATTGATCTTCTCCGGAGTTCGGTTGAGAAATTGGTTTCATAAAACCAACTTTCGCGCCTTTTTGTTCCAAAGATTGGATTAAGCCGAGACTAACGCTGGTCAAGCCTACACCGGCGCTGATGGGAATAAGGATAATTGTACGGGACATAATAAACCTTAACTTGATTGAGTTATAAATAAAAACTGCCGAAAAAATTCGGCAGTTTGGAGTGAAATTAGAAACAAAGTTTTGCGGTGTCTTGCGCGATCACTAATTCTTCGTTAGTTGGAAGTACCATCGCAATCGGCGATCCTTTTTTGGTGATGATGCCTTCATTACCGAAACGCGCTGCAAGGTTACGTTCTTGATCAATTTGGTAACCGAAAAGTTTTAAGTGATTTAAGGTGATTTCACGCACATGAGCTGAATTTTCGCCGATACCGCCGGTAAATACGATGGCATCTAAACGTTCACCGATTACTGCCATGTAAGAACCGATATATTTGGCTAAACGGTAGCAGTAAACATCTAATGCGCGTTTTGCTGGGATTTCTTTTTCATAATTATCTTCCGCGTAACGGCAGTCGCTGGTGACTTCGGTTAAACCTAAAAGACCGGATTTTTTGGTTAATGTAGTTTCGATTTCTTCTACCGACATACCGAGCGTGTTGTGCATGTAAAACATAATTGCCGGGTCAATATCGCCGCAACGGGTGCCCATTACCAAACCTTCTAATGGTGTTAAGCCCATGGAGGTATCGATACATTGGCCGTGACGAATGGCAGATACAGAACCACCGTTGCCCAAGTGACAAGTGATGACGTTAACTTTATCTTCGGCAATGCCTAAACGTTTCGCCGCTTCACGGCTGACAAAATAGTGGCTGGTACCGTGTGCACCGTAGCGACGAACGCCGTGTTCTTTATATAAAGAGTACGGAAGCGCATAAAGGTAGGCTTCTTCCGGCATAGTTTGATGGAATGCAGTATCGAATACGACGACATTTTTGTCTTTTAAATGCGGGAATAATTTAAATGCTTCACGAATACCGATTAAGTGCGCAGGGTTGTGCAACGGAGCGAATTGAATGGCGTTTTCGATTTCGTTTACCACGTCATCCGTTACGATCATTGATTTGGTTAACTTTTCGCCGCCGTGAACGATACGGTGACCGATTGCGCAAATTCCGTTTTGTAGTTCAGCATCTTTGCTGAAAATATTTTTTACGATGAAGTTTAACGCTTCCGCGTGCGCTGCACCGGCGCCTAAGTCCGCTTGTCCTTTTTCACCGTGCAATTTCCATTTAATACGTGCTTCCGGCAAATAGAACGCTTCGGCTAAACCTGATAATTTTTCATCACCTGAAATCGGATCAAGGATGGAGAATTTTAATGAGGAGCTACCGCAGTTAAGAATAAGAACAAGTTTTGACATAATAAACCCATTATATTTAGTTGACGGAAATTTGCCGTGCTCGAATAAATCGACTGAAGCAAATCAAAAAAACGTGCATAGAATACACCTTTTAAGTAATAAAATAAATTCATAGCGAAAGAAAAAAACGGCTTCAAGCATCGCAAAGCGAAGATTCGATGAGATAGTAAGTTGCGGCGGATTGGCGTATTATAGGGACCGTTATTTTAAGGGTGTTTTTATGTCATTTTTTTCGGTTTTTAAACAAGGGCAAACCTATCTCAATACCTGGCCACAAGAGGCTAAATTAGGCATGATTTTTCCGGAAAATCGTGTGATGAAAGCGACACGTTTTGCGCAGAAAACCATGCCGATCATCGCTGTGTTTTCTGTTGTGTGGCAACAGCTTTATGCCAAATCGGATTTAATGGCGTTTTCGCTCGCAATTACGACGGCATTTTTGGCCTTGTTGATTCCCTTACAAGGGCTTTATTGGTTAGGTAAACGCGCCGCTTCACCGTTGAAAGCGCAAAGTGCGGCTTGGTTTTATCATATTTGTGAACGTTTGAATAAAATCCATGAACCTTTGCCTTTGGTGCAAGAGCAACCGACATACCAACATTTGGCCGAAGTTTTAAAAAAAGCGCAAAATCGATTGGATCGCGCATTTTGGCAGGAGCTCTGACCGAATCTACGTGCCGAATTAATCTTACGCAAACGTTTTCTTTTTTACTTTATTTTTTGTAGAATACCGCAGCTGCTTAGGCAGCTCTTTTTTATTGAGAGATTTTTTAATGATTGATTACATTATTATTGGCATCATCGCTTTTTCTATTATCGTCAGTTTACTGCGCGGTTTTGTACGCGAAGTGCTGTCCCTTGCCAGCTGGGTGGTGGCGTTTATCGTCGCCAGCCAGTTTTACTCATCTCTTGCTGCTTATTTGACTCAAATCGACTCCTTATATATTCGTAACGGCACAGCGATTGGGATCTTATTTGTATTGACGTTAATCGTCGGCGCCATCGTTAATTTTGTCATCGCCCAACTAGTAGATAAAACCGGTTTAACCGGTACCGATCGTGTGTTAGGTGCGGCTTTCGGTTTATTGCGTGGTGTGTTAATTGTAGCTGCCGTTTTATTTTTCTTGGATACCTTCACCAATTTTGAACAAACCGAGTGGTGGAAAGAATCAAAATTGATTCCGCACTTCGGCTTTATTATCGAATGGTTTTTTCAACAGCTTCAACAAAGTTCCAGTTTCTTAAATTCAACACTTAATCAATAAGGGTCATGAAATGTGTGGTATTGTCGGGATCATCGGTCAAAATCCGGTTAATGAATCTATTTATGCAGCGTTAACGTTGTTGCAACATCGCGGACAAGATGCCGCGGGTATCGTCACGGTGGACGATGAGAATCGCTTCCGTTTGCGCAAAGCCAATGGCTTGGTCAGTGACATTTTCAGACAAGAACATATGTTACGCTTACAAGGCAATGCCGGCATGGGGCACGTACGTTATCCGACAGCGGGCAGTTCCAGCGTCTCGGAGGCACAACCATTTTATGTCAATTCGCCTTACGGCGTGACGTTGGTGCATAACGGCAATCTCACCAATTCCGCCGAACTCAAAGAAAAAGTGTTTAAAAGCGCACGTCGTCATGTCAACACCAATTCCGATTCTGAGCTGTTGCTTAATATTCTCGCCAATCACCTCGACAACATTCCGCAAGATCATCTTGATCCGCAAGATATTTTCTACGCAGTGAGCAAAACCCACAAAGATGTGCGCGGCGCCTATGCTTGCTTGGCGATGATTATCGGTCACGGCATGGTGGCGTTTCGCGATCCCTTTGGTATTCGACCGCTGGTTTTGGGTAAACGTGAAGAAAACGGTCAAACCGAATATATGTTCGCGTCGGAGAGCGTGGCGTTAGATGTCGCCGGTTTTGATTTCGTGCGCGATGTGGCGCCGGGCGAAGCGATTTATGTGACTTTTGACGGCAAGCTTTACGCACAACAATGCGCTGTCAATGCGGTGCTAAACCCGTGCATCTTTGAATATGTCTATTTTGCCCGGCCGGATTCTATTATGGACGGTGTATCCGTGTACGCCGCACGCGTTCATATGGGCGAAAAACTCGGCCAAAAAATCGCGCGTGAATGGCAGAATGAACTGGAAAATATCGATGTGGTGATTCCCGTACCGGAAACTTCCACCGACATTGCGTTACAAATCGCCAACGTTTTAAACAAGCCGTATCGCCAAGGTTTTGTAAAAAACCGTTACGTAGGGCGCACCTTTATTATGCCGGGGCAGGCGCAACGTATCAGTTCCGTGCGTCGGAAACTCAATACCATCAAAGCGGAATTTAAAGATAAAAATGTGTTGTTGGTAGATGATTCCATTGTGCGTGGCACCACTTCCGAGCAAATTGTGGAAATGGCGCGCGCGGCCGGCGCGAAGAAAATTTATTTCGCCTCCGCCGCACCGGAAATTCGTTATCCGAACGTGTACGGTATTGATATGCCGAGCAAAGACGAATTAATCGCTTATGGTCGCGATGTCGATGAAATTGCGAAATTGATCGGCGTGGATAAATTGGTGTTCCAAGATTTAAGTGCGCTCACCGAATCTGTGCAACAAGAAAATCCGGCAATTCAAGGCTTTGATTGTTCCGTCTTCACCGGTGAATATGTAACCGGCGATATCACGCCGGAATATCTCGACGATATTGCTTTGCAACGCAATGATGGCGCGAAGAAAATACGTGAAAAAGACGCCACAAATTTAGAAATTCATAACGAAAGATAAGAAAAAGTGCGCTGATTGATTTAACCGTCAGTTTGTATTTGAAGATCAAAAATAGCACCGCATTGGAAGCGCTTCCAATGCGGTGCTGTTTTTAACGTTGAATTAAATAACGCAACTTGGTGCCATCCTGTTCCACACTCAATAAGGTGTAGCCGTGGTTTTTAGTGTCCACCGGGATATTGTTGATGGATTGCGCGCAGTCGCTTAACAGTTCCAGAATTTCGCCTTTTTGTAGCTGTGGCATAGTTTCTAGCATGACGATTGCCGGGTACGGGCAAGGTTCGCCCAGCGTGTCTAAGGTATAATCCGGGGTAATGTCTTGCGGATCTTTATCTAATTTTTGTACAACGGTAAATGCCATAATATTTCCTTTTTTGTTGATGAAGAATAAATTACGCGCCGCAGCCATTCATTTGCGTTTGAGCGCTCGCAAGTTTTGCTTTCGCTTTGGTAAGGAAGCGTTTTTCCCACCAAATCACGGCGACTAAGCAGAGAATTAGTAAACCGTAGTTCACCAATAACCCGCCGACCGGGCCGAATTCTTTCAGTAAGTTGAGCTTTTCGTAATCAAGCGCCAGTAACGGTGCTAAATCATCCCAGGCGTATGCCAAATAAGTGGAACCGACCACATTGCCTACGCCGACCCACATGAAATGTACTTGACCTTCCATTGAACGATACATCCAGCCGGTTTCGCAGCCACCCGCCAGCACGATGCCGAAGCCGAACAATAAGCCGCCGATAATGGCGTTTGGACCTGCCCACATGATTTTCGGTGATACGCCGAGTTGAATGTAACTAAATACGCCGATGGTGCCCACGATAATGCCGAAAATAATTGCTTTCGCCATATAAGCGCGGCCGGTTACCCAAAGATCACGGAAGGCTGAAGTGAAGCAGATTTGTGCCCGTTCGATTAGCAAGCCGAAAGCTAAACCACACAGCATGGCGAAGCCGAGTTTGACGGATTGGGCCATCACATAAAGGGACGCGATGAGATAGATGAAAAACACCGCTATGCCAAGCCAAAAACGGCGTTGGGCTTTTTTCGGGTCGTTTTCCTGTAATTTCGCTGCCCCTTTTTTTAGTTCCAGTTTTACGCGGAACATAGGAAGAAGCGTAAATTTCACACCTACATAAGAACCGACTGCGGTAGCGATGGTAAAAAACCAGGCGTGCACGGAAAATTGCGGAATCCCGGTAAACAGTGAAGCGAGGTTACAGCCCATCGCCAAGCGTGCACCGAAACCGGCCAGAGCACCGCCAATTAAGGCTTGAGCGATACGGCGTTTATGCGGCTGGTTACGCCATTTGACGTTGTTTGCCCACAATGCAGCGGAAATACAACCGGCGAACATACCAAGAATCATCACGCCGTCGATACGGGTGAAAATGGTACCTTGCATACCGATGATTTTGTAATAACTCCAATCGGATACATCCACGCCGAGCGCCTGCAAGGCGTGTCCGCCCCAACGGGTAAATTCCCCCGTTACCGCCCAATAAGTGCCGGTTACGCCGAAATAATAGGCGGAAATTACCCCCGCTGCGATTACTGCTACGACAGGGTTCCAATATTTAATCAGATAATTTTGTTTGAATTGTTGCAAAATCTCTTTCATAGAAAACCTTAAAGATTGAATAGAAAATTTGCAAGAAAGGTATAAATAATGTGAAAGAAGAGGGGTTCATCATTTTCCTATACACAAAACTTGCGACATAAGACAAATCGATTGTCGGGCGACATGATAGCATTATTTGCCTTTAAAGAATAGAAGCGCGGTTCACCGTTAACATAAAGAGGTAACCGCGTGGTTTGCTTGTTGAGATATTAGGCCGGATTATCAATATCCTTAAATTCCACCACCAAACCGTATTCTTTGGCTAGCCATTCGCCCAAGGCTTGAATGCCGTAACGTTCAGTGGCGTGGTGGCCGGCGGCGAAGAAATGAATGTTTTGCTCACGTGCGGAATGAACTGTTTGTTCCGACACTTCGCCGGTAATAAATGCGTCACAACCTTGTGCTGCAGCCAGATCGATATAGCCTTGACCGCCTCCGCTGCAAAGGCCGATTTTGCGGATTAATTGCGGCCCGTTAAGACAAGCCAGCGGTTTGCGATTTAATGCGCGTTCAATGCGGTGCTCAAACGCGACTCCGCTTAACGGTTCGCGCAGTTCGCCCCAAACGGGAATACTCACCGCGCCGCTTTCGAGCGGTTGGAGATTTTCAATGCCGAGCAATGCAGCAAGTTGCGCGTTATTGCCCAGTTCGGGATGCACGTCTAACGGCAAATGATAAGCGTATAAATTAATATCGTTTAGCAGTAAGGTTTTAATCCGCTTTCCCTTCATGCCGCGAATGCACGGATTTTCGTTTTTCCAAAAATAGCCATGGTGTACCAGCACCGCATCGGCACCTTGTGCCGCGGCGTAATCAATCAGCGCTTGGCTTGCCGTTACGCCGGTGACGATTTTTTGGATCTCTGCTTTGCCTTCTACTTGCAAGCCATTTGGTGCGTAATCGTTAATGCCGTTAGAATTGAGTTTGCACTTGAGAATATGTTCGAGTTCGAGATTGTTCATGCTCTGTCGGAAATGAGAAAAAGGTGGGCTATGTTACGAAATTTCCTGCGACATTTCAAAAAAAATGGCTAGTGCGAAAAGTTGGGGGAAGTGCACTAGCCAAGTTTCATTACTATCTAGTATCTAAAACGAGATTCATTATATATAAATGTATATAATGAGCAACAGAAATTTATGAAATGATAAAAAATAAATAAGAAATTTTTGTAAAGCTTGATTTTGATCATAAAAATACACTTATTTAGTCGACGATTTAAATGAAAAAACCGCCTTTTAAGGCGGTGGATATTTTGTGCGGCTTTTAGTTATTTCTGATTCATCACTTCTTCTTGACAGTGCGGGCATTCCATTAAGTACTCTTGCTTGTTGTGTACGATGTAATGTCCCATTTTTTTCGCTTTAGTGTCGAGGTATTTGGTGTTGTAACGATTTTCGCCCACATTGAGCGGAACGCGCTCCACCACATTGATACCCGCTTGTTTCATGGTATCCACTTTTTGCGGATTATTTGTCATTAGACGCACTTTTTTCACACCGAGCAATTCGAACATATCGGCGCACACCGCAAAATTCCGTTCGTCCGCTTTAAATCCAAGGGCGAGGTTGGCCTCGATGGTATCCATACCTTGATCTTGCAAAGCATAGGCACGAATTTTATTAATCAAGCCGATGCCGCGACCTTCTTCCCGGTGATAAATCAACACGCCGCGTCCTTCTTCTTGAATTTGGCGTAGCGCCGTGGCAAGTTGAAAACCGCAGTCGCACTTTAAGCTGTGCAACGCGTCGCCGGTTAAGCATTCGGAGTGGATACGCGCTAAAACCGGTTCTTCTTCGTTCGAAATATCGCCCATGACCAACGCGACGTGTTCTTTTTTGCTATCCGGCAATTCAAAGCCCACTATTTTAAAAATGCCGTATTCAGTAGGCAGGTTGGCTTGCGCGACCCGTCGAATTTTTGCCATAAAGTTGTCCTTCTTCGTTTTCGATTCTGTTAAAATGCGCACTTTATTTTTATTCTTAAGGAGCGCTTATGTTTAAAAGGCTGTCATTATATATGTTATTACTTTGTCTTGTACCGTTTTTTGTTTGGGGATTTTCCTATCGATGGCATGGCAACGGCCAATTAAATGAAGCCGATTATTGGTTGTATTTGCTCACCGAAACAGGCAGTGCGCCTTATGCGCTTATTACTTGTGCGTTGTTTGCGCTTGTTTTTCGCTTCTTATTTCGTAGCCGTAAACAATGGCTTTTCGCCGTATCGGTGATGGCGCTTTCGGTGGCGGCCACACAAGCCTTGAAAACCGGCTTGAAAGCGGTGTTTCAAGAACCGCGTCCGTTTGTTACGTATTTGGCAGAGCAAAACAATAGCAGCACAGAAAGTTTTTATCAAAATGATCGCGCTCAACGGGCATTAATTGCTAAAGACTTTTATTCCCAAACGGGTACGCCCGCTTGGTTAATTCACCATTATGAAAACGAAACCGGCTATTCGTTTCCGTCCGGTCATACTCTTTTTGCGGCAACCTGGTTAATGTTGGCAGTTGGTTTTACTCAATTGACGGGTAATCGTAGTAGAGCGGCGAAATTATTGATCGGTGCGATGGTGGCGTGGAGTTTATTGATGCTAATCAGCCGCCTACGTCTCGGTATGCATTATCCGATCGATTTATTGGTGGCGATAATTACGGCTTGGTTAGTGAATGTAATTATTTTCGGCTTTTTACTGAAAAAACGATCTTTGTCATAAATTTTAATAAAACGTGCGGTTAGAATTCTCGTCAATTTTAACCGCGTTTTTTAAGGAGAAGCTATGTACTACGGTTTAGACATCGGCGGCACTAAAATTGAACTCGCCGCGTTCAACGAAAAATTAGAAAAATTATATTCCGAACGCGTGGCGACACCGAAAACGGATTACGATGAATGGCTTGATACTATCGTGGAGTTGGTTAAGCGCGCCGATGCACGTTTCGGTGAACGCGGCAGCGTGGGGATGGGCGTACCGGGTTTTGTTAATCAGCAGACCGGTTTGGCGGAAATCACGAATATTCGCGTGGCCGATAATAAACCGATTTTACGCGATCTGTCCGAACGCTTGGGGTGCGAAGTACGAGCGGAAAATGACGCGAACTGTTTCGCCTTGTCTGAAGCGTGGGACGAGGAAAATCAACAGTACCCGAGCGTGCTCGGTTTAATTCTCGGTACAGGCTTCGGTGGCGGTTTCGTGATTAACGGCAAAGTGCATTCCGGTCAAGTGGGCATGGCAGGCGAATTGGGACATTTGCAGCTCAATTATCACGCATTGAAATTACTCGGCTGGGATAAGGCGCCGATTTATCCGTGCGGTTGCGGCAACACGGCTTGTTTGGATACTTATCTTTCCGGTCGCGGCTTTGAAATGCTGTATCGCGATTTAAAAGGCGAGGCGCTTTCAGCTCGCGAAATTATTGATGCGTTCTATCGCGGCAAAGAAAGTGCGTTGGATTTTGTGACACTTTTTGTGGAACTTGCGGCTATTTCGATCGGCAATATCATTACCGCATTTGACCCGCATATGATTGTGCTCGGCGGCGGTTTATCGAATTTCGATTATCTTTACGAAGCCTTACCGAAAGCGCTTCCGCCGCATTTAATGCGTACTGCCAGAGTGCCGCCGATAAAAAAAGCCAAGCACGGCGATTCCGGTGGTGTACGCGGTGCAGCAGCGCTATTCTTAGGCAAATGACTTTCCTTAAATTGAAAATAAAAGCGATGCCAATGCGGTGCTAAAAGCGAAGGTCATTTCAATGCGGTGCCGGTTGGCGCTTTTGTTTTTTACCGAACGCAAAAGGATTTTATTTTTGAGTAAAACTTTTGATTTCGAGGAATGTGTAGCAAATACACAAAATGATTGGCGAGTGAAATATAAGTTTGTATGAAAATAGCACCGCATTGAGAGCGATTCCAATGCGGTGCTATTTTGTGAGGGTAATTTTCGTTTGTGCGTTTGTTCGGTAATTTCGTTCCGCATGCTATTTGGTTAAATTTCGACAAGCCAAAAAATAATAGGAGAATACGGAAATTACTACACAAGCGCCCATGGTGTAAAGCATTGGTGCGGCGCTGTCCATTTTCATCAGCGCGACCAATGTGCCCATTAATGCGCCGATAGCGAAACGTACACTACCTACCAGGGAATTTGCGGTGCCCGCCATATTCGGAAATTTTTCTAAAATCGATGCCATGGCGTTCGAAGAAATCAACGGGTTTTGTCCAACGAAAAATGCCACACCGAGCGCTATCGACCAAAAGCCTAGATTAAAAAGTGCGCTCAAAACCAGCCACATTCCGGCTAAAAATTGAATGGTAATACCGATACGTAGCATAGTTTCTGCGCCAAATTTCAATACAAAATGTCCGTTTAGGAAGGAGGCGAAAGTCATAATCGCGATATTGAGCATAAAGAAATAACCGAATTCATCCACCGCAATACCGTAAATACCGATATATACGATAGAGCCAGCCGTCAAAAAGGCGAACAATCCGCCAAAGCCGAAAGAGGCGGCGAACATATAACCCAGCACTTCTTTTTGTTTCCATAAAGCCATAAAGTTCCGTGCGATGATATTGAGGCGTAGCGGAATGCGGTTTTCTTTTTTATGGGTTTCGGGAATGATGAAAAAGACCAATAGCGCCGATAATCCGCCCATAAATGACATGACATAGAAAATTGCGTGCCAGTGGGCATATTTCACGATGTACCCACCGATTACCGGTGCGATGAGCGGTGCGATCATAAACACCAGCGTGATGGTGGACATGACTTTAGAGAGTTCGTTTTTGCTAAATAAATCGCGTAATAACGCACCGGAAAGTACGACCGGCGCAGCACCGAAAAAGCCTTGTACAAAGCGAAGGGTGGTGAAATTGCCGATAGTATTGATTTCCGTCAGAATTAAGGCGGTAATTGCACTGATAATAACGCCGAGCAAAATAATCGGTTTACGTCCGAAGCTATCGCCGAACGGTCCCCAGAATAATTGACCGAACGCCATGCCGTAAGAAAATGCGGTAAGCGTATGTTGTACCCGTTCCGGACTGATGTTGAGATCTTCGGCGATAGCTAAAAATGACGGCAGATACATATCTACGCCGAAGGGTGGCAACATGGATAAAATACCGAGGGTGGCAATAAAAATAAAACCGGGTTTGATTTTTTTGTTCATTTATTTCACCAAATTTTCAATTTCTTCGGGCGTTAACGGACGAAATTCGCCTTCTTGCAAGGATTCGTCTAATACTACGTCGCCGATTTTCCAACGATGAAGACCGATGACTTTATTACCGAGTGCGGCAAACATGCGTTTTACTTGGTGATAACGCCCTTCGGAAAGGGTGAGATTAACGTTGTAATCATCAAGAATTTCCAGTTTCGCCGGTTTGGTTGGTGTTTTTTCGCCGCGCAATAAAATGCCTTCGGTGCAAGCTTGCGCATAATGCGTTTCCACGGGATCGGCAAGCGTGACGAGATAGGTTTTTTCGCAATGATGTTTCGGCGAGGTGATGCGGTGTGACCACTGCCCGTCATCGGTTAATAGCACGAGCCCGGTGGTATCAACATCCAAGCGCCCCGCGCTGTGTAATTTGCCGGTGAGCGGATAGTCGAAAAATTGATAAATATTCGGATAGTCGCCGTCATCGTTGGAACATACGTAGCCTTGTGGTTTATTCAGCATAAAATATAGTCCTTCGTCGAGCCAGCCGAGTAATTCCTCTTCAAAATAAATTTGGTCTTTCGATGAAACTTGGCGCGCACCGCTTTTTTCAATTTCTCCGTTAATTTTGACTATGCCTTGGCGAATGGCTTTAGTGGCTTGGGAACGGGTTAGGCCGGTGTTTTCGGCGATAAATTTGTCTAGTCGCATAGGGTCTCTGTGATGAATTCTGGATGTTCTGTTACGAGGAAATATGAACTAAATGGTTATTCGAATGCTATTTCTTTTATTCTCAATTCAGTACCGTTTTGTCGCTGTAAATGAGGACTACCGCATTGAGGGCAGATGTTGTGGTGCGCTTGAATTTCTACTTGTTTTTCGCATTGCCAGCACCAAGCGAGGGCAGGAATTTCGATAAGGTGAAGCGTGCAACCTTCGGCTGGTGTGCCTTGGCAGCTGATGTCGAAGCAAAATTTCAATGCATCCGGTTCCACGCACGAAAGTGCGCCAATTTCCAACCAAAGTTCGGTGACTTTTTTTATATGATGGGTTTTACATTGCTGTTCTACGATTTCCAATATATTTTGGCAAAGGGAAAGTTCGTGCATAAATCCTCCGAATTTATTGAGCGCTTATTTTAGGAAAATGTTTGGGGGCGTGGCAAATATATTGAGAAGATTGCTTGATACGCTGCAAAAAAGTGAGCTTAAATAACAGCACCGCATCGGAACTGCTTCCAATGCGGTGCTGTTTTAGTATAGCGCACTCTTTTTTGAGAGAACGATTTATTTTGCCGCTTTCAGTTCTTGATAATATTGTTCGTAATATTGAATGGCATCGCCCACATCATCTTGCCAATGGCTGGTTTTTAACACTTCAGCGGTAGGGTAAATTGCCGGATCTTCGGTGATTTCTTTCGGCAATACTTTTTTCGCTTCAAGGTTGGCGGTTGGATAACCGATGGCAAGGGTTAATTTTTCGGCTGCTTTCGCACCTAACATATAGTTAATCAGTTTGTGTGCGCCGTCCGGGTTTTTAGAGGTGACCGGAATGGCTAAGGTATCCACCCAAAGTACCGGGCCTTCTTTCGGGAACACCATATCTAACGGAGCTTTCTCTTTTTTCGCAATACGCACGGAACCGTTCCACAATTGGCCCACTTCTACTTCACCGGAAATAAAAGAGTTCGCCGGGTTATCGGAATTGAAAGAAAGCACGTTCGGACGCAATTTCAATAATTCTTCGTAAGCCTGTTTGATAATTGCCGGATCTTGTGTATTCGGATCTTGACCGATTTTCAATAAAGCAATGTTGAATACTTCGCGCGCGTCGTCTAATAATTGTACTTTATTGGCAAATTCCGGTTTCCATAAATCGCCCCAAGAGGTGAAATCGGCGCCTTTGTAGCTATTAGTGTTAAAGGCAATGCCCGGCGCACCTAATAATTGCGGAAGGGAATATTTGTTGCCTTTGTCGTAAGGTTTGTCGAGCCAATCAGGGTCTAATTCTTTAATAACAGGTAATTTGCTGTGATCCAGTTCTTTTAACATGCCTTCGCGCGCCATTTTGGAGACGAAGTAGTTAGAAGGGGCAATAACGTCATAACCGCCGGCGGCGCCTTGGGTTTTGATTTTTGCATACATGGTTTCATTGGACTCAAGGCTGGAAACGATCACTTTGATGCCGGTTTCCTTAGTGAATTCGTCTAATAAACCGTCCGGAACGTACTCAGTCCAAGTATATAAATATACAGTATCATTAGCAGCCGCCGGTGCGTTAGTCGTTTCAGACTTGCTCTCTTTGTCGTTACAAGCGGTTAATGTTGCGGCAATTAAACCGGCAGTAAGCAGACCTGCAAATTTTTTCATTTTTGTTTGTTCTCCGTAAAAGAGGGTAAAAAAACACCTGCGTAAAATGCAGGTATAAAAAAACGCCTTGATTGTGCGTCAAGGCGTATTGTATGTGCTATTAGATTATTTGTGAAGCATTATTATGACTAGATGTCTTTGTGTTTCTTACCGATAAATTGGCTTGCAACAACGAGTAATAATGACAGCACTATCATGATGGTGGCAAGGGCGTTCACCTCCGGCGTGACTCCGGTTTTTACCAAGGAGAAAATACGCAACGGCAGAATTTCATAGCTGACACCGCTGACGAAAGAGGACACAACAACGTCGTCCAACGAAATGGTGAAACTTAACAACCAGCCGGAAACCACCGCCGGCAAGGCAAGCGGTAGGATAATTTTGCGTAAAATGGTGATTTCGCTTGCTCCCAAATCTTTCGCCGCTTCCAGCATTCTGGCATCGAAGCCATTTAAGCGGGAGAAAATAGTTACCGTTACATAAGGCAAACAGAAGGTCACGTGTGCCAACAATAAGGACCAGAAACCTAAAGAAATCCCCACAACCATAAACAGGGCGAGTAAGGATACCGCCATAACGATATCCGGCGACATCATCACGATAAATAACATGCCGCTCACCGCCTGTTTACCGCGGAAGCGATAGCGATATAAAGCAATTGCGGTTAAACCGCCGACAATAGTCGCTAAAGTTGCCGCAAAGAAGGCGATGGTGACAGAGTGAATCGCTGCTTGGATTAGGGTGTCGTTATTAAATAAACGCTCGTACCAGCTCCAACTGAAACCTTTCCAACTTAAACCGTAGCGGTCTTCATTGAAAGAATTCGTCACTAAAATAATAATCGGGATATACAAATAAGCGTATACCACAAACATAAAGATATTGCGTAGTAAACGGCTCATTACTCCAACTCCACTTTCTTATTCAATAGTTTATTTGCGCGGTAGTACACGAAAATTAACAATGCCATTAAGATGGTTAAACCGATACTGATTGCCGAACCGAACGGCCAGTTGCGGGAAATTAAGAATTCACTCTTAATCACGTTACCCACAAGTAAGACTTTCGCGCCACCGAGCAAGTCCGCTACATAGAACATGCCCATTGCCGGCAATAATACCAACAAACAACCTGCCACAATGCCCGGCATGGTGAGTGGTAAAATCACACGGAAGAAACGTTGAAACGCATTAGCGCCTAAGTCTTTTGCGGCTTCCAATAAGCGTCCGTCAAGTTTTTCGATGGCGGAGTAGAGTGGCAGAATCATGAACGGCAGAAGCAAATACACCAAACCGATAATGACAGCCACTTCGGTGTTCAGAATGCGAATTGGTTCACTCAGAATGCCCATGTCCATCAGCATAGTATTCAGCACACCTTTCACGCCGAGGAATACTTTCATGCCGTAAATCCGAATGAGTGAGTTTGTCCAGAATGGCAATACCACAAGGAACAATAAGAGCGGTCGATATTTCGGATGAATTTTGCTGACCATAAAGGCGAACGGATAGCCTATCACTAAGCAAATAATGGTGGCGATGCCCGACATATATAATGAATTCCACACCACCTGCGCATAAAGCGGGTTAAACAGATTGATGTAGTTATCAAAATTAAATGGCAAGCTATAAAAGTCACTACCATCTCGGGTTAAAAAGCTTACGACCAACACCAATAAGTTTGGGATCAGCACGAAGAAGATTAGCCAACCGAAGATAATCGCAACAGTAATTTTCTGGAATTTATTATTGATTATCTTCATCGTTGAGTACAACCTCCCAACCTTCGTGCCATGTAATACCCACGCGTTGACCGACACTGTGATCCATATGTGGGTCGTCTTCGTTAAAGAATTCACTAACCAATACGCGTTTGCCGTTATGCTCAAATTCCACGGTGGATTCCAATGTCATGCCTTTGTAAGTACGGTCGATAATATGACCGATGATGGCCTTGGAATGCTCATGCTCGTCCAGTTCTTCAATCACAATATCTTCTGGGCGAAGCAATACTTGAAGTTGCTGATTTTTTTCCACCGGAATGTCCGTATAAATGTCGCAAATACGACCTTCTACGTTAGCGAGTACCACATTTTCTGATTTACGTTCAATGACGGTCGCATCGAAAACGTTAATTTCACCGATGAAACGTGCCACAAACAAGTTTGCCGGGTCTTCATAAATCTCGCGGGGAGAACCGTCTTGTGCAATTTTACCTTTACGCAATAAGACAATACGATCAGACATCGTAATCGCTTCTTCTTGGTCGTGGGTCACGAAAATAAAGGTAATGCCTAATTGGCGTTGTAATTGCTTTAATTCATATTGCATTTGTTTGCGCAATTTATAATCCAGCGCAGACAAGGATTCATCAAGTAATAATACTTTCGGTTTATTTACCACCGCGCGGGCGATAGCGATACGTTGTTGCTGACCGCCGGAAAGTTGGGTCGGTTTACGATCCGCCATTTCTTCCAGTTGCACCATACGCAAGGCTTCCAGTACGCGTGGTTTAATTTCCGCCTCCGGCACTTTTTGCATACGCAAACCGAATGCCACGTTTTCAAAAATAGTCATGTGCGGAAACAGCGCGTAACTTTGGAATACGGTGTTTACGTGGCGTTTTTCAGCCGGAACATTGGTAATGTCTTCACCATCCAAAATAATATTGCCTGAATCCAATTCTTCCAAACCGGCTAATAAGCGTAAAACTGTCGTTTTACCGCAGCCGGACGGACCGAGAATGGTGACGAATTCACCGTTATTAATGGTTAAATTGAAATCGCTAATAATGGTGTTGGAACCGTAAGATTTTTTGATTGAACGAAGCTCGATAATCGGCTTGTTTTGAACCGGATTTTCCACTAGCTTTGGTTTTCTCCCTAATTTCACCAATAATTTTGGTACTGAGTAGAAACAGGAACCTGCCGGGTAGCAGGCGCGACTAAAAAAGAAGACGCTATGATATAGTGAAATATCAATAATGAAAAGGATTTCATGTCTTAAAAAGGCAAAAAACTTACCCGTCAAAAAATACCTCAAAAGACATCATACTTTTTGTTTTTATGCCTTAATTTTCAGTTAATTAGCAAATTTTTGCTATATATCAAGAATCCTATTGGGGATTATCTTTAAACTAAAAACGATAATTTATAAAAGGTTACCAAAATGGAAACAAATGATTATAAAAAAAATTTATTAACGCGCTTTTTGCATTATGTTTCTTTCGATACGCAGTCCAAACCGAGCGCAAAACATTCGCCAAGTTCCGTCGGGCAAATGAAATTGGCACAAAATTTACAAAAAGAATTGACGGAATTGGGCTTACAAAACGTGCAAGTGAGCAAACACGCCGTCGTGACCGCTTATTTGCCGGCAAATTGTGCCGAACTTTCTCATACTATCGGCTTAATCGCTCATTTGGATACTTCGCCGGAATGTAGCGGTAAAAACGTGCGGCCGGAAGTCATTGAAAATTATCGTGGCGGCGATATTGCGCTGGGGAGCGGCGAGGAATTTATCAGTCCGGCATATTACCCGTTTATGCATCAATTAATCGGTAAAACTTTAATCGTCACCGACGGCAACACGCTATTGGGCGCGGATAACAAAGCGGGAATAGCCGAAATTATGACCGCATTAGAAGTGCTTCAACAAGGCGGTTTGCCACATTGTAATTTACGTGTCGCTTTTACGCCGGACGAAGAAATCGGACTCGGCATGCAATATTTTCCGTTGGAGGATTTTCCGTGTGATTGGGCTTATACATTTGACGGCGGCGAAGTGGGCGAGTTGGAATATGAAAACTTTAATGCCGCAACGGCAAAAATTCATATTGTCGGTAGAAACATTCATACCGGTTATGCCAAAGGAAAAATGGTGAATGCGTTGGCGTTGGCATGCGATTTCCACCAAGGTTTTTCTAAACAAGATGTGCCGGAAAAAACGAGCGGCAGAGAGGGCTTTTTTCACTTGAATCACCTTGCAGGCGATGTTGAAAAGGCCGAATTGCATTATTTAATTCGTGATTTTAACGCCGAATCTTTTGTGCGCCGTAAACAATTTGTGCAGGATTGGACTGCAAAATTTAATACGGAAAAAGGCTTGAAACAACCGATAGAATGTGTCGTTCAAGACAGTTATAAAAATATGTATGAGGCGGTGAAAAAAGTTCCGCAAGCAATTTCCATTGCTGAAAAAGCGATGGCAATATGCGGTGTGAAGGTTATTCACAAAGCCATCCGCGGTGGCACGGACGGTGCTTTTTTATCGGCAAACGGGTTGGCTTGTCCGAACATTTTTACTGGTGGCTATAATTTTCACAGTAAGCATGAATTAATTTCGCTTGAAGGAATGGAAAAAACGGTAGAAGTGATTGTTGAAATGGTAAAACTCAAAAAATAATCAATAGTGTAAATTTTATCGAAATTATTGTAACAAAGGCGCAAAAGGATTGCCGGATTGTTCGGATGTCAAAATAGCACCGCATTGGAACAGCTTCCAATGCGGTGCTATTTTCGATAGAGAAATTCTTTTTTCGCTTGAAGTTTATGCTATGCCGATTAATTTATGCGTTTGTAAACTCAGCTGCCATTTGGGTTTATTTGGGCGTTGGTTGAGTTGTCCGAGTTGAGTAATTGTTTCCAGTAAATTCATTTTGCCGTCGATTTCGCAAGGCGAAAGGTAATAATGTTCGGCTTGAATTTTTTGTTCAATGCGTTCGCAAAACGGGAGTACATCTTCATCTACTACGATGCGTACTTCGTCAGCGACTTCAATACAACGCGCTTCGTATTTATAAGCGTAAAGCCGTTTAGGACTGGCGGCAATGTAATCAATTTGCTTAGGAACGGGTTTTAAACCGTTGGTTTCAATCGCTAAAAAATAGCCGTCGGCCTTGAATTGCTCAAGTAAAAAATCAAGTTTCGGTACTATGGTTGGTTCACCGCCGGTGATGATAATGTTTTTCGCCGAAAATGAGCGCACTTTGGCTAAAATTTGTGATGCTGACCAACGTTCGAATTGATTATAGTCCGTATCGCACCAAGGACAGGCCAGATTGCATTTGCCGAAGCGCACGAAAATGCTTGGCATACCGGTATTAAAGCCTTCCCCTTGCAGGCTTTCAAAAATTTCGACGATGCGAAAGTAGGGTTCGGAGTCGGAGAGTTTTTCCACCGTATTTACTCCGAATATTCGCAAAATGAGGTTGGGGTTTCCCATAAACGAATGGCGGAAACGGCGAGTTTTTCTTCGTATTTCAAACGATTAAAAATAAAACGTGCCATTTCTTCCGCCGTAGTACGAAAAGGAACGCCGAATGTTTTGGAGTTTAATTCTTGTAGAAGTGAAGCGATTTTACTTTCCCGTTCGCTATTTTCATCGTAAATAAAAGCGTGATCCAACGGTTCTAGCACCGCTTTTTTCACTATGGCTTTCAAATCGGCAAAATCAATTACCATGGCTTTTTTAGCACCGCATTGGTGTAATGTATCCGCAATTTCCACTTGTAGTTTATAAGTGTGGCCGTGCAAGTTCTGGCATTTGCCGTCATGACCGTCCAACAAATGCGCCATGTCAAAACTGAATTCTTTGGAAATTTTAAACATTTTCACCATCCCTTTGGGCTAAATATTCAGCTAAGCCTTTATTACGTAAAATACAACTCGGGCATTTGCCGCAACCGCCTTCTACGCCTTCGTAGCAAGTGTGTGTATGGCGACGGATATAATCTAACGCACCGAGCTCATCGGCAAGTTGCCAAGTTTGCGCTTTGTTAAGGTACATTAATGGGGTTTTAAGGTTGAATCGATAGTCCATCGCGAGATTAAGGGTGACATTCATGGATTTGATGAAGACGTCTCGACAATCAGGATAGCCACTAAAATCCGTTTCGCATACGCCGGTGATAATGTCGGAAATGCCTTGCCCCTTGGCGTAAATTGCAGCATACAGCAAAAATAGCGCATTGCGTCCATCGACAAAGGTGTTCGGCATATCATCGCCTTTTTTCTTGATTTCGACAGATTCGTCCATCAGCGCGTTGTGCGTGATGGCTTTGATTACAGACATATCAATCAGCGTTTGTTGTACGCCTAAGTCTTGCGCGATCCATTTCGCTTTTTCCAGTTCAATAGCGTGACGTTGGCCGTATTGAAAACTGATGACTTCGACATTCTCTACGCCGTATTCGGTGATGGCTTGAATTAAACAGGTGGTAGAATCTTGTCCGCCGGAAAAGATCACAATCGCTTTGCGATCGTGGTTTGGATTGGAAATATGCATATTTTACCTAGTTTTTTAGTGTAGGAGGTTTGCGAACTACGAAAGGGTGGCATTGTAGTGAGAAAGCGTGAGGTTGGCAAGTCACGCATTTTTCGAAAGGTGCCGTGTCATGTTAGAATAATCGGCAAATTCATTATTTCAAGAGACAGACGATGAACATTCATTTTATTCAACACGAAAGCTTTGAAGCGCCGGGAGCATATTTGGACTGGGCAATGGCGCGCGGTTATCAGGTGAGTTTTTCAAAAGTGTACGAATATCAGCCATTACCCGATGAACACGCGATCCAAAATTTGGATCTTTTAGTGATTTTAGGCGGGCCGCAAAGTCCAAGCACCATGCAAACCGAATGCCCGTATTTTGATAGTCAAGCGGAGCAAATGGTACTCAAGCGGGCTATTGATGCCGGTAAAGCAGTGGTGGGGGCTTGTTTGGGCGCGCAACTTATCGGTGAAGCCTTGGGGGCTGCGTATGAACACAGTCCGGAAAGGGAAATCGGCAATTTTCCGATTCGATTGAATCGGCAAGGATTGGACGACCCTTTGCTATCACATTTTGGCGAAAGCACAGTGGTTGGTCATTGGCATAACGATATGCCGGGGCTTACGTCGAACACGCAGATTTTAGCGACCAGTGCCGGTTGTCCGCGCCAGATTGTGAAATATTCGGCGTTGGTTTATGGCTTTCAGTGCCATCCTGAATTGACGCTAGACGTAGTACGACAATTAATTGCGGCGCAAGCCAATTTAGTTGAACAAAGCCAACAGCACCATTTTGTACAGCATCCGGACGAGATCTTGCTTTATGATTATCGCGAAATGAACGAAAAATTATGGTTATTTTTAGATCGATTGATTGAGGCTTATCGCCAAACAACGCAAAACTAAAGTCCGCGGCATTGTAAAAATTGTGCTACAATCGCGCCGCTTTTATTTATGGCAAAGGTAAAGTGTATGAAAAAACTACTATTAATCATGGCAAGCGTGTTGGTTATTTCCGCGTGCGCCAATAAAGATGTCTATTTTAACGGTTCGGAAGGCTCTCATTCGGGCATGAAATTCGATAAAGATACTCGTCAGTGGGGCGTAAATCGATAAATTTCCGGCAGAGGTAAACGAAAAATGAGCGGTTTTTAATAAACCGCTCATTTTGTTATAAATAACTGACAAATGCTGTTGTATTGCTTTGACGGCATTCGCGTTCCGCTTTTTCTGCTGCGGTCCCGATCATTAATAGCGCCACTATTTCGTCTTGTTCGCGGCAGCCAAGAGCTCGACGCAATGCGCTGCCTTTTACCCATTTATTGGTAAGCCAAACATTGTCGAAACCTTGCGCATTAGCGGCGAGTTGAATGCCGTAAGAAGCGCAGCCGGCAGTAATTAATTGTTCCCATTTTGGTACTTTATCCGCATCGGGAGTGATTTTTGCGATAACCGCTATTACCATTGGCGCCCGATGGGCGAGATTCTCCGCTTTTTTTAATTTATCTTCGCCGAGCTTCAGTTCCAGCACCGCATCCTTTAGCAACATTTCCAATTTGTTCAATCCTTCATGTTCTATGACTACAAAATGATAAGGCTGGAGTTTGCCGTGATCCGGAGCACGTAATGCGGCTTGGAAAATTTGTTCGAGTTGCTCTTTATTCGGCGCCGGCGCAATGAGTTTTTTATTGGAACGACGGGTGGTTAAAAGCGTTAAAGTATCCATTTCTTGCCTCGTTGAATAAGTTTGTGAAATTAAAACGCGGCGGATTATAACATAGTTTTCATGGGCGCTTTATGTTACCCTAAGCGCAATTTTTTTCATTTCAAAAAAGCTTATGAACCTAGTATTTAAAGTACTCCGATACGGTTGGAAAACCCTAAATTTTATTCGTGATTTGGTCATGAATTTATTCTTTTTAGTTTTTGTTTTATTGCTGGTAACGCTTGTCGGTCTAACCGGCAGCGGTAAAAAAACAGCGGTTAATTTATCTACCGATAAAGGCGCGTTGCTATTGAATTTAGATGGTTATTTGGCGGATAACCGCGACGATGCGTTGAATTGGCAACAGGCGCTAAAAGAATTGAGTGGTAATGAGCACTCGCCGTTAAAGATTTCTACTTTTGATTTAGTTTATGCCATTAATTTGGCGAAAGACGATGCCGGTATTCGCGGCTTAGTGTTGGATCTTAATGATTTTTCCGGTGGCGATTTGCCTGCAATGAATTATATCGGCAAAGCCATTGAAAATTTCAAAACTACCGGAAAACCGGTTATTGCCTTTGCCAATAATTATTCCCAAGGGCAGTATTTTTTAGCAAGTTTTGCCGATCAAATTTATCTGAATCCGAACGGGCAAGTCTTGATTCAAGGTTTGACGCAAGAAAATTTATACTATAAAGACCTATTGGACAAACTCGCCGTCACGCCACATATTTTCCGAGTGGGAACTTATAAGTCGGCGGTGGAACCTTTTTTACGCAACGATATGTCGCCGGAAGCGAAGGCTAACGCAAATCAATGGCTGAACGGTATGTGGCAAAGTTATTTGCAAACGGTGAGTGCGAATCGCCATCTAACGACAGATAAATTTGCACCTGACGCGAAACAATATTTAACTGAATTGAAAGCGTTGAAGGGCGATGCTACGGCATACGCATTACAACGTAAATGGGTGACGGAATTAGTCACGAATTTGGATTTAGAACAAAAACTAATCGCGCTGTTCGGTCGAAATAGCGAAGGCGAAGCAAAAATGGTGGATTTTTCTACCTATTTATCGGGTTTTGAAGATCGTCTTATGCCGTCCGATGAGGAAAATAAAATCGCTGTGGTGAATGTGGAAGGCGCGATTATCGACGGCGAAAGCCTTGACGGCGACGTGGGCGGCGACACTATTGTGCGTTTGTTGCGCAAAGCGTATGACGACGAAAAAGTGAAAGGCGTTATTTTACGCGTGAATTCGCCGGGTGGTAGCGCTTTTGCTTCGGAATTGATCCGCCAAGAAATAGCGAATTTACAAAAAGCCGGCAAGCCGGTGGTTGTCTCGATGGGCGCAATGGCTGCCTCGGGCGGTTATTGGATTTCGGCGACAGCCGATTACATTATCGCCGATCCGAACACTATAACGGGGTCTATCGGTATTTTTGCCATGCTACCGACTTTTGAAAATGCGATTAATAAAATCGGCGTGAATGCCGATGGTGTAAGTACCGGTGATTTGGCGGAAATGTCCGTTTTTAGTCCGCTTTCAAAGAATATGCAGGATATTTATCAACTTGAAATTGAACACGGTTACGATCAATTTTTGACACTCGTCGGCCGCGGACGTCAAATGTCGAAGGCAGCAGTGGATAAAATTGCACAAGGACAAGTGTGGCGCGGTACCGATGCCTTTAAACACAACCTGGCAGACGAATTGGGCGATTTTGATCGTGCCGTTGAAAAGATCGGCGAACTGATTAATGTTTATCGCGATACGGTGATTGAAAATTTTAGTGTGGAGTGGATGACGGAAGAGGATGGGAGTTTGATTGACAAGCTTTATCGCGATTTAAAGCAAAGCAGCCAATCGTTGGTCGCTACATGGCTTGATTTACCGAAACCGATTCGACAAATTAAAGAAGGATTAAACCGGTTGAATAAATTTAATGATCCGAAAGGACAGTATTTATATTGTTTGAATTGCGGAACTGTGAGATAACGGAGAAAGCGGGCGAAAGTCCGCTTTTTTATTTTGCCTTTTCAGTGTACTGCATTGAAGTCGCATTTGAGCACCGCATTGAAGTTTCGTTTGAGCACCGCATTGAAGTCGCGTTTGAGCACCGCATTGAAGTCTCATTTAGGCATTAGGGCGCGCCTAAGAATTGAAAAGCCTCTTTAAAAAGAGGCTTTAGGTTTGAAGTTGCGGTCGATTTTGCGCTATTTTTGGTTTTTCATATTGGCGAAAATATTCGCTAAAATTGGGCCGGAGACGTTGTGCCAGAAGCTGAATAAGGCGCTCGGTACGGCGGCAATCGGATTGAAATGTGCGGCAGCAAGAGCGGCGCCTAAGCCGGAGTTCTGCATACCCACTTCAATAGCGATAGCTTTGCTGTCGGCGGTGTTTAGTCTGAATAATTTCGCTGCGAGGAAACCGACAAAATAACCCAGGCAGTTATGCAATACGACGACGCTGAAGATTAGTAAACCGGACTCTACGATTTTATCTTTGCTTACCGCCACGACAGCCGCCAAGATTAATACGATGGAGAGTACGGATATCAGTGGGGTGATTTGACTGACCTGCACGATGGTTTTTTTGAATAAGGCGCGCACGACTAAACCCAAGAAAATCGGGAATAACACCATTTTCAAGACGGACATAAACATGGCGGAAGCGTCGATATCAAGCCATTGGCTGGCTAACAGATAGAAAATCGCCGGGGTTAAGAGCGGGGAAAGTAACGTTGAGATGGTGGTGCAGGCGACGGATAATGCGGTGTTACCTTTGGCCAAATAAGTCATCACATTTGATGAGGTTCCGCCCGGGCAAGAACCGACCAAAATTACTCCGACAGCCAAATCAGGCGGTAAATCAAAGGCTTTGGCGAGAATAAAAGCGAGGCCGGGCATGATAATGAATTGACCGGCAACACCGATAATTACCGCTTGGGGGTGTTTTGCCACTTCGCCAAAATCATTGAAAGTGAGGGTGATTCCCATACCGAACATGACAAGGCCTAGTAAATAAGGGATGTAAGGTGCGAAAATTTTAAATTCCGCGGGAAATAAGAATGCGAGAACAGCGAAAACGATTGCCCATAAAGCAAAAGTTTTGCTAACGAATTGTGTAAATTTAAGCAAGGCTTGCATGGTTTTTCCTATGTGGTTTAAAAGAGCTGCCGATTCTAAAGAGGTTTTCCCGACAAATCAATCGTCGATATCGGCGCGCATCCAAGCGCGTTTGTCTAATAGGCCGCCAAAATGACTTTCTACCAGACGCTTGGTAACGGTGGTTTGCGGATTACTGAAGAGATCGCGTGGCGTGCCGTATTCGATCATTTTGCCTTCGTCCATTACCAGTACGTAATCCGCTATATGTTTTACCAAACCGAGATCTTGCCCTACATAAATATAAGATACGCCGAGGTGCGATTGTAAATCTAAACTCAGATTGAGTAGTTGTACGCGTACGGAGGAATCAAGCGAATCAAGCGCATCGTCCACAATAATGATTTCCGGCTCTAAAATGAATGCGCGAGCTAAAGCGACCCGTTGTTTTTGGCTGACGGAAAGATTTTTGATTTTTAGATTGGTGTAGTCGGGATAAAGTCCGACCATGGTGAGGGTTTCAAAAATTTTTTGGTTGCGCGTTTCTTCGTCCCAATCAGTCGTGAGTCGAAGCGGCGTATCCAGTGCTTCGCCGATATTTTGACGCGGATTGAATGCGGAATTTGCGTCTTGGAATACCATACGAATATGCTGGGTTCGGTAACGGGAGTTTTCGAAATTTAGCGTTTCGCCGTTAAATTTTATTTCTCCGGAGGTGGGTTTAATCATTCCGGCGATCATTTTTACCAAGGTCGATTTGCCGGAACCGTTCTTACCGATAATGGACAAGGTTTGTTTACGCTCCAGATTGAAAGTCACATTCTCCACCGCATTGAAGGCTTTTGAACCAAACCAACGCGCCGGGCCATCAAAGGTTTTACAGAGATCAATCACTTGTAACAACGGCATGTTTTATTCCTTATTGTTGGGCTCGGCGGATAGCGTCAGCGGTGAAGTTGCAACGTTTTCTTTAGTGCGTCTTTCGCGTAAGTTAATCGGAAAATGGCAGGAAAATTCGTGTTGTTTAATGCGTTGACGCGCCGGTTTTTGAATGCATTGTTTTTGCGCAAACGGACAACGCGGGCCTAATCGGCAGCCCACCGGCATTTGTTCTAAAATTGGTACGGTGCCTTCTAGCGTTCCTAGCTTGCTTTTAAAGGCGAGTGCTTGGGTGAAATCCGGTACTGAATGAATTAATGCCTGAGTATAAGGGTGGTGCGGTGAGTCTAATAAAGTTTGAGTCGGTGCCGATTCCGTGTTTTGACCGCAATAGAGTACCGAAATCCCGTCGCAAAGTTCGCAGATACTGCGGATATCATTACTTGCTAATAGAATGCTGGTACCTTGGTTTTGGTTCATGCTGGCAAGCAGGCGGTAAACTTGGCGCGCAGTGATGGATTCCAACGTATTGGTTGGTTCGTCAGCAATCAATAAACGCGGTTGATTTGCCACCGCAATGGCGATCATCACTTTTTGGCCTTCGCCTTCAGTAAGTTCGTTCGGGTAGCTTGCCATAATATCTTTGTGTTCTTTTATTCCTACCCGATGCAACAGTTCGATGGCACGACGTTTTTTCCAGCCGAACCAATGCCACCATTTACCGCGAAATGTCCAATTTGGAATACTTTGTATTAATTGTTTACCGATTCTTCGGCTCGGGTCTAAACAGGTAAGTGGATCTTGGAAGATCATAGAAATTTCTTTGCCCACTAATTTACGTCGTTTCGCCGGTGGGAGCTTGAGTAATTCCACATCATCAAAACGAAAGCGATCGGCGGTGATAATCCAGTCTTCTTTGATCGCGTTACCGATGACTTTGGCGATTAAACTTTTACCGGAGCCGGATTCGCCCACAAGACCCAAGATTTCGCCTTCGTTGAGGGTTAAATTTACACCGTCTACGATTTTAATGCGGCCGCTTGACGTTTTAATTTCGATATTGAGATTGCGGATGTCTAGAAGTGCCATAGTTTGTTTGTATTATTCGTAATATTGATTAATGGCTTTGCATAACCCGTTGGTGAATATAATGCTCACTAAAATGGTGAGGATAATGGCAAAACCCGGCAGCAATACTGCCCAAGGCGCGAGATAAATCAGTTCTAAGGAATCTTTAATCATCGCACCCCATTCAGGCATCGGACGTTGCGCCCCGAGGGAAATAAAACTTAAGGCGCTGATATCAAGAATAGCGATGACAAAGGCGCGTGAAATTTCTTGGATATAAGTTACTGTAATGTTGGGTAAAATTGTGCCGCTCAATAGTTCTCTATCAGAAATGCCATCAAGTTTTAACATTACCACGTATTCTTTTTTGAGTTCCTGTTGTATCGCACGATAAATCGCATGAATAAAATAGGGCAGAATCGCCAATAAGGTGGAAATAATCGCGTTCATCAAACTTGGCTCCATGAACGTGGAAATAATAATGGCGATTAATAAAATAGGCAGCGATAAGAAGGCATCGAAAATATGTCCGAGAAAACGCGCTTTAAAACCGTCCGACATTCCCGCCACAATGCCTAGCGCTCCGCCGATAATTGCAACTAAAAATACGACGATAAGCGAAGAACCGAGCGTATAGCGTGCGCCCATAATCAGGCGGCTTAATACGTCGCGGGCTAAATCATCGGTGCCGAAGAAAAAGGCGATTTTTCCTTTTTCCCCCCAAGACGGTTGCATTAGTTCTTGTCCGACAAATTCCATACTATCGCTATAAGGCGCGATGAACGGAGCAAAGAGTGCGGTTAAAATGAGTAAGAAAAATAAGTAAAAGCTGAATAGAGCAACACGGTTTTTACGAAACTGTAGCCAAATTTGATAGAGCGACGTGCTTTCACGAAATTCATCTGGTTCTTTATCTTGCATACCAACCTTTCTTATTAAACGGATCAAGCATAAACATAAGCGTTTTGGCAAGAGAGTCGATGACAATAATGCAAATGCCCAACACAATTACGCCGGCGGAAATACTGTTGTAATCTTGATTGGTCACCGCATTGATAAGCCAGCGTCCGATGCCGGGCCAGCCCAATGCGGTCTCCACCAGCATACATTGGGTGAGTACTAAAGTGAATACGCGGGTAATTTGCGGAATTAATAGCGGAAACGTATTGCGAAAGACGTAACGTTGCAAAATCGTCCATTTCGACCAACCGCGCGTAATGGCGACTTTAGTGTAATTTTGTTGCAGAATGATCTCCGCGCGTTGTTGAATGATGCGAATTATTTCCATAGTCGGCAAAATACCTAAGACTAAGGTCGGTAATGCGAGATGTTGCAACACGCTTTGCACAATTTTAGTGCGGTAAGGCACGTCCGTAAACCACACGTCAATCACCGGAAAACCGCTGATCGGTTTGATTTCATAAAGCAAATTATATTGCCCGCTGGCGGAAATTTCCCAACCGTAAATTGCTGCCGCATAAAGCAAAATCGGCGCCAGCCAGAAAATAGGAATAGATAACCCCACATAAGAAAGGGCCTGCAGACTTTTCGAAAAAATGCCTTGATTATTGAGCGCACTTAAAATCCCCAAAGGAATACTTAAAATTACTGCAAGCAGAAGTGAGCTAAAACAAAGTTCTAAAGTCGGCGGTAACACCGTAAAAATTAGCGATTTTAGCGATTGTCCGCCGTTATAGGTGATGCCTAAATCACCCTCTAATAAGGCGCCGAGATAATGAAAATAACTGCTGTAAATATTATTTGTAATAAGGGCGGCATTGAGTGGATCACGCATTAAGATGGCGAAGCTAAGCAGCGTTAAAATCAACAATAACAAGGCCGCCCAAAGCAGATGGCGTAATGCGGACCACAACATTATTATTTTTTCTCCTTGGTAAAGTAAAGCGTCGAGAAGTTCATGCTGCCGAACGGAGTTACTTGTACGCCTTTCACTTTGCTGCTTGCCACTAAAAAACGCTTGACGTTCGCAATCGGTATGATCGGTAATTCATTTAACACTAAATCCTGTGCCGCATTGTAATCTTTGGCGCGGTCGCTCAATGCGGTGCTGGTGAGCGCGTTATCCATCAGCTCATTAAACTTCGGATTGCACCAGTTGGATAAATTAGCCACTTCATTTTTCGTATCGCAACTTAAAATTGGACGCATAAAACCGTCCGGATCAAGGTTTCCGGCCAACCAGCCGGTAAGGATCATATCGTAATCTTCCGTCGCGTGATTGAGTTGTTCTAACAGAAATGTGCGAGTAACCGAGCGAACTTTTACTTCCACACCCGCTTGCGCTAAATCCCATTTAATCAATTCTGCCGTTTTAAGCGGCGATGGGTTATA
This sequence comes from Stutzerimonas stutzeri, assembly GCA_901420285.1. Classification (GTDB taxonomy): domain Bacteria; phylum Pseudomonadota; class Gammaproteobacteria; order Enterobacterales; family Pasteurellaceae; genus Rodentibacter. The sequence goes on from CABDVE010000001.1 coordinate 936,471, forward strand.
CATTTGCTCTTCATTGAGTACCCACATAGTTAAATGCAATTTTTTATCTTGCAATATTTTTTTTGCTTGTTTCGGCGAGTAATCAAAATCAAATTCCGGCGTGTTTACACTGGACGCCCAAGAGACGTTCGGAATGATGTTATTAGCCACCGTTGCAGTGTTGTGATAAATGTTACGCACAATACGTGCGCGGTTAATGCTTCGGGAAATTGCTTGACGAATCTGTGCGTCTTGCATCAATGGTTTATTAAAGTTAAACGCCAAATAAGACAAATTCATGCCGTCCGCCGATTGTAGATAATAGCGTTCGTCATTATCGTGCAACAGGCCAAGTTGACTCACTTCCGGATAAGCGGCGATTTGGCATTCATTATTGAAGAATTTAACAAGGCGTCCGGTTCTATCAGAGGAAAGATCCACTACGATATGCTGAATTTTTGCGTCTTTGTTCCAGTAATTGTCGTTGCGTAATAAACGCACATATTGGTTATAAACATAATCCTGTACTTGATAAGGCCCCGTGCCGACGGGATGTGTATCTAATTGGGCAAGATTATCATCAGCGCTTAATTGATAGGTATATTCTTGTGAAAAAATAATGGCGTATTGGCTGGCAAGATGGGACAAAATTGAGGAATCCGGCTCAAATAATTCAATTTTGACTAAATAAGGATTCACCGCACTGACAGATTTAATTTTTTGATTTAATTTGATGCTGTCGAAATACGGAAAACGGACTTTTTTCGCTTGTTCGTGGAATACGAGATATTGCGGATTTTTATCATGCGTCGGATTATCTTGATTCAAAATTGGCAGGTAAGTGTCGTGCCCGAGTACACGATTAATAGAAAACACCACGTCTTCCGCATTAAAATCGCGCGTCGGCGTAAACCATGGGGTGTGGTGAAATTTCACGCCTTTGCGTAAATTAATTAAAATCGTTTTGCCATCCTCGGAAATCGAATAGGACGTCGCTAAAGAAGGCGTCACCGTCGCACTATGATTTTTAATTTCAAATAATTTGTTATAAATTTGCTCCGTCACCACATTCATACTGGTGCCGGCATCCGCTGTTTGCGGATTAAAAGAAAAACCCGACGCATTGGTGCAATAAATCAGTCCGTTTTCCGTTAAACTTTGCGGCACGCGCGGCGCCGCTTGAACTTGCGATAACAAGCTCGTATTTAACAGCAAACAAAGAAATGTCAGGTTTAGGCGCAACATAATGAGTGGGTTATGATAAATTATGCCGCAAATTGTAAGGTATATTAGTAAAAATGGCTAGGTTATTGAATGCTTAACACCCTCCAAAAAGAACTCAATCAAATCATTAACCGCGGATTTGACCGCAACTTACGCTTGGCGGTAACCGGTTTAAGCCGTAGCGGAAAAACTGCATTTATCACCAGCTTGATCAATCAACTGTTATCCGTTAATCAAACTTCACCAAATCATTTGCCATTATTCGAAGCAGCACGCAACGGTTCGATTTTGGCGGTAAAACGTGTGCCGCAGAATGATTTGAGCGTACCGCGTTTTGATTATGATGCTAATTTAAACGATCTGCTCCAACGGCCACCGCATTGGTGCCGCTCCACACGAGGCGTGAGTGAAACCCGTTTAGCAATCCGTTTTCAGCGTCAATCCGGTTTGCTGCGTCATGTGAAAGAGCGCGGCACGCTTTATTTGGATATTTTTGATTATCCGGGCGAATGGTTGTTGGATTTGCCGTTGCTTAATTTGGATTTCCAACAATGGTCGCTAGAACAGCATCAAATTACGCAGGGCGTACGGGCGGAATTAGCGCAACCTTGGTTGGCGGCGCTCAAAAAACTGGATCTCAATGCGGTTGCGAATGAAGATGTTTTAGCCAAACTCGCCAAAAGTTATACCGATTACCTCCATCAATGCAAAGTGCAAGGCATGCAATTTATTCAGCCGGGACGTTTTGTTTTGCCGGGAGAATTGGAAGGCGCGCCGGCGTTGCAATTTTTCCCATTGGTACATGTGTCGGAAGCTGACTGGAAAAGATTGAAAAAAGATGCCAAATCAAACAGTTATTTTGCGCTCTTGACTAAACGTTACGATTATTATCGCAATAAAGTCGTGAAAGGCTTCTATGAGCAGTATTTTTCCACGTTTGATCGCCAAGTGATTTTGGCGGATTGCTTAACGCCGTTGAATCATGGCCGACAAGCATTTTTAGATATGCAAGCCGGGCTGAACGGGCTGTTTAAAAATTTCCATTACGGCAGCCGCAATTTTTTGACCCGTTTATTTTCTCCGCGCATTGATAAATTGATGTTTATTGCCACTAAAGCGGATCATATCACGAGCGATCAAATGCCGAATTTAGTCAGTTTGATGCGCCAATTAGTGCAAGAGGGCGGTCGCCATGCGGAATTTGCAGGCATTGATACGGAATATGTCGCCATAGCCGCTATTCGTGCCACCAAACAAGTCATTGTGAATCAAAACGGCAAACAAATTAAGGCGATTCAAGGTGTACGTTCGAAAGATAAGCAGCTCATTACTCTTTATCCGGGCAGCGTGCCGAGCAAATTGCCAAATCAAGAATTTTGGCAAAAACGTGCAAATTTTGGCGGTAAAAACGGGACGGGCGTGTATTTTGAATTTGATCATTTTGAGCCGCAACCGCTTGAACAAGGCGACGTAATTCCACATCTACGGATGGATGCGGTGTTGCAGTTTTTGCTGGGCGATCGATTTGAGTAAGCGATGATAATTTTGGCAAGTTGTCATTGCCTTACTCCAATTATAGAGCAAGGCGCCGAACAACGGGGTTTCAATGCGGTGCTAATTTGATCGTGTAATTTTGCCTTATCGCAACGATGGCAACGCTTGTAAACGGAAGAGGCGGGAATTAGCTTAGACGTTGCCGAATATCGTTCGCTAAGGAATCCAGCATTTCATAACGTTTGCGATACATGGAACGTTTTTTGCTGACGATATCTTCGAGCGGTTTGCGTTCGATTTCCAGTGGCAGTTGCCAATAAGGCGCGTGGTAAACGCCTTGATTTTCTTGCCAGAATTCGTCGTAATCAAACAAAATCTTACTGCGTGCGGAAAGCCGATATTTGCCTTGCGATTTATGCGGAATACCGACTAACTCGCATTGCCAATGTTTTGCCAGTTCGCGAAATACATTCATTAGCATAAACATCGGGCGCACGCCGTGTAAATCTTTGGTGGCTTGTTTCACCAATTCTTGCGTATTGCCGTGGCGCGGGCCTTGCATGGACGCGATAAGTAATTGATTCGGCGCCAAGAAAGTAAAAGAGGCATCATAAATGCGCTCGTCTTTTTGATTTCGAATGTTGATGGCGAAGTAGCCCTCGAAAGGATCGATTTCATTAATGCTTAAATTCAGAGTAAGATCATTACTTAATCGGCTGATTAAAATTACTTGTTCTTTAAGCAATCGCTCGCATAAGCTCAAACCCAATTTTTGCTCTGCAATATTCAGATTTTGTGTAATCGCCTCGAATCGTTGCTGAGCAGAAAAACGTTTGTCGCAATAAGTGCTCAATAAGGGATTGAAACGATAATAATCTCGCGTAAAAAGTAACTGCCATTGATTTTTTTGATTTAAAAATTCAATCAGTTGATCACATTGTTTTTGGTGAAGAAAGCGGTACGCATAGTAACGAAGCTTTTCGCGCAATTGTTTCGCTAAAGGGCGGTCTTTGGAATAAGGATACATTTGCGCGTAAGTCGGAAAGGAAATGTTAGTCATTGGGTTATTTTAGTTTGATTGGTTATCGCATAGTGCGAACAGAAATAAAAAACAGGGCGTATTTTATAATGGAAAAGCAAATTTTCAATCAGAATAATGAAATTGAGGCGGAAACCTTTCGCCCGAAACAACAATTTACTCATGTGGAAATTATTCCCGATGAAACCTTAGAAGGCGACTCGCTTAACGATCAATTCGAGCGTTCAATAACGCCGCAATCCGGCATTTGGAAAACCTTGCTGAAACTGACCGCGCTTTTGTTCGGTACGGCGACGTTGGCGCAATCGGTGCAGTGGATTTGGGAGAGTTGGCAAAATCAGCAATGGATTTATTTGGCATTTTCGTTGGTAAGTCTTGTCATCGTGTTATTCGCTATCAAAGAAATCTTCGGCGAATGGCGCCGTTTAGTGCGCCTGAAAAAACGTGAACGGTTGCAACAACAAAGCCGCTTACTATGGCGCTCTGATGCCGATATAGCGGGCTTCAATGCGGTGCCGGATCGCCCCTCCGAATATCAAGACGGCGAACAAGGTAAAGCACTTTGTTTAGCGATGGTGGAAGCGTTGCAGTTAGATAATCAATCGCCCACCGTTGTGCAATGGCAAAATCAGCTTGATGACGCCTATACCGCACAAGAAGTGGCACAACTGTTTAGCCGAAATGTGCTTAAACCGTTTGATGCTAAAGCGAAAAAATTGATTGGCAAAATGGCGGCAGAATCTGCCGTGGTGGTGGCGATTAGCCCGTTAGCCTTGGTGGATATATTTTTTGTGGCGTGGCGCAATTTGCGTTTGATCAATAACATCGCCGAGATTTATGGCATCGAACTTGGCTATTGGAACCGCATTCGGTTGTTGCGTATGGTGCTGCTGAATATCGCTTTTGCAGGTGTAACCGAAATGGTGCAGGATGTCGGACTGGATTGGCTTTCACAAGATCTCACTGCCAAACTTTCAGCACGTGCGGCGCAGGGAATTGGCGTCGGTCTATTAACTGCGCGGCTTGGCGTGAAAGCCATGGAATTTTGTCGTCCGCTTGCTTTTCAACAAAATGAAAAACCGAAACTTTCTCATATTCAAAAAGAACTGCTCTCCACGGTTAAAGATGCGGTGCTAAATAAGAAAGTGAAGGAAAAAGAACTGGTGTAAAAGAAAATGCGCGTTAGATAACGCGCATTTTGGTTTAATTAGAAATCAATCGTTGCGCTCACCGATAAAGTACGTGGCGCGCCTGACACTAAGTAGCCGTAGTTTGGATAGCCGCCAACGGATTCCCAGTATTTTTTGTTAGTGAGGTTATCTAAACGGGCGCGTAGCGTCACAGGTGTATTGCCTACGATGGCAATGTAGCGCGCACCTACGTCTAGGCGAGTCCAACCTTTCACTTTGAGTGTATTGGTTGCGTTTGCATAGCTTGAACCTGTGTAAGTGACGCGTGATTCAAGGGTTAAGCCTTCAAGCGCAGGCACGTCATATTCTAAGCCTAAGTTGCCTTGGAATTTTGGTACGCCAATGGTGTATTTGCCATCGGTAGTCGCCGAGCCTGTGTTGCGCTGTTTAGCGTGCAAGAAGGTGGCACCGCCCAATAAGCGGGTGTTTGGCATAATCTGACCATACACATTGATTTCTGCCCCATCGTGGCGGTCTTTACCTTTGGTGGTGTAGAAGTTGTTTGCGTTTAAATAGCCACGTGGTTTTTCAGTGGTGAAGAGCGCAAGGCTTGCCCCGAATCCTTGTTGCGATTCATATTTCACGCCCAATTCTTTTTGTTTAGAAACGTAAGGTTTTAAGGTTTCGCCTCGGTTCACCGCATTGTTTGGTGCGCTGCCACCTTGGGCTAAACTTTCAATGTAGTTTCCGTAAACAGAAAATTCTGGGGTAAAGCGATAGACTATGCCCACGCTTGGTGAAATACGTGCTTCTTTATAGTTTGCTGATTGCACGCCTGTATTGTAAGCAAAATCTTTGGTAGAAAGCTGTTGCCAACGTGCGCCTAAGGTTACTTGCAAGGTTTTATCTAAGAACGATAGCGTATCGCCTAATGCTACGCTGGTGAGTACCACGCGGTTGGTTAAGGCTGGTGAGCTTAAATCATTGCCTTTTAATGCATTCGTTGAGTAAGCGATACCATTGATATAGTGTGGGGAATAGAGGTTGGTGGCGAAAGTATTTCGCCAGTCCATCACGTAGGCATTTTTACGTTTTTCTTGATAGCGGTTCGCACTTAAGACCCATTCGTGTCCGACAGAACCTGTTTCAAATGCACCTTTTAAGCCGACTTCGCCCGTGTGAATAATGTTGCGGCGGGCGTTATCGAAGCGATATTGCGTTCCATCTCCGTTGTTATTATTCACGGTTAAGTTGGCTAACACGTTGCTTTCTTTGCCATCACGGAAGCCATAAGCTGCGTAACCCGTGAAGTTAGGTAAGAAATCATATTCTGCACGCACTGTGCCGAAAACATCACGTTCTTCAGAGTAAGTCCAATGCTGTCCCCAGTTACTGGTTGCTTTAGGGGCTGCCGGCACTTCTGTTACGGTACCCGCTAAAGTCACGCTTGGGCGTGGGCTGCTTAAATAGTTTTTCTGATAACCGAGATCGGTCGAAACGCGCGCTTTTTCGCCTTTCCAGTCAAGCCCTAAATGGAACACGGTATTGCGGGCTTTGTCGCTTTCAATCGCACTGTTGCCTTCGGTATGTGCCGCATTTAAACGCACGCCAAACTCTTTATTATCCCCAAAACGGCGAGAGACATCAGTGCCTAGATTGGTACGCTCTTTACTTGAAAGTCCAATGTTGAAGCGGTTGAGATCTTCCATTGGCGCACGTTTTGGCATTAACGCAATGGTACCGCCCACAGAGCCGCCACCCGGCGCCATACCATTTAAGAATGCAGATGCACCGCGTTGCACTTCCACACGCTCAAACATTTCAGACGCAATATATTGGCGTGGTAACAAGCCATATAAGCCGTTGTATAAAATGTCGTCAGAGTTGGTGATAAAGCCACGCATAAAATAGCTTTCTTGGAAGTTACCAAAACCACGTGCCACACGTACGGTCGGGTCATTTTTCAACACGTCTGCCACGCTGCGCGCTTGTTTGTCTTGAATTAATTTGTTGGTGTAACTTGTGGTGGAGAAAGGATTTTCTAAATTGGCTTTATTGCCTAAAATCCCTGCGCGGCTACCTGCTGCCACTTGACCGCCTGCAAATTCTTTTGCTAGACCGTCTTGTGAGGCATCAGAACTGACTTCAATCACATCCAATTCTTCTACTTTCTGTTCTTGGGCATAAGTAGAATTCACCGCCAAAATGATCGCACTTGTCAATGCGCTGTAAACAAAGGTTTTCTTCATATTGAATCCTAATTCAAGGTTAAGGTTGAGTGCGCCGATTACACTTTTCGCATCATCAGCAGGAAGTATGTTCCGCCCACCAACGTGGCAACTAAGCCCGCGGGGATTTCATAAGGGAACAGGATTTGTCGCCCGATCCAGTCGGCAATCAGCATAATGGTGCTGCCGAGCAAAGCGGAAAGAAGCAACTGGGCGCGCGCTTTATGCACGCCTAAAAAGTGAGTTAAATGCGGCACCAATAAGCCAATAAAGCTCAGTGGCCCAATAATCAACGTGGCGAGAGCAGTTAGCACCGCACTGAACACAATTAAAATCCAACGGGTACGCTGAATGTTCAAGCCTAAGGCTTGTGCCATCGGGGCTTGAAGTGTAAGCAGATCCAACCAACGTCTGAAAATCAGACTGACTGCCAATAAGCCAAAGGCAAGTAATAAAAACGGTACAGCGAGTGTTGGATCGGTATTTTGAGTTGAGCCGGACGTCCAACTAATCAGTTGGTTCGCACGCGGATCACCGCTGGCAATCGCAATGCGCTGGAGTGTGTCGAATAGCGCGGAAAGACTGATCCCCGTGAGCAACACTTTTTCAGGCAACATACCATTGCGTTGGTTAATCGCTGCCAGAATTATTAAAGCAATCAACGCACCACTAATCCCTGCCAGCCAGAACCACATAGGCGCTTGGGCGGAGAACACAAACAGCAACACCAAAATTCCCATACTCGCACCTGAAGAAACACCGAGCAATTCAGGGCTTGCCATTGGGTTAAGGGTTAAGCGTTGCAATAGCACGCCTGCCACAGAAAGCAAAATTCCGGCACAAATCGCTACCAACACACGCGGATAACGCAAGGCGAGAATTTCCCTATCAAAGGCATTATTTGGCAAGGTGAGCGTCCATTCTGAATGGAATGCGCCTTTGCCTAAGCCTAGGGCGATAAACAGGCTAAAGGCAAACAGCAACAAAATCACAAGGGTGACAAACGGTTGATATTGGCGAGGCTTTTGCGAACTCGATTCTGCCAATCGCCCTGTATGGGGCAACGCGCGGAACATCAGCCACAGCAACAACGGCGTGCCAAGCAAGGCAGTCACTGCCCCGGTGGGTAGGCTCACTTGATAATAGAGATTGATCAGCTGTAACACTAAATCGGTGATCGCTAACAGCAACGCGCCAAGTGCGAAGGCGGCCGAGAGTTGCCAAGTTAAAGTACGAACGCCAAGCTGGCGTACAATGGTCGCCGCTGCCAAACCAACAAAACCGAGCATACCCACTGCGCTCACTACGGAAGCAATGAGATATGCGCTCACCACCACGCCGATAAAACGCAATTTTCCCACTGGCACGCCGAGGCTTTTGGCGTTGCTGTCGTTTAAGGCAAGAATGGTTAATGGACGGCGCAAGGCAAAAATTAACGCAAAACTGACCGCACTTTGCGCCAATAATAATTGGCTATCGCGCCAGCTTTCCTGCACCAGCGAGCCTGCGCCCCATTGTGCCAAGCCGCGTGATTCTTCGGGGTAGAACAACATCATAATGCCCGTGAATGAGCCGAAATAGAGGTTCACCACCAAGCCTGCCAAAATCAATAATAATGGCGACATGGTTTTGCGCATAGCAAGCGTCATCACCAATAACAGACTTAAACCTGCACCAATCAAGGCGATAAAACTCGCACCATATTCCAACCACGCAGGGGCAAAAATTGCCACTAAAAACAGGCAGAATTGTGCGCCACTGTTAATTCCAAGGGTGCTGTCGGAAGCCAACGGATTGCCCATTACCTGTTGTAACAATAGGCTGGCAAAGGCAAGGCTACCGCCAGCCAACAACGCGATGGCGATGCGCGGCAAGGTGTAGCTTTGTAGTAACAACAGCTCAAGATTATCGCTGGCGTGGAATAAAGCAGTGATGGATTGCTGCTCAGGCAATTGCAGGCGGAGTAACAGGCTTGCCAGCCCGACAAAAATGCCACTAAGGGCAAGCACCAAAAAAAGGGTGCGATTTACCATGATTCGCCTCCATGCAATAAACCGTCAGCGAAAATATGTACGAAGCGTTGTGCGGACGGAAGTGCACCGAACGTCCATACCGCCGGCAAAATCAACGGAGCTTTTGCCAGCGGTAAACGTTGCCATAATGTGTTATGCGTAAGTGCGGCGGCAATATTATGCGGATAAGGTTTAATTACCACAAAACGGGTGTTTGAAGGAAATTTGGCCAGCTGAGTAATTTCAATGTTTTGGAAACCCCAATAATTAACGTCGTGCAAATAGGCGTTTTGAAAACCAAGTTGCTTGAGTACTGCACCGAGTAAACTGTTTGTACCATAAATGCGCAAATGGCGCGTATCGATAAATTGCACTAAGGCGATCGGATGATCGGTAAAAGGCTGTAATAGCGGGCGGTAATGTTCAATGTCTTGCTGATATTCGGAAAGCAATTTCAGCACCGCATTGGGCCGTTGAATAATGCGACCGATTTCTTGTGTTGCGGTGACGATGTTGTTCCACGCATCGCCAGCCTTGTAAAATTCGACGTTATAGACCTTACCGTAAAGGGCTAATTTGTCATTCAACGCAGCGTAAAAAGGGCTGTGAATAAAGACAAGCGGTCGATTTTCAGCTAGCTTTTGCAAAGAGGCAATCCGCTCAAAATTTGGCTGTAAACGAATACCTAAATCAAGGGTATCGGCAGGTAATTTTGGCTCCATCACCCAAGTTTGATAGCTCTGTACATCGCCCACTGCAAGCGGGGGCTCGCCCAAGGCGAGTAAGGTTTCCGCCACTGACCAATCGACGGTTGCATAGCGGTATGTATGATCGGCCTGCGGCTGGTTTGGCACCGCATTGAAGGCTACAAAAAGCGCGCAAAGCGCGAATAACGTTTTTTGAATTAAGTGCAGCATTTTAGTAAAAGCTCACGGGGCGATGGGTTTTAGGATGGTCGATCACATTGAGTTCAATACCGTAAATTTGTTGCAATGACGGGGTATTCACAATCTCGTGTGCGTTGCCTTGTGCCAACAGTTTTCCGCTATGCAACGCTATCAAATGATCGCAAAAACGCGACGCCAGATTGATATCGTGGATCACCACAATCACGCCTAAATTGAGTTCGCGACTAAGTTGGTGAACAAGTTGCATGACTTCGACTTGATGAGCAATATCCAAGGCGGCAAGGGGTTCGTCGAGTAATAAAAATTGACTTTGCTGCGCCAACAACATCGCCAACCAAATTCGTGAACGTTCACCGCCAGAGAGGGTATCTACAAGTTGTTCGGCAAATGTTTCCGTGTGGGTCAGTTGCAACGCGCGGGCGACGGCTTGTTTATCCGCTTCTGTTTCTTTCCCGAATAAGCCGTTCCACGCATAACGCCCCATCGCAACCAGCTCTTTGGCGGTCATATTCGTCGCCTGTGGCAAATGTTGCGGCAAGTAAGCAACTCGTTTAGCAAAATCGCGGCTGTTCCAGTTTTTAACAGAGCGATTATCTAACAAAATATCCCCATCTGAAATCGGTTGTTGGCGTGCCATGAGCTTGATTAAGGTGGATTTACCAGAACCGTTGTGACCGATGAGCCCGTACACTTTACCGGTTCCAAAAGAAAGGGAAATGGGATGCAACAACGTGCGCTGCGGAATGGAAAAGGAAACTTGTTGAAGTTGAAACACGAATAACCCGAAAATGAAAGATTAAAACTGCGCCGGATTATATATGAAAATGATTCTTATTTCAATGCGGTGCTCTTTTGTTACTGCGATTGGGTGATGATATAACGAGAACAAATGTAATTCGCTTCTTAAAAAGAAAAAATAGTGTTTGGCGCGGCATTACAACAACGGACTGAACAAAAAGAACAAGCGTTCGATAATGCGATAATAAAACGGTCGGACGAACCATTTTTGTTTGTCGAGCAATTCCGAATTGGCAATGTAACTTTCGTGCAAAATCGCTACTTCGTTAGCAAACGCGCGATCTTCAACTGCAAGGGCCAGTTCGAAATTTAAGAAGAAACTGCGCAAATCCATGTTCATGGTGCCGATGAGTGAGAGCTTGTTGTCGATTAATATGCTTTTGGTGTGCAACAATCCCGCTTCAAATTCGTAGATTTCTACGCCGGCGGAAAGTAAATCGTCAAAAAACGTACGACTTGCCCAGCCGACCATTAAAGAATCGTTTTTCTTTGGCAATACCAAGGAAACTTTTACGCCGCGTAACGCTGCGATACGTAAGGCTTCGGCGATGCTGTGGCTTGGCACGAAATAAGGTGATGTAATTGTGATGCTTTCGCGTGCGGCATAAATTGCCAGCGCTAAACTTTGTGGCGCGAGATCGTCCGGAAACGCAGGGCCGGTGGCGATGACTTGCACTGAATGGGTGTCATTGTCTTCAATCGACACAAGTGGGCAATCCGGCAACAGCAGCGGCAATTCTACACTCGTTTCGATTTCCCAGTCCCACGCATGCAAACTGTTTAACACGGCAGACACCGCGCCGTTTACGCGCACCATCACATCCACCCAATTTCCCACGTGGCGGTCTTGCTTGAAAAACGTCGGATCGACCATATTCATGCTGCCGGTGTAGGAAATTTGATTATCAATAACGATAATTTTGCGATGTTGACGCAAGTCGATGCGGCTAAAAAACATTCGAAACGGATTAACGTGCAAGGTTTCCACAATTTCGATGCCTTGTGTGCGTAGTTCACGACAGGCTTTGCTTTTCAAAAACGGACGACTGCCGACAGAATCAAGTAAAATACGAATGTTCACTCCTCGCTGTTGCGCTTCAAGCAAGGTTTGCGCGACATTTTCCACCATGCCTTGATTCGACCAAATATAAAATACCATATTGATAGAATGTCGCGCTTGCCGAATATCCTCGATAATGCTCTGCATGATGTTTTCTGCCGTGTCGAGAATATGTAGCTCGTTGCCGCGAATACAAGGAATGCCCAAACGGCGATAATTAAGATCGAAGAGCGGTCGATATCGCAGATTTTTCGGCATACTGATTAAATCGGTTTGCTCGGATAAATGTGCCAGCCAGGCGCGATATTTCGGATGCAAGCGACGAAAGGCGTCGGCGCGTTTGCTGCCGAGTTTTATTTCGCCGAAAATTAAATAGGCTAACACGCCGATCACCGGCACAAGATAAATCAGCATCAGCCAAGAAAGGGTAGCGGAGGAAGACTGTTTTTTCACTAAGAGACGCAGGGTGACCGAGATAATGGTTAGCCACGCCAACACGGGGATGATATAAACCAGTATAATATGTTCAAGATTCATTAAAATTTAACTTATGACATTTGAAATTCTTTTAAAACGACGCGATTTTATCATCATTTACAAGCCTTGTGGCATGAGCGTGCATAAAGACGGGACTGAGGTCGGACTCACCGAGCTTATTGCGCGGCAGCTTGGGGTCGCGCAGGTATGGTTGGTGCACCGTTTGGATAAAGTGACATCGGGCTTGTTGCTCCTCGCCCTAAATGTCGAAAGCGCGGCGGCACTTTCCCGACTGTTCGCAGAGCACCGCATTGAAAAAACTTACTTCGCTTTAAGTGGGCAAAAGCCGAAAAAGAAGCAAGGTCTCATTATCGGTGATATGCGCAAAGTCAGAAATGGCGCATGGAAATTGTGCCAAAGTCGCGAAAACCCGGCGATTACGCGATTTCAGTCGGTCAGTTGCGAAGCAAATTTGCGTTTATTTGTTTTGCAACCGAAAACCGGTAAAACTCACCAATTACGCGTCGCTATGAAAAGTCTCGGCAGCCCGATTTTAGGCGATGTGCTTTACGGTAAAAATGCCTCGGCGTTTGATCGGACTTATTTGCACGCGGCTCGTCTGCAATTCGAATTTAACGGCGAAACATTTGATGTGTTTGCTGCGCCGCAAGAGGGCGCATGGTGGCGGAAAGCAAGTGTTCTGGCCAAAATGGCCGAAAAGCCGTTTTTAGGAAACGCGCAAATCTCTGTATAATAGCCAAAATTTTTTTCTTAATAGGAACACTAATGAAATTTATTTCTTTTAATATTAATGGGTTACGAGCTCGCCCGCATCAACTTGAAGCGATTATTGAAAAATACCGACCGGATGTTATCGGTTTGCAGGAAATTAAAGTGGCGGACGAACAATTTCCTTATGACATTACGGAAAACTTGGGATATCACGTGTTCCATCACGGTCAAAAAGGTCATTACGGCGTAGCGTTGCTGACCAAACAAGCGCCGGAAGCAGTACGTCGAGGTTTCCCGACAGACAGCGAAGACGCCCAAAAACGTATCATTATGGCTGATTTTGAAACGAAATTCGGATTGCTTACGGTGATTAACGGTTATTTCCCTCAGGGCGAAAGTCGGGCGCATGAAACGAAATTTCCGGCAAAAGAAAAATTTTACGCCGATCTTCAACGTTATTTAGAGAAAGATCACGATAAATCAAATCCGATTCTTATTATGGGCGATATGAATATTAGCCCGAGCGATTTGGATATCGGCATCGGCGAAGAAAATCGCAAACGTTGGTTACGTACCGGCAAATGTTCGTTCTTACCGGAAGAACGTGAATGGTATCAGCGTTTGTACGATTACGGTTTGGAAGACAGTTTTCGCAAACTCAATCCGACATCAAGCGACAAATTTTCGTGGTTCGATTACCGCTCAAAAGGTTTTGACGACAACCGCGGCTTACGTATCGACCACATTTTAGTGAACCATCAATTAGCGCAACATTGCGTGGACGCAGGCATTGCGTTAGACATTCGCGCATTGGAGAAACCTTCCGATCATGCACCGATTTGGGCGGAATTTAAATAGGAAAATCAAATGGATATGGCTAATTGGCAGAATTATCGTTCGAGCGTGAACGGTATGCCTGCCGTGTTTACCGCAAATATTGAAAACGTTGAACAATTTCGCGACAACAATTGTAATAAAATCGTACAATTTGCGCTTTTTTATGAACGCGACGAAACAGGGATGCCGTCGGCAAGGGAATATGATCTGTTGATTCATCGCATATTTAAATTGCTTGCGCAATTGAGTGCGCTTCCGCAGGTATTTTTTGCCGGGCATTTTATTTGTAACGGCCAGGTCAAAATGCATTTTTACTGCGAACGACCGGAAATTGTGCTGGAAACTTTGTCGCAAATCGATTTTGTGGAAGAAATAAACGTACAAGATGACCCGAATTGGGATATTTATTTCGATTTTCTGTTGGCCTCGCCGTTAGAAGTGAAAATAAACGCCACCGAAGAGTTGTTGGGGCTGTTGCAAAGTAAAGGATGCGATTTAAGCGAGACTTATACGGTGGAACACAGTTTTCATTTTAATGACGAAGAAGATATGTTGCCTTTTATGGATGAGTTGAGTTTAGGCGATTATTTTTTCACCACGTTGCAATATTCCGTGCAACCGGTTCAATTTGACGAAGAAGGCGACTTTTATTATTTAGTGAAACTTGAGCAGGAGATTTCTCTTGATAACGGTGAAATTTTCGAACAAGTGGAAAGATTTGAAAAATTGGCGAATCGATTTATGGGCGAGTATATCGGCTGGGAATGCGATGATTTAATGGGAGAAAGTAAGCAGTTAAATTAATCAAATAGGCAAAATTAGACGGCGATTCGATTGGGCGATTTTGGACCATTGAATTGCCGTTTTTCTTTGGAAAATAGTATTTTTGTTCCACAATCACCGCTCAATGCGGTGCTCAATGCGGTGCTCAATGCGGTGCTCAATGCGGTGCTCAATGCGGTGCTCAATGCGGTGCTCAATGCGGTGCTCAATGCGGTGCTCAATGCGGTGCTCAATGCGGTGCTCAATGCGGTGCTCAATGCGGTGCTATTTCGTAACTCCGTTTTCGAGCTACTATTTGACCGTACTTTTTTCTTTCCTAATCCCGCGACACCCGAATCGTTTGCTTAATATGTTTGAGATTTGCCACGATGGTAAATGTCATGACGACCAATAACGCCCAAGCGCTCCACTTGCTCACGTGCACCAAAGACCAGGCACCGATTTGATTTGGATAGCGCCAAATGCCAATCAGCGTGCCGAGATTCTCCGCTAACCAAATAAAGAAGCCAATCAACATAAAAGACAGTAACAACGGCATGCGGCGAGGTTTATCATAAGGCGTGAAATATACCGCAGTGCGGGCGTAGAGCCCCAATGCGAACGCCGCCAAATACCATCGATAATCACCAATGTAATGATGGGTGAAAAAATTTAGATAAATGAGAACCGCGGTTAGTGTCGATAAAACATAGGGCGGATGACTGCGAATTTGCAAACCAAACAAACGCCACGCCTGAATGATATAACTGCCTACCGCGGCATACATAAATCCTGTGAACAAAGGCACGCCGAAGATTTTAGTGTAAGCAAAATCAGGATACGCCCAAGATTGAATGGAAGAGGAGGTTTTGAACAATTCCAAAGCAAAACCCACGAGGTGAAACAGGGTGATGGATTTGATTTCATCTAATGTTTCCAGCTTGAAATGAAACATCAGATATTGCACCACTAACGCAAAAATTAACAATAAATCGTAGCGGGGAATGCCGGCAATACCGTTTTTCGGCATGAGGAACATGGCAATAAAAAACACACCGGCAAATAGACAGGCTCGGGCTTCTTTCAAACCGAAAAACCAAAACTCAAACCAAAAACGTTTGATTCCTTTCAACTGAGGATTTGGTTGATGATTCATCAGCCATAAATCGATTTTATTCAACATGTTATTCTTCTTATTGCATCACAAAATGTTGCTTATTATGCCCGAAGTTCCTCAAGTTGAATATGACTTGCCTATGTGATTTTCGTCTTTTTCAAGCGTAACACATTGCTTAATACGGAAATCAAACTCATCGCCATCGCCGCGCCGGCAACCACCGGACTGAGCAAACCCAATGCAGCTAGCGGAATGCCTAACACGTTATAAATAAAGGCAAAAAATAAATTTTGTTTAATGTTTTTTAGCGTCGCGCGGGAAATCAGTAAGGCATCCACCAATTGATTCACCGAATGCTGCATCAGGGTTGCCGACGCACTGTGTTGCGCCACATCCGCACCATCATGCATGGCGAAACTCACATTCGCTGCAGCCAATGCCGGCGCGTCATTCACCCCATCCCCCACCATAGCGACCACGTTGCCATTTTCTTGGAGAATTTTGACCGCACTTTGCGGTAGGCTACTTCTACGCTGGTTTGCGATCCTTGCGGTGATTATACCTGGCAATTGTTTGACAAAATCGAAACGCTTTTTCCAACGCAAGGCGAATTTTTAGTCTATGAATTTCCGCCTGAACTCGAAATGAAAGCGGGATATGTCGGCGCCTTATTAAATCCAACAAAAAGTGCGATCGAATTTTTCCAACTTTTACATTCACAACGAGCTAAACAAGGCATTCAAAATCACAGCTTTTTACCGGAATAAATCTTGCATTTGGGCGTATTCACCGCTAGAATGCGGGCCTCTTGTCATCGCTGAGTTAGAGATTGGCGAATGATGTATCAACAACCCTACCTTTTAGGAGTAAAACATGTCTCTAAGTACTGAAAAAAAAGCAGCAATCGTTGCTGAATTTGGCCGTGATGCGAAAGATACCGGTTCATCTGAAGTTCAAATCGCATTATTAACCGCACAAATCAACCACTTACAAGCTCACTTTGCAGAGCACAAAAAAGACCACCATGGTCGCCGTGGTTTATTACGTATGGTTTCTCGTCGTCGTAAACTTTTAGACTACTTAAAACGCACTGATCTGGCTTTATACCAAAGCACCATCGCTCGTTTAGGTTTACGTCGTTAATTTTTATTACGATAAAAAATCAAGCCCTCGAAATTCGAGGGCTTTTTTGTGTCTGTTATTTGGAAAATAAAATCGTGCTCGATATTGGCAGGACGTTCTATTGCTACCCAACACTAAAATGCCCCATAAAATAGCACCGCATCGGAGCCGGTTTCAATGCGGTGCTGTTTTGAGATCAGGACTTTTATTTTTTTATATAAGATTTTAAGGTCTGTTCCACTTCATAAATCCAATCGAGTTCGTGTTGGGTGAAGCCTGCTTGAATTCGCGCGTCTGTGTTAATCACGCCTTTAAAAATTACAATGCGATATTTGTGCAAAAGTTCGGTGAAGCATTGCATCGCGTCGAGTCCGCGTTTGGCCGAAAGGGCGTGATACCAATGATTACCGATGTACACATGGCCGATTTCGTCACGCAAAATGACATCCAAAATGCGCACCGCATTGAAATCTTTTCGTTGGGCGATTTTTTCTTGCAGTATGGGCGTGGCGTCCAGCCCACGCGCTTCTAATACGCGCGGCACCAATGCCATGCGTTCCCAAATGTCATGGGCAGTGGCTTGCGCCATTTCCCAAAGCCTGGCGTGCGCTTCAAAGTCGCCGTATTGATAACCGAGGGTTTTTAAGTGTTCGTTCACCAAGGCAAAATGCGTGCTTTCTTCACGTGCCACGCGTAACCAATCTTTTACGAACATCATACCGTCTTCCAATTCGTTTTGCGCATTGCGTCCAAATCGCCAAGCGGCATCCAGACCTAAATTGATCGCGTTAAATTCGATATGGGCAATGGCGTGCAGCGTGGCGGCATAGCCTTCTGTCGTGGCAAAAGCGCGTTTCGGTACATCTTTCGGCGCGACTAAATGCGGTTTGGCGGGAAAACCCGCGATATTTTCATGCGCTGCGACAATGGGGAAATCGTCGGGGCGGGTTAAATTGATGGTAGGCAAAACATCGTCATACAGCGTATTCACTAATGCGCATTTCTTTTGCGGATCGGTTTCCTGCAAGGCTTGCATGACTTTTTGCCAAAATTCGGTTTGCATATTTTTTCCTTAAAAGGCGATTATGGTTGATAACGAATTAAACCTTCTTGTTGCGTAGTGGCAATCAGTTTGCCGTCTTGCGAGAAAATTTGCCCGCGCGCTAAACCGCGACCGCCGAAGGCGTTATTGCTTTCGATGGCGTGTAAATGCCAGTGATTCAAATCGAACGGGCGGTGGAACCAAATGTTGTGATCGATGGTGGCTACTTTCATACCTTGCTGCAGGAAGCCTTTTTTGTGCGGGTGCAATGCAGTTAAGATACAGTGAAAATCGGAAAAATAGGCAAGTAAACATTGCTGAATTTTTTGTTCAAGAGGCGCCGTGCCGTGGGTTTTAAACCACGAATATTGTTGCGGCGGCAATGCGGTGCCGTTGAACGGGTTGTTTAGATATTTGGTGCGAATCTCGTAAGGACGTTCCGCCGCAAATTTTTCTTTTAACGGCGAAGGCAAACTTTGTGCGACTTTTTGCAGCATCGCATTTTCATCAATAAAACTTTCCGGCTGCCCGACATCAGGCATCACACTTTGATGCTCAAAGCCGTCCTCCGGCATTTGGAAGGATGCCGTTACATGGCAAATCGGGTTTTTATGCTGAATTGCTTTTACGCGCAAGGCGGAGAAATTTCTGCCTTCGCGCAAAGTTTCTACATCGTAAATAATCGGGTATTGGCTGTCGCCGGGCGCAAGAAAATAGGCATGACAAGAATGCAAAATGCGTTCCGTCGGCGCCACTTGCATAGCGGCGGATAAGGCTTGGGCGACTACTTGACCGCCGAAAACTTGGCGAAATCCTAAATCTTGGCTGGCGCCGCGGAAAATTAAATCGTCGATTTTTTCTAACTTTAACAATTCGATTAAATGGCTGAGTGTGTTTGACATGGCGTTCCTTAATTGGAGAAAAAATGCGGGTTATTTTAGCGGAATTTTGGTGATGCGCCAAAATGATGGCGTGTGTTGGCATGCTGAGAGCATAACAAGCGCGGTATATTTTCAAAAACTTTCGGTGTGACCAAATGGAAAAACCATCTGAGCGGTATATGCATTCGCATCCAAAAATAGCACCGCATTGAAGAGGCTTCCAATGCGGTGCTGTTTGGTGAGGTCATTTTAGCGTTGTGTCATCGCGACATAATTTCAAAAACTTTTTAAAAATGTACCGCACTTTTATTTGGGGCAGGATTTAGAACAGAGAATTTAGGAAATTAAAGATGTTTCACTCTCCGTTTAACCTCTTCCTGTTTTCCGGCATTGAACGGGCGTGCGTCCGGGCTGCCTAAATATCCGCACACTCGGCGCGTAACGGACACTTTGGTGCTGTCGTGATTGCCGCATTTCGGGCAAACGAAGCCTTTGCTGGTGCATTCGAATTCGCCGGTGAAACCGCATTCGTAGCATTCGTCAATTGGCGTGTTGGTGCCGTAGTAAGGGACGCGGTCGTAGCTGTAATCCCACACGTCTTCCAAGGCTTTTAAATTATGTTGAATGTTCGGATATTCGCCGTAGCAAATAAAACCGCCGCAAGCCAATGGTGGGTATGCCATTTCAAAATCCAGTTTGTCATAAGGATTAACTTTCTTTTCCACGTCTAAATGGTAGCTGTTGGTGTAATAACCTTTGTCGGTTACGCCTTCGATGATGCCGAATCGTTTGGTATCGAGGCGGCAGAATCGGTCGCATAGGTTTTCACTTGGGGTGGAGTAAAGACTGAATGCGTAGCCGGTTTCTTTTTGCCAACGTTTTACTGCTTGGTTTAAATGGCGCACGATGGCGATGCCTTTTTCGCGCAGTTGTTCGTCGTCAAAAATATGACCTCGGTGATAAAGCGCGTTAATCGTTTCGTGGATTCCGATGTAACCGAGGGAAATGGAAGCGCGGCCGTTTTTAAAAATCTGTGCGATCTTGTCGTCAGCGTTCAAGCGTACACCACACGCACCTTCCATATAAAGAATCGGCGCCACGCGGGCTTTCGTATTTTCGAGACGGGCAATTCGAGTCATTAAGGCTTTTTTAGCAAGATTTAAACGTTCGTCTAAAATGCGGTAGAAATCGGCTTCGTTTTTAGATTCCAGAGCGATACGCGGAAGATTCAAACTTACCACACCTAAATTATTGCGTCCGTCGTGAATTTCTTCACCGTTTTCTTCATAAGCCCCTAAGAAACTGCGACAGCCCATCGGTGCTTTGAAAGAACCGGTGACTTTCAGCACTTGGTCGTAATTGAGAATATCCGGATACATACGTTTAGATGCACATTCCAAGGCGAGTTGTTTGATGTCGTAATTCGGCTCGCCTTCTGCTTGGTTTAAGCCTTTTTTAATCGTGAACACGAGTTTTGGGAACACCGGTGTTTTGTGATTTTTACCCAAGCCGCGGATGCGATTTTTCAAAATGGCTTGTTGAATTAAGCGCGCTTGCCAACTCGTGCCTAGGCCGAAACCGAAGGTTACAAAAGGCGTTTGACCGTTGGATGTATGCAATGTATTGACTTCGTATTCTAAAGATTGAAAGGCGTCAAAACATTCTTTTTCAATGAGCGCTTTGGCGTAGCCCTCGGCATCGGGCACTTTCCAATCTTGGGCATTTTTTAAATGTTTTTCGTAGCTGATTTGCACGTAAGGTTCAAGCACTTCATCAATGCGGTTAATGGTGGTACCGCCGTAAATATGGCTTGCCACTTGTGCGATAATTTGCGCCGTAACCGCCGTTGCTGTGCCGATTGATTTCGGCGGTTCGATTTCTGCATTGCCCATTTTGAAACCGCGAGAAAGCATGCCTTTTAGATCTACCAACATACAGTTAAACATTGGGAAAAACGGCGCGTAATCTAAATCGTGATAGTGAATTTCCCCTTTTTCGTGGGCTTCCACTACATCGCGCGGCAGAATGTAATGTTTGGCATAATGTTTCGCCACGATGCCGGCGAGCAAATCGCGCTGAGTTGGAATGACTTTGGCGTCTTTATTGGCATTTTCGTTAAGTAATTCCACATTGCTTTGTTCAATCAAGCCCTCGATTTCTTTGGTGAGTTGGCTGCGTTTTTCTCGGGCCAAATCGCGGTCATGACGATATTCGATATAAGCGCGCGCTATCTGCGGATAGCAACTCGCCATGAGTTTATCTTCGACGATTTTTTGGATCTGATTGATATCGATTTCGCCTTGATAACGAGTAAAAATTTCGTTGCCGACATCTTGCCCGATTTGATGGCAATAAAATTCATCGGAAATATTGACCGCACTTGCGGCTTTTTTGACGGCGTTAATGATGCGTTGAATTTCAAAATCTGCGCGTGAACCGTCACGCTTGATAATAGAAAATGTACTCATTGTATGCTCCCGATATATTGTGTTTTTGAAATATGGCAAACACTATATATAGATCAAAATGAATAATCAACACACAATATGTAGTGTTTTTGTAACGATTTTAAGATGAAAATAAGGCTGGATGATTGATATTATTGATGGGAGTAAAATTTATTGATGAGAATTAATCTCAAATAAAATATTATTTTTGTGATCTTGATCAAGGTTTTTATGAAAATAAAGAAAGTTGAAAAATTTAGCGTCATGGCGCGAATGGCATGGAACAATTGTTGACACATAAATCGGCCTCATAAAATAGCACCGCATTGGAATAGGCTCCCAATGCGGTGCTATTTTGTGAGGGTAATTTCGCTTTTTATAATGGTTTAATTTTGAAAAAATTGACCGGCTTTGTTCGGTATTATGCTGCAACCATTACCATCGCCGGACGAATTACGCGACCGTTCAAAATGTAGCCTTTTTGCAAAACGGCGGTAATATGATTGGATTCGACACCTTCCGCCGGTTGCATGGAAATCGCTTGGTGCAAATCAGGATTAAAGAGTTCACCTACCGCACCGATCGGTTCTACTCCAAAACGGGCTACGGTGGAAAGCAATTCTTTTAAAGTCAGTTGCACGCCGTCAAATAATGCTTTTACACTTTCGTCTTCGGTATTCGCCGGGGTCGCAAGGGCGCGTTCTAAATTATCGATGGTATTTAAAATATCTTTCGAGAATTTTTCTAAGGCGAATTTGTGGGCTTTTTCTATGTCTTGTTCGGTACGACGACGAATATTGTCGATTTCCGCACGCGTGCGAAGTAGCAAATCTTGCTCTTTTTTAGCGGTTTCTTCCACTTGCGCTTTAAGTTGTTCTTCTAATTCTTGAACCCGCGCAATAGCTTCTTCTAATGGATCCGCCGATTGTGGCTCATTTGCCTGTTGAATTTCTTCAACAGCTTTTTCATTTACGTTCGTTTTTTGCTCTTGTTCAGACATTTTGTTCTCCATTAATTTAAAAATTGGCGGCATTTTAGCAAAACTAAACTGCTCTGTAATATAATAGCGAAAATTTTGAATTCAAGGCGGCGGAATCCCACTTATTTTACAAAGATGAACGAGTTATATCATTCCTTTAAAACCATCGGACTGGCGGGGAAACCGCGTAACGATGTGAATTTACAAATGCATAAGAATGTGTATCACTGGCTGACCGAGCGCGGTTATCAAGTGCTGGTGGAAAAAGAGGGAACGGAAACGCTTGAACTCCCAAGCACCGCATTGGCAACGTTGGATGACATCGGGCAACGGGCGCAACTTGTGATTGTGATCGGGGGCGACGGAAATATGCTTGGGCGCGCTCGCATTCTGGCCAAATACAATATTCCGCTCGTCGGCATTAATCGAGGTAATCTTGGTTTTTTGACGGATATTGATCCGAAAAATGCTTATGCGCAGCTTGAAGCTTGTCTTGAGCGCGGAGAGTTTTTCGTGGAAGAACGTTTTCTGTTGGAAGCTAAAATCGAGCGAAGCAATGAAATTATTGCGCAAGGCATTGCCATCAACGAAGCGGTAATTCATCCGGCAAAAATCGCACATATGATTGATTTCCATGTGTACATTAACGATAAACTCGCATTTTCGCAGCGTTCCGATGGGCTAATTGTGGCTACGCCAACGGGGTCTACCGCCTATTCTCTTTCTGCCGGCGGGCCGATTTTAACGCCGAATTTAAACGCCATTGCTTTGGTGCCGATGTTTCCTCATACACTTTCTTCTCGTCCTTTGGTTGTGGATGGCGACAGTAAAATTTCTATCCGTTTTGCCGAACACAATACTTCTCAACTTGAAGTGGGCTGCGATAGCCAAATTGCTTTAAGTTTCTCGCCCGACGATGTTGTACATATCGAAAAAAGCATGCATAAATTGCGCTTGCTTCATCTCAAAACCTACAATTATTACAATGTGTTAAGTGCCAAATTAGGCTGGTTAAAAAATTTCTGATAAATCATAAAAAATGCTTTACTGTATATGAAATCAGTATTAATATAAAAATATACAGTAATAAAGGATTTTTTATGCTTACTCAACTTACCATTAATAATTTTGCCATTGTCCGCCAATTGGAAATTGAACTTGCTAAAGGAATGTCGGTGATCACAGGTGAAACCGGCGCGGGGAAATCTATTGCGATTGATGCGTTGGGATTATGTTTAGGACAACGTGTTGAAAGCTCAATGGTAAGGGATGGGCAGGAGCGCGCGGAAATTTGTGCGAGTTTTTATATTGAGCCGCATAATCCGGCTTTCCAGTGGTTGCAAGAGCAAGAATTGCAAGATCCCGATAATCCTTCCGACTGTATTTTACGCCGTCTGATTAACGCGGATGGCCGTTCGAAAGCTTTTATTAATAGTACGCCTGTTTCTGCAGCGCAACTTAAAGAAATTGGGCAATACCTTATCCACATTAACGGGCAGCACGCCTCTCAGTTATTACTCAAAAACGACTATCAACTTCAACTCGTCGATAGCTTCGCGCAGCATTCAGACTTGTTAAATCAAATGCGTGAAGATTATCGCGCATGGAAAAATCTTCAAACCCAAGTCAAAACTTTCCGACAAAAAGTGACTGAGAATGAAGCAAAGAAACAGCTTTTACAGTATCAAGTGGAAGAGTTAGACGAATTTAATTTACGTCCGAATGAATATCTTGAATTGGAAGAAGAGCAGCGTCGTTTATCCAATAGTGAGCAGTTAACCCAGCTTTCGCAATCGGCATTGCAGATTCTAAGCGAAAATGAAACGGTTAATGTCGATACGATGCTATATCGTGCAACGCAATATATTAATGAGCTTGTAGAGCTTGATCCACATTATGCGGGAGCACAAGCCCTTCTTAACGACGCATTAATTCAAGTGCAAGAAGCAACAAATGAGATACAGAATTTATCTTCCGGTATCGAACAAGATCCGATGTTATTACAAGAAATCGAACAACGCATGGGACAGGCTTTACAGCTTGCCAAAAAGCATAATGTTAAACCGCAAGATTTGGTTGAATGCCATCACAAATTAAAAGCGGAATTGGCGACGCTTGTCGATTTTTCCGAAAGTGAGGAGACCTTGATCGCTCAAGAAAAAGTGGCGTTTACTCAAATGTTAGCGACGGCAACCGCATTAAGCGCAAGTCGTAAGAAGGCGGCGGATAAACTGGCGCAGCAGGTCACTAAATACATTAAGCAACTTGCTATGGAAAATGCGGAATTTTATATAGAAGTCGATGCCGATAATGACAATGTATCCGCAAACGGTGTGGATGCGGTGCTGTTTACTTTACGCAGTAACTTGGGACAACCCGCTCAGCCGTTAGCAAAAGTGGCGTCCGGTGGCGAACTTTCTCGTATTTCGTTGGCTATTCAAGTGTTAACTTCGGATCAATCCGCCATTCCAACATTGATTTTCGATGAAGTAGATGTAGGGATTAGTGGCTCTACGGCGAGCGTTGTGGGTAAATTGCTACGCCAATTAGGTGATAAATGTCAAGTGCTGTGCGTAACGCATTTACCGCAAGTTGCATGCTGCGGACATAATCAATTCAACGTTGAAAAATTTATCATTGATGAAAAAACTGAGACAAAAATGACTGCTCTTTCACAAGAGGAACGCGTTCCTGCATTGGCACGTTTACTTGGCGGTAGTCAAATTACGGAGTTGGCATTAGCCAATGCAAGAGAAATGTTGGAGTCGGTTATTTAATAATTTCTCGGATAATTAAATCATCCGAGAAGTGACAGTTATTTATATTGTTCGCTAGATGGGTTGCTTGTTAGCATTATTGGCGGGGAAGAACTTACGAATCTTGTTTACTTTCTTCTTCTAAGCGAGGTTCGTTTATTTCTTGGCTCTTTTGTTTCTGGCTTTTTTGTTCTTCATCATTTGCCAGAATTTCAGCCGCTTCATCATTTAAGGCTTCGGCATTTAGATGCGGTTTAATAAAAGGTTGCGGTGTCCAATAACGACGAACGATATCCATTGAGAATCCATGTAATACTTCTTCGTTTAAGCGTTCTTGATCAAGACGACGAACTTCGGTAATCACTTCATCAGCTTCCATTTTGTTGACGCCTAGGCGCATTAAAGTCGCGTGGCCAAGGGTTAGAGCGGATTCAAAGGTTTCGCGAACGATATAGTCTACATCTTGTTTGATTAAATTAACGGTAGTTTGGCGATCATAAGTACGGGTTAAAATCGGCAAATCCGGATAAGCATGCTTAAGTTGCGTTACAATGCTTTCAATGCGGTCGGTATCGTTAATTCCGATTACTATGCATTTAGCTTTATTAATACCGGCAGCGTGTAACACGTCTAAGCGCACACCGTCACCGTAGTATACTTTAAAACCGAATTTTGCGGCGGCACGGATATTTTCAATATTACGATCAATAACTGATACGTTAATGCCTCGGACAAGTAGGGTTTGGCATACGATTTGGCTGAAACGTCCGAAACCTAATACCAAAACGGAATCTTCTAAATTCGTTATCGAATCAAGATCCGAGATATCTTCCGTCGTAGGGTTTTTAACGGCTCGACGTTGGAGAATTGTGCGCACAGCTAAAGTAATTAACGGTGAGAAAAGCATTGAAATGATCACCGCGGCGGTAAGGGCTGCGCTTTGCTCTTTATTTAACACCCCGGCAGCTAATGCGGCGGAGAATAATACGAAAGCAAATTCACCACCATGCGCCATCATGGACATACGACTGATAGATTCGGGACGATTCAATCTTGTTAAGCGTGCGACCAGATAAATGGAAATGGCTTTGCCAATCACATAAATACATACGATACCAAGCAACCAAAACGCATGATGGAACACGAGACTTAAATCTAGCGACATGCCAACGCCCATAAAGAATAAACCGAGCAACAAACCTCGGAAAGGTTCAATATCGGCTTCTAATTGATGGCGGAAAGCAGACTCCGACAGCATCACGCCGGCGACGAAAGAGCCCATTGCCATAGAAAGTCCACCGGCTTCCATTGCTAATGCAGCGCCCAGTACTACAAGCAAAGCTGCGGCGGTCATCATTTCGCGAATATGTACTTTGGAAATTAAACGGAAAATTGGGTTCATCAACCATTTACCGGCAACAATTAAACCAATCACAGCAGAAAGTGCAATGCCGATAGACGTCCAGTTTGTATTGTGTTCAATGTGTTTGGTTTCTGGCATTAAAAAAGCAATAGAAGCTAATAATGGCACGATGGAGAGATCTTCAAAAATCAACGTGGAAATGACCCGTTGGCCTTTCGGAGTATTGCTAATGCCTCGTTCTTCCAACACTTGCATAACGATAGCGGTGGACGAAAGCGTGAAACCCATTCCTGCAATAAATGCCACTTCCTTCGATAAATCCAAAACATAGATACCGGCAAGGGTGAGTAGCGTGCCGCACAGCCCTACTTGCAACAAGCCTCGACCGAAAATTGCTTTGCGCATTGCCCATAAGCGTTCGGGGTGCATTTCAAGTCCGATGATAAATAAGAACATCACCACACCTAATTCTGCCATGTGAACCACAGAAGAGGGATCTTCAATCACACCGAATACGGAAGGCCCGATTAAACAGCCGGCAACTAAATAACCTAATACGCTACCAAGCCCTAGACGTTTGAAAAGCGGCACAATGGTCACGCTGATGGCGAGCAATACGACGGTTTTAATTAATTCGGGGCTGATAACATTCGACATTGGAAACCTATAAAAAATAAGTGAATTTGTCTTTTTCAACGAAATTTAGTGATTGTGCAAGGCTGAAGTTATGCTTACGAAATTATTTCGGCGTTTATTAGGGTGTCGCCACAGCACCGCATTGGAAACGGTTTCAATGCGGTGCTGTAAACTGATGCCAAATTCCGCTTGATTCATGGTTAGATATGTTCGTCAATTGTTTTGTGCGCTTGTACCGTAACGCTGTTATTCTAGCTTTTTTCTATTAAATAAAAAACACAGAAAAGGCATAAATTGCTATAATTTAGCGCACTTTAATTCTCAAAATCGTCATTTTTATGGCTGTACTTTAGGGCTTTTTATGTCATTGCAATTGAATATGATCGCCTTGTTATTGGTGGTTCTGATCATGCTCGGGCTACTCAGCCACAATAGCTCCATCACCATTTCCGCTGCGGTGTTATTGATCATGCAGCAAACGTTTCTCGCTCAATATATTCCCTATTTGGAAAAATACGGCTTGAGTATTGGTATCGTGATTTTAACGATTGGCGTTTTGAGCCCCTTGGTTTCCGGCAAAATTCAGCTGCCGGGCTTGTCGGCCTTTGTCAGTTGGAAAATGTTCGTTGCCATTGCGGTGGGGGTATTGGTTGCCTGGCTTGCGGGCAAAGGCGTTCCGCTAATGGGTGAACAACCGGTATTGGTGACAGGCTTGGTCATCGGCACCATTATCGGTGTCTCTTTTCTGGGTGGAATCCCGGTGGGACCGCTTATCGCGGCAGGTATTTTGGCATTACTCATAGGAAAATTTTAAATGAAAAACAAATGGTTATTGATTGCCGCCTTGAGCGGTTTTTTCTGTGTGGCACTCGGTGCGTTTGCCGCCCATGCATTAGGCCATGTTTTAGACGAGAAAGCCCTCGCCTGGATCGATACCGGCTTAAAATATCAAATCTTCCATACGCTTGCTGTTCTGGTTATTGCCTTATCCCTCTGGCATGAGGCTAAATTTGCACGATTAGCGATGCTTGCATGGTCATTGGGTATTTTATTATTCAGCGGCAGCTTATACGCTCTTGCTTTTGGCGCCGGTAAATTTTTAGTCTGGATTACGCCGGTTGGCGGTACACTCTTTTTAATCGGCTGGCTTTGCTTGGCTTACGGGAGTTTTAAAAGTAAATCAGTATGAAGAATAGCACTGTAAAACACGAATTAACCCCGCTACAACAATCCCTTTTTTCTCAATTAAATAACATCATGCTGGTAGATAAACGCCGTTTATCTGCTCGCATTCATGGCATCGGCAAAATTAAAAGCCAAGAAGCCCAACAAGCCGTTGCGGCTGAAATCCAACAGCAAATTGAACAAGCAAGATTACGTGTAGAAAATCGTAAAAGTGCGGTTAAAAATCCGATTGTTTTTCCAGAAAGTTTGCCGGTTAGCCAACGCAAAGCAGAAATTGAAAAACTGCTTTCCGAGCATCAAGTGATCGTCGTGGCAGGGGAAACCGGTTCGGGGAAAACCACTCAGTTGCCGAAAATGTGTTTGGAACTGGGATTGGGCAATCTAGGCACCATCGGACACACCCAACCACGCCGCATTGCAGCCCGTTCGGTAGCGGCTCGAATCGCCGAAGAATTGCAAACAGAACTTGGCGATTTGGTGGGCTACAAAGTCCGTTTTAACGATCAGATTAGCGATAACACCCAAATCAAATTAATGACGGACGGGATTTTACTGGC
Source organism: Stutzerimonas stutzeri (assembly GCA_901420285.1). Lineage (GTDB taxonomy): Bacteria > Pseudomonadota > Gammaproteobacteria > Enterobacterales > Pasteurellaceae > Rodentibacter. Next base: position 965,236 of record CABDVE010000001.1, read on the forward strand.
TGAAATTCAAACGGATCGTTTCCTCAATCAATATTCCTGCCTGATTATTGATGAAGCCCATGAACGCAGCTTGAACAACGATTTTATTCTTGGTTATCTGAAACAGCTGCTGCCACGCCGTCGTGATTTAAAACTCATCATCACTTCCGCGACCATTGACGTGGAACGTTTTTCCAAACATTTCAATAACGCGCCGATTATCGAAGTCTCGGGCAGAACTTATCCCGTGGAAGTGCGTTATCGTCCTGTTGCGGAAGAGGACGATCAAGATCAGCTACAAGGTATTCTCAATGCCGTGGACGAACTGCAATCGGAAGGGCGCGGCGATATTTTGATTTTTATGAACGGTGAACGGGAAATTCGCGACACCGCCGAAGCCTTACAAAAGCAAAATTTAAAACACACGGAAATCCTACCACTCTTTGCCCGCTTGTCTGCGCAAGAACAAAATAAAATTTTCCATCCGAGCGGATTAAATCGCATTGTGTTAGCCACCAACGTGGCAGAAACCTCACTCACCGTGCCGGGCATTAAATATGTGATTGACCCCGGCACGGCGCGCATTTCTCGTTATAGTTACCGCACCAAAGTGCAACGCTTGCCGATTGAACCCATTTCACAGGCTTCTGCCAATCAGCGAAAAGGGCGTTGCGGACGGGTGAGCGAAGGCATTTGTATTCGCCTTTATTCGGAAGAGGATTTTAACAATCGCCCGGAATTTACCGATCCGGAAATTCTGCGCACCAATTTGGCTTCCGTCATTTTGCAAATGACGGCGTTGGGTTTGGACGACATCGAAGCGTTCCCCTTTGTCGATGCGCCGGATAAACGGCACATTCAAGATGGCGTGAAATTGTTGGAAGAGTTGGGTGCGATTCAACCTAAGAAAATTAAATCATATAAAAATGATGGCGCTCGTGATGGCGCGCGTCTCCCGACGCGTGCTAGCGAATCGACAGAGAAAAAGCAAGGTTGGGAACTTACCCCAATCGGTCGCCAACTTGCCCAGCTTCCGGTCGATCCGCGCCTTGCCAAAATGCTCCTAAGTGCGGTCGATTTTGGCAGCGTTTATGAAGTGATGATTATTGTCTCGGCGTTATCCATTCAAGATCCGCGTGAACGTCCGACAGAAAAACAACAGGCTTCCGACGAAAAACATCGTCGCTTTGCCGATAAAAAATCGGATTTCTTAGCATTCTTGAACTTGTGGAATTATGTGCAAGAACAGCAAAAGGCATTGACGAAAAATCAATTCCGTCGCCAATGTCAAAAGGATTTTTTAAATTATTTACGTATTCGTGAATGGCAGGATATTTATCAACAAATTCGCCTTGCCGTGCGTGAAATGGGCTTGCCGATTAATTCGGAAAGAGCCGAATATCAGCAAATTCACACCGCGCTTTTAAGCGGTTTGCTGTCGCATATCGGCTTAAAAGAGGCGGAGAAACAACAATATCTCGGCGCGCGCAATGCGCATTTTGCGATTTTTCCCAATTCCGTGCTTTTCAAAAAACAACCCAAATGGGTGATGGCGGCAGAGTTGGTGGAAACCTCCAAGCTTTGGGGACGCATGGTGGCGGAAATTGAGCCGGAATGGATTGAGCCACTCGCCGAGCATTTAACGAAAAAATCTTATTCTGAACCGCGCTGGTCGAAATCCCGCGGGGCGGTGATTGCCGATGAAAAAGTCAGTTTGTATGGCGTGCCGATTGTGGCAGCCCGACCAGTGAATTACGGCGCCATTGACCCAAGGGTGAGCCGTGAGATCTTTATTCAATCTGCCTTAGTGGAGGGGGATTGGAATACCAAGCATAAATTCTTCAAGCAAAATCAGCAGCTGATTCGTGAAGTTGAGGAATTGGAACACAAAAGCCGTCGCCGCGATATTTTGGTGGACGAGCGTACCTTATTTGAGTTTTACGATCAGCGTATCGGCACTGACGTGGTGTCGCAAAAGCATTTTAATACCTGGTGGAAAAAGGCGGAAAAACAAAATCCTGAACTGCTTAATTTTGAACGCTCATTTTTGATTAATGATGATGTGGAGCAGGTGAGCAAGCTGGATTTCCCGAATTTCTGGCATCAAGGCAATTTAAAACTCAAACTGACTTATCAATTTGAACCGGGTACCGATGCGGATGGTGTGACCGTACATATTCCGTTGCCGCTGCTCAACCAAGTGGAAATGACGGGCTTTGATTGGCAAATTCCGGGCTTACGGGAAGAACTGGTCATTGCGTTGATTAAATCTCTGCCGAAATCTTATCGCCGTAATTTCGTGCCGGCACCGAATTATGCCCAAGCCTTTTTAGGACGCGTCGTGCCATTGGAAAAACCGTTGTTGGATACGTTGATTCATGAATTGCGCCGTATGACGGGCGTCACCGTAGAAGCGGAACATTGGAATTGGGAACAAATCCCGAGCCATTTGAAAATGACTTTCCGCGTGGTGGATGAAAACGGCAAGAAAATCGCCGAATCCATGAATTTGGACGAGCTGAAATTTAGCTTAAAAGATCGTGTGCAAGAAAGCATTTCTGCGGTGGCAGATGATGGCATTGAGCAAAGCGGGCTGCACATTTGGAGTTTTGCCGAGCTGCCGCAATGTTACGAACAAAAACAGCACGGTTTCAGTGTGAAAGCCTTTCCTGCCATTGTGGATGAAAAAGACGCAGTGGGTATTAAACTGTTTGAAACGGAATTTGAACAAGCGGTGGAAATGCAACAAGGTCTGCGTCGCTTGTTGCTGCTCAACGTGCCGTCACCGATTAAATATCTGCATGAAAAATTGCCGAATAAAGCCAAATTAGGGTTGTATTTTACGCCGTTTGGTCGTGTGTTGGATTTAATTGACGACTGCATTGCCTGTGCCGTGGATAAACTGATTGCGGATTTCGGCGGCTTTGTGTGGAACGAAGAAGGCTTTGATAAGCTACGCGATTTCGTACGGGAAAATCTTAACGAAGTTACCGTGGATATTGCGCAAAAAGTCGAGCAGATCCTTACACTTACACATCAGATCAATCAACGCTTAAAAGGCAAAATGGATTTTACTATGGCATTTGCGCTTTCCGATATAAAAAGCCAAATTGCCGGTTTGATTTATCAAGGCTTCGTGCAAAAAAGCGGCTACGCCCGCCTGCCGGATTTACTCCGTTATCTGCAAGCCATCGATAAACGCATGGATAAACTCGCTCAGGATGTGAATCGCGATCGCGCCGCTATGTTACGCGTGGAACAAGTGCAACAAGCCTACCAACAACTTCTTGCTAAACTCCCGAAATCCAAACCGATTTCGGATGAGGTGGCGGAGATTCGCTATATGATTGAAGAATTGCGTGTGAGTTTGTTTGCACAGCAGTTAGGGACGAAGTATCAGGTGTCGGAGAAGAGGGTTTTGAATTTGATTTCACAATTGGGGTAGATAAGCAATGAGATTAGAAGAAATTACAGAATCTGGCAGATTTAGATTTATAACTAAAGATGGTCTATCTTCAGATTTCTTTGGTCAGCTAGAGATTCTTGATGGAGGAAAAGGAAAAATTATTCTTTCTATGGTTAATCCCTCCTTATTGCCTTGCAACTTAGGAGAACAATTTAATCTGATTGGAAATCTTCATATAAATAATAATTGTATTTTTACTGATTGTTTTATTGTTTCACAGCCTGGATTTGGTTATGGCGATGTGAGCATAGTTTTTAATTACTCTTTATTAAAATTAGACGATGATATTTTTGATAATGAGATAAAAGCCTTACAGAGTGGAAAGGATATAGCAATTAATGGAATTCATTTTGGTATTGATAATCTTGATTTATGGGTAATCACTAACGATATTTTTAACATAGAACGATGTCGAGAAAGTAATAAAGTTTCTATAATTTGTAATATGCGGGATGATATTATTTTATATCAAGACGATATTGTAATTATCTCAGTTGTATTTTCTTATAGTTGGACAGGTTGGCCTGTGATTGTAAATGCTAAAGTATCGGAATCTCCTTATATAGAAATAAATAAAAAAGCAGGCATATTTAGCATAGATGAGTTATGGAGCTATTTGCACAAGTTTTTATCATTAATGACACTCTTATTGGGTAAACAAACATGTATTAATTCAATGAATGCAATACATGTTAATAAGGAAAAACGTAGTTATTCTCGTTTTATTTTTCAAGGAGATTTTCTGTTAAAAGAGCAGGTTTCTTTAAGTTGGCATGATATTAATTTTAGTCTAAATGATGTAATTAAACTAAATGAAGAAGTTAAATTTTTCTCAAATTGGATGACTAGATTTGAGAAAATTGCTCCTAGTATTGAGTTATATGAAACTTATAAAATAATTAATAGTAAATATTCTGAAATTAATTTTTTATGGATGGCTCAAAGCGTAGAAGCGTTACATAGACGAATAAATGATCGTAAGGAACATCCAGTGGTTTATTATGAGACGATGTGTAATGAGCTAAGGGCGTGTTGTCCTAAAGAGTATCTCACTTGGTTAGAACCAAGACTAAAGTATGGTAATGAAATAAGTTTTAAAGCGAGATTAACTGACTTGCTGGATGATACAAGGAATATATTAAATAATCACTCATACGATTATCACTCGATAAAACTTGATTTTTCGGATAAAAAATTTGGAAAGTTTGTTAGTGATATAGTTCGGTATCGAAATTATTATACTCATTATGATCCATCAATGAAAAATACAAACATAGATAGGGCGAAGAAATTAATCGCATTAAGCTCATTATTAGAACTGATATTATTAATTCAAGTTTTAAAATTTATTGGTTTAACAGATAAACACTTTTGCATCATGCTTTTAAAGTGGCATAACAAAATGGGAAAACTATTAAGAAATACTAAATTTTTATTGAAAAATTATTATAAATGATTTCTAGATACTACACGTTTCCTTATAATAATGAGCCCCTATGATAGTGCAAGCCCACACAAGATAGCGCAAGCGTCCACGCTTGTGCTTATGTGATCCAAGCGAGGATGCTTGAACCATCGTTTCGTTTTTAAAAGTGCGGTCATTTTTAAAAACGGTTTTGAACCTCAAAAACACATGTAAAATTGAGAGTCTTTTAATTAAAGAGATTGTTTCAATTTGTGGCGGAAACCCAAGCGGTGTTAACCGTCTTTGGGCTCCAAGTTAAGGTTTCGAATAGCTGTTGTTTGGAGACGCGTGCCAGTGTGAGTAATAATCAAAGTGCGGTTTTTTCCAACTTTTCCAACTTCAAAATATTCAGAAAGCAAGCGTATTTATTTAATTTAATTCGAACAATTGGACGCCGCATTGTTGCGTTGAACGTATTGGTAGTACTTCGTAGTCTTTACCGGCTTCCGCTTTGGAAATAATGCGATTGATAGCGTTGATATGCATTTTTTCATTTTATTTTCTCCGTTTATTTTTAGATTAATTTTAATAAATTATGAGTTTTTTTATTATTGAGCGAGTTTTTTGTTTTTATACTCCTGGCTATATTCGTTGCCAACCATCGGCGAGTAGTCGCGTTCTCAATGCGGTGCTAATTTAAGGGGGCACCGGTAGGGCACCCGAATTCCATGTCGGAGCCTCGTTTGGACGTTTGGTTTGTAGCAAGAAACGTTGATTTTCCGAAGCTTGTTGTTGAACCGTTGTGCCTGATGGGGTGGAGAAGGAAATACCGCCTTTCAATAATTGCTGTACGCTGCCGGTGTTAAATTCGGCGCCCTTCCAGCCTAAACTAAAGTTATAGCCTGATGAAATCCAAAATTCGGAGTTTTTACGCACTAAATGCCGGTATTTCGGAATAATTGCAATATGAATCAATACCCGATCGCCAAGGGTGTTGAGTGCTAATTTGAGCACCGCACCCACTTCAATTCCGCGGTAAAACACCGGTGAGCCTTCGGTTAAATTTAAGGCATCGTTAGTTTCCAAAATAAATGGCACGCCGTTAGTGAATTTGTTACGGCTTGGGGTTGTTTGCGCTAAATCAAATCGAGTGCTGGCTTTGCCATTGCCGATTTCCACATCAATGTAAGGTTGTAACAGGCTATCCAAGTTTTCGATTCCACCTGCCGAAATTTGCGGCGAAATGATCTTAAATAGCGAGCCCTCTTTGGCAATCATGCTCATATAATTCGGATTAACTAATGCTTTGGCTATAATTTTTTTCGATTTGGCATCCAGTGTTACGCTTTCGATTTCTCCAACGGATAAGCCTAAATAACGCAAGCTCATGCCTTTGGTTAAGTTCGTCGCATCATCGGCGAATAAAGTGATAATTTGTCCAGCCGATTTGGCGCGCAATTCGTTCGGATAAAGGGTTTTATTTTGGCCTGAACCGGAGTTATCAAAGCTAATCGCCCCTTTTAACGAACGCGCAATCGGTGTCGACTGAATGCTGATGCCTTTGGGCGTAATGTCGATTTGTGCGGCGCTTTCTATCCAGAACAAGCTTTTATCCGTGAGTAAATGTTTGTAGCGTGGATAAATATAGACATCCACATCAAAGTGGTCGGTTTGTGGTGTGATATTAATGATTTTACCCACTTCATATTGACGATAAAGTACTAAAGAGTCTTTGCTGATACTTGGTAAGTTTGAGGTTTTCAAGGTGATGCTAGGTTCAACTAAATTCCCTGTAATGCCAGATTCCGCATTTTGGGCGTCTTTATAAAGCGGATAGGTTTTTAGTGCATCGCCCAGCCCTTTTTTAGCGATAATGCGAATGCCGCCTTGCAGCCATTTTTCCGGATTCGCCGCATTAAAGCGAATGCCGTCGATGCCAAAGTTTACGTCGAAATTCGATGCGGCGATAAACAGTGTATTTGGATTGATTAAATTGCGATAGGCGGCGGCAATGGCGATTTCGTATTCTACGCCATTGACATCAATATTTTGTTTTACAATTTCACCGATAGGAATATTGTTGTAATACACATTTTGTCCTTCGGCGATTCCGTAGCTTTCCGGTGCGGTGAGCTTAATTACGAGGGTATTTGGTGCTTTCAGCAGTAATTCATTTTCTTTAATTACATCAAATTGCAAATTTTCTTCGCCGTCGCCGGGGATAATTTCAAAATAGTCGCCACGGAAAAAGCGTTGCGGCTCGGTCAAATCAGCTAAATTCGGTTTTTTATTACGTAATACAATATGTGAACCGGTTTTTAATAAACTGGCTTGGTTGGGATCAATCAATAATCTACCTTTTAGAATTTTTTCATTGTTTTCAACAGTACTTAGCGCAGAAAGCACGCCGATTTTGTGTTCTTGATAATAGACATCGCTACGTCCCGCTTCTAAACCGGCAACGGTCGGAATATTCACGTCCACTTCAATACCGCGTTTTGCCGCTTGCAGATTGGCATAAAGGGTGTAGTAGTCATTCTCCACCGCATTGGGGCTATCGGTTGGTGAGTCGAAAGAAACTGCACCTTGTACGATGGCATTTACGCTTTCCATATTAAAGTTTAAACCCGCCTGCGTGATGCTGGCGTTCACACCGCTGATATTCCAAAAGCGCGAATCTTTTTTTACAAAGCGAGCGTATTCTTTGTCGATGACGACGTCGATTTCCACCTTATTATTTTCATTAAAACGATAATCGTAAATTTTTCCCACCGGCAGTTTTTTAAAGTACACGGAAGCGCCGAGAGAGATGGAGCCTAAATCGTCGGATGTTAAATGAATCAGTAAATCACCCGGTGAGACTTGGGTAATAGGACCTTTTTCTTGCGCAATAAATTCATCGGCGCTGTTGCCGTCGCCCGGTTGTAGCGTGATGTAATTACCTGAAACTAACGAATCAAGGCCGGAAATGCCCGCGAGGGAAACACTTGGTTCGACTACCCAAAATCTTGTGTTTTGGCGCAATACGCCGGTGGCTTCCGGATAAATATTCGCGACGACTTCTACTTTTTGCATATTATCAGTGAAGTTTACTTTTTTCACCACGCCGATTTGCAAGCCTTGATAGCGAATCGGCGTTTTATCCGCTACTAAGCCGGAACCGTTACTAAACGTAATTTTGATACTTTTACCTTGTTCTTTCACAATTTGAAAAAACAAAATCGCGCCGATACAGAGGGCAATAAAAGGCAACAGCCAAAATGGCGAAACCTTGCGATTTTTACGCAAAATACTTTGAATGCGGTTGTGTTGCGAGTCAATGCTTGGGGCATGTTTGATCGAATGTTCATTATTCGGTTGTTGTTTTCCGGTCATAAATTTTCCAAATAAGTCTGCTATCAAATTGAGCGGTTGAGATCATAGTAAGGAATACGGCAGCACCGAAATAAAAGGCAGCGGGGCCGACGGTAAAGTTAATAATTTGTCCACGGGTGACTAACGACATCATCAGTGCAAGCACAAATAAGTCAAGCATTGACCAACGTCCGACAAAATGCACGATATGCAATAAGCGCATTTGCCATTTTATCGAATGTCGCCATTTAAAATGCACGCTGGCAAGCAAATACAGCATGATGAAAATTTTACTAATCGGTACGAAAATACTGGCGAAGAATACGACAAAGGCGACAAAATAGCTTTTCATTTCAATAAAGGAAATTACGCCTGAGATGAGCGTATCTTCAGATAACGTACCGGTTAAATATACCCCGGAAATCGGTAATAAATTTGCCGGGAAAAGCATTATAATGCCGGCGATTAAGGCAGCCCAAGTACGTTGAAGTTTAATGGCATCGGATGTATCAAGGTATGAAACGCAGCGCGGGCAAATTGAATGTCCGTGTTCGTGTTTAGTTTTTTGTTCCGCAAAAGTGTAGTTGCATGCGGTACAAAGCCGAACTTTATCATTAGTGTCAATTTGTTGTTTTTCGGGATAAAAATCATTCCACAATTCATTTAAATTCAGTTTAATAAAAAGTAGCGTAGTTAAAAGTGCGGTAAAAACGAAGGCGATTAAGTAAATATTAATCTCCAGTGTCGCATATTCGCGTACTTTGAACATGGATACGCCCAAGGCGACAAGATAGACGTCAAACATTACCCAAGGTTTAATGTAGCTTAAAAAGAGCAATACATTGCGCGGACGGATCCCAAGCAATTTAGAAAACCACAGCATCAATACCAAAATTGCGAAAGAGGTAGGCATCAATACCGCGCAAATAAAAATTAAAAAGCCGGTATAAGTGTAGCCGGCGGTCGCGATTTGCCAAATACCTTTCCAGACGGAAGCATCAATTTTCGTGCCGAGTAAATCGATACTTAGTAAAGGAAATCCTAATGCAAAGGGCATTAGGATTAAAATAGAGAGCGCAATCATTGCGCAACGATGTAGTGACCAACGGTTTGTGGTAGTTAAAATATGATGGCAACGCGGACATTCGGCGTGTTTATCCGGCGGCAAAGGGAAAACAACAGAGACGACCGCATCGCATTCGCCACAACGGGCAATTTTATAGCGCGCTCGGGTAAAATCGGGAGTGGTCATATGTTATCATCTCTAAAAGCTCGGTCAGCAAAGTCGCGCATTTTAGCGCGATTCCCCTCCTTTTGTGAAGCTCAAATGAATGAACGTTTACTGGAATTGAATGGCGAGCGAATTCAGTTAGCCGGCAAGGGCGCTTGAAGCATTGTCAAGCCTTATCAAAGTGCGATACACTATGCAGGTTTTATTTTCAATCCTAGGACAAAAAATGACAGATTCCCAACTTGATGTTCAACTTACAGAAACGTCATCAGATATTCAAAAATTGACAAGCAATAAGGAAATTATTGCTTATTTAGCAGAAAAATTTCCTCTTTGCTTTATCTTAGAAGGCGAGGCAAAACCGTTAAAAATCGGTTTATTCCAAGATTTGGCCGAAGCATTACAAGATGACGAGCGCGTGAGCAAAACCCAATTGCGTCATGCGCTTCGTCAATATACGTCGAATTGGCGTTATCTACACGGTTGCCGTGAAGGCGCGGTACGCGTGGATTTATACGGCGAAGCGGCAGGTGTAATCGAAGCGGAACATGCAACGCATGCAGCAGAGCAACTTGCGGAAGCTAAAGCGAAATTTGCCGAAAAACGTAAAGCAGAACTTGCGGCTAAAAAAGCACAACAAAAACGTCCGGCGCGTAAAGCGAATCAACAGAAATCCCCACGTAAGCCCAAAGTTGAGTTGAATGCGGTCGACTTTGCCGAGCTCACTGAAGGTTCAAAAGTGCGGGTAAAAGTGGGGGAATATGCGAAAAATGCAACCGTAGTAGAAGTGTTGAAAGATTCGGCGCGTATTCAACTTGAAAACGGTTTAGTAATGAATGTAACGGCAGATCGTTTATTCGCATAGTATTGATATTTTCTTATCGGGAAAGGTTAAATGAAATTGATAATAACCAAAAGTATTTTAGCAACGGCAATTTTTAGTATGTTGTTTTTTCAGTCCGGTACGACGTTTGCCGTTACGCCGAAGTTGAAGTTAAGCGATATTGGTATTCCTTCCGCAACGGAAGAACATAAGTTGGCAACTAAGCGAGCGACGACGCGCTTAACGCAGTCCCACTATCGTAAATTTCAACTAGACGATGCTTTTTCCGAAAAGATTTTTGATCGTTATATTAATAGCTTAGATTATAGCCGTAATACGTTTTTACAATCCGATGTTGATGAGCTTCGTCAGAAATTCGGTGCAAAACTAGATGATCAATTAAATGAAGGCGATCTTTCCGCTGCCTTTACAATGTATGATTTAATGATGAAGCGTCGTTATGAGCGTTATGTTTATGCACTTTCTTTATTAGACAAAGAGCCGAATTTAAACGGTAAAGATCAAATTGAAATTGATCGCGAAAAAGCTGCGTTCCCAAAAACTGAGGAAGAAGCGGACCGTCTTTGGCAAGAACGCGTAAAAAACGATGTTATTAATTTGAAGTTGAAAGATAAAAAATGGCCTGAGATTAAAGAGAAACTGATTAAACGTTATAACTTAGCCATTCGTCGTTTAACCCAAACTAAAGCGGATGATATCGTTCAAGCTTATCTGAATGCGTTTGCCCGTGAAATTGATCCGCATACCAGTTATCTGGCGCCACGTACCGCTAAAAGTTTTAACGAAAGTATGAACCTTTCTTTAGAAGGTATTGGTGCGACATTGCAATCAGAAGACGATGAAACTAGCATCAAATCTCTTGTGCCGGGTGCGCCGGCCGAGCGTAGTAAAAAACTACAAGCTGGCGATAAAATTATCGGTGTGGGACAGGAGAAAGGCGAAATCGAAGACGTGATAGGCTGGCGTTTGGAAGATATCGTTGACAAAATCAAAGGCAAGAAAGGTACCAAAGTGCGTTTGGAGATTGAGCCGGCGAAGGGTGGAAAATCACGTATCGTAACTTTAGTGCGCGATAAAGTTCGTATTGAAGATCAAGCAGCAAAACTGACCATCGAAAAAGTGGATAGCGAAAATATCGGTGTGATTAAAATTCCAAGTTTTTATATCGGTTTGACGGATGACGTAAAAAAATTGTTGGTGCAAGCGGAAAAAAAACATATTAATGCCTTAATTATTGATTTACGCGAAAATGGCGGCGGAGCATTGACCGAGGCTGTGGCATTGAGTGGTTTATTTATTACTGATGGTCCTGTAGTTCAAGTGCGCGATGCTTATCAACGTATTCGCGTACACGAAGACGATGACCGCACAGAACAATATAAAGGGCCATTACTCGTTATGATTAACCGTTTCAGCGCATCGGCGTCAGAAATTTTTGCGGCAGCCATGCAAGATTATAATCGCGCAATCATTGTTGGGCAGAACACCTTTGGTAAGGGAACCGTGCAACAAAGTCGTTCCTTGAATTTTGTGTACGATTTGGATCAAACTCCATTGGGAGTATTGCAGTACACTATACAAAAATTCTACCGCATTAACGGTGGTTCGACGCAGTTAAAAGGCGTCGCTGCAGATATTGATTTCCCGGCTATTATTGATGCAAAAGAAAATGGAGAAGAAAAAGAAGATAATGCGTTGCCTTGGGATAAAATTCCAGCGGCAACTTATTTCGAAGTCGGTAATGCGCGTCAATATGTATCCGAGCTCAATAAAAATCATCAAGCTCGCATGGCAAAAGATCCGGAATTTATTGCGTTAGGTGAAGAATTAAAAATCCGCGATGAACGGCGTGATCGCAAGTTTATGTCGTTGAATTATCAAGAACGCAAAGCGGAAAATGATCAAGACGAGGCGAGACGTCTAAAAGATATTAATGATCGTTTTAAACGTGAAGGCAAGAAACCGTTAAAAAATATTGATGCGTTGCCGAAAGATTACGAAGCACCGGATTTTTATTTAAAAGAAGCGGAAAAGATGGCGGCGGACTTGGTGAAATTAAGCGGAAAAACACAAAAAGCGGATACTCAAGCTCAACAAGACCTGAGCAAAGCGGAAGCTAAGAAATAATAAATTTTGACCGCGCTTTTAAAAGGGCGGTTATTTTATTTTATCGCGCTTCGAAGGAATGTTTATGTTAAAAGGTACGATGAAATTAAACTCATTGGTGTTATCGCTGTCGATGATAACTTCAGGCTGTGCATTGGCGGATTGGTCGAAAAATATGACATTTTCGGTTCCAACGCAAATTGATATGGCAAAACTTTCGCCGCAAGAACGTGAGGAAATTGAACGAGAGCAAGCTCGTTTAATGGCAGAGAAACAAGTATTATTGGAAATGTCACTCACTCATGAAATTGGCGAACAAAATCTGCAATTTAAATCGCTGTTAGCCAAAATTTATGCCGATAATAAATACAATTTGTTTTGGCACGATAAAACAGCGGAAAAACAATTTCTCCGCGAATATGCCGCAATGGTTGCAAGTGGCATTTCTAAAGGTTCCGCACAATCTTTGGAGAATTTAAGCCAAGCGGAGCAAATCGGTGGGTTGACTTATGATGTATTGTTAACTGATGCGTTCTTGGATTATTTATACTACAGTAGCAATCTAAATCAGCAAGCACAGCGCTGGCTATACGGCGCAGGCGTTTATAAGCCGCAAGCGCCAAGCGAGGAACAGCTTCAGCAATGGTTCAATGCGGTGCTAAATGAAGAGCTCATCGTCTATCTAGAGCGTTTATCTACGCATAATTCGCTATATCGACAAACTCTCGATGCATTGCCTTCCATGATTTCCACATCAGGCTTAACGCCAATAGGTAAAAAATTAGCAATTAATGCGCAACGTTTACGTGTGATTCCGGATTTTTATAATGGGATTTTTGTGAATATTCCAAGCTATCAGTTGCAATATTATCGTGACGGACACCTAGTATTGGAATCTCGCGTTATTGTTGGTAAAAATGGACGTCGAACGCCTGTTATGTCCAGTAAATTAAGTAACGTCGTGGTAAATCCGCCTTGGAATGCACCGACACGTTTGGTTAACGAAGACATTGTACCGAAGTTAAGAAATGATCCGGGTTATGCGGCCTCGCATAACTACAGCATTTTAGACAGTAAAGGTAACGTGATTGATCCTTATTCTATTGACTGGAATACGATTGGGAAAAATTTTCCATATCGCATTCGTCAAGCGGCGGGGGATAGTGCGTTAGGTAATTATAAATTTAATATGCCGAGTTCCGATGCTATTTATTTACATGATACACCGAATCACAATCTTTTTTCCCGTAAGGATCGGGCGTTAAGTTCCGGTTGTGTACGTGTGGAAAAGTCGGCTCAACTTGCCGATATTTTATTAAAAGAAGCCGGCTGGTCGGACGAACGTAAGAAAAACGTGTTAGAAAGTAAGAAAACCGCCTCTGCAGCTATTCGTTCCGATAATCCGGTGTTTTTATATTACGTGACGGCCTGGGTGGATAACGGGCAGACGAATGTGTTACCGGATATCTATAAATACGATAACTTCACGGATGCGAACGATATCAATTGGGATACAGTGAAAAAATACTTGTAATTATCATCGTATTGATAAATATTGTGACGTTATTTCAAAAATGAACAGTAAAATAAGCGAGAATAAAAATGAATAAGATAAATCAAAGTCGTCGTAAGTGGTTGTCTCTTGGCGGCATCGTATTGAGCGCCGGCATGTTGCCGAATAGCGTGTTAGCCATGGTTTCTACGCCGAAGCCTCGCATTTTGGCATTTCGCAATCTTAATACCGGCGAACGCTTAAGTGGTGTATTTTCATTAAACAGCGGTTTTAATGCTTCAATGTTGAAAAAATTAGATTACTTTATGCGCGATAAGCGTACGAATCAAGTGCATCGGATGGATCCAAATTTATTTATGAAATTTTACCGTATTCAAAGCAACCTCGGCTTACAAACGGCGGAAATTCAAATTATCTGCGGCTACCGCTCGGTAGCGACAAATGCCATGCGTCATCGTCAAAGTCGCGGCGTAGCAAGTAATAGTTTTCACGTAAAAGGTCAGGCCATCGATTTTCGCATTGATGGTACGCCGCTTGCTAAGATTAAACATACTGCGGAAGGTTTAAATAATGGTGGCGTGGGCTTTTATCCGCGCAGTAATTTTATTCACGTTGATACCGGCCCGATACGAACTTGGCAGGGTGTGTAACATTTTACAAATTGACCGCACTTCGGTGCGGTTTTTGTTTATGAGGAAAATAAAATGAATATTGAAATTATCCCTGTTACCGCATTTCAACAAAATTGCTCTTTGATTTGGGATGATGAAAAAAATGCCGCAATTATTGACCCGGGCGGTGAAGCAGAAAAACTGATTGGGCGAATTGAAGAACTGGGTTTAAATTTAGAAGCGATTTTATTAACTCACGCTCATCTTGATCATGTAGGGGCGGCTGAGCAAGTGAAGCAACATTTCGGCGTGGAAATTTGGGGTCCACAAGAAGAAGATCGTTTCTTATTTGACAGTTTACCTGAACAATCGCAACGTTTCGGTATGCCAACTATTCACGCTTTTTTACCTGATCGTTGGCTGCATGAAGGTGAAACAATTCATGCCGGTGGCGGCATATTTGAGATTTTGCATTTGCCCGGACATACGCCGGGACATATTGGTTTCATCGAAAAACAGAAAAAGGCAGCGTTTACTGGCGATGTTCTTTTTCAAGGTAGTATTGGGCGTACGGATTTGCCGGGTGGCAATTATACGCAGTTGATTAGCGCGATTCGTGAAAAATTATTCAAACTTAACGGCGATATGATCATCATCGCTGGTCACGGACCTTATACGACGATCGAACATGAAAAGACGAACAATCCTTTCTTAAAATAACTACGAAACAATGTTTATTAAGCATTTATTGCGTCTTGCTGCTCTCTACTCAAAACAGCACCGCATTGGAAGCGGCTCCAATGCGGTGCTATTTTGAGATCCAAATGTATATCTTGGCCAAAGCCCTTCTGGTAAGCAACGAACATTAAAAAGGCGCTTTTTACAGCGCCTTAGTTTTATTATTCTTTAAATTCTTCCATCATTTCTTGTGCTTTTTCGACCATTTCTTTTGAACCGATGAATAACGGCACACGTTCGTGTAATTCTTTCGGTTGAATGTCTAAAATACGGCGATAGCCGTCCGTCGCCAAACCACCGGCTTGTTCCGCTAAGAACGCCATCGGATTGCCTTCATAAAGCAAACGTAATTTACCTTTCGGGTAAGTCGTTGCGCTTGGATAAATATAGATACCGCCTTTTAATAAATTACGATGGAAGTCGGCAACTAAAGAACCGATGTAGCGCGAAGCATAAGGGCGATTGGTTGCTTTGTCCTCTTCTTGGCAGTATTTAATGTATTTTTTTACGCCTTGCGGGAATTTAAGATATTGCCCTTCGTTAATGGAGTAAATTCGACCATTTTTTGGCATTTGCATATTTTCATGCGAAAGGCAGAAAGTGCCGATAGACGGATCGTAAGTAAAACCGTTTACACCATGGCCGGTGGTGTAAACTAACATCGTGGAAGAACCGTAAACAATGTAGCCGGCTGCCACTTGTTTATTACCTGGCTGGAGGAAATCTTCCAACGTTACCGGTGTGCCGATTGGGGAAATGCGGCGATAAATGGAGAAAATCGTACCAACCGAAACGTTCACATCAATATTGGACGAGCCATCAAGCGGATCGGTTAAAATCACATATTTGGCATTACGACCGTGTTCGGTATCAAATGCAATGAAACTTTCTTCTTCTTCTGAAGCAAAGCCTGCTACTTCTTCACGCGCCATTAATGCCGCTTTCATGGTGTTATGGGCGAACAAATCCAGTTTCATCTGACTTTCGCCTTGCACGTTTTCCACGCCGGATTGCCCCAAAATATTGGTTAAACCCGCTTTGTTAATATCGCGGTGGATAATTTTCGCGAGTAAACGAATCGATGATAAAATGCCACTTAATTCCCCTTTGGCATTTGGGTATTCCGCTTGGCGTTCAACGATAAATTCGCTTAATGTTTTCATCATGTTCCTCTTTTTTCTTTTAAATACATAACCGCCGAATTATATGCGATTTGATTTTTACTCGGAAAGTCAATTTCCAGTAATGAGAGCTTGATCACAAAAATTTTACAATTTATTTTTTAAATCGAGCAAATTTAAACGATTTAAACTTCGTTATTTATCAATTCTTTTCATAAACATATCAAATAAAATTCACATCCGTCTAGACGTCTAAATCTTTTTTCAGTTAGGGATTTTTGATAGACTCTTCCGCAATTTAAACAAAGAACAATAGGAAAACACAATGAGTAAACTTTTCCCTCAAGCCAAACTTCGTAACCGCGCACCTTATCGTTTTGATATTGTCGGCAGTTTTTTACGCCCGGAAAACTTAAAACTGGCGCGTCAGCAATGTGGTTGCGGTGAAATTTCTTGCGCGGATTTGACTCGAACAGAAGATGCGGAGATTGAAAAATTAGTGGCGCATCAAAAAGCAGTCGGTTTGTCGGCGGTCACTGACGGTGAATTTCGTCGTACTTTTTGGCACTTGGATTTCTTAGCCGCATTAGACGGTGTGAACGAAGTGGATGCGGATAAATTCTCGGTGCAATTTAAACATCACAGTGTGCGTCCGAAAACCTTGAAAATCGTCGGTAAAATCGATTTTTCGGAAAATCATCCGTTCGTAGAACATTATCGCTCGCTACAAAAAATTGCCGCCGGAACGGAAGTAAAATTGACGATTCCTTCGCCATCCATGTTGCACTTAATTTGTACTGTGCGCGAAACGGATTATCAACCGATTGAACGTTACGAAAACAATAATCAACTATTGTTAGATGATATTGCCGCGGCTTATATCAAAGCAATGAAGATTTTCTATGCCTTAGGTTGTCGTAACTTGCAGTTGGACGATACCAGTTGGGGCGAATTTTGTGCGGAAGATAAACGCAAAGCTTATACCGAGCGCGGTTTGGATCTTGCTCAAATTGCGCAAGATTATGTTTATATGATCAATAAAATCGTAGCGGAAAAACCTGCGGATATGGCGATTACCATGCATATTTGCCGTGGCAATTTCCGTTCGACCTGGTTCTCGGCGGGCGGTTATGAGCCGGTGTCTGAAACATTGTTCGGTGGTTGCAATGTCGACGGCTTCTTTTTGGAATACGATAGCGATCGCGCCGGTGATTTCAAACCGTTACGGTTTATTAAAAATCAACAAGTAGTGCTTGGTTTGATTACGTCAAAATCCGGCGAGCTGGAAAATCGCGATGAAATCATCGCGCGAATTAAAGAAGCAACGCAGTATGTGGATATCAACCAGCTTTGTTTAAGTCCGCAATGCGGTTTTGCTTCTACTGAGGAAGGCAATATTTTAACGGAAGCGCAGCAATGGAAAAAACTTGAATTTATCCGTGGTATTGCAGAAGAAGTCTGGGGAAATTAAGGAAAGCCTTAATTTGAACACTTAAAATAGCACCGCATTGGAGCCGCTTCCAATGCGGTGCTATTTTTCTTGTAGCCAGCGGGTTAAATGAATTTCCACAATATCTGCCAAATGTTTGAGAAACGACACATCCTGTCCGTTGTGAAAACGCTGTGTATCGCGCGAACGGAACAGTAAAAGCGCGGTCGGTTTATGCGCATTTTTTGTGCCAAGTAAACAACAGGCGATGGAGCCAATCGGCAATTCTTCCGGCAAAAACATCAGCGCTTTTTCTTTATTGCTTAAATCACCCAAATAAAACTGGCGCAAGCCTAAGCGTTCCAAACGAATGATTTCAAACGCATTGCGATCAATCCAGCCTTGCTCAGGTACATCTTCCCGTTTTTTCCAGCTGTCAGTAAAAAGCAGCATTTTCGCACCGTCTAATTCATAAGATTTCGCCCATTGCTCTAATTTCTTTTGTGCTGATTGAAAATCCGGTGCTTGAAATAATTTTTTTTGT
The DNA here is from genome assembly GCA_901420285.1 of Stutzerimonas stutzeri. Classification (GTDB taxonomy): domain Bacteria; phylum Pseudomonadota; class Gammaproteobacteria; order Enterobacterales; family Pasteurellaceae; genus Rodentibacter. Next base: position 983,577 of record CABDVE010000001.1, read on the forward strand.
AACGGTATTAAGGCGAAGAATATATCGGCTTCTTGTATGGCGAGTTGGTGGAGTTTTTCTAACTGAGCAGTAAGAGCGCTAATCTGTTTGCGTTGTTGTTTCAGTTGCGCTTCCGCCAAGGAAATCGTGCCGGTGTGCGTGTGGCATGATTTAAGTTTATTAAGTGAGGCGGCATGGCGGCTAAAAAAATCAGGATGAGATTTGAGATAGTCGAGGATGTCTTGTTCATTCATAGTTGTGAAAACTATCTAAAAAAAGACCGCACTTTAGGTGCGGCCAGAAACAGAAGGAAAATTATGCAGCGAACGGATCGCGTAGAATCATTGTTTCTACACGGTCCGGACCGGTTGAAAGAATATCGACAGGCACTCCGGTAATTTCTTCGATACGTTTGATGTAGTTAATGCAGTTTTGTGGCAGTTTGCTTACATCAGTTACGCGGAAGGTGTTTTCTTTCCAGCCCGGTAAGGTTTCATAAATCGGTTCTACGCCCTCCCAGTCTTTCGCTGCTAATGGTGCGTATTCCAGGATTTCGCCGTTTGGCATTTTGTAGGCGACACAGATTTTCACTTCCTCAAAGCCGTCTAGCACGTCTAATTTGGTCATGCAAAAACCGGAAATGGAGTTCAGTTGAATGGCACGACGAATTGCCACGGCGTCAAACCAACCGCAACGGCGCGGACGACCGGTTACCGCACCGAATTCATTGCCTTTACGGGCGATTTCCGCACCCGTTTCATCAAATAATTCGGTTGTGAATGGGCCACCGCCTACGCGGGTACAATAAGCTTTGATGATTCCCAACACATAATCCAAATTCCGTGGGCCGAAGCCGGAACCTGTCGCCACGCCGCCGGCGGTGGTGTTGGAACTGGTTACATATGGATAAGTACCATGGTCGATGTCCAACATGGTGCCTTGTGCGCCCTCAAATAAAATGTTGTCACCGTTTTTTCGTGCGGTATCAAGGAGCGTTGTGATGTCGGCGACCATACCGGTGATAACGTCGGCGATTGCCATGACATCGTCTAAAGTTTTTTGATAATCCACCGGTTCTGCTTTGTAATAATTTACTAATTGGAAATTATAGTATTCAAGGATGTTTTTAAGTTTTTCGGCAAAGAATGCTTTATCGAATAAATCGCCTACGCGTAAACCGCGACGCGCCACTTTATCTTCATAAGCCGGGCCGATACCGCGACCAGTGGTACCGATGGCTTTTTTGCCCAATGCGGTCTCGCGCGCGTGGTCCATTGCCACGTGGTAAGGCAAGATTAACGGACAAGCTTCGGAAATCAATAAACGATCGCGCACGTTAATGCCGCGGCTTTCAAGTTCACCGATTTCCTTTAGTAAGGCTTCGGGCGAAAGTACCACGCCGTTACCAATTAAGCAGGTGACATTTGGGTGTAACATACCGGACGGAATTAAACGTAGAACGGTTTTTTCGCCATTGATGATAAGGGTATGTCCGGCGTTATGGCCACCTTGGTAACGTACTACATATTTTACGCGATCCGTCAGTAGATCGACGATTTTGCCTTTACCTTCATCGCCCCATTGAGCGCCTAAGATAACAACACTTTTTCCCATAATTTCCGCCTTAAAATTCGGTTAATTAGTTTGAATGAACAGCCGAGTACTTTACTCTTTTTCTGCTTTGATCTCAATGAGATAAAAGAAAAAAGTACGGCTATGTTTCACCGTACTTTTATGGTTTTAAAGGAAATTACTCAAATAATGATTTGTGTAACGAACGAACTGTTTCATCGGCATGTTCGCTTTGAACTAACATACAAATATTATTAGTGCTTGCGCCGTAGCTGATCATACGCACATTGTAAGGCTCGAGCGTATCAAAAATGCGTTTTGCTACACCTGTTGCGATGTGTAAGTCATTGCCGATAAGTGCCACCAGAGATAAGCCCGTATCCACTTTAACCGTGCAATATTCGCGTAACTCTTCCAATAACGCCGAAGAAAGTAATTCCGCGCCGGATGAAGCGGAACCGGTTTTATCCAGAGTTAAAGCGATGCTCACTTCGGAAGTTGTGATGGTGTCCACGGAGATTTTGTGTTTCGCTAAAATACTAAATACATTCGCTAAGAAACCTTGCGCGTGAAGCATGCTTAAGCTTGAAAGCGTTAATAAGGTTTGGTCGCGACGTAACGCGATTGCCCGGAATGTTGGACGCGGTTGTGGATCGCGCGTGACCCAAGTGCCACCATCTTGCGGCGCTTTGCTGGAACCTACATAAACCGGAATATTACTGCGAACTGCAGGAAGAAGTGTTGCCGGATGTAATACTTTTGCACCGAAAGTCGCCATTTCGGCCGCTTCCGCGAAACTCATGGTATCGATGCGTTGAGCGCTTGGAACAATGCGAGGATCGGTGGTGTAAATGCCTGCTACATCGGTCCAAATCAGTACGTCTTTGGCATTTAACACCTCCGCCAATAATGCCGCAGAATAATCACTACCGCCGCGGCCTAATGTCGTCGTTTTACCGCTCGGTTCACGGCCGATAAAACCTTGCGTGATAACCAATTCGCCGCGATCAATTAATGGTTTTAATATGCTGTCACTGTTGGCTTGGGTTTGTTCGTCATTTGGCACCGCTTTGCCGAAATGACTATTTGTTGCGACGATAGTACGCACATCGACCCAAGTTCCGGTGGCATTTTGTTCGCGTAAGATTTCGATAAAAATTTGGGTGGACATCATTTCGCCGTGGCTGATGAGTTCGTCGGTAAGCGCGGGCGATGTGGCGAGGCTGGCAGCTTCTGAAAGGTATTCGATATTTTCGAGATATTTTTCAATGATTGGACGTACACGGCTGTCGTCTTTTAGCTCGGTTAAAATATTTTCTTGAATTTGACGTACTTCGCCGACTAATTGACGGCGTTCTTCCGGCTCCACACCGTTGGCTAACGCGACTAAAAGATTGGTTACGCCGGCAGAGGCTGAAAGCACGACGACACGAGTGTTGGGATCGGCAATGATAATTTTCGCGCAAGCTGTCATCGCTGCGTAATTGGCTACCGAAGTCCCGCCGAATTTGGCGACAGAAAGATGAGACATAATTTTTCCTCTAGGTGAATGTTGTAAGATGTTGTGTGGAAAGTAGAAATAACGATTTCATAAAATGTTGTCAAATAAATTTTGTAAAATTTTAAGGATTCTTTATTTCATATCTAATTTGCTAATTAAATTGTTAAAAAATTAGATAATTTTTAATCTTCGTTATGCGGCATTGGCAGCGGTTCCGGTTCGCCCAAGAAGTACGGTTTAATGCCGAGTAGTAAATCGAGCACCGCTTTGCTACGCGCGAAGATTTCCCGTAGGCGAGTGGAGAAGTTGATTTTTGGCTGTTTGGCAACGAAACAAATGGCGTCGATATCGTTAAATTCAGCGATGAACAGTGCACGTTCGCAATGGAATTTTTGGCTGACGATAGTAAATCCATTAATGTTGAATACTTTGTCGGCACGGATAACGGAATCCAGCGTGCGGAAGCCGGCAAAATCACGGAACATTAAATTTTCCGATACGCCCATTTTGCGCAGATCGCGAAACATCATTTTCGGTTCATTATATTGAAGCGTGCGGTTATCGCCGCTTAGCAGTAAATAGCTAACTTTGCCGTGTTCTAGCAAAGATTTTGCTGCTTCAAGGCGGTTACTGTAGTAATCGTTAGTTTTGCCGGGGGCGACGAATTTAGAGGTGCCGAGCACGAGTGCGTAGGGGCGATAAGGCAGATCCTCGAGATTTTCGTACAAATTTTGTCGGACGGAAAAACTGATGTACCGGTCAATCGCAACGCTAAGTAAAATTAGCACCGCATTGAAAGCTATTATCGCGCGGATGATTTTGCCTAAATGAATGCGGTGCCAAAGGAACATGAGCACCGTTTTGAGCGGAGTCTTTAAAGTAAACATGAGCGCTAACATAATGAAAAACGCGTATGAGTTCAAGTTGAAATTTGCGGGCGTAAAGTTGGTTTTTATTTGGACGTTTAGACGTCTAAATTATCCTTGACAAAGGCAGCGAGCTGTTGATAATTGGTGCATTTTTTCCTTGATACGATAGGTTTTCAATGTCTGTCCAAAATGTCGTGCTGTTTCAAGACAAGCCATTAAAGTTGGTTATGGGCGGTGAACTTTCGCCCGTTCAAGTGGCTTATCAAACTTACGGAACCTTGAATGCGGACAAAACCAATGCGGTGCTGATTTGCCATGCGCTTACTGGCGATGCGGAACCTTATTTTTCCAACAAAGAAAAGGACGGTTGGTGGCAAAATTTTATGGGTGACGGTTCGGCGCTTGATACTTCGCGTTATTTTTTTATTTGCTCCAATGTGTTGGGGGGGTGTAAAGGCACCACCGGACCTTCTTCCCTCAATCCTCAAACCGGCAAACCTTACGGCAGCCAGTTCCCGAATATCACTGTGCAGGATATCGTACATGTGCAAAAAGCGCTGATTGATTTTTTAAACATCCCCCATTTAAATGCGGTGATCGGTGGCTCTTTCGGTGGCATGCAAGCGACGCAATGGGGTATTGAATACCCGAACTTTGTTGATAATATCGTCAATCTTTGCTCGTCGATTTTCTTTAGCGCTGAAGCTATCGGCTTTAATCATGTGATGCGTCAAGCAGTAATTAATGATCCGAATTTTAATGGTGGCGATTATTATGACGGCGTTCCGCCGGAGCAAGGGCTTTCTATTGCGCGTATGCTCGGTATGCTGACTTACCGCACTGATTCGCAACTTGCCAAAGCTTTCGGGCGCGCTACGAAATCCGAAGGGCAATTTTGGGGCGATTATTTCCAAGTAGAATCTTATTTGACTTACCAAGGCAAAAAATTTCTTGAACGCTTCGACGCCAACAGTTATTTACATCTTTTACGCGCATTGGATATGTATGATCCGAGCCTTGGATATGCCGATATCAAAACAGCACTTGCTCGAATTAAAGCGCGTTATACCTTGATTTCCGTGACGACAGATCAGCTTTTTAAATCTGTCGATTTGCATAAAAGCAAGCAACTTTTAGAACAAAGTGGGGTTGCGCTGACTTTTCATGAATTTCCGTCAATTTACGGTCACGATGCTTTTTTGGTGGATTATGACGCCTTTGAACAGTGGATTCGAGAAGGCCTGAGCGGAAAGGCAGGGGCAGTTGAAATTTGAATGCCCTAGAGTTTGCATTAATAAATCAATATTGAATATGTGACATTGTGCTGGCTTGTATTCCTTTCTTAATTTATTCCTTTCTATTCCTCGTATCCTTAATTTTGCTGGTATAAAGTCGTTTCGTACAAGTCAAGTCGCTTTTGGGCACCGCATTGAACGCGCATTCCTTGCGCATAAAAAAATCCGCACCTTTCAATTTTTAGGGCGGATTTTTTTATTTTCAAAACGCTAAGAATTTATTCTGCTTTCGCTACGACTTGAATGCTTAATTCCGCCAAGGCTTGTGGGTTTGCCACGCTTGGCGCTTCCGTCATCAAGCACGCCGCCGCCGTAGTTTTCGGGAAGGCGATGACATCGCGGATGTTTTCCGTACCGGTTAGGAGCATGGTTAAACGGTCTAAGCCGAAGGCTAAACCTGCGTGTGGCGGTGTGCCGAATTTCAATGCATCCAATAAGAAGCCGAATTTTTCGCGCTGTTGCTCTTCGTCAATGCCCAGAATGCGGAATACGGTTTGTTGCATTTTCGGGTCGAATATACGCACAGAACCGCCGCCCACTTCGTAGCCGTTGATGACCATATCGTAAGCATTGGCGACCGCACTTGTCGGATCCGCTTCTAATTGTTCTGGGCTGAAATCTTTTGGTGAGGTGAATGGGTGGTGCATTGCCGCCAAGTTGCCTTCGTCATCACGCTCGAACATTGGGAAATCGATGACCCAAAGCGGTTGCCATTCGTCTAAACGGGTTAAACCTAAATCGCGCCCCAGTTTCAAACGCAATGCGCCCATGGCATCGGTGGCAGTTTGCCATTTGTCCGCACCGAAGAATAAAATATCGCCGGTTTGTGCGCCTACGCGTTCAAACAAGGCTTTTAATACGTCTTCATTTAAGAATTTAGCAATCGGGCTTTGCACGCCTTCAAGACCTGCGTTGACATCGTTCACTTTTAACCATGCCAAGCCTTTCGCGCCATAAATGCCCACGAATTGCGTATATTCGTCGATTTGTTTGCGTGTAATTTCATTACCATTCGGCACACGAATGACCGTCACGCGACCATTCGGATCATTAGCCGGACCTTGGAATACTTTGAAATCTACCTCTTTAACGATATCTGCAACATCCACTAGTTCCAGTGGGTTACGCAAATCCGGTTTGTCGGAACCAAAACGGCGCATTGCTTCCTGCCAGGTCATCACTGGGAACTTGCCTAAATCCACGCCGATAATTTCTTGCCACAAACCGTGCACCATACGTTCCATAATTTCACGTACTTCAGGCGCAGTTAAGAAAGAGGTTTCCACATCAATTTGGGTAAATTCAGGTTGGCGATCTGCACGTAAATCTTCATCGCGGAAACATTTCACGATTTGATAATAACGGTCAAAACCAGACATCATAAGAAGCTGTTTGAACAGCTGCGGAGATTGCGGCAAGGCGTAAAACTTGCCTTTATGGACACGGCTCGGCACGAGATAGTCACGCGCGCCTTCCGGAGTCGCTTTGGTGAGCATTGGGGTTTCAATATCTAAGAAACCGTTGTCATCCATAAAACGACGCACAAAACTGGTAATTTTCGCACGAGTTTTCAAACGTTGCGCCATTTCCGGGCGACGTAAATCCAAATAACGGTATTTTAAGCGTTGTTCTTCTGTATTATTTTGGTTGAAATCAAGCGGCAGCACATCGGAAGCATTATAGATTTTCAGCGCTTTTGCCAATACTTCCACTTCGCCGGTTGCCATATTTTTGTTGATTTGATTTTCCGGACGGGCAATCACTTCACCTTTAATTTGAATACAAAATTCGTTACGCAAGCCTGCAGCGGCGGTTAATGCTTCTTGGAATTTCGGATCGAAACACACTTGCACGATGCCATCACGGTCACGCATATCAATAAAAATCAAACCGCCTAAATCACGGCGACGGTGCACCCAACCGCTTAATATCACTTCCTGACCAATATTTGTACGGTTTAACGCACCGCAATAATGTGAACGCATCATTTTTATATTCCTTTTTTCTAATTCAGAGATAAATTAACCGCCTGATTATACGGAAATTGCCGGGGCTTTTGAATTGGAAAGCGAAATTTATTTGCGCGGTGAAAAACTTTCTCTAAAATGACCGCACTTTTTTGCACAGTTTATAAAAACCATGAACAAAGACACCATTTTTTCCGCGCCCATTGAAAAATTGGGCGATTTTACCTTTGACGAAAGCGTAGCCGAAGTGTTTCCCGATATGATCCAACGCTCCGTGCCTGGCTATTCCAATATCATTACCGCCATCGGTATGCTTGCCGAACGCTTTGTGACCGCCAATAGCAATGTGTACGATCTTGGCTGTTCACGCGGTGCGGCGACGCTTTCCACACGTCGTCACATTCGCCGACCTAATGTGAAGATTATCGGCGTAGATAATTCCCAACCGATGGTAGAACGTTGCCGTCAGCACATCGCTGCTTATCACAGCGACATTCCGGTGGAAATTTTATGTGATGATATTCGTCAGATTGATATTCAGAACGCTTCTATGGTGATTTTAAATTTCACTTTGCAATTTTTGCCACCGCAGGATCGCGTAGCGTTATTGGAAAAAATTTATCAGGGTTTGAAGCCGAACGGCGTATTGGTGCTTTCGGAAAAATTCCGTTTTGCAGACGAACAAATCGACGAATTGCTGATTGACTTACATCATCAGTTCAAGCGCGCCAACGGTTATAGCGAGTTAGAAGTGAGTCAAAAACGCACCGCGCTGGAAAATGTGATGCGCACGGATAGCATCGACACCCATAAAACGCGGTTAAAAAACGTCGGATTTTCTCATGTGGAACTGTGGTTCCAGTGTTTTAATTTCGGCTCGATCATTGCGATCAAATAAAACAGAACTTGAGTGCAGTGACAAAAAAATGCTGCAGTATGATGCGGCTGTTGCATAAGGCTAAAATTCTCCTCATGAAATAGCACCGCATTGAAAGCGGCTTCAATGCGGTGCTATTCGGCGACATAAAATCTGACTTACAAGCTTGATTCTTTTTATGCATTTGTTGCGTCATATCATTTTTGCCACCTTATTGTTTCATTAAACCTTTCTACAACGGTTTCAAATCCTTATCCAGCAAACGGGCGAGCAATAAGATGCCGTCTTTAAAGCGGTATTCGGCATATTCCGCCTGCGCGTAATACTGTCCCTTCCCTTCTGCGAAGAAATATTCCTGACTTGGCAATTTGGGCATCCGGCCGGCATTATTTATCGGTAAATACACGTCCGGCACACAATCAAAAAAATCTGTCGGAATACGGCTTTCCACGCGGCATAAGGTGGCAATGCCCTGTTCGTTCTGATGAATTAAGGCATAAAGCCGTTTCGGGCGTTGTTTTTGTATGACATCGTCATCGTCGCTTGTTTCGACTTCTGTGTTAGATTCGTTTAGTTGCGCGCGAATATCCGTCAAGTCAGTCAAAATGGCGTAACTGAGCGACATATAATCGCCTTGCATAAGAGAACGCGGATCGACCGGCGCAATTTCCAGCACCACCGGTTTTCCTGTTGCTAGCACATTTTCAAACTGCCAAACTTTATAATTTAGCGGAAATAAAATGAATAAAAGCGTACAAAGGGCAATCGTCGGTTTGATTTTAGAAACGCCGACAAAATTGACCACACTTTTTGTTTCCTCTTGATGTTTTTGATGTAAATAAATCGCGCCCAAGGCAAATATCACGCCGAAAAACAATAATAAAAAAGCCTTATAAAGTAATGGGATAGATAACCAATAATAGTAAATGGCTAAATTAATGATGAGCGCTGCTAAGGCGATAAAAAATAAATATCGGTTTGCCACAAAATAGGCGAGAAGCCATAACGAAGTGAAAAATAAAATCGTCGGCTGCGCAATAAAACCGACGGTAAATAATGCCAAGACGCCGGCAATCGCCCATTTTTCCATCTGCGGTAAGGTAAAAAAGCGGTTCATCAGCCCATAAACGCCAAGTGGCGCCAAGCAAACTAAAAATGAAATCAACCATGTGGCGCTTAATTTAGCCTTTGTAAATACGCCGTGGGTGATCACATTAAAAAAGTCCGCAAACGTATTCACCGGCGGCAATTCATCGGCAACACCGTTAAAATTATCAGACCACGTTGAAGCAAAATGATATGCGGAAAAGCCCCACAAATCGAAGACAAGGGCGCCGAGGCTAAAAAGCAAAAACGCCCAGGCCAATGGAATGATTTGTGCACGCACATTATCGTTTATTGACGGCAATCGCTGTGCCAAGAAGGCAAACACGGCGCCGAGCATGGAAAGAAAAACGAGCGGCGTTTGCAAGATCATCTCGACAGCGCTTAATTGCCACATAATGAGCACGGCGACAAGACTTAAAGTTTGTAACCAAATTTCTTTGCGTACGAAGTAAAAAATCGCTACGACTAAGGTGAACAATGCCGGCGCGGAAAAATTGAATCGTTCGACGGAATCGTAAGCAAAACGATCGAGTAATAAATAGCCGCCGAGCAGGCCATATCCCATCAAAAATAAAATACCGACGACAATCGACATCGGGCTGCCGGATTGAGGGTTCGCGCGATGCAACATCAATGCGGTGCCCAAAACGACAACCGATAAACCGGGCAAGGCGTTCTCGGGCTCGGAAAGATTCAAGGCTAAAACGAGCCACACAAGTGCGGTCAAAATGCCGGTTAAAATAGCCAAAATCAGCAGAAAAGATAATGCCCAAGGAAGATTTTTACGTTCGGGATAATGGGCTTTATATAATTGATACAACCGGATAATCGCCCCGACGGTCAACGCAAAAATCAGTAAACCGTTCAATAAGGCGATGTCGAGGGAATCGATCCGATTAAAAAGTAACAAACCGAACGCGACAATCATTGCGGTGGTGGTTGTGATTAAATTGATAAAATCAAAACGGTATCGTTGATAAAAATAAAACAGTGCGGCCGCAGGGAGGGCGATCAGTAAAAAGGAATGAAACGGATAAAGCTCGAAAAGGAAGATAAGGTCGTAATATTCGCCAACAAAACGACTGCCGAAAAGATGAAGCAAGAGGAAAACCACCAGTATTTTCGGGAGCACGCGCCAGCGTTGATCGTGCAACTGACGGATAAAAATTTCGCTTAAAAGAAGTCCGATAGCGTTTAATACGACGCCGTAAATTGTTGCGTGCTCATAAAATCCATCAACGTTAAGCAGATATAACGTCAGATTGGTGGTGACGATAAGTAACAAGGCGGAAGCCACATTCGGCAACAATAATAACCAAGGAAGTTGGCATAACGACCAAACGGCAAATAATTCCCAGGTATCGGCGCCCGTTTGGTAGGTTTGCCCGACCAAGGCCAAGGTGGCGCCGATAAGTACGGCGGCAATAAAGAAAAATGAGACGGAAAGCGACTTTAATTTTTCCTGTTCCAATCGACGACTTTCCCGTATAAAAAAATAACTGCCCGAAATAACCGAAAAAGCAAATACCGCTTGCAGTCCGTAAATTTTGCTTAAATCGGAAAAATAATCCCAATTGGCGGCAATAAAGGTTACGCTGCCGCCGGTTAAAAAGCCGACGCTTAAAAGCAAAAAAAGTAAATTGAGATAGCGGTGCCAGGATAGGGTAAACAAAGGATGGTGATTCATGGCTTTGATTTTCCTTGATAATTATTATGAATAAAAATTGGAGCTATTTTGCCAATGCTAAAAACAAAATGAAAGGGAAAGTGAATCGTTATTTAAATTTGGCAAGATAAGTTTGCTGATGTGACGTTTAATTCGGATTTAATATATTTAATCCATAAAAAATCTGCTCCTTAGTAAGTCGGTGAGTCCGACTTTTAGGGGCAGATCATTTTGTGTTCTTCTATGTAATCAATTATTCCACTTTTACAATCCAGCCTTCCGGTGCTTCGATATCGCCGAATTGAATGCCGGTGAGTTCGTTGTAAAGTTTGCGGGTTATCGGGCCAACATCGGTTTCGGAGTAGAAAACATGGAATTTCCCTTTGTGTTGAATACCGCCCACCGGTGAGATGACGGCTGCGGTGCCGCATGCGCCGGCTTCAGCGAATTGATCAAGTTGATCGATATATACATCGCCTTCAATCGCTTCCATACCTAAACGCTCTTTGGCGATATAAAGTAGGGAATATTTAGTAATACTCGGTAAAATTGATTTGGATTTCGGCGTAACGAATTTGTTGTCTTTAGTGATACCAAAGAAGTTTGCCGCCCCCACTTCTTCGATTTTGGTGTGAGTTTTTGGATCTAAATAGATTGCATCTGCAAATTTACGTTCTGCCGAGCCTTCTTCCGCAGCTAATATATGCGGCAGTAGGCTTGCCGCGTAATTACCGCCTACTTTTACACCACCGGTACCCATTGGCGCAGCGCGGTCGTATTCGGTCGTGATGAAATTGGAAGGTGCTAAGCCACCTTTGAAGTAGGCACCGACCGGGCAACAAAATACGGAGAAAATAAATTCAGGAGCGGCTTTTACGCCGATATTTTCGCCTACACCGATTAAAAATGGTCGTAAATATAAGGTGGCGCCAGAGCCGTAAGGGCCGAGCCATTCCTCGTTGGCTTTTACTACTTCTTTACAAGCGCGAATGAATAACTCCGTTGGCACTTGCGGCATTAAAAGGCGATCCGCGGTGTGTTGCATACGTTTGGCGTTTTCTTGCGGACGGAATAAATTGATAGAGCCGTCTTTACAACGATAAGCTTTTAAACCTTCAAAACATTGTTGGCCATAGTGAAGTGCGGTTGAGCCTTCGTGAATATGTAAAATGTTATCGGTGGTGAGTTTACCTTCATCCCATTTGCCTTCTTTCCAATGAGCAATGAAACGATAATCGGTCTTGATATAACTAAAACCGAGGTTGCTCCAATCTAAGTCTTTCATTTTGCTTCCCTTATATTTGTTTTGAATGAAATGTCGGTTAATCTACACCATAATTTTTGGCATTTAAACCTTTAAACGGAAATTTTTTGTGATTTCTCAAAATTTGTGTGGTTATAAAGTTAAGGAAGAAAAACAGTGCGAAATATGTTAAAGTTTAGCGAAAAAAAAAAACGCCACTCGTGACGAGTGGCGTTTAACCAAAAGGTTGAAACAATATTATACAGGAAGTAAATAAGTAACTTAATTCGTTACTCACGTTCGGTTTCCCGAACTATATGCAAACACAACATCATACTTAAGTCTGAAACTCATTAACTAGTAAGGAATTACCAATCTTTAAGTATGCGCGCATTGTAGAAATTAGGCTCAGGAAGGACAAGTGATGTTTTTTTATTTGAAGAATTAGAAAAACTAATGTGAATTAACTCCCAAGCATTATAGAAGAAAAAATTATTTCCGGAAAGAATTATGTATAAACGTTTGCCTCCCTTGAATTCACTGAAATCTTTCGAATCCGCCGCAAGGCATTTAAGTTTTACAAAAGCCGCCGACGAACTTTTTGTGACTCAAGCGGCGGTGAGTCATCAAATTAAATTATTGGAAGATTTTTTAGGCGTCGAATTGTTTAAACGAAAGAATCGCGCTCTCGAATTAACGGAATTCGGTAAAACTTATTTTGCCGATATTAATAAAATTCTGCGTAAGCTCAATGAAGCTACCGAGCGATTGCTTACCTTAAAAAATGATCCCCACTTAAGCATCAGCGTGCCGCAAACATTCGGTATTCAATGGTTGGTACCGCATTTAAGCGATTTCAATCGGCTTCATCCCGAAATTGAAGTGCGTTTAAAAGGGGTGGATCAAGACGAAGGTTTATTGAGCAAAGAAATTGATCTTGCTGTTTATTACGGTAAAGGTAATTGGCAGAATTTGCAGGTGGATCGCCTCGGTAAAGAAAATTTACTGATTCTGGCATCACCGGAATTGTTGGCGAAAAATCCGATTTACGCTAAGGAAGATTTAAAACACCACACATTAATTCACACGCATACACGTGATAACTGGCGCGCAATGGCGGGCTATTTAGCGATTGATGAATTGAATATTCAGCAAGGCCCGTTGTTTAGCCACACTTTTATGGCGCTACAAGCCGCCATTCACGGACAAGGCGTAGCATTGGCCAATCGTTTGCTGGCGTTACAGGAAATCGGACACGGTTTATTGAAGGAGGTGTTACCAACAGATTTTCCCGATCCGAAATCTTTCTATGTGGTGAACCATCTCGATCGCCTTGATGACGAACAAATCCAAGCTTTCCGCCGCTGGATTATTGCGGCAATAAGAAAAGAAGAACATGAATAAATTAGCGTTATATTGTCGCCCCGGTTTTGAAAAAGAAACCGCAGCGGAGATCTCCGCGTTTAGCACCGCATTGGGCGCGTTGGGTTTTGCTCGCGTGCAAGAAAATTCCGGTTATGTGATTTTTGAATGTTATCAGCCGAATGAAGCGGATCGCCTAGCGCGCGAAATTCCTTTCAATCGATTAATTTTCGCCCGCCAACTGTTGGTGGTGTCCGATTTGTTGGAAAATCTTGATTCGTCCGATCGTATCAGTCCGATTTTAACTGCGTTTAACGCGCTTTCGGCGCAAATCAATTTCAGCCAATCCGCTGAGCTTTTTGTTGAAACGGCGGATACCGACGAATCGAAAGAACTTTCCACCTTTTGTCGCAAATTCACCGTGCCATTAAGACAGGCTTTAAAAAAACAAGGTTGGCTTGCCGCAGCATCAAATACGACACACACTCGGTTTTCGCAGTGTTTTTTACATTGCTTTTTCATTAAACCGAATTGTTGCTATGTGGGTTATTCTTATGCGGATAATCATTCGCCGCATTTTATGGGCATTCCGCGTTTGAAATTTCCGGCCGCGGCGCCGAGTCGTTCGACGTTAAAACTAGAAGAAGCAATTTTAACTTTTATTCCGCGCAAAGAAGAAAGCAAACGTCTCAATGAAACGATGATCGGTGTGGATCTCGGCGCTTGTCCGGGCGGTTGGACGTATCAACTGGTAAAACGTGGTTTGTTCGTTTATGCGGTAGATCACGGCAAAATGGCGGAAAGTTTACATGAAACGGGGCGAATCGAGCATTGTTCGGAAGACGGTTTTAAATTCCAGCCGCCGAAGCGCAAACAAATTCATTGGCTCGTGTGCGATATGGTGGAACAACCGAGCCGCATCGTGAATTTGATTAGTAAATGGTTAGTAAACGGTTGGTGCCGTGAAGCTATTTTTAATTTGAAATTGCCGATGAAAAAACGTTATCAAGAAGTAATGCAATGTTTGGAAACGTTATCGGATAAACTAACCGCGCAAAACCTTCGTTTTACTCTTCAAGCTAAACATTTGTACCACGACAGGGAAGAAATCACCGTGCATATCGCCCTAAAATAGGCGCTTCAATGCGGTGCTGTTGGAGAAGTTCGTTGAACGCGGCGTGGTTTACAAAATTTCAAGTAAGAAAAAAAGCATCGATTTCATCGATGCTTTAAAATTTGGTTGCGGGGGCCGGATTTGAACCGACGGCCTTCGGGTTATGAGCCCGACGAGCTACCAAGCTGCTCCACCCCGCGTCTGACGGCGGGCACTATACGCCGTTCAAAAAATTTTGCAAGCCTTAAACAAAATTTTAATGCTCAATTGTTAAGAAAATAAACAAGGCGTTTATTTCTTCATTGTTTTAACGAAATAGGGCTAGTCCTTTCGGATAAATTTTGATAGCGTATGCGCCCTTCAATAATCAGAATTTATCGTCTTGGACGCGTTATGAAATCCCGTAAAAATTTTATTTTAAAAATCTTTTCTATCGTGGCGGTTGTCTCGATTTTGGCAGCTTGCGGCGGTTCATCGAATAGCCGCGTATTGAATGGCAGCTCGCCACTCTTAACGCCGACGGGCGACGATCCGCAAAAATTTGGCGCCAAATATGGTGGTCGTCATTATCAACAAGCGATGCTCGCGCCGGTTTCCCGCGTAGAAAATCAAAGTGCGGTGATTAATCAAGGCGATTTTTTAACCCAACTTTCTAACGTGAAAGGTTATTCGGCCAAATTGGCCGAGCGTTTTTACGGCAATTACGAAAAAATTATCGGCTGGGTGCTTTCCGGCGCTGATGTTAATCAGTTACCGCAATTTGGTATTCAGCCGCAAATTATGAAAGGTTTCGATGGTTATCAAAACGTTTTGATGACCGGTTATTATTCACCCGTGCTCCACGCGCGTCGTTCGCCGCAAGGTAAATATCAACACCCGATTTACGCCATGCCGGTCAATAAGCGTTTCACTCGCCAGCAAATTTATAACGGCGCCTTGGCGGGGAAAGGCTTAGAACTGGCGTACAGTGATTCCATGTTGGATAACTTTTTACTGGGCGTGCAGGGTAGCGGTTACGTGGATTTTGGCAACGGCAATTTAAATTACTTTGCCTACGCCGGCCAAAACGGCTTTAAATATCAAGCAGTTGGGCGCTTATTAGTAGAAGACGGCGAAATTCCAAAGGAAAAAATGTCGATTCAGGCGATCCGCGACTGGGGTAAAGCTAATCCGTCGCGCGTGCAAGGTTTGTTAGAACGCAATCCATCTTACGTGTTCTTCAAAAATGATCCGAGCGGTAAAGTAAAAGGCTCGGCCGGCGTGCCACTTGTGCCGATGGCGGCGGTGGCATCTGATCGCAACCTTATTCCCTCTGGCACGGTGTTGTTAGTGGAAGTTCCGGATATTGACAATGATGGCAATTGGAAAGGCACGCATAAACTTCACTTAATGGTGGCGTTAGACGTGGGTGGTGCGGTGAACGGTCACCATTTCGACTTATACCGCGGCATCGGTGATGAGGCCGGCCATATTGCCGGACTTTCCAAGCATTACGGACGCGTTTGGGTGTTAAATTAATGGCTCGTGCAGATAATTACGAACAACGTTTTGGCGGTATCGGACGGCTTTATACGCCGGCAGGACTCGAACGTTTACGCCGCGCGCATATTTGCGTGGTCGGCATCGGCGGTGTTGGCTCGTGGGCAGTAGAGGCTTTGGCGCGTTCCGGCGTCGGTCAGCTTACTTTGATTGATATGGATGACATTTGCGTCACTAATATTAATCGTCAATTACCGGCGTTAAGCGGTAATATCGGCAAACTCAAAACGGAAGTGATGGCGGAACGCGTGAAGTTGATTAATCCGCAGTGTACGGTGAATATTATTGATGACTTTATTTCGCCCGAAAATCAAGCGGATTATTTAATTCGCGGTTACGATTACGTGATCGATGCCATCGACAATGTGAAAACCAAAGCTGCGATGATTGCTTATTGTAAGCGCCATAAAATCAAAATCATCAGTGTCGGCGGGGCGGGCGGACAAACGGATCCGAGTCAAATTCAAATTGCCGATTTAAGTAAAACCATTCAAGATCCGTTGTTAGCAAAAGTGCGCTCGGTTTTACGCAAGGATTTTAATTTTAGTCAAAACCCGCAACGCAAATTCGGCGTGGATGCGGTGTTCTCCACGCAACCGCCGATTTTTCCAAAAATGGCTGAAGGTTGTGCAGTTTCCGCGACCATGAATTGCGCCAACGGCTTCGGCGCGGCAACCATGATCACCGCCACTTTTGGCTTTTTCGCCGTGTCGCGCGTGATTGATAAAATATTGAAAAATCACCTCTCCGATAAAAACAACGTCTGAACCTCAAAAAAACAGTATTGACGATCGTTTTCAGCACCGCATTGAAAGCGCGTCAATCTTGGCTTGACGGCATTAATCGAGTTCCCACCAAATCAACGCCCATTTTTTCTGCCCGTGTGAAATTGGTTCGCCGTTCGCTTGTTTTTGAACGTAAAAATGTTTTAATCCGGATTTTTCTTTTTCGGTCAGCGCGCCGAGGGAAAATTCGACGGAAGCCAATAAATCCTCGAAGGTTTCACCTTGAAAATGGCCGGATTGGGTTTCGATAAAGTTTAGGTTCGCTTGGAGGCCTTTTTGATATAAGCGGTTGAGTAAATAAATATAGGTGGGAAAGCCGATATCTTCGCGTTCAATGGCGGTAAAAACGCCTTCATCCAAAAAGTGGCGCTGTGTGACGGAGGTTAAAAAGACGCGTTTTTTCGCTTTGGCGCAAAGTTTGTCAATCATATCGTCTAAATCGTCAACTAAGGTTGAGCGCGATGCCAATACTACGTCCGCTTGTGGAATATCGTCCCAATTTTCTGACCAGGCGCGGTGAAATGTGGTGAGATTTGGCAAATTCAGTTCTTGTTTAAAGCGCGCCACACAGTCCAACATTCCTTGACTATAATCCAGCGCATAGACGGCTTGGCATTGTTGCGCCAACGGTATTGCGAGGGTTCCCGGTCCGCAGCCGATATCCAACACGGTTTCATTGGCCTGTATATTGATGGCTTGTAACAATCGTTCGTTGTACACACTCGGTTTTCCCACTAAATTTTCTGCCATTTTTGCCGCCTTTTTGTCCCATTTGGTGGGCGGTAGATTGAAATGATTACAGGCAATTAAATGCTGTCGATAAAGTTCGGCGAAGTCGATGTCGTAAATAGTCATTTGATTTCCTCTTATTTTACTCTTATTGTTCGGGGCGATGATTTAAGTGGCGTTGTAAAAGATCAGGCGAAATACGGTAGATTTTTGCCAAATTTTTTAGAGTTAGTAATTCTTCCTTTGGACCTTATCGAAAGCCTAGCGTTTTATCTGGCACGACCACATTTTCAGCCAAATAAGCGTTGTCCGTAACATTCATCTAGTTCAAAACGTAGGCATAAAAATTCTAAAAGTGCAGTCAAAAAAGGCGAGTTTTACTCGCCTTTGCTTTTGGTTCAAATTAAAGTTTATTTCCAATTTTCCCGTTTAGCTTTTTGCAATTTTGCATAAGCGTTTAACAAGGCTTGATGTTCTTTAAAATTTTTCAGTTCTTCATCGCTTGATGGAAGGTTGTAGAACGGATTGCCGCCTTCGACGACCGCATTCCAAGCTTGCGCCACGGCCTCTTTACCGTACATTTTTTCAAATACGATGCGATATTGTGTCGGAGTGCGTTTATCATCTAAATGCAATTCAATGATTGAAATTAATGCACGATAATAATTTACGCGTTCAGCACTGAATACGGAGCTGTTCATATTTAACGTCCAGTTCGCCCAATCAAGCGCAGGTTCCAATTCGCCTAAGGCAAGATACAGCATAGATTTTAATTCGCCCACGCGAAGCGTTGTCCAACCGCTGGTTTTTGGTGCAACAATACCGATAAATTCACGTATGCGAGTGGCGTCGTCAATATTTTGCGCATCAAGTTCTTCCAACAATTCCGCGTAAGTTTCAGCATTGTGATACCAGTTTGGTAAATCCAGCAAAATTTCACGCCAATCCATGCCCATATTATTGTTGGCGTAAATAAGATCGTCTGCAGGATAAATATCAGACATCCCCGGCACGATAATACGGCAGGCGTATACGTCTAAATGGTTGTAATCCATAATGTACACTTCTTTATTTTCTGTACGGAAAATCGCCATTAAGTTTTCGTATTCTTGTTGCGTCGTACCGCTGAAATCCCAATCGGTAAATTCATAATCCGGCATTTGTTTGAATAGATCCCAAGATATTAAACCGCTGGAGTCGATAAAGTGGGTTTCAAGATTAGCATGATCAGCGACGTCTTCATTATTGAAAGAGGGGGGTGAAAACACGTCCAGATCTTTCAAACTACGGCCTTGTAAAAGCTCGGTTACGGTGCGTTCTAATGCCACTTGGAAATTCGGATGCGCGCCGAAAGAAGCAAAGCACGTACCGTTATTCGGGTTTAGTAATACTACGCAAATTACCGGATATTTGCCGCCGAGTGACGCGTCAAAAGCATAAATCGGGAAACCTTCTTCTTCTAATTTTGCGATGGAAGCTTGAATAGACGGATAACATGCCATTACCTCTGCAGGAATTTGCGGTAAGCTAGTGGCTTCAGCGATAATTTTGTTTTTCACATAACGTTCAAACACTTCCGAAAGCCCTTGCACACGCGCTTCGAATTTGGTGTTGCCGGCAGACATCCCGTTCGACACATAAAGATTGGCAATAATGCTTTGTGGAATATAAATGGTTTGCTCGTCCGATTGACGCACATAAGGCATCGCCACAATGCCACGAGCATAATTGCCGGATTGTAAATCAACCAATAATTCCGGCGTAAGTTCTTGATTCGGATCGAAATAGTCAAGCAAATAATCGTCTAAAATGCCTTTTGGTAATAAAGCGTCGTCTTCAATCGGAAACCATTTTTCGTTTGGATAATGTACGAAATCACCGTTGGCGATTGCTTTTCCCAAATAAAAATCCGCAAAGAAATAGTTAGTGGATAAACGCTCAAAATATTCGCCAAGCGCCGAGGCCAGCGCCGCTTTTTTGCTTGCGCCTTTGCCGTTGGAAAAACACTGCGGACAATCTTTATCGCGAATATGCACTGACCATACATTCGGTACCGGATTTAACCATGAGGCTTCTTCAATATGAAAACCCAGAGCGGTTAATTTTTGTTGAAATTTTGCAATGCTATCCTCTAATGCCGCGTCTTTGCCGGGAATAAAAGTTTGTGCTGTCATAGCGAATCCTTAAACAGAGAAAAAAGTGCGCCGCATAATAGGGGAGAATGGAAGGTGAGGCAAGGCAATTATGCATTTGTCTTAAAGGCTTCCGTGGGTTGTAAAAATATTGGCATTGTTGTTCGCTCTTTTTCAGTGTTGAAGGTAAGCGGATAAGTGCGTTTTTGTGCCACGATAAGGATTAAAGGCGAAAATAAGTGGGCGCGTCGGCCTGTAATAGACAGATTTTGTCGCTCAAGAATTTCAAAATTAAGCAACTCTAACCAATCGATAATGCGCCAAGTCGAATATCGGCGGAACGGAAACTCACCGAGTTTATTTTTGCAAATCAACGAACTTAACGGATTGAACAAGGAGAGAAATAACCAACCGTCATCAGCGAGTACACGATGAACCTCGCGCAAAATCTGATGAGGATCTTGGGTGAAATTTAAGCAGTTTGTCAAAAAGACCGCGTTTATTTCTTGCTGAATAAAAGGTAAGGCGGTAAGTTCGGCTTGTACAAAAGAATCGTTAGGGGTCAATGCGGTGCTGTTTGGCAATGTCTTTTCGCTTAACAAAATTTGATGGCGCATCGGTAAGTTTGTCGTCACTTCCGTGCTTAAGGCGCCGAGTTTTAAAATTTGATATCCGCCGATTTTTGCCAGCCAAGGCGCTAAAGCGACTTCCAATGCGCTACAATAGGCTTTGCCTTGCGGTAACTGTCGCCAGCTTTGCGGGGCACAGAAAGGCTTGGCCGATTTTGCGTGCCATTTTACATTCCATCGAATCATCATTTCATTTCCAAACAAAAGAGGATTTATGTTAGTTGCTTTGCCAGCCTTGAACGATAATTACATTTGGCTTTATCAACGTGAAAATTTGCCGCTTATTATTGTCGATTTGCCCGAAACGGACAAGCTGTTTGCATGGCTTGATGTGCATGATTATGCCGTCAATGCGGTGCTGTTGACGCACCTGCATGACGATCACACTCAAGGGGTAGCGGCTTTTCGCGCGCGTTATCCGGATGTGCCGATTTATGGTCCTGAAGAATGTGCCGAAAAAGGCGCGACGGTGATTGTTAATAAAGGCGAGATTATTACGGAAAACTACCGCATTGAAGTTTTGCCTACCGGCGGGCATACGGCGCAGCACTTGAGTTTTTTAGTGGACGGGCATCTATTTTGCGGAGACGCGTTATTTTCTGCCGGTTGTGGCCGTGTGTTTAGCGGCGATTACGCGCAAATGTTTGAAACTTTGCAACGTCTTAAAATGTTGCCGGACGATACCGTCATTTGTCCCGCGCATGAATATACTTTAGCGAATTTAGCGTTTGCGAAAATGGTGATGCCGGACAATGACGCAGTCAAAAATCAGATAATTCAGGTGGAAACTTTGCGTGCTCAAGGCAAACCGAGTTTACCGACTACGCTACAGCTGGAAAAAATGATCAATCCGTTCTTACGGGCAAAAACGCTTGAAGCGTTTATTGCACTTCGTAAAGCGAAAGATGTGTTTTAACTTTTTTACGTTATTCTGCCACAATTATGACGTGTGTATTTGCTCAACGCGCCATAATTCATTAGAATGGCGCCAATTTTTTATCGGATATTTCTGTCGCACTTTTTAGATGCGGTTATTTTTACATCAACCATGACCCTTCTTGTTCTCGGCATCAATCATAAAACCGCATCGGTTTCGGTGCGTGAAAGAGTCGCTTTTTCAGCGGAAAAGCGTCTGTTTGCCTTGCAACAAATTCAGCAACAAAACCTTGCCGAAGGCGCGGTGATCCTTTCTACTTGTAATCGCACGGAAGTATATTTGCACCATCGACAAATTTCGCCACAAGAATGCGATAAATGGCGTGAAAATATCGAACGGTGGTTTGCGGAGATTCACCGGATTCCTTTGGCAGAATTGATGCCGAGTATTTATGCGCATCAAAATCAACACGCGGCGAATCATTTAATGCGCGTAGCGTGCGGATTGGATTCGTTGATTTTGGGCGAACCGCAAATTTTGGGGCAAGTGAAACAAGCTTTTCAAATTACCGAAGAATTTTACCAAAACGCCCAAGTACCGCTTTCTACCGAGCTTTCGCGCTTATTCCAAAAAACCTTTTCGACTGCCAAACGTGTACGTACCGAAACCAATATTGGCGAGAGCGCCGTTTCTGTGGCATATGCGGCTTGCAGTTTGGCGCGTCAGATTTTCGAATCTTTACGCACGCTGAATATTTTACTGCTGGGCGCGGGTGAAACCATTGAATTGGTGAGCCGTCATTTATTGCGTCATGGTGTAAAAAAATTAATGATAGCCAACCGTACTTTAAGTCGGGCGGAGCGATTAGCAGAAAAATTAGCTTCCGATACGCCGATTGAGGTGTTTGGTTTAGATGATTTTAGCACCGCATTGGAGCAAGCTGATATCGTAATTAGTTCTACCGCCAGTCCGAATGTGTTGATTAGCCGAGAAATGGTGAAAGTCGCGCAAAAGAAACGCCACAACGCGCCGATGTTGTTAGTGGACATTGCGGTGCCGCGCGATATTGAGGAAAGCGTGGAAAGTCTCGACAGCGTGTATCATTATACGGTGGATGATTTACAGGATATTATTCAATCTAATTTAAACCGCCGCGAACAAGCAGCAGAGCACGCTCAATCCATTATTACAGAAGAGTGTCGGGATTTTTTTGAGTGGATTAAAGTGCGCCAATTTTCTAATTTGATCAAAAATTATCGTCAAAATGCGGAAGCGATACGCCAAGATTTACTGAAAAATGCGCTGCAACACTTGCAACAAAGCGATAATGCAGAGGCGGTATTGCAAGAATTGAGTTATAAATTGATGAACAAACTTATTCACGCACCGACGCAAACTTTGCAATCTATGATGAAAACGGGTAACGCAGAAGGCTTACATTCGTTTTCTAATGCCCTAAAGCTTTCCCATCCTTTAGATGAAAAAACTCTTTAAAATTCTAACCGTACTTTGCTGTGGTCTTTCTTCAACAGTCTATGGTGGCGAATATCGTTCTTTTACCGATTCCAACATTACTTACGGAATTTTTCAAGCTAAACCTGAAGACGTGCGTCTGCATTGGCGTGACAGCGAGGGTAAAGATTATCAATCTTTAACTAATTTAAAACATGCGTTGGAAAAAAATTTTCAAGTGAAAATGCTCATGAATGCCGGAATCTATAGTAGGAATAATGTGCCGGCGGGCTTATGGATTGAAAACGGCAAAGAATTGAATGCGCTTAATACCAAACGTGGTACGGGCAATTTTCATGTCCAACCGAATGGCGTTTTTGCATTGGTAGGCGTGCAACCTTACATTTTGACAACGAAGGCTTATCAACAGAAAAGGCTAAAACCTACCTTTGCCATGCAATCCGGTCCGATGTTATTAATTGAGGGGGAAATTAACCGCCAATTTAAACCCACGTTAGAAAGTTATCACAAGCGCAATGCGGTATGTTTGGATAAACAACATCGTCTTTTCTTTATTATGACCACGAAAGGTGAGCCGAATCTTTATACTTTCAGTCAAGGTTTGCTAAAAGTAGGCTGTTACAATGCGCTTTATTTAGACGGAACGATTTCCGATTGGTATATTCCGAATAGATTTAATAGTTTTCACTGGCGTCATTTTGTCGGTATGATTTCTGTGGCGGAATGAATAAAAAATAACAAAAGCGTTTTTTTTATAATCAACTAAGCTTAAAAAACGGATTTTTTACAAAAAGTGATTGACGCGATAAGGGCAAATCAGCATAATACGCCCCGCAAAGCTAATATGGTTAAGCAGATGGCTACATAGCTCAGTTGGTTAGAGCACAACACTCATAATGTTGGGGTCGCAAGTTCGAATCTCGCTGTAGCCACCATTTGCGGGACTGGCGAAATTGGTAGACGCACCAGATTTAGGTTCTGGCGCCGTGAGGTGTGTGGGTTCAAGTCCCTCGTCCCGCACCATCGCTTTGTAAGTCAAAATAGTGATTGGGGTATCGCCAAGCGGTAAGGCACCGGGTTTTGATCTCGGCATTCCTAGGTTCGAATCCTAGTACCCCAGCCATATTATCCTAAAAGTTTCCTTATATTCTTGTTTTAAGAGTTTCCATTGGGGTATCGCCAAGCGGTAAGGCACCGGGTTTTGATCTCGGCATTCCTAGGTTCGAATCCTAGTACCCCAGCCATACTATCTTTTCTTGTTTCAAACTTCAAAAATTGAGATTCCTTTTCTTGGGCTCATTTAGTGCATATAAAAATGCGCTAAATGCGTTGCCTATTTTAATATTGCCTAATCCGTTGCCCATTTTTAATTCTTTGCCGTAATATTCTTTTTAATATCTTGTATTTGCGGAAAGTTACCTGGGCCCATTATAGTTAGGATTGTTATAAAGCCTCTATTTTGCTTGCGTTAAATCCAACACCTTAATTAGTGCGGCAAAAAATTTGTCATTTTCTTGCGGCAAGCCGATACTCACGCGTAAATGATTTGGCATACCGTAACCAGCAATCGGACGCACAATTACACCTTCGCGTAATAAGGCCTCGTAAATCGGCGCAGCGGGTCGTTTGAAATCGATAGTGATGAAGTTACCTTTCGACGGAATATAATCCAAATTGTATTGTTGGCAAAATTGCTCGTAACGAGCCATTTCAATGCGGTTGTTTTTCGCAACCTTAGTTACGAATTCATCGTCGTTCATTACCGCAATGGCGGAAGTCAGCGCCAAACTGTTGCAGTTAAACGGTTGACGCACGCGATTTAATAAATCCGCAATTTCCGGGTTAGACACCGCATAACCGATACGTAAGCCTGCCAATCCATAAGCTTTGGAAAGAGAGCGTGAAATAATCAGATTAGGGTATTTTTTCAATAACCCGAATGAATCTACGCGTTCTTCCGGAAGCGTAAATTCAGTATAGGCTTCATCAAGCACCACAATGACGCTTTCTGGTACTTTCGCTAAAAATGCGTCAAGTTCTTGCTCAGTTAAGAAATTACCGGTCGGATTGTTAGGGTTGGCGATAAAAATCAGTTTAGTTTTGTGGGAAAGTTCAGTTAAAAATCCGGCTAAATCATGCCCCCAGTTTTTCGCCGGGATCTCTTTGGCGACCGCATTGATAGCTTTACTGACAAGCGGATAAACAATAAAGGCATATTGCGAATAAATCACTTCGTCGCCTTCGCCGGCAAAGGTGTGAGCGAATAATTCCAATAAATCGTTGGAACCGTTGCCGAGAGTGATTTGGTTTGGTTGTATGCCGAATTTTTTTGCGATCGCTTGTTTGAGCTCAAAACCGTTGGCGTCAGGATAGCGCGTAAGATTGTCTAATTGATTGCGGATTGCTTGTTTGGCGCTTTCCGGAAAGCCAAACGGATTTTCGTTAGAGGCTAGTTTGACGATGTCGGAAATGCCGAGTTCGCGTTCAAGTTCTTCAATCGGTTTACCGGCTTGGTAAGGAGAGAGGGATTTTACGCCTTGGTTGGCAATGTCGATGTACTGCATGAATGATCCTATAAGAAAACGGACACGCTAGGGTGCCCGTTATGATAAAACGAATAATTAAGCGTTTTCAGCTTCAAATTTTTTCATAAATTCGATGAGTGCTTGCACACCTTCTAACGGCATGGCGTTATAAATAGAGGCACGCATTCCGCCCAGTACTTTATGTCCTTTTAAGGCTTGCAAGCCGGCTGCGGTGGATTCTGCCACGAACTTCGCATCAAGTTCAGGACTGCCGGTTACGAACGTTACATTCATGGTTGAACGGTTTTCTTTTGCTACCACGTTGCGATAAAGTTTACTAGAATCAATGTAATCGTAAAGAGTTTGCGCTTTACGTTCGTTACGTTTAGCAATAACCGGTAAACCACCAATGGCTTTGATATGTTTGAATACAAGAGAACATAAATACCACGCAAACGTTGGTGGCGTGTTGATCATAGAATCTGCATCACGTTGCGTTGCATAGTTCCAAATTGACGGAGTTTCTTTGCGGGCATGGCCGATTAAATCATCTCGAATAATCACTAAAGTAATACCGGCCGGGCCTAAGTTTTTTTGGGCGCCAGCGTAAATTACACCGAATCGATTAATATCAATTTCGCGTGAAAGAATGTTAGAAGACATGTCTGCTACCAGCACCGCATTGCCCACATTCGGCACATCAAAAATTTCTACGCCGCTGATGGTTTCATTCGGGCAGTAGTGAACGTAATCGTATTGTTCGGCGATATCGCTAAAATCAAGTTCGGTAACACGGGTTTTATCGCCGTTTTCGATGATGCTAATTTCATCGATTTCGGCAAAGTTACGAGCCTCTTTGGCGGCGGTCGCTGACCAATGTCCGCTGTTTAAATAAAGGGCTTTGCCTTTTTTACCGATTAAGTTCATCGGCAATGCGGCGAATTGACCGCGCGCGCCACCTTGTAAGAAAAGCACGCGATAGTTGTCGGGAATGTTGTACACTTCGCGTAGATCTTTTTCCGCTTCTTTAATTAAATCCATAAAGTATTTACCGCGATGACTCACTTCCATCACGGAAACGCCTTGACCTAACCAATCGGTGAGTTCAACTTGCGCTTTGTGTAACACTTCGGGGAAAATCATGGCCGGGCCGGCGCTAAAATTGAAGACTTGAGACATTGTGTTTCCTTATTTTTTAGAAAAATAGTGACTACGTTTTATCACTACGAAAGCGTGGAATCAACGCTTTTTATGTAAATTCTCACTTTTTTTGATATAGCCTACAAATCTGATTTTAAGGTTTTGACGAATTGACAAAAAAAGGCTAAATTACAACCACTTTTTGTCTAGTTAAGAGAGCAATTATGGAAACCGTAAATAAACAATCGTTTCAAGATGTGTTGGAATATGTGCGTATGTATCGTTTAAAAAATAAACTAAAACGTGATATTGAAGATATTGGTCGTAAAATTCGTGATAACCAAAAACGGGTGTTATTGCTCGATAACTTAAATCAATATATTCGCGATGATATGGATATTGAAGAGGTGCGCGCGATTATCGAAAGTATGCGCGATGATTATGAAGCGCGCGTGGATGACTACACTATCCGCAGCGCGGAACTTTCTTCTGAGCGTCGCGAAATCAGCGCTAAAATGAAAGAGCAAAAACGCGTTCACGCGGATTTGGCGAAAAAGGCTAATAAAGTCACCATATAATTGAAGATATTGGTGGTCGATTACATGTTAAGATTTTAAGATGCAGTGTGCACTGCTCTGAATAATTAAATCTAGCTTACATATAAGGCTTTTTATTGTATAGCGCTGAAATTTAGTCTGTTCCTCACTGTAATATTCAGATTCCTTCACTAAAATTTTAATGTCTTGAGAATTGTCATAGATGGAATGTTTAGGTTTTGACATTCCTATTTTTTCGCTTGTCGTATTGAGTACTATAAGTTTGAAGATGTAGTGCTTAAGTTCTAGTAATGTTTGCCCATAAAAAATCTGTACCTTAAATAGATTGGGTTTTAGTGTTCAGGTTTTGGAGGGGAAAATATTTTAATCTTTTCTCTTTTGATAGGCGATCCCATGCATAAAAAATTGCAAAATATCTTTTAATAATTGTTGTTCGTTGCCGATATAATGCTGTTGTAACGTCGGTGTATTTAACATTTCGTCGATTTTTTGGATGATTACATCGATTAAGGTTATGGGAAAATCATCACGAATCACTTTGCGTTGTTGTAACGTGCCAAAAAAATGATGCATATAGTGATATTTTTCTTGTGCCATTTTATGAAAGAACTGCTGTAATTCTTCGTTGCGGTGCGCATTTAAATCCGCTAATACCGACGGAGAATAAAGCGTCGCCATAGCCTCCTGCTGCATATCCAAAATGCGTTGAATAACCGTCTCCAAATTCGCTTGATGATGCAATAACCGTTCAAATTCAGCGCGCATTTTATTTTTTTGTTCTTCAAACAAGCTTTCTACCAGCGCTTCTTTTGTTGCAAAGTGTTTGTAAAATGTGACTCTGCTAACTCCTGCCAACTGACAGATTTCCGTAATAGATGTAGCAATCCAACCTTGTTTATAAAAAAGCCTCATGGCGGCTTGCTTTAATACAGAATCTTTTTTCATTTTTACTCCTTAAACGGTCAATAAAATAATCGAACACTTTAAATTGTCAAATATTATATTTGAGAAGAATTCTTATTTACTTTTTGTTTTAGATTATGTTATGTTTACAATAATTGATGTTAAATCTTAAAAATGTAAACCTAAAAGGTGTTCTTATGAAAAAAACTAATATGCCATTAAATTTAATCGCGCTATGCATAACAGGGACCTATTCTCTTGCAGTTTATGCGGACAAAATACGTGATATGAATATGTTAGACGAAATCACTGTGACCGGTGAAAAATTCGAACGTAGTCAATCATCTACTGGTTCAAGCACATCCGTGGTAACCGCCGATCAACTCAAACGAGAAACTAATTTACTGTCTGCGACCCAATTATTAAAACGCGATGTGAATATTTTAGACACTGGCTTGGGCAATGACTTACCTACTGTGCGTGGCGTTGACGGATCCGGTCCAGCTGTAGGTGCGGTGGCATTTTTTGCCGGTTCACGCCCAAGACTAAATATGCAAATTGACGGCAGAACGTCCAGCTATAACGAACTGGCGTTCGGTACAAAATCTCTGTGGGATATGAAACAGGTAGAAATCTATCGTGGGGCGCAAAGCTATGCCCAAGGGCGTAACGCCATTGCCGGTGCGGTAGTCATGACCAGCAATGATCCAACGCAAGAATGGGAAGGTGCAGCGAAATTGAATATAGGGAATCATCGATTGGCGCAAACAGCAGCCCTGATTTCAGGCCCTGTGGTGAAAGACGAATTAGCATTTCGTTTAAGCGTAGATCATCAACAACGAGAAACTGCTGTGGATTTACCGCATTATGATCCCGTTGGTAACCCACGTTGGTTTAAAGCCACCAATACCCGCGCCAAATTACTGTGGACCCCGTCTGCATTGCCGGATCTCTATAGCCGTTTAACGTTCAATCATTTAAACGCAAGAGCGCCACAAAGCGAAACAGAGTTACAACCTAATTCACCACGTTACACGCCGGAACGCCCGGTATTCCAAACACGCTCTGCCAGCACCATTTGGGACATTGGCTATCAACTCTCAGAGCATTGGAAATGGGAAAATAAATTGGTTTATACCCACTTTATTCACGATAGAAAAACGACGTCGCCATTCAACACTGCATTGCCGCCAAATCGTCGAGGTGTTCCGGCTCGCGTTGATGGCAATGAATTCCAAATTGAACCCATTGTAAAATACGAAAGTGAAAAATACCGTGGTTTATTTGGTTTGTTCTATTTCAATGCGAAACAAGATGAAAGTGTTACGATGCTCAACGGACGCATTGCTCGCACGCCGATTACGACAAATTTTAATGATAAAACGAAAACCAAGGCGGCCTTTGGTGAAATTACCTTTACACCGGATATTCCGTTTGAATTGACGCTTTCTGCTCGCTATGAACAGGAACATCATCAGCGTAAAGGCAAAAGTGCGATGTTTTCCATCAACCGGGATAAAAAATACAATGTCTTCCTGCCAAAAGCAGACATTGCATGGAAAATTAACGATGATCAACGCTTAGGCTTTAAAGTAGGCAAAGGTTACAATCCGGGCGGTGCCGGTGTGACTTTCGGTGTGCCGTACACCAGCTATGAATATGACGCGGAATATGTCTGGAACTACGAACTTTATCATCGTTGGACATCCGCAGATAAACGCCTACGCATTAACAGCAACCTATTCTATAACGACTACAAAGACATGCAGTTACCGTTCACTCTTGGTCCAAATTCCATCGTGATCCGCAATGCCGATAAAGTCGTCACCTATGGTGCGGAAATCAATACCGAATGGCAGGCCACGGAGAAACTGGCACTCAACGCAGGCATCGGGATGTTAAAAACCGATATCAAACGTTATCCAAACAGCGGCATTGAAGGGAATAAACTTGCTCGCGCACCAAGTTTCAGCGGAAAAGTGGGGGCCAATTATCGCCTTCTTGACCATCTAGAAATTGGTACCAATTACAGCTACAACAGCAGTTATTATTCCACTGCTGACAACTTGGCCAATGGTAGAGTAGGGCATTATGACCAACTTGATGTTTATTTAGCGTACGACTTTAAGCATGCCAGAATCACGCTTTATGCCGACAACGTGCTTAACTCACGCAAAGATATCTTACTCGTACCGCGCTCAGGCGACATTACCCGTCAGCCGGAACGCCAAATTGGGCTTTCTACCGAGTTAAGATTCTAAGCAATGAGTCAGCAGCACCAACAAATTTGCCAACCTGTTGCCGCGCAATTACGCGCCTCAATGTGGTTGGCAACCTTCGCGCAAGGCTTAAAAATCGGAATTTGGCTTTTGATGATCCACATTGTGTTCACCGTCAGCCAATCTCTTACGTTTCCTTATTGGCAGATTTTTGCGCTGCTTGCCATTTCCATTTTGTATTACACCTGCAAAATTAAAGCGCACGACAAATCTCATTATGCGGCCTTTGAATTGGAAAAAATGCTACGCCAACAGCTTGCGAAAAAAATCAGTCAATTATCGTTAGGCAAAGTCAATGAAATCGGTTCAGGCGGTTTAACCAAAGTGCTGTGCGATGACGTAAACGAATTGCACACCTTTGTTGCCGATGCACCGCCCCTTAAAGCAGAGGCTTATTCCACACCGATTTTCGTGTTGGCGGCATTGTTTTGGTTAAATTGGCAAATGGCATTGGCTGTAGTGATTTTCCTTGTCGTATTGTTTACGATTCTGCAACGTTTAATGCAAAAAAGCCGCTTGAATTATCGTGATTACGGTGCTGCCGTGAGCCGAATTAATAGCGCGATTATTGAATATATTCAAGGTATGAGCACGATTCGCACCTTTGATGCGGGACAAAGTTCGTACAGCCGTTTTAGCACCGCATTGGAAAATTTTAATCAGGTTATCTTCGCTTTTTTAGCTAAAGTGGGCGCGCCAACACGTCTTGCCCGTTCGCTCTTTACGCCAATGCCGATCATGTTGTTTTTGATCTTGTTAGGCGTGTATTTACACTCGCTTGCGCTGCTTTCCACTTTTGGCTTTTTTGCCTTTTTAGTGTTAGCCGCCGGGTTAATTGAAACCATGCATCCTTACATGGGGCTGTTTCATTTGTTGGAACGCTCCCGTGCTGCCATTGAACGCATTAACGAAATAAAAACGTTGGAAAATGCCACCGCACTTTTACCGCTACAAACGCCGAAGGGGTATGCTGTTCAATTTGAACAGGTCAATTTCAGTTATGATGCCGACAAAAACACGCTACAAGATATTGACTTTATTGTGCCACAAAATAGTTTTACTGCCATTATTGGCACTTCAGGCTCCGGCAAAACCACCTTACTCAATTTGCTGTTGCGCTTTTGGGATGTCGATAGCGGAAAAATCACCTTAGGTGGTGCGGATATTCGTCATATGGAACAGGATCAACTTATGAAATATTGTTCGGTCGTATTTCAGGATAATTTCTTATTTTCTTGCTCTATTGCCGAAAACATCGCTTACGGCATAGAAAATGTGACGGAAGAAGCCATTATCAATGCCGCCAAACAAGCCCGTATTCACGACTTTATTATGACCTTGCCGGAGCAATATCAAACGAAAGTGGGTGAACGCGGACAATTATTGTCAGGCGGACAAAAACAACGTATCAGTATAGCCCGCGCCTTTTTACAAAATCGCCCGATTTTATTGCTAGACGAACCCACGGCTTTTTCCGATGCGAAAAACGAGGCGGATTTAATGCAGGCATTTCATGCGCTGATGCAAAATAAAACAGTGATCATGGTGGCGCATCGCCTGTCTAGCATTACCCAAGCCGATCAAATTATTTATTTAGAGAACGGCAAAATCATTGCTCAAGGCAATCACCAAGCCTTGTTGCAAACCAATGTCGCCTATCAAACCCTTTGGGCAGAATATCAACAGGCAAAATCTTGGACGATACATTAGAGAATGTTATGCAATCTTACTTTAATCCCGAAACTCAACGCGTAAAAAGCCTGTGGCAAACTTATCACGCCTTATTTGCCGCCGCCCAACAGCAACAAAGCGCATTCTTACGCTGTCTCGCTTTTGCAGCACTGTCTGCAACCTTATTCGGCGTGGCTATCGGCTTGCTGTATCCGCTGCTTTTGGCATTAGAACAAACTGAAGCAGGGCAAAGTGCGGTCATTTTTTGGAGTGTTTTATGTGGCGTGCTTTTAATCGTCAGCCTCCTTTTCCGCATTTGGGCGGAATATTATGACACCAAAGGCGATTCATTTTTGGCGACATATCAATTAAGACGTCAACTGGGCGAAAAACTTCGCCGCGTATCTCTTGCCGTCCTCAGTGGATTTCGTGCAGGCGAACTCAGTGCCGTTGCCATCCAAAGTATTAATGAAGCGACGAATTACGCTTTCAGTTTAATCAGTATTCTAATTTACGGCATCGTAACACCGGTGTCTGCCGCCCTTTGTCTTTGTTTCTTTGATTACCGCTTTGGGCTGCTGATCTTCATTATTTTTCCGCTTATCGTGCCACTTTATTTATGGCGGAGAAAAGCTTTCCGTCGTGGATTTAGTATTTTGGCAGAAGCTAATCAGCGACTTAAAGGCGAAACCATTGAGTTTGTGCAAGGTTTGGAAATTCTGAAATCAACAGGGCAAACTGAAAACAAACAACATATTTTCAACCGTGTGATTGAAGATGTCGCCAACATTCAATGCATCGGCACAAAAAAAGGCGAACGTCCGAATTTGATTATTACCTCAAGCATTCAATTCAGCCTGATTGCCGTATTAATTGTTGGCACATTTTGGGTGATTTCCGGTAGCGCCCATTGGGTATTGTTAGCCACAGTGCTGATTTTAATTGCGCGAATTTCAGATGTATTGAACTTCTTTGTGCAAATGTTTTCGCTCTTAGAAATTTTTGTGATTAGCTGTGAAAAATTTGAAAAACTGATGGCATTGCCTGAATTGGCGGAAAATCATGGCAGCAGATTACCCACAGATTATCGTATTCGCTATGAGCATGTCCGCTTTGGTTATAATGCTGAAAAAACCATCCTAAACGACATTAATCTAGACATAAAACCTAACAGCCTCAATGCTTTTGTGGGCACCAGCGGTTGTGGTAAAACAACATTACTTCGCTTGTTGTTGCGTTATGCTGATCCGCAATCAGGGCGAATTACGATCGGCGGTGTCGATATTCGGGATGTTAGCCAAGAACAGCTCATGCGCTTAATTTCTGTGGTGTTTCAAGACGTGTATTTATTCCAAGACAGTGTATTAAATAACATCCGAATGGCAAAACCCAATGTCACCGATGAAGAGGTGATTCACGCCTGTAAACTTGCCCAATGCCACGATTTTATTCAGGCATTACCACAAGGCTATCAAACGCAAGTTAATGAAATTGGGAGTAATTTTTCCGGCGGTGAAAAGCAACGACTTGCTATCGCCCGCGCGATTTTAAAAGACGCACCGATTCTCATTTTAGATGAACCGACAGCATCGTTGGATACCCGCAATGAGCTGGCAGTGCAAAAAGCGTTGGATCAGCTGGTTAAAGACAAAACCGTGTTGATTATCGCTCACCGACTTTCCACCATTGTGGGCGCGCATTGCATTTATGTGTTGGAAAACGGCAACATTGCCGAACAAGGCACGCATCAAACACTCTTAGATCAAAAAGGACGTTATGCAGCGTTTTGGCAATGCCAACAAGGCAACATCACTCACTAAGCAGGATTGGGCAATCCTTGCCACGACCGCCGGTTTTAAATTCTGCATAGTGGCGTTTTATATGATTGGTCTCATCACCATGTTAAAAGAGATAGGGTTCGATCTTAAACAGCTTAGTTGGTTCTATTTGCTTGGTGGAATGGAAATGGCGAAATTCATCGTCTCGCCGTTAATTGAACGCTATCGTCTCAAGCGTATCGGGCAATTTCGCGGCTGGCTATGCCTTTCCTCGTTAATCATTTTTATTGCCTTATTCATGTTGCATTTCATCCAACCGCAACGGGATTTTACACAGCTTATGGTGGCGTGTGTGCTATTGAACCTAAGCAGTCTATTTTTCGGTTGTGCGGCGTTGGGGCTGACGTGTGCCATCCTGCCTTTTGAGCAACGTGGCTTTGGCGGTGTCATTCAAGTGATCGCAGGACGAGTGGGTAAAATGCTTGGCGGCGGTTTGGTGTTACTGATTTATCATCATTACGGCTGGCAAAGTGCGGTGGATTTAATCAGTGTTTTTGCGCTACTGCTGCTCCTACAAATCAGCCTATATTCCGAACCTACAGTTACGGCTGAATCGCAAAATCCGCCATTGCATTTTTTATTCACACGGTTTTTCCACTTTTGGCAACAACCGCACATTTCATTTCGTTGGTTGATTTTATTGTTATTTGTGTTTATTCCCAGCGGCATGGTGGTCAGTAGTTTCATTCCTCGACTCAACGCTTTGGGTTGGAGCAGCCAACATATTGGGCTATTACTTTCCGTATTCGAACCCCTTTGTGCTATCGCCTTTGCGCCGCTAAGTGGTCTATTACTCAAAAAATATTCTCGGGTTTCTGTCACCCAATGGGTATTATTTAGTCAAATTTTTGCCTTCTGCTTATTTATTTTATTTGAATATGTCGGCACGGATTTTCCTTATCTTATCGCCGCGCCGATTTTATTGTTAAGCATCACATACGCGTTGCTGGTGCCGTGCTTGCTCGCCATGATTATGGATAAATCCAATCAAACTTACGCCACGCTCGACAGCGCATTGCAATTCTCCGTCGCCCTCTTCGGCGCTTACCTAGCAGGCTTTGCCTCTCTCCGTCTCGCGCATGCCTTTGGCTATCTCACAGTTTACCTCGTCGCCACCTTCATTGCCGTTGGAATATGGCGATTTTTGGGATGCCGAAAAGAAGCACTGTCTTAATTTCAAGATAATTTCCTACGGCATACTGCATATAAAAAACTGCACCTTAAATACATTGGTTTAATACTCATGTTTAAGGTGCAGTTCATTGAAATCAGTTTCAATGCGGTGCTGTTACGCCACTTGATTTATTTCGTTTGGTTTATCAAGAACTGAGTTAATAAGGCCACAGGACGGCCGGTTGCGCCTTTGTTGGCGCCTTGCAGCCAAGCCGTGCCCGCAATGTCTAAATGTGCCCAGCGATATTTTTTTGTGAAGTTAGCGAGGAATGCGCCGGCAGTGCTGGCACCACCCCAACGGCCGCCGATGTTGGCCAGATCGGCAAACGGCGATTTGAGTTGTTCTTGGTATTCTTCGCTTAACGGCAAGCGCCACGCTTTGTCTGTGGTTTGGTGAGCGGCGTGCAGTAAATCGGCGGCTAAGTTCTCATCTTCGCAAATCAAGCCACTATTGTGTTGCCCTAAGGCTACTACGCAAGCGCCGGTAAGCGTCGCTACATCGATCAGTAATTGCGGCTCAAAACGTTCCGCGTAAGTCAGCGCATCGCAAAGCACGAGGCGACCTTCCGCATCGGTATTCAATACTTCCACGGTCAAGCCGTTCATGGTGGTGAGAATATCGCCAGGACGATACGCGTTGCCATCCGGCAAATTTTCACAGCCGGCAAGTACACCGATAACGTTTAACGGTAAACCAAGTTGCGCAACGGCTGCCATGACACCGAATACGGAGGCCGCGCCGCCCATATCGTATTTCATTTCGTCCATATCCGCCGCCGGTTTAAGGGAAATGCCGCCCGCGTCAAAAGTTAAACCTTTACCTACCAACACAATTGGTTTGGCGTTTTTATCGGGCGCGTTGTTGAAATGCAAAATCGACATATACGCCGGATTGGCCGACCCGCGTGAAACCGCTAAATAAGCGTTCATTCCTAGCTCTGCCATTTGCGTTTCATCAATCACTTCCAGAGAAAGCGCGCCGAATTCCGCGGCTAAATGCTTGGCTTGTTCGGCAAGATAGGCAGGATTGCAGATATTCGGTGGCATATTAGCGATATCGCGTGCCGCTTTCACGCCGGCACTAACGGCTTGTGCGTGAGCGATAGCGCGTTGTGCTTGCGGACAGTCGGTATTGAAAATAAGGCTTTCCAATGCGGTGCTCTCAGGCTTTTCCGATTTGAAGCGATCAAAACGATAGTTTGTGTGCTCGATGATTTCGATGGCAAAACGTACGTTCCAATAAAGATCGCGATCTTTAATTTCGATTTCCGTTAAATAAGATACGACTTCGCGAATATTTGCGTTGTTTAACGCTTTTAGCATGCTTTGAATCAGTTGGTTATAGCGGCGCTTGGTTAGTTCGCCTTTTTTGCCACAGCCGACGATCAGCACACGTTTTGTGGCAACACCCGGCAAATCGCGTAGTAACAGGGTTTGACCTAATTTGCCGGTAAGCTCGCCGGATTGGATTAAGCGGTTTAAATAACCTTGTGCAGCAAGGTCGATTTCATTGAAACTTTTAGAAAATTCGTTGTTCTCATACAGGCCTAAAACGATGCCGTCGGCGGCTTGAGAAAAGGCCTGGTTTTTTGCTTGATATTTCATAGGATTTCCTTAAATCGCTGTCTAATTTAGCGAAAATAAGGTATCATACGCGCCCGATTTTATCCAGATTCCCTCCTGTTTTTTAGCAACAAAGCATAACGAAATAAGATGATTTTAACTCGATATTTAGCGAAAGAAGTGTTTAAAAGCCAAACGGCGATTTTATTCATTTTGCTATTGATTTTTTTCTGCCAACAACTGATACGCGTGTTGGGATCTGCGGCAAACGGTAATGTACCGGCGGATTTGGTGTTTTCTTTGCTCGGACTTGGGATGCCGACCATGGCACAGTTAATGTTGCCGCTGTGTTTGTTTATCGCTATTTTGCTCACTTTCGGACGTTTGTATGCGGAAAGCGAAATTACCGTAATGCGCGCTTGCGGTGTTGGTTCGCGTATTTTAGTACGCGTGGCGTTGTTGCTTTCTTTGTTCACCGCGGGACTCGCCGCCTATAATGCGTTATGGCTTTCGCCTTGGGCAATCGAAAAGCAAAGCACGCTGGTGGAAAATGCCAAAGCCAATCCGACCATGGGTGCGCTCTCTTCCGGTCAATTTATGTCTGCGGGCAACAATGATTTCGTATTGTTTATCGACGATATTCAAGGCGATCAAATTCATGATGTGTATCTTTTCCAAACCGTACCGAAAGGGCAGAGCAAGCCTTCTGTAGTGACGGCGGAAAAAGGTGAATTGAAGGCTTTACCGAACGGCGACCAAGTGTTGAATTTGCAAAATGTGCAACGTGTGGAAGGCACAGCAATGTTGTCGGATTTTCGCATTACACATTTCGACGATTACCAAGCCTATTTGGGCTATCAAGTCGGCGATAACAAATCGGAGGAAGCCGCAGCGCTTTCTTCGGAGCAATTGTTGTCGCAAAATGGCACCGCATTGAAAGCCGAATTACACTGGCGAATCAGTTTGATTTTAGCGGTGCCGCTGATGGCGCTTATCGCCGTACCGCTTAGTCGCGTGAATCCGCGCCAAGGTCGTTTTGCAAAAATTTTGCCGGCATTGTTGTTGTATCTTATTTATTTTTTGTTACAAAGTTCTTTCAAATCGGCCGGTTCTGCCGGTAAATTGGACGCCGCGATTTTTATGCCGATAACGAACGTGGCGTTCTTGTTACTCGGAATTTTATTAAATGCTTGGGACAGTGCGCCGATGTATAAATTCCGCCGTCTTTTAAACCGAAAAGGGTAAGCGATGATGAATACGTTAGACCGTTACATCGGTAAAAGCATTTTGGGGGCGATTTTTGCTACGTTGCTGACGCTCGTAGGGCTTTCGGCGATTATTAAATTCGTGGAACAATTTCGCAGCGTGGGTAAGGGCACGTATGACGTGCTGCAAGCAGTGGCGTTCACCGTTTTAACCGTGCCGAAAGATGTGGAAACGTTTTTCCCAATGGCGGCCTTACTCGGCGCGTTAATCGCGCTCGGCAATCTTGCCGGCCGCAGTGAATTGGTGGTGATGCAAGCTGCCGGTTTTTCTCGTTTTAACATCGGCATGGCGGTGATGAAAACTGCGTTGCCGTTGGTTGTATTAACCATGGTTATCGGCGAATGGGGTATTCCGCAAACGGAGCAATTTGCTCGCGATATGCGCGCTCGTGCCATTTCCGGTGGTTCCGTACTTTCGGTGAAAAACGGCATATGGGCAAAAGATGGCAATAATTTTGTGTTTG
The DNA here is from genome assembly GCA_901420285.1 of Stutzerimonas stutzeri. Lineage (GTDB taxonomy): Bacteria > Pseudomonadota > Gammaproteobacteria > Enterobacterales > Pasteurellaceae > Rodentibacter. The sequence goes on from CABDVE010000001.1 coordinate 1,021,671, forward strand.
TCCGTCGCGTAGGCAACGAGGCGCAGTTAAACGACGTATATATTTACAGCTTTGATAACAGCCGTAATTTAAGTGAATTAAAACACGCTAAACAAGCGACTTATTCCTCCGCTGAAAATCAATGGCAATTGCATCAAGTGAATCATTCAGTGATCCAGAAAGACACGGTTGCGACCACTCATCGCGTAACGGAAGAATGGCAAACCAATTTAACGCCCGACAAACTCGGTGCGGTGTCCTTACGCCCTACCTCTTTATCGCTCAGTGGCTTGTATGAATATATTGCGTTTTTAAAAGAAACCGGGCAAGACGCTCGCCGTTTCGAACTCACCTTCTGGCGGAAAATTTTCCAACCGCTTTCTGTTGGTGTGATGATGTTGTTGGCGCTGTCCTTTATTTTTGGCTCGTTACGTAGCGTAACCGCCGGCGCACGAATCGTAACGGGAATTTGTTTCGGATTCTTATTTTATGTAGTGAATGAGATTTTTGGTCAAATGAGCGTCGTGTACGATATGCCGGCCGTGTTTGGCGCTTTAATTCCGAGCCTGTTGTTTATTGTCATTATCTGGTGGTTGTTAAGCCGAAAACGGGATTAGGCATGATGAGTAAAAAGGGCAATCCATTGTGGTTGCCCTTATTTTTTAGTGAAAATACGCGATGCTAATTGCGCCGATAAAACTCAATAATGAGAGTGTAAAGAAAATATTTTTTGGTTGAGACGCTTTTTTACTAAAAAATTTCGCCGCAAAAATGATGTATAAAATGAGTAATGCAAATTTAGCAATAAGCCATGGTTCAAGCCCAGCAGAAAAAAGATATAAGATTGCTAAACCGGAAATAATCAATAATGTATCCGATAAATGCGGTAGAATTTTTAATAGTTTTACCGCACGCCAGTTTTTTCCATTTAATTGCATCATCCCACGAAGTAGTAAAAGTCCTAAACTTAAAAACGCACAAAAAACGTGTAGAGAAATTAACATGATCACTCCTAATTTGATTCAAAAGAAAAGTGCGGCGTTGGTTTGGCCACACTTTTTCAGTTTCCGTTTGCTGTTAGCGTTTCCAATGCGGTGCTCAAATGCCCTTTAGATAATCAAAGATGGCATTGCTAAATTAGCTATTTATATTGGCAAGGCATGGATCGTTTTGGTGTACAGCTAAGATATTCAGATCATAAACAAAAAGCTGATAACCTAATGCAGCAAGGAACTGTGCGACGGGTTCATAGCCGCTTTTTAAGAATTCCACCGTTAAAATCGGTTTATATTTTTCAATAGTATTTAAGGCCCCTTTTAAGGCGTCCACTTCCATACCTTCCACATCAATTTTGATAAAATCAACACGATCTAATTCAAGGCTATCGACAGAAACGAGCGGCACTTTTTGAGTTTTTTGGTAGTCGATTTGTTGCCCAATAAACTCATTATATTGGTTTGGACGGAGTTCTAAGCTGCCAAAAGAAGAAGGTATTGTGTAGTCGATGATAGGAATATCAAGATATTCTTGGCCGACAGGGTTGCCGATGGCTGAATAGATGGCTTTGACATTAAAGCAGTTATTAATTGCAACATTACCTGCTAAGGCATAGTAAATCCGCTCTTGCGCTTCAAAAGAGATAACCTTTCCCCAACCTGTCATTTCAATCCCTGCGGGAATAGTTACCGCACCGATATTCGCACCACAATCCAGCATTACCACTCCGTCACCGAAGTATTGACGGCGTAAATTAAGTAAAGCAAGGATTCGCTGGATTTCTTCCGGTTCGAATCGCCCTTGGGTTAGGAATTGATAACCGACGCCATAAGTTAGGCCGGCTTGATTAGTTTGTCTATCCAGATAATTAACGATCATTGAGCCGGTGTTAGCGGACACAACGACAAAGGGATTGGGTCTTGGATTAAGAGCCATGATGTTTCTCCTATAAATAATGGTAGTGGGTTGCTGAACCAATGCGGTGCTGTTTTGAATACTCAATACAGTACTTATTGACAGCGGTAAAAAAGAGATTATTTTGCAATGCGTTTGTATTTCATGCGGTGCGGTTGTAGCGCATCGGCACCGAAGGTTTTCTTCTTCCATTCTTCATAGTCGGAGAAGTTACCTTCGTAGAATGTGACTTTGCCTTCATCGCCATAATCCAAAATGTGAGTGGCGATGCGGTCTAGGAACCAGCGGTCATGGGAAATCACCATGGCACAGCCCGGGAATTCTAAGATGGCATTTTCCAGTGCGCGCAGGGTTTCTACGTCAAGGTCGTTGGTCGGTTCGTCCAGTAACAATACGTTGCCGCCGGCTTGTAATAATTTCGCTAGATGCAAACGGCCGCGTTCACCGCCGGAAAGTTCGCCCACGCGTTTTTGCTGATCCACGCCTTTGAAGTTAAAGCGGCCAACATAGGCACGGCTTGGAATTTCAAAGTTGCCGATCGTTAAAATATCTTGTCCGTTAGAAACTTCTTCCCACACGGTTTTCTTGTCGTCCATGGCATCGCGGAATTGATCCACAGAAGCCAACACAACCGTTTCACCTAAGGTGATAGAACCGGAATCCGGTTGTTCTTTGCCGGAAAGCATGCGGAACAGGGTAGATTTACCTGCACCGTTGGCCCCGATAATCCCGACGATAGCGCCTTTCGGAATGCTGAAGGACAAGTCATCGATTAACGTGCGGTCACCGTAGGATTTACTTAAATGCTGCACTTCAATGACTTTATCGCCTAAGCGTGGACCAGGTGGAATAAAGAGTTCGTTAGTTTCGTTACGTTTTTGATATTCGCCGGAATTAAGTTCTTCAAAGCGGGCCATACGTGCTTTACTTTTCGCTTGACGACCTTTTGGATTTTGGCGCACCCATTCCAATTCTTTCTCAATGGATTTTTGGCGGGCAGATTCTTGCGCTTGTTCTTGTGCCAGGCGTTTTTCTTTTTGTTCTAACCAAGAAGAATAGTTGCCTTCCCAAGGAATACCTTCACCACGGTCAAGTTCTAAAATCCAGCCGGCAACGTTATCTAAGAAATAACGGTCGTGGGTAATTGCCACTACAGTGCCTTCGTAGTCGTGCAAGAAGCGCTCTAACCAAGCCACGGATTCTGCATCTAAGTGGTTGGTCGGTTCGTCTAACAATAACATATCCGGTTTTTCTAGCAGTAAACGGCAAAGCGCCACACGTCGACGTTCGCCACCGGATAAATGCTCGATTTTGGCATCCCAGTCCGGCAAACGTAATGCATCAGCCGCGCGTTCTAATTGGTTGTCTAAATTATGCCCATCATGTGCTTGAATGACCGCTTCTAACTCAGCTTGCTCGGCGGCGAGTTTGTCGAAATCCGCATCGGGATCGGCATACAGCGCATAAACTTCATCCAAACGGGTTAAGGCATGTTTGACTTCACCCACCGCTTCTTCAATGGCTTCGCGCACGGTTTGTTGCGGTTCAAGTTTCGGTTCTTGCGGTAGATAGCCAATTTTAATGCCGGGTTGCGGACGGGCTTCCCCTTCGATTTCTTTATCAATGCCCGCCATAATGCGCAACAACGTGGATTTACCTGCACCATTTAAGCCGAGCACGCCGATTTTGGCACCGGGGAAAAAGCTCAACGAGATATCTTTCAAGATATGACGCTTCGGCGGCACCACTTTGCCGACGCGATGCATCGTATAAACGAATTGTGTTGACATAATTTGCTCTTGATTTGAGGTTAAAAAAACGGGCTTATTTTACTTGAAGTTTTGGGATTTGCCTAACCTTCGGCAAATGAAAGGCGAAAAAAAACCACCCGAATTGGGTGGTAGGAAAGTAGTTTAGCTATATTTATGATTATTTTATTTAGGAACTTTATGAATATCAAGCAAGCGCTTGACGTGGAGGATAGTACCGAAAATTCTGCTCCAAATAAAATCCAATCTCATTATTCTTTGATATAAGTCAATAAATTTTATCCATTTAATTATTATTGATGAGCAAATAAACGTTTTTAAGGATTTTTCGCGCTATGTTAAAATGACAACCTCATTTTATTAAGGATAATCGTTGTGAAAAAAAAACTCGTTTTACTCGTCACTATGCTATCGAGCACCGCATTGGCGCACCCACACGCCTTTATTGAAATGCAAAGCAAACCATTAGTGGAGGAAAATCAATTGATCGGTTTTTCGATGCGATGGACGCTTGACGAACCGAGTTCTGCGGCGGTGCTATACGATATGGCGCAAGCGAAAGGCGATTCCGTGAAGCAACAAAAGCTTATTGACGATGTGATGGAAAATATCGTAAACGAACATTATTTCAGCTATTTATTTGATAAAAATAACGAAAAAATTAAATACAAAGCTCAGGCGCGTAATTACGGTATCAATCTGCTTGGCCCACATATTCAATATTATTTCGATTTGCTTCTTACTCGTCCGCAGCCGTTAAAAGATAACCTGTTCACGTTAATGACTTATGATCGCACTTATTATGTTTCCATGTTTTATCCGGAAGATAAAAACGCGGTGAATTTTTCCACTCTGCCGACCAATTGTAAGGGCGAAGTGGTGGCACCGAACGTGGATGAAAAAATGAAATCTTACGCTTCTTCTCTGGATAAAACGCAAAAAGACGAAGATGATTCCTTGGGCGTGATTTTTGCGCAAAAAGTGAAAATTCGGTGTGACTAAATCATGAAAAAAGCATTCCCTTTTAAATGGCTATTTATCTTGGTTGCCTTACTTGGCGCAATTTTTTGGTTCTTGCCTTGGCTTTTTGTGAAAGCTGTGGCTTGGCAACAAGTCTTTAATCAACTCACTTCGGAAAATCTTCACGCCATTCAACAAAATCCCGTTTCCGCCGGTTTAATTTTAATTGGTGTCAGTTTTCTTTACGGTGCGTTACATGCCCTTGGGCCGGGACACGGCAAATTTATTATCGCCGGTTATTTATCAACCCATCAAAGCGAACTTAAACCCAGCGTGAAGTTAAGTTTGCTTGCTTCCTTGATGCAAGGTGTCGTGGCGATTGTGGCGACGTCCGTGATTGTGGTAGTTTTGAATTTGTCCTCGCGTTATTTCAAACTAAGCCAATTATGGCTGGAACGCGGTGCTTGGGTGTTATTGCTCGGGCTTGGCATTTATTGGATTTATCAAGGCGCCGGAAAGCCGAAAAAAGCGTTTCGGATAAAATCTGCGCGCTTCAATGCGGTGCCGAAATTGAGTGCCGTGAAAGCCGATCATGTTTTTTCCGCTGAATGTTCCTGCGGCCATCAACACTTGCCCAATGCGGTGCTGTTGCGACATGCCAATACTTGGCGAAGTCAATTTTTCATCATTTTGAGCATCGGACTGCGCCCTTGTAGTGGCGCAATTTTTGTACTTTTTCTGGCTTATATGTCGGATCTTTTTCTTTGGGGCGTTTTTGCCGTTCTTGCTATGTCATTCGGCACCGGTTTAACGCTTTCTTTATTCGCCGTCATGGTGCGTTATGCCAAACAAATGGCAATTCGTTTAGGACGATGGTACGGCGGTAAAACCTTAAATCAATATGGAGGACGGGCGGTTAAAATATTTGCCGGCGGCGTGATGATCTTTTTCGCCGCGAGTTTGCTTTATGGCACAACGCTTGAAGCTAGCGGTGGGGCTGTGTTGTTTGGAAAATAACGACGAAATACCGATAAAAATAAAGCCCATCAAATTGATGGGCTTAAAATCTTCTGGTTGCTAATTTAGAATTCGTAAAAGGAGACAAACGAAAACCAAACCAAAAGAGAAATTGGCTCCTCCTGCGGGACTCGAACCTGCGACATATGGATTAACAGTCCACCGTTCTACCGACTGAACTAAGGAGGAATTGATTCGGTATCACAAAGATAGGTCGCGCATTCTAATGATCCGTTAATAGTTTGTCAACAGTAAAAATAAAAAATTTTAAAAAATTTAAGTGTGCTTTTTACGGCAATTTTTCTATCCACAAAGGCTGTGGATAACTTTGTGGATTAAATCGACTTAAGATCGAGGAATCCCGATAAATACTAGGGTTGTGCGATTTCAAGTAAAAATTGGTTGTAAAATGACATTTCCTTATTTATCAATATGTTAGGTAAAGTCCAGAAAAAAATATAAAAATTTTTTATGATTTTTTGACTTGTTTCGCTTGACATCTCGCACACTGTGCAAAACTTGCTTTCACGCTGATTTTGGCGTGTGAAATATGATAGAATCGCGCCAACAAAAGTTCTTAGAAATTGGCTGTACATATATGTCAGAAAAAATTCATAGCAAACCATTTATTCTTCATTCCGGTTATCAGCCTTCCGGTGATCAGCCACAAGCGATTGAAAAACTCGCCGAAAATTTAGACGACGGATTAGCACATCAAACTTTGCTTGGCGTAACCGGATCGGGCAAAACTTTCACCATCGCCAATGTGATTGCCAAGCTTAATCGCCCGGCCATGTTGCTTGCGCCAAATAAAACTCTCGCCGCCCAGCTTTATGCGGAAATGAAAGACTTTTTTCCGGAAAATGCGGTGGAATATTTCGTTTCTTATTATGATTATTACCAGCCGGAGGCCTATGTTCCGAGCAGTGATACTTTTATTGAAAAAGATTCTGCGGTGAACGAGCAAATTGACCAAATGCGCCTTTCTGCGGTGAAATCTTTTTTGGAGCGCCGCGATACCATTGTTGTGGCGTCGGTTTCCGCGATTTATGGTTTGGGCGATCCGGAAGCTTATTTAAAAATGCGTTTGATTTTGCGCGTCGGCTCACCGGCTAATCAGCGCGAGATTTTAAGTCAACTTGCGGGCATGCAATATACGCGTAACGATCAGGCGTTTCAGCGTGGCACATTTCGTGTGCGTGGCGATGTAATCGACATTTTTCCGGCGGAATCAGACGATCAAGCCATTCGTATCGAATTGTTTGATGAGGAAGTAGAACGCTTAAGTTTCTTTGATCCGCTTACGGGAAGCAATCTCGGTGCGGTGCCGCGTATCACGGTGTACCCGAAAACCAACTATGCGACGCCGCGCGAGCGCATTTTGGAATCCATCGATAAAATTAAAGATGAGCTGGCGCAGCGCCGTGCATATTTCATTAAAGAAAATAAATTATTGGAAGAACAGCGTATTACGCAGCGCACGTTGTTCGATATCGAAATGATGAATGAGCTGGGTTATTGCTCGGGCATTGAAAACTACTCACGCTACCTTTCCGGTCGAAACGAGGGGGAACCGCCACCGACCTTATTTGATTATATGCCGTCTGATGCGGTGCTAATTATTGATGAGTCGCACGTAACGGTGCCGCAAATCGGTGGTATGTATCGCGGCGACCGTTCGCGTAAAGAAACCTTGGTGGAATATGGTTTTCGTTTGCCGTCCGCATTAGATAACCGCCCGTTGCGCTTTGAGGAATTTGAGCGCTTGGCGCCACAGACTATTTATGTTTCCGCCACACCGGGGCCTTATGAATTGGAAAAATCCGGCAGTGAAATTATCGATCAAGTGGTGCGTCCGACCGGCTTGCTCGATCCGGAAATTGAAATTCGTCCGGTTGCGATTCAAGTGGATGATTTACTGTCAGAAGCGCGCCAAAGAGCGGACCGAAACGAACGGGTTTTAGTCACCACGTTGACCAAAAAAATGGCGGAAGATCTCACCGATTATTTAGACGAACACGGTGTGCGCGTACGTTATTTGCATTCCGATATTGACACCGTGGAACGGGTGGAAATTATTCGTGACTTGCGTTTGGGCGAATTTGACGTGTTGGTCGGCATCAACTTATTGCGTGAAGGTTTGGATATTCCGGAAGTGTCCTTAGTGGCGATTTTAGATGCGGATAAAGAAGGCTTTTTGCGTTCGGAACGTTCGCTGATTCAAACCATCGGCCGCGCCGCGCGTAATTTGCACGGTAAAGCAATTTTGTATGCGGATCGCATTACCGATTCGATGAAAAAAGCGATGACGGAAACCAATCGCCGACGCGAAAAACAAATGGCATATAACGCCGAGCGCGGCATTATTCCACAAGCCTTAAATAAAAAGGTGGGTGAGTTGCTTGATATCGGACAAGGCACGCTCAATAAAGGAAGAGGAAAATCGCGCGGAAAAACCGTTGCGGAACCTGCCGCACTTTATAACGCGCCAAAAAACGCCAAAGAGTACCAACAACAAGTTAAAAAATTGGAACAGCAAATGTATAAATTCGCCCAAGACTTAGAATTTGAAAAAGCCGCCGCTGTGCGCGATCAGCTTCATCAATTGAGAGAAAAGTTTGTGATGACGGAATAAGCGCCAGTAAAAACGATACCGAAAATGTACAAATACATAAGATAGCAAAGAAAACGGATGAATGATTTCTAGGCTTGTCCGTTCACTATGCTCAACAGCACCGCATTGGAACCCTTTTCAATGCGGTGCTGTTTTAAGAGCAGAGGGTAGGTTTCGGCATGATTAACATTTCAACGGCTTCGATCGGTTAAACAGTTACTATCGGTGTTAAAAAACTAAGATTAGATGCGTTTAAACAGGCTGAATAAACGAGCGATAAAGCCTTGTAAAATCCCGATAAAACAAAACCCCGCGTTAAATTACGCGGGGCTTTGTTTAGGGTAAATGGTGCGACTAGCTGGACTCGAACCAGTGACCCCCACCATGTCAAGGTGGTGCTCTAACCAACTGAGCTATAGTCGCGTGAGTGCCGCGCATAATAGACGGTTTTTAACAGGAAGACAAGAAATTTTCTACAACGCCGGTGCGGGTGATAAAATTTTAACCAAAACGAGCTCGGAGCGTCGCGAACTCTTTTTTGATTTCGGCGGTTTTTGAGCGTATAATGCGCGCCGGTTTATTTCGGCCGAAAAGCTTCGGCCTAATGAGGTTTATTCAAAATATAAATATTGACTGACGGAGTAGAATGATGTCTAGAAGACTAAGAAGAACGAAGATTGTATGTACTATGGGTCCGGCGACCGACCGCGATAACAATCTTGAGAAAATTATTGCGGCAGGCGCAAACGTAGTTCGTATGAACTTCTCGCATGGTACGCCTGATGATCATATTGAGCGTGCGGAACGCGTTCGTTCTATTGCGAAAAAATTAGGCAAGACTGTAGCGATTTTAGGCGATTTACAAGGGCCTAAAATCCGCGTTTCTACTTTCAAAGATGGCAAAATTTTCTTAAATGTCGGCGATAAGTTTGTTCTTGATGCGGAATTGCCAAAAGGTGAAGGCAATCAAGAGGCAGTCGGTTTAGACTACAAAACCTTACCGCAAGATGTTGTTCCCGGGGATATTCTTTTGTTAGATGACGGCCGCGTACAATTAAAAGTATTGTCCACCGAAAATGCAAAAGTGTTTACTGAAGTCACTGTTGGCGGCCCGTTATCAAATAATAAAGGGATCAATAAATTAGGCGGCGGTTTATCAGCTGACGCATTAACTGAAAAAGATAAAGCAGACATCATTACGGCAGCGCGTATCGGCGTCGATTTCTTGGCAGTCTCTTTCCCGCGTTCCAGCGCAGACTTAAATTACGCGCGTGAATTGGCGCAGAAAGCTGGTTTAAATGCGAAAATTGTGGCGAAAGTTGAACGTGCCGAAACGGTAGTCGATGACGAATCAATGGACGACATTATTTTAGCATCGGACGTGATCATGGTCGCTCGCGGTGATTTAGGCGTGGAAATCGGCGATCCTGAATTGGTAGGCGTGCAGAAAAAATTAATCCGTCGTTCGCGTCAGTTAAACCGCGCGGTAATCACCGCGACACAAATGATGGAATCCATGATCAGTAATCCGATGCCGACTCGTGCGGAAGTGATGGACGTAGCCAATGCGGTGCTGGATGGCACAGATGCGGTAATGCTTTCGGCCGAAACGGCTGCCGGTCAATATCCGGCTGAAACCGTCGCAGCGATGGCGCGCGTGTGTTTAGGCGCGGAAAAAATGCCAAGTATTAATGTTTCCCGTCACCGTATGGACAAAGAGTTCGGCGATATTGAAGAAGCGGTAGCCATGTCGGCAATGTATTCCGCAAACCATATGAAAGGCGTTGCGGCGATTATTACATTGACACATACCGGGCGCACCGCATTGTTAATGTCCCGCATCAGCTCCGGTTTACCGATTTTTGCCTTATCCCGCAACCAAGAAACGTTAAATCTTTGTTCTTTATACCGTGGCGTGACACCGGTATTCAGCGATGCGGAAACGCGCAGTGCAAGAGGCGCGCAAGAAGCGGTACAATTATTAAAAGAAAAAGGTTACTTAAATTCAGGTGATTTAGTGTTATTAACGCAAGGCGATGAGTCAATCAAGCATACGAATGTATGCCGTGTGCTTATCGTTGAATAATCACGAAAAAATAAAAAACGGTGGATTTTTCCACCGTTTTTTATTTTTACTTTCAGTGCAACAAAAACGATTAAAAGCTCAGTCCAAATCGACCGTAGTTTTCGCTTAAATCCCCCCCTCATTTGCGGTATCATAAGCACCAATTCTTTTGTATCTTAAAATTCTTATGGCATCTCAACCGCAAATCAAATCATCTGACAAACAAACCGCACAAGTGAGCGTTCCGCCTCATTCTCTTGAAGCCGAGCAAGCCGTGTTGGGCGGCATTATGTTAAGCAATCAGCATTGGGACGGTATTGCCGAACGTGTAATTGCGGAGGATTTTTACACTTTTGCTCACCGTGCAATTTTCCAAGCCATGGAAGATTTAATACGTAACCGGTCACCGATCGATCTCATCACTTTGGATCAAGCTTTAAAAAATAAAGGTATCAGCGAAGAAGTAGGCGGTTTTGCTTATCTTGCCGAACTTTCCAACAACACACCAAATGCCATTAATATTTTGGCTTATGCCGACATCGTGCGTGAAAAAGCGATTCTGCGCGAATTGATTTCTGTAGGCAACCGCATTGCGGAAAACAGTTACTCGCCGAAAGGGCAAGACATCAAATTGATTTTGGACGAAGCCGAACGTGAAGTGTTCGCCATTGCGGAGAAACGCAGCACTTCCGGCGAAGGCCCACAAAACGTGATTAGCGTGTTACAAAGCACCATTGAGCGGATTGATGCTTTAAGCAAATTGAAAAATAATTCCGGTGTGACCGGCGTTACCACCGGTTTTACGGATCTTGACCGAAAAACGGCAGGTTTACAGCCTTCGGATTTAATTATCGTCGCTGCGCGTCCGTCCATGGGAAAAACCACCTTTGCCATGAATCTGTGTGAAAATGCGATGATGGCAAGCGATAAACCGGTATTGGTGTTCAGTTTAGAAATGCCCGCCGAACAAATTATGATGCGTATGATTGCTTCATTGGCGCGCGTGGATCAAACCAAAATCCGTACCGGTCAAGGCTTAGACGAAATTGAATGGAACAAAATCAGTAGCATATTCGGTATGTTTAAGCAGAAAAATAACCTTTACATTGACGATTCTTCCGGATTAACACCGACCGAGCTGCGTTCCCGCGCCAGACGGGTTTATCGTGAAAATAACGGGTTAAGTTTAATCATGGTGGATTATCTTCAATTAATGCGCGCCCCCGCATTTTCCGATAACCGAACCTTGGAAATTGCGGAAATTTCCCGTTCTCTGAAAGCGCTCGCGAAGGAGTTGGAAGTGCCTGTCATCGCCCTTTCCCAGTTAAATCGTACTTTGGAGCAACGCGCTGATAAGCGTCCGGTAAATTCAGATTTACGTGAATCCGGCTCTATCGAGCAAGATGCCGACTTGATTATGTTTATTTATCGCGACGAAGTTTATAACGACAATTCGGAAGATAAAGGCGTGGCGGAAATTATTATCGGTAAGCAACGTAACGGCCCGATTGGTCGCGTGCGTTTGAAATTCAACGGGCAATTTTCGCGTTTTGACAATCTCGCTGAACAACGCGAATATCATGATTATTAAGGAAAAATAATGAACGTAAAACCGGCGACCGCGAAAATTAGCTCGCGCGCCTTAAAACATAATTTGGACGTGATTAAACAAAAAGCGCCGAATAGTAAAATTATTGCCGTAGTAAAAGCGAATGCTTATGGCCATGGCGTAGTGTTTGTGGCCTCTACTTTAGAAAAAAACGTGGATTGCTTCGGTGTGGCGCGTTTGGAAGAGGCGCTGGCGTTGCGTTCTAACGGCATTACCAAGCCGATTCTATTATTGGAAGGCTTTTTTAACGAAAAAGATCTGCCAATTTTAGCGGTGAATAATATCGAAACCATCGTGCATAATCGTGAACAACTTGAAGCGTTAAAGCGCGCGGATGTGACCGGTCCGATTAAAGTGTGGCTGAAAATTGATACAGGCATGCATCGTTTAGGGGTTTCTTTGGAGGAAGTGGATACATTTTATCAAGAGTTGAAAAGACTTCCGCAAGTGCAACCGCATTTCGGCTTCGTCAGTCATTTCAGCCGCGCGGACGAACTTGAATCCGATTACACGTCGTTACAAATTCAACGTTTTTTATGCGCAACGCAAGACAAACCGGGCGAGCGCAGTATCGCCGCATCGGGCGGTATTTTATTTTGGCCGCAATCTCATTTGGACTGGGTGCGCCCCGGCATTATTATGTACGGCATTTCGCCGACGGATACCATTGGTAGCGAATTCGGTTTAACGCCGGTAATGAATTTGACTTCTTCATTAATCGCCGTGCGCCATCATAAAAAAGGCGAGCCGGTCGGCTACGGCGGTATATGGAGCAGCCCGCGCGACACTAAAATCGGTGTGGTTGCCATCGGCTACGGCGATGGTTATCCGCGTGATGCGGCGGAAGGCACTCCGGTGTATTTAAACGGCAGAATCGTGCCGATCGTTGGGCGCGTGTCTATGGATATGCTCACTGTTGATTTAGGGCCGGACAGCCAAGATCAAGTAGGCGATGAAGTAATTTTATGGGGTAAGGAATTGCCTATTGAAACCGTCGCTAAATACACCGGAGTTTTAAGTTACGAATTGATTACAAAATTAACACCGCGTGTTATAAACGAATACGTGGATTAACCGCGCGATTTTATAATGCAATGAATTTCGTTCCAGGTGCAAAGCTATCGCAATAACGAGGCGGAAGTTCAATGAAGCTACAAATGAGCACCGCATTGAACACTCAAAACAGCACCGCATTGAACACTCAAAATAGCACCGCATTGAGCATTCAAAACAGCACCGCATTGAACATTCAAAATAGCACCGCATTGAACATTCAAAACAGCACCGCATTGAATGTTTAAATGTTTAAATGCACACAGGACCACAACATTTATTTTATCTAACGGAAGGAAACATTATGAAAAATATCAACCCAACCAGCACGAATGCGTGGAAAGCGCTTGAAATTCATCAAACTGAATTGGCCAATGTCAGTATTCAAGATTTATTCCGACAAGAAAAAGATCGTTTCAAGAATTATTCTTTAACCTTTGATAACCAAATTTTGGTGGATTTTTCCAAAAATAATCTGACCCGAGAAACCCTCGGCTTGTTGCGTCAGCTCACCGAAGAATGTGGCTTGGCACAAGCCAAAGAAGCCATGTTTAATGGGGAAAAAATTAACCGCACGGAAAATCGTGCCGTATTACATACTGCACTTCGTAATCGTGCCAATACGCCGGTTTTCGTGGATGGCAAAGATGTGATGCCGGAAGTCAATGCGGTATTGGCAAAAATGAAATCTTTTTGTGAGCGTGTGATTTCCGGTGAATGGAAAGGTTATACCGGCAAAGCCATTACCGATGTGATCAATATCGGTATCGGCGGTTCTGATCTTGGACCTTACATGGTAACCGAAGCGTTGCGTCCGTATAAAAATCATTTAACCATGCACTTTGTATCTAACGTGGACGGTACTCACATTGCGGAAACCCTGAAAAAAGTGAATCCGGAGACGACGCTGGTTTTAGTTGCCTCCAAAACGTTTACTACGCAAGAAACCATGACCAACGCTAATTCCGCACGTGATTGGTTCTTAGCAACGGCAAAAGATGAAAAACACGTGGCAAAACACTTTGCAGCGCTTTCAACCAACGCGAAAGAAGTGGAAAAATTCGGTATCGATACCAACAATATGTTCGGTTTCTGGGATTGGGTCGGCGGTCGTTATTCTTTGTGGTCGGCTATCGGTTTATCTATTGCCCTTTCTATCGGTTTTGAAAACTTTGAAGCCTTATTAAGCGGTGCGCACGAAATGGACAAACATTTCCGCCATGCGCCATTGGAACAAAATATTCCGACCACGCTGGCTTTAGTGGGCTTGTGGAACACCAACTTCTTGGGTGCACAAACGGAAGCGATTTTACCGTACGACCAATATTTACACCGTTTTGCCGCCTATTTCCAACAAGGCAATATGGAATCCAACGGAAAATACGTTGATCGCAACGGCAAAGTGATCGACAACTACCAAACCGGCCCGATTATTTGGGGCGAACCGGGTACGAACGGTCAGCACGCGTTTTATCAATTGATCCATCAAGGCACCACATTGATTCCTTGTGATTTTATCGCGCCGGCACAAAGCCATAATCCGTTGTCCGATCATCACAACAAATTGCTGTCCAACTTCTTCGCGCAAACGGAAGCGTTGGCGTTCGGCAAAACCAAAGAACAAGTGGAAGCAGAATTTTTGAAAGCGGGCAAAACGCTGACGGAAGTGGAAGAGATTGTGCCATTTAAAGTATTCACCGGTAATAAACCGACTAATTCCATTTTGTTGCAAAAAATTACTCCATTCAGTTTGGGCGCATTGATTGCCATGTACGAACATAAAATTTTCGTACAAGGCGTGTTGTTCAACATTTATAGCTTCGATCAATGGGGCGTGGAACTAGGTAAACAACTTGCCAACCGAATTCTGCCTGAATTGGTGAACGACGAAAAAGTGGAAAGCCACGACAGCTCAACCAATGGCTTGATTAATCAATTCAAAGCCTGGCGTTAAAGGGCTAAACAAAAAAATACGGTCAATACGACCGTATTTTTTTATACCGATTTCACCTGATTTAAACAGCCGATGCTGACTAAAATCAGCACCACCGCCAGATAAAACACTGAATGATAATGCCAGATTTCCGCAATTGCGCCGGCAATCGGGCCACCGATAATCCAACTTGCCTTGGCGGCGTTGCTAAATAGCGTGGTGGCGCTACCCATCTGATTCGGCATTAAATCTTGGAAATACAGCATACCGATAGTGGCGACAATGCCGATGAGCACCGCATTGAAGCCTTGTAAAATCAGCAATTGCCAAGTTTGTGTGGCGAAGAGCATGCCTATATAAAAGATGAAGCCGGCGAACATCGCCAACAACATGAGTGATTTTTTGCCGAAATATTGGGTTAAATAACCCGCAATAATCATCACCGGTATTTCAAGTCCCGCTGCTGTTCCCATCAATGTGCCGGCCAATTCTTTGTCTAGATGCAATTCATTAATCACAAATAACGGCATATTAATCAAATACATACTGTTGCACGTCCACAATAACAAATTGGCGATAAACAAATAAATCACGCTTTGGCGCGGCGCTGTATTGGCTAAAACTTGCAATTTTTGCGCCGCGCGTTGAGGCGAGATTTTCGGCAATAAACGACTCACCCCTGCACATAACAGAAATGCCGAGCCGGCCACCAGATACATATAATCAAACCCCCAGTTTAAGGCGATAAAAAACGACAGCGGTGGCCCCACAATCCAGGCTAATGATATTTGAGTACGCATAATAGTGGTGAACATTACTGCTTCTTTACCGTTGCTTTCCGCATATTCGCGCGCGAGAGCGAAAGATTGCGGATTCGACGCCGAACCCAAACCGAGCAAGGTGGTGCCGAGCAAAATCAAGACGTAATAATTCCGGTTATAAGCGAATAGCAGGCAGCCGGCAACAGCGATAAGGCAACAATAAATCATGATTTTGCGGCGATCATCATGACGATCGGAATATTTCGCCAAAATCTGACTTAAGATAATGCCGATGATCGCATTGGCGGAGTAAAACAGTCCGACGATAAATGGTGAAGCGTTAATTTCTTGCGACAGAAATAAACTCAATGTCGGCGTTTGGAAAGCGGAGGCGATGCCGGTGAGAAAGGCGATCAAAAGGAAATTGAAAGCGATGAGATTTTGAGGTGTTTTGTTTTTTATCATAATAACGGTAATTAGATTATTTGGTTTTATTTACATTGGGCTCGCCCAATGGGACGCATACACGAGAGGGCAAAATAGCACCGCATTGGAGGCTTGTGCGACGGGGCTCCAATGCGGTGCTATTTTAGCCCTTCAGCGTTACCGTTCGGCTGAAGATAAAACTTCTAACAATGCTTGCACCGGATGTTTTAACGTTACCTGTTCATAACGTTTTACTTGACTGCGGCAGGAATAGCCGGTCGCGAGGCAAAAGCGCGGGTCTTTTCCGTGCAATTTTTTGCTCCAGGAAAGATCGTAAATATCACGGCTCATGGTTTGGTTTTGCACCTCATGACCGAATACGCCCGCCATACCACAGCAGCCGACTTTTTCTACCGTTAATTGTTGCCCAAATCGGGTAAAAATTTGTTGCCATTCTTTCGGGCTGTTTGGCATACATGCGGATTCCGTGCAATGCGGGAATAAATACCATTCAAAAGCACGGTCGGTTTTTAGCGCATTTTTTAAGCGCTCAAGCAGGGCCGTATCTTGCAATTGTTGGGTGAGCCATTCGTGCGCAGTTAACACGTGAAAATTGCCACGTTTTTCTTGTAGCGCTTCTTTATATTCATCACGATAAGACAACACGATGGCAGGATCCACGCCAACGAGCGGTAAACCCAATTTCGCCACACGGTTAAGAAATTCCGCTTGGTTTGCCGCGGTTTTGCTGAAGCGTGTTAAGAAACCTTTGATGTGCATCGCTTTGCCGTTCGGTTTAAACGGTAGCACGATAGGTTTGAAACTGAGTTTTTGGGTAAGCGCGACGAAATCACGTACCACTTTAGCGTCGTAGTAAGAAGTGTAAGGATCTTGCACGATGAAAATCACGTCTTGTTTGAGCACCGCATTGAGACCTTCTAATTCCTCAAGAGATTGGCCTTGATAGCCGATTTCCACCAATTGTTGTTGTAAATTTGGTTGTGAAAGTAAGGGCAAATCCGTCATCCCGAGGATTTTTTCCACAACCGTTTGGGTCGCTTTCAGCTTGGTAAAATAATTGAAAAATTTTGCCTGTTTCGCCATATAAGGTGCCGCGATTTCTAAATTTGCCACGATGTGATCTTTTACCGGACGCAAATAGCGGCTGTGATAAAAATAGAAGAATTTGGCGCGAAAACTCGGCACGTCGATTTTAATCGGACATTGGCTGGCGCAGGCTTTGCAGGCGAGACAGGTGTCCATTGCGGCTTTGACTTCGTGAGAAAAATCGTATTCGCCACGCCATTTTTGTACGCTGTTGCGAATTCGTCCGACCAATGTGCTAAGTGTAATTTCCGTTTTTTGGAACGCTAACCGTTCCGGTGACACATTTTCATTTGCCAGCAAACGTAACCATTCGCGAATCATTGCCGCTCGTCCTTTGGGCGAAAAGACGCGGTTTTTACTCACTTTCATGGAGGGACACATAATGCTGTGCTGGTCGAAGTTAAAGCACAAACCGTTGCCGTTACAATTCATCGCACCTTTAAATTCGTCGCGTATTTGAATCGGAATTTGGCGATCGTTATCGGCGCGCATCGGCGAAAGAATTGAATAAAGCGCCTCTTGAGAATTTAACGGTGTACAGATTTTGCCCGGATTAAGGCGATTGTTCGGATCAAACAAGGTTTTGATGTAGCGCAGTTCATGCCACAATTCCGGCGTGAAGAATTTTTCGCCATAATGTGAACGCATGCCTTTGCCGTGTTCGCCCCACAGCAAACCGCCATATTTAGCGGTGAGTTCGGCTACCTCATCGGAAATATGTTTGAACAGTTTGACTTGTTCTTTATCACATAAATCCAGTGCCGGGCGCACGTGCAACACGCCTGCATCGACGTGGCCGAACATTCCATATTGTAAATTGTGGCTATCTAGCAGGGCGCGAAATTCGCTGATGTAATCGGCCAGATGCTGCGGTGGTACGCAGGTGTCTTCCACGAATGGAATCGGTTTGGCCGCACCTTTGGCGTTGCCGAGTAAGCCCACAGCTTTTTTGCGCATGGCGTAAATACGTTCGATAGACGGCAAATCGGAACAAACTTGATAGCCGATAATCAAATCTTGCCGTTGTGCGATTTTTTCATCCAGCGCACAACAAAGTGTGTTCACTTGGCGTTCGATTTTTTCTTTATTGTTGCCGGCGTATTCCACAATGTTAAGGCCTAAAATTGGATTGCTTTCATCTTCGGTTAAAAGTTCGTTGACAGAGTGCCAAATAATGTCTTGTTTGGCGAGGTTAAGCACCTTTGAGTCAATCGTTTCGACAGACAACGCATTGGCTTTCACCATAAATGGCGCGTTGCGTAACGCCGCATCGAAGGAACTGTATTTAATGTTAATTAGCGTGCGATATTGCGGAATCGGCAAAAGATTGAGCTTGGCTTCGCAAATAAAAGCAAGGGAGCCTTCGGAGCCGGTAAGAATGCGTGTGAGGTTAAATTCGCTTTCGTCTTCGTTGAAGACATTTTTGAGATCGTAGCCGGTGAGAAAGCGGTTGAGTTGCGGTAAATCATTAATAATGGCAGCGCGTTTTTTTTTGGCAACGTTGCGCGATTTCTTGATAAAGTTTTTTGCTGCTTTGATTTAAGTCTAGCGCGTCAATGTTTTCTAAAACATCGGCGGAATCAAGTGCATGGGTATCCAAAATATCGCCGTTCATTAACACCGAGCGTAGGGCCAATACATGATCGGAGGTTTTGCCATATTGTAATGAGCCTTGGCCGGACGCATCGGTATTAATCATTCCGCCTAAGGTGGCGCGGTTACTGGTGGAAAGTTCCGGTGCAAAGAATAGACCGTGCGGTTTTAAAAATTGGTTGAGTTGGTCTTTCACTACGCCGGCTTGCACACGCACCCAACGTTCTTCTTTGTTGAGTTCTAAAATCGTTGTCATATGACGTGACAAATCGACAATAATGTTGTTATTAATCGATTGTCCGTTGGTGCCGGTGCCGCCGCCACGCGGGGTAAAGGTGAGCGATTGAAATTCCGGGCGATTCGCCAGCTTGCTTAAGCGCACTACATCCGCCACATTTTTGGGGAACAAAATCGCTTGCGGTAGTTGTTGATACACGCTGTTATCGGTGGCAAGACTTAAGCGATCAGCATAACTCGTGGCGATATCGCCTTCAAAATGCTGTTTTTTAAGTTCATTGAGATAATGTTGAACGGTTGCGTCCGATTGCGGAACGTTGGAAAGACGGGGTAGCATGATATTACTCACAAGAATTTAGTAGAAATAATGAGAAAAAATGATATATGAAGCGACGGACAATGTCGATTTTAAGAAAAAAGAATCAAAGTAAATGTGTGAAAAAATACTGAATAATCGTTTATATTATGTATTATTTGATTATAAAATAGCCAGAGGAGGCAAAAAAACTTTGACCTTTGGGATTTTTGTAGCATAATGACGGTACTTTTGAACGTTCCTTTGGCGATACAAAGGAATTGAATTTGTCAAAAGGATGAATAGGGCAAATTCAAAACCCTAGTTAAGCAAACGTTTAGTGCGTAACTTTATGAAAAAGTTCACAATAAACGAGGAAACTTTTCTTACTTACCAATCGATGACTAACTAAATAGAGGACATCAAAATGAAAAAAACTGCAATCGCATTAGTAGTTGCCGGTTTAGCCGCAGCTTCTGTAGCTCAAGCAGCTCCGCAAGAAAATACTTTCTATGCGGGTTTTAAAGCTGGTCAAGCTTCTTTCCACGATGGTATCAAATCAAATACCGATGGTTATAACGCACATAGCCAAGAGTTCGGTACAGGTTATCACCGTAACTCATTCACTTACGGTGTATTCGGCGGTTACCAAATTTTAAATCGTGATAACTTCGGTTTAGCGACTGAATTAGGTTACGATGACTTTGGTCGTGTTAAATATACTCGTAATGATTTAACTTCATTCAAACATACTAACCATGGTGCTCACTTAAGCTTAAAAGGTAGCTACAATCTTGGTGGTTTAGTTTCTAGCTTAGATGGTTTGGATCTTTACGGTAAAGCCGGTGTTGCATTAGTTCGTTCTGACTACAAAGTTTATGACAACGGTAATCGTGATCATGCCGAAGGTCGTCATAGTTTACGTACTTCCGGTTTATTCGCAGCTGGTTTCGAATACGCATTGCCTTCATTACCAGAGTTAGCATTGCGTGTTGAATATCAATGGTTAACTCGTGTAGGTAAACTCCGCACTCAAGAAACTGCTAATAGCTCTGTAGATTATAACCCATGGATCGGTTCTATCAACGCTGGTTTATCTTACCGTTTCGGTCAAGGTGCTGCGCCAGTTGTTGCACCTGAAGTTGTAAGCAAAACTTTCAACTTAAACTCTGATGTAACTTTTGCTTTCGGTAAAGCAAACTTAAAACCAGAAGCTAAAGCTACTTTAGATGGTATTTACGGTGAAATCGCACAAATCAACAACTCTAAAGTTGCTGTGGCTGGTTACACTGACCGTATCGGTTCCGATGCATCTAACTTAAAACTTTCACAACGTCGTGCAGATACCGTAGCTAACTACTTAGTATCTAAAGGTGTGGCTGCGCAAAATATCTCTGCAACTGGTTACGGTAAAGCGAACCCAGTTACTGGTGCAACTTGTGACGCGGTTAAAGGTCGTAAAGCGCTTATCGCTTGTTTAGCACCGGATCGTCGTGTTGAAATCGCAGTTAATGGTACTAAATAATAGTTTAATTTAGTTTCCTTTAGCGGATTAAATAGAGAAAGACCTAAACTTTGGTTTAGGTCTTTTTTTGTCTTTTACGGTATATTTAAAAAAGAAGCTTTAGCACTCTAAATCAGCACCGCATTGAAAGTTTATTTGCATTTCTATATCGTGACGGAAAATATAAATCTGACATTATTACTCTGGCTTTATCTTGCTCTGTTTATTACTTGTGCTACAATGCGCAGCGTGTTTTATTCATGGGAAACATTATGGAAACTTTAGATAAAATTAAAAAACAAATTAGCGAAAATCCGATTTTAATTTATATGAAAGGATCGCCGAAATTGCCTTCTTGCGGGTTTTCTGCGCGTGCGGTCGAAGCCCTAATGAACTGCAAAGTACCTTTTGGTTATGTGGATATTCTTCAGCATCCTGACATTCGTGCGGAATTGCCCGCTTACGCAAATTGGCCAACTTTTCCCCAATTATGGGTTGATGGAGAATTAATTGGTGGTTGCGATATTATTTTAGAAATGTATCAAGCTGGCGAATTACAAACTTTATTAAGCGAAACGGCAGCAAAACACCAAGCTTAATTCATCGAATAAAACCCGCTCAAAGCGGGTTTTGTTTTACCCAAAATTCGTGAGTAGGCGAACGGTTTCACACTAAAGTGCTTGTATATTTGAGTCAGTTTTTATAAACTTTCACCCCATTAGTCGGGGTGCTAATACCGTTGCGATTGGCTGAGAAATACCCGTGAACCTGAAACAGATAATGCTGGCGTAGGAAACTAATTCTTTTCATTAAGCTGTTTCGCATTTTGTAAGGACAGTACAATGAAAAAAACGTTTCCGATACTCTTCACACTTTTGGCTACAAGTGCATTTGTGCAAGCCGTTCCTCAACCGCTCACCGTTTATACTTATGATTCTTTCAGTGCCGATTGGAGTGCTGGTCCAAAAGTTAAAGCTGGGTTTGAGCAACAATTCCCTCAATGTCAGCTAACTTACGTCGCGTTCGATAACAACGGCACGCTTTTTAACCGTGTGCGTCTAGAAGGCAAAAAAATTAAAGCTGATTTAGTGTTGGGTTTAGATCATCATCAAATCGATGAAGCGAAAAAATTGGCGATATTTGAACCCAATAAAGCGGATTTGTCCAAGTTGGTCCTGCCGTTAAAATGGGAAGACCGTATTTTCTTACCTTTTGATTTCGCTAAATACGCGTTTATTTACGATAAAAATAAACTTGCTAATCCGCCAAAAAGCTTAAAAGAACTGGTGGAACGCAAAGATTTAAAAGTACTTTATCAAGATCCGCGCACCAGCAGTATTGGGCGCGGTTTATTGCTTTGGGTGAATGCGCTTTACCCGCAAGCGGAAGCGCAAAATATCTGGAAAAACTTATCCGAACATACGGTCACCGTCACAAAAGGTTGGACAGAAGCCTACGGCGCCTTTTTGAAAGGCGAGGCTGATTTGGTATTGAGCACCAATACTTCGCCGCTTTATCATCTTTTGGCCGAACAAAAAGAAAATTATGCGGCAACGGATTTTACCGAAGGTGGTGTATTACAAATCGAAGTAGCGGCAAAAGTTGCTAATCGTAATAATGTTTGCGCTAATTATTTTCTTGACTATTTGCTTTCGCCACAAGCCCAAGCGGATATCGCGAAAAATAACGTAATGTTGCCGGTGATTGATACACCGATTGAAAGCCATATCGACGCGTTGAAACGTCAAACTCAAAATACGCCGGTGTTAGATACTTCAAAAGTAAGCGGCGAACAGCTTAAAACATGGATTAATGAGTGGCAAAAAGCCCTTGCCAACTAATTGATGATGCTGTTGCTTTCTCATCCGCATTTCCGTCCGCGCCATTATCTTGGTGGAAGTGCGGTTATTTTTTTCATTCTCTTTCTTTATGTTTCGTCTTTGTCGGCGGTGTTTTCCGTAGGCGGCAGTTATTCATGGACGGCTTTCAAACAAGACGATTATTTGCATCAAATTATTGCGTTCAGTTTCCTACAGGCTTTTTTGTCTGCACTGCTTTCCGTATCAATTGGCGTGCTATTCGGTCGCGCATTTTTTTATCACTCTTTTCCCGCAAAAGCGCTGATTCGGCAACTTCTTTCGCTAACTTTTGTTTTACCGGCATTATTAACCATTTTCGGTTTGCTCGGCATTTATGGTTCCTCCGGTTGGTTAAGCCGGTTTGTTCAATTTTGTGGAATTGACTGGAAACCATCGATTTATGGTTTGAGCGGAATTTTACTTGCTCATCTTTTCTTTAATATTCCTCTTGCTGCCAGAATGACTGAACAAGCGTTGCAAGCCATTCCTTTCGAACAACATCAATTGGCGGCACAGTTAAATATCCGCGGTTGGCAATTTTTCCGTTTAATTGAATGGCCATATTTGAAAAATCAGCTTATTCCGGCTTTTACGTTGATTTTTATGCTGTGTTTCACCAGCTTTACCATTGTACTTTCTCTTGGCGGCGGGCCGCAAAATAGCACATTGGAAGTGGCGATTTATCAAGCGATTCTCTTTGAATTTGATTTCCCGAAAGCAGCAGCTTTTGCTCTGATTCAATTTGCCTTCTGCGTTGTATTGTTCGGTTTGTCGCAATTTTTCGCTGAACCGCCGGAAACAACGCCCTCACAGCATTACCTCCGGCACTTTAACTCTTCCAATGCGGTGCTAAATTTGAATGTCATTATTGTGTTCATCGGCTGTTGTTTTATTTTCACGCCACTACTGCATATTGTAATTGAAGGATTGAGTGCGCCACATTGGTCGAGTTTTTTGCAAGATCCGCAACTATGGAAAGCTTTGGGTTATTCTCTTGCCATAGCGCCGAGTTCGGGCGCACTGGCTGTGTTGTTTTCTTTTGCCCTGTTGCTGTTATCTCGTCAGTTGCAATGGCTGCATTTCCCCATTCTTGCTAGCTTAATTCAAAGTGGCGGAATGACGATTTTAGCTGTTCCGACTCTCATTTTAGCTGTAGGATTATTTTTGCTTTTACAGGGAATCGATTTCACCAATATTCATTTATTTTTGGTTGTGGTGATTTGTAACGCCTTAACCGCAATGCCCTTTGTGATCCGAATTTTGAATGCGCCGATGACACAAGCGATGCAATATTATGAAAAATTATGTTTGTCGCTTAATTTAAAAGGCTGGCAACGCTTTAAATTAATTGAATATCCGTTATTAAAAGCGCCGCTAAATTATGCTCTGGCACTAGCGAGCACGCTTTCGTTGGGCGATTTTACCGCGATCGCATTGTTCGGTAGTCCGGATTTTACTTCCCTGCCTCATTTGCTTTATCAACAAATCGGCCAATATCGCAGTCAAGAAGCCGCAATTACCGCATTGATTTTATTAAGTTTATGTGTCGGGTTATTTATGTTTATCGAACGCTATAAAGGACGTTATGATTAAGTTAAAACAGCTGCGTTTCGCTTATCAAAAAATGCCAATGTGCTTTGATTTGCACGTATATGCTCAAGAAAAAGTTGCCGTTATCGGCGAAAGCGGAGCCGGAAAAAGCACCTTATTAAATCTTATCGCCGGTTTTACCTATGCTGATGCAGGCGAAATTTGGCTCAACAGTGAAAATCACACTCGTAGTGCGCCTTATGAACGGCCGGTTTCGATGTTATTTCAAGAAAATAATTTGTTTACGCATTTAACCGTGATGCAAAATATCGCGTTGGGGTTAAAACCGAATTTATCATTGAACGCACAGGAAAAAAGTCAGATAGAACAGGCAGCGGAAGCAGTCAATTTACAAGATTTTTTAGCCCAAAAACCGGGCGTTCTTTCCGGCGGGCAAAAACAACGGGTTGCATTGGCGCGTTGTTTGTTGCGCGATAAGCCCATTTTATTGCTTGACGAACCTTTTTCCGCGCTCCATCCGCAATTACGTGCCGAAATGTTGCAGTTGATCGACCAGTTATGTGTTGAAAAAATGTTAACCTTACTGCTTGTTACTCATCAGCCGCAGGAACTTGAAGGGCATATTGATCGCATTATTCGGATTCATCAAGGACAAAATTTATAGGAATAATTATGACTATCGCACAACCTTTACAGCTAAACAGCATTACGCCACATCCTTCCATCGAATATTGGTCGGTTTGCAAAATTGAAGCATTGTTTGAAACGCCATTTTTGGAGCTTATCTATCGCGCGGCGCAAGTTCACCGCGAATATTTTAATCCGCAAGCGATTCAACTTTCTACGCTGATGTCGATTAAAACCGGCGGTTGTCCGGAGGATTGCGGCTATTGCCCACAGTCGGCGCGTTATCAAACAGGCGTACAAAATCAGCAATTATTGGATGTGGAGGAAATTGTCGCCAAAGCAAAAATCGCTAAAGAGCGTGGCGCGGGGCGCTTTTGCATGGGGGCAGCGTGGCGCGGACCGAAGCCAAAAGACATCGCCAAAGTGACGGAAATCATTAAAGCGGTGAAGGATCTTGGCATGGAAACTTGTGGCACTTTTGGTTTATTGCAAGACGGCATGGCGGAAGAATTAAAAGATGCCGGTTTGGATTATTACAACCATAACATCGACACTGCACCGGAACATTACGACGAAGTAATCGGCACACGCCGTTTCGACGACCGCATCAGCACGCTCGGTAAAGTGCGCAAAGCGGGCTTGAAAGTCTGTTGCGGTGGAATTGTGGGCATGAATGAAACCCGCAAAGAACGTGCCGGGCTGATTGCTAGTCTCGCTAATTTGGATCCGCAACCGGAATCCGTGCCGATTAACCAATTAGTCAAAATTGAAGGTACGCCGTTGGCTGACGCGGCGGAATTAGATTGGACGGAATTCGTACGTACCATCGCTGTGGCACGTATCACCATGCCGAAAAGTTATGTACGCTTGTCTGCCGGTCGCCAAGGTATGAGTGAAGAAATGCAGGCAATGTGCTTTATGGCAGGGGCGAATTCCATTTTCTATGGTGACAAGCTACTCGTCACAGGCAATCCGGAAGAAGATGGTGATCAGCTGTTAATGGCAAAACTCGATCTTGAACCGGAAACGGAAGAAAATCGAAAAACGATTAAACGTTAGAAAAGACGAAAATAAATGCTTCAATGAGGTCGTCGAATAGCACCGCATTGAAGCTTTGATATTCACCGTTTTGATTTATTTTCCTTGGCGGCAGCGAGGTCGCTTATTAGCACCGCATTGAAAGTCCTTTCGGTGGAAGAAATCAGACGATCCGAGAAAGAAAAAACCTCTTATTAAGATAAGAGGTTTTTTTAGGATAACATTAAAGATGTTGATTAATGAAAGCGGCTAATTGACCTTTTGGTAACGCGCCTACTTGTGTTCCCACTACTTGGCCGTTTTTCACTAAAAGTAACGTCGGAATGCTACGCACGCCGTACTGTGCGGCCACGCCTTGGTTTTCATCCACGTTAATTTTCACGATTTTCGCTTTGCCGTCAAATGCTGGAGCAAGCTCGTCTAAGACCGGCGCAATCATTTTGCAAGGGCCGCACCATGGCGCCCAGAAATCAACTAATACCGGAAGATCGGATTTTAATACGTCCGCTTCAAAGGTTGCGTCTGTGGTATGTAGTACTTGGCTCATTTTTTATTTCCTTTGTTAGTAAATATTGCACCCTATTTGGGCAATTTGCTGAATTGTAAGCGTGCTCAGAATAGCACGCGCTTTTTTAAAGTACAGTTATTAATTTAATCGCTTAAAACTAAGAGGCTAAAACGACATTTTCGCAAGGTTTGCCGGATTTGAGTTTATAAATGTTGGAAAGTGTAACATCGGCGATGCTGGTCAGGGCTTCCTCCGTTAAAAAGGCTTGGTGACCGGTTAATAACACGTTATGGCATGAAGACAAACGACGGAATACGTCATCTTGAATCACTTCGTTTGATTTGTCTTCGAAGAATAAATCCCGTTCGTTTTCATAAACGTCCATGCCGAGTGCGCCGATTTTGCGTTGTTTTAAGGCATCGATAGCAGCCGGTGTATCAATTAATGATCCACGGCTGGTGTTAATGATCATTACGCCGTCGCGCATTTTGGCGAAAGCTTCACGGTTCAACAAATGATAGTTTTCTGGTGTGGCGGGACAGTGCAACGTGATCACGTGCGATTTGGCATAAAGCTCGTCCAATTCTACATAATTGGCGCCAAGCTCTTCCGCTTGCGGATTTTTGAATGGATCGTAAGCCAAAATATGCATGCCAAATCCCTTCAAAATTCGCATTACCGCAATGCCGATTTTGCCTGTTCCAATCACCCCCACGGTGCGGCCGTGCATATTGAAACCGATTAGCCCTTCAAGGGAGAAATTGGCTTCGCGGGTACGTTGGTAGGCGCGGTGAATACGGCGGTTTAACGTCATCATTAAACCGACTGTATGTTCTGCTACCGCTTCCGGCGAATAAGCGGGGACACGTACCACTTGAATACCGAGATCCTGCGCTGCTTTTAAATCGACGTTGTTAAAACCGGCGCAGCGTAAGGCGATAATTTTTACGCCGAGAACAGCCAGTTTTTCCAATACTTTTCGACTGCCATCGTCATTCACGAAAATGCACACTACTTCGCAATGTTCCGCCAAACGCGCAGTACTTTCGTTCAACATGAAATCGAAAAATTCAAGCTCGAAACCGTATTTTGCGTTGATTAATTCAAAATATTTACGGTCGTAACTTTTTGTGCTGTAAACCGCAATTTTCATATCGCCTCCGAGACTATTTCAAGTGAGTAAAAGCCTGTAGTAAGTCCGCTTTAATGTCTTCCGCGTTTTCGATACCCACCGAAAAACGTAGCAAAGTATTGGTAATACCGCGCGCTATGCGCTCGCTTTCCGGAATATCCATGTGGGTTTGAGTCGCTGGATATGTAATAAAACTTTCGGTTCCGCCGAGACTTTCCGCGAAAGTAATCAGTTTGATGGATTTTAGAAAGGTATTCACCCAATTTTCATTTTTCAAACGGAAAGAAAGCATTCCGCCTTTATTTGGGTAAAGTACGGAATCCACTTGCGGTTGCGTTTTTAAAAATTCGGCAATTTCCCGAGCGTTATCTTGATGGCGTTGCATACGTAACGAAAGGGTTTTCATTCCGCGTATGGTAAGCCAAGAATCAAATGGAGAGAGCACCGCACCCGCACCATTTTGAATATAGGCAATGCGTTCGCACAGTTCTTGTCCCTTAGCCACAATTAAACCGACCAACGCATCGTTATGGCCGGCGATATATTTAGTGCCGCTATGGATTACGATATCTGCACCTAAATTTAATGGACGGGAAAGTACGGGCGTAAGGAACGTATTATCGACGATTAACAACAGATGGTGTTTTTTCGCGAGTTTGGCGATTTCTGCTACGTCGCATTCTTCCATTAATGGGTTAGAGGGGGTTTCGATGAAAATCGCTTTGGTATTTTGCGTGATTGCCGCTTCAATTTCAGCCGTCGATGCGGTGTTCACATAAACCGGTTTTACGCTGTTATTATTTTTATAAGAGAAATCAAGTAAACGATAAGTGCCACCATATACATCACTGGAAATGATCCATTCGTCCGGTGCGCTGAATAATGTCATTAAAACTTGGATCGCGGCCATACCGGAAGAAAAGGCGAAACCGCGATCGCCGTTTTCTAATTGCGCGATTGTGTCTTCCAACACGCTGCGCGTCGGGTTTTTGGTGCGTGTGTAGTCAAAACCGGTGCTTTCGCCTATGCCGCGGTGGCCGTAGGCAGTGGAAAGATAAATTGGGGTTGAAACTGTGCCGGTATGTTGGTCACTGCGGTTACCGGCCTGCGCGAGTAGAGTATCGATAGCGTATCGTGGTGTTGTCATAATGCCCTCTGAAAATAACTGAAAAGTAAGCATACTTTTGTGGAAAAAATACAGCCGGCATTTTGGCACAAAGGCCAAAGTGATAAAAGAAGAAATTAAAAAATAGCGGGGAAATTAGCCACTTCGTTATTTGCTGTTAATAATTTAAACAAAATGCAGTTTTTTTAAACGCTTAAAAATAATTTTCAAATCGTCGATTGACAGATTTCCAAATTTCCGTAAAATGCGCACCACCAAAAAGGTACATGCGGGAATAGCTCAGTTGGTAGAGCACGACCTTGCCAAGGTCGGGGTCGCGAGTTCGAGCCTCGTTTCCCGCTCCATTCAACGGCGTGTTAGCAAAGCGGTTATGCACTGGATTGCAAATCCATGTAGCTCGGTTCGACTCCGGGACACGCCTCCATCAAATATCAGTTGTCTATGCCCGAGTGGTGGAATCGGTAGACACAAGGGATTTAAAATCCCTCGCCTTTCGAGGCGTGCCAGTTCAAGTCTGGCTTCGGGCACCATTTAATAGCCACAAAATTAAAAATAGCAGCCTATATTCTCTCCTCTTGAAAGTTATTCTTATCTTAAGTTCAATAAGAAACGAATTCTTGAAATACGTCCACGAATAGTGTTTTTGGGCAATATTTTTCTCCAGCTCTATTGGAAACAGATCGGCAAATTTTCTTCTTTATGAAATTTAATTCGTTTTTTAATGAAAAAGTCTCATCAAATCTTTCCATAAAATCATTGCAATTTAGTTAAAAAAGCGTAGTCTTTTACGCCTATTTGAGAATTATTCACAACTAAAGTTAGGATACAAAATGAAAACAGCATTAAAAATCAGTGCAATTTCTACTGCACTTTTGGCTTTGCCGATGTTGGCAAATGCCGAAGTATTGGCTTCCGTCAAGCCTCTTGGCTTTATTGCCTCTTCCATCGCCGACGGTGTAACCGACACCCAAGTTTTAGTTCCGGCCGGCGCATCGCCGCATGATTACAGCTTGAAATTGTCCGATATTCAAAAAGTGAAAGCGGCTGATCTGGTACTTTGGGTGGGCGAAGATATTGATTCGTTCTTGGATAAACCGGTGAGCCAAATCGATCGCAAAAAAGTGATTACTATTGCCGATTTGGCGGATGTGGAACCATTATTAACGAAAGCCCACCACGAACATTTTCATGAAGAAGGCGAGCATGCTCATAAGCACGAACATAAGCATGAACATAAGCATGAACATGAACATGAACATCATCATGATCACGGTGATGAAGGGTTAACCACCAATTGGCATGTGTGGTATTCGCCGGCAATTAGCCAAATCGTGGCGCAAAAAGTCGCGGATAAATTAACCGAGCAGTTCCCCGATAAAAAAGCGCTCATCGCACAAAATTTAGCGAATTTCAACCGTACATTGGCAGAACAAAGCGATAAAATCAAAGCGCAACTTGCACCGTTTGCCGATAAAGGCTTTTTTGTTTTTCATGATGCCTACGGTTATTTCAATGATGCCTACGGCTTAAAACAAAGCGGCTATTTCACCGTTAACCCGCTTGTCGCCCCTGGCGCGAAAACGATTGCGCACATTAAAGAGGAAATCGAGGAGCATCGTGTAAACTGCCTTTTCGCCGAACCGCAATTTACGCCGAAAGTGATTGAATCTCTTGCGCAAAGCACCAAAGTGAATGTCGGAAAACTTGATCCGATTGGTGATAGCGTGGCGCTAGGTGCGGGATCTTATGCGAATTTCTTGCAGGCGACGGCGGAAAGCTATGCGCAATGTTTAGCAAAATAGTTTTATTGGTGATTTTTAAGAATGGCGGATTTTATCCGCCATTTTTTGTGGGATGATGGAAAGAAAGAAAACGGATGCGCATTGAACTACTGAAACAGCACCGCATTGAAGCCTCCAAACAGCACCGCATTGAAGCCTCCAAACAGCACCGCATTGAAGCCTCCAAACAGCACCGCATTGGGGGCGCAGATAAAGCGGCTTCAATGCGGTGCTATTTTGGCAGGGCGGCTTTATCGGCATTTTTATCGAACATCGCCCCATTTTCAGCGTAGAATAAAACCACTGCAATAAACAGGAGGTTAACATGGCAAAACAAGATTTAGCTAAACAGGTATTCGATTATGTTTTGAAACAATACGGCACTCAGCCCGAATATCTTTGGAAGTCCTACCCGGATTATGCCGTGTTACGCCATCAGGATAACCGTAAATGGTATGCCATTCTGATGAACGTGGAAAAAGCCTCATTAGGGCTGAGCGGCACAGGAAAAATGCCGGTGATGAATGTGAAATGTTCCCCTGAAATGCTCAGTTTATTTTTGCCGCAAGCCGGTTTTTTACCGGCGTACCACATGAATAAAAATCATTGGCTGACGGTGTTGCTAGACGGCTCCGTAGAAAAAGACACCATACTGTTTTTATTAAATGCCAGTTTTGATCTCACCGCTACCCGACAAGTGAAGAAGCAACTGGGGATCGTGCGTTATACAGAATGGATCGTGCCGGCCAACCCGAAATATTACGATGTAGAGAAAGACTTGCGCGAAGGTGGCGAAATTTATTGGAAGCAGAGCAACAATATTGCCGTGGATGACATTGTGTATATGTACGTCACTGAACCTACAGGGGCTATTCGCTATAAATGTTTGGTGTTGGAGGTAAACATTCCGTATCGGCAAAAACGCACGGATGATTTACAGGTGAAGCGGGTGATGAAAATTCGTTGCTTGAAAGAATATGATAAAAATCTCATTCCACGCGCGAAAATGGCGCAATTCGGTGTCACTGCCGTACACGGCCCACGGCATATGCCTTATGCATTAAAACAGGAAATTGCACGGTTGACTGGTGATGCTACCGAAAAGTAAAAACACATTAAAAATAAACCGCACTTTGAGCAAGATATGCAAAAGTGCGGTCATTTTTTCGCATGGATTTTCAACGCATTTGGCTAGAAACTACGCTCAACAGACAAAAACCATTCCCCACTTTTGCGCGAATAAAATTCAGGAATATTACTGTCAATTTTACGATAACGATAATTTAACTTAGGAATAAAGCCTTTCCATTGCAGTTTGTTATGCCATAGGGTAGCGTTAAAATCATATTCCTTATCTTGTCGTTTTTTTGTTGGGAAATAGAAGTTTTTTGCCCGAAAGTCACGTTTGACATACCGAATACTTAAGCGTGTCGCGAAATCCTTGATTTGCCAGACGGTGCCGAGATTAACACCGCGACGAAGCGAGGATTCTGCTTTGTCTTTACTGCGATCTAGGCTGCCTTCTACACCGCCGAAAAGTAACCAATTCGCCTTTGCCTGATAACTTAATGCCAGCGTTGCACCGTTGACATAGCCGTTATGACGGCGTGCAACGTTGGCATCTGCATAGCGTTTTTGCGTGTGGGAAAGCGTGCCGGAGAGCGACCAAAGTGCGGTTAATTCACGGCGTAAATCTGCGGTAATGCCATAATTTTGGCTATAACGTGGTGCGCCTAACCAATTTTGCTCAAAAAACGGCGTCAATCCTAAAGATTGTAAGGCGGAACGATGACGATAGCCCAATGCAGCGTAAAGTGATTTTTCGCTGTAATCTTGATTGTCCCAATAATGCACGCCGCCAAAACGGCTGTTTAAGGTCAAAAAATGATTACCGGCGACATTGATTTCACGGCTTAGACCCAGCCCATAACGAAAACCATGCGCTTTTTGTGGCAAAGATTCTTTGTCTTTTTTAAAACGCAATTTACCTAACAAAATATCTTGTTGAGATGAGGCGTTATTCACGTTATCGGTTTGGGTATATTGCCATTCTACATCCGCTTTCCAGTCTTGGCGTTCTTTCATGGAAGCCAAATAACGCTGAGCAAATTGTTGCATGGGTGGAGATAAATCTGACATTGCCCGCTCAAGTTCAATCGCTGCTTGGTGATATTGTTTATTTTCAAATAGCATCACGCCCAAATCAAAACGTGGATAAGCCAGTTCCGGTTTGTCGTGAAGGATTTTTTGATAAAGCGCAATTGCACCGTTGTAGTCACGCTCTGTCCTCAACATTGCCCCTAGGGCATAACGATATAGCGTAACATCGTACTGAGGTTGCGATTGATAAAGCGGCAACGTTTGTTTCAATATCCCCCATTGTTGTTTTACCACACTATAGTTGATCAGTTTTTCCAATTTAGTTTGGGTATTGTCATTGGGTTCAAATGTCATCGGTGCTGAAAGTGCGGTGGATTTCTCCTGCGTTTTTATCTGTGGCTCTTCGGTTTTTGGCACAATATTCTTTTCAAAGAAAACAGGCTGTGGTGCTTGGAAGGTTTCGGCTTGAGTAGCTAAGGGAAGTAGAATGATAAAATAGGGAAGTTTTTTCATAGTCGATTAGAAAGTAATGCCGTTTAAACCGAAGTTCAAACGGCATTTTTATATTAAAGGAAAAGTTTATTTTTGAATTTCACCACGTGTGCCGCCGAAGCCGACTGTATCTTTTCCATCAAGAGAGACTTTACCGCTAATTTCTTCCGCATTTTTACCAAAGAAATCTAAAGAATAAGAACCTGATTTGTAACCTTGGGTTGCACTAGATGAAATACCAGAGCCTGAAATAGAACCCTGTTCTAATGTAATGTTATTTCCTAAGCCGGTAATAGTTCCTGAGCCTGTTTTATTTGCAAAATTAACATTGTAATCTAGTGCTCCATTATTTTCGGCATCAAATGCTTTACCACTATAATTAGCTGTTCCTTCTGTTGGAATCGCTTCTAATTTTGTTTTTAGACCAGTAATTTGTACATTCGATAGTTCATTAATACTAGAAAAATTACGAACACCTGATTTAGTATCTGCAACAATAATTGAATACGGTTGGTTATAGATTGCTTTGCCGGTAGTAATAGTTTCTCGTACTGAATAGCAATGTCCATTTATGCATTGAGATGAAGAGCTACTTGATGTTGCATATTGGTTTTGCTTGAGTCCATTACCATATTGTCCATTATAAATTCCTTTAGCATTATTGATGATAAGTGTTTCAAGGCTAGCTTTTACAGTGTCTTCACTGGAACCTATATTGTTTTTAGCAAAATCAGTCGCTTGAGAATTATTAAGACCTTCAGCAATAGCAAGTTGGGTTAATTTTTTTACTTTGAGAGAGCGTTGTAAATTAGTTTTTGATACATTGTCTGCATTATTAATGTTATCTTGCGCAAATTGTTTTGCTTCTTCATCATTTAGCCCACTATTTTTGGCTAATTCAATTAATTCAGCAGTTTTTTGTGCGATACGAGCTTCTTCGGCTTTACGAGCTTCTTCGGCTTTACGTGCTTCTTCAGCTTTACGTGCTTCTTCAGCTTTACGAGCTTCTTCAGCTTTACGAGCTTCTTCAGCTTTACGAGCTTCTTCAGCTTTACGAGCTTCTTCAGCTTTACGAGCTTCTTCAGCTTTACGAGCTTCTTCAGCTTTACGAGCTTCTTCAGCTTTACGAGCTTCTTCAGCTTTACGAGCTTCTTCAGCTTTGCGTGCTTCTTCAGCTTTACGAGCTTCTTCGGCTTTACGAGCTTCTTCGGCTTTACGAGCTTCTTCGGCTTTACGAGCTTCTTCAGCCTTACGAGCTTCTTCAGCCTTACGAGCTTCTTCGGCTTTACGAGCTTCTTCAGCTTTACGAGCTTCTTCGGCTTTACGAGCTTCTTCGGCTTTGCGTGCTTCTTCAGCTTTGCGTGCTTCTTCAGCTTTGCGTGCTTCTTCAGCTTTACGTGCTTCTTCGGCTTTACGTGCTTCTTCGGCTTTACGAGCTTCTTCAGCTTTACGAGCTTCTTCAGCTTTACGTGCTTCTTCAGCTTTTTTGGCGTCTGCTACTTGTTGTTGGGTTTGTTCATTTTTAGCAGTCGGTTTGTTATCAACCGTGTTAGAGCCTCCACTACTGCTTCCACAGGCAGTAAGGGAAAATAAAATTGCTGCTGCAATGGTTGTATTTTTAAAGTTCATGTAAGACCTCTGTAATAAATGTAGGATTAAAAAGCAAAAGAATTATAATTTTTCGCTAATTTGTGTACAATTAACCAATAATTACAGAAGGTTACCGAATTGCGGTAGTTATTTACCTTGCGAGAGTAGAATATGAAAATTAATGAAAAAATTCGTCAATTACGTGAACAACACCAATTATCTCAAGAAAATATGGCGGATAAATTAGGCATGTCGGTGACCGGTTATGCCAAAATTGAACGAGGTGAAGTGCGTTCAAATCTGCCACGTTTGGAGCAAATTTCTGAAGTGTTTGATATGGATATTTGCGAATTGCTTTCTTATGGGGAATCTGAAAAAGTTTATTTTAATAATTCAGTCACAGAATCAACAAATTCAAATAATTTCTTATTCGCTGTCGGTAATGATAATTTAGAAAAAGCCATTCAACAATTGCAATTAATTATTTCTCATAAAGACGAGCTATTGGCACAAAAAGATAAAATTATTCTAGGCTTAGAGCGGGAAATTGCTTTGCTGAGAAATATGCACAAAGCATAGTAACGAGCTGACAATAACAAGAAAAAATAACTAAAAAGAAGACCGCACTTTGATCCTATCAATCAAAGTGCGGTCGTTTTTTACGATGTTTTTACGCTGCGTGTTTTGGTTGTTTAAACACAGTGACTTCAGGCGCTTGGCCTGTGAATTTTTCTACTTGTACGATACAAGTATTTGGCGAGTTACCTTGTGCCAGTTTGGACGTGCCTTCGTCGCGGGTAAGCACGTTCGGGCAGCCGTTTTTGCACAATGGTTTTTCGCTTTCGCCTAAATCCATCGGGTCATACCACGCGCCTTCGTGAAGCGCCACCGTGCCTTTGATGATGTTTTCCGTCACCACGGCACCGGCAAGCACTTGTCCGCGTTTGCTGTGAATGCGCACGATGTCGCCGTCTTTAATGCCACGCGCTGCGGCATCTTCCGGGTGAATCATTACCGGCTCACGATCGTTGACCGCGTATTTTTGGCGTAGAGAAGTGTGCGCCAATTGGCTATGCAAGCGGTAATACGGATGCGGTGTTACCAAGGCGAGTGGATATTGCCCTGCATTTCATACCAAACATCTTTTTGAGGAACATGACAGTCGGCACACTCCGCACGAATGCCTTTTGCATTAGAAAAATGGCTGGAACTTTCCCATTCTTCCTTAGGCTGATTCATAGAATGGCAACTGATACAAAATTCTTGCGAGCTGGTTTTGTGCATGACAAATTACGCTCCCCATAAAATAGCACCGCATTGAACTCTTGAAATAGCACCGCATTGAAACGAATAAATTGGCCCGGGACAATGTTGTTTGCCGCATTTTCCTTCATTTTTATGCAACCTATCGCAATATCTTGTAAAACCAGTTAAAAAAGCCTACCTCTTTTAAAGGGAACAGTGATAGAGTGAATGCCGCTTGACGTTTGTCATTTACAGGAAAATGGGGCAGCCCATTTCGCAATCATCAACCCAATCATCAAACAGAGGGAAACAGTATGTTAATTGGTGTACCAAGAGAGCTGCTTGATAATGAAAGCCGTGTGGCGGCGACGCCGAAAACGGTTCAGCAGATCTTGAAATTGGGCTTTGACGTGATCGTGGAACACGATGCAGGTTTTAAAGCGAGTTTTGAGGATCAAGCATTTTTAGACGCGGGCGCGAAAATTGGCACGGCAGCTGAAATTTGGCAAGCGGATATTATCTTTAAGGTGAATCCGCCAACGGATGAAGAAATTGCCCAAATGAAAGAGGGCGCGACGCTTGTGAGCTTCATTTGGCGTATGCAAAATCCGGAGCTCATGAAAAAACTGACCACGAAGAAAATCAATGTACTTGCGATGGATGCGGTGCCGCGGATTTCACGTGCGCAAGCTTTGGATGCGCTTTCCTCTATGGCGAATATTTCCGGTTATCGTGCGGTGATTGAAGCCGCCCACGAGTTTGGCAGTTTCTTCACCGGTCAAATTACCGCGGCAGGTAAAGTCCCGCCGGCTAAAGTGTTGGTGATCGGTGCAGGCGTCGCGGGCTTGGCGGCAATCGGTGCGGCAAACAGCCTTGGTGCGATTGTGCGTGCTTTTGACTCTCGTCCTGAAGTGAAAGAGCAAGTGCAAAGTATGGGGGCAAGCTTCTTAGAAATCGATTTCAAAGAAGAAGGCGGCAGCGGTGATGGTTATGCGAAAGTGATGTCGGAAGAATTCAACCGTCGTGCAATGGCGCTTTATGCAGAACAAGCCAAAGAAGTGGATATTATTATCACCACCGCAGCGATTCCGGGTAAACCGGCGCCACGTTTAATTACCAAAGAAATGGTGGATTCCATGAAACCGGGTTCGGTGATTGTGGATTTGGCGGCAGCAACGGGTGGTAACTGCGAATATACCGAAGCCGGTAAAGTGGTGACCACAGAAAACCAAGTGAAAATTATCGGTTACACCGATTTCCCAAGCCGTTTGCCAACGCAATCTTCTCAACTTTACGGCACAAACTTAGTGAATTTATTGAAACTGTTGTGCAAAGAGAAAGATGGCAACATCAATATTGATTTTGACGATGTGGTATTACGTGGTGTGACCGTGGTGCGTGATGGGGAAGAAATTCCGCCAGCACAAATCCAAGTATCCGCTCAACCAAAACAAGAAGCAAAAGCGGCGCCGGCAGTCGAGAAAAAAGAAGCCAAACCGGCTGATCCGCTCGTGAAATACGGCGTAATGGCAGGTGTCGGCGTGTTGTTTCTGTGGTTAGCTTCTGTGGCACCGGCAGCCTTCTTATCACACTTCACCGTGTTTGTATTGGCTTGTGTAGTGGGTTATTACGTAGTTTGGAACGTCAGCCATGCACTTCACACCCCATTAATGGCGGTCACCAATGCGATTTCCGGTATTATCATCGTGGGTGCGTTATTGCAAATCGGTCAAGGCAACTTCTTTATTAGCGCACTTGCCTTTGTGGCAATTTTGGTGGCAAGCATCAATATTTTTGGTGGCTTCCGCGTGACACAACGTATGTTAGCAATGTTTAGAAAAGGTTAAGGAGCGCACAATGTCTGAAGGTTTAGTACAGGCTGCGTATATTTTGGCAGCATTACTTTTCATCATGAGTTTGGCCGGTCTTTCTAAACATGAAACCGCCAAAGCGGGTTGCTGGTTCGGGATTGTCGGGATGACAATCGCCCTTATCGCCACCATTTTCGGGCCGCATTCAGAAGGCACATTCTGGATCATCATCGCAATGATTATCGGTGGGGCAATCGGCGTACAACGCGCATTAAAAGTTGAAATGACCGAAATGCCGGAACTAGTGGCGATTCTTCACAGTTTTGTGGGTTTGGCTGCGGTGCTGGTAGGTTTTAACAGCTACGGTTTACATCACAATGCGGTGCTGCCGGAAGGGTTGGATGCGGTGGCGCAAGCGGCGTTTATCGCCGAACAAGCGGTGTTGAGCAACATCCACAATATAGAAGTGTTCCTCGGCATCTTTATCGGTGCGGTCACCTTTACCGGTTCCGTAGTCGCGTTCGGTAAACTTAGCGGCAAAATCAATTCAAAAGCGCTCATGTTGCCACATCGTCATAAACTCAATTTAGCAGCATTAGTGGTGTCTGCTTTATTGATGGTGGCGTTCTTAAACAATCCGGATAATATTTTCCCGGTATTACTAATGACGGCGATTGCCCTTGCATTCGGCTGGCATTTAGTGGCGTCTATAGGCGGTGCGGATATGCCGGTGGTGGTGTCAATGCTTAACTCCTATTCCGGTTGGGCGGCGGCCGCGGCGGGTTTTATGTTGAACAACGACTTGCTTATCGTGACCGGTGCCCTGGTAGGTTCTTCCGGTGCGATTCTTTCTTACATTATGTGTAAAGCGATGAACCGTTCATTTATCAGCGTCATCGCCGGTGGTTTTGGTAACGATGTTCAAGTATCTTCCGATGAAGAACAAGGCGAGCATCGCGAAACTACGGCAGAAGAGGTGGCGGAATTGTTGAAAAATGCCAATTCTGTCATTATCACGCCAGGATACGGTATGGCGGTCGCGCAAGCGCAATATCCGGTTGCCGATCTAACCGCGAAACTGCGCGAACGCGGCGTGAATGTACGCTTCGGTATTCATCCGGTTGCCGGCCGTTTACCGGGCCATATGAACGTACTGTTAGCGGAAGCGAAAGTGCCTTACGACGTGGTGCTTGAAATGGACGAAATCAATGACGATTTTGCCGATACCGATGTGGTATTGGTTATTGGCGCCAACGACACGGTAAACCCAGCGGCGATGGAAGATCCGAACAGCCCAATCACCGGTATGCCGGTATTGGAAGTGTGGAAAGCTCAAAATGTAATCGTCTTCAAGCGTTCGATGGCGGTGGGCTATGCCGGCGTACAAAATCCGTTGTTCTTCAAAGAAAACACGCAAATGCTTTTTGGTGATGCGAAAGAACGGGTAGAGGATATTTTAAAAGCGTTGTAAAACGCGCTAAAAACAACCGCACTTTAGGAGACTGAAGTGCGGTTTTTT
This sequence comes from Stutzerimonas stutzeri, assembly GCA_901420285.1. GTDB lineage: Bacteria > Pseudomonadota > Gammaproteobacteria > Enterobacterales > Pasteurellaceae > Rodentibacter. Next base: position 1,060,883 of record CABDVE010000001.1, read on the forward strand.
ATGTCCGATTGAACGCAGGATTTTTTCATCAAATCGATCTGTTATTTCCAATACGCTGAGATCGCTCAACAGCACCGCATTGGAACGGCTTTGAATGCGGTGCTGTTTTGAATAGAGAAAAATGAAAAGACTTAAGCTTTAGATAAATTCCACAGCCGCGCGGCACGCCGTAATTTCGGTTTTGTGTCATTACCGCTATTTCTTTTTTTTAGGTAATTTATCTTGTTCTTGTGGCGTGAGATCTTGATAGTTAAACACCGGTAAGCCCCATTCGAAACGAATCGCCAAAATGCGTAAGGTAAAGCTGCTTATTAAGGTGAGGAGTACAGCGAGATTGTGTTCCATTTGCAGCATACTGAAAGCGTAATAAATGAGCGTGGCGAACAAGGCAACGCTGGCGTAGAGTTCTTTTTGGAATACGAGAGGAATACGGTTGCAAAGCAAATCTCGTAATACACCACCGAAAGCTCCGGTGATACAGCCGGCAATACAGACGATTGTTAAGCTGTATCCCATATCCATGGCGATTTGCGCCCCGATGATGGAATATACCACCAAACCCATGGCGTCCAACACTAAGAAAATGGTGCGAAAATAGCGCATAAAGTGATTAATAAATGGCGCCACATATACAGTAATGACGGCTGCGGTCGCCACCATTAAAAAATATTCGGGATGTTTCACCCAGCCAAGCGGGTAGTGCCCAAGTAACACATCGCGCACCGAGCCGCCACCGATGGCGGTTACCGAAGCAATGATAATTACGCCGAAAATATCCATTTTTTCTCTACCGGCGGCTAAAGCGCCCGTCATTCCTTCGGCAGTGATACCGATAATGTATAAAACGCTGAGTAACATTTAATGTTCCTTGTGAAGCCTTGTTAAACATGCAAAGGTGCGATTAAAAGCGGGCTCATTCTACTTTAAAACAAGGCTGATTTTTAGCATAATGGCGCATTATTTTTGCATAGGTTTAGGTTATGTCGGAACATTCTTCAACTTTTCGCGCGGCATTGCTTGCTGTACTGTCCATCGGTATGGTGCTGGCGGTGGATCTTTTTATGTTTTCCTTACAATTACAGCCACAAGCCATTCCACATTTGGCGGTGGGCGTGTTAACGGCGCAATTGCTTTCTTTGTTGGTTTTTTATAAAGGCGAAATTTGTCCGGGGCAATGCGCTCGGTTGGTTAAAGTAAATTTGGTTTTTGCGCTTTACTGGATGGTTTGGTTGGTGATCAGTTTGTTACCGGCTTACCACTATACGCTGACCAATCTGATGAGTTTATGTGGCTTGTCCGTTGTTTATTTTATTTACAAACAACCGAAAGCGCATAATTTGCGTAACGGCTTTTTACGCATGGCAGCGTTGGTGGCGGGCTTTGGTTTGTTAACTTATTTGATGTTATTCGGTATATTGCCATCGGGCGCCTTCGTCGAATATAACCCGCTTGCACCAATGCTCACCGGCGTGGTACTGGTGAATTTAACTTTAGTCATTGCGCGTAATCGTTTGCAAGGTTTTATCGCCTTATTGCCGCCTACGATGGTTCTCCTGCTTGCCTTTAATGCGGTGCTAATTTTCATCCTCATACTGCTCGGCGGCGAAAATGAACCGAACGCTGAAGGTGTTTTTGCGTATGCCATTTATTTTGTCTGCCATTTTGCTATTGCGGCGATTTTGGTGATTCATAGCTTGCAAAAATGGACGTTAAGCACCAACAGCCTGTTTATCTTGCTTTTTATCGCCTCTTGTTTACCGCTTTGGATGTTGTTCGTTTAATGGAAAAACAGAATCATTTTGCCGCTTGTGGATATGGTTTCAATGCGGTGCTATTTTAATAAACCAAAAAGTGCGGGAAAATCCCGCACTTTTTGGTTTCAGATTATTCTTCCGAATCTGCGTCTTCCGATACATCTTCATCGGCATCACAAACGCGTTCAAGGCTGACTACGTGTTCGTCGTCTGCGGTGCGAATTAAGCGTACACCTTGGGTGTTACGGCCTACAATGCCGACTTCGCTCACACGCGTACGAACCAAGGTTCCCGCATCGGTGATCAACATAATTTGGTCGGTTTCTTCCACTTGAGTCGCAGCGACTACTTTACCGTTACGCTCGCTGACTTTGATCGAGATTACCCCTTTAGTGTTGCGAGATTTGGTTGGGTATTCGCTTAATTGAGTACGTTTGCCGTAGCCATTTTGAGTTGCGGTTAAAATTGCACCGTCATTTTTCGGAATAACCAAAGAAACTACTTTGTCGATATTGAGATCAAGGGTTTCTTCTGCATTATCATCGGACACCTCCTCAATTTCGATCGCGCTTTCGTCATCGGATATTTCACTGGTAAGTGCCAGTTTAATGCCGCGCACGCCTGTTGCTAAACGTCCCATCGCACGTACTGCGCTTTCTGCGAAACGCACCACGCGACCTTGCGCAGAGAACAACATAATTTCGTTACTGCCGTCGGTGAGATCCACGCCGATAAGCTCGTCTTCGTCACGTAAGTTAAGGGCAATAATGCCGTTTGAACGCGGGCGGCTGAATTCGGTAAGGGCGATTTTCTTCACAATACCGCCGGCTGTTGCCATCACCACGAATTTATCTTCTTCATATGCGGAAACCGGCAGAATTGCGGTAATCCGTTCATTTTCTTGTAACGGCAAAATATTTACAATCGGACGACCGCGTGCGCCACGACTGGCTTGTGGAAGTTGATACACTTTCAACCAGTATAAACGCCCGCGGCTAGAGAAGCAGAGGATCGTATCGTGGGTATTTGCCACAAGCAGTTTTTCGATGAAATCTTCTTCTTTCATCTTCGTTGCGGATTTTCCTTTACCGCCGCGACGTTGTGCCTCGTAGTCGGTTAGTGGTTGATATTTCACGTAACCTTCATGAGAAAGCGTCACTACCACGTCTTCTTGCGCGATAAGATCTTCCAAATCAATATCGCCGGAAGCGCTGGTAATTTCGGTGCGGCGCTCATCACCAAATTGACTTTTCACTTCTGTTAATTCTTCGCGAATCACTTCCATTAAGCGTTCCGCGCTGCTTAAAATATGCAGAAGATCGGCAATTTTTACCAATAATTCTTGATACTCTGCAACGACTTCTTCAAAAGCAATGCCGGTTAAACGATGTAAGCGAAGCTCTAAAATTGCGTTTACTTGAGCCGGCGACAAATAATATTGCTCGCCTTGAATACCAAGGTTTTCTTCTAAATCATCCGGTTTTGCGGATATATCTAGTAAATTGATAATGTCGCTGTGCAGAGCCCAAGAGCGTGAACTAATGGCATTTGCCGCTTCTTCACGATTTTTCGAATTACGAATGATAGAAATCATTTCATCGATATTCGAACGCGCCACCGCCAAGCCTTCTAAAATATGGGTACGTTCGCGCGCTTTACGAAGTTCGAAGATCGAACGACGGGTCACCACTTCGCGACGATGCAAGACGAAGGCTTCAATGATTTCTTTTAAGTTGAACAAACGCGGCTGACCGTGATCCAACGCCACCATGTTAATGCCGAACGTAACTTGCATTTGGGTAAGCGAGTAAAGGTGATTTAATACCACTTCGCCGACTGCATCGCGTTTGATGTCGATTTCAATGCGGATCCCTTCTTTGTTAGAAAGGTCGGTGATATTGCTGATGCCTTCGATTTTTTTCTCGCGAATTAATTCTGCAATTTTTTCTACTAATTTCGCTTTGTTGACTTGGTACGGCAATTCAGACACGATGATTTGCTCGCGGCCTTTATCATTGGTTTCGACCGCTGCACGTGCACGAACATAAACTTTACCTCGACCGGTACGGTAGGCTTCCTCAATGCCTTTGCGACCATTAATTAACGCGGCGGTTGGAAAGTCCGGGCCCGGAATATGTTGCATGAGTTCATCAATCGTGATCTCGTTATTGTCAATATACGCCAAGCAGCCGTTTAATACTTCGTTTAAATTGTGCGGCGGGATATTGGTTGCCATCCCCACGGCAATACCGGAAGAACCGTTCGCCAAAAGCGCCGGAATACGGGTCGGCAATACGTCTGGAATCATCAATTCGCCGTCATAGTTAGGCGAGAAATTTACGGTTTCTTTATCCAAATCCGTTAATAAGGCTTGCGTGATTTTTTGCATACGCACTTCGGTATAACGCATCGCCGCCGGCGCATCGCCATCGATCGAACCGAAGTTGCCCTGACCATCAACCAACATATAACGAAGAGAGAACGGTTGCGCCATACGCACGATGGTGTCGTACACGGCAGAATCACCGTGCGGGTGATATTTACCGATTACATCACCCACCACACGAGCCGATTTCACATATTTTTTATTCGCTGTATTGCCTTCGCGATCCATTGAGAACAATACGCGGCGATGCACCGGTTTTAAGCCATCACGCACATCGGGCAAAGCTCGTCCAACGATGACCGACATCGCGTAGTCGAGATAGGAAGATTTGAGTTCTTCTTCAATATTGACAGAGGTAATGGATGATTGGATTGAATCCGTCATTGATATTCCTTTTTCGCTCAAAAAAATTGCGCGAATTATAGCATAGCGGCATGATTTTCCCTAATTCTTCCCGTAAAAAACGGCATTTTAGTTTCATTAAAATGCCGTTTAAAAATAGTTTTAAAATTGACTGAATTTAACTGAATTCAATGCGGTGCTATTTGGCTACCTCATTGAACCAGTAAATAGAAATTACTGTTGCCGCGCAAAATATTTAATGCAACGGCGGACGGTTTATCTTCCAACACTTTGCGCAAATCTTGCGTATTTTTCACCGCTTGACGATTTACGCCGATGATAATATCACCCGCTTTCAAACCACGTTGGGCAGCCAAAGAATTCGGTTGTACCTTGCCGATTTCAACGCCTTTCACGCCTTTGCCGTTATAGTCGCTGAGTTCTGCGCCGTCTAAAGCTTGCAATTCGATTTTGCTTGCCCCCGCGGTTTTGCCGTCGTCCGCTTGTAATGTAACGTTTACATCTTGCGATTTGCCGTCGCGTAGATAAGTGAGTTCAATTTCTTTGCCCGCGCCGGTAGTCGCGATTTTGGCACGCATTTCCGCAAAGCTGGAAATTTTTTGTCCGTTCATTGCAGTGATGACATCGCCCGCTTTGATGCCGGCTTTTTCCGCCGCTGAACCCGGTAACACTTCGCTGACAAAAGCGCCTTGTTGCGCGTTGACATTGAAGGCTTTAGCGAGGTCCGCATTCAGCTCGCCGCCTTTAATACCAAGCAAGCCACGGCGCACTTCGCCGAATGCTAAAATTTGTTGCACGATGTTATTTGCCTGGTTGCTTGGAATCGCAAAGGCGATGCCCGCATTGCCGCCGCTCGGGGAGATAATTGCGGTGTTAATGCCGATCAATTCGCCGTTTAAATTTACTAAGGCGCCGCCGGAGTTACCGCGGTTTACCGCCGCATCGGTTTGAATATAGTTTTCGTAGGCACCGCTGTCGGAACCGGTCGAACGTCCCAATGCGGAAATGATTCCCGACGTCACAGTTTGCCCTAAACCAAAGGGATTGCCGATCGCAACGGTAAAATCGCCCACGCGTAATTTATCGGAATCGGCAAATTTTAGGGCGGTTAGATGGGTCGGTTTTTCAATTTGAAGCAGCGCGATGTCCGATTGCTCGTCTTTACCCACTAATTTCGCTTTAAATTCACGTCCGTCTTGTAATGTAACGTTAATTTTATCCGCTTCGTTAATCACGTGATTATTGGTCAATACGTAGCCTTTATCCGCATCAATAATTACACCGGAACCTAAGCCGCGAAAGTTGCGTCCGCCATCACGACGGCTACCGAATTGATCGGCAAATTGATCGCCGAAGAAGAATTTAAATTCTTCCGGGATGTCGTCCGGTAGGGCGGAGCGTCCGGTATTTTTGACTTTGCCTTCCACGGAAATTGTCACTACCGCCGGTTGTACTTTTTCCAACATTGGCGCCAAGCTGTTTTGTTCGCTGATAAAACTCGGCAAGCTTGCTTGCGTGCTGAAAGAACTGCTTAAAACGCTTAAACCTAACACGATACCGCTTAATACGAAATGTCTTTTTTTCATAATCTCTCCAAGTAAATTTGTGTCAAAAAAGTGTCTCGTCTGACAAAGATATGAGGAAAATGTTCGGCAAAAACAAGGCGTTTGCTAAAAAAAATGCGGTCAATTTGATTTGACCGCACTTTGATCTGCCCCCAAAAAGTTGGACAGGTTAGTTAACTTAAATATTGAGCTCGGTATTGCACCGGGCTCAATCCTTTTAAATCGAGTTTAATTCGTTCTTGATTGTAATACACCAAATATTCTTCAATTTCAGCCTGTAATTCAGCGATTGAATGATAGCTCCGTGAATAAAAACACTCTGATTTTAGTATCGCAAAAAAACTTTCAATCACCGCATTATCGTAGCAATTTCCTCGGCGGCTCATACTTTGAACCGCTTTACCCTCCAACATTTTCTCCCATTCCGCCGTGCCATACAATACACCTTGGTCGCTATGAATAATCGGGCATTCTGTCGGTTTAAGCCGACTAAGCCCTTGTTCTAACATCTTTTTTACCAATGAAAACTTCGGGCGTGTCGCAAAGTTATAGGCAATAATTTCTCGGTTAGCCAAGTCCATCAACGGTGAAAAATAAAGCTTTTCTTGCGTAAAATGGAATGAATACCTAACTCGTTCATCAGCTTTAACACCGTTTTATGATTCAAATTAAAACCCATTTGGCGTAATTTAAACGTCATGGGGCGATAACCATCTCGTTTTCTGTTCTTTTTATACAGCGATAAGATAGCCTCTTTTACCTCGTGATAATTTCGCTTAATCTCTTTATAGTAAAAGCTTGAGCGAGGCATTTTAGCCATATGAAGTAAATCATTTAACGCATGGTCCGGCTTCAATCTTTCAATGATTTTTCTGTCGTTGTTTTTGACGGTCGAGCTTCTCCAACTCCTTTAGGTAAGCAATCTCCGCACGAGCCAAGGCGAGCTCTCGTTGTAACTTTTTAAACGCTTTAGGTGAAAAGTCTGTAGTTTCCGGGATTTCAATGTCTTTCTTTTTCATCTTTGGCTTCGCTATTTTCGGTGTTTGAAGGTTTGTATGAGGCGATTTTACGCCATCAAGCCCTCTTTCCCGAAATGCTTTTAGCCAATAAATGACGAGAGCGTGGGAAATTTTATGAAGTTTAGCCACCTCACGGATACCATAATCCTGTTCGGTAACAAGTTTGATAATTTTCAAACGAAATTGATACGAGTAGGACATAATCTGCACCTCAAAATAGGTGTCCAGATTTTGGGATGCAGATCAAAGTGATTGAAAGTTATTTCAAAATAAACATCGGTGTATTGCTGATAGGATCACGATGAATGATGACATCCAAATCAAAAACATCCTTCAGTAACTCTTCGGTCATCACTTCATCGGGCGTACCTTGTGCCATTACTACACCTTTTTTCATGACGATTAAGTGATCGCAATAGCGACAGGCTTGGTTGAGATCATGCAACACCGTAATCACGGTTTTACCGTTTTGTTGCATTTGTCTCATCATGCCCATGAGTTCTGCTTGGCGGTTTAAATCCAGATAAGTAGTCGGCTCATCGAGTAGCACTAATTCAGCATCTTGCGCAAGAGTCATGGCTAAAAATACCCGTTGTTGTTGACCACCAGATAAATCAAAAACCAGCTGTTCGGCGAATTCGGTAGTTTGTGTTTGCGCCATCGCCCAAGTGACCAATTCTTCATCTTTTGGGCTGAGTTTGCCCCAAAGATTTAAGTAAGGCGAACGCCCGTAGGCGATCAATTCCCGCACTTTAATCCCTTCAGGTACCAAGTGTTGTTGCGGGAGAAAAGCCAATTCTTGGGCATATTCTTTAGGGCTTTTTTGCCAAATATCTTGACCTTTATGGGTGATTGAACCTTCTTTCGGCTTAAGCAAGCGAGCCACCGCTTTTAATGTGGTGGACTTACAGCAGCCATTTGGGCCGATTAATGCAATCACTTTATTTTTCGGGAATTTTAGCGACAGATTTTTAACCACGAGTTTATCTTGATAACCTAAAGATAAATTATTGATTTCAATGCTCATTATTTAGTTCTCATCAATAAATAGAAGAAATATGGCGCACCGATAATCGCAGTCAGAATACCCGCTGGTAGCTCAGTTGGTGGGTCAATCACCCGCGCCAAAATATCCGAAAGTTGTAATAAGAGGGCGCCAATAGTCAAGGCTGCCGGTAATAGGATGCGATGTCTGCCGCCGACTAAACGACGGGCAAGATGCGGAGCAACCAAGCCTAAAAAGGCAATTGGACCACAAATTGCCACGGCTGTAGTGGAAAGAGCTACCGCTAGCACTAAAACGCTAATTTGCACTTTATTTACGGTTACGCCCAAGGTGGAGGCTTTGTTTTCACCTAAACCAAGGGTATCGAGATCGCGACAGAAAATAAATGGTAAGGGCAGCAATACCACTAACCATGGCAATACCACATTCAAATAAGACCAGCTGCGCCCCCATAGACTACCGGTGAGCCATAACATAGCTGTGTTGATCTCGACCGGATTGGTGAGCATCAGATAATGACTAATGGCTGCCCACAATGCGGAAAGTGCGACCCCAATAATTGCCATTTTGATAGGGCGGAAGTTAAAGCCGCATACGATCCATAAAATGACAAAAGAGAGTACGCCGCCTAAAAAGGCAAAAATTGGCATCCAGTAAAATGCCAAGTTTGGCAAGAACATCAATACCGAAACGGCAACCAACCCAGCCGCATTGTTAATCCCTAAAATATCGGGAGAGGCAAGCGGATTGCGCACTACGCTTTGTACTAATACACCAGAAATTGCTAAAGCTCCACCCAATAAAATCGCTAATACTGCACGGGGTAGACGATATTCCATCAAGGTAAAATAGTTTTTATCATCGGGTTGAAAGGCCGCCCAAATTTCCTCAAAGGAAAGCGTGTAAGTGCCAAGGCGAATACTTAATCCAAAGAGTAGTACCATCAAACTAAGCGTAATGACATAAAAGCCGATAGCGCGAAAAGATACATGAGAAGCTCGCATTAGTCTCTTCCTCTGGCAAATAATACAAAGACTGGGGCACCGATTAAGGCAAGTACCGCACCAGCAGGCACTTCACTAGGGAAATTAACCGCACGGGCAATGGTATCTGCAGCCAGCATTAAAATTGCGCCGAGTAACATCGCCATGGGGAGCGATTTTCGCAAGTCATAACCAATCCAATAGCGGGCAAGATGGGGCACGAGTAAGCCAATAAAGGCCACAGGGCCAGCAACACTCACACTAGAACCCACAATCAATAACGCCATGATGTTAGCGTACCAACGTAAACGGAAGAGATTGATGCCTAGTGAACGAGCGGATTCATCGCTTAAATTGAGTAAGTTCAAACGGCTGGCAAAAAATAGGCAAAAAAGTGCGGTCAAAATAAAGAACGGAAATAACGTCAATAATTCATTCCAACGGGCATGTGCAATGCCGCCAGCTAGCCAGCTCATAATACCGAAGGCATGATCTTCCGCGATAATGAGCACCAATTTCGTCAGCGCTGCACAAAGTAGTGATACGGCAATCCCCGCTAAAATCACTCGGCTACGATCTCCACTGTTGTCTTTCCATCCGTTGCTGATCAGCATCACCACAAACCAACTCAGACCGCCACCGATACTGGCCACTAAGGCAATACTATAACCAGAAAGAATCAAGGGGCTAAACGCACTGGCGGTCACCATGGCAAGACTGGCTCCCGAGTTCACGCTGAGTAGCGTAGGCGAGGCTAGTGGATTGCGCGTAATGGTTTGTAACAACGCCCCCGCCACTGCAAGATTGGCACCTAAAATCATGCCAACTAATGCTCGAGGTAGGCGTAAATCGGTTACCGTAATTTTGGCAATTTCATCGCCATCGGGGAGGAACGCTTGTAACGCTGCAAGCGGTCGAATTTCGATGGGATAATACAAAAACAGGCTTCCCCATAATAGGAAAGCCAGAATGATAAGGGGAAGTCCCCAACGGAAAGTGGACTTCATCATTATTTTTGTTTCACGAAACCTTCAATTTGTTTTGCCATAATTTTGCTCGCTTCTAAGCCGCGGCCACGCGCCCACATGTCGGAGTCAACGCTGTAAACATGATTTGCTTTTACGGCAGGAATGGCTTTCCAAAGTGGCTCGGCTTCCCATTTGCGCGCAATACTTTCATCACGGTAATGGGCGATGAACAAGTATTCCGGTTTTTCCATTACTAATTGTTCAAGGTTGATTTCCACGAAAGCCTGATCGCTATTGAGTTTGGTTGGGGCAAAACCTAATGTCGTTAAGAAACTACCCACATAGCCATTGTCATTTTGGATATTAAATTTATCTTCTCGGGAAGTACCAAATGAGGCTTTTTTGCCTTGTACACCTAGATTTTTTGCAATGTTGGCAATGTAATCATTATGTTCATTGATCTTCGCTTTCATTTCAGCGCTTTTACCCACTAAATCACCAATTTTTTGTGCTGTTTCAAGGTTTTCTTGATAGCTTTCATGACGAGAATCGAACATCACCGTTGGCGCAATTTTTTTCAATTCTTCAAACACCGCTGTGTGACGGGAAGGATCGGCAATAATTAAATCAGGTTTGAGAGAAGCAATCACTTCAAGGCTTGGCTGAGAACGCGTGCCAACGGATTGCCATGCAGCAATTTTTTCGCGTACTTGCGGCAGAATACGATCGACTTTGTTATCGTCGGCCACACCCACTGGGCTTACACCGACTTGGGCTAACGCATCCACAAAAGAATATTCCAACGCCACAACACGGCTTGGGGTTTTATCAAGGGTAAATTCGCCCTTTGCATCTTTAATCGTGACGGCACTAGCAAATGCAGATGCCATCAATAATGCGGAAGCTAAAGTGGTTTTTAATAATTTTTTCATGTTGTGTCCTCAATAATAAAAAGCGTTTGAATTATACATTCAAACAACGTTATTGAGAATAGTTATATTTTAGATGTTTGGTCGGATTTCTCTATTTCGCCCGCATTCTAGCAAGCAAACTGACGGCAACAATAATGACTAATGAACCAATCCAGAAATTTAGGCTTGGTACGTTATCCCAGAAGAACCAGTCACAGATGCTGGAAAAAATGACACCGGTAAAAGCAAAAGGCGTAATGACATTCGCTGGCGCGTATTTAAAGGCGCGAGTGAGTAAAATTGGAAAATAAGACCGAATCCGCCCACCAAAAGCAGTAATGCAAATCCATGTAATGTTGGCATTTTCCACTGTGCGATGAAAAAAAGTGGCAATAAAATTGAGCCTAATAAGTGAAAGTAAAACACGATATTTTTAGGTGAATTGTGTTTATTGAGCTCTTGTAAGCTGATAAATGCCATGGCTGCTAATACTGCCGCCCCCAAAGCGTAGCCTACATGGATAGGATTGATATTCATTGAGCCGTTGGTCAGCATAATGATGGATACACCGACAAAACCCATAAAACTGCAAGCTAATACTTTTAATGGTGTTCTGACTTTGAAGAAAAACAGCAGTAAAGGCACAAAAAGTGCGGACGTATTCATCAATAAAATCGTAATGGAAATCGGCAAATATTTAATGGCGTAGAAGGTTAGCAACATACGGGCAATGCCGGCTAGATTGCGCAAAACGAGAAACTTCCATTGGGACATATCGACTTTGAAATCCCCATCTTTAATCAAAAAGGGCAAGAGAAAAACAAAATCAATAAAAAAACGGGAAAATAAAATTTCACTGGACGGTAATTCATCAGAGGCGTATTTTACAAAGACGCCCATTAAGGCAATGCTGATGTAAGCTAACACCATACAAACAACAGCTTTTTGATAATTATTGCGGAGATGTATGTTTTGATCTACCCCCAAAAAGTTGGACAGGTTAGTTAACTTAAATATTGAGCTCGGTATTGCACCGGGCTCAATCCTTTGAAAGCAAGTTTAATTCGTTTTTGGTTGTAATACACTAAATATTCTTCAATTTTAGCCTGTAATTCAGCAATTAAATGATAAGTCCGAGAGTAAAAGCACTCTGATTTTAATATTGCAAAAAAGCTTTCAATCACCGCATTATCGTAGCAATTTCCTCGGCGGCTCATACTTTGAACCGCTTTACCCTCCAACATCTTTACCCATTCCGCCGAACCATACAATACACCTTGGTCGCTATGAATAATCGGGCATTCTGTCGGTTTAATCTTACTAAGCCCTTGTTCTAACATCTTTTTTACCAATGAAAACTTCGGGCGTGTCGCAAAGTTATAGGCAATAATTTCTCGGTTAGCCAAGTCCATCAACGGTGAAAAATAAAGCGTTTCTTGCCCAACATGAAATTCCGTTACATCCGTTACCCATTTTTGATTGAGTGCCGTTGCTGTAAAATCACGATTCAGCAAATTCGGGGCAATATGCGATGTTTTTCCACGTTTTCCATGTCTTTTTTTGCGTAAAATGGAATGAATACCTAACTCGTTCATCAGCTTTAACACCGTTTTATGATTCAAATTAAAACCCATTTGGCGTAATTTGAGTGTCATTGGGCGATAACCATCTCGGTTTTTGTTCTTTTTATACAGCAGCAAGATTGCCTCTTTTATCTCATGATAATTCCGTTTAACCTATTGGTAATAAAAGCTTGAGCGAGGCATTTTAGCCATATGAAGTAAATCATTTAACGCATGGTCTGGCTTCAATCTTTCAATGATTTTTCTGTCGTTGTTTTTGACGGTCGAGCGCCTCCAACTCCTTTAGGTAAGCAATCTCCGCACGAGCCAAGGCGAGCTCTCGTTGTAACTTTTTAAACGCTTTAGGTGAAAAGTCTGTAGTTTCTGGGATTTCAATGTCTTTCTTTTTCATCTTTGGCTTCGCTATTTTCGGTGTTTGAAGGTTTGTATGAGGTGATTTTACGCCATCAAGCCCTCTTTCCCGAAATGCTTTTAGCCAATAAATGACGGCAGAATGGGGAATGTTATGAAGTTTAGCCACCTCACGGATACCATAATCCTGCTCGGTGACCAGTTTGATAATTTTCAAACGAAATTGATAAGGGTAGGACATAATCTGCACCTCAAATTAGGTGTCCAAGTTTTGGGGTGCAGATCATTTTTTATTACATTAATGTTCTCTTGTTTTGAAGAATGTCACATCAGGATAACGTTCTTGCGCAAGGTTTAGATTTACCATTGTTGGCGCGATGTAAGTAAGGTTATCGCCACCGTCTAACGCCAAGTTTTGCTCGTTTTTACGTTTAAACTCTTCAAATTTTTTCGCATCGCCACATTCCACCCAACGTGCCGTTGCCACGTTGACGGTTTCATAAATGGCTTCGACGTTGTATTCAGATTTCAAACGCGACACCACCACATCAAACTGCAACACACCCACCGCTCCAACGATTAAATCGTTGTTCAACAATGGACGGAAAACCTGCACGGCGCCTTCCTCGGAAAGCTGTACCAAGCCTTTTAATAATTGCTTTTGTTTGAGTGGATCTTTCAAACGAATACGGCGGAATAATTCCGGTGCAAAGTTCGGAATGCCCGTGAATTTTAACTCTTCCCCTTGGGTAAACGTATCGCCAATTTGAATCGTGCCGTGATTATGTAAGCCGATAATGTCGCCTGCATAGGCTTCTTCCGCATGCGCACGGTCACCCGCCATAAAGGTTAAGGCATCAGAAATCACCACGTCTTTGCCGATACGCACATGCTTGAGTTTCATGCCTTTTTCATATTTGCCGGACACGACACGTAAGAATGCAACACGGTCGCGGTGTTTTGGATCCATATTGGCTTGAATTTTAAACACGAAACCACTGAATTTTTCTTCGTCAGCAGACACTTTACGCGTATCTGCCTGGCGAGCTTGTGGCGCAGGCGCCCATTCGGTTAAGCCGTCAAGGAAATGATCCACGCCGAAATTCCCCAATGCGGTGCCAAAAAAGACTGGCGTTAGTTCGCCATTTAGGAATAAATCCAAGTCAAATTCGTTGCTTGCACCTTTCACCAACTCCAATTCATCACGCAATTGTTGTGCCAAATCGTCACCTACGGCGTTATCTAATTCCGGATTATTCAAGCCTTTTACAATGCGCACTTCTTGAATGGTGTGCCCTTGTCCGGTTTGGTAAAGATAGGTTTCATCTTTGTATAAGTGATATACGCCTTTAAACAATTTGCCGCAGCCGATAGGCCAAGTAATCGGTGCGCAGTGAATTTTTAATACATTTTCTACTTCATCCAATAATTCCATCGGATCGCGAATATCACGGTCAAGTTTGTTCATAAATGTGATAATCGGCGTGTCGCGCAAACGGGCAACTTCCATCAATTTAATGGTACGATCCTCAACCCCTTTCGCGGAGTCGATTACCATCAAACAGCTGTCCACCGCCGTTAAAGTGCGGTAGGTATCTTCAGAGAAATCCTCATGTCCCGGGGTATCCAGCAGATTGACCAAACAGTCGTTGTATGGGAATTGCATCACGGAAGTGGTAATGGAAATCCCACGTTGTTTTTCCATTTCCATCCAGTCAGATTTCGCGTGTTGCGCGGAACCTTTACCTTTCACCGAACCGGCTTTTTGAATGGCGTTACCATAAAGCAAGACCTTTTCGGTAATGGTGGTTTTACCCGCATCGGGGTGAGAAATAATCGCAAAAGTGCGGCGTTTATTAACTTGTTCTAAAGGGTAAGTCATTTTTTCTTTCTTTGGGCTACTAAAAATGGCGGCTATTTTCTCTGATTTTGAGATTTTGCTCAAACTAAATCGACGAAATTCTATGAATCGCATGGTTTTTTGAAAAATAGCAAACGTTTGCTTAAAAAGTACGGTACAATACGCGCCAGTTTTTACAACGATAAAAAGGTGCAAACCATGACACAGCAAAATCTAAGTCTTAAAAAAATCTATTCCGGCAAAGTGCGGGATTTATATGAAATCGATGGTAAACGGATGTTGATGGTAGCGACGGATCGGTTGTCGGCATTCGATGTGATTTTAGATGAGCCGATTCCGCGCAAAGGCGAAATCCTGACACAAATTTCTAACTTTTGGTTTAACAAACTGGCGCACATTATGCCGAATCATTTCACCGGCGACAGCGTTTACGATGTGTTACCCAAAGCGGAAGCCGATTTAGTCAAGGATCGTGCGGTGGTTTGTAAACGTTTAACCCCGATTAAAATTGAATCGATCGTGCGCGGGTATTTAACCGGCAGCGGTTTGAAAGATTATAAACATACCGGCACCATTTGCGGTTTAGTTTTGCCAAAAGGGTTGGTGGAAGCCAGCAAATTGCCTGAGCCAATTTTCACACCGTCCAGCAAAGAAGAAATCGGTAATCACGATATTAATATTAGCTATGCCGAGTGTGAAAACTTAATCGGCAAAGATTTGGCGGCACAGGTGAAAGAAAAAGCCATCGCCCTTTATACGGAAGCAGCAAAATATGCTTTAACCAAAGGCATTATTATTTGCGACACCAAATTTGAATTCGGTTTGGACGAAAACGGTACTTTAACTTTGATGGATGAAGTGTTAACGCCGGATTCCAGCCGTTTTTGGTCGGTGGAAACCTATAAAGAAGGTACCAATCCGCCATCTTTTGATAAACAGTTCATTCGAGATTGGTTAGAAAACAGTGGTTGGAACAAACAACCGCCAGCGCCGAAAGTTCCGCTAGATGTAATTGAAAAGACCGTGGCGAAATATCAAGAAGCCTTGGATCTTCTAACAAAATAACAATGAAATCTCTATTTATCGCAGGGATTTTTATAAACGAAACTCAAATTCACTGCTTTATAATAAATTCTCAATTGAAGTAGAAAATTGCTAGACAAGCAGGAAAGATACGGTTATATTTTTTGAGTTTTTATTCATTAAAAATGATTAAATATTCAAACTAAGTTAAAAATTAAGGAAGAGAAAATGTCAAATACAATTTTGCAACATTTACCTAAGGGGCAAAAAGTCGGTATCGCTTTTTCAGGTGGTTTGGATACCAGCGCTGCATTGCTTTGGATGCGTCAGAAAGGTGCAGTGCCTTATGCTTACACAGCGAACTTAGGTCAGCCGGATGAAGAGGATTATAATGCGATTCCGCAAAAAGCCATGGCTTACGGTGCGGAAAACGCCCGTTTAATCGACTGTCGCGCGCAATTGGTGCGTGAAGGTATTGCGGCGATTCAATGCGGTGCTTTCCACATTTCAACTGGTGGTATTCCCTATTTTAACACCACGCCGCTTGGCCGCGCGGTAACGGGTACCATGTTGGTTGCGGCGATGAAAGAAGATAACGTTAATATTTGGGGCGATGGCTCAACCTTCAAAGGTAATGATATTGAACGTTTTTATCGCTACGGTTTATTAACCAACCCGCAATTAAAAATTTACAAACCATGGCTTGACGATCAATTCATCCAGGAATTGGGAGGCCGTTTTGAAATGTCGCAATTTTTAATCGAAAACGGCTTTGACTACAAAATGTCCGTGGAAAAGGCCTATTCCACCGATTCCAACATGCTCGGCGCAACTCACGAAGCGAAAGATTTAGAAGAATTAAGCACCAGTATGAAAATCGTAAAACCGATTATGGGCGTGGCGTTCTGGGATGAAAATGTCGAAATTAAACCTGAAACTGTCACCGTAACTTTCGAAGAAGGTGTGCCTGTTGCATTGAACGGTAAACGCTTTGACGATGTGGTTGATATGATGCTCGAAGCCAACCGCATTGGAGGCCGTCACGGATTAGGTATGTCCGACCAAATCGAGAACCGTATTATTGAAGCGAAATCTCGTGGCATTTATGAAGCGCCCGGGATGGCATTATTGCATATTGCGTATGAGCGTTTGGTAACCGGTATTCACAATGAAGACACCATCGAACAATACCGCATCAATGGTTTGCGTTTAGGCCGCTTGTTATACCAAGGTCGTTGGTTCGACCCACAAGCGTTAATGTTACGTGAAACTGCACAGCGTTGGGTTGCCAAAGCGATTACCGGCAGCGTAACGCTTGAACTGCGTCGCGGTAATGACTTTACTATTCTTAATACCGAATCGCCGAACTTAACTTATGAGGCGGAACGTTTAAGTATGGAAAAAGTGGAAGATGCGCCATTCGCTCCAATTGATCGTATTGGTCAATTAACTATGCGCAATCTTGACGTTGCCGACACGCGCGGTAAATTGGGTATCTACGCAGAAACCGGTTTGTTGCTTGCGGGTAAGGATTCCGTGTTACCACAACTTGGTAAAAAATAGATCAGAATAAAAAAATCCGCATTCAAGCTTAATAATTTGAATGCGGATTTTTTATTTATATGCGTTTTATTTACCTACTTCATCCAACATGCTTTCTTTTGCCGCGTTTAGGTATTGAATCATCGACCACACAGTTAAAATTACGGCCACATAAAGTAGAATGATGGCAAGAACTTCCATATAGATGTTATAGCGCCATAATAAACCACCTAAAGCAAGCATTTGTGAAGTCGTTTTAACTTTACCTAGCCAGGATACAGCGACTTTGTTGCGCTCACCTAATTCAGCCATCCATTCACGTAAAGCGGAAATAATAATTTCACGGGAAATCATTATAATCGCAGGAATAGTGATCCAGAAGGTATGCTGATACTCCACGATTAATACAAGAGCGGCGACTACCATTACTTTGTCGGCAACGGGGTCTAAGAATGCGCCGAAACGGGTTGTTTGTTTCCATTTGCGGGCAAGATAGCCGTCAAGCCAATCCGTTACGCCAGCAATAAAGAAAATAACCGTAGTAATGAATGGAGCCGATTCGATAGGAAGATAAAAAGCGATCACAAAGAAAGGGATCAAGAACACTCGGAAAATAGTCAGAAAAATAGGAACATTAAATTTCATAAAAGTGACCGCACTGATTATACGTGGCTTTATTCTAAAGGATCTTTAGCTATAAAAAAAGCCACATAATGTGGCTTTCCTGTAAAGGTTAGATAAAGATTAAAGTTTATCTGCGTTTTGTTTTAAGTATTTTGCAACGCCTTCAGGACTATCTTTCATTCCTTCTTTACCTTTTTCCCACTGTGCCGGGCAAACTTCGCCGTGTTCTTCATGGAATTGTAAAGCATCAACCATACGTAACATTTCATCAATATTGCGACCTAACGGAAGGTCATTCACAACTTGGTGACGAACCACTCCATTTTTGTCGATCAAGAATGAAGCGCGCAATGCAACGCCTGCTTCAGGGTGTTCGATACCGTATGCTTGAGCAATTTCATGTTTAACGTCAGCTGCTAATGCGTATTTAACTTGGCCAATACCGCCGTTTTCAGTTGGGGTATTACGCCAAGCGTTGTGAGTAAATTGAGAGTCAATAGATACACCGACGACTTCTACGCCGCGTTTTTTGAATTCTTCATAACGGTGATCGAAAGCGATTAATTCTGATGGACATACGAAAGTGAAGTCTAACGGATAAAAGAAGATTACCGCTGCTTTACCTTCAATGTGTTTTTTAAAATTGAAATTGTCAACGATTTCACCATTGCCTAAAACTGCAGATGAAGTAAAATCCGGGGCTTGATGAGTTACTAATACCATAATCATAATTCCTTATATCAATAAGTTAATAAAAATTTTGCTAACGCAAAATACGCGCGGTATTGTAGAGAAATTAATCGTATTTTTATAGCAGTTTTTATCTATTACATTAATTAATATTATCTAATTAAAGGTGAAATATATGTCAACACAACATTCATTAGCCACAACCTTGGTCCATGCCGGACGGAATAAACGTTTTTCCCAAGGTGCGGTGAATCCGGTGATTCAACGCGCTTCTTCACTCGTTTTCGACAGTATGGCCGATAAAAAATATTGCACACAAAATCGTTATAAAGGCGAATTATTTTATGGGCGTCGCGGTACGCTTACGCATTTTGCTTTGCAGGATTTAATGTGTGAAATGGAAGGCGGAGCCGGTTGTTACCTTTATCCTTGCGGTGCGGCGGCGGTGACCAATGCGATTTTATCTTTTGTGAAAAGCGGTGATCACGTTTTAATGAGCGGTGCGGCTTACGAACCGACACAAGATTTCTGCAATATCATATTGAAGAAAATGCAGATTGACACGACTTATTACGACCCGCTTATCGGTTCCGACATCGCAAAATTAGTTCAACCGAATAGCAAAGTACTTTTTCTTGAAGCGCCAAGTTCTATTACTATGGAAGTACCGGATATCCCGACAATTGTAAAAGCGGTACGCGCGGTCAATCCTGAGATCGTGATTATGATTGATAATACTTGGGGTGCAGGTGTGTTATTCAAAGCGCTTGAACATGATATAGATATTTCCATTCAGGCCGGTACAAAATATCTCGTGGGACATTCCGATGTAATGATCGGCACCGCATTGGCGAATGCTCGCACTTGGGATCAGCTACGCGAACATTCTTATTTAATGGGGCAAATGGTGGATGCAGATTCTGCTTATACCACTGCACGTGGCATTCGCACTTTAAACGTTCGTTTAAAACAACACCACGAAAGCGGCTTAAAAATTGCGCAATGGTTAAGCGCACAGCCGGAAGTGAAAGCAGTTTATCACCCAGCCTTACCAAGTTGTCCGGGACATGAATTTTTTCTACGTGATTTTAATGGTGCGAGCGGTTTGTTCTCTTTTGAATTAAACCGACGTTTAACTAATGAGCAAACAGCGCAATTTATGGATCACTTTAAACTCTTTACGATGGCCTATTCTTGGGGTGGTTTTGAATCCTTGATTTTATGCAACCAACCGGAAGAAATCGCTAAAATCCGCCCGAATATCAAACGAAAACTAACGGGTTCATTGATTCGTGTGCATATCGGTTTTGAAGATCCGGAAGAATTAATTGCCGATTTAAAAGCCGGTTTTGAACGAATCGCCTAACTTCTTTTCCCATTTCTTCAGGGCTTGCGCAGCAAGCCCTTATTTACTCAACCTATGAGTTGATTTATCATGCCTTTCCTTTTTTTCACATAAGAAGAAATCATAATGAAACATATCCATATTTTAGGTATTTGCGGTACTTTTATGGGTGGCATAGCGATGCTTGCCAAACAAATGGGATACTCGGTGACGGGCTCGGATACTAACGTTTATCCGCCGATGAGTACGTTTTTACAAGAGCAAGGCATTGATATTATTCCGAATTATGATACGGCACAGCTACAACCGACGCCGGACATGGTGATTATTGGCAATGCGTTAAAACGCGGTAATCCTTGTGTAGAATATATTTTAGAAAATAACTTGCCTTACACTTCCGGTCCCCAATGGTTGCACGACCATTTATTGCGTGATCGTTGGGTATTGGCGGTATCCGGCACGCACGGCAAAACTACCACAACGGGAATGCTGACTTGGATTTTGGAAAAAAGCGGTTTAAATCCTGGTTTTTTAATCGGCGGCATCGCCGGCAATTTTGGTGTTTCAGCGCGTTTGGGAGAAAGTCCATTTTTTGTCATTGAAGCGGATGAATACGATACGGCTTTTTTTGACAAACGTTCCAAATTCGTGCATTACAACCCGAAAACCTTAATTATCAATAACATCAGTTTTGATCACGCAGATATTTTTGATGATTTAAAAGCGATTCAACGCCAATTCCATCACATGATTCGCATCATTCCGGCGAGCGGTCGCATTCTTTCTTCCTCTGATGAACAAAGCGTGAAAGACACGTTAGCGATGGGCTGTTGGTCGGAGCAACAATTCCTCGGTAAAAACGGGGAATGGTACGCCGAACGCATAACAACAGACGCTTCGCATTTTGCCGTGTTCCGACACGGTGAAAAAATCGCCGAAGTAAAATGGAATATTGTCGGCGCGCATAATATGCATAATGCCTTAATGGCGATTGCGGCAGCGCACCATGCCGGTGTTTCTGTCGAAAGCGCTTGTCAGGCACTTGGCACTTTTATTAATGCGAAACGTCGTTTGGAAATCAAAGGCGAAGTAAACGGCATCACGGTTTACGATGATTTTGCCCACCATCCGGAAGCCATCCTCGCTACACTCACTGCATTGCGCGATAAAGTGGGCGGTGGCGTGCGTATTCTTGCTGTCCTGGAACCGCGTTCTAATACGATGAAAATGGGTGTGCAAAAAGATGAAATCGCGCCGGCGTTAGGCCGAGCGGATATGGTTTTTATGTTGCAGCCGGAGAATATTCCTTGGGAAGTGGCGGAAATTGCCGCGCAGTGCGTGCAACCGGCGTACTGGAGCGCCAATTTGGATAAATTGGCGGATATGATTGCGGCGGAAGCGCAACCAACCGATCATATTCTTGTTATGTCAAATGGTAGCTTCGGCGATATTCATCAAAAGATTTTGGATAGGCTCAGCTAATTTTCTTCAACCGATGCAGTTGGAAACATAAACGTTTTTCGAAATTATACGCCTGAATCAAAATCAGGTTCATTGAGCGGTTTCGGAGGCGGTTCTCGAATTTATTGGCGTTAAGTTACGGCCTTTTCGATGAGATCTCAAAACAGCACCGCATTGGAGCTGCTTCCAATGCGGTGCTATTTTGATACTCTAACGCGTCTTCTACAAGCGTTGAAATGACATAACAACCGTTTTACTCATTGAGTTACAAGGTTGGCGTTTTAATCAATTTTTACTTTTCAAAATAAGGAGAATTTATGGCAGATCCGCATATTCAATCGCCTATGGATTTTTGGGACAATCTGACCGTTATTATTTATCGCATCGGCTTCGTTGTTGCCGCGTTGAGTTTTTTGGCGCTTTCTTGGTATCCGCAACAGGCTTTGTTAGGAATTCTGATTGCCGCAACCTGTTGTGCGTCTTCATTGCATATTTATCTCAAACATTTTCGTTTAACCTTTCAATTCGCCACTTGGATTGGTTTGCTTTGCTATATTTTAGGCGCGCCTGAATTGGCATTCGGTGGTGCATTACTCACCTTAGGTGGGCTTTGTTTTAAAGAATATTTTTGCTTTCGCGTGCCACTATTAAACCTTCAGCCGGTTTTTGTTTTGTTATTATGGTTTAGTTGGGTGTTTGAAGGAGCAATATTAACGCGCGTTCTATCAATAATTGTCGGTGCGTTGTTGCTTTTATTGGCAATTCAAAAATGGCGCATGCCGTTGCATTTCGATATCGGCGATAAAACGAAATATCAAATTTAGGAACCCGTCGGTAGCCATAATTAGGATGCTTGGCTTTGATGCTATTCACATATACCGTCAAAAATGGGAAATAAGTAGCGTTTGTGTGAAAACGTCAGAAACAGATAACCCCAGTATCTAACTGGGGTTATTGTACTTTTGGAACGATCAGAAACAATCTGAAATCTTTATTTTTATTCCCACTCAATCGTCGCAGGTGGTTTTCCACTTACGTCATACACCACGCGGGAAATGCCGTTTACTTCATTGATGATTCGGTTGGAGATTTTGCCGAGTAAGTCGTACGGCAGGTGCGCCCAATGTGCGGTCATAAAGTCGATGGTTTCAACAGCACGTAGGGAGACAACCCAGTCGTATTTGCGTCCGTCGCCCATTACGCCTACGGATTTCACCGGTAGGAACACGGTGAAGGCTTGGCTGACTTTGTAATACCAATCCGCTTTGTGGAGTTCTTCAATGAAGATTGCATCGGCGCGGCGCAATAAATCGCAGTATTCTTTTTTCACTTCGCCTAACACACGCACACCTAAGCCTGGGCCCGGGAATGGGTGGCGGTTGAGCATTTCAGCCGGTAAGCCTAATGCCAAGCCGATTTTACGCACTTCGTCTTTGAATAATTCGCGGAGCGGTTCTACTAAACCGAGTTTCATGTAATCTGGTAAGCCACCAACGTTGTGGTGGGATTTAATCACATGGGCTTTGCCGGTTTTGCTGGCGGCAGATTCAATCACGTCCGGATAGATCGTGCCTTGCGCCAACCATTTCACGTTTGGCAATTTTTTCGATTCATCATCGAACACGTCCACGAACACTTTACCGATGATTTTGCGTTTTGCTTCCGGTTCATCCACACCGGCAAGTTCGCTTAAGAAACGATCTTCTGCGTTCACACGGGTGATGTTCAAGCCGAATTTGTTACCAAACATTTCCATCACTTGGTCGCCTTCGTTTAAGCGGAGCAAGCCGTTGTCCACAAATACGCAGTGTAAGTTTTTGCCGATGGCTTTATGTAATAACAGTGCGACAACGGATGAATCTACGCCACCTGATAA
Source organism: Stutzerimonas stutzeri (assembly GCA_901420285.1). Taxonomy (GTDB): domain Bacteria; phylum Pseudomonadota; class Gammaproteobacteria; order Enterobacterales; family Pasteurellaceae; genus Rodentibacter. The sequence continues at coordinate 1,084,194 of CABDVE010000001.1, forward strand.
ACCTAAAATCACTTCGTCGTTGCCCACTTGTGCTTTAATGCGTGCGACGGCATCCTTGATGATATTTTCTGCCGTCCATTTGGTTTCGCAGCCACAAATGTTCACTACGAAGTTGGTTAACAATTCCAAACCGCTTTTCGTGTGGGTGACTTCCGGGTGGAACTGCACGCCGTAGAAACGACGGCTTTCATCCGACATTGCCGCAATAGGGCAGGTTGGTGTTGTACCGGTAACAACAAAGTTATTCGGCAAGCGGGTCACTTTATCGCCGTGGCTCATCCAAACGTCTAATTTCGGCCCGGAAGCGGTCAAATTATCGTTAAGATTGGCAAAAAGTGCGGTCGAATTTTCAAGAGAAACCGACGCATAGCCGAACTCGCGGTGGTCCGAAGTCTCGGTTAAACCGCCAAGCTGCATCGCCATCGTTTGCATACCGTAGCAAACGCCTAACACCGGCACGCCTGCATTGAACACATATTCCGGCGCGCGCGGACTGTTGGCTTCCGTGGTGCTTTCAGGACCGCCAGAAAGAATAATCCCCGTTGGGTTAAATTCACGAATTTGTTCTTCCGTTACATCCCACGCCCAAAGTTCGCAGTACACCCCAATTTCACGCACGCGGCGTGCAATGAGTTGTGTGTATTGTGAACCAAAGTCGAGGATCAGAATTTTGTGGTGGTGAATGTTTGTCATTTTTTACCTTATAGAAAGTAAGATTAATGTGAATGTAATTGTTTAATAATCGCTAAAATTTCCAGCATATTTTTACCGCAATATTCCGCGTGGGATTGGTCGATATGCATACGTTTTTCTTCATAAGCAATCACGGGAATACCGGCTGCTTGAGCGGCTTGAATGCCGAAAAAAGAATCTTCAATGGCGACCGCACTTTGGGCTTCTACGCCGAGTTTTTCCAAGGTGTAGCGATAAATTGTCGGATCCGGTTTGCTGCGTTCAAATTGTTCGCCGCTCACGATAAAATCAAAGTGCTGAATAATATCACATTCCGTCAGAATGTTTTGAATATGTTCCAAGCGAGAAGAGGACGCTACCGCCAGTTCAATGCGGTGCTGTTTGGCGAACTCAATGATTTTCAGAATATCCGCACGGAAAATGGAACGATAATCCACGGTGCTGAAAAGCTGTTTGAAGAAGTCAAAATAGCGTTGTTTGATTTCTTCCAACGGCAGGGATGAACCACTTAATTTTTTCACGATTTCAGGAATTTCGCTCAAGCTTTTGCCGACCACTTCTGCTCGCTCTAAGGGCGTTAAAGTGCGGTTATGTTCTTTAATGGATTCGATGAATTGGGCTTGTAAGTCGTATTCTAAAAATTCTGTATCGACAATCACGCCGTCCATATCGAAGATGATAGCTTGTAGCATTGGGTTTCCTGTTTGTAAGCGGTTGGATTTTGCAAAAGTTTTGCGAAAATTGACCGCTTTTTGATTGTGAGTTAAGGTTTCATTCCAACAGTGATGTCTGTTTCACCATTTTTATCAGCGACCATTTGTACGTTAAATTTTCGAGTTTGATCACATCCTGTAGCAGTCCAAGTTTCATAACTTGCTTTAGGTGTTACTCCATCTGGTTGAAATACTACCTTATCAATTTCGGTATGAATGGAAGATACTCGACATGATGTATCGTAAAAGAATAGTTTGCCTAAATATTGTTCTACATCTGACTTTAATGTGTTATCGGCGATAGTATTGCCTGAATAAGTCGTTCCCAGAATAGAGCAGGCAGTTAATAAACCTAGAAAGGTAACGATAAGTAATTTCTTCATGTTTTTTTCCTTTAGAGTGAACTTCAAAACTTTTACAAAATCAACCGCACTTTAAATAACAAAAGGTGGGCTAAAGCCCACCCTACGGTTAGCCCATACGATAGTTTGGCGCTTCTTTGGTAATCGTCACGTCGTGAACGTGAGATTCTTTGATGCCTGCGCCGCTGATACGCACAAATTCGGCTTTGGTGCGTAAGGCTTCGATGGTCGGGCAGCCAGTTAAGCCCATGCAAGAACGTAAGCCACCCATTTGTTGGTGGATGATTTCTTTTAAGTAGCCTTTGTATGGAATGCGGCCTTCGATGCCTTCCGGCACGAGTTTGTCGGCAGCGTTGTCAGATTGGAAGTAGCGGTCTGATGAGCCTTTTGCCATAGCGCCGAGTGAGCCCATACCGCGATAAGATTTGAAGGCACGGCCTTGGTAAAGTTCGATTTCGCCCGGGGCTTCTTCAGTACCGGCAAACATAGAACCAACCATTACACAGCTTGCGCCAGCAGCAATCGCTTTGGCGATGTCGCCTGAGAAACGGATACCGCCGTCGGCAATTACCGGAATGCCGCGATCTTTTAATGCAGCTGCAGCGTCTGCGATAGCGGTGATTTGTGGCACGCCCACGCCGGTGACGATACGGGTGGTACAGATTGAACCCGGTCCGATACCCACTTTTACGGCACTTGCGCCGGCGTCAGCAAGGGCGATGGCGCCTTCAGCGGTTGCTACGTTACCTGCCACGATGGGAAGGTTAGGGTATTTCGCGCGGGTTTCACGCACGCGTTGTAACACGCCTTCTGAGTGACCGTGTGAAGAGTCGATAAGCAGCACGTCCACGCCTGCTTTCACTAATGCGTCGATTCGTTCTTCATTGCCAGGGCCTGCACCCACTGCGGCGCCCACACGTAAACGACCGAATTCATCTTTACACGCATTCGGTTTTTGTTCTGCTTTTTGGAAGTCTTTCACGGTGATCATCCCTTTGAGCTTGAAGCTGTCGTCCACCACAAGCACTTTTTCCACGCGGTGTTCGTGCATTAATGCCAGAATTTCATCACGCGCCGCACCTTCTTTCACGGTGACCAAGCGGTCTTTTTTCGTCATGACTTGTGAAACGGTTTTGCTTAAATCTTTCACGAAACGGGTGTCGCGACCGGTGATAATCCCGATTAAGTTGTTTTCAGCATCGACTACAGGGTAGCCTGCAAAGCCGTTTTTCTTCACTAATTCCGCTAATTGAGCAAGGGATAAATTAGGTGAAACAGTGACAGGCTCAGACACAATACCGCTCTCAAATTTTTTCACTTTACGCACGCGATCCGCCTGGCGTTCGATGCTCATATTTTTATGAATAAAACCGATACCGCCTTCTTGTGCTAAAGAGATGGCTAATTTGGTTTCCGTTACGGTATCCATTGCCGCAGAAAGCATGGGGATATTTAAGCGAATTTCTTTGGTGAGTTGAGTGGAAAGGTCGGCAGTGTTTGGAAGCACGGTAGAGTGCGCAGGGACGAGTAAAACATCGTCAAAAGTTAAGGCTTCTTGTTTGATACGTAAAGACATTGCAATATTCTCGCTAAGTTGAAGTTAAAAAATATTGCGGCGGGATTATACAGATTTCGCGTCATTTTGGAAATGAATTTTTCGTTTTATGCTATGATTCGCAAACGTTTACGCGGAGGAAAAATATGAATGCGGTGCTCTTGAGCCACCTCGCCGATGGCGAGGAAAAAGTGCGGTCGAATTTGATCGAGTTTTCACAAAATTTAGCCGAGGATTTACAACAATTTCGTGGCGCCGGGCTGAATATTATCGAAACGGCACAAGGCTATCGTTTAGTGCCGCAACTTCCCTTATTAAATTCTTTACAAATTTCGACCGCACTTTCGCCTTATCAGGTGCATTACCAGCCCGTCATGAGTTCTACAAATGAATGGATTTTGCAAAATATTCCGAATTTAAATAAAGGCGATCTTTGCCTTACTGAGTATCAAACGGCAGGCAGAGGGCGACGCGGACGCCAGTGGCTTTCCCCTTTTGCCGGGCAGATGATTTTTAGTTTTTACTGGACGTTTGACCCGAAAAAATCCATTGAGGGGTTGAGTTTGGTGATTGGTTTAGCGATTGCTGAAGTATTGAACGTGCAAGTGAAATGGCCGAATGATATTTTGTTTGACGGGCGAAAACTCGGCGGGATTTTGGTGGAAATTGCCAATCATAAAAATGGGTTGTTGAATTTGGTGATTGGCGTAGGGATTAATGTTTCATTGCCGATGCAAACGGAAATTAGTCAGCCTTATGCCCAGTTGAGCGAAATGGATCCCGATATTGATCGTCAAACCTTGTTTCCAACATTGATCCAACATTTATATGCGCGTTTAGAGCGCTTTGAAAAAGAAGGCATTAATACGGAATTTCAACAAGCATGGCAAAATCATAATGCGTTTTTCAATAGTGAAGTGAATGTGATTACGGAACAACGCGTGATTTCCGGTATTGAGCAAGGTATTGATGAGCGTGGTTATTTGCGGGTTCAATGCGGTGCTGAATTGAAGATGTTTAACGGTGGTGAGGTTTCGTTGCGTAGAAAAACTGAATAATAAACGTTTAACACGAGCTGCGAAGTGTAAGCTTAAGTGTATGAAAACGCTTATTCAAATTTATCGGTAATAGAATAGATTTTAGGCATTTGAATTATTTTTAAGCAGTCGATACTTTTTTGTTGATTTTCGTTTGACAGCATTTCGTAAATCGGTAAAATACGCGCCGTTGTTTAGCAATAAGCAAATGCGGGAATAGCTCAGTTGGTAGAGCACGACCTTGCCAAGGTCGGGGTCGCGAGTTCGAGCCTCGTTTCCCGCTCCAATTTGCCCGAGTGGTGGAATCGGTAGACACAAGGGATTTAAAATCCCTCGCCTTTCGAGGCGTGCCAGTTCAAGTCTGGCTTCGGGCACCATTTTAAAGATTATCTATCCTTTAAAATTCCTCATTTAATATCAAGCCTTAGGGTCGTTAGCTCAGTCGGTAGAGCAGCGGACTTTTAATCCGTTGGTCGAAGGTTCGAATCCTTCACGACCCACCAATCTTTATTGTCATCCTCTAGATTTTCAACACAATATTAACCTATCTTAAAAAAGATGAAGGCTTATTCATTCTTTGTCGATTTAGATGCTTTCGTTTGTCTTCGTCTGGCGAAAGCCGATTTAAATTAACCAAGTTGAAACTTATGCTATAATCCGCGCCGATTTTTTCCTACCGAGAATCTACATGAAACACCTATTTGCCACCACTTCTCGTGGTTTTGAAGAACTCCTAAAAGTTGAACTCACTGAGCTTGGTGCGCAAGATGCAAAAGTCGTGCAAGGCGGAGTGCATTATCAAGCGGATGATGAAACGCTTTATCGTACGTTACTTTGGTCGCGCTTAGCGTCGCGCATTTTAATTCCGTTAATTGAAACCAAAATTTACAGTGATCTTGATCTTTATGCCGCCGTATCGGGCTTTAATTGGTTGACTCAGTTTGATGAGCGCGTGACATTTTTCGTGGATTTTAACGGTACGAATCAGGAAATTCGCCACACTCAATTCGGCGCGATGCGTGTGAAAGACGGCATCGTGGATTATTTTGAACGTCGTGGGCGTGCTCGTCCAAATGTGGATAAAGCGCAGCCGGATATTCGTATTCATGCCTATTTAAATCGGGATGAGGTGGTGATTTCGCTCGATTTAAGTGGTGATGCGTTGCACATACGCGGTTATCGTGAAGATACCGGCAAAGCGCCGTTGCGTGAAACGTTGGCAGCGGCGATAGTGTTGCGTTCCGGTTGGCAAAAAGGCACGCCGTTAGTGGATCCGATGTGCGGTTCCGGTACGTTGCTAATTGAAGCGGCCCAAATGGAAGCACAAATTGCGCCGCAGTTGTATCGTCTGCATTGGGGCTTTGATTTTTGGCAGGGACATAATCAGACGGCGTGGGAAAAAGTGAAAGAGGCGGCTTTAGCGTTGGCGGAAGCGGAAAAACAACGTGAAAATCCACCGCACTTTTACGGTTTCGATTTGGATCATCAGGTGTTGCGAAAAGCCAAACAAAACGCTAAAAATGCCGGCGTAGAGCATTTAATGCAATGGCAACAGGGCGATGTGGCAGCGATTAAAAATCCAAGCCCGAACTTGGCGGGTACGGTGATTTGTAATCCGCCATACGGAGAACGTTTAGGCACCGCACCGGCATTGATTGCCTTATATTCTGTATTCGGGCAACGTTTGAAACAACAGTTTGCCGGTTGGAACCTGTCTATTTTCAGTGGCGAGCCGAGCTTGTTGGATTGCCTGCGTTTGCGTTCCCATCGTCAATTTAAAGCGAAAAACGGTCCATTGGATTGTGTGCAGAAGAATTACCAAATTGCCAAACGGGTGGAAAGTGCGGCTGAATCTGAGCGCACTTCTTTACCTGAGGTAGCGGTGGATTTTGCGAATCGCCTGCAAAAAAATATCAAGAAAATTGAGAAATGGGCGAAGCAACAAGAGCTAGACGCTTATCGCTTATATGACGCGGATTTGCCTGAATATAATTTGGCGGTAGATCGTTACGGCGATCATATTGTCGTGCAGGAATACGCCGCGCCGAAAAATATTGATGAAAATAAAGCCCGTCAGCGCTTGTTGGATGCGGTGAACGTGACCTTGAAAGTAACGGGCGTGGAAACCAACAAATTAGTTTTGAAAGTGCGCCAAAAGCAAAAAGGCACTAATCAATATGAAAAACTGGCGAACAAAGGCGAATATTTTTATGTGAACGAATACGGCGCGAAATTGTGGGTGAACCTGACGGATTATTTGGATACAGGCTTGTTTTTGGATCACCGTCTAACCCGCAAAATGTTGGGTGAAATGGCGCAAGGTAAGGATTTCCTGAATCTGTTTGCGTACACCGGCTCGGCGACGGTGCACGCGGCGTTAGGCGGTGCGAAATCTACCACCACTGTAGATATGTCGAATACGTATCTCAATTGGGCGGAACAAAATTTATTGCTTAACGATATTGAAGGCAAACAGCATAAACTCATTCAAGCAGATTGTTTGCAATGGCTAGAAAAATGCGATTGCCGGTTCGATTTAATTTTTGTGGATCCGCCGACGTTCTCCAATTCCAAACGTATGGAAGCTAGCTGGGACGTGCAACGGGATCACATTAAGTTGATGACGAATTTAAAATGTATTTTGCGTCCGAACGGCACTATCGTGTTTTCTAACAATAAACGTGGCTTTAAAATGGATTTTGCGACACTGGAAGAACTTGGGTTCAATGCGGTGCTCATTTCGCATAAGACGTTACCGTTGGATTTTGAACGCAATAAACAAATTCATAATTGCTGGTTAATTACGAAAAAATAACGTGAAGGGATTTCGGAGAGAAATCCCTTTTTTCAAGGCATCGATAAAAAGGCAAGTAATTCGTTTTGAATTATTGCGTAATAGTGCTTGCTTATTAAACAAAAATCCGTATTATAGCCGTCTATACGTCAATACATCTAAATTCAATGAGGAAAACTATGTCTAGTTACTTATTTACTTCCGAGTCCGTGTCAGAAGGACATCCTGATAAAATCGCCGATCAAATTTCCGATGCGGTGCTCGATGAGATCCTAAAACAAGACCCAAAAGCCCGCGTGGCATGCGAAACTTATGTGAAAACCGGTATGGCGCTGGTGGGTGGCGAGATTACCACTTCCGCTTGGGTGGATATTGAAAATCTAACTCGTAAAGTGATTTGTGAGATCGGCTATGAGCATTCTGATATGGGTTTTGACGGTCATTCTTGTGCGGTGTTAAATGCCATTGGTAAACAATCGGCAGACATTAATCAAGGCGTGGATCGTGAGAATCCGTTGGATCAAGGAGCAGGCGACCAAGGTATTATGTTCGGTTACGCAACGAATGAAACCGACGTGTTGATGCCGGCAGCAATTACCTATGCGCATCGTTTAATGGAAAGACAAGCGCAAGTACGTAAAAACGGCACCTTGCCATGGTTGCGTCCGGATGCGAAAAGCCAAGTTACCTTGAAATATGAAAACGATAAAATCGTCGGCGTGGATGCGGTGGTACTTTCCACTCAACATGCGGCAGAAATCGCGCAAAAAGATTTGCACGAAGCGGTGATGGAGGAAATCATCAAGCCGGTATTGCCGAGCGAATTGCTTTCAAAAGACACTAAATTCTTTATTAATCCGACCGGTCGTTTCGTTATCGGAGGCCCGATGGGCGACTGTGGTTTAACCGGTCGTAAAATTATTGTAGATACTTATGGCGGCGCGGCTCGTCACGGTGGTGGTGCATTTTCCGGTAAAGACCCATCAAAAGTGGACCGTTCTGCCGCCTATGCCGCACGTTATGTGGCGAAAAATATCGTTGCAGCCGGCTTAGCGGAGCGTTGTGAAATTCAGCTTTCTTATGCCATTGGTGTGGCTGAGCCGACATCCATCATGGTGGAAACGTTCGGTACGGGTAAAGCAGCGAATGAACTATTAGTCGCGTTAGTGCGTGAATTCTTCGATTTGCGTCCTTACGGTTTAATCAAAATGTTGAATTTAATTCAACCGATTTATCGCGCAACAGCGGCTTACGGTCACTTCGGTCGTGAACAATTCCCGTGGGAAAAAGTCGATCGTGCGGAAGAATTACGCGCCGCAGCCGGGTTAAAATAACCTCTTATATATGAATCAAAAACCGCTAATCTAGCGGTTTTTGTTTTTTCTAATTTTTATGCTTTCACCACAAACACAATTTCGACATTTAAAAATGCAGGTTCAGCGTAAGTTGGCGGAATCTTTACGTCTTGCGGAAAGTTATTTCAAACGCGAATTTCCGATGCCGACGGTTGGTTATGATTTACGCGGAATGAAAGCAGGCGTCGCATATTTACAAAAAAACGAAATTAAATTTAATCGCACTTTACTGGTGGAAAATAGCGAAGAATTTATCCGTCAAGTGGTGCCACATGAATTGGGGCATTTAATTACCTATCAAGTTTTTGGTCGCGTAAAACCGCACGGACAAGAATGGCAAAGGGTAATGAATCAAGTTTTTCAATTGTCGGCGGATACTTGTCATCAATTTGACGTGCGGAACGTGCAAGGTCAAACCTTCGAGTATCATTGTGCTTGCCAAACGCATTTATTAAGCGCTCGTCGCCATAATCGAATTTTAAAAGAAGGCGTAGAATATTTATGTCGAAAATGTAAGGGAAAATTGGTTTTTATCGGTGAAAATTAATTGTAGTTATGCTACATTTTAGGCGGTTTAATTAATTCGACTAAAGAATAAAGGAGTCTCACATGAAAAAGTCTGTTTTAGCCATAATTATTGGTGCTTTTGCGATAGCTTCCAGCGCTAACGCGGGCGTTTATGCGGAAGGTGATGTTGGCCTTTCAAGAACTTCGGCGAATGGCAATCACAAAACCAAAGTAGAGCCGCGAGTTGCCGTAGGTTATCAATTGGGGAACGTGCGCGTTGCCGGTGATTACACTCATCACGGTAAAGTTGAAGGTGCGAAAATTCAAGGTTTAGGGGCATCTGTACTTTATGATTTTGATCTAAATTCCCGCGTTAAACCTTATGTTGGTGCACGTGTCGCCGCAAACCGATTCAAATATGACGATCGCGCGGAGCAACGTTATAAAAGTTCTTCCGACACCAAATTAGGCTATGGTGTAGTTGCCGGTGCAAAATATAATTTAGATGAAAAATGGTACGCAAACGGCGGTGTGGAATATAACCGTTTGGGTAATTTTGACGATACCAAAGTAAATAACTACGGGGCAAAGGTCGGTGTTGGTTATAAATTCTAATTTCTTTTCCGAAGTGCGGTTTAACTGCTAAATGATTTAGCTCCTCCACCACGCGGAAATTATCGACGCGGAAATTATGATCGTAAAATAGCACCGCATTGGACTGATTCCAATGCGGTGCTATTTTTAGCATTCAATTCATGTTTAGATTCGGCAACTTTTTTGTGTATTTACAACATTGCATCGTTTCCACATTTTTCTCTTGAAAATTTCTTTTTCATTCTTATATCTGTGGCGTTCAATTTTAATTTGCCATAAAAGGAAAAAAATGATGTCACAAAATCAAGAAACCCGTGGCTTCCAATCGGAAGTCAAACAACTTCTCCAATTAATGATCCATTCTTTGTATTCCAACAAAGAAATTTTCTTGCGCGAGCTGATTTCCAATGCCTCCGATGCGGCGGATAAACTCCGTTTCAAAGCCCTTTCCAATCCCGATTTATATGCCGGCGATGGCGAATTACGCGTGCGTATCAGCGCAGATGCGGAAAAAGGCACCTTGACTATCAGCGATAACGGCATCGGGATGACTCGTGAACAAGTGATCGATCATTTGGGCACGATTGCGAAATCCGGAACAAAAGAATTTTTGACCGCACTTGGGCAAGATCAAGCAAAAGATAGCCAGCTTATCGGCCAGTTCGGCGTGGGCTTTTATTCTGCTTTTATCGTTGCCGATAAAGTGACGGTGAAAACCCGTGCAGCAGGCGAGCCGGCTGATAAAGGCGTGCTTTGGGAATCTGCCGGCGAAGGTGAGTATTCCGTGGCGGATATTGAGAAAAAATCCCGTGGTACTGACGTGATTTTACATTTACGCGAAGATGAAAAAGAATTCTTAAACGATTGGCGTTTGCGTGAAATTATCGGTAAATATTCCGATCATATCGGTTTGCCGGTGGAAATGCTGACCAAAGAATATGATGACGAAGGCAAAGAAACCGGTGAAAAATGGGAAAAAATCAATAAATCCGATGCCTTGTGGACGCGTTCCAAAAACGAGATTTCCGACGAGGAATACAAAGAATTTTATAAACACATCAGCCACGATTTTGCCGATCCACTTTTATGGGCACATAACAAAGTGGAAGGTAATCAGGAATATACCAGCCTGCTTTATGTGCCAAGTAAAGCGCCTTGGGATCTATTCAATCGCGAGCACAAGCACGGTTTAAAACTTTATGTGCAACGCGTGTTTATCATGGATGATGCGGAGCAATTCATGCCGAATTATCTGCGTTTTATGCGTGGTTTAATCGACAGCAATGATTTGCCGTTAAATGTATCCCGTGAAATTTTGCAGGATAACAAAGTGACAGCAGCATTGCGCAAAGCTTTAACCAAACGTTCTTTACAAATGCTGGAAAAACTGGCGAAAGAGGATGCGGAAAAATACCAACAATTCTGGAAAGAGTTCGGTTTAGTCTTGAAAGAAGGGCCGGCAGAAGATTTTGCCAATAAAGAAGCCATTGCGAAATTATTGCGTTTTGCTTCAACCCACAATGACGGAGCCGAACAAACCGTGTCATTAGAAGACTATGTTGCCCGCATGAAAGAAGGTCAAAAAGCCATTTATTACATCACGGCAGACAGCTATGTGGCGGCAAAAAATAGCCCGCACTTGGAATTGTTCAACAAAAAAGGCATTGAAGTGTTGCTGCTTTCCGACCGCATTGACGAATGGATGTTAAGCTACTTAACGGAATTTGACGGCAAACCGTTGCAAAGTATCACCAAAGCCAACTTAGATTTAGGTGATTTAGCAGATAAAGAATCCGACGCGCAAAAAGAACAAGACGAAGCCTTTAGTAGCGTGATTGAACGCGTGAAAACTTTGCTTGGCGATCGTGTAAAAGATGTACGCGTGACCCATAACTTAACAGATACGCCTGCCGTGGTGTCCACCGACAATGACCAAATGACCACGCAAATGGCCAAACTTTTCGCCGCTGCAGGTCAACCGGTGCCGGAAGTGAAATATACGTTTGAATTAAATCCGGAACATCACTTGGTGAAAAAAGTCGCCGACATTGCCGATGAAGCGGAATTTGCCGATTGGGTAGAATTGTTGCTAGAGCAAGCCATGCTTGCGGAGCGCGGTTCGTTAGAAAATCCGGCGGCGTTTATTAAGCGAGTTAATAAGTTATTGGGATAATAATGAAAAAATGCCTTAGCGCAATTGCTAAGGCATTTCCATAAGTGGATTTACAATATTCTTGTCTAATTGTAAGTAAGAAAAATGTAAACGGTTGTTTTGTTTATCTTCCACCTGGACGACGATCTGCGGCGCGATCTCCACAGGCAGAACCATCTTTGGCGTACTGCCAACTATGATCACATCTTCCTGCATTAGCAAAAGAAGAAAATGTACCTAAAGCAAAAGTTGCTAATAAAATCATTGCGATTTTTTTCATATATACTCCAAGAATTAATTAATCATAACGTATGAATAATGCACGACATAAGTCAGTGTTTCGGTTAGAATCACCCTAGACATTATTCGTAAAAAATTATAATTATCTGAGTTTTATAGGAAAGATTGTGATTGTTATGGCATTCTATACAACTTGTTACTTGACAAAATGATAGGGGAGAAATATGGGCGTTAATGAAAAAGTAAGATTATTTCGAGAATTAAATCAATGGTCCCAAGAAGAAATGGCTGAAAGAATGAATATGTCTGTAACAGGATATGCAAAGATTGAACGAGGAGAAACTAATTTAAGTTTACATAAATTGAAACAGATTGCCGCAGTTCTTCAAATTGATTTAATTGATTTGGTTTCTCCTAATGATAATGGAGTTATTTTGGTTGGTGGTGAGAATAACCAAAATCATTTTCGTAATAATTATTACGGTAGTCAGTCTGCTGAGTTTGAAATTGAAAAGTTAAAACTAGAATTGAAGCATAAAGATGATCTGTTAAAGCAAAAAGAAAGTGAATTGGATAGCTTAAAAGAATTAATAACCTTGTTAAAACAAAATATTAAGTAGATAAAAATATGATTACTGTTTATGGCATTAAAACTGCGACACTGTGAAAGAACCTGCCGACAAAGCCAACGATTTGCTGGAACTGGAGCGCGGTTCATTAGAAAATCCGGCGGCGTTTATTAAGCGTATCAATAAGTTATTGGGTTAATGATGTAAAAAACGCCTTAGTGTCAAGCTGAGGCGTTTTTTTATATTAAAAATCCAGTTGTTCCGCTTTAATACCCAACGCCGTCGCGACTTTAGTTCGCATTGTTTGGGTTAACTGCTCCGCATTTTCATGTTGTGAGTAAGCGGATTGACTGATTCCCATTCGAGCAGCCACTTCTGATTGCGTCAATCCCAAATATTCACGCCATGCTCGTGCTGCAGAATAGTTATGATCAAAACTGAGATCGACGACTTCAGCCGGCACACCATCATCAAGGCTTAAATGAGATTGCTCAAATTTCAGTTGAAATTCGTGGTAAGGGACGAGGACATAAGTCGGCATGCCTTGTAAGTCATTGATAATCTGATAATTAGTATGTGTTTTCATCTCGTTTTTTCACCTCTTCAATATGAATAACATAAACCTCACCATCGGCACCTGTATTAAAAAAGACACGATAATTGCCTACTCGCAGACGGTATTGGTACAGGTGGTTGGTGAGCGATTTTATATTTTGGCAATTGGGAAAAGCGGATAACCCACGGCATTTCTCACGGATTTGTGTGGCCTGTTCCCGTTGAATTTTTTTGAGTTGTTTAATTGCCTTTGTTTTATAAATCACTTGATACATTTAAGCGTCCTTGCTTCAAGATTATAAGTATTTTATAAGTTATTTATAATTAAAGATAGTGTTTTCAAGTTAAGATTTCGCTTGATTTACGCTACAATTTCTCAGCGATTAATTATTATTGAGGAAATTTTATGATCACCGTTTACGGCATTAAAAACTGCGATACTGTGAAGGAAGCATTGAAATGGCTTACGGATCACAACATCGAACATAAACTCTATGATTATCGAGTGGAGGGGGTAGATACCGCTTTTTTACAGCAAGCCGAAGCGCAATTTGGTTGGGAAAATTTGGTGAATAAACGCAGCACAACTTGGCGCAATCTTGATGAGAACGTGAAAAAAACGTTGTCAAAAGCCACCGCACTTTCTGTGCTTGCCGAGAATCCTACACTGATTAAACGCCCGATTATTTTGCAAGAGGGGAAGGCATTGATTGGTTTTGACGAAAAAGAATACCAAACTTTTTTTGCCTAAAGTGCGGTGATTTTTTCAGGAGTTTTTATGAACGAAAAAGTGGTTTCTCTGGCGCAAGATTTAATCCGCCGTCCCTCTATTAGCCCGAATGACGAAGGCTGCCAGCAACTGATTGTAGAACGTTTAGAAAAATTAGGCTTTCAAATTGAATGGATGCCGTTTAACGACACCTTAAACTTGTGGGCAAAGCATGGTTCGGGGGAGCCTGTGATTGCTTTTGCCGGGCATACGGATGTGGTGCCGACGGGCGACGAAAGCCAATGGACGTATCCGCCCTTCGAGGCAAAAATTGTGGACGATGTGCTTTACGGGCGTGGCGCAGCGGATATGAAAGGTTCGCTGGCAGCAATGATTGTGGCGGCGGAAGAGTATGTGAAAACCCATCCGAATCATCAGGGCACAATCGCGTTATTGATCACTTCTGATGAAGAAGCCGCCGCTAAAGATGGTACAGTGCGCGTGGTGGAAACGCTGATGGCGCGCGGTGAAAAAATTACCTATTGCATGGTGGGCGAGCCGTCCAGCTCAAAAACCTTGGGCGATGTGGTCAAAAATGGCCGTCGCGGTTCGATTACCGGTAACCTCTATATTCAAGGCGTTCAAGGCCATGTGGCATATCCCCATTTAGCGGAAAATCCGATTCACAAAGCGGCTCCCTTTCTGCAAGAACTGACAACCTATCAGTGGGACAACGGCAATGAATTTTTCCCGCCAACCAGCTTGCAAATCGCCAATATTCACGCCGGTACGGGCAGCAATAACGTGATTCCGGGCGAGCTTTACGTGCAATTTAATTTGCGTTATTGCACGGAAGTGACGGATGAAATCATCAAGCAAAAAGTCGCCGAAATGTTGGAAAAACACGGTTTGAAATATCGCATTGAATGGAATCTTTCCGGCAAACCGTTTTTAACCAAACCGGGTAAATTATTGGATTCCGTCACGTCTGCCATTGAACAAATTACGGGCGTGACACCGCAAGCAGAAACAGGCGGTGGTACGTCGGATGGACGTTTCATTGCGCTGATGGGCGCAGAAGTGGTGGAATTCGGCCCGCTCAATGCCACCATTCATAAAGTGAATGAATGTGTGAGCGTCTCCGATCTTGGTAAGTGCGGTCAGATTTATCATCAAATGCTCGTGAATTTATTGGGTAACTAAATGAAATTAACTCCAGAAATGCTCACCGGTAAATCGCGCACGCATTTAATCCATTTACCGACGCCACATTCGCCAAATCATTTTTTACAGACGGAAGCGGCAAAAGCCTTTCAAGGCTTACAACAAAGTGCGGTCAAAAATGGCTTTAATTTACAGCCCGCCAGCAGTTTTCGTGATTTTGCGCGCCAACAACTTATTTGGAACGGCAAATTTAACGGTGAACGTAAAGTGCATGATGATTTCGGCACCGCATTGGAGTTAGGTCAGTTGGACGATTGGCAAAAATGCTTGGCGATTTTGCGTTGGTCTGCCTTGCCAGGGGCGAGCCGTCATCATTGGGGCACGGAAATTGATATTTTCGATCCCGATTTATTGCCGCAAGGGCAGACGTTGCAACTTGAGCCTTGGGAATATGAAAAAGGCGGTTATTTTTTTGAATTGAGTGAATTTCTCACGGAAAATCTACCGCACTTTGATTTCGCGCTGCCGTTTATGCAGATGCCGAAAAATAAAAAAATCGGGCGCGAGCCTTGGCATATTAGTTATTTGCCGTTGGCGGAACAGGCGGCTAAACAATTTTCGTCAGAGATTTTAATCTTGTCTTGGCAAAATGAAGAGATTGGCGGGAAAACAGCACTGCTAGAAAATCTTGAGCAGATTTTTGCCGAATATATCGTTTAATAAAAAAACATCCGACAACATCTAAGGCTTCAATGCGGTGCTAATTCGCATGTTCGTTGCAGATTTCCAATTATAGGCTTTCCCAATGAGGTGGTGGAAACCGCATTAGGCTTTGTGGAAGAAGCTTAGTCGAAGTATAAGCGTGATGCCAAAATAGCACCGCATTGGAACTGGCTCCAATGCGGTGCTGATTTCACTCTTCGTTGTGAGTCTTCAGTGTCGCTTTTGTGGCGAAGGCACGAATAAATTAATTTGTTGATTTATAAAGGATTTAGCCTATTTTTTATTTTAGGCTTGTGTCTTACTTTTTTGCCGTTCAAGAGATTTATGCTGAATCTGTACGTTTTTCCCTTTGGCTTGAAAATATTCGCCGATTTGTTGGGCGATATACACGGAGCGGTGTTTGCCTCCGGTGCAACCAATCGCAATGGTTAAATAGCTGCGGTTGTTTTTTTCCAACATCGGCAACCATGTTTCAATGTAGTTTCGGGTGAGATAAATAAATTCGTTCACTTCCGTATGGCTGTTCAAAAAATCTGCGACCGGTGCATCTAAGCCGGTCATCGGACGAAGTGCCGGATCCCAGTGCGGGTTCGGTAAAAAACGCACATCAAACACATAGTCCGCATCAAGCGGAATACCATATTTGAAACCGAAAGATTCTACGATAATTTTGAGCTCTTTATCCGTGTTGCCGCGTAAAAATTCACGTAAGCGCTCTGCCAAAGTGTGGGTAGAAATATGCGTGGTATCAATAATCAAATTTGCGTGTTGAACCAGCAGTTCGAGTTGTTGATATTCGGCATCAATTGCAGCTTCAAGAGAAAGATCTTTACTGGAAAGCGGATGCAAACGGCGCGAATCGCTGTAACGACGGATCAGTGTACTACGGTCGGAATCTAAGAAAATAATTTTAGTGGCGTACTGTTGCTGAATATCATTTAGAATTTGATTCAACGAATGAGTCGAATCGGGCAAATTGCGAATATCCAGACTGATAGCCACCGCACTTTGAGTTTTAGCGAGAATATCGGCAAGTTGCGGCAGTAAGTCTAGAGGGAGATTATCCACACAGTAATAGCCCATATCCTCTAATGCGCGTAATGCCACAGATTTTCCGGCGCCGGAGCGGCCGCTGATAATGATAATTTCCATAAAAACCTCTCAAGATATGCGATTAAGCGGTTTGTTTCTCGTCGGAAACTGTCGATTTTTCAGTTTGATCGGCAATTTCAAAAATTTGCCAAATTTCATTCGTATTTTGAGCCGAACGTAATTGTTTCAGAAAGTTTTTGTCGGCGAGTTTTTCCGTTAAATCGGAAAGCACCGGAACATAATTTTGGCATTGTTCTTCCGGCACCAGTATGGCGAAGATCAAATCTACCGGTTTACCGTCCGGCGCATCATAATCAATCGGTTGTGCCAATTGCATAAAAACAGCGATGGGGGCATTAGTGGTGCCGCTCGGCATTTTTGCTTTCGGCATGGCAACACCGTTGCCAAGGCCAGAATTGCCGAGTTTTTCACGGTTAAATAAACATTCAAAACAAGCTTGTTCGCCTTTGTCACAATGCATTTGTTCCGTTACGAAATTTGCAATGGATTCGAAAAGTCGTTTTTTGCTGGAAAAGCAAACGCCCTGACGGATATTTTCAGGGCGAAAGAGTTCGGTTAATTTCATCTTTATAATTTAAATTGTTCACCGAGATACACGCGTTTCACGTGTTCGTCATTCATCACTTCTTGCGGTGTACCGGTGGCAATAATTTTGCCTTCGCCTACAATATAAGCACGTTCGCACACGTCTAGGGTTTCACGCACATTGTGGTCGGTGATTAATACGCCCAAACCGCGATTGCGTAAATCAGTGATGATTTTCTTAATGTCGGTGACAGAAATCGGATCAACGCCGGCGAAGGGCTCGTCTAACAAAATGAATTTTGGGTTTGCCGCCAGTGCGCGCGCGATTTCTACACGACGCCGTTCCCCGCCGGAAAGCGCTTGCCCAAGGCTGTCACGAATGTGACCGATATTAAATTCTTCGATTAACTCATCCGCTCTTTCTCGGCGTTGCTCAGGCGTAAGATCTTTACGGATTTCTAATACCGCCATTAAGTTATCGTAAACGCTTAAGCGACGAAAAATAGAGGCTTCTTGAGGTAGATAACCGATCCCACGTTGCGCGCGACTATGCATCGGAAGGAAACTAATATCTTCACCGTCAATGACGATTTTGCCTTCGTCTTGACGAACCAATCCCACAACCATATAGAAAGTAGTCGTTTTGCCTGCACCGTTCGGTCCGAGTAAGCCGACGATTTCATTGGAATGTACTGTCAGGCTGACATCGGAAACCACTTTGCGGCTTTTATAACTTTTCGCGAGAAATTCCGCATGTAAAACAGACATCGATTATTTCGTCCCTTTTTGTTGTAATTGGGCTGGAATCAGCAGTGTTTGTACGCGAGATTTACCGCCGTTAGCCTTTAACTGCTGTTTTTTCACATCATAAGTAATGCGTTCGCCGTTAATTTTGCTATCAAGCTGTTTTAACTCCGCATTGCCGGTTAGTGTTAAGAACTCGCTACCAAGATCGTAGTGCACTTTGTTCGCTTTACCGTCCACCGGTTTGCCATCGTCCATGAGTTGGTGGAAGGTCACCGGATTGCCGAATGCTTCCACGGTTTCTTTGTTGCCGGAATTTGTTGCGGGACGGGTGATCACCACTTTATTGGCGTTAATTAAAATTGAACCTTGAGTAATCACTACATTATCGGTGAATGTTACTACGCTGCTTTCCATGTCTAGGGATTGATTATCCGACACGATATTAATTGGTTGATTGGAATCCTCTCTTAAGGCGAAAGCAGAAAGGGAAGTCATCATCAAAGTGGAAATGAGAAGAAGTTTACGGTTTGCTAATTTCATAATATGTTTTTACTTGTTCCTTTAAGGTTGCCGCTTGCTGGCGTAAATTTCCGACCATTTTTAAACCGGTGGAATTAAAATTTTGTCCATTAATTTTAACGGCTTCGTCCGATGTAATATCTTGTGTTTTTAAATTTACCGTCGCCGATTCAGTTTCAATACGTTGCAGACGGGAAGCCGGCGTCAAACTTTCCACTACCACATCGCCTGTTAGATAAAGCATCTCGTCTCTGGTGAGCACCGCATTCAGTGCGCTTAATTTCCAACTTTGCGTCTCCGGTAATTTAGCCGACTCATTTTTTGGCACGGAATTATCGGCGGGAAAATCGAACAGATAAACCAACGGCGCAGTAAAGTTAGTTTTACCGTTTTGGCCGAAATGTTCCACTTTCTCGGAAAAGGCTAAATATTGTTTTTTACCTTCCGGTGAAAAAACGGTGGTTTCCATCTTATTACCGATATAATCCGGGCTGTCCGGTGTTTTAACCAAGCTTTGCAAATCGCTGTCGTCTTGATTAAGCGAATAATACCAACCTAGTAAACACAGCGAGGCGAGACCAAGAACGCTATTCCAACGAATATTCATAAAAAATGTTTAAATCCTGTTCAAAAGAGTGACAAACCATACTTTTTACGGTTAAACCCAAAGACGCCGGCCGGTAGGGTTAATCTGTCAGCATCAACGTTTTTAATATTTGATAAATTTCACGATAAGCTTTGGAAGGCTTGTTTTGCGCTTGTTCCTTTTGCGCGGCACGTATTAAATTACGTAGTTGTTGGCGATCTGCTTTCGGATAATCGTTCAATAAGTTGGTGAGTGCTGCATCGCCTTTTTCCACCAATTCGTCGCGTACTTTTTCCAATTTATGCAACATCGCTTGTTGTTGATTATGTTTATTTTCAATTTTGGCAAGGGCTTCACGAATTGGCTCCACATCCATACCGCGTAATAATTTACCGATATACTGCAACTGGCGGCGGCGCGCTTCTTTTTGCAAGCGTTGAGCTAGTTCCACTGCATCCAGTAAAGAGTCGTCAAGCGGCATTTTAGTCAGATTGGCTTTGGTTAAGTTCACCAGTTTTTCACCGAGTTGTTTGAGCTCCTCCGCATCACGTTTGATTTCGCTTTTACTGACCCAAATGATTTCTTCTTGCTCTTCATCTTCCCAATCAAAAACGTCTTTCTTTTTGCCTTTTGCCATGTCATTCCTTTTTTGAAATTTGGCGCGCATTTTAGCATAAACTTTGGAAATAAGATAAAATGCGACAAATTTTTACTGGGGTAAACTATGAGAACAGCTGAAAATCAGACCGCACTTTTGAAGGCGCAACAACAAGATTTACGCGATGCGGTGAGTTTTGCTCTTGAGACTGCGCAAAAAGCGGGCGCAACGGCGGAAGTGAGCGTTACTAAAGTGAGCGGTTTGTCCGTTTCTACCCGTTTGCAGGAAATCGAAAACGTCGAATTTACCAATGATGGCGCGCTAGGTATTTCCGTTTATCTAGGACAACAAAAAGGCAATGCATCAACTTCTGATTTAAGCGAACGCGCAATTAAAAATGCAATTGAAGCTGCATTGGCGATTGCCAAATATACTTCTCCTGACGATTGTGCGGGCTTAGCCGAAAAAGAATTGATGGCATTTGAGGCGCCAGATTTAGCACTGTATCATGCTGCCGAAGTGAATGTGGAACATGCTGCGGAACTGGCGAGACTCGCCGAGAGCACCGCATTGGAAGCAGATGAACGCATTGTGAACAGTAATGGCGCGAGCTTCAATTCGCACTGCGGCGTGCGTGTGTACGGCAATACGCACGGGATGCTGCAAAGTTATTTGTCTAGCCGTTATTCATTGTCTTGTTCTGTCATCGGCGGCATGCAAGATGCCTTAGAAAACGATTATGAATATACGGTCTCGCGCGAATTCGACAAATTGTGTTCGCCGATTTGGGTGGGTAAAAATTGTGCGGAAAAAGTACTGGCACGCTTAAATCCGCAAAAACTCAGCACGCGTGAAGTGCCGGTGATTTTCTTAAATGATGTGGCGACCGGCCTTATTTCTCACTTTGCCGCGGCAATTAGTGGCGGCAGTTTGTACCGTAATTCGAGTTTTCTGTTAGATCAATTGGGCGAACGATTATTACCGAGTTGGTTTAACCTTAGTGAACGCCCGCATTTATTACGTCGCTTGGCATCGACGCCATTTGATAGTGAAGGCGTGCGCACACAAAATATGGAAATCGTACAAGATGGCGTGCTGCAAACCTATTTATTAACCCATTACAGCGGTAAAAAACTTGGTATGCAAAGTAACGGGCACGCCGGCGGTATTCATAACTGGTTGGTACAACCTAATTTAACTGGCGGATTAAGTGCTCTTTTGCGCGAAATGGGCAGCGGTTTGTTAGTCACTGATGTGATGGGGCAGGGGGTGAATATCGTAACCGGCGATTATTCCCGTGGTGCTTCCGGTTTTTGGGTAGAAAACGGTGAAATTCAATATCCCGTAGCAGAAATCACCATCGCCGGACGATTGCAAGATATGTTGAAAAATATGCTTGCTGTTGCCGACGATATTGAGCATCGCTCAAACATTCAAACCGGTTCGATTTTATTGGATAAAATGAAGATTTCGGGAAATTAATTTAAAATTGAGAATAATTCTTATTGACAATAAGTTCTTTTCTGTTAGTATGGGTGCATCTGTTCAGTAGCGATTGCAGATTGCTCCGACAGGTAGAGTAGAAAGTAAATTCGTTAGGGTTAAAAAGGCTGAAAGTTTAAACTTCAGCCTTTTTTTTGTAAAATGTCCACCAGATGATTGCTCTCATTACCTAAAAAGGAAATAAAATGAAAAAACATCATGTTGATGTGTTGATTTCGGAAGAGGACGTAAAGTCACGTATTGTTGCATTAGGCGAAGAAATTACGGCTTTTTATCAAGCAAAACAAATTAATAAACTCATTGTGGTAGGATTACTACGCGGTTCGTTTATGTTTATGGCGGATTTAGTACGCGAACTGAAATTGCCCATTGAAATTGAATTTATGACTACATCGAGTTACGGTAGCGGAATGATGACCAATCATGATGTAAGAATTAGCAAAGATTTGGAAGGTGATATTCGTGGCGAACACGTACTTATTGTGGAAGATATTATCGACACCGGCTATACGTTGGAAAAAGTACGTGAAATTTTGAATTTACGCGAGCCGGCAAGTTTGGCTATTTGTACTTTACTGGATAAACCGTCGCGCCGCGAAGTGCAGGTGCCGGTGGAATGGGTTGGTTTTGAGATTCCCGATGAATTTGTGGTGGGCTACGGTATTGATTATGCACAACGTCATCGTCATCTTGGCTATATCGGCAAAGTTATTTTAGAAGAATAATGTGAAAATGGAGAATAAAAAAATGCGCTTAAAAATTAAGCGCATTTTTTTATTCAAATATCCTCATTCAGCCGCTTTTTTTCTTAAATAAGCATAAAGTTCGTCTTTAATCCGTAATTTCTCTTTTTTCAAAATCTCAATTTCTGTATGAGTTGCAAGTTGAATGTTTTCTTCTTTGCTTTTAATTTCATGATCCAATTCGTTATGTTTTTCAAATAAACGATCAAAATAGGCATCGGTATTTTTAAGTTTAGTGATTAAATCTCTAAATTCGGGAAACATGGGCAAGCTCCTGTGCTAGTTAAAACTGGCTTCACTTTACTCCTTTTACAAAAAATTAACAGAATGAAATCTTAAAATTTTGAACCGGATCACAAAATAAAGTGGCTTGATGGGGACAAGCAAAAATGATTAATGCATGCTGTATATTTTATAAAATCCTTGTTATTAAAAGGCTTTTAACTGGTTTATTTTACCAATTCACGATAGAATAACCGCATTTTTATTTCAACGAAATGTAAGGAAAAATATCATGATCGATCCGAATTTACTTCGCAATAATTTAGCGGAAACGGCAGAAAAATTAAAAATCAAACGTAATTTCATTTTGGATACCGAAAAACTCATCGCTTTGGAAGAGCAACGTAAAGCTCTTCAAGTACAAACCGAAACTTTGCAGGCGGAGCGCAATACGCGTTCGAAAGCGATTGGGGCTGCCAAAGGGCGCGGCGAAGATATCGCGCCATTACTCGCTGAAGTAGATGATATGGGGAATCGATTAAATGAGGCGAAAACGCAATTGGATGCGGTGCTGTTAGAGATCAACAAAATTGCGTTAAGTATTCCGAATCTTCCGGCAGAGGAAGTGCCACTCGGTAAAGATGACACGGAAAACTTTGAAATTTTACGTTGGGGCGTGCCGCGTACCTTTAATTTTGAAATTAAAGATCACGTCACCTTGGGCGAACTGGCGGAAGGCTTGGATTTCGCTGCTGGCGCCAAATTAGCCGGTGCGCGTTTTGCCGTGATGAAAGGACAAATCGCCAAAATGCATCGTGCATTGGCGCAATTTATGTTGGATTTGCATACTGAACAACACGGCTATTTAGAAACTTACGTACCTTATTTGGTGAATCACGCGACCCTTTACGGCACAGGGCAATTACCGAAATTCGGCGAAGATTTGTTTCATACCAACGCGCTTGAAGGCGAACAACCTTATGCACTGATTCCAACTGCCGAAGTGCCTGTTACCAATTTAGTGCGCGATGTGATTATCGATGAAGCGGAATTGCCAATCAAAATGACTGCTCACACGCCATGTTTCCGTTCTGAAGCGGGTTCTTACGGACGCGATACGCGTGGTTTAATTCGTATGCATCAATTTGACAAAGTAGAAATGGTACAAATCGTCGATCCGGATAAATCCATGGAAGCTTTGGAAGAGCTTACCGGTCATGCAGAAAAAGTGTTGCAATTGTTAAATCTTCCATATCGTAAAGTGCTACTTTGCACCGGTGACATGGGGTTCGGTTCTTGTAAAACCTATGATTTAGAAGTATGGGTGCCGGCACAAAATACATATCGTGAAATTTCTTCTTGCTCTAACATGTGGGACTTCCAAGCGCGTCGTATGCAAGCGCGTTGCAAAGCCAAAGGTGATAAGAAAACCCGTTTGGTACACACTTTAAACGGCTCGGGTTTAGCGGTCGGTCGGACGTTAGTCGCTGTACTTGAAAATTATCAAAATGAAGACGGCTCAATTACCGTACCTGAAGTTCTGCGTCCGTATATGGGAGGCTTGGAAGTGATTGGCAAATAATTGCCGGTAAAATAAAAATGCGGTGAATTCTGATCTGCACTCCAAAAGTTGGATTCAACAACCAACAATTGAGGTGCAGATTTTTTATGGGTAAATATCACACAACAGAATTTAAATTATGAATTCTCCAACCGATTTTGAATGGAAATATGAGTATCAGAGAAGCCACAGGTTTTTACAATATTCCTTCTAACGCATATGTGGCAATGGAGCATTTTGGGGCAACTAAAGACGGAATGTTTATGACAAGGAATTTAAAACAAAAGAGAAAATAGTAGAAGCAGTGAAGGATTATTTGGATTACTATAACCACCGACGAATTCAACTGAAATTAAAAGGACTGAGTCTGATACAATATCGTTGTCAGTCCTTGAATTAATCGTCCGGATTTTTGAGGTCAGATCAAATTTGACTGCACTTTTGCATTGTTACAGTTAATAAAAAACGGAGCACATTATTCTTACTTATATCAAAAATTTGTTCGGCAAAAAGAAAAAAGCCCAATCTCAACAAGCTCAAAAACAACCTAGCCAAACAAAAATGTCTTCTAGACGAGCCGAGCAAACATCAAAAGCACCATATGTCGATAAAAAATCGACCAAACCAACTGCTCGTTTTGACAAGCACGTTATTAACGCCTCACATTTCAATATTCACCCGCAACGTTTTAGTCGCAATGCGCTGACCGTAGTGGATAAATTACAACGCCAAGGTTTTGAAGCCTATATTGTCGGCGGCTGTATTCGTGACATATTGCTCGGCAAACATCCGAAAGATTTCGACGTAGCGACCAACGCGCGTCCCGAACAAATTCAACAAATTTTCCAACGCAAATGTCGGTTGATAGGACGCCGTTTCCGCTTAGCGCATATTATGTTCGGCCGCGATATTATCGAAGTCGCGACCTTCCGCGCCAGTCACAGTGATGCACTAGGCGAACATCAAGCCAAACGAAATGATGACGGTATGTTGCTGCGCGATAACGTGTACGGCAACATCGAACAAGATGCCGAACGGCGCGATTTCACTGTCAACGCCCTTTATTATGACCCGCAAAATAATACGCTGCGCGACTATTTCAACGGCATTGAAGATCTGAAAGCCGGCAAATTGCGCTTAATTGGTGATCCGGTAACCCGTTATCAAGAAGATCCGGTGCGAATGTTGCGTTCCATACGCTTTATGGCGAAACTCGATATGTTCCTTGAAAAACCAAGCGAACAACCGATTCGTGAACTGGCTTATTTACTGAAAAATATTCCGCCGGCGCGTTTATTTGATGAAAGTTTAAAATTATTACAAGCCGGTCAAGGTCTGAAAACCTATCGTTTATTGCGTCAATACGGATTGTTCGAACAACTCTTTCCGGCTCTCGTGCCTTATTTTACGGAAAAAGAAGACAGCTTCGCCGAACGTCTGATCAGCACCGCATTGACTTCTACTGACGAGCGCATAGCGGATAAATTACGCATTAATCCGGCATTTTTATTCGCCGCATTTTTCTGGTATCCACTACGCGAAAAAGTAGAAGTATTAAAAAATGAAGGTGGTTTAAACAATCACGACGCGCACGCACTAGCCGGTACAGAAACTTTAAATTTATTCTGTCGCACCCTTGCCGCACCGCGTCGCCACACCGCAACAATTCGTGAGATTTGGTTCTTACAATTGCAGTTGCAAAAACGCACCGGCGCCGCGCCAATGCGCACGATGGAAAATCCAAAATTCCGCGCGGCATTCGATTTACTTATGATGCGCGCCGATATTGAAGGTGGCGATACGGTGGAGCTGGCGAAATGGTGGCACGAATTTCAGCTCAGCAACGGCGAGCAACGTACTCAACTGGTCAAAGAACAACAACGTTTGCACCCACAGCCAAAGAAAAAATACTTTCGCCCGCGTAAACGCCCTAAACAGAAACCGACGGAATAACCCTATGGCCATAGCTTATATCGCTCTCGGAAGCAATTTGCATACGCCGCTTGAACAACTTAAACGCGCGCTCAACGCGCTGGCGCAATTGCCGCAAACCCAATTGATGGCGGTCAGTTCGTTCTATCGAAGTAAGCCGCTCGGCCCACAAGATCAACCCGATTATCTCAATGCGACAGTTGAAATCAGCACCGCATTGAGCCCGCTTGCCTTGCTGGACGAACTGCAACGAATTGAGAATGAACAAGGCCGCGTACGCTTACGGCGGTGGGGCGAACGCACGTTGGATTTGGATATTTTGCTTTACGGCGATGAAATCATTCAAACCGAACGACTCACCGTGCCGCATTATGATATGCATAATCGGGAATTTGTGATCGTACCATTGGCGGAAATTGCACCGAATCTGATTTTGCCTAACGGGCAAAAACTCGCCGAATTGGCCGATCGTTTCACTGTTCATCAAATGGAAAAATGTTAACTAAAAAAAAAGACCGCATTGAAGCCCCGTTCCGCGGGGCTTCAATGTGAAGGTTGCAATGCCAAGACTTTAATGGAATGTTGTTTGCGCTCGCCACCTAAACCGCTTTTAAACCGCTTTCCCAAACTTAATCTAATTCCACCTCGATCCACAGTGGCGCATGATCAGACGAGTGCACTTTTTCAGTTTTAGCTGAAATCACCTTCAATCCTCGCACAAAAACATAATCTAACGGATGAGCTAAAAATCGCACCCGTTCATCGGGAGAAAACCTTACTTCTTGCAATCCCGCCGCCATCGCAAATTCATCGATAATCTGTTTTCGCTGCGTATTCCAAGCATTAAAATCACCCGCCAAAATAACGGCACCTTGATGTTTTCGAATCAGCGTAAAAACTTGTTCCAACTGTCTCCGATAGTTCGTCGGGCGCCATTCAAAATTAATTAAATGCACATTAATCACTAATAATTCGCTGCCGTTTTTAAGCGGAAACGTCATCGCACCGACCGCTTTCGGAACACGGATCCACGGCTCGCGTCGGGCAAAACCGCAGTAAGTTTGCGGTACAAAACGCGCAAAAGTTTTCACGCCGAAAAGCTGATCTTGATAAGCAAAACCCGACACCAAAAGTGTGGCGGGAAATCCCGCAATCACTTGCTCATGCGCAGCCTCTTGTAATAAAACGAGATCCTGCTCTTGCGAAAAGCGGGCTAAATCCGGTTGCCAACCTGCATCAGCGCCTTTATGAATATTCCAAGTCAGCATTCGGAAACGTTTCTGATCTAAAAATAGCACCGCATTGGAGCCGGTAAAACATTCCGTACCGTTCGCTTTAAATTCATTTTGCAGCGGCATTTCCGTTTGAATTCGAGCGGGTACAAAAATCTGTAACTGGCTGAACGCATAAACGCCATAGGCAATGCTTGCCGTTAGCAAAATTGCCAAAATTTTATTGCGCTTTTTCATCATTTTATTGTTCTTAAATTTAATTTCTAAAATCTACTCTTCGTTCGGCGATAAAAAAGGCGGCCGAAAAACCCTTGTCTTCCGGCCGCACAGTTATGTTATTTTGCCGCTACTTCTTCTCATCGCCCATTTGATATAAGCGATTTTTATATAAATAACTGCCTAACAAAGCATACGCCAACGCTTCTTTTTTCATCGCGACCGGCACGTCTTTTTCAGTAAGATTTTCGCTCGCTTTGTCGTAATGATAGCCTTTGGCACCACCGCCTGCGGTTTGAATAACAACATCATAGTTGCCTTTCATTAACGCTTGTGTTTGGTCAAACTGCATTAACGCGCGATCCGGATTGACATTTTGAGTCAAATCAAATCCCATCATCGGATAATTGCCGCTTACGCCCGCCAAAGAAAGTAAGGTAGTCGGCATATCAATTTGGCTGACCAAGCGATTGTCGCGACGCGGTTCGATACCACCGCCTAAAATTAAGGCCGGAATATGAAAATGCTTAATCGGCATTAAAGAGGCACCCGCTACGCGTGAATCATGGTCGGCAATCACCAAGAAAATGGTATTGTTCCAGTAATTAGATTTTTTCGCCAATTCAAAGAAATGCCCCACGGCGTAATCGGCATATTTCGCACTGTTGTTGCGGGTTGCTTTCGGTTGTTCGTACAGTTCGATTTTGCCGTCCGGAAATTCAAACGGATCGTGGTTGCTGGAACTGAATACTAAACTGAAAAACGGTTTGCCTTCATCATGTAATTTACTGAAGGTTTCGTTGGCTTTGTCAAATAAATCTTCATCACTCACTCCCCAAGTGGCGGTGAATTTCGGATTTTGGTAGTCCTGTTGATCAATAATGGTTTGAAAACCGTTGCCGTAGAAGAAACTCGCCATATTGTCAAAATGCTTTTCGCCGCCGTAAATAAAAGACGTGTCGTAGCCTTGTTTAGCTAACAATTCCGCAATGGTAAAAAAGTTGCGTTGCGCGTTATTAAGCTTCACCACGGCACGTGCCGGAGTTGGCGTGAAACCTGCGGTTACGGCTTCAATACCGCGTACAGAGCGCGTTCCTGTCGCATAAAGGTTCTCAAATAACCAGCCTTCTTCAGCCAATTTATCAATATTCGGTGAAAGTGGTTTGCCGCCTAAAGTGCCGATAAATTGCGCACCGAGACTTTCTTGCAACAAAATTACGATATTTTTTGGCTTGCCTTGATAGGTTGCGCGATTTTTCGTTAAGGTTGGGAATTTGTCGGAAATGTAATCGCTTTGCGGACGGCCACGACTTTCCTTCAGGATACGCAACATTTCGTCGTGCTCCATTTTGCCGTACATTTCGGAGGATTTTTCTTCGTCTTTAAATTGTTGTGCAGCGTAAAGTACCGAATAACCGGAATTCAACACCAACGAATTGACCAATGCATCAGAGGAAAAAGCCACCATCGCCGGGTTAATGCCTCGATGTTGGAAACTGGAACGCGCACCGATAAACGCCACGGCGATTACCAATAAAGCAATAAACGGACGAACTTTCCAGCTCATCGTACGTAAATTTTTTACAGCCCAAGCGGATAATTTCCAATAAATTAGCGCCGCGATAACAGTACTGAGTAGGCTAAACAGCACCGCATTGAAGTGCCCTTCCATCAGCATATTGAACACTTCTTTCGGATAAATTAAGTATTCGATGAACAGACGATTTGGACGAAAATCGTAAGTTTCAATAAAAGCCGGCGTAGCAATTTCCATAAAAAGAATAAATACGCTGCCGGCGGTTAACCACACCCGAAGGATTTTTGTCCAAAGGCGACTAGGGTGAAATAGCACGCTAAACAATGCCGGTACGCCGAATAAATAGCAAAGCGCCACAATATCGATACGCAGGCCTTGCAAAAAAAGTTCCGTCCAGCCGTTGACGGCGGATACACGATCCGCTTGCCAAAGGGATAATCCGAGGCGGGATAAGGTAAAAATCAGTAAGTTGATCAACACGAAAATGAAGATCGGGAATAATGGGGAACGATTGCTTTTCATAGAGTTTGTTTCTTGTTAAAAATGGCGTCCTTTCGGTCGCCGATGACTTCCGCACGCATTAACGAAGACGGAATAAACGTTGCCGCGCAGTGGCTTTAATGCCTTCCGGCACATCTGCGGACACTAAAATTTCACGGTAAATCAACGAGGCGAGACGTTTATTGGCGGTCGTGCCAATCCCCTCGTCGTAGTAAATCGCCAAACGAAGCTTCCCTTCCGGATTACTTAAATCGGCGGCTTTTTTCACCCATTCGAAAGATTTGGCTTTGTCTTGTTGATTAAAATAAATTTCCGCCAACATCAGCATCGCGTCTAAATCTTTCGCTTTGGCGCTGGTTTCGAATAATTTGATTGCTTGCGAAACATTTTTTTTCACATAACCACCGTTGTAATACATCACTGCTAAATTATTAATCGCACGAATGCTGCCGTGTTCGGCCGCCTCACTAAACCACCAATAGGCTTTTTCCTGATCTTTCGGCACGCCACGACCAAGATTGTAAAGCATACCGAGATTGCCTTGCGCCAACACGTTACCTTCTAAAGCAAGTGGTTGAATAATGTCAAACACCGATTTCCAATCTTGCTTGTTAGCAAAATCCTGCGCCAAACTCATGCGCTGTTGCTCCGTTAATTCCAATGCGGTGCTGTTTGAGCCGTTCAATGATGGCGTCTGCGCTGCAAGGGAAAGGCCGGAAACACTTAAAAGTACGCTACAAATAAAAGAAATTTTTTTCATATTTATAAGGTTTCGAGTAAAAGAAAAATAAAGAATACGGCGCTAACAGCAAATTCTGTGAGACCGACTTGCTTAACGGAAAGTTTTTTGCGCGGTAAATAAACGGCGCGTAACCAAGCGACAAAAAATGCCGCGGCCAGATAATATTGTGCAGTTGCTGCAAAATATGTGACGAGAAACGAATGAAAAACGATGGAGGCACGCAAATATTTCGGATTTTTACGTTCGCGCATCACAGATTTTACATAAAGCGTGGTACCAATAAAAAAGAGTGCGGGATAAACCGCAACCCACCAAATTTTGGTATCCAAAGCGCGCTCGGAAAAGTAATAAGCGCCCATGCCGGCAAGGGCAAAAATAACGATTCCTGCTAAATCATTTAGTAAATTGCGTTCGTCTTTTTGTTTGGTGTAATAAATATTTACCGCGACAAACGGCAACATGGCAAACATAAAATACAAAATGCGCCAATTGTAAAATAATGCGGGTAAAGCGAATATCAGTGTGGCAATGGCGTAGATTAACGTCCATTTACGATATTCCGCCAAATTTTTGCCTTTGAACAAACTTAAGAAAGGATAGGTCATCAAATAAAGGGAAAACCACGCCAGAAGCAGAAAGAAATGCGCCCAAACAGGGTTTGTCAAAAGCATACCGTAAAGAAAGGGTAATAATGCCATTACGATGGCGCCGTGTTGATTGGAAATAAGTAACTTCATATTAGCATTTGTTGAGAATAATTATCGCGCATTCTACTCTAGTAAAGTAAGATTTACAAAGACTTCACCGGCTCTTAAAATGCGCTAAATTAACACTTGAAGGAGAAAATGATGTCAATTCGACGTATTCGAGCAAGCGCCCGTTTTTGTGAAGTATCCGTTCATAACGGCGTCGCCTATTTTGCCGGACAAGTGCCGGAAACGACGGTTGAGCAAAATGCTTACGCGCAAACCAAAGAAGTACTTGAACTAATTGATAACTTGTTAGTAGAAATCGGCTCGCATAAAAGTCGCATTTTAAATGCGCAAATTTTTTTGGCGAATATGCAGGATTATGCCGAACTGAATCAGGCTTGGGACGAATGGGTCGATTGCGCAAATCCGCCGAGTCGCGCCACAGTAGAAGCGAAACTTGCCGATCCGCGCTGGAAAGTGGAAATTGTGATTAGTGCTGCGGTTTAAATGTGAAATTTGTGATCCGCGCCAAAGAAAGAAATATTGAGTTGGCGTAAAATTCACCCGTACAAACAACCATAAGGAGTAAATTATGCAACTTTGGACAACCGAAATGTGGCAAGCAGCAAGTATCGGTTTAATCATCGGTATGCTTATCGGCTATTTAATCGTGCGCTTCACTAAAGGCTCGATTAAACATCAAATGCAAACCAAAACAGAGCTCAAAAACGTGAAAGCGCAACTTGAAGCGCAAAATGTACAACTTGAAAAACACTTCGCCGAAAGCGCCGAATTGTTCAAAACGCTCATCGGCGATTATCAAAAACTCTATCGCCACTACGCTCATTCTTCTGACACCCTGCTCGGCAAAAATCCAAAAGGCTTGTTTACCCAACAATTAGTTACGGCTGCCGATAAACCGCAAGAAGAACCGCCTCGCGATTATTCCGAAGGCTCTTCAGGCTTATTTAAACCGAACGAAGAAAAAGCATAACTTTTCCGGTATTATGTAGCAGTTGCACAAAAAACCTAAACCGCAATCTTAACCGCAGTAAAATTTCCAATGCTCTTATCTCTAAAAACAGGGTTAAGGGCATTTCTTTTATCTCATTTTAGCTGATTTTCCCACGAATTACACAAAATTTCCTTACCGCAGACGTAACCAATCCGCTCAACCTTGTAAAAGGTAAGCAACTTTCCCTGATATGAATCGGAATGTTATTTGGCGATTAAAAGTTAAGCTGCAAGTTCATACTTCATCATCTCATTGAGATTTTTGAAGTAGGACTGGGAAATTTCTTCGGGACTGAAAGCTGTCATACCGATAAGCTCTTGCGTGCGATGATTTCCTTGCCAATAGCCTACCCATTCCTTTGAATGGCAATACCCATAAGTAACGTTTGAGAATGTCACTGAATAGGTCGCTATTGGATTTTTGGCGGTTATCTAACATAAAGGCCGCTTGATTAGCATAATGTAGAGCATATTTATTATCGCATTTATGGTGAACGCCACGATGTAAATCACGGAAACGAGCATTAAGGGATTCGGCTAAATTGTTGTTAATACCTTTTGCACTGTAACATTCTTTATGATTAACACTCCAGCGAGTGTAATGGAAATCTAACCCTTTATAGGCTGAATTTTCATCACATATAATATCGCTGCCTTGTTTCACGAATTGATGATTTAATGCCAGAACGGTTTTGGCATTTTCAGTATAGTCCATAGCCATGATGGTTCTATTTGAATCCCATAGATTTTCATCATTAGAAGCATGTTGATTTAAGCTAATGATGCAACGTTTTGTTTTTCTAAACTTACGATATGTCTTTCCATCTTTATTGCTTTCTCTTTGTTTATAGGCATTTTTACAATAGTTTGTTTTACATAATTTGAAATTAATCCCCCCATCTTTGTGAATTTCACCTTGTAGTGGGCTTAAATCACGAGTTTTGAATAAGGCTTCACGCAATTTATGGCAAAAGACAAATGCAGTTTTGTAGTTGATATTTAAATGTCTGCTAAGGCTGATTGCTGAAATGCCTTTGACTTCATTCGCAAAGAGTAGAATCGCAGCTAAAATATCAACGAAAGGCAATTTGTGAAAAGCAAATGCGGTATTGGTGATAATGTAGAAATGACGTTTGCAATGCTTGCAGCACCAACGTTTACGAGAAGTGAGAAAATAAGCATTGTGGCGGATTCCGCAATGTGGACATACTACGTCCGTAATATCATTAGGATTTCCCCAGCGGTTGGCTTTTAAAAGTTGGAAGGCTTCCTCTTCGTTTAAGCGAAAGATTTGTTTGAGATTTAAATTCTTAAATTTACTTGAAAGCAGATAATGCTACGCCATAAGTATTCCTTGTGTGTACAAGGTACTCAAAGCATTTTACTAAACGCTAGGCATAAAAAATCATCTATCAAAATAGGTCAGCTCAAAGCGTTTAATGCTCCGAATGCTGGCTACATAAAAGGCGATATAAATCGCAAAAATGACAAAGGCATAACCTCCGAATGCAATGCACTTTGTTTAAGATAAACATCAAAATGTCTATTAGTAGTTGAAAGTTGCAGATTCAAAGCAGGTTGGAATATAAGAAAAATTTAATAGGAAATCAATATGAATACAGAATGTTTTTTTGATGTAACATTATGATTGATTTAGGTGATCGCCTAAACGCTCACCATTAAGTTGGAATAGCCGTTTGCACAGCATTTGGGATAAGACCTATTCGCCCGCACTCACACAGTCACGTGTTTGTCGCGAGTTTTAGCAAAAAACTTATTTTGGACTGTTGAATTAATGAACACTACACACATTGCGTAGCTCTCTTACAAAATGGTAATCAAAACAATATATCTTATAATCTTTTATAAGATATATTGTTGGCATTGTCTATTCGAAGAAATTCTTGTGGTGATGTTGAATTACTATTCTTATGATATGATGCTTTTCGAATAACTTTTATATTGCAGATAGCTATATAATTATAAATGTAGTCAGAAAATGGGGCTTCTCTATCCCAATTCTTATTTTTACAATAATTTGCTATCAGATGATTTATGTATTGAAATATACATTCCGCTCCTATTAACTGCTGGGTAATTTCTTTTTTTGTGAATGAATTGCCTAGTTTTAATTCAATAAAATGAACTTTACGATTATCATTATCAATTAAAATGTAATCTGCTTTCTTACAAATTCCTTCATACACATTAGAAATACTACTGTTAAAAATCCCGCTAACATCAAATTTATTTTCATCTAATCTCAATAAAATAGAATTAACAGGAACATTTAATAACATAACCTCATATTCTTGTTGTTCTGTTATTTCTTTGAGAATAAACTTGTATTGAGAATATGGCATAGCTATTGGCTTAAAAACTTGACAGCCACCAGCATTTTTTAAGAAGTTAAATTCAGACATATTGAATAATTTATTCTATAGTATGATGTTATAGATTTCATTCATCTTATTAACAGTATCATCAAAGGTAGGGATTGTAAAACCATCCTCTGATGATACATTTTCAGATTTTATAGTCACCACATTATCTTCTAAATTATATTCGGAAGAATAAACTTTTACTGATTCAGAATTTAGTAGTTGAGATGCAGAATATTCTGATTTGATTAAAGGTTCATTATCCAAAAGATGCTTTCTGTTTTCATCTTTCATCATTATTAGAAAAGATATTTCTCGTGTAATAAAATCACTATGTGTTGTTATTAAAACATTTACTCCATAATTAACCAGCATAGCTATCAATCTAGCAATTCTTCTTTGATTATAAGGATGCAGATTCATTTCAGGTTCATCAATAATCAATGTTTGACCTTTTTCAGCGAAGTATTGAATATAAATCCCTATATCCAAAAGAGATCTAATGCTACTAGAGCTTTCAATTAATGATAAACTTTTAGAGTTATTAACATCACTTTTAGGTATATACTTAATAGATTTCTTAGATTCATCTAGTATATATTGCCCATGTATAATATCTTGAAAATATTTTAATATAAATGGAGAATCTTTAGACAATTCACTTTGAACTCCATTTTCTTGCAAAAGATGATATTTTTTTACTGAATTGATATTATCTTTAACTGCTGTTGGATAAATCCCTTTAAACATATCCTTACTATCAGCAAACCCTAAAAAATCAGAATCTTTATCAATTAGTTCATCTAACTCCTCTTTAAAGATGGCTATACCAGTTCTCTCTACACTAGATATAAAAACTTTTTTGGGAATTGACTTGATAAGCTCTCTTATCATTATCAGCTTAAATTGATGTTCGATAGTGGTTAATAATCTTTTCTTTATGAAAGATGGATCATCAAAAAAACTATTATATTCATCTTCTTTATCTTCAAAATAAGATGGGGTGTAAACGATACTTATATAATCATTTTTTTGCTCTTTTTTATATTGAATTAAGTGAACTGAACCTTTATTTACTCTAAATCTGCCAACAATATCAAAAGAATGACTAATGTTAAATAAGCTTTTAATATTATTTAATTCAATGCCAGCATCTTCTAAATTATTGACAGCCAACACCGATCTTAATTGTTTTGAGTACTCGGATATACTTTCTTTTAATGATACTGATATATCTTCTATAGAAATATTTGTTTTATATTTATCAACTGCTTCATTAAAGTTCTTTTTTAAATTTTTGACTGAAAATTTAGCTTCTGATAAATATTTTAAAAATCCATAAATCGAATACGTTACATATGTTTTTCCTGTGTTATTCTTTCCACATAACAATGTCAACTTTCCTAGTTCGAGATCAGATTTTTTAATTTTACCTATATTAGATAGAGTGAAATTCATTACTTTTCCTTTAATCACTTACCAGATGTAATCAATACATTTCTAAAAATGATTAGAAATGCATCCTTTAACTCAGAAGATATGGAGCAATACAAATTTATTAATTCAAGTTCCTGTTCGCTTATAGTACTATGATTTTTGTTGTATTGGAACATATCCTCTTTACCATTTACCAACCAATTTAGGTTTACTCCCACTCTAGCTATTGCCACCATTCCTTCCGCATTTGACTCACGCTCTCCGCCAATATAGCACTTGCATAGTGCGATAAGGTAATCCTGTTACTTCAGCAAAGTCTTTAATTTTCCAATTTTTATACTCACAGATGAGCTTTAGTCTTTCAGATATACTCATTTGTGTGTTTTTTTCGTTTATCTAATATTGAATGATATTGCAAATGAGTGTGTATTTGCATTCGATATCTCTTGTTATATTGCATTTGAGCGTGCAAGTGTAAGGGCTTATGATATAAATAAAACTAAAGACTCATATCTTATGGTACAGCATTTTCTTCTTTCCAGCAAAGCCCGAACGCTTTCGCCAATCAAGATAGCTCGACTATCTGATGATGAAGCGTTTTCTATGCTGTGCAC
This sequence comes from Stutzerimonas stutzeri, assembly GCA_901420285.1. GTDB lineage: Bacteria > Pseudomonadota > Gammaproteobacteria > Enterobacterales > Pasteurellaceae > Rodentibacter. The sequence continues at coordinate 1,120,331 of CABDVE010000001.1, forward strand.
TTTTCGTTGGGGAAGTGAAAAGCATGTAGTGTGTCCAAAATGCGGTGTACAACATCAAGCCTACTTTATCTCTACTCGTAAGCAGCGGCGATGCAAACCTTGTAAACATACCTTTAGCATTACCTTAGGGACAATTTTTGCTAACCATAAGCTGCCGATTCAAACCTATTTATTCTCTATCGCTTTATTTGTGAATGCGGTAAAAGGGATTTCAGCCTGCCAGCTTTCTCGTGATTTGAACGTACAGTACAAAACTGCTTTTACCCTTGCTCACAAAATTCGTGAGAGTTTAATCGTGCAACGTCAGCTTTTCCCTCTAGCAGGCGAGGTGCATATTGACGGCACTTACATTCATTTCGCGCTACGTCCAAAGAATAAAAAGTCGGAACGTGTGGATAGACGTTTAAAAGCCAATATTAATCCAAATAAACGGACGGTATTGGTAATGTGTGAGAGTTATTCAGAATAGGAAAAGGCTTCTAATCCACAGTTATTGGGAGCAAAGAAAACCATCACTTTCCCTATTCTTTCAGAGAATACCGAAACCATAAAGAAATTAGCCACAGCCTATATTGAGCCAAATAGCCGTATTCATGTGGACGAAAACTCGGCTTATGGTGAACTGATGGTCAATTACGATTTGCAGCGAGTAAACCACCGACATGAATATCGTAGCGATGAAGGGATTACGGACAAGTCCACAAAATGAGTAATGCCTATCTCGATAATTATGCGAACGAAGTCGCCTATCGTGAAGATACTCTTAAATTAGATAATTTAACCATTTTCAATGATGTGACCAGTAAATGCCTTAACACTTTATCAGACAATACTTGGAAAGGCTACTGGCAAGGCAATCCTAGACAAGTAGAAAGACTGGTAATGTAATGGCAAAGAAAATCTATTTAAGTCAAATTCAGGCAAAACTTGACCGCTTGCAGCGTGAACGTAAACAAGTGCTAGAACACCTTGCTTTGGTGGAAAGTAAACTCGATAAACTGCAAGCAGCCATTGAGATTATGCAAGCAGAAGTCCTAACTGATGAATACAATACGCAGCTTTATACCTACCGCACTTATCAACATCGTTTCAAGGGAAAACTACGCCAAATGGTGCTTGCTGAAATGAAACTAAAACCAAATCATTACTTTACCGTCAATGAACTCACTCAATTAGTTCTCATACGAGATAAACAAGAGCCCATCATTCGATCGCAGCATACTGTTTCAGTTCGTGGTGCATTGAAGCATTGGCTTAATAAAGCTGTGGTAGAACGAATAGCATTAAAAGCAAATGATGTGCGGTGGAAATTGAAAATCTAACTATATTGCTTTTAAACGCCAATAACACGTTTTCCCTTCTATCTTTTTCTCAACCAATGAGAATGTTTAACAAGGTGATTTAATGTACTGTGCATTGTTTGTAGGTGTAAGCGTGGCACACCGTTATCAATAGGCTGGTTATCTAATTTCAATGCTTGAAGGGTGACTTCATTCGTATGAAACCACTTTTCAGGTTGTTTTTTTAAGGATATGTGCCACTAATTGACGTGGAGATGACTGAACACGGACATTGCGAGATTTCTTGCTTAATGAAAAATCTGAATCTCTTGCGTGATTTAGTGCAGTTCGATAGTCTAAAATTTTCTGATTTACCCCCTTTATCTTGGTTTCAAACTCAGCTCTTTCTTGTTCTGCAAGGGAAATTTCTTCAATCAATAATTTTTCTAACGTATTCATTTTTTCTTACCGTTAAATTACAATGAGGTAAGAAAAATGTAGCAGAAACACTTGGTTAAATCTTTGTGCAACTGCTACATAATACCGAACTTTTCACATAAAATTTAATCAGAGTGCGGTCGGGAAAAATGATTTCAATTCTGACCGTATTTTTTTATTGTTTCACTATTGTTTACGCCAAGTCGTTCCGTTCGGGCCATCCTCCAACACGATTCCCATTGCGCTAAGTGCATTCCGTGCGGCGTCTGCGGTTGTCCAATCTTTTGTAGCGCGGGCTTCATTACGTTGTTTAATTAAAGCTTCAATTTGGATGATTTCGACGTCGTTAGAACCAGCTTGTAAAAAGGTTTCCGGATCGCTTTCGAGCAAGCCTAAAATATTGCCAAGTTGACATAAACGTGCCGCCAAACCGTTGGCTTTCGTCGCATCTTCAGTTTTCAGTTTGTTTAACTCACGTGCCATTTCAAATAACACAGAAAGTGCATTTGGCGTGTTGAAATCGTCATCCATCGCTTCACGGAAACTCGCCACAAAATTTTCCCCGCCAAAAGGCAGCGCATTTTTATCGGTACCGCGCAATGCGGTGTATAAGCGTTCTAACGCTTGTTGCGCAAGATTTAAATTTTCTTCGCTGTAGTTGAGTTGGCTACGATAATGGGCGGTAAGCAAGAAATAACGCACGGTTTCTGCGTGATAATGACTTAACACATCACGAATAGTGAAGAAATTGCCAAGGGATTTTGACATTTTTTCCTTATTTACCATAATCATACCGGAGTGAATCCAATAGTTCACATATTTGCCGTCGTGCGCGCAACAAGATTGGGCGATTTCATTTTCGTGGTGCGGGAACATTAAATCCGAACCGCCGCCGTGAATATCAAAATGATTGCCAAGCCATTTGCCATTCATCGCCGAACATTCAATGTGCCAACCCGGGCGGCCGGCTCCCCAAGGCGAAGGCCAACTCGGTTCATCCGGTTTGGACATTTTCCACAACACGAAATCCATTGGATTTTTCTTGATTTCGTTGATTTCGATACGTGCGCCTGCTTGTAGTTGCTCTAAATCTTGGCGCGATAATTTGCCGTATTCTTTAAAGGATTCTACATCAAACATCACATCACCATTATCCGCCACATAAGCATGCCCGCGTTTGATGAGTTGTTCTACGATATCAATAATTTCCGGAATATGATGCGTTGCACGCGGTTCAAAATCCGGGCGAAGCACGTTCAATGCATCAAAATCTTTATGCATTTCAATTACCATGCGATTTACCAGTTCGTCACAGGTTTCTTTATTTTCTAATGCACGTTTAATAATTTTGTCATCTACGTCGGTAATGTTGCGTACGTAAGTCAGGTTATAGCCTAAATAGCGTAAATAACGGGCGATCACATCGAAAGACACGAAAGTACGTCCGTGGCCGATATGGCATAAATCGTAAACGGTGACGCCGCAGACATACATTCCAATGTGGTTTTCACAGATAGGTTTAAAAATTTCTTTTTCTCGGGTTAGGGTATTGAAAATTTTCAGCATGTTTAACTCGTTAGGAGATTGGAAAATGAACCGCGCTTTTATAGCACTTTTGGTGCGATTGTGGAATAATACGCCCCTTAATTTTTCAGAAGGAAAACAAAATGGTTACGTTACATACAAATTTTGGCGATATTAAAATTAAATTGGATTTTGACAATGCACCGATTACTGCAGAAAACTTTTTAAATTATTGTAAAGAAGGCTTTTATAATAACACGATTTTCCACCGCGTAATTGACGGCTTTATGATTCAAGGCGGCGGAATGGAGAGTGGAATGCGTGAAAAAGCCACCAAAGCGCCGATTAAAAACGAAGCGAATAATCGTTTAAGCAACAAGCGCGGTACCATTTCGATGGCGCGTACTTCTGATCCGCATTCGGCCAGTTCGCAATTCTTTATCAACGTGGCGGATAATAGTTTCTTGGATTACCGTTCAAAGGAAATGTTTGGTAAAGAAGTGGTACAAGAATGGGGCTATGCGGTGTTCGGCGAAGTGGTTGATGGCATGGATGTGGTAGATAAAATCAAAGGCGTGAAAACTGGCAACCAAGGCTTTCATCAAGATGTGCCGAAAGATGATGTGGTGATTCAATCGGTTTCAGTTGAGTAATTTAGATTGCAAGGACGAATGACATTCGTCCTATTTTTTCCAGTTTATAATTGATGGGCAAATGCGATTTGCTTCTACAATAAAAAATATTATGCCCTTTTTCGATACCCACACCCATCTTGATTATCTCCAACAATTCACCGGCGAACCGCTCGCTCAATTGGTTGAACACGCTAAACAAGCCGGCGTTGCGAAAATTCTCATTGTTGCGGTGCTTCAACGTGATTTCAAAATTATCCAAAAAATGGCCGCACTTTTCCCGGAAAATTTGTATTATGGGCTGGGATTACACCCGCTTTACATCAAAGAACATACAGAAAATGATTTGGTTCTGTTGGAACAAGCCTTGGCAAACCGTGATAAAAATTGTACAGCAGTGGCGGAAATTGGCTTGGAGCGTGCGATTCCTGAATTACTCACTGACAAGCTTTGGCAAAAACAATGCCACTTTTTTGAAAGCCAGCTTTATTTTGCGAAAAAATTTGATTTGCCGGTGAATATCCACAGCCGTAAAACCCATGATCAAATTTTTACTTTCTTAAAACGAATTTCTGTACCGAAACGTGGCGTGGTGCACGGTTTTGCCGGCAGTTATGATCAGGCAAAACGTTTTGTTGAACTCGGTTATAAAATCGGCGTGGGAGGAACGATTACTTATGAGCGTGCGAATAAGACCCGTCAAGCCATTGCTAAATTGCCATTGGATTCCCTCGTGCTAGAAACCGACAGCCCGGATATGCCGGTATTTGGTTTTCAAGGTCAGCTTAATCGACCTGAGCGTATTGCGGAAAGTTTTAAAGCGCTATGTTCGTTAAGAAACGAAACGCCGGAGTTGATCGAACGAATCACTTGGCAAAATGCTGTGGCATTATTTGCTTAAAGTTTAAATCGGTGAATCACTTGATTCGCTGAACCCCGCCAAACTAAACTCGGATCTGCTTGTTCCTGAATAAACTTGCCGTCAATTAACACATCAATATAAGGCAACATTTTGCGTTGTTGCTCGTCGAGTTCGTCAAGTTTATAGCCTGTCCATACCCAAATATCTTTATCGGGGCATTCGCGCTTCACCCGTTGCACAAAAGGTAACAGGGTTTCTACATTGCGCGGGTGCAATGGATCACCGCCCGAAAGGGTTAAGCCTTGGCGTTTGATTCGCGTATCTTTCAAGTCGTTGATAATTTGTTGTTCCATTGCCTGGTCAAACAATGCACCGGCGGAAAAAGACCAACTTTTTTGGTTATAACAACCTTTACAACCGTGAGTACAACCGCTGACAAAAAGCGTGCAGCGGGTGCCTTCGCCGTTGACGACATCGGTGGGATAGTATTGTAAATAATTCATTTCACTTTATTTAAAATAATCATATCGCGCGGAAGCCGCGCAGGGCGGGGCTCCAATGCGGTGCTAATTTTGAGGATCATTTTATTTCGTTGGACTTTTTCATTGTCGCTTTATAAACATTGTATGTGCAAGATAAAAACGATCGGTTTAAATTCTCGCCAAACCCATGGCATTTTACAATTAATCTTTGCAATGATGCGCCGATTCTTGCATAATAGCGCGCAATCGCGTCAGCGATATCAATGGAAACCTTCTCGGTCTCTCGCAACGGTGTCCGGTTTACTCGGTCAGGTTCGGAAGAAAGCAGCCAAAGTCGGAATTGCTGTGTGCCGAGAATAAGCTGGGAAGGTTTCCGCCCAACTTCCTTTCTTTACAACCGTTCAATCAATCTTCTAAAAAATCCGTTTTCTTTCGTGATTAAACTTTCGTAATTGCCTTGCTCAATGAGTTTGCCTTCATCAATCACGCAAATTTTGTCAAATTGTTCAATGGCCGTTAAACGGTGTGTCACCATAATTAAAGTTTTATTTTCCGCGTGTTGCAAAATTAAGCGCAAAATTCGGCGTTCGGTTTCGCGATCCAATCCTTCCGTTGGCTCGTCTAACAACAAAATTGGCGCATTATTAAGTAAAATACGCGCGAGTCCCAAGCGACGCTGTTCACCGCCGGAAAGCGGACGGCCGCCGTCACCAAGCCAAAGATTCAACCCTTGTTCTTGTTCGAGCAGTTTGCCTAAACCCACTTGATTTAGCACTTCCGTCATTTTTTCGTCAGAAATTTTTTCAAGGCGAGCAAATTGTAAATTTTGACGAAGCGTGTCGCTAAACACGTGCACACGTTGAGTTAAAAAACACATTTGATTGCGTAAGGTATTTTCTGAATAAGCGGAAATCGGTTTTTCGGCTAACAATAATTCGCCCTGATTCGTGTCGTAATTACGCACTAAAAGCTGAAGCAAAGTGGATTTCCCGCTGCCGGTTTTGCCAAGAATAGCGATTTTTTGTCCTTGATGTAAATCTAATGTGAGATTTTTTAAGACGGGATCTTCTTGCTCCGGGTAAGCAAAACTTAAATCTTTCGCTGAAATTAAGTTTACTTTTTCTTCAAATTTGGCATTGTCGTTAAATTCGACCAAGGGTTTTTGCTCAACAATCTCGGTTACACGATTTGCAGCCGCAATTACTTGACCAATATGCAAAAAAGCAGCGCCTAAGGGCATAATGATTTCAACGGCGGCTAATGCGGCGAAAGTGAAAAGGGCAATAAATGCCATGCGATATTCATCGTCACCAAAATCCGCTTGTGAACTAAACCACAGCATTCCACAGACCAATAAACCATTTAAGAACATCACAAGTGCGGTAGAAAACCCGCTTAGTTTTGCTTCTTTGTCTTGATCGGCTTGCCAATTTTTCTCTATTGTAACCATTTTTGCTTTTAACCGATCTTCTGCATTGAACAGCAAAAGTTCAGCTTGTGCTTGGATGAATTCTAAAAATTGTGTGCGGTAAGCGGCGCGTGTCTGAATTAAACGTTCGCCGAATTGTTGTCCTAAATGATAAAAAATCGTTGGAATGGCAATAAGCAATAGCAATAAAAAGGCGCCCAAACCCAATGCGAGCGGAGCATTAATAAAACTTAAACCGATGGTCATTGCCGTAATCACAAAAACAGCACTGAAGAAGGGCGCAAGTAAGCGTAAATAAAGGCTGTCTAGCGTGTCCACATCAGAAACCAAGCGGTTTAATAGATCGCTGTTGCGATAACGGTTTAATACGGCCGGGCTAAGCGGAATGATTTTACTGAACACTTGCACGCGCAACTTGGCCAAAATGCGAAATGTCGCATCATGGGTAACCAGTTTTTCGAAATAACGCGCAACGGTGCGTCCGATTGCCAAACCGCGCACGCTGGCAGACGGATAGAAAAAGTTAAACAAAGTGCCGAGTCCGGCAATTGCGGTTGCCGCCAGGAACCAGCCTGAAACTGTGAGCAAAGCCATACTGGAACCAAGCCCGAGTATCATCAGTAGCAATCCTAAAATCAGCGATAATTTAGCGAATCTAAATAAACGTATAAAAGGCAGTAGGGCGCGCATTATTGAATATCCTGTTGTCGTTGTGCTAAAAGTTCGGCGAAAAAGCCTTCGTTTCGTAGGGTTGCAAAATCGCCTTGTTGCACGATTTCACCGTTTTGCATTACAAAAATTTGATCGCATTGTTTTAAATCTTCAATGCGGTGCGTAATCATGAGTGTAGTTTGACGACGACTCATTTCATTGAGCGCCTGAAGCACAAGATTTTCCGATTGTGCATCAAGGCTTGCTGTTGGTTCATCCAAAAGCAGCAAATCCCCCTTGCGAAGTAACGCGCGTGCGATGGCAAGGCGTTGCGCTTGCCCTACGGAAACGCCCAATCCGCCGTCTTTAATTTTATACTCCAAGCCTAATTTATCGATGAAATCTTTAGCTTGCGAACGGGCTAAAGCGCGCTCAATTTCTTCATCGTTCGCTTGAATATTGCCAAGCAACAGATTTTCTTTAATTGTGCCTTGTAACAACAACGGATTTTGTCCTACCCAAGCAATGTGTTTGCGCCAGTCGGCGAGATTGCTTTCATGTAATTCTTGCCCATTGATTTTGAGTGAACCTTCGTAAGCTAAAAAGCCTAAAATCGCATTCATTAAAGAGCTTTTGCCGGCACCGCTTTGACCGACTAACGCTACATTCTGATTCGCAGCAATATGAAAGGTTAATGGTTTAGTCAATGCGGTGCCGTGCGAGGAAAGCACGACCAAATTTTCTGCTGAAATTTCTATTGTGCGTTCTGACGCGGTTTTGATAGGAATTGTTTTTTCATTTTGTCGAACGGTTAAATAGTCCGCTTCCAAGAAATCCACGATAGCATCTGCCGCACCAATACCGGCTGCGCGGTCGTGATAGTAAGTGCCGAGATCGCGCAGTGGCTGGTAAAATTCGGGTGCGAGAATTAAGCAGAAAAAACCGCTAAATAGAGTAAGTGGCGCACCGTAGCTGCCGAAATCCAACTGTCCCAAATAGCTAAAGCCAAAATACACCGCCATCAGAGCAATAGAAACGGATGTGAAAAATTCCAATACGGCGGAAGATAGAAAGGCCAGTTTTAACACGTCCATGGTGGTTTTGCGAAAATCTTCCGTGCTGTTTTCGATATGTTGGGTTTGTTCGGCGGTGCGGTTAAAAAGACGCAAGGTTTCAAGCCCGCGTAAGCGATCTAAAAATTGCGCGCTCAACCGAGCTAATGTATCCATATTTTTTTGGCTGCTGTCCGCCGCTGCAATGCCCACCAGAATCATAAAAATAGGCACAAGCGGAGCAGTGATCATTAAAATCAAACCGGCCGCCCAGTTTAACGGAAATACCGCAATTAAAATGACTATCGGTACAATGGCGGAAAGGCTTTGTTGAGGTAGAAAACGGGCATAGAAATTATGCAAGTTTTCAACTTGTTCCAGCATGATACTAGCCCAACTGCCCGCCGGTTTTTGATTAATCGTCGCCGGGCCGACAAGGTGAATTTTGTCGAGAATTTTTTGCCGAATATGACTACGTAATTTACGACCGCATTTGAAGCCGATTTTTTCCCGCGCCCATAAAATCACCGCACGTAAAGCAAAGCCGGCAATTAACCCAAGAAAATAAGGAATGAGTTCATTACGCGGTACATTTTGCATAATCAGCTTATCAAGTAGCGTAGCCAGAAAATAGGTTTGTGCTACTAAAATCAGCGCGGAAAGCGTGGCAAGGGCGATATTCGCGCCCATGAGTTTTTTGATGGGTTTTTGTTGAGCACGAAGCCATTTTTGTAAGTATTTTTGGCGAAGTTTGTTCATGGGTTTTACTATTATAGGATTGGCGAGTATGTGAATTTGAAAAATCTACACACAAGAAATGGATAACAGGTGCATGAAACGTTGTTTCATACACCCTAGATTTTAATTACGCTTGAGCATCCAAAAATTTTTCTGCATCCAACGCCGCCATACAGCCCGTTCCGGCAGAAGTGATGGCTTGTCGATAGTTATGATCCATCACATCACCGGCGGCGAATACGCCTTTCACGGAAGTGGCGGTGGCATTGCCGTTAAGGCCTGATTTCACCACGATATAACCATTGTTCAATTCCAATTGGCCTTGGAAAATTTCCGTATTCGGCGAATGACCGATTGCCACGAATAAACCATCCAGATTAAGTTCTTCTTTTTCACCGGTTTTAGTGTTTTCTAAACGCAAGCCGGTTACTCCCATATTGTCGCCCAACACTTCATCCAAAGTGCGCTCGGTGTGCAGCACAATTTTGCCTTCTTCCACTTTTTTGTATAAGCGGTCGATGAGAATTTTTTCTGCACGGAAGCTATCGCGGCGGTGGATCAAATGTACGCAACTTGCGATGTTGGCTAAATAAAGCGCTTCTTCAACGGCCGTGTTACCGCCACCGATCACGGCGACCGGTTTGTTGCGATAAAAGAAACCGTCACAGGTCGCACAAGCGGAAACACCGCGGCCTTTATAGTTCTCTTCTGAGGGAAGGCCAATATAACGCGCAGAAGCACCGGTTGCGATGATTAAAGCATCACAGGTGAAATTTTGTACATCACCATAAAGTTTGAATGGACGGGAAGACAAATCCACACGATTAATGTGATCGAACAGGATTTCGGTGCCGAATTTTTCTGCATGTTGCAACATTCGTTGCATTAAGCTTGAGCCGGTTGTCATTTCAAAATCACCCGGCCAGTTTTCGATTTCGTCGGTGGTGGTAAGTTGACCGCCTTGTTGAAGGCCGGTGACGAGAACCGGTTTTAAATTAGCGCGCGCTGCATAAATCGCCGCCGTATAACCGGCAGGGCCGGAGCCCAAAATTAATAGTTTGGCGTGTTTGATATCTGACATAAAGTATCCTTGTTTATGATTTGCTGATTAAATCTTCGGGCTCTTCATTGTGGTATGTCGAGCGCGTCTCAGAAAGGCGAATAGAATGAACTGCTGAATTAGCACCGCATTGAAACTGTTTGAAAATTGAAATCGTTTGGCGGCGCGTTTGATTGCTATTTTGCGCTTGACTAAAATGACATCACGAATCAGCACCGCATTGAATTCCCGCCCTTTGTTTTTTGATACTCTCGACCCAAACGGAGCGAAAGCGAGGGGCGGATTATAAGCTTTTCTATTAATACAACAGTGAATAAAGCAATCGACGAAATTTATTCGTCAGCGGATCGCTGTTTCCCATGGCGCTTAAAATGGCTAAAAATTGTTGTTTCACTTCTCCGTTCAGGACGTTTAAATCGGTTTTTAAAATACTGAACAGTAGTGTCAACGCTTCTTCGTTTCTGCCTGCTTGGTGCAATTGTACGGCAAGTTTAACGGCGATTTCGGGCGTCGGATTATTGGCGTAATCCGTTTGCAATTGTTGAATTTCGGGCGTATCGGCTGCTTGAATCAGTAATTCAATTTGCGCCTGCAAACCTTGCCAGCGACTGTCGCGATCTTGTAATGGAATTTGGTTCAAAATTTCTTGTGCCGGCTCGGTTTTCTTCATGGCGATATAGGTTTCGGCATAGAGCAGCGCCGCATCGCTATTTTTTTTATTGGACAATTCCCAAGCGTCTTTTAACAGTGGCAATGCCGCATCGTAGTTTTCTACCTGCAAGAAATCCAAGGCTTGTTGGAATTTTAATTCTTCTTCTTTCGGCAAAATTGTGCTTAAACGCTGAATTAATGTTGCTTCATCAAGTATTCCCGGAAAGGCGTCTAAGGCTTGCGCTTCTTTGAATAAATAGGTGGTTGGTAACGCTTGAATACGGAATTGCGCGGCAAGCATTGATTCTGTTTCACAGTTTACTTTACCCAAAATAAATTGGCCTTGATATTGCTCAGCCAGCCGTTCCAACAGACTTAAAAATTCTGTTGAAGACTGATGGCTCGGCGCATAGAAGTTAAGCACTAGCGCTTTTTCAAGGGATTGTTGCAGAACCTCGGTGAGATTTTGTTCGTTAATATCAATGATAAAAGAAAAATCAGCCATGTTTTATCCTTACGGCAAAAATAATGGCTGATTTTAGCAAAGTGTGGTCGATTTTAGAAATGGTTTAAGGTCGACAGCACATTCAAGGATTAAAGAATCACACTACCGATTAACGCGATAATAAAGCCCACTACACCGATAGAGGTTTCAAGAACGGTCCAAGTTTTTAATGTGGTTTTAGTGTCCATTTCAAGAAAGCGACTCATTAACCAGAAACCTGAGTCATTTACATGAGAAAGCACGGTAGCACCTGATGCAATCGCAATGACGATAAAGCAAAGGTCAAATTGGCTTAAATCGGTCGCTGCGGCAACAGTCGGTGAAATTAAGGCGGCGGCAGTTGTTAATGCAACGGTGGCAGAGCCTTGCGCTACGCGCATCACCATGGCAATAACAAAGGCGGCAACAATAATTGGCATTCCGGTATCAGACAGCATGGTAGAGAGTACGTCGCCGATACCGCTGGCGCGTAATACACCGCCGAACATTCCGCCAGCACCGGTCACTAACACGATGGAGCAAATTGGACCTAAGGCGTTATCGCAGATTTTTTCGATTTGTTCATAGCTACGTTGATCTTTTAATAACAAAATCGCTACGATTAAGGTAATTAATAGTGCAATTGGCGTTTTACCGATTAAACGTAAGACTTCCACCCAAGTTTGCGAACCGTCGATCACTTTCGCCACGCTTAATGTGTTTAAGCCGGTGTCGAATAAAATTAAGATAATTGGTAACAACAAAACGGTGATTACGCGCGCGAAACTCGGCGGATTCTGTACGGAGGTTTCGCTAATGGCAACCGCATTCAAGAAGGCTTTCGGTAAATCGACATGGATTTTCTTACTGATGTATGTACTAAATAAATAGGTACCGATATACCAAGTGGGAATTGCGCAAATTAAACCGACCACGACCAACAACCCCATATTTACGCCGAGCAAATCGCCGGACGCCACCGGGCCCGGATGCGGTGGTAAAAAGGCATGCATCACGGCAAATGCACCGGCCACCGGGAAGGCATAACGTAATACAGAACCGCCGAAGCGTTTCGCTACGCTGAACACGATCGGTAACATCACTACAAGACCGGCATCAAAGAAAATCGGGAAACCAAAAAGTAACGCCGCCACGCCTAATGCGAAGGGGGCTTTTTGTTCGCCGAATTTGTTGATTAAGGTATCCGCCAGCACTTTAGCGCCACCGGTGATTTCCAGCAAACGCCCGATCATCGCACCTAAGCCCACTAATAAGGCGACAGCGGCCAATGTATTACCAAAACCGCCGAGCAATGTCGGCAGAATTTTTTCCACCGGAATGCCGGCGGCAAGCGCCGTGAGTAAGCTCACGATAATTAATGCCACAAAAGCGTGGACTTTGAATTTAATGATAAGTAAAAGCAGCAATAAAATTGCGGCAATCATAATGGCAATAAGCATAGGAAATCCCCTTGTTGAATTGTTACGGGTAACATACTCTTAATTCTTAGCTTGGTAAACGATTGCTTATTAAAATTGTGAGCTTGTTCACATTATTTTTACTCTCAAAAGTCGATTGATTTTTATAGAAAATTTATTTTTGTGAGTATGATCACAAAATAAAATGTTACCAGTAACATTTTGATGTGAATTCCGGTATGGTAATGAAAACAATGAAGGAGTATCCGATGAGTGAACATGAGCAACAAGGCAAAAGTTTTATTTTAATGGGCGTTTCCAGTACCGGGAAAACTTCCGTAGGAACGGAAGTCGCGCATCGTTTGGGAATAAAATTAATCGACGGCGACGATTTGCATCCGCGCGCCAATATTATCAAAATGGGCGAAGGGCATCCGCTTAATGACGGTGATCGCGCGCCTTGGTTAGAGCGTATTCGCGATGCAGCCTTTAGTTTGGAACGTAAAAGCGAAGTGGGGATTATCGTGTGTTCGGCGTTAAAGAAAAAGTATCGCGATTTGATTCGCGACGGCAATGAAAGCGTCAAGTTTTTGTTTTTGGAAGGTTCTTTTGATTTGGTGCTTGAGCGTATGAAACGACGCAAAGGGCATTATATGAAAACGGAAATGCTGAAAAGTCAATTTGATACTTTAGAAGTGCCGGGTGCAGACGAACCTGATGTGATTCATATTGATATTGATGGCAGTTTTGACGAAGTCGTGGAACGTTGCATTAATGCCTTGAAGCCGTTGATTTAATTTTGACTGCTGATTCGGCACTTCAATGCGGTGCTGATTCGGCAGTTCAATGCGGTGCTGATTCGGCAGTTCAATGCGGTGCTAGTCTGGCATTTCAATGCGGTGCTAATTCGGCACTTTAATGCGGTGCTAATTCAGCACTTCAATGCGGTGCTGATTTGGCACTTCAATGCGGTGCTAATTCGGCACTTCAATGTAACCTTTCCTTGGTCGTTGCTCTGCATAAAAAGCCTGTGCAATATTACAGGCTTTCGCCTAAATGAATTTTAAATCCTAAATCAATCATTTCTTCTTTTAATGGTTCGCCGTTTAAGCGCGCGATTAATTCTTGTGCCGCCCGTTTGCCGATGCCCAAACGTGGTGTAATCACCGTGCCGAGCTGCGGCGTGACGGAAAAACCGACATCGTGTCCGTGGAATCCGGCAATGGCGATTTGCGTCGGCACCGCAATACCGAGGCGCTGACATTCAAATAGCGCACCAATAGCCAGATCGTCGTTGGTGCAAAAAATGCCGTCGGTTTGCGGCCGTTTGGTTAAAATTTCACGCAATTGTTTGCCGCCCAAGGTGAATGACGAGGCTTCTTCAGTAATTAGGCTATAAGGTTCCAGTCCGTATTTTTTCATGGCTTGTTCGTAGCCTTGCATTTTGAGTTGGGTGCGTTTATCCATGCGCGCAGTGAAATACACGATATTTTTATGTCCGCGCGAAATCATCGTTTCCACTATTGATTGCGCCGCCGCCACATTATCGAAACCGATCACTTGTTGAATGCCCGCTTGGCTACTGTCCATAATTTCGATCACCGGAATGTTTGCCACTTCAATCATTTTTAGCGTGCGCAACGAATGGTAATTTTCCGACAAGATCAGCCCGTCCACATTATAGGAAAGCAGGCTTTCGATGCGGTCCTCTTCCTTTTTGACGCTATAACCGTAGTGCGCCAGCATGGTCTGATAACCCGCTTCGTCGGCGATCAGTTCAATGCCTTTCAACACGTCGGCAAAAACGTGATTGGTGAGCGATGGCAACAGTACGCCGATGGCTTTGCTTTTCGCGTTGGATAATATTTCCGGTGCGCGATTGGGTATATAACCGAAGCGCTCGATAGCCGCAGCAATGCGGTGCCGGGTTTCTTGTGCGACGGCATTCGGATTGCGCAAATAGCGGCTGACTGTCATTTTGGTGATGCCGAGATGTTTGGCGATGTCTTGCAAAGTCGGGCGTTTGTGTTTCATTGTTACAATAAGCAAAAATCGGTAAATTAAAATTTTCGTGGCAGTATAGCAAAAAAGTTTGATTTTTTGACCGCACTTTCATCGCAAAAAAGGTATAATTCGCCATCCATTTATCACAAGGAATGCAGTAATGACGGACGAAATTCGTTTAACTCAGTACAGCCATGGCGCAGGTTGAGGCTGTAAAATTTCGCCTAAGGTATTAGGGACAATTTTACAAACGCAACTTGAAAATTTTGTCGATCCGAATTTATTGGTCGGTAATGACACAGCAGATGACGCGGCGGTTTACGATTTGGGCAACGGTAGCGCGATTATCAGTACTACGGATTTCTTTATGCCGATTGTGGACGACCCTTTTGATTTCGGACGCATCGCGGCAACCAATGCCATTAGCGATATTTTTGCAATGGGCGGTAAGCCGATTATGGCAATTGCGATTTTAGGTTTTCCGATTAATCAATTACCGGCGGAAATCGCACAAAAAATCGTCGATGGCGGACGTTTTGCTTGTCATCAAGCGGGCATTTCTCTTGCCGGTGGGCATTCTATTGATGCGCCGGAACCAATTTTCGGCTTGGCAGTAACGGGCGTGATCAATACGGAAAAAGTCAAACGTAATGCGTCGGCACAAGTCGGTTGTAAGCTTTATTTAACCAAACCGCTTGGTATCGGCGTGCTGACTACCGCGGAGAAAAAAGGCAAGCTAAAAGCCGAACATCAAGGTTTAGCAACAAAAATGATGTGCCGGATGAATAGCATCGGTAGCCGATTTTCTGAAGTGGACGGCGTGACAGCAATGACGGATGTGACGGGGTTCGGTTTGCTTGGACATTTGATTGAAGTCTGCGAAGGTGCGAATCTCAATGCGGTGCTATTTTTCGATCGCATTCATACGTTGGATGGCGTGCCGGAATATATTGCAGAAGGCTGCGTGCCGGGCGGTACGACGCGTAACTTTGACAGTTACGGAGATAAAGTCGGCGCTTTAACGGATTATCAAAAAGCGGTGTTGTGCGATCCGCAAACCTCAGGCGGTTTGCTGGTGGCGGTGAAACCGGAAAGTGAGCGACAAATTCTTGATATTGCACAGCAAGAGGGAATTGAGATTTATGAAATCGGCAAGCTGATCGCGCGTAAGCCAGAAGAACGAATCTTGGTGGAAATCCGTTAAAACAATGAGAACGTAAAAAGCGCGGCATTGAACCCGCGCTTTTTTATGCGATTTTTATATGATTTTTTCTAAAATTAATTTCCCCATCATTGCAATGTGCGCGGGCACCGCATTCAAGGCCGGAATATATTGATAAGACTCGCCGCCATGCGTTAAGAAATACTCGCGGTTTTCTTCATCAATTTCTTCAATGGTTTCCAAGCAATCTGCAGCAAAACCGGGACAAATCACCGCAATTTTGTTAATCCCTTGCGCATTTGCATTTTGCAAAAACTTATCGGTGTAAGGCTGTAACCATTCTTCGCGACCAAAACGCGATTGGAAGCTCATCGCCCATTGGTTTTTCGTTAAACCAAGTTTATCCGCCACTGCGATAGTGGTTTGTTTGCAATGTTCGCGATAATAATCGCCCATATTTTCATAACGCAGCGGGATGCCGTGATAAGAGAATAACAAAAACTCGTCAGCTTTTAAGCGCGCTTGAACGGATTGTGCCAAGGCATTAATGTAGTTTTCATTTAAATGATAGGAATGGATGAAATCAAAAGGCACAAAACCGCGTTCTTGTTTCAGCGCATTGGCAAAAGCATCAAGCAAGGCACCCGTAGTCGTACTGGAATATTGCGGATAAAGCGGCAAAACGATAATTTTTTCCACCTGACTTTTAAGCAAATTTTTGACTGCATTTCGCATTGACGGATTGCCGTAAGTCATGGCGATTTCGACTTGCACATCGATTCCTTGCGCGCTCAAATAAGTTTGTAATGCCTGTTGTTGCTGTTTGGTAATGGCGAATAAAGGCGACCCTTGTGTTGTCCAAATGGCTTGATAATTTTTCGCGATGCGTTTGGAACGTAGCGGTAAAATAATCGCTTTTAGTAACGGAAACCACTTCCAGCGCGGTAAATCCACCACGCGCGGATCTGTTAAAAATTCCCATAAATAGCGGGAAATGGCAGAAGATGTCGGTTCGTCAGGCGTGCCTAAATTGGCTAAAATGACTCCAAATTTTTTTGTTATTGTCATAGCGTGATAATAGAAAGCGTTAATCGTGCAAGGCAGCAAAGTTTATCTTCTTCCGTGCGGATGTCAATTTGCCAAACATGGGTATTGGGGCTTAAATTAATTGGCGTCGCTTTGGCCGTGACTTTGCCTTGTCTTACCGGGCGAAGATGATTAGCGCTGATCTCCGCTCCGAGCACCGCATTGCCTTCCTCCACAGCAAGAAAACCTGCCAGCGATCCGACGGTTTCCGCCAGCGCTACCGAAACGCCGCCGTGCAGTAAACCGAAAGGCTGTGTCGTGCGATGATCTACCGGCATGCTTGCTTCCAACCAATTGTCGCCGAATGCTGAGATTTCGATGCCGAGATGTCCCACTGCACAGTTTTTTCCCATTTCGTTAAGTTGTGGCAGGGTAAATGTTTTTTTCCAGATCATTAATTTTCCTATATGATTTATTTTCAACATTATTCGTTATTAACGAAGTCGATTTTAATTAAACATACTGAATTGGTTTAGGATAACCAATTTCAATGTCTAACGAACGATCCGAGCTTATCAGATTTTCTCTTTCTGCGATAAAGAAGCGTGACGTCATCGATTTCTCACCGTTATTTATGAAAATCTCCACAATTGAGCGATCAAAGAAAATTTCTACCAAATGCAATTCTTCCACTTCGCAATAACGCTGCGTTCCGAATTTTTTCATTAACTCGGTTTGCTCGGATTGACTACGATCCAAACAAATCAAACTATTTTCGTAAGATAAGCTTAAATACTCGCCTTTTTCGTTGGCAAAGAAATTCAATTTAAACGGTTTATTGCCCGCATCAAATTTTAAATAAGCACGATCTAAATCGGCGACGTGCATTTTCCCTTGCAAGGTGAAGGTTGAAACTGCGGTCAGATTTTCATAGATTTTTGCAATCGGACGTTGATATAACCGATTGTTTTCTAAATGAATTTCGCGAGGTAATGTGAGGGCGGAATGCCATTTGAATTTATCTGTTGGATAAGTGAGATCCGGTAAGCCGATCCAACCGAACATCAGGGTGCTTTCTTTATTTTCTAAGCCGCTGAAAGTTTGTGGTGCGTAAAAGTCGAAACCTTGGTCGAGTTCGGCGATGTGTTCGGCTTCCAGCGTATTACCGTTCAAGTACCCGATAGCGTAAGTGGCGTGGTAGTTATTTTGAAATTGATGCGGTGCTCGATCTTTGCCTTGTGGCGACCAAATGAAAATGTCTTTATCACTTAATTTAAACAAATCCGGGCATTCCCACATAAATACCTTGTGATTGTTAAATGCCGGCACGGCAAGTTCGCCGAGTAAACGCGGCTTGTCGTTTAAGTGATCCATTTCAAAAATAATTGCGGTGCCGCTAAGGTTTTCTTGTTGCGCGCCGCAGATGAAGCGAATTTTGCCGTCTTGGGCGAAATAAGGTTTCGGATCGCGCACATGCTCGGTGTAGCCAGCCGGTGCATTTTCGATTAATGGATGCTTGTCGATGAGTTTACCGTATAAATCGAAAATCGCTAGATTTTGGTACGGTACGCGTTGATTATCGCTCGGTCGGCGAGTGTTGCCGGTATAGAACATTGCCAATTTGTTGCCCACTTTCAATGCGCCGCCGGAATAGCAACCGTGCGATTCGAATAATTCACAAGGAATTAAATCATCGGCCGCTTGATAAGTGTGAAAATCATGTGTGACGAAATGTTTCCAATGCTTCATACCGTGCAATGCATCAAACGGAAACCATTGGTAAAAAAGATGATATTTTTCGCCATCAAACACCAATCCATTTGGGTCGTTTAATAAGCCGGTTGGCGGCGCAAGGTGGTAAGTCGGATAAAAATCTTTGTCGCCGGCTACTGTTTTCAGCACCGCATTGAGCTCGCCCGGTGCGGCAGCAAGGAGGCTTTTGTATTTGCCGTTATTGAAAATAATCATTTGAATCTTCTGTCAGAAATGGAAAAGGTACAGATTAAAATTTATGCACGTAAATAAAATCAAGGTGCGTGAATATCGTTATTCACGCACCTTATGATTAATCGGCTAAAAATTCAGTGAGTTGCGCTTTATTCGGCAAGGCAGACATCGCGCCTTTGGCCGTTGTGGCAAGTGCACCACAGGCATTGGCTTGGCGGATAACTTGCTGCAACACATCATCTTCTTGCCAGTTTGGATGTTGAGCGAGTCCCGCAAGTAATCCCCCTACGAAAGCGTCGCCTGCACCGGTGGTATCGACCGGTTTTAACGCTTTGCCGACCACCACGTCTTTTTTGCCAGCAAAATGATATAACGCGCCCTCTTTGCCAAGGGTCACGATAATTAATTTTTCCGGATAAAGCGTGGTGATGCGTTCGAACGCTTTTTCCAAACTATCGGTGTTGGTAAGCAGGGTGAGTTCTTCCTCGGAGAATTTCAATACGTCTGCTAGTGCCACCGCTTCCATCACTACGGTTTTCATTTCATCTAAATTAGCCCAAAGGGATTCGCGCAAATTCGGATCGAATGAAAAGAAGCCACCCGCCACTTTAATGCGTCGAATCGCTTCAAAGGTTGCTTCGCGCGACGGGTTATTGATCAGCGCGATGGAGCAGCAGTGCAACCACTCGCCCGCTTGGAATGGCGGTAAATCGGTCGTTTGCAGGAATTGATCGGCACTCGGATTCACCATAAAGGTGAAACTGCGTTCGCCGTTATCTAAACCGACCACAACCGTTGAAGTGCGATGTTGCGGATCGAGAATCATATGTGTGATGTCCACGTTTTCCGCATTTAGCGTTTCTTGCATAAATTGACCGAGTGGATCGTTGCCCACGCGTCCGATAAAGGCACTCTGACAACCTAAGCGCGCCACGCCCACTGCCACGTTAGCCGGCGCACCACCGGCACAACGTAAATAATGATTTTCACCGTCGGGAATCAAATCCACCACGGCATCGCCGGTTACCCAAATTTTTTGGCTCATAGTATTTTCCTTTTATTGATAACAGCGTATTTATAAATATTGCTATTGAGCTTCTTCGTGTTTTCCATTTATGGCATGTAATGACCGCGAAAATAAAGGCTTCAATGCGGTGCTAATTTCAGCTTCCATTGCGACTTCATAGCCATTTCTTTGTGTTATGTTGATTCTTTAATTAAAAAATAACCGCACTTTAAAAGCGCGGTTAATTTCCATTTTTATTTCACCGTTACGCGTGCAAACTTGCGTTTGCCTACTTGGTAAATATTTGTGCCTTTCGGCGCGTTGACTTTTACATCTCCCACTTTTTCGCCGTTGATTTTCACGCCGCCTTGCTGTGCGGAACGAATCGCTTCAGAAGTGGAAGGAACGAGGCCGGCTTCTTTTAGTAAAGTTGCTAAACCGATTTCGTCCGTGAAAGTGAATTCCGGCATTTCATCCGGTATGGCACCTTTTTGGAAACGATTGATAAATTCTTGTTCGGCGGCATCAGCCGCGGCTTCATTGTGGAAACGCGCGATAATTTCTTTAGCCAGTAAAATTTTTACGTCACGCGGATTTTTGCCGTTTTCTACATCCGCTTTTAGTTGTGCGATTTCGCTTAATGGGCGGAATGAAAGTAAGTTATACCAATCCCACATTAAATCGTCCGAAATCGACATGATTTTACCGAACATGTCATTTGGTGCATCAGTCACGCCGATATAGTTACCTAGCGATTTAGACATTTTTTTCTCGCCGTCTAAGCCGACGAGCAATGGCATAGTGATGGCTACCTGCGGTTTTTTGCCGGCGGATTTTTGTAATTCGCGACCGACTAATAAATTGAATTTTTGGTCGGTTCCGCCCAGTTCGATGTCTGCGCTTAATGCGACGGAATCGTGTCCCTGCAATAATGGATAGATAAATTCGTGGATGGCAATCGGTTGATTATTGTTGAAGCGTTTTTTGAAATCGTCACGTTCCAACATACGGGCAACGGTGTAGTTACTTGCCAAGCGAATCATGCCTTCGGTTCCGAGTTTGCCTAACCATTCGGAGTTGAACACGATTTTAGTTTTCGCCGGATCTAAAATTTTGAAAATCTGTTCTTTGTAAGTTTCTGCATTGCGTAGCACGTCTTCGCGGCTAAGGGGAGGGCGGGTGGCGTTTTTGCCTGATGGGTCGCCTACCATACCGGTGAAATCACCGATTAAGAAATATACTTCATGACCGAGTTGTTGGAATTGACGTAATTTATTTAACACTACGGTATGTCCCAAATGAATATCCGGGGCAGTCGGGTCGGCGCCTAATTTTACTTTTAAAGGGCGATTTTCTTTCAATTTTTCGATTAAATCCGCTTCTGAAAGGATTTCATCCGTACCGCGCTTTAGTTCTGCGAGAACGGTATTAATATCAGTCATCGTTATTTCCTAATTGTGTTTTGTAAAGGGCTTTATTATAGGGATTATGAATGAATTGTGAATAAAAAAAAACGCCTATTTGTGGGGAAATAGGCGGGAATATTGGAGTGATTATCTAATATTGTTGTTGGAATGGTTAGATGATAATTGTTCTCAATAATCTTGTCAACAACTAAATGCAAATAATTCTCAAATTTATTTATTTGATATAAGGAACATCTTCCGTCAATGTGAGTGCAGTTGGAATTCCATCAGAAATCTTAAATTCTCCTGCATAGGCATAAGCCTCTACGCCTTGCTCGATTGCTTCTTTCAACAAGCGATCGTATTCAGGATCAATATATTCAGCAATTTTGAAATGCTTGAAACCATTGTGTAGCCCGGCAAATAGCACTACAGCGCGATAACCTTGTTTTTTCATTGTCAGTAATTCGCGCACGTGTTTTTGCCCGCGCGTAGTGACGGCATCGGGAAACATGCCTAGATCGTTTTTTACCAACGTAATAGATTTCACTTCCACATAACAATCCGGCAAGCCTTTGCCTTTTAAAAGGAAGTCTATGCGACTGTTTTCTTCGCCGTATTTGACTTCAGGATGAATTTCATCGTACATTGCCAGCGCTTTAATTTGCTTGTTTTGTAATGCTTCGAACACCAGCTGATTAGAGCGATGCGTATTGATACAGCAAAGTTGGCCGTTTGGCAGTTGGGTGAGTTCCCAAGAATGGGGATATTTACGGGTTTGGTTGTCAGAGCGAGAATACCAAACGATATCGCCTTTTTCACCGCAGCCGGTCATTGCACCGGTGTTGGCACAGTGAATAGTTATTACTTCGCCGTTTGGCAATTCAATATCGGCAAGGAAACGTTTATAACGTCGAATTAATTTTGCAGATTGCAGAGAGGGTAGCAGCATAATGTTTCTTAAAAAGGACGAATTATAGTGAATTTTTGTCGAAACATCACTACACATTGATGCTGACCTGTAGAAGATCAGATTTAATCTGACAGGCACGAGTTTTTAAATGGGAGACTGTCAGATTGGGTTTGATCTTCTACAGTTAAGGTTTCGAATAGCTGTGGTCAGGAGACGCGCTCTATCTAGGGGATTCCATCTCCCTTTAACCGATTGAAATCCCCCCATTTTTACTAAGTTATTCATTACATATCCCCTTATCCCATTTGGAATTTTTATAACCGCATTCTGCGGGCCAAAATTTTTTATATCCTTTTGTTTCCATACAACTATGAAATTTTTCATAATTATCACTATGAAGCTTTTTCAAATCATAATCACCATATTCAGCTCCGCACTTAACAGCATCTTTCCAACGCTGGTGTGAATTAGTTTTACCTATACTATAAGGCTTTTGATAATGTGCTATAGCTGGCCATGATTTGCCTTTATCAACACAATTAACCATTTGTGGAGTATAAAAACATCCGTTTGAGTACCAACATCCGTTTAATATAAAACAAAGAAGAAATAAGGAGTACCTCATTTTTATTTACCTCCTATTTTCATCAAAAGTTCAAACATATCTGATGACATTACATCGGATAAAGCAAATGGTACGGATACTGGTATTGCAATAGCAGTTGTTACTTAGTAGGCTATTCATTACATATCCCCTTGTTCAAGCTTTTAGGTTCTTTTACACCACATTCTGAGCTGTCAAATATATGATATCCTTTACTTTCCATACAAATACGAAATTCATTTCGGAAATTTTGGGGTTTAATAACACTCCATAAATTACTATCTCCATATTTAGCTCCACACAATTCAGCATCTCTCCAGCGCTGATTTATATCAGTATGTCCGATACTATCTATTTTTTGATAATAAGCGATAGAAGAAAATGGCACTTTATCCATATAGCAATTAACCATTTGCGCTGTATACAGACACCCATTATGCCAATAGCAACCATGAAGGAATAATAGAGATATCATCAAAAACTTTTTCATTTTTATTTCCCCCCTATTTTCATCAAAAGTTCAAATGTATCTGATGATAATACATCAGATAGCGCAAATGGCGCAGACACAGGTATTGCAACAACGGTGGTTATATCTGATACTACTCCAGTAAGCTTATTTTTAGGTACTGTATTTCCTTGTTTGTCATACCATCCCCACATTTGTCCACCCAATAGATCGTGAGTTCCAGCAAATGACTCTACCGCCATATCAGACAGACTACCTTTCTCATATGGAATTGTTATTCCATATGGCAAATACCATCCTCCTTTTTCTGGTTGATGGCCTCCAGTTGGACCATAAAAGTCACTAGCAAAATCATTATTTGGGGTAAATACTTTATCTAGAGTTGGGTATTTATCTCCCCCTTCAAAAGTTATTGTTCCATCATCATTATGAACACAATTGCCTACATTAGGATTACAAATAGCATTAATATCTAGTCTAACCCCACCTAACTTAACCCCATCAAAATACCCACTATCATAAGAATCATTTCGATATACTTGACCAGTCTTAGCATCTTTAATACCTTTAAATAATCTTGAATTGGCCAAAGTCTCCTCTCTCATCTTCGTTGCGGCTAATTGCAAAGTTCCTTGTGTTATTGCAACATCAGGCGAACCCGATACGATGCCTACCACGGTTTCAAGCAAACGTTTTTGATATTGCAATTTATAAATTGCTCCATAAAGTGCGGTCTTTTCCTCTTCCGTTTTGGCTTCCTTGATTTGTTTTCTCAATTCAGCCTGTTTTGGAAGCACATAGGCATCAATCATTAAGAAGGCATTTTTACGAAAATCTTGAGTAACTTTCACTTGAATGTTGAGCTCTTTCATCACCTTGTCTTTATCAAAATGATTTTCCAACTTGCCGGAATGCTGCTCTGCATTATCCGTAGTTACATCGGTTTTAATGCTATCTAGCGTCTGCTCAACCGTTTCACCGGTTTTCGCCAGTTGTTCCGCTTGGTCTATAATTTCAATATTCTTGGTATTAATACCACTTTTTGTCACGCTACTTTGACTTTCTTTATCTCGCCCAATGCCAAATCCTGTTGAGGTTTCTAAAGAATTCCAACCTGTAGCAAGTTGTTTTGCGTTGTCTTTACCCTGCGCATTTTTGGCTTCTGTGGTCATTTCTCCTCGGTCGTTTCTATAAATTAGATTGCCATTATCATCCACCGCCTGTTTACTACTTTGTACTTGACCATCTTTCCCAAACGGTGTCTCAAAATTCGCCGCCACACTGCCACTCAAACCAAAGCTTGAACCGCTGTAGTTTGAGTGGTTTTCAATATCGGCGTGGGAGAGTGTAGCGGTGGAGATTTGGTTTTTACCGTCATCTTCTGCTTTCTGCGTAGATGTGATAAGCGCACCTTTTAAGTCCGTGTGTTTATTGACGTTGATGTCATAGCCATCATCACCTGCATAAATCCCTGCCTGCTCATTTACGCTGGCATGATCGGCGTTAATTTTAGATTGGCTGTAGTTACCGCCGGCAGAGAAACCGTAGCCCACTGTCACACTACCACTTACATTCATTTGCTTACCTTTGTAAGTGGATTTGTCTTGCAAGCTTTCAATGTTGAGATTTTCAGCATTGACTTCAACACGCTTGCCTTTCACTTGGCTACCGATGAGGTTGGCATCACCGCCTGCATGAATTGTGGTCTGGCTGTTCATATCGCCTACATGGCTTGCCACATAAGTGGTTTCATCGCCGTTACCGTAGCCTTTACCATAGTTGCCACCAACCGTAATACCGGCTGCTACACCGCTGCCGACTTTAATCGCTACACCCACATTGAATCCGCTGGATTTGTTGGTACTGCGTTCTTTATGTGTTTGTTCGGCGGCTTTAATGTTTACTTGATTATCAGCGGCAAGATGCGTTCCTTGTTTGCCGGATACATCAGCGCCTTCTATATAGATGGTCGAGTCTTTGTTCGCCCCTGTTGCCGTGACGTTGACTTTTCCGCCCGCATTGACTTCGCTTGTAGCAGCGGTTTTGCCCTCGGTATGGGTTTTCGATTCGCTTTTTTGTTGCCCATAGGTAATTTGAATACCGACCAAGCTGTCCACGCCGTCTTTGGTGATGTCGGCTGCATCAGCCACACTTTTTACCGCGTCTTTCGCCCCATTCACCGCCTGATAAGCACGATACGCACTCATCCCCGCATTGGCCGCGGCCATCGCGTTCACTCGGTCATTTTTACTCTGTTCGACTTTTTCTACGGATTGTACCGCGCCTTGCACTGCCTGAAGCGCCGAGAGTATCGGTGAAGTAATGGCGATGGTTAAGCCTTTTTGTTGGAAGGTTTGTTTGGTGTTGGTTTCGTATCTGTCATCGGCAGCTTGAATGCCGACTTTCTGGGCGAGGATATTCACATCGCCGTTTACACTACTCACCGTGCTGGCCGTTTGTGTGTAAGTTTTGTCAGCAACGATGTTCGTATTGCCGTTCAAACTTCCCGCCTGACTGCCTTGCGCGTAGCGTTTGGTTTGGTCGCTTTCGACGGTTTGTTTTTGGACGCCGAATGTAATGCCTATGCCTCCGCCGGTCAGTACGCCGGATTTTTTCTTCGCGTGAAAATCATCGGAATAAACGTTATTTTCAGCTTCTTTAATTGCAATGTTTTTTGCACTAACCGTGAAGTCCTTTTCCGACACCGCATTGGAACCTTGCAGCGTAACATCGCCATGAGTGGATTGAATGTTGATTTTATTCGCATCTAAATTTGATGCTTCCGCCAGATTGTAGTTGTGATTATGGCGACGAATTTCGGTTTTAGATTGGAACATCCCGCGTTTCGTCCACTTTGTCCCTTCGGCAAGGCTTTCTTTTTGACGGCTTTCTTGAATATTAATGTCACCATAGGAAAGCATATTTATTGTGCCGTTACTTGTGGCTGAAACAGCGCGCATTTCAATTTCAGCGTCGCCGATAAAACGACCATCACCTTCAATGTTTAACCGATTTCCTACTTCATTTTGTTGATGAAGTTTGTAGTAGTTGTCGCCGTCTTTAATAAAGTGTTGTTTATTTTCCGTTTCAATCGTGCCAAGGTGAAGTTTGTTGCCGGCTTGGAAAGTCGCATTGCCTTTGATATCCATATTCGCCCCTTTTACTGTCAACTCTTCTGTTGCATAAAGGGCGATATTGGTATGATTATCTTTATCTCCGGCTTGAATCGTCGCGATGCGGTCAATATTTTTATGTTTAAAGTGTCCGTTATTCGTCGTTTCAGACAGGGTGCTTTCAATATCAATATTTTTTGCTTTTGCTGTAAGATTTTGTTCGGCAGAAAGTACACCGCCTAAATTATGCAAACGATTTTTTGCAAATAAATACACATCTCTGCCTTGTAGTTTTCCTCCTTGGTTTTCAATATTGTTTGCACTCAAGTGCGTAAGATTGCGCCCGGCAATAATACCGCCGTTTTGTACATTACCTTGCGTGTTAATTATCACATCATTCGCGGAGATCAGCGCGCCACGGCTGTTTACATGCGCATTACGTCCGACAAGATAAACTTGCGGAGTTAGCACAGTCGTTTTTGTACCGTCTTGCAAGATAACTTCGCGGTTCACCATCCAAACCATATCTGATGTTAAAGCTTTCATTTGTTCGGCAGAAAGGGCTACGCCCGGAATCAGATTCAGTTTTTTTGCATACAGTACCCCGTTATCCATTAAGGCCTTGTACTGCTCATAATCGGACAAATAACCGTCTAAGAAACGTCTGCCTGTGAGCTGATTGATTTGTTCGTTAATTAAACGTTGTTCATAAAAACCGTCACCTAAGCGTTTTAGTTGATTTTGCGGATCGTTATTAAGTTGTTTAAACATATAATCACTACTTAACCATTTACTGCGATCAGTAAAACGCGGATCCGTTTCCACTAAAAACGAAGAGGTTGAACTCGGATTAATTTTATACAGGCTTCCCTGCGGTAGTGTAATCTCCGGCAAATGGGTTTTAATACCGAGCTCATCTCGATTTTTCACCATACCCGAAGTGATAGTCCCCGTATTTACAGGATTTCCCGTTAAATCGGTATTTAATGGCGTTTTTTGTGTAACGGAGACGCCTTGAAAATCCGATTTCTCATCAACGGTTGCACCGACTGAAACAATCGGTTCGCCAATTTTCAATAGTTCTAAACCGAAATTAAAGTGTTGCGTAGCATGTACATCGTTAAAGGCGCTATGGTGATGGTAATGATTATGCCCTTTGCGGCCTTTTTTCTTTCTCACCCGATATTCTTGCGCAAAATCGCCGTTATCAACAATATTTATCTCGCCGATGAGATCCTCGTTATTGAGTCTGGAAAGGGCGCTACTTAAGACTTTATCGCTGCTTTGAAGAAAGGCGTTGTCATCCAATAGTAATTTTTGTCCCACTAAGATTTGACTGTGTCGGTTATGAAGATTTTCACCGGAAAGATGAAGTTCGCCTCCCATTAAAATCTTACCCGGATCTTGATGTTCAATCGTACTGGTGACAGTCGTTCTTGTGAATTCCCAAATCTTCCAGCCGAAGCCTTCAATGCGGTGCCCGTTGGTTAATTGAAAATAGGAATTCGGATTACGACTGCCGTTATTTAAATTAAAATAGCCGTCTTTGCCGTCACGATAACGATGTATATTACTGCCTAAGGACACTTCTTTAATTCTTTCATGTTTTATTTTATCATCCAGTTTTAGATGTAAATCATGATTTAAGAGATGACGGGTTTGCACTCGACCGCTACCTAATGCTTCGATAGTTGCGCTGCCGTTATCAATATCATTAGCATAACCGAGCGTTTGATTATTTTGATCCAATTTTCCGCCGATATAGAGATTGCCCAAACTCATAATGAGGGAATGATTGCGATTGACGAGGTTAGCTACGCCTAAATCGAGACGTTCGCGTGCGGCAATCGTGGCGGCGTTGCCGCCG
The DNA here is from genome assembly GCA_901420285.1 of Stutzerimonas stutzeri. Classification (GTDB taxonomy): domain Bacteria; phylum Pseudomonadota; class Gammaproteobacteria; order Enterobacterales; family Pasteurellaceae; genus Rodentibacter. The sequence goes on from CABDVE010000001.1 coordinate 1,148,549, forward strand.
GCGTCTTCAAGGTTGTTAAGATTTTTCGCTTCTATGGCGAGCCGTCCGCCGTAAATACGTGCTTTACCGATATTATTGGCTTCGCCGGCTTTAATCAAGGTGGTATTGCCGTCAATTAAACCGAAGTTATCCAGTGTTTGGCTTTGCAGACGAGTATCCGAAGAGGTAATTTCGGCCTGTGCTTCGTTTCGAATCGTCGCGCCTTCAATCAAAGCGCGATTCCCTACAATAAGATTCGTGTTATTGACAAAATCCCCTTGTGTGCGAAACGTTAAATTATGGCCCACCCCGAAGCCTCGATTTAGTGTAAAGCTATCCTTTAAATCAATGGCTAAATCACCTTGGGTATTGATTGAACCCTCGTCAACCAAGGATTTCGCCTGCAATGCGGTGCTGATGGCAGAGTCCAGTTTGCCCAACGTATTATCCACTGCCAAAGTAAAACCGGGGTTAATGATATTAATATGACCGGTAGATAAAATTTCACCTTGTCGATTATTCAATAATTGATTAATGGCAAGATTTGCAGATTTCGCCACATAAATTCCACCGCCTTGGTTTTCAAGAACATCACCATTTATGACTAAATTGGCTGCTTGAATTCCTTGTGTCGGCGTGGATTGTGTAGCGTTGGTGTGTTGATTATTGATGCGGGTGATGTTTAGCACTAAGCGCTTGCTAGCACGAACAAGCGAGCCCGCATCACTTTGACCTTGATTATCTAGTACGCTGAAATTGAGTATTGCATTGTCGGCTTTAATTACACCTTCTTTGTTATCGGCGGTGTCGCCGGACAGCGTCAAATCTTGCGCAGATATTTTCCCTTGCGCATTGTTAAGCTGTTGCGCGTTAAGCATCAACTCCCGTTCACTTTGAATGAGGCCTTGTTGATTATCTAAAGCGCTTGTTTCAACGGCAGTATGAATACGTGATGAAATAACCCCGTTTTGATTTTGCAGGGTTTGCGTGTTTAGCGTGGTGTTACCTTGGCTATAAATTAAGCCTTGGCGCTGATTATTGAGTGCCGTCACGTTGAGGTGGGCTTGTTTATCTGAAATCAGCTTGCCGCCATCGTTATCCATCTGTTGCGCAGTAGCTGCGATCTTCGCCCCGATAATTTCCCCCGCTTGGTTAGAAATTGTCTGCGTATTCAGTGTGATATTACCTTGGCTATAAATTAAGCCTTGGCGCTGATTATTGAGCGCCGTCACATTGAGATGAGTTTGTTCACTTGAAATCAGCTTACCGCCTTCATTGTTTATCTGCTGTACCGTGATGGAAGCGTTAGTGCTTGAGATTTCACCTTGTCGGTTATTAAGACTTATCGTATTCGCACTTAATTGATATTTGCCAAAAAGGTTACCGGCTTGATTGTCAATCCGTCCGCCTTGCGCATCCAGTTGCAAACGGTGGTTTGACCAAAGCACACCCTGGCTGTTTTGAATCGATGGAGTTTGAAGGGATAACACACCCTCAGTTGCGATGTGGCCTCGGCTGTTATTTAATCCTGCGCTCAAGTTTAACGTAAGCGTTTCGCGACCGCGCTGAATCCAGTTGCCTTGTTGATTATTCAGCTGCGCGCTATTCACCACAAAGTTTTGTGCATTGAGATTTGCCGCTTGCGTATCAATATGCTGCGGCGAAGTTAAACCTGTTTGCCCTTCACTATATAACGTCGCCTGATTTAACACTAATGGCGATTGGCTTGAGCGAAGGTCAATGCCGTATGCGCTTACCTGGCTTTGCGCTAAATCCACCGAAACGGCATCGACGCGTAATTGCCCACCGGCTAAATGTTTGGCGCGGGACGTCACCGTTTCGTTGGCATTGAGCGTAATATTCGCACCTTGCGCGTGTTGCATTTCTAACCTACGCGTTTTGCCGTCAGTATTCACACCCGCAGCAATTAATGCGTCTTTTTCGGTGTGAATGTTTTGGGCTTGATACATAATATTGCCTTTTGCGATGCTTTCACCACGCTGAGAAATATTTTCTTTCGCTTGATAAGAAATTGTGCCTTGGTGGGCGAGGACGGCGCCGTGTTGTTCAATGCGGTGCTGTGAGGCGAGTTTAATTCCGCCTTGTTGTGCTTCAATTTTACCGCTATTTTGAATATCGCCTTTGGCTCGGAGGTGGGTTTGTTGGGTTGCGCTGAGGGTGCCTTCGTTGATAATTCGCCCTTGGCTGTTAATTTGCACGTTGCCTGCCGAGGCGCCGATGTGGCCGGCATTGCGTACGCCTAAACCCGCGCCGTTATCTACCAGCGTGATTTTCTCGGCATACATGCCGCCGAGGCGGCTGACGTCCACGCTGTAAACCGGATTTTCGGCGTCCTCCGCGTTCAATGCGGTGCTGTTTTGAGCGTTCAATGCGGTGCTATTTGGGGCGTTCGCGTGGTCGCCAACGTACACGACGCTTTGATTATTCTTGTCGACTTTGTTTTTTCCGGTGGTGACTTTAATGCCTTTGTTCGCCCACAGGCCGCCGTCGATTTGCGCGCGTTCGGCGATGATGTCGGTGTAATCGGCTTGGCGGTTGTCCAGCCCGTTGCCGCCAACGCTGAGCTTGCCGCCTTTGACTTCAAAGCCTTTTAATTCGCCGTTTTCCATTTGTGCGCGGCCCGTCGTCATTGTTGCTCTGCCGGCGTTGATGATGCCGCAGCCGTCGCACGCAATGCCGTTCGGGTTGGCAATCACTACATCGGCTTTTCGCCCTGCCACTTCCACGTAGCCTTTTAAGCGGCTCGGATTTGCCGAATTCACTTCGTTTAAAATCACTTTCGCTTCGCCACGCGCCAAATTCGGGTTGCCCTGCACCCAGCCGGCCATCTGTGTTTGTGCGGCGTTGCGCGCATTGTTTAAAATCGCGCCTTTTTCAGCGACGTCAAATTGAGCATATTGATTACGCGACACGCCCGCCGCGCTCGGCGTTTGGATGTTCACTTGCGGCAAGCCGTTGGCGGTGTGCAGAATCGTTGCTTGTTGATTGCTTGGTGCGGATTTATCGGCGCGAATGGCCATTTCCGCCGCACCGTTTGGCACCGCATTGGCGGTCGGATTCGGCGCCGCCAAGGCGCTTTCGGACAAACTCACCCAACCCAAAGCCAACATCAGCCCGAAACAAAGCGGCTTTAAAGACAGCGTCAATGCGGTGCTATTTTGAAGGTTCAATGCGGTGCTATTTTGACCTTCCGCCACCGCTTGATTGTTTTCATCCGCCGCTTTACCTTGCGCTTTTGCCAATTCGGACACGACCACCGGTTGATTTAACACGCGGCTGAAAATAACTTTGTAGTGATGTTTGTTCATTGTTTTTTTTCCTTTATTTCTTTATTTATTTCTTTCTTCTTTATTTCTTTCTTCTTTATTTCAGATGGAACCTTAGCGCATAGAGCATGCTTTTTATTTAAAAACGATAACTGAGGTTGAATCCCGTCGTGACATGACTTGTCCGAAATCCTTCCGGTTTACGTATCGGCGTGCCGACAAAATATTCGTAATTTAAGCCCCAAAGTTTGCCACGTAGGCCGATGACGCCGCCGGTCAATTTATTGCCCACTTGCCATTCCGGTCGGCTTGAACGCACTTCGCCGTGGTCAAGACCGAGGTAGAGTTCGTGGCCTTTGTTCATGACGTTCCATGCCAATTCATTGCGCCACAGCCAGCCGCGTTCGCCGGACAAGGTTAGTTCACCGTCAAAGCCGCGCACGCTGTAACGCCCGCCGAGGCTGAATTTGTCTTGTTGCACCAGTGGCGTAAGGTGCCATTGGGCGTTCCAGTTGGTGTTAAAACGAAAGGCTTGGTTGTGAATGCTGAAGGGGTAGGTGAAATCGAGTGAAGCGGTGAGAATTTGCATTCGGGAAGTGCCTTCGCCGAAGGCTTCTTCCGGGGCGCGCAGCGCGCGATGGGCACCGGTGCCGCGTTTGTAATTGGCGGTAAGTTGAAGCGTGGCCTGCCCGAGATATTGCGTATGGCTCAGTCCCACTTCCCAGCCGGCCGTTCGGCGACGTTGCACTTCGATTTCGGTGTCATTGATGTAATTGGACGATTGGCGCGCCCACAGCGCCGCATTGAGATAGGTTTTGTGTTGACTGCCACGGGTAATCAAACGGCTTAAATTCGCTTTCATTTGTCGGCTTTCGCCGGAATAGGTGTAGGATTCAAAGGCGCCGGCAACGGTTTGATGATAAGTGTAACGCGAGCCGGAAAGGGCGAATAGATAATTTTGCCAAGGAATCGAATAATACAGGCTGATATTTTTGCTGCCGTAATCGCCTTCGGCTTTGTCGCTGTCGCGTTTGAAACTGCGCGTGCCGCTAAGGTAAAACAGGTCGTTTAAGCGCAGTGCATTGTCCCAAGAAAAGGTTGCCGAGCCTTGCAAACGCCCGGTTGTCTTTGTGCCGGCATCGTCTAAACCAAGGGTTAAATGAAAAGGCAGGCTTTGTTTATATTGAATCACCACGTCCGTTTCGCCCACCGAGTCGGTAGGCGCCAATTCAATATCGCTCTCCGCACTCGGCACACGTTTTAAATTTTCCAGACCTTGCTCAATATCGCGCACATTTAATATATCGCCCTGCGCTATCGGCATGGCAAACCACAAAGTACCGCGCGTAGCAAAGGGAATCGCGCTTCGGTCTTGTAATTGAATGCGCCCGACTTTGCCCGGAATCACCGTGAGCACTAACCTTCCCGAACGCAAATCTTGTGGCGCCACCACCACGCGCGTGGTTACAAAGCCATCATCAATCAGCTGATTTTGAATGCGACGCAACAGCACATTAATACCTTGCGAACCGATACAGGCCGGCAGGGCAAAATCACCTTCGGCATAGGCGGCCTGCAAGGCCCAAGAAAAACGGCTTAGTTGAATCCGTTGCAGCGGTTTAGATGTCGTTTTGAGCACCGCATTGGCGGGTTGGTCGGTATCGGCATTAGCACCGGTATTGACATCGGCATCGACATCGGTATTAGCATTGGCATTGAAATCGGTGAGAACCAGTTGATTAATCGGAAAGCATGGTGCTTCGTTGACCGGAAAAGCAGCAGATTTCGTTTTTTCGCTTTCTAAGTGCACGTTTGGATTTTGCACTTGCTGCGCTTGAATTTCTGCATCAAGCGCGGTTTGTTGTTGCTGTTGGCGGGCACTGAATTGCTTTTCGGCGGTGGAGGGGGTAGAGGGTGCGGCCTCTATAAAAGAGGGAAGGCTTAGACAAAGTACAGGAAATAGGTAAGTCGGTTTCATATTTTTCTCAATTAAAAATTTAGCGAGAGAGTAGGGCGGTTAAACACAGGATGCAAAGGAGGAGCGAAAATTCTGTGATCCGATTCAATTTTTAGAAGAAAAACGGGTTAAAAATCGTTAATTTATGGAAATTCTGTAATCTGTGATCCCTCTCACAATGCCAATATGACAATAATCATAAGCTTTTGAAAAGCGTTGTATTATTTTTATGCCATGTTAGTTATATTGGGAGGACAACATATGTTTATAACAATACTTAGCTTCCTCATCGTAACCGGTTTGGTGGCATATATCTCTTGGTTAAAAACGAAGAATGATGACCTTAGTACATCTAAGGGCTATTTCTTGGCCGGGCGTGGCTTAAGTGGGTTGGTGATTGGTTGCTCAATGGTTCTTACTTCACTTTCTACCGAGCAACTTATTGGCGTGAATGCTGTATCATATAAAGGCAACTTTTCTATTATCGCGTGGACGGTGCCGACGGTGATACCACTTTGTTTTCTGGCGCTTTATATGTTGCCGAAATATTTGCGTAACGGCTATACCACAGTGCCCGAATTTTTTGAAAGCCGTTTCGACCGTCAAACTCGTTTGATTATGTCCACGCTGTTCTTAATTTTTTACCTTTTAATCGTAATTCCAACCGCACTTTATACCGGCGCGATTGCGTTTAATAAAATCTTTAATTTGGAAACCGCATTCGGCTTGAGTTATGGCGCAGCGATTACCTATACGGTGATTGCTATCGGCGTGGTGGGCGCGATTTATGCGATTTTCGGCGGTTTGAAAGCAGTTGCAGTGTCAGATACGATTAATGCGGTGATTTTGGTTGTCGGCGCGTTACTTGTGCCATTTTTTGCATTGATGTATTTAGGCGAAGGCAGTTTTACAGCAGGGTTAAATACCATCACAACAAGCCATATTGAAAAATGGAATGCCATAGGAAGTGAAACCGACGCCACACCTTGGCCGACCATTTTTACCGGTATTATGGTGGTGCACTTTTTCTATTGGACAACCAACCAAGCTATCGTGCAACGTTGCTTGGGAGCGAAAGACTTAAAGTCCGGTCAAAAAGGGATCTTGATTGCGGCGTTATTCTTATTAACGTTACCAATTATCTTAAACTTACCGGGCTTATTAAGCTTCCATATTTTGGGTGAAGGAATAAATCCGATTGATGCGTCTTATCCACTGTTGGTGAATAAAGTATTGCCAACGTGGTTGCAAGGCTTCTTCATTGCGGCGTTATTTGGGGCGATCTTAAGTACTTTTAACTCTTTCTTAAACTCTGCCGCAACCATTTACTGTAAAGACTTATTGCCTTCTATCAGTAAAAAAGTGCAGTCGGAACAAGAGCTAATTGTATATGCGAAAAAAGTTTCCACTATTATGGCGATTGTTACTATGATTTTCGCGCCGTTATTGATGTTCGGTACAGACGGTATTTTCTTAATCACTAAACGTTTTGCCGGTTTCGTAAATATTCCAATCGTCGCCTTATTTGCCGTAGGGATGTTTAATAAAACCGTTTCAGGTACAGCTGCGCGTATCGCTTTACTTGCCCACGTTATCCTGTATTTCTGCATCGTTTGGGTCTTTGACGTTAAAATTAATTTCGTGTATGTCATGGGCGGCTTATTCGTATTCGACGTGGTATTGATGCTGTTCTTAGGTCAATTTTTACGTCGCGAGCCTTACATAGAAAACAAGGAAAATCTAGGTGATGTGGATTTAACCAACTGGAAATATTTGAAAGTCACCAGTGTATCTTTAATCTTAGGTTTGCTCGCTCTTTATACTTTCCTTTCACCAATCGGCATGGCTTCCGAAAGCGGTAATCCGTTAATGGTATTAGGCGTGTGGGCAGTATTGCAACTTATCGTGTTGTTGGTTGTACGGAATAAAGAGGCTAAATAATGAACATTATCTATATTCTATTGGATCAGGTGCGTAAAGATATGATTGGTGCTTACGGGCACCAAATCGTCAAGACTCCCAACCTCGATCGTTTGGCAAAAGAAGGCATTCGTTTCAACAATGCTTTTACGCCGGCATCGGTGTGTGGCCCGGCACGTACGTCGTTATTTACCGGATTAATGCCATCTTCCCACGGCATTATCCGTAATGGCGAAAAGGGTGGTACGGGTGAGATCAGCCGGGATGCACCGAATATTGGTAATCTGAAGGGATACAATACCTATGTATTGGGTAAATGGCATGTGGGTACCAAATCTGTACCGGAAGATTACGGCATTCAAGGGCATAACTTCGACGGCTACGGTTATCCGGGCAGTGGCGTGTATAAAAATCTGGTATTCAATCAACCTCCGACCCATTCCAATCGTTATAAAGAATGGCTGGAAGAAAAAGGCTACGAGATTCCCGAAGTAAGTCGTGCGTATTTCGGCGACAACCCACATTTGCGCGTGCAAGAACTATGCGGGCTACTTTCCGGCATCAAGGAACAAACCATTCCGTATTTCATCATTGATGAAGCGAAAAAATACATTCAGCAATCTCTTGATGAAAATAAACCGTTTTTTGCTTGGATTAATTTCTGGGGGCCGCATACTCCTTGTATCGTGCCGGAACCTTATTATTCAATGTACCGCAAAGAAGACGTGGTGTTGGATGAAAGTTTCTTTAAACCTCTGGAAGGTAAACCGGGACATTTCCGTACCATTTCCAAAATGTGGGGCATGTGGGAAGCGAGCGAAGATCATTGGAAAGAGGTGATTACCAAATTCTGGGGCTATATTACACTCATTGATGATGCTATCGGCGAGCTATTCGCGTTCTTGGAAAACAATCGAATTTATGATCGCACTTTTATGGTGGCGACAGCCGATCATGGCGATGCTATGGGCGCGCATCGCATGATTGAAAAAGGCGAGTTTATGTTTGACACCACCTACAACATTCCAATGATCATCAAAGATCCGCGTTCCAATCGAGTGAATCAACAAGATGACAACTTGGTTTATTTGCATGATTTAACTTCCACTGTGTATGATTTAGCCAATCAATTGGTACCTAAGGAATTTGAAGGGGAGAGTATTTTACCGATTGTGCGCGAGAATAAAGACAACGCACGCAAAGGTGTATTGGCGCAACTTGCTGGTCATTTCGTGTATTTTGAACAGCGTATGTGGCACCGCAAAGATTATAAATTGGTGTTTAATGCGTCAGATTTGTGTGAACTTTATGATGTACGTAACGACCCGGGCGAGCTGCACAATTTGTTCTATGATTTGAATTATCGGGATGTGAAAAAAGAAATGTTGGAAGAAATGCGAGCTGAAATGCAACGGCTTGGCGATCCGTTGGAAAACTGGGTTTATCGCATTATTAACGAGATTTAATTGATTTTTGTTAAAAGAATTAAGCTGGGGCGTAGTAAACATGCGCCCTCTGTTCGTTTTATTTATCATCGGACAACAATATGAAAACTACATTGTTAAAAACACTAACGCCTGAACTTCATTTAATCCGACAAAATGATATCCCCATACTTTATTTGAAACACACTGTTGGCACCGCAAAAATTGCGCTGCAAGGCGCGCAACTTATTAGTTGGCAACCTAAAAATGCGGATAAGGATGTTTTATGGTTAAGTGAAATTGAACCTTTTCAAAGCGGTGTTGCAATTCGTGGTGGTGTGCCGATTTGTTATCCTTGGTTCGGCAGCGTAAAACAACCTGCGCACGGTACTGCGCGTATTCGTTTATGGCAGCTGAGCCATTACGATATATCAGCACAAAAAGTGCGATTAGAATTGGAATTATTTTCAGAATTGAACATTATTGAAGCGAAAGTGAAGATGATTTTTGCCGATACTTGCCATATTACCTTCACGCATTATGGTGAAGAACCGGCGCAAGCCGCGTTACATAGCTACTTTAATGTGGGAGATATTGGTCAAGTCGAAGTAGTAAATTTGCCGACGGTTTGCTTTAATAGCCTAACGAAACGCCAAGAAAATGTGCCTTCTCCGCGTAAAATTAACGAAAATGTAGATTGTATTTATGCGGCGGAGAAAATGCGGAATCAAATTATTGACAGGGCGTTTAATCGTAGAATTGAATTACATCATCATAATGCAAGTCAAATTGTGCTTTGGAACCCATGGCATAAAGAGACCAGCGCCATGAGCAAACAAGCCTATCGATACATGATTTGTTTAGAAACTGCAAGAATCAATCGGTTACTTGAATTTGGTGAAAGTATAAGCGTAGAAATTGCGGTAACGGGTTAAATTTTGTTGCATCAAATTGATGAATACTATAAAATCCGCGCGTTTTTGCTCATTTTTCATGGGTAGCCAAAATCAGAACCTTTTGCTTGTCGCGAGAGGTTTTTTAGTTAAATACATAGAAGGAATACGATTATTAAAACCATAAAAAAAGCGCCGGCAGTCAATCGCCCAAATCGCATTAACGATGAAATTCGTGTGAAAGAAGTTCGTTTAATTGATCAAGATGGTGAACAAGCAGGGATTGTTTCCGTCCAACAAGCGTTAGAGATGGCAGAGCAAGCGGAGCTTGATCTTGTGGAAATCAGCCCGAATGCGGAGCCGCCGGTTTGCCGAATTATGAATTACGGTAAATTCCTTTACGAGAAGAGTAAAACCGCTAAAGAGCAAAAGAAAAAACAAAAAATCGTACAAGTAAAGGAAATTAAATTTCGTCCGGGTACGGATGAAGGTGATTACCAAGTTAAGTTACGTAGTCTAATCCGCTTCTTAGAAGATGGCGATAAAGCGAAAATTACTGTGCGCTTCCGCGGTCGTGAAATGGCTCATCAAGATATTGGTTTTGAGGTCTTGGAACGTGTGAAGAATGATTTAGCCGAGATTTCCGTGGTTGAATCCGCACCGGGTAAATTAGAAGGTCGCCAAGCGGTGATGGTGTTAGCACCAAAGAAAAAATAAGAATTTTGCTGGGGATTCTCAGCGAATTTTTTGTTTAAGCTTAGCTTAAATGAAAAGACAATTGCATGTTGGGCACACTACGCAGCCTAACTGCTTTTGAGAAAGGCAATTTAGTTTGCCTTATGATGGAAATAATCAGCGCTTCCAAGTAACGTTTTAAGTTCGCCTGATTATGTTGTTTTAAACGAAAAATGCGGAGTTATTTTAACAATGCCTAAAATCAAAACAGTACGCGGCGCAGCAAAGCGCTTCAAAAAAACTGCTTCTGGCGGTTTCAAGCGTAAACAATCTCACTTACGTCATATTTTGACTAAAAAGACAACTAAGCGTAAACGTCATTTACGTCATAAATCAATGGTTGCGAAAGCTGACCAAGTTTTAGTCGTAGCTTGCTTACCATACGCATAAGCCGTTATTTAAGCGAAACGTACGATTAGTTCATTTTAGACAAAATATTACATAGGAGATTAAATAATGGCTCGTGTAAAACGTGGTGTTATTGCAAGAGCACGCCATAAGAAAGTTCTTAAGGCTGCTAAAGGTTATTACGGTGCGCGTTCACGCGTGTATCGCGTTGCTTTCCAAGCGGTGATCAAAGCCGGTCAGTATGCGTATCGCGACCGTCGTCAACGTAAACGTCAATTCCGTCAATTATGGATTGCACGTATCAACGCAGCGGCTCGTCAAAATGGTTTATCTTACAGCAGATTTATCAACGGTTTGAAAAAAGCATCTGTTGAAATCGACCGTAAGATCCTTGCCGATATCGCAGTATTCGACAAAGTAGCATTTGCTGCATTGGTTGAAAAAGCAAAATCTGCACTTTAATTTTTAAAGTTTAGATAAAAAATAAGGACGCTCATTTGAGCGTCCTTTTTTGTCTTGATTTCCATAAGCTTCATTTCCGTAAGTTTCATTTTCGCAAGTTTCAGTGCGGTGTCGAAACAGCACCGCATTGAATTTAACCTTCCCCTTTCTTTAAAAGAGAATGAAGTTACATTTTTTCGACGGTTTTAATGCCGAGCAAATCTAACCCTTGTTTTAAGGTTTTTTCGGTTAATAATGCCAATTTCAAACGGCTTAATTTCACCGCCTCATCTTCAGCATTTAAAATTGGGCAGTGTTCATAGAAAGAAGAAAATACGCCGGCAAGTTCATACAAATAAGCGCAAAGCACGTGTGGTGTGCCTTCCTTTCCAACGGTTTGTACTGCTTCTTCAAATTGCAGCAGTTTAATCACAAGGGCGCGTTCTTTTTCGTCAATGAGCATTAACGGCGCAGTCGAAAGTATGCTTGGTTCGACATCGGCTTTATTGAAAATGGAACGAATTCGGGTGTAAGCATATTGCATATAAGGCGCGGTGTTACCCTCAAAGCTTAGCATATTGTCCCAATCGAATACGTAGTCGGTGGTGCGGCTTTTAGAAAGATCTGCGTATTTCACTGCACCGATAGCCACAGCTTCAATAACCGCTGCTTTTTCTGTATCGGATAAATTGCTATTTTTTTCGTTAATGAGCAGGGTTGCGCGTTCAATGGACTCGTCTAATAAATCCGCTAATTTCACCGTACCGCCGGTGCGGGTTTTGAAAGGTTTGCCATCTTTGCCCAGCATCATTCCAAAATTTTTGTGTTCAAGGGAAAAACTATCCGGCACATAACCCGCTTTACGGGTAATTAACCAGGCTTGTTGCATATGTTGGCTTTGGCGCGTATCAGAGAAAACCAACGCGCGATCCGCTTTTAAGGTTTCATAGCGATATTTTGCGGCCGCGATGTCGGTAGTCGTATAAAGAAAGCCACCGTCTTTTTTCTGAACGATAACACCCATGGCGTCGCCTTCTTTATTTTTGAACTCGTCCAAATAAACCACAAAGGCACCATCGTCTTCCACGGCTAAACCTTGTTTTTTTAGATCTTCGACAATACCCGGCAGCATCGGGTTGTACAGGCTTTCGCCCATTACGTCTTGTTCCGTGAGTGTTACATTTAAACGATCATAATTGCGTTGATTTTGTTGCATCGTAATATCAACCAAGCGTTTCCACATGGCGCGGCAATATTCGTCACCGCTTTGTAATTTCACCACGTAATGACGGGCTTTTTCGGCGAATGCTTGATCTTCATCATAATGTTTTTTCGCTTCGCGATAGAACGCTTCCAAATCTTGCAATTCCATTTCGCCGGCCTGTTCGTTTTGCATTTTTTCAAGGTAAGCGATCAGCATACCGAACTGTGTTCCCCAGTCACCCACATGGTTTGCGCGAATGACGTGATGACCTAAAAACTCCAAGGTGCGCACGACGGCATCACCGATAATTGTGGAACGTAAGTGACCCACATGCATTTCTTTTGCAACATTTGGCGAAGAGTAGTCGACGACGACGGTTTGTTTTTGTGCTGCCTGAATGCCGAGGTTCTCCGAGAGCACCGCATTGGAAGCTTGTTTTGCAAGCCACGCGGAATTTAAGAAAATATTAATAAAACCCGGACCGGCAATGTCTAATTTTTCCGCAATATCGGAAAGGTCAGTCTGCTGCAAAACTTTTTGGGCAAATTCGCGTGGATTTGTGCCTAATTTTTTTGCAGCAGCCATAATGCCGTTAGCCTGGTAATCGCCGAACTGGGCTTTGCCGGATTGGCGCACCAGTGCGTCACAAGATTCGTCCGCGCCGGCGGCAATCATTGCTTGTTTGATTTTGTCGGATAAAATGGATTGAATATTCACGGGTTTTCCTAGTTCAAAATTGAATAATAAAAATAATCGGCTATGATACCGTTCTTTATTGATTTATCAAAGGAGCAATATGACAAATTTAGATGGAGATTTGGCTGCACTTCAGGCAGATTTGAAGGATTTTGAACAAAAAATTCAACAACTTGCCGGCGAAATGGCAGTTAATTTATCTGACTATGAAATTGATCATCTTGCGTTACGCGTCAATAGCGAACAAAATGCCAAAAATTGGCAGACGGTTTTATTAAAGTACGGTAAAATTTTATCCGACAATGTTGTCAACGGGCGGCCTATCTATTTAATTCAATTGGAGAGACCGCTTGTTTTTGCGGGGCAGTTTGTCGATATTATTGAGTTGCCTTTTCCTAAAAATAAGCAATATCCCCAAGAAACTTGGGAACATATTGAAATCGTTATGCCTTTTTTAGCCAATGAATCAAATGAACAATGGATTAAAAGGATAAACAACCAATTTTTATGGCAACATTCGCCCCGACTGACGACGAAAATCAGTGAACCTAAGGTGGAAGGCGAACGGTTGCCGAATCCTTCTATTGCGGTTAGTTTTGCGGATAAATCGGTAAATCACACCTGCATTAAAGTTCACCCTTACTCGATTAAAAAAATACTTGAGGTTTAATATTATGAAAAAAATCACAATAGCATTGGCGCTTGCCGTTACATTAGGCGTGACCGGTTGTGCAAACACCGATATTTTTAGTGGCGACGTTTATTCTGCGGATCAAGCGAAAGAAGCGCGTTCAATTGAATATGGTACATTGATTTCCGTTCGCCCGGTGAAAATTCAGGCGGATAATAAAGGCGTGATTGGTACCGTCGGCGGCGGTGCACTCGGCGGGATTGCGGGGAGCGCAATCGGTGGCGGTCGCGGTCAGGCGATAGCTACGGCGGTGGGTGCGGTTGCCGGTGCGGTTGCCGGTAGTAAAATCGAAGAGAAGGCCAGCCAAGTAAACGGCGCAGAATTGGTGATCAGAAAAGATAATGGCAAAAGTATCGTAGTTGTGCAAAAGGCGGATTCTCGCTATGTTGCGGGAAAACGTGTGCAAATCGTCGGTGGTTCAACACTGAACGTTTCTGTCATTAACTAAACAAGTTAAAACGAATCCTGTAAAAAAAGCGAACCTCATGTTCGCTTTTTTTTTTCTCTTTCTATTCTTGACATCATTTATGTCCGATAGCGGCTCTCTGCTTAAAACAGCACCGCATTGAAACCACGAGTGTTGGCGGATTTTATCGGGCATTCAAAATAGCACCGCATTGAAGCTGCCTCCAATGCGGTGCTATTTGGACACTTCAACCTAATTCCGCAGACAAATTTTCTCAAATTCTTGAAAGAACGTCGGAAAGGTCTTTGCCGTACATTTTGGATCTAAAATCGTGACCGGCGTGTTTGACAGCGCGACCAGGGCAAAACACATCGCCATGCGGTGATCATTGTAAGTGGCGATTTTGGCATGCCGGAATTGATTCAATGGGAGCGGTTGAATACGAATAAAATCTTTCCCTTCTTCCACTTCAGCCCCCAATTTACGTAGTTCCGTTGCCATTGCCGCTAAACGATCCGTTTCTTTTACGCGCCAGTTATAAATATTGCGAATAACCGTTTCGCCTTCGGCGAATAAGGCCGTCGTGGCGATGGTCATCGCCGCATCGGGGATATGATTCAGATCTATATCAATGCCGTGAAGTTTTGCATGCTCCGCTTGAATGAAATCTTCGCCCCAAGTGATTTTGGCGCCCATTTTTTCCAGTACGTCGGCAAATAAACGATCGCCTTGAATCGAATTTTTGCTGATACCGGTCACTTTTAACTTGCCTTTAATTGCGCCGGCTGCAAGGAAATAAGAGGCAGAAGACGCATCGCCTTCCACCAGATATTTACCCGGCGAAAGGTAGATTTGATTGCCTTTAATGTAGAATTTTCGATACGCTTGATTTTTAACGTTTACGCCGAAATCGTGCATCATGGCGAGTGTGATATCGATATAAGGCTTGGAAACCAATTCGCCGACAATCTCAATTTCCGTATCGTTTTCTGCCAGCGGCGCAGCCATTAAGAGCGCGGTTAAAAATTGCGATGAAATGGAGCCGTCGATTTGTACTTTACCCCCCTTAATGCCGCTGTTACGAATGGCTAGCGGCGGGTAGCCCGGATTTTCTAAATAACGCACATCGGCGCCGGCTTGAACGAGTGCATCGACTAAATGCAGAATCGGGCGCTCTTTCATACGCGGTTCGCCGGTCAAAATTACTTCGCCTTCAGTTTTTCCTTTTAAGCAAAGCGCCGCCGTTAGTGGGCGCATTGCAGTGCCGGCATTGCCAAGGAAGAGGGAAAGCCCGCCTTGTACATCAAATGCACCGCCTTGTCCTTCGATTTCGCAAATGGTTTTGTCGGCGGAAAGCCGGTAATTTACGCCGAGTGCTTTTAGGGCGTTAAGCATGTGGCGAATATCGTCGCTGTCCAATAAATTCGTTACTTTTGTTGTACCTTTGGCAAGCGCAGCTAACAACAATGCGCGATTTGATAAGCTTTTGGAGCCGGGTAAATTGATCGTGCCTTCAACGGTATTGATTGGTGCTAAGGTGATTTGTTCCATTACAGTACCACCGTTTTATTTTTATAGACGAAAATCCTGTCGTGCAACGCGAGATCCAATGCGCGACTTAACACGGTTTTTTCCACGTCACGGCCGGCGCGCATCATGGCGTCGGCGCTATAAGTGTGATCTACGTTAATCACGTTTTGCATAATAATCGGCCCTTGATCTAATTCGTTATTAATGAAATGAGCTGTTGCGCCGATAATTTTCACGCCGCGTTCGTAAGCTTGCTGATAAGGTTTCGCACCGATAAAAGCGGGCAAAAAAGAATGGTGAATGTTAATTACACGGTTTGGATAACGTTCGACAAATTCGGGATTTAAAACGCGCATATACTTGGCTAATACGATGTAGTCCGGTGCATATTCGTCGATGTGTTCCGCCAGTAATTTATCGTGCTCGATGCGGTTTAGTCCTTCGTGACTAACAAGATGGAAAGGAATATTAAAGCGTTCGACCAGTTCGCGTAAATTATCGTGATTGCCAATAACCGCAGCAATTTCAATATTTAAAGCGCCGTAATAATTTTTCATTAAAATATCGCCGAGACAATGGGCTTCTTTAGTAACTAAAATTACAATACGTTTACGTTTCCCATCAATTAATCGGCAATTTGTACCTTCGGGTAAACTATATTTAAGATCTTCAAGTAATGTCGTTTCGTTAAAAATACCTTCAAGTTCGGTACGCATAAAAAAATGTTTGGTCTCAAAATCGACAAATTCATTGTTATGTAAGATATTAAGTTGATGTTTATAACAAATGTTAGTAATTTTAGCTATTAATCCCTTATCATCCGGGCAATCGGTAAGTAGTATTTTTTTTTCTATCATAATTAATGTTATATTCTCAAATATAAAAAAATAGAACCCATGAAATGGGTTCTTATTTTAGTTAAAATGATTAAATTTCAAAATCCGACAATGTTTTACCTTCATCCAACGCCTGTTGAATCACACGCGGAGTACGGCCTTGACCCGTCCAGGTTTTTTGTTTGCCATTGGTATCGATATATTGATATTTTGCAGGGCGTGGTTTATGTTTTTTACGCGCATTTGTCGGTATAGCATCGATAATCGCTCTTAATTCTTCTTCGGTGATACCTTCTCGTTTAATTAATTCTTTATATCTGGCAATACGCTCTTTACGTTCATTTTCAGCCTGTTGGATTTTATCCATCTGTATGCGCTTTTCAGCAACAGCCTCTTCAAATTTCTTTAATGAATTTTCAGCTTGTTCTAATGTTAAATCGCGAACGACGGCACGAATGCTACGAAGATTAGTAAAAACTTTAGTTAATTCAGACATAATAAACCTCTTAGAAAGACTATATGTAAATAAGGTGGTTTTATACTAGCGAAAATAAATCTTAAGGTAAACTTAAATTTCAAATAAATGCTGAATAATTTATTTGGTAAGCCATATTGATTAAATTATTTAACAATTTTTATACAATATTTATTGATTTATCTCTCTGTTTATGTTGTAAAAATTTCTCTAATTGAAAGAATTTATTAGATTTTCTATGAATTTTACTGTAATCTTCACGCCAACCCTATAAAAGTAGAGGTGCAATTTCTATAAGTATTTTTTCCGAGTGGATAACGATGACGAAAAAGGAAAGGAGAAATTGCCGAAATCGGTTAAAAGTCGTTTTGACCGGTTGGGAACGTATCCGAAAGGTGCGTTACTGTCATAGTGATCAACATCAACTATGGAGCGCTACGGTTAGGCGGATCACTTTAGTCCTTTTCTACCGTTGTCTCCATTATTTTAGGTATAACTTAATGGAACTTATCGATTATTCTTCCTCAATTTGGTCTGTTACCCCCGCATTGTTGGCGATTGTGCTGGCAATTGCGACGCGCCGTGTATTAGTCTCGTTAAGCGCCGGGATCATTGTCGGTGTCTTGATGCTCAATGACGCGTCAATTTTTCCGACGCTAACTTATTTAAAAGGTAATATTATTTCGTTGGTGTATAGCGACGGCGCAGTAAATTCGAATATGAATATTGTCCTTTTCTTGCTTTTGCTTGGTATTTTGACCGCGCTTTTAACCGTTTCTGGCAGTAACCGCGCTTTTGCCGAATGGGCGCAAAAACGCATTAAAGGACGTCGCGGTGCGAAATTATTAGCGGCATCATTGGTATTTATTACTTTTATTGATGATTATTTTCATAGTCTTGCAGTGGGAGCCATTGCGCGTCCGGTAACGGATCGATTTAATGTTTCTCGCGCTAAATTGGCTTATATTTTAGATTCGACCGCAGCCCCGATGTGTGTGATGATGCCGGTTTCCAGTTGGGGAGCTTACATTATTACGCTGGTTGCCGGTTTATTGGCGACTTATTCCATTACCGAATACACGCCGATGGGTGCCTTCGTTGCAATGAGTTCTATGAACTTTTATGCAATTTTCTCTTTGTTAATGGTGTTTTTTGTCGCCTATTCCTCTTTTGATATCGGTTCGATGGCGCGTCATGAAAAGGCGGCGTTAGAACATAACGATACCGAGTCTGAGGAAGAAACGGGAGCCAAGGGACATGTACGCAATCTCGTGTTACCGATTTTGGTACTTATCGTTGTAACTGTTTCAATGATGATGTACACCGGCGGTCAAGCATTGGCCGAAGCGGGTAGCGCATTTAGCGTACTCGGCGCTTTTGAGAATACCAACGTGGGCGTATCCCTTGTGGTAGGCGGCTCCAATGCGGTGCTGATTTCGACTCTGCTGATTTGGTTTGACCGTCAAGTGTCATTAGACGAATACGCTCGTGCTTGGATCGCCGGTATTAAATCAATGCTTGGTGCCATTGCGATTTTATTTTTTGCTTGGACGATCAATAAAATCGTGGGCGATATGCAAACCGGTAAATATTTATCTTCTTTAGTGAGCGGCAATATTCCGGTGCAATTCTTGCCGGTATTGTTATTCATTTTAGGTTCAGCGATGGCATTTTCCACCGGTACCAGTTGGGGTACTTTCGGTATTATGCTGCCGATTGCCGCCGCAATGGCCACCAATACTGCACCGGAACTTTTGCTTCCTTGCCTTTCTGCCGTAATGGCTGGTGCAGTATGCGGCGATCACTGTTCGCCGGTGTCGGATACCACTATTCTTTCTTCGACCGGTGCAAGATGTAATCATATGGATCACGTTACCACGCAGCTTCCGTATGCGGTAACCGTAGCTGCGGCAACTTGTGTGGGCTATATTGTGGTGGGCTTTACGGATTCCGGTTTAGCAGGTTTCGCTGCTACGGCACTTTCTTTGGCGGTTTTAGTTTTTATTGTTAAAAAACGCTAAAAATGTGATCCAATTCAAAAAAACAAATAAAAAATAAAATTTTGTGATTTTTATAAAATGCGGCATAAAGTCGCATTTTTTTATTTTTAGCTTTTTATTTTTTTATATTTATCTTAATTTTTTATCTATTTTAGATTTTTATTCTAATTAATTGAGTGTTTTCTCGTGAGATGATGTTAGACAAAGCATTTCTAACTGCTATGATGGACGCCGTTGAATAAACCGATTTGTTTTTAAGCAGTATTTGATAAACAGCGCATCAATAAAACTACAGCTAAATTTGAGGAGAAAATGATGAAGAAATTATCCGGTGCGGAAATGGTGGTTCAATCGCTACGCGACGAAGGCGTTGAATATTTGTTCGGTTATCCGGGCGGTGCGGTGCTGGATATTTATGACGCGATTCACACGCTTGGCGGTATTGAGCATATTCTGGTTCGTCATGAGCAAGCAGCGGTGCATATGGCGGACGGTTATGCGCGTTCAACCGGGAAAGTGGGTTGCGTGCTTGTAACATCCGGTCCGGGGGCAACCAATGCGATTACCGGAATTTTAACTGCATATACCGATTCAGTACCGATGGTGATTATTTCCGGTCAGGTGATGAGTAGCTTAATCGGTCGCGACGCGTTCCAAGAATGCGATATGGTGGGAATTTCCCGTCCGGTGGTAAAACATAGTTTTATCGTGAAAAAAGCCGAAGATATTCCGGCAATTCTAAAAAAAGCGTTTTATATTGCCTCAACCGGTCGTCCCGGCCCGGTTGTGGTGGATATTCCGAAGGATACGGTAAACCCGAATATTAAATATCCGTACGAATACCCGAAATCCGTTGAAATGCGCTCCTACAATCCAACGCTAAACGGGCACAAAGGCCAAATCAAAAAAGCGTTGAAAGCTTTATTAGTGGCGAAAAAACCGGTGTTGTTCGTAGGCGGCGGTGCGGTTTCCGCGGAATGTAGCGAAGTATTAACGCAATTCGCACAACGTTTAAATTTACCGGTAACATCGTCTTTAATGGGTCTAGGTGTGTACCCGAGCACGGACAAACAATTCCTCGGTATGCTGGGTATGCACGGTACATACGAAGCCAATAACACGATGCACGAGAGTGATTTAATTCTCGGTGTGGGCGTGCGTTTTGACGACCGCACCACGAATAATCTAGAAAAATATTGCCCGCATGCAAAAGTTATTCAAATCGATATCGACCCGACTTCAATTTCTAAAAACGTACAGGTTTCCATTCCCATCGTTGGTAATGCGAAAAACGTGTTGGAAGAATTTTTAAGCTTATTGGGCGAAGAGGGCTTAAATCGGCCGCAAAATCATTTGGAAGAGTGGTGGAAACAAATTGATGTTTGGAAAGCGAAAAAGTGTTTGGATTTCGACCGTACTTCCGGTGTGATCAAACCGCAACAAGTGATGGAAGCGGTTTATCGTATTACCAACGGTGAAGCTTATGTAGCGTCCGATGTTGGTCAACATCAAATGTTTGCTGCATTGCATTATCCGTTCAATAAACCGCGTCGTTGGATTAATTCCGGTGGTGCGGGCACCATGGGCTTTGGTTTGCCGGCCGCATTAGGGGTAAAATTAGCGCACCCTGATGCCGGCGTTGTATGCGTCACCGGTGACGGCAGTATTCAAATGAACATTCAAGAGCTTTCCACTGCAACCCAATACGGTATTCCCGTCGTGATTATTTGTTTAAACAACCATTTCTTGGGCATGGTAAAACAATGGCAAGATTTGATTTATTCCGGTCGCCATTCGCAAACTTATATGAATTCCTTACCGGATTTTGTGAAATTAGCGGAATCTTACGGTCACGTCGGCATTAAGATTGCGACACCGGACGAGTTAGAAAGCAAATTAAAAGAAGCTTTCGACATTAAAGATAAATTAGTTTTTGTCGATATCAACGTGGATGAAACCGAGCACGTTTACCCAATGCAAGTGCGCGGTGGGGCGATGAACGAAATGATTTTAAGTAAACCGCAAGGGGAGAACGAATAATGCGTAGAATCTTATCAGTTTTATTGGAAAACGAATCCGGTGCATTGTCACGCGTGGTTGGTTTATTCTCCCAACGTGCTTTTAATATTGAAAGTTTAACCGTTGCGCCGACCGATGATCCGACTTTATCGCGTATGACTATCGAGGCGGTAGGCGACGAACAAGTGTTAGAACAAATTGAAAAACAACTGCATAAATTGGTGGATGTATTTAAGGTCATTAATTTAAGTGAACAGGAACATGTCGAACGCGAGGTGATGTTATTGAAAGTTCGCGCTACAGGTTCTTCACGCGATGAAATTAAACGTTTGGCGGATATTTTCCGCGGGCAAATCGTGGATGTGACACCAAAATCTTATACCATTCAATTAACCGGCACAAAAGACAAACTTGATGCGTTTGTGAGTGCCGTAAAAGAAGAAACAACGTTGTTGGAGATTGTTCGTTCCGGTTTGATTAGCCTATCACGCGGCGAAAAGAATATTCTTTAGTTTCTCGTTATTATGCCGTTGCGACATAAAGTATAAAATCATGCCAATTAAGCTTGAAGCGTTGCGCATTTTTATTTTATCGTCGACATGTTAAAACAGCACCGCATTGGAGCCGCATTCAATGCGGTGCTATTTTTATAGTTCAACATCGCTCAATATAAAGTGAGCAATCGAATCGTTCGGTCTCGTTTCTACGTCGTATCAAATTAAAAAGCAGGAAAATTTTATGTCTAAAATGCCCTATATCCCTTCTTCCGATCTTAAAACCATTCTGCATTCTAAACGCGCTAACTTGTATTATTTAGAACATTGCCGGGTTTTACTCAATGGCGGGCGCGTGGAATATGTGACTGACCAAGGCAATGAATCTTTGTATTGGAATATTCCTATTGCGAATACGACTTGTCTATTGTTGGGCAGTGGAACTTCCATTACGCAAGCGGCGATGCGTGAGCTTGCCAAAGCCGGGGTGATGGTGGGATTTTGTAGCGGCGGCGGAACACCGCTGTTTAACGGCACGGAAGCGGAAATCGGTTGTGATTTTTTCAGCCCGCAAAGCGAATATCGTCCGGTGGAATATTTACAGCAGTGGTGTGCTTTTTGGTTTGACGATGTGAAACGTTTAGACGCGGCGAAATCACTGCAACAAATCAGGTTGCAAATTTTGCAACAAAGCTGGGAAAAATTGGATTGGGATATTGATGCGAAAGCGCTTGGTTCCGTCATTCAGAAATTTCGGACTGAATTTCAACACGCGCCAAATAGTCAGGCGTTGCTTACCGCAGAAGGACGCTTTACCAAAGAAGTGTATAAATTAGCCAATTATTTTACCCTTCGCGATCCGGACTTTGTGCGTAGTGAACGGGGCAATAGCATTGATTTAACCAATCAATTATTGGATCACGGTAATTATTTGGCGTATGGGCTTGGCGCAACAGCCTGTTGGGTTCTTGGCTTGCCACACGGTTTGGCGGTGTTGCATGGGAAAACACGCCGTGGCGGTTTGGTATTTGATGCGGCGGATATGATTAAAGATGCGATGATTTTGCCGCAAGCTTTTATTTCTTCCCAAAATGGCGATACGGAAAAAGAATTTCGCCAAACCTGCATTGAAAACTTTGCCCGTTTTGAGGCTTTGGATTTGATTATTGACGACTTGAAACAGTTAGCCGTGCAAGGAGCTGCGCAATGAACATTTTGCTGGTTAGTCAATGTCAGAAAAATGCGTTAACGGAAACCCGCCGTATTTTGGATCAATTTGCCGAACGTTGCGGTGATCGTGTGTGGCAAACGCCGATTCCCCAAGCCGGGCTGGATACGCTCCATAAAATGCTACGGCAAACTGCACGTAAAAATACGGCGGTGGCTTGTTATTGGACACATGGTAAAAATTTAACGGAATTACTTTGGATTGTGGGGGATAAGTCGCAATTTAATGCAGAAGGTCGCGTGCCGACGAATCGCACCAAACGCAATATTTTACGTACCGAAGACGAAGGCGGTTGGCTATCGGCGTATTCCATCCAAATTGTGACCGCACTTGCGGCGTTGTTGCATGATTTAGGTAAAGCAAGTAAAGCCTTTCAGTTAAAACTTAAACCCAACGCGCCTTTTCATGCGGATGCTTTTCGCCACGAATGGATTTCCGCCCGCTTATTTGAAGCCATGATTGCCGGTTGCCAAACCGATCAGGCATGGTTGGAACGTTTGGCGAATTGGGCGGAATATCAAGAAAATTGGCTGGATTCGCTCAATATTGATGAACCTAAAATCGTGAATAACGCGGATTTTAGTCATTTACCGCCTTTGGCAAGAACATTGATCTGGTTAATCACCTCGCACCATCGTTTACCATTTTTCAGTGAAGTAAATAGGGAATTAAACGTAAGAAGCCAAAAGAGCGTTTATTTGGATGACGCTAGGTGGGAAACGTTTTATCAGCTTCAATTCTATCCCGCTGATCAGTGGGTAAGAAACGTGCAAAGTACCCATCCCAATAAAAAGCAATTCTGGCAATTTGATTTTTTGGCGACGGACAGTCGGTCTTGGCAAAAAACAATGAGCCGTTGGGCGAGAAAAGCGTTAAATCACCCTTCGTTACTTACCATGGATTTTTCCGATCCATTTTTCTTATTGGTGACACGTTTATGTTTGATGGTGGGCGATCATCATTATTCGTCCTTGCCGGCAGAGCGTACATTGGGCGATAAAGATTTTCGACATAAATTAATTGCCAATACGGATAAAAATCATCAACCGAAACAGGCGTTGGATGAACATCTGCTGGGTGTTTGCAAAACGGCGGTTTATTTTTCCCGCTTATTGCCAAAATTGAAAACGGAATTGCCCACCGTGAAACAGCACAAACCTTTTGCTAAACGCACGTCAATTCCGCGATTTCAGTGGCAGAATAACGCTTTTGATTTGGCTAAATCCATTCGTGCCGAGACGGAAAAGTGCGGTTTATTTGCCGTGAATTTGGCAAGCACCGGTTGCGGCAAAACCTTGGGTAATGCGCGCATTATGTATGCGTTGGGTGATCCACAAAAAGGTGCCCGTTTCAGCACCGCATTGGGACTCCGTGTATTGACCCTGCAAACTGGTAAGGCGCTACAAACAAAATTGGCGTTGAGCGATGATTCACTGGCAGTTTTAGTGGGCGGAAGCGCGGTTAAAAAATTGTATGAATTGCAACAGACAAACGAAAATGACGGCAGCGAATCTGCTCGACTTGAATTTGAAGAAAATGAAGTTTACGGTGCCGATTTTATTGAATCTGCGCTTGAGGATGAAAAGTTTGCCGCCATTTTGCAGGATGCTAAAGCACGGAAGTTACTTTATGCACCGATTGTAACTTGCACGGTGGATCATTTGATTGGTGCGAGTGAAACGGCTCGGGGCGGTAAATATATTGTGCCGATGTTGCGCTTGCTGACTTCAGATTTAATTTTGGATGAACCGGATGATTTTAACCAA
The DNA here is from genome assembly GCA_901420285.1 of Stutzerimonas stutzeri. Taxonomy (GTDB): domain Bacteria; phylum Pseudomonadota; class Gammaproteobacteria; order Enterobacterales; family Pasteurellaceae; genus Rodentibacter. Next base: position 1,172,878 of record CABDVE010000001.1, read on the forward strand.
GAAGATTTACCGGCGCTGTCCCGTTTAGTGCATCTTGCCGGTTTGTTTGGTTCGCGCGTTTTGCTTTCTTCCGCAACGCTTACGCCAGATTTCATTGCCGGTTTATTCCGTGCATATCAAGCCGGTCGGGAGATTTATAACCACCAACAAGGAATTAATCAAAGCGCAGTGTGTTGCGCCTGGTTCGATGAATTTAAGCAGAAATCGGCAACTTGCGCGACGCTTAAAGAATTTGAGACGGTGCACCAAAAATTTGTACAACAGCGTGCGGAAAAACTACGCGATGCCCCGGTGCGTCGAAAAGCACAAATTATGCCACTGCCGCCATTAAAGAAAATTGAAAACCAATTATTTGATGCTGCAACCTTAGCTGAATATCTTGTGCAACAAGCTATTGCTTTGCATCAGGTTCACAGTGAATATGACTCGGTGACACAAAAACAAATCAGTTTCGGCTTAATTCGTTTTGCCAATATTAAACCGATGATTCCTCTTGCCAAGCAGCTTTTCCAACTGGAGATGAAGCCACAGTGGCAGGACTATCAAATTCATTTATGTTGTTATCATTCCAAGCAATTATTGATTTTGCGCTCGAAGTTAGAAGAAAAATTGGATCGCATTTTAAATCGTACGGACAATAAAAGCGCTTTTGGTCAGTCAGAAGTGATGGCAGCATTGACTCAGTCTCAAGCTAAAAATCAGCTGTTTATTGTGTTAGGTAGCCCGGTGACTGAAGTCGGTCGGGACCATGATTATGATTGGGCGATTGTCGATCCTTCTTCCATGCGTTCTATTATCCAGCTTGCCGGACGCGTTTGGCGGCACCGTCCCGATAAAATTGCAGAACAGCCGAATATCGCGTTATTGCCGACCAATTGGCGTGGCTTAGCCGGACAAACCGATGCGATTTTTAATAAACCGGGATTTGAAGATGTGCAGCATCCGTTAGAAACACACCGCACTGAAGAATTGATTCCTCCCGATCAACTTGAACGGATTGACTCCATTCCCCGAATTATAAAACGCGAAGATTTTCGACCGCACTTTTGTTTGGCTGATTTGGAGCATCAAGCTACGGCGGATTTACTGAATAATCCAAACATAAATTGTGTAAATGCCTATTGGCAAAATGACTTGAGTAACCGTTTTACCGCGAATTTACCTCTGATGACCCGTTTCCGGAAATCACGCGCACAGCGCAATATTGTCTGTTTATTAGATGAAGACGGCGCACCGTATTTTCGTGTACAGGAACGCGCTTGGGAAACGCCGGACAATCCGCAGGACGCTTTGCCGGAATTTCGTTATCAAGCGTTAAAAGCAAGTAATGGCTTTGTCAAAATCTGGTTAGATATGCCGTTGCAACTTGCATTAAGTGAGTTGGCTGAAGATTTGGATGAGGAAAGTTTGCTTTCTACCACGTTAAAATACGCTACGGTCACTTTAGACGAAAGCGCGGGACAATGGTGTTTTAACGAAACCTTGGGATTCTGGCGGGAAGATTAAAGTAAGTTTATAGCCTGTTTAAAACGAATTTAAACAGGCTATATTTTTAGAAATGCGGCACAGTGGCCGTTTGGCTTAGACCGTAGGCACTAAAAGATCCTTTGACGGATTTTGCTTTATAGACGGATTTTATGGCTAAAATAAATTGCTGTTTTGTGCTGCTGCTTTTCAAATGCGCGTGTGGGTAGACGCGTTGAGTCGCTTGTTTTTGCAGCATATTTTGTCGCACTTCTTCGCTCCATTTACCTTGTGCGGTTAAACGTTTTTCCGCCCGCCGAATGGCGCTTTGCCCTTTCATCTGAACCCGTTGATAAATCCGATAGCTTCTGACTTTCTCCGGAATCGGCATAACTTCGCTGAGCAACGCGTAATCACGCAGTTCTTGCAATTTAATGTAAACAGAATCGCAATCATTTTCCGAACCGAATAAGCGAATAATGCCCCCAAGGGTTTTGTCATTGCCATAAGCGGGAAACGCAAGCCCGATTCTGCCTTCAAAGTGCGGTAGAATTTGGTGAAGTTTTTGCAAACAGAAGCTGATGACTTCTGTTTGCAACATATCCACTTGCGGAATCGCTTTGATTTCAATGTAGTGGGTTTGTGTCATGGTTATTCCTTACCGCTTGCACCAAATACACCGCCACGGATTAAGACGCTTATCACATAATGCTGCTGATGAACCTCGGGAACGTTATCACTCAAGACCCAGTTGTCGAATAAAGTATAAAAATCTAATTTTTCTTTTGGTTGACGGAACGCCACACCTAGATTAGTGACAGCGCCATAAGGTTCCACCGGAATAGGGAATTCGGCATCGGATTTGTACCATGTATCAATAGTGCGGATAGCATTGCCCACTTTTTGCGAGTGCATGGCCGCTTTTTCATTTTCAACTTTGTAGAGTGTTTTACTTTTGCGACTGTTGGAGTCAAGAATAAGCTCTTGCGACGGATAAACTTCTTGTCCGTACCCCATTTTGGCATAAGCCGTGACATTTAAAATTACAAATTGTTTGCCGCTTAATCCTGACTCGATGAAATCGGCAAGGGTGTTGAGTTCGACGGATTCATCATCAAAATGATTTAATGAAAACGCTTTGGCATTATCAAAAATAAGCGTTTTTCCGTTAAATTCTACTTCAATTTTGATGCTTTCCGCATTCATGCGATTGCGCCACAACCAACGGGCATTGGCAATATTGGCGGCATAGCGTTTGGCAAGTTCTGAAAAGCCTTGACTTTCAATATAATTTTGTACGGTTTTAATCACTTTGTCCTGATAACCTTGATCGTTGCAAACACAAGGAGTTCCATTAAAAGGCAAGACTTTACAGGTAAAACGCGCAACCAACATATCGTTTTGAGCATTTAACATGGCGACATCAACGCATTGTAAATTAGGTTTTTGAATTTCCGCATCTAATTTGGCCGGATCATTCGTAAGCGCATTTTTAAGACGATTAGAAATGGTGCCGCGAACGGATTTTTCACGAATTTTAACCGCTTCTTCAACCGGATTTTTATCTTGGCTGTTACATTGCGTAAAAACCGCATCGGAAATATCTAAATTGCGTTCAAATGCGAGTACGCTTGGGGTTGTGTTTGATTTGCTCATTATTGGTCTCCTTGTGAAATGAGGTATAAGCCGTTTTTAGGTTCGGTATAGCGCCAAAAACAGCGGGATAAATCTTGCGGTAAATTAAGTGGGAAAACCCATTTGCCTAAGCTATATAAGGTTTCCACATATTGGCTCGGGTAATCCTGTGTGCGGCAATGTTGTAGCTGTCCTGCATCAAACATCGGGGAAATCGCTTGATAGCCCACCGGAATCGGCACAAGCCATCCTCTACCTTGCTTAACACTATAACTTTGCCATTCATTCGCTTTGGCATTAGGATGGTTGGGAATATGGTGTAACGTTGCCGTTTCGATTAAGGCGTCCAATGCGGTGCTGTCGGGCTTCTTCTCTAAAATGACAAAATCCCCTTGTTTCAAGCCTTGTTGCAATTCTTTTGTAATTTTAATGAGTTCAACCTGCGCATCCATCAACACAAATCCCGGCAGTAATTGGCTTTTGATTATCCATTCCTCCTCAATATGACGTAACTGAACGTCTTCAATACTGAAAACGGAACCGCCGGCAATCCGTTGTTGCATAAGCTGTGTTTTGCACTTCGATAGGAAATCTTTGGCTTCATCACAATCCGAATCATTTTTAATCCAACGGGAAAGTGCTCTATCGGAAATCTGTAATTCAACGACCAAAGAAACCTCTAAATGCACTTTTCCTTCTTCAATAATCGGTGCTGTTTCACCATTTTTCTTTAAGGGATTGCGTGTTTGGACAAAAGTGCGGTCGGAAAATGGCGTGGCTTGATAAGCCTGTAGTTCATAATTGTGGCAGGCAATCATGACGCCATTTAATGTTGCTTGGCCATTTAGTTTACGGCTCAAAGCATGTATTGCACCGACAAAGCCGCTAATAGCCGGAAAACCGTAACTTAAAGGACCGGAAATCGCATTGGCTGCTTGAATTTTAATGTGTTTGAAAACCAGATAAAAATCAGCGTTCATATTGGATCCTTATTTATTTAAGCGGGCTTGTGTGGCAATGGCTTTTTCCATATCTCTGCGCCATTGGTTGTATTCGGGTTTGGCAAAATCTTCTTGGATTGACTTAAATTCTCGTTTAAGACATTTATTCACCCACGAAGCAAATTGATGAATAATTTCAGCGCTCCAATTATCTTGTTCAGCCTGTTGTCGGAAGAGCTCTTCACCATCAAGTTCGGCACGGTTTGGATCTAACCAGTACTTTTGATATTCGTTGAGCAAATAGTCTTTACTCCAGCCCGCCGGATGCGTTTTTTGAATACGCTCAGCCTGCATTAAAACCGTTTGCGCAATTAACTCCAGTGCAAATTTGCGCTTGTCCCTCTCTGGATAAATATTTTTTTCTGCTCTAACCACTTCATACAACATATTTAATCCATCGCTACAAACATAAGCTAAACGACGATTAAAGATTGTCTTTTGTTTTTCGGTTAAGCGTATCTGTTCTCGTGATTTAAAAATTGGGGGAAGGGAAGGAAGCAAATAATTTCGACCGCCTTGATTACTGGTCAGTTGACTCACATTTTGCGGTTTCGTGCCGCCAAGAACGGTGACGCCAATACTTTGCAGTGTTGTGTAGGAAAACTGTTCCGTATCTTTTTTATAGCGGTTGGATAATGCCTGTTTGTTCGTGTCGGAGTAACGTAATTGATTGATTTTATAATAAAAATGGTTTGTTAACGAGGATGGATATAGCGGTACTAAACAAGTGTAATTATCTTCTTGAGGATCGGGGTGATTTACCCATAAAATTTGTTTATTACGTTCATCGCTGCTCGGTTTTGTTAAATCACCTTTTAAGGCATTTTGAAAGCAGACTTTATATTGATTTGATAATTCCGGATCATCTGTAAAACAGCCTTCGAGACGAGGATCATTGGTGAGTAGCAATTCTTTCAGTGTAACCCCTTTTTCTGCATCAACAATAATATTAAAGAAAGCGGCCAAGGGCAGTGCTGCTGCGTTACCATTTGCATCAAGTTCTAATTTAGGGATTAATTGCGAACCGACAAGTTCAGGAGGAAGCGTCGGAGCAGATTGAAAATTTACGTTGTCTCCTTTTGAGGAGGAATGAATGCCGCGAGAAATATGCGTTCCAAAATAAAGCTGTTTTGCTAAAACAAGCGCTGCATTTGGTACCCAAACATCAAAACGATATTTTTCGTCGTACTCGGCAATCTTTTTTAGTAGCGCCTCTTTTTCTGAAAGACTCGCATTCTCTAATTTTTTTCTGTCGGCTCCGGATTTTTTTAGGTTTTGTTCGACAAGAAATTGTTGGATGGCTTTTACTACTGTTACTTTAGTTGTCATGGCGTTTATCCATAGTAGTTGGTTTTTATTTATTATAGTATTAATCTTTTAATAAGCAACTAAATAATTGTAAAATTGTGGATGTGTCCACCAAATTATTTAAATTTGTTATAGATATTTCTACCTATTCGGTAGTGAAAGTTTCAAACCAACAACTATTTTCTAAGCTACTTGTTCAGTAGGCTTGTGATTATAGCAATAAACCTGTTTTTCAGATATTAAACATATGCTTTTTATTGCTTTATGTAAGAAATACGGTTGATTTTGAGATGTTTTTATTTGTTTATCCCGTAGTAACGCGAGTTCAATGCGGTGCTAATTCGGTATTCCATTTCCGAGCTATTTATTCAGTAGTGAAGCTTAAATCTCGATGTCCACAAATGCGTGCACTTTTCTAAGCTGCCTATTCGGCAGTGAAGTCCCTTTCCGTTTAGTTTTCCCAAATGGTCAATTTCTAAGCTGCCTATTCGGCAGTGAAGCTCAACCACCGCAAGCGGTATTTTCGCCTGTCTTTCTAAGCTGCCTATTCGGCAGTGAAGTTTCCGCCCTGCATATGCTACCAACACAGACTTTTCTAAGCTACCTATTCGGCAGTGAAGTTTAGGCTGTTTTCCAATACTTCCACATTACCTTTCTAAGCTGCCTATTCGGCAGTGAAGCGCCGACACTCGATTCATTGCTAAAAAAAGTGTTTCTAAGCTGCCTATTCGACAGTGAAGCGCGCTTGTGGCGACAGATTCGCGATAAGTGCTTTCTAAGCTGCCTATTCGGCAGTGAAGCCCAATCAGCTAACATTTGGTTTGATGTTGCATTTCTAAGCTGCCTATTCGGCAGTGAAGTTTAACGCCTCAATCGCCGCCATCGGGTCTTTGTTTCTAAGCTGCCTATTCGGCAGTGAAGTTTGCTTTCTTTCGCGGTTACCGGGCGTTCTTTTTCTAAGCTGCTTATTCGGCAGTGAAGAAATCCTCTAATCCAAAGTAACCACAGGACTTTTTCTAAGCTGCTTATTCGGCAGTGAAGAAATTTAGCGAGTTGGAATTGACGGGGGAGCATTTCTAAGCTGCTTATTCGGCAGTGAAGACTCGCCGTGCGGTGCATGCCATACCGTTTGCTTTCTAAGCTGCTTATTCGGCAGTGAAGAGATCACTAGAGGAAATTGATATGGCAACCAATTTCTAAGCTGCTTATTCGGCAGTGAAGTCAAAGCAGCTATTGAACTGCACCGCTACAAATTTCTAAGCTGCCTATTCGGCAGTGAAGTTAGGGGGAAAGTTTATGCAAAAAAGGAAAATTTTCTAAGCTGCCTATTCGGCAGTGAAGGATTTTAAAGGCTTTAAATGGCACGCCCTAAATTTCTAAGCTGCCTATTCGGCAGTGAAGATGGGGTATAGTTATGTTCAGCAAAGACAAAATTTCTAAGCTGCCTATTCGGCAGTGAAGCCGAAAGGGGCATTTATTGTACACCTTAGAAATTTCTAAGCTGCCTATTCGGCAGTGAAGTTCCGTTCCGACCAAGTCGGCAATAAATCCAATTTCTAAGCTGCCTATTCGGCAGTGAAGCAAAGCAAGGCGCAGGTGATGGGTTTGGACGATTTCTAAGCTGCCTATTCGGCAGTGAAGCCTTCGATTGCTGAAAGGCGGGTCGCATAAACTTTCTAAGCTGCCTATTCGGCAGTGAAGACAACGGAATACAAATACATCGATGCTGCTCATTTCTAAGCTGCCTATTCGGCAGTGAAGTGTCGGATGCCGCCAACTTGAAGTGCGGTCAATTTCTAAGCTGCCTATTCGGCAGTGAAGGCATGCATTTCCTGTACGAATCCGATGCCGAATTTCTAAGCTGCCTATTCGGCAGTGAAGTGCGTTACGGCATTTCCCGTGATGAATTCATATTTCTAAGCTGCCTATTCGGCAGTGAAGTGAATTGATTCGTGTCGGCGTCTTTTTGATACTTTCTAAGCTGCCTATTCGGCAGTGAAGAAGAGGGGGCTTCGGCTTGGTTAAATGCAATGTTTCTAAGCTGCCTATTCGGCAGTGAAGCTCAACCACCGCAAGCGGTGTTTTCGCCATTCTTTCTAAGCTGCCTATTCGGCAGTGAAGGATTGCCTCCATATTCCAAGATCCGCGATTAATTTCTAAGCTGCCTATTCGGCAGTGAAGTAGGCATTTTAATTGAAAATGCGGGGTATACCAAGCTATAGGCTTATTTAGGAAAGAAAATCCTTTTTTATTGTTATCTTTTAATTTATTGTTTTTAAAGGATAAATTTGGGGTGTGAAAATAAAGGGTAAAATTGGATGGAATTAAAAAGGAAGTCGAATGACTTCCTTTTTATCGTGATAAGAAATTACTTCTGGCGCATTGCCGGGAATAAAATCACATCGCGGATAGACGATGCATTAGCGTAGAGCATTGCTAAACGGTCGATACCCAAGCCTTCGCCGGCAGTAGGTGGTAAACCGTGTTCCAATGCAACCACGAAGTCTTCGTCTTTAAACATGGCTTCATCGTCACCCGCTTCTTTTGCGGCAACTTGCGCATCAAAGCGTTCATTTTGGTCTTCTGCGTCGTTTAATTCTGAGAAACCATTACCGATTTCACGTCCGCCGATGAAGAGTTCAAAACGGTCGGTGACTTCCGGGTTTTCATCGTTACGACGGGCAAGCGGTGAAATTTCTGCCGGGTGTGCCATTAAGAAAGTCGGTTGGATTAAATGATGCTCTGCCACTTCTTCAAAGATGGCATTCACAATACTGCCCAAGCCCCAAGATTTTTGCACTTCAATGCCTAAACGTTTAGCAACGGCTTTCGCGCGATCAATATCGTATAAATCTTCTTTCACAATGCCTTTGTCTGCACCGTATTTGATGGTGGCATCATGTAAGGCGATACGTTCGAACGGTTTACCGAAATCGAATTCATACTCGCCGTATTTCACGATAGTTGTCCCTAAAATATCGATAGCAAGTTTGCGTAACAATTCTTCGGTGTTATCCATTAAATCGTGGTAGTCGGCATAGGCTTGGTAGTATTCAAGCATAGTGAATTCAGGGTTGTGACGAACGGAAACGCCTTCATTACGGAAGTTACGATTTAATTCAAACACGCGCTCAAAACCGCCGACCACTAAACGTTTTAAGTAAAGTTCCGGCGCGATGCGCAAATACATGTCCACGTCCAACGCGTTGTGGTGTGTCACGAACGGACGCGCCGCCGCGCCGCCCGGAATGACTTGTAACATTGGGGTTTCCACTTCCATAAAGCCTTTAGAAAGGAAATATTCACGAATACCGGCAACTACTTTAGAGCGAATCACAAAAGTACGGCGGGATTCTTCGTTGGAAATTAAATCCAAATAACGTTGGCGATAGCGTACTTCTTGGTCGGTCAAACCGTGGAATTTATCCGGCAACGGACGAAGGGCTTTGGTTAACAGTTGAACTTCGGTGGCTTTCACGGTGAGTTCGTTGGTTTTGGTTTTGAATAAGGTGCCTTTTACGCCTACGATGTCGCCCAAGTCCCAGTGACCGACGTCATCTTTGTACACGCCTTCAGGCAGATTATCGCGTGCCACATAAAGCTGGATTTTGCCACTCATATCTTGAATGGTAATAAACGTAGCTTTACCCATTGCGCGGCGGGTCATAATACGACCGGCGACAGCAACTTCAATGTTTTTTTCTTTTAAGGCTTCACTCTCTTCTGCATCGTATTGTGTATGTAAATCTTGTGCTAACGCATCACGACGGAATTGGTTTGGAAATGGGTTACCTTTGGCACGCAATGCGGCTAATTTTTCACGACGAACGCGCATTTCGCCGTTCAGGTCTAATTCTTTTACTTCTTGTTCTGACATTTTTGTTTACCTTGTTTTTAAAATAAAAAATTCTGAGAAATGTGACCGCACTTTAGAGTCCGGCTTTCAAACTTGCTTCAATAAAACGATCTAAGTCACCGTCCAATACGGCTTGAGTATTACGATTTTCTACGCCGGTGCGCAAATCTTTAATGCGGGAATCGTCCAACACATAAGAACGGATTTGGCTGCCCCAGCCAATATCGGATTTACTTTCTTCCATTGCCTGTTTTTCAGCATTTTTCTTCATCATTTCCATTTCAAACAATTTTGCTTTTAACTGTTTCATGGCTTGATCTTTATTTTGATGTTGGGAACGTCCATTTTGACATTGCACCACAATACCGCTCGGCATGTGGGTAATACGCACCGCACTTTCGGTTTTGTTGACGTGCTGACCGCCTGCACCGGAGGCTCGATATACGTCGATACGCAAATCGGCAGGGTTGATTTCAATATCAATATCGTCATCAATTTCCGGATATACAAAGGCTGCGCTGAAAGATGTATGGCGACGGTTGTTCGAATCGAACGGGCTTTTACGCACCAAGCGATGAATGCCGGTTTCCGTGCGTAGCCAACCATAAGCATATTCACCACTCACGCGAATGGTGGCGGATTTTAAGCCTGCCACATCGCCGTCGGAGACTTCTATGAGCTCGGTTTTGAAACCTTTGCTTTCCGCCCAACGTAAATACATACGCAACAACATTTCCGTCCAGTCTTGTGCTTCAGTACCGCCGGAGCCCGCCTGCAAATCTACATAGCAATCACAAGCATCGTGTTCGCCGCTGAACATACGGCGGAATTCCAGTTTGGCGAGTTGTTGTTCCAGTTCGTCTAATTCTGCGACAGCTTCATTGAAGGTGTCTTCGTCTTCCGCTTCTACGGCAAGTTCCAACAAGCCGTCTACATCTTCTAAACCTTGCTCAAGATTTTTAATCGTGTTTACGACTTGTTCAAGAGAAACTCGTTCTTTGCCGAGCGCCTGCGCTTTCTCTGCGTTGTTCCATACATCAGGCTGTTCCAATTCGGCGTTGACTTCTTCTAAACGCTCAACTTTGGCATCGAAGTCAAAGATACCCCCGAAGCACGGCAGTGCGGTCGGTTAAATCGGTGATTTTATTTTTGATAGGATTGATTTCAAACATGATAAATACACTCAGTCACAAAGCGTCGGATTATATGTCATTTTACGTATTATTAACAGTGCAATGCTTGCAGAAATTACGAATCTCTTTATAATTTCGCCCGGTTTTATTTAACAAATTTAGGAACAAAAAATGAAGAAAATTTTAACTGCGTTTTTATTTGTCGCTGCCTCCAATGCGGTGCTCGCGGACGATGTCGCGATTAAGAACAAATTGCAAGCCCTTGGCGCGCAAAACATTGAAATCAATGCTTCGCCGATTGCCGGTATTAAAACCGTAATAACCGATGAGGGAATTCTTTATATTACCGAAGACGGAAAATATGCGCTTCAAGGTAAACTTTATGAATTAACCGCTAAAGGGCCACTTGATGTAAATGGTAAGATGTTGATAAATAAGCTAAATTCATTTAAAAATGAAATGATTATTTATCCGGCAAAAAATGAAAAACATGTTGTAACCGTGTTTATGGATATAACATGCCATTATTGCCATTTATTACATCAGCAAATCAAAGAATATAACGACCTCGGCATTACCGTGCGTTATTTAGCATTTCCGCGGGCGGGTATGAATGCGGAAAGCGCGAAACAAATGGAAGCGATTTGGACAGCGAAAGATCCGAGTTTTGCCTTGAATGAAGCGGAAAACGGCAATTTGCCGAAGGAAGTGAAAACGCCGAATATCGTGAAAAAACAATATGAACTTGGCATTCAGTTCGGTGTAAAAGGCACGCCAAGTATTGTCACTTCAAGCGGCGAAGTGATTGGTGGTTACTTAAAACCGGCCGATTTATTGGCGGCGTTGGAAGGATAATTTAGGTGGGCAATAGCCCACCGATTTATTTATAGCAATTAAATTCTTACTCTATTATTGTCGTGAACAAACTCATCAAACGTCGCGAAATTCCCGTCGGAGAAGCTGTTTCGGAAGCACCGTTGTTGGATCGTCTTTATCGCGCACGCCACATCAAAAACAGTCAAGAATTAGACCGCACTTTAAAATGTATGCTGAACCCGAATAAACTTCATGGCATCGAACGCGCTGTGGAATTATTGTTGGAAGCATACCGGCAACAGCAAAAAATCATTATTGTCGGCGATTTTGATGCGGATGGCGCTACCAGCACCGCATTGACGGTGCTCGCATTGCGTCAGCTGGGCTTTAATAATGTGGATTATTTACTACCGAATCGCTTTGAACAAGGCTACGGCTTGAGCATTCCGGTGGCGGAAATGGCGCTGGAAAAAGGCGTGCAACTTTTAATGACGGTGGATAATGGCGTATCTTCGTTTGACGGCATTGCGTTTTTAAAAGAAAAGGGCGTGCGCGTTTTGGTTACGGATCACCATTTGCCGCCGGATACGTTGCCACCGGCTGATGCGATTGTTAATCCGAATTTAAACGACTGCGCTTTTCCGTCGAAATCCTTAGCCGGCGTGGGGGTGGCATTTTATTTAATGTTGGCGGTGCGCGCCGAATTTCGCAATTTAGGGATTTTCAGCGCAGAAACGCAACCTAATTTCACCGAATTGCTTGATCTCGTCGCGCTTGGCACCGTTGCCGATGTCGTTCCGCTTGATCAAAATAACCGCATTTTAATCCATCAAGGTCTACTGCGTATTCGTGCCAAGCGTTGTCGGCCGGGGATTATTGCCTTGGCAGAAGTGGCGAATCGCAATCCGGAACAATTTTCTACCGCTGATCTTGGATTTTCTATCGCACCTCGTCTTAATGCGGCGGGACGTTTGGATAATATGTCGCTTGGTGTGGAATTATTACTTGCCAAGGATATGCAAAGCGCGCGCGAATTAGCGCTCGATCTTGATCAGCTCAATCAAACCCGCAAGGAAATCGAAGCGGGAATGAAATTGGAAGCGCTAAAAATTTGCCGGAATTTTACCGGATTTTCTAATGAATTACCGATGGGCATTGCGCTTTATCAGCCGGATTGGCATCAAGGCGTGCTGGGCATTGTATCGTCGCGTATTAAAGATCAATATCACCGCCCCGTCATTGCGTTTGCGCAAGATGGCGAGGGTGTGCTGAAAGGTTCGGCGCGTTCTATCGAAGGCCTACATATGCGTGATGTATTAGAGCGCATTTATTCGCAGCAACCGAATATGATTTTAAAATTTGGCGGACATGCGATGGCGGCGGGATTGACAATTCGCGCGGAATGTTTCGATGATTTTCGACGCGTTTTTAATCAAACCGTTACCGATTGGTTGGACGAAGAACATTTACAAGGCGTAATTTGGAGCGATGGCGAATTACGCAAAGACGAATTTACTCTGGCAACGGCGGAATTGTTAAAAGCCGGTGGGCCTTGGGGACAAGCGTTTCCGGAACCTTGTTTCGACGGAGAATTCAACATTTTAGAGCAACGTGCTATCGGGCAAAATCAAAATCACTTAAAAATGTTGGTGGAGCCGAAACGAGGCGGGCCGCTTTTAGATGCCGTCGTCTTTAATATCGACCCGCGATTATATCCTGATTTATCCATTAAGCAGGCGCGTTTAGCCTATAAATTGGATATTAACGAATTTCGTGGCAATCGTAGTGTGCAATTATTAGTGGATTATATCGAACCCATCGATGGCTAAAACAATGACATGGCGGACAGCATTGCCTTGGATTTGCGTCGGTTTACTCTGCGCTTCCAATGCGGTGCTCGCGGAGTCTTCCGGTAGGGATTTTTCCGCCCGTATTCAACCGCATTTACCGGCGCCGAGTCAAACCCGCTTTAAGGACGGGCGCGATTATTTTTCTTATAAAGAACCCGTCAGACAGTCGCAGCGCGCGGACAATAAAATTCGCGTGCAATTTTTTTTCGATTACGATTGTCGCGTTTGCTCGTCGGCGCAGGATATTCTGGAACTGTACGGACAAATGCGCGCCAACAAAATTGCACTGGAACAGTATCCCGTTGCCACGGCAGAAAATCAATTCAGCGCACGTGTTTTTTACACGCTGAAAGCGCTTAATGCGGATGAATTATCCGATGCATTGCTATTTGAAACGGCGGAAAAATCTCGCTATGCGGAGCTTTCCTCGCCAGCTAAAATACTTAAATGGGCGGAGCAACAAGGTTTTGATAAACAGCTTTTTAGCCAAACGGAAAATTCGCCGGAAGTGAAAGAACGGGTTAAGCACGCCGTCGAATTAACGGAAGAGTATGGTGTATTTACCTATCCTTATGTGGTAATCGGTGGGCGATACGTACTGACCGCCAGCACGCTTTATAATGACGATTACAGCGTGGCGGTGTTAGACTATTTAATTAATAAATTAGAACAGGAGCATAAAGAATGAAAATTGGCATTGTCGGCGCAATGGCGCAAGAAGTCGAAATTTTAAGTGGTTTAATGACCGACAAAACAGAAACACGTGTGGCAAGCGCAGTGATTTTAGAAGGTAAAATTAACGGCAAAGCGGTGGCGTTATTGCAATCCGGTATCGGTAAAGTCGCTGCGGCAATAGGCACTGCCGCACTGTTGCAACTGACCAAGCCCGATGCGGTGCTCAATACGGGGTCCGCCGGTGGCGTCGCAAGAGGTTTAAAAGTCGGCGATATTGTGATTTCCGATGAAACCCGTTATCACGATGTGGATGTCACTGCATTCGGTTATGAAAAAGGCCAATTGCCGGCTAATCCGGCGGCGTTTTTATCGGATAAAAAATTGGCCGATTTAGCCGAAAAAGTTGCCCAAGAACAAGGCCAATCGGTCAAACGCGGTTTAATTTGTTCCGGCGACAGCTTCATTAATAGCGAACAAAAAATAGCTCAAATTAAGGCGGATTTCCCGAATGTTACCGCGGTGGAAATGGAAGCAACGGCGATTGCGCAAGTTTGTCATGCCTTTAATGTTCCTTTCGTCGTGGTGCGTGCGATTTCCGATGCAGGCGATGGAGAGGCAAGTCTTTCATTTGAAGAATTTTTACCGCTCGCCGCGAAACAATCCTCGGCTTTAGTGTTGGGCATGTTAGAAAAATTGTAATTCGACAATTTTGAGAAAAGCGCATTGTTTAGGCAATGCGCTTTTTTTTTCGGCGGAGATGTGCTTGCGTTAACTTGTTATTAGACTGCCGAAATAGCACCGCATTGAAACCGCGTTCAATGCGGTGCTATTTTGATACATCAGTTTTGTTCGATAAATGCGGAAATTGTTTTGTATTTGGGTTACAGAATCTTTTTTGGCGTTTATTTTTATAGAACGGAATGGAATATTATAGCGGGATTAATTATTAGAGCGTTATAAAGGTTTTTCCTAAAATAGCCGCCCATATATGACAAAAATAGGAAAATATATGCTTAACTTCATCAAAAAGGTCGGCCTTGCGTTTGTGGTATTGTTTTATGCTGCGCTATCTCAAGCCGAAAACGAAAAAACATTGCGCGTGGGAATCGATTTGACTTATGCGCCTTACGCGTATTTAGAGCAAGGCAAAGCAGCGGGTTTCGATCCTGATTTAATGATTTTACTCGGGCAGAATTTAGGCAAAAAAGTCGAATTTAAGGATACCCGCATTGAAAACATTATTATCGGTTTAAATGCCGGGCATTATGATGTGGTGGCTTCCGCGTTGTATGTGAATCCGCAGCGTGCTAAACAAGTGGATTTTCTCCCTTATTTGCAAACCGGTGGTGTGCTTGTTGTGCGCGGTAACGATTCTTTTGCGCCGCAAAAATTGGAGGATTTATGCGGTAAAAGCATTTCTTCAATGAAAGGTGCGGCGTGGATTCCGACGATGGAGAAAATTTCACAAGAATATTGTGCACCAAACAATCTTAAGCCACTCGTGGTGAAAGAATATCCGAGCGCGCCGGAGGCTGCACAAGCGCTGTTATCCGGTGGTGTGGATGTGCAATATGAAGATGCCGCTGTGGCGCAGATGGTGATTGATCAATTAGGTTCGAAATTAAAAATTACCAATAAGACACAACTTTACCCGGTTTTAATCGGCTTGGCTTTCAATAAAGACGATGCGAAAGGCAAAGCGGAAATTGCACAGGCGATTAAAGATACGCTTGCTGACGGTTCTTATGAACAATTGTTGAAAAAATACAATCTTGAATTTCCGAATGCGGAATTGTTAAAAGCTAATGGATTGGAAAATGCCATTGAACAAGCTATTGCGGTAAATTCCGAAGGAACTTCATCTATTGCGGAAAAAGGATTTAATTGGGCTTATTTAGGCGGTTTGTTGCTTAATAGCGATTTCTGGAATGCGGTGCTTACCGTTTTAGAATTAAGTACCTTAACGTGGATTTTTGCTATTTTGTGGGGCTTTATCCTTGCGTTAGGTTCACAATCAAACAATAAAATTTTTAATAAATTTACCAAAACCTATATTTGGTTGTTCCGTAGTTTGCCGTTATTGGTTTTATTAATTTTCATCTATAACGTGCCGCAATTTTGGCCAGCGAGTTCCGTGCTGTTATCGAATCCGTTTGTGGCCGGCTTAATTGCTATGGTGTTAAGCGAATCGGCGTATATTGCGGAAATTCATCGCAGTGCCTTGTCGGCCGTTCCGAAAGGGCAATATGAAGCGGGAAAAGCGTTAGGTATTCGTTTCTGGGGCATTCAACGTTTAATCGTGATTCCGCAAGCATTAAAAGTCGCCTTACCGCCGTTAACCAATCAATATATTACGATTGTTAAATTAACTTCGTTGGTTTCGGTGATTTCATTAACTGAAATTTTGTTGGTCGGTCAACAACTTTATACTCGTAATTTCTTGGTGTTGGAAACTTTGTTGGCGGTGGCGTTTTATTATGTAGTTATCGTGACGTTACTGACTTGGTTGTTAAAGAAATTCGAGAATAAACTTGATGTTTCCTTGCGCCAAGCGCATGACGATGTAAATGTTGACGTGAACAAAGCGGAACTTGCGCCTTATTCGGTGGTTAAGACAGAAAAACAAAATGGCGAAGATGCGTTGAAGGTTGAAGGTTTAAGAAAATCATTCAACCACGTGGAAGTATTAAAAGGTATCGATCTTTCATTGAAATGGGGCGAAGTACTGTCGATTATTGGTTCTTCCGGTTCGGGTAAAACAACCTTGATTAGAAGTATCAACGGTCTGGAAACACTCGATCAAGGCAAGGTTTATCTGGAAGGGGAAGAATTTATTAATGGCAAACACTTCGCTTCAAATGCACAAGATAAAATTGTCGATTTGGGCATGGTGTTCCAAAGCTATAATTTGTTCCCACATAGAACGGTGTTAGAAAATCTTTTATTAGCACCGGAATATCATGGCAAAGCGGAACATGAAACGCGTTTATTGGCTTTGGCAATGTTGGATAAAGTCGGGTTATTGGCGCATGCCAATAAATATCCGCATCAATTATCCGGTGGTCAGCAACAACGTGTGGCGATTGCGCGTGCCTTGGTGATGAAACCGAAAATTATGTTGTTTGATGAGCCAACATCCGCACTCGATCCCGAATTAGTCGGTGAAGTGTTGCTGGTTATGGAAGAATTGGCGAAAGAAGGCATGACCATGATTATTGTGACCCATGAAATGCAATTTGCATTAAAAATTTCCGACAAAATTGCCTTTATGGATTCCGGTGAGATTGCTTTCTTACAAACACCGAACGAACTAAGACAAAATGATGATCCACGCGTACGTCGTTTTATCAATAATGAAATTTTATTAAATGATTTTAGTATTTAAGGAGTGAGTTATGTCACAAGATTTTCCTGAATTTGTTGAAATTGGCATTTTGCAGCAACGTAAAATCGAAGCGGAAATTATTAAACCGATCTATGAAATTATGAAACGTGAATTTGGCTTGGAAAAAGCTAAATCCATCATTGAAGAAGCCGTCGCCAATGCGGCCGTGGAGGCGGGCAAAGAATATGCCAAACGCGAACCGAACGGCACCAGCGTAGAAAGTTTTGTGGCGTTGCAATATTTGTGGGAAAAAGATGATGCCTTACGGATTGATGTGCTGGATAACACCCATGAAAAATACAGTTATAACGTACATCGTTGCCGTTATGCGGAAATGTATAAAGAAATGGGGTTAGAAGAAATCGGCTTTCTTTTATCTTGTAATCGCGACAGTAAATTTATCGAAGGTTATGCGCCGAATGTGAAATTAACCCGGCCGCATACCGTCATGAACGGCGACGGCTTTTGCGATTTTAGATACCAATTGCAATCTGATGAGAGCAACTCATGATAAAAATTAATCGTGCGCGATTATTGGGATTACTGCATGATTTCGCGCAATTCGGCAAAACTGAAAATAACGGTGTGACGCGTCTTGCTTTATCCGATGAGGATAAATTGGCGAGAGACTATTTTATTAAGCTGGCAACGCAGGCGGGTTTTTCCGTTAAAGTCGATGCTATCGGCAATATTTTTGTTCGACGGGAAGGCAAACAAGCTCAATTAGCACCAATTTTGATCGGTTCACATGGGGATTCTCAACCGTTAGGCGGCCGCTATGATGGAATTTATGGCGTGTTGGCGGGGCTTGAAGTATTACTATCGCTTAATCAGCACCGCATTGAAACCGAACGTCCTGTCGATCTTGTGATGTGGACGAATGAAGAAGGCGCGCGTTTTGCTCCTGCAATGATGGGCGCGGCGGTTTTTACCGGAAAATTGTCTCTTGACGAAGCGTTTAAGAAACAAGATAAACAGGGCATAAGCGTTAAATCGGAATTGGAACGCATCGGTTATTTAGGTAACGATGATTTTTCTAATTATAAACCTCATGCCGCCTTGGAACTTCATATTGAACAAGGGCCGATTCTTGAACGTAATCATACGGATATCGGCATTGTGAGCGGTGCATTAGGGCAAAATTGGTATCGAATTCAATTAGACGGGGTGGCCTCTCACGCCGGAACAACACCGATGAATCTGCGTCGTGATGCAGGCATTGGTATGGCGGAAGCAATGGTGAAATTCAATGAATTGGGGTTGAGGGAAATAGGAAATCAAGGGCGGGTTACAGTTGGCTCAATTCAACTTACCCCGAACTCACCGAATGTGATTCCCGGTCGATCTAATTTTAGTTTAGAAGTACGCCATCCTAGCCGGCATTCTTTAGAGCAAATTGATCGGGAAATTCGCCAAATTTTAGCTGATGTCGCCGACAAGCATCAATTGGCTGTTCAACTTAATCAAGTAGCAAAGCTGGCGCCCTTGACGTTTAATTCCGAGTTACTTGAAACGCTCCGACAAACGGCAGATGAACTAGGGTATTGTCGGGAAGATATTGTTTCCGGCGCCGGGCATGATTCTTGCCACTTAAACGACAAAATGCCGACGGCGATGCTCTTTATTCCTTGTATCGACGGATTAAGCCATAACGAATTGGAAAATATTAAGGATGAGTGGTGCGAGAAGGGCTGTAATATGCTTTTCCATGCGGTATTAAAATTAGCGCAATAACTGAATTCTCACTATAATACGCAGAATTTTTTTGGTGAGGACAAATGATGGGAATAATTATTACCGTAGATGGCCCGAGCGGAGCCGGAAAAGGCACCTTGTGTTATGCCTTGGCGGAAAAATTAGGCTATGCTTTGCTTGATAGCGGAGCAATTTATCGGGTTACGGCGCTGGCGGCACTGAAAAATGCGGTGGATTTGACTGACGAATTCGCTTTGGCTGAATTGGCACGTAAGTTAGATATTCAATTTATTCCGCAAGAGGGCGAGGTGAATGTTTTGTTAAACGGTGAAAATGTTAGCCGTTTAATTCGCACCCAAGAAGTGGCAGAAGCTGCCTCAAAAGTGGCGATTTTTCCGCAAGTTCGTGCTGTTTTATTGCAAGTTCAACAGGATTTCGCGAAAAATGATGGTTTGATTGCCGACGGACGGGATATGGGAACGGTTGTGTTTCCAAATGCACAAGTAAAATTGTTTTTAGACGCCAGTGCGGAAGAACGTGCAAAAAGACGTTATAACCAGTTGCAAAATAAGGGAATTAATGGTAACTTTGCGCAGATTTTAGCCGAGATAAAAGATCGCGATTTTCGTGACAGAAATCGCCAAGTAGCCCCCCTTAAACCGGCTGAAGATGCGTTGTTGCTGGATAGCACCGCATTGAGCATCGACCAAGTGATTGCGCAAGCGTTAACTTATATTCGACAGCGCATAGACAATTAAAACTTTGTTTGTTCAAGGACGAACGGACGTTTATTATCAACCCCACATTTTATGGATTAAATGCGGATGTTATTAACTTTTAAAGAAGATTATTTATATGTCAGAATCTTTCGCTCAACTTTTTGAAGAATCACTAAAAGGCCTTGAAACCCGTCAAGGTTCAATCGTTAGTGGTACCGTAGTCTCTATCCAAAAGGGTTTTGTGCTTGTTGATGCGGGCTTAAAATCCGAATCTGCAATTCCGGTTGCCGAATTCTTAAACGCACAAGGCGAACTTGAAATTCAAGTCGGCGATACTGTAAACGTAGCATTAGACGCAGTTGAAGATGGTTTCGGTGAAACTAAACTTTCTCGCGAAAAAGCGGTTCGTCACGAATCTTGGATTGAGTTGGAAAAAGCTTACGAAGATAAAGCGACTGTTGTCGGTTTAGTTAACGGCAAAGTAAAAGGCGGTTTCACAGTTGAGCTAAACGGCGTTCGTGCATTCTTGCCGGGTTCTTTAGTTGATACTCGTCCGGCTCGTGATGCGGATCACTTATTAGGTAAAGAATTAGAATTCAAAGTAATTAAATTGGATCAAAAACGTAATAATGTCGTTGTTTCCCGTCGTGCAGTAATTGAATCCGAAAGTAGCCAAGAACGTGAACAAGTGTTAGAAAATCTTGTTGAAGGTTCAGAAGTTAAAGGTATCGTTAAAAACTTAACTGACTATGGTGCATTCGTTGATTTAGGTGGTGTTGATGGTTTATTACACATTACCGATATGGCTTGGAAGCGTGTTAAGCACCCAAGCGAAATCGTTAACGTTGGCGATGAAGTTACCGTTAAAGTATTGAAATTTGATAAAGATCGTACTCGTGTATCTTTAGGCTTAAAACAATTAGGTCAAGATCCGTGGGCGGCAATTGCAGAAAACCATCCTGTAAACAGCAAATTAACCGGTAAAGTAACAAACTTAACTGACTACGGCTGTTTCGTTGAAATTTTAGATGGTGTGGAAGGTTTGGTTCACGTTTCCGAAATGGATTGGACAAACAAAAACATTCATCCATCTAAAGTAGTGAGTTTAGGTGATGTAGTTGAAGTGATGGTATTGGAAATCGATGAAGAACGTCGTCGTATTTCTTTAGGTTTAAAACAATGCAAACCTAACCCATGGACTCAATTCGCCGAAATGTACAATAAGGGCGATAAAGTTGTCGGTAAAATCAAATCTATCACCGATTTTGGTATCTTCATCGGTTTGGATGGTGGTATTGATGGTTTGGTTCACTTATCTGACATTTCTTGGAATGTTCCAGGTGAGGAAGCAGTTCGTAACTACAAAAAAGGTGATGAAGTTTCTGCAGTAGTATTAGCCGTAGATGCAGTGAAAGAGCGTATTTCTTTAGGTATCAAACAACTTGAAGAAGATCCGTTCAACAATTTCGTAGCGATTAACAAAAAAGGTGCAGTAGTGTCTGCAACTGTTGTTGAAGCTGATGCGAAAGGTGCCAAAGTTGAATTAGCTGGTGGCGCAGAAGGTTACATTCGAGCAGCTGATTTAACTAGCGAAGTTGTTTCCGGTGATGTTGTTGAAGCGAAATACACCGGTGTAGATCGTAAAGCTCGTATCGTTCATTTGTCTGTTCGCGCTAAAGATCAAGCAGAAGAAGCGGCTGCAATTGCAAATGTAAATAACAAGCAAGAAGATGTTGTTATTCCAAACGCAATGGCTGAAGCTTTTAAAGCGGCTAAAGGTGAATAATTTATTTATTTATTCTAAGAGGGCTGGGGAAACCCAGCCTTATTTTTATAAATTTTATTGATAACTTATTCAAAATAATGAATTATCAATAAGATTTATCATAAAGCTTGTATATGAGTAGGTAAAAGAGGAGAAATGAGATGACAAAGTCAGAGCTTATCGAAAATTTATCCGCGAAACATCCTTCTTTAGCGATAAAGGAAATAGAAGGCACTGTAAAAGATATTCTAGAACTCATAGCACAATCATTAGAAGATGCTAATCGCGTGGAAATTCGAGGTTTTGGTAGTTTTTCTCTTCATTACCGTCAACCTCGTCTTGGAAGAAATCCGAAAACTGGTGATTCGGTAAAATTAGATGCAAAATGCATACCGCATTTTAAACCGGGTAAAGCGTTAAAAGAACGAGTGGATGTATTCGCTTAGAACTCACAATAAATGAAATTACGACACTTAGGTGTCTTTTTTTCGTAATGATTTTAATGTAGTAAGACTATATTTCTTAAAGGGTTTCCATATGATCAAATATATTTTAGGTTTTATTATTATTTTGGCGATTGTACTTGTCGCAATTACTGTTGGCGCAAATAATGATCAAATTATTACGTTTAATTACATTGTCGCCCAAAGCCAATTTCAACTTTCAACATTGGTCGCGATTTTATTTGGATTAGGTTTGATTTTAGGTTGGTTTATTACGGGCTTTTTCTATTTGAAATTAAAAATTAAAAATATGGCATTAAGTCGGCAAATTAAACGTCAAACCTTGCAGATTAACGAATTAACCACAACACGCGATAAGGCAAAGGCTGAATAATGCTTGAGTTACTCTTTCTGCTTTTGCCAATTGCCGCTGCATATGGCTGGTATATGGGGCAACGTAGCGCAAAAAGAGATCAGGAAGATATTAGTAACAAACTTTCCCGTGACTATGTCACGGGTGTTAATTTTTTACTATCCAATCAAACCGATAAAGCCGTAGATTTGTTTTTGCACATGTTACAGAAACAAGAAAACGAAAATGAAATCGAAAGCCGTTCTCAGTTTGAAGCCGAATTAACGCTTGGTAATTTATTCCGTTCACGCGGCGAGGTTGATCGCGCATTGCGTATTCATCAGGCGTTAGATCGCAGTCCTAATTATACATTCGAACAAAAACTTCTTGCTAAACAGCAGCTTGCTCGTGATTTTATGACGATAGGTTTTTTGGATCGCGCGGAAAATCTCTATATTTTATTAGTGGATGAACCCGAATTTGCTGAAAATGCTCTACAGCAGCTTTTAGTTATTTATCAAAAAACTAAAGAATGGAAAAAAGCCGTTAATATCGCAGAAAAGCTTGCGAAAATTTATCCGCAAGAAAACAATATCGAACTAGCACAGTGTTATTGTGAATATGTTCAAAGTTTGAACAGCGAAAATACCATCGAAAAGCGTCAAATTTTACAAAAAGCTTTGTTGGTTTCTTCTCGCTGCGTAAGGGCTTCAATATTGCTTGCTGAGTTAGATATGGAGGAAGAAAATTATCCTCAAGCGATTAAAAACTTAGAAGAAGTGCTTCGACAAAATCCGGATTATATTGGCGAAGTTCTTTCAAGTTTAAAGCTTTGCTATAAAAAATTAGATCAACTGGATAATTTTGAATTATTTTTAATTCGCGCTGAACAACAAGTTAAAAATGATGAAGTAGATTTAGCATTGGCAAAATTACTCGAAGAAAAAGATGGCAAAGCCGCGGCGCAGACGAAGCTTTATCAACAGCTGAACAAAAAACCAAGTACCTTAATTTTCCATCGTTTTATTCAATATCAAATTGACGATGCGGAAGAGGGGCGCGGAAAAGACAGTTTAATTTTACTTCACAAAATGGTAGGCGAACGTATTAAACAAAGTGCCGCTTATCGTTGTTCCAATTGTGGGTATCAAATTCATAAATTACTTTGGAATTGCCCGTCATGTCGTCATTGGGAAACTATCAAACCTTTATCCGCACAAGAGCATAATTAAAAAATACACAGAGAGGTAAAATTATGACCAGTAAAGTTATTGTCGCCCTGGATTATGAAACGGAAGCCGAAGCGCTTGTATTAGTTGATCAAATCGATCCTGACTTATGTCGCTTAAAGGTCGGTAAAGAAATGTTTACAACGCTGGGTAGCAGCTTTGTGAAACAATTGCACGATCGCAATTTCGATGTTTTTCTTGATTTAAAATTTCATGATATCCCGAACACCGTGGCGCGAGCAGTGCGTTCAGCTGCCGATTTAGGCGTATGGATGGTGGATGTACATGCCAGCGGTGGCTTGAAAATGATGGAAGAAGCAAAAAAAATCCTTGAGCCTTATGGTGAAGACGCGCCGCTTTTAATTGCCGTTACCGTTTTAACCAGTATGGAGGATTTAGATTTGCTTCAAATCGGCATTAATGCCTCGCCGATGGAACAAGTATTGCGTTTAGCGCATTTGACTCAACGAGCAGGATTAGACGGCGTAGTTTGTTCGCCGCAAGAGGTGGAAATTTTACGCAATAGTTGCGGAAAGGATTTTAAATTAATTACCCCTGGAATACGTCCAATCGGTAGTGATTTTGGTGATCAGCGCCGAGTAATGACACCGGCTGCCGCATTACGTTCCGGTTCGGATTATTTAGTAATCGGTCGTCCGATAACTCAAGCGGATAATCCAGCTGATGTGCTTCGTGCTATCAACGCCTCAATTGCATAATCATAATGAATGATTCAGTTTTAGTTTATTCCACTGAAAGTGGACGTATTAAACAAGAAAAAGCGATATCGACATGTTCGAAAGGCGACGGTTTTGTGCGTATTCAAAAGCAAACCAGCGGCAGGAAAGGTGCCGGCGTGTCGTTAATCAGCGGCTTGGATTTAAGTGATGATGAATTAAAAAAACTCACCACAGAATTAAAAAAACGCTGCGGTTGTGGCGGTTCGCTGAAAGGCGGCAATATTGAAATTCAAGGCGATAAACGCGATTTATTAAAGCAACTGTTAGAACAAAAAGGCTTTAAGGTGAAACTCGCCGGTGGCTAAAAATAAATGGATTGGCACTGACCAATCCATTTTCCTTTCTATCTGCATTAAAAATGCGGTCTATTTTCAAAAATTTTAATGAGGTAATTGTGGCACTTATTAATTTAACCAACGGATATCTTTCTTTCAGCGATGCGCCTTTGTTGGATCATGCAGAGTTACATATAGAACCTAACGAACGTGTTTGTTTGGTCGGTCGCAACGGCGCAGGCAAATCCACATTGCTTAAAATTATTGCCGGTGATGTCACCATGGATGATGGCAAAGTGCAGTATGAAAAAGACTTGGTGGTTTCCCGTTTAGAACAGGATCCGCCACGTCATGCTGAAGGCAATGTATTTGATTATGTGGCCGAAGGGATTGGACATTTGGCCGATTTGTTAAAGGAATATCATCATATTTCTGTGCAATTGGAGCAAGATTATAGCGAGCAGACATTAAACCAACTTGCCCAAATTCAAGCAAAATTGGAACATGCCAATGGCTGGCAATTTGAAAATAAAATCAATGAAGTATTACAAAAATTAGAATTAAACCCAAAGACTAAACTCGCCGATTTATCCGGCGGCTGGTTGCGCAAAGCTGCTTTGGCGCGCGCCTTGGTGTGTAATCCCGATGTATTGTTGTTAGATGAACCAACGAACCATTTAGATGTGAATGCTATTGAATGGTTAGAAAATTTCTTGTTAGAGTTTAGTGGCAGCATTGTGTTTATTTCCCACGACCGTTCTTTTATCCGCAAAATGGCCACCCGCATTGTGGATTTAGATCGCGGTAAATTGGTTTCTTACCCCGGCAACTATGATTTATACCTTACCACCAAAGAAGAAAATTTGCGGGTGGAAGCCTTGCAAAATGAATTATTCGATAAACGCTTGGCGCAAGAAGAAGTGTGGATTCGCCAAGGCATCAAAGCCCGCCGTACCCGTAATGAAGGGCGTGTGCGCGCGTTAAAAGCTATGCGTGAAGAACGTCGCCAACGCCGCGAGGTGCTCGGCACGGCAAAATTGCAGTTAGATACGTCCAGCCGCTCCGGCAAAATCGTGTTTGAAATGGAAGACGTCAGCTACAACATCAATGACAAACCGCTTCTTAAAAATTTCAGTACTACCATTTTACGTGGCGATAAAATCGCCTTAGTTGGTCCGAATGGTTGCGGTAAAACCACTTTTATCAAATTGTTGCTCGGTGAAATTCAGCCGACAAGTGGTTCCATTCGTTGCGGCACGAAATTAGACATTGCTTATTTTGATCAATACCGCGCAGATCTTGATCCGGAAAAAACCGTTATGGATAACGTCGCCGACGGCAAACAAGACGTAGAAGTCAACGGTATCAAACGCCATGTGTTGGGCTATTTACAGGATTTCTTGTTCCCACCGAAACGCGCCATGACGCCGGTCAAAGCCCTCTCCGGCGGCGAACGAAACCGTTTGTTATTGGCAAAACTCTTGTTAAAACCGAATAATTTATTGATTCTCGATGAACCGACTAACGATTTAGACGTGGAAACCTTGGAATTATTGGAAGAAATCCTCACTGATTACCAAGGCACGTTGCTTATCGTCAGCCACGATCGTCAGTTTATCGATAATACCGCCACGGAATGCTACATCTTTGAAGGCGACGGCGTGCTGAACAAATACGTCGGCGGCTTTTTTGATGCAAAACAACAACAGGCCAATTATTTTCTCGCTAAATCGACATTGGAAGTGCCGAAGAGCACCGCATTGAAACCCAAGAGTATCAAGCTTTCTTACAATGAGCAGCGTGAGCTGGAACAATTGCCGCAATTATTGGAAGAATTAGAGAAAAAACTCACTTCTCTGCAAGCCGAAGTTGGCGAATCCGATTTTTTTCAGCAATCCCATGACGTGACAAATGCGAAGCTAAAAGAACTGGCGGATACCGAGGTTGAGCTGGAAACCGCTTTTTTACGATGGGAAGAATTGGAAGAGAAGAAAAATTGGACGGAGAGTAAATAAGTTCTTAACAGAGTAGATAAAACGCGGCGGGTTTCTTAAATCCACCGCGTTTATTTTATGCGCTTAATTCGTCTGCAATTTCTTCCGCTTGCTTAATCACATAGCTCACGGCTTCTTCCTGTTTATCGGGCGGATATTTGTAGCGTTGCAAGGCGCGTTTTACCAGAATGCGCATTTTGGCACGAACGCCTTCTTTGTATTGCCAGTCGATAGTCACGGATTTTCTGAGTGTGTCGGTGATTTCTTTGGCTAGTTTGGAAAGCACTTCATCGCCCATCAGTTCCCGAGCGCTTTGGTTTCGTGCAAGTGCTTCGTAGAAGGCGAGTTCTTCTTTTTTTAAGCCTAATTTTTCACCGAATGCCAAACGGGCTTGGAAGTCTTGGCTCATTTTGAAGAGCTCATCCAAAATTTCCACTACACTTAAATTGTGGTTGTGATATTGGTTTAAGGCTTCTTTTAAACGTTGCTCAAAGTCTTTTTGCAAGGTGAGGTTTGCGCCTGATTTGGCTTTGATTTCACTCGCTAAATAACGCTCCATCGCGCTGACCCATAAATTCTTCGTCGGGCTGTTTTTGATGGTCTGTAAAAACTCTTCGGAAAGCAGGCTAATTTGTGGCTGCGGTTTTTCCAGCAGATCAAATAAATCAATCACACCTTCGGAATAGACGGCTTGATTGACCAATTTTTTCAATAAAATCTGTCTTTCATTTGCGCCTGTACCATTTTGTTCACGCTTCGTGAGAATAGCACGCACGGCATCGTAAAAGGCAATTTCTTGGTTGTATGGCTCAACTTCAGCCAATGCGCCGCACAACATATAGCCTTTTTTCACTAATCCCGCTGCTTTCAAAAAGGCTTTTTTGCGTGGCTCGGCTTCTTTTTTATTAAACCAGTGCTGTTCGTGCGCTTTGCCATCAAAAGGCAATTGATCGAGGCTTAAAATATGGTTGGCAGCAAAATGAATCGCCATCAGTAATTCATGGGGTTCGTCTTTCTCTAAGACTGCTTGAACATCAAAAGTTTTCCCTTCAACCGGCGTTGCAAACAGGCTGCGGACGAACTCTAAATGCTCTTTCATTTTAAAGAACACATCAATCACGCTATCGGTCAGCTTGCCCTTACCTTGTGAGTTTGTATATTGCTGAGTGGCTTTTTTGAGCTCGTCAGCAATGCCTACATAATCCACAATCAAGCCGCCATTTTCTCGACTTTTATTGCGGAATACACGATTAACCCGAGCAATCGCCTGCATCAGGTTGTGTCCTTGCATCGGCTTGTCGATATACATCGTATTACAGCAAGGTGCATCAAAGCCCGTCAGCCACATATCGCGCACAATCACCACTTTCAGCGAATCGTTCGGGTCTTTAAAACGGCGTTCCAGCGTTTGTTTTTCCTGTTTACTGTAAACGTGTTTCTGCATTTCTGGCGCATCGGAAGCAGAACCCGTCATCACAATTTTAATCGCCCCTTCGTTAATATTGTCCGAATGCCATTCTGGGCGCAGTTTGATGATTTCATTGTATAAATCTACGCAAATCTGGCGGCTGGAAACCACCATCATCGCTTTGCTGTCGACCACTTCATTGCGTTTGGCAAAATGCTGCACAAAATCCGCGGCTAAATCAGCCAGACGGGCTTGCGAACCCAGCAATTTTTCCTGCAAACGCAGGGCAGGGGATTGCTCCTCTTCCAGCAGTTCATCAATTTCTTTGAATAGCTCATCGTGTTCTTTTTCGTTTAAGCGGATTTGGCGTGCTTCATACACAATAGGCACCGTTGCGCCGTCTTCCACGGCATCTTGCAAGTCATAAATGGACACATAACGCCCGAACACATCTTGCGTGTCCTTATCTTCTAGGCTGATCGGCGTACCGGTGAAACCGATAAACGAGGCATTGGGCAGCGCATCGCGTAAATGGCGGGCGTAGCCTGCCTGAAATTTACCGTTATGCAATTTTTGCGTAAAGCCATATTGGCTGCGGTGTGCCTCATCGCTGATTACAATATAATATTGCTGCGTTCATTTAACACAGGGAAGCGGCTTTCTTCCTCATTTAGGGCGAATTTTTGAATCGTAGTAAAAAACACACCGCCCACTTCATTTTGCGCGAGCAGTTGGCGCAGTTGTTCGCGATCTTTTACTTGTTGCGGTGTTTGTTTGATTAAATCTTTACCTGAAGAAAAGGTTTGGAAGAGCTGACCGTCCAAATCGTTACGGTCGGTGACCACCACAATGGTGGGATTTTTCAATTCAGGCTGCGCAAGCAGTTTGCCGGCATAAAACAACATAGAAATAGACTTCCCCGAACCCTGCGTATGCCATATCACACCAATTCGGCGCTCGCCTTTTTCTGAAGTTGCTCGAATGGTAGAAGCCACCGCCTCATTTACGCCGTAATATTGATGGTATGCCGCGATTTTTTTAATGGTTTTACCGCTGGAATCCCGTTCAAATAAGACAAAATAACGGATATAGTCCAATAAATCCTCAGGCTGCATTAAGCCATTGAGCAGGCTTTGCAATTCATCGTCAAAATATAAGCGCGCGCTTTTATTTTTTTCATCCACCACTTTCCACGGTGTAAAACGTTGGAAATCTGCCGAAAGCGAACCCAAGCGTGCAGCAATGCCGTCTGAAATAATCAGGCCTTGGTTGTAAACAAACAGCTCGGCAATTTCATCTTTATAGGTTTCAAACTGATTAAACGCCTGTAACAAATCTGCCGATTCACGCAGCGGATTTTTTAATTCAAACACTACCAATGGTAAGCCATTTACAAAGCCGATAATATCGGGAATCCGTTTACCTCCTTTGTGGCTGCGGATTTCCAATTGATTGACGGCGACAAAACGGTTGTTTCCCCAATGCTCGAAATCCACCAAACGCGCCATCTCGGTTTTTTGCTCACCGTTTAACGTATATTCTACCCGTACACCATCACGCAACAGCTTATAAAACGCCTGATTACGCACCACCAAATCGCCAATATCGCTTTTTGTCGCTGATTTGACCACAGAATCCACCGCACTTTCAGGCAGCTGCGGATTAAGTTTGCGCACCGCCTCACGTAGTTGCTCAATAAAGACTACGCCGCTCAAATCGCCACGGGCAAACTCGCCTTCATGAACAGGCAAATCTTTACCATAGCGATATTCCCAACCGAGGGATTGCAGGCGTTGAAGAGTGAGTTGTTCGATGTCGTTTTCGTTGAGCATAGGTGTTCCTTTTGCGTATTTGCTGTCTTTGGGGAGCTAGTGGATTAATTTCTTCGTTTATTGATACTGCCAAATCTCCCCTACCCCTCTTTGCTAAAGAGGGGGATTACTTGAGTAAATTGCCAGTAATTGACTCATGGTTAATCTAAGAAAATTTCAATTTCTCATCGCATATTAAAGTAGAAAGCCAAAATTTAAATTACCCTCGAGCCAATCCTCTCTTTAGCAAAGAGGAGGAGGGGAGATTTGGGAGAGATGAAATCAACTTTGCGAGTAATTTTTGCCAGCATTAAAACCATCTTGCCAAATGTTTGTATATTCATCTAGATTTGGCTTTGGTGTATTTTCCAAGGCCTTATATATTAAATTTATTCCATAATCTGAACAGTTAGGCAGTATAAAATCTTTTTTATAGTCAATAAAAGACATTAGATAGTTGATATATTTAATAACGTTATTTATGAATAAAGAAATATCTTCTTTGCTAATTCCAGCCTCTTTAAAAATTATATTTTGATCAAGATTTTCTGTGTGAGCTATTGTTTTATCTCTTAATAATTTCAAGCCATTCATTGTCTTTGATAATGAATTTTTATCGTCTTTAATATATGAGGTTAATTCTTCTATTTTTAAACTCTTATAAGTTTGTATTTTTTCTCTTAAATTTTTTATATTGTGAGTCCCAGTATTATCAATAACAGTACATAAAGTTAATATTGACATGTAAAGATAAGCATGGCGAATAAATCCCAATGAAAAATAATACTTTTTGAATAAATAGCCATTGTCAGAATTTCCTTGCAACATAATTTGTTCCCATTCTGAAATATAATGGTTGGCTATTTTTAATTTTTCAAATATGCCTTCTGCTATGGTTATAATCTCTTTACTCATAAAATATCTCCATTTAGTAATTTAGGTAATAACAAATCTCTAATTTTAACTAGATTAGAATTCTCTCTATCGTTAATGAAAATTTTTGAGAAACTTTCTTTTACATATTTTCCAAATAATGCTGTTAATTCTTCTGGAGGAACAACAATTTCCTTAATTAAAAAATCAGGGAAATGCCCTTTATATTCCACAAACTCTTGTTTTCCTAACGTAGCAAGATAAAGCCAATACAAATTGCATTCTTTCCCCTTGAAGGCAAATACATTTTGAATAGCACTAAAATCGTAAGAAATTAAACGCATATAACAAGTGTGATTAGCAAATACAATAATTGGATCTTCAATGCTTGCTTTTACGCCTGGTTTATCATTGTGATAACCAATAACACCTGATCTACCTTGATCCAAAATAGGTTACTAAACCTTCTGAAAATGCGGTTTTTGAGCTATATTTTTTACCTACAGGAATTTTTTGAATAACTTCATCAATTCGCTTAACCTCCCACCCCTTCGGCACCTCCCTCCCATCAACCTCCACCATCTCACACGGAAACGCTTTGGCGGTTTCGGCTAATTCTGCGTAGCGCTCAGGCTGTGTTTGTAAAAGTGCGGTCAGTTCTTCGGGTGTTTTTCCGCTGATTGCCTGCATGGCTGCCAGCTCTGCTTGTTCAAGGCTAAGGCCGTCTGAAAGGGCTTGGACTTTGGCACGCACGGGATCGAAATCGACAAACCAGCTTTTAAACAGAGCTTGGGTAATTTGTTCCAAGGTTTGGTTGATTTGGATGTTGAGTTGGATTTTGTCATCAAATGCATTAAGTATTTGTGCAATTTTTTTACTTTCTTCAAATGAAATGCAGGGAACTTCTAATGATAAGATGGTGTTTCCATTAATGTTTACTTGATTAGCACTACCAGTAGAATTATTTACAAAGTATTCTTGGCTAGATTTTTGACTAAGTAAGTAATAAATATAATCTGAATCTACTTTTTCATTGACAATAACTCTACCAATTCGTTGATTTATAAATGAGATAGGTTCATTTTCTCCAACTCTAGCAACTCGTCCTACTAATGATGCAGGAGCATTAGGTCCTGAGCCAGTCATAGAAATTAAAATATCTTTTGGTTTAGTTTTCCATTCTTCAGTTTTCTTTGATAATTGATCAGATATAAAATCCGTCTCAGAATAATCTATATAACCAAATCGTATATTTTTTATTTTTAATACTTTGAATTTTCCAGTTTTAAGAAAATCTGTACTTTTATAAGCATACCCACCTTGAATAGTCGCATATTCGGCTAAAGTTGTTATTTTACTCATACCCCAATCCCCCTAAATTCTTCTTAATCTCCGCTTCCAATTCCGCACTTTTCGCAAATTGTTCCTTTAAAAGAGCGGTCAGATTTTGCATTTTTTCTGCAAATGGTACGCCGTCGTCTTCTTGTTCTGCGGTGCCGACGTAGCGCCCCGGTGTGAGGACGAAGTCGTTGTCTTTAATTTCTTCTAAAGTCGCGGATTTGCAGAAAGCGGCTTGGTCTTCATAGCCGTCTGATTGTTGCCAAGCGTGGAGGGTGTTGGCAATTTTGGCGATGTCGTCAGCGGTGAAATCACGCAATACGCGGTCTTTCATATAGCCGATTTGGCGCGCATCGATAAACAACACTTCGCCTTTGCGCTTTTTGTTGCGGTTTAAGAACCAAATACAGGCGGGGATTTGGGTGTTGGTGAAGAGCTGGCCGGGCAGGGCGACCATACATTCGACCAAGTCGGCATTGATGATGGCTTTGCGGATTTCGCCTTCATTGTTGGTTTGGCTGCTCATGGAGCCGTTGGCAAGCAATAATGCCATTTTGCCGTTTGGCGAGAGGTGGTAAATCATGTGTTGCAGCCAAGCGAAGTTGGCGTTGCCTTTGGGCGGCGTGCCGTATGCCCAACGTGGATCCTCGGCAAGGGATTCGCTCCACCAATCGCTGATATTGAAGGGTGGGTTTGCCATGATGAAATCCATCTTTTTGTCGATGTGTTGCGGCTGGGTGAAGCTGTCGGCGTTGTGTTTGCCGAAGTCGTAATCAATACCACGAATCGCCATATTCATGGCGGCGAGTTTCCAGGTGGTTGGGTTGAATTCTTGCCCGTAGATGGAAACGTTGTTGATGTTACCTTGATGGGCGGTGATAAAGCGTTCGGTTTGTACGAAAAAGCCGCCGCTGCCCATGGCTGGGTCATATACGCGGCCGGAGTATGGCTCGAGCATTTCGACAATCAGGGAAACAATGGATTTCGGCGTGAAATATTGCCCGCCGCGTTTGCCTTCGGCTTGGGCAAAGCGACCGAGGAAGTATTCGTAAACGTGGCCGAGAATGTCTTTTGCGCCTAAATGTACGGGCTCGCCGTTGTAAGTCGGACGGGTAAAGTTGGTATCGGAGAAGAGGATAATCAGTCCGCGCAGGGTGTTTTCGTTTACGGCATAGCCGCTGATGCGTTGGAGTACGCCTTTGAGTTTTTCGTTGTCTTTTTCAATGGCATCGAAGGCATCGTCAATGAGTTTGGCGACGCCGGAAAATTTCCCACCCCAAGGTAATTCAGCCCCAATGTTTAAGATGGAAACGGCTTTAATTTCGTCCCAACGGGCTTGCTGCGGCACCCAGAACACATTGTCGGCGGTGTAGTAGTCACGGTTTTCCAGTTCAGCGGTTAAGGCTTCTTGGTATTCTTCTTCGGTGTCGTAAAAAGTGCGGTCAAGATAGAGCGCGTTTTCAGGATCGGTCAGTTCCGCCTGAATTTTGGCTTGTTGGTGGGTAAAACTGTCAGAAATGTATTTTAAGAAGATCAGACCAAGGACGATGTGTTTATAGTTGGCGGCGTCAAGCTGTTGACGCAATTTATCGGCAGATGACCAAAGTTTTTCATCTAAATTATTAAGAAAGGCTTGTTGTATTAAAGAATTATTGACACAATCTTGGTGGCTTCTGCATAAAATTCATCCTGTGTAAAGTGAAATTTAAGGAATATTCGAGAAAAGAGCCGTTATTCTATAGAAAAATTTTTAGGCGAACAAATGATTGGCTTAAATGGCCAGTTAATTTTTTGAGAAAATGTTAAAAAAACAAAACCGAGCGATTGCTCGGTTTTTTGTGGATTAGAATAGGTTACTGATGAAAATTACCACAATGATGACCGGTACGACAAATTTTACGTAGTTAAACCAAATTTGGGTAAAGGTGGAATTGGGCGTTGAGGAAAGTTCTTTCTTTGCTTCGTCTTTTAACACGAAACCGACGAAAATCGCGCAACCCAATGCAGTAAGCATAAACAGAATATTGCCACTAACGTAATCGAAGAAGTCGAAAATGCTTTTATCGAAAATGGTTATGTCTTTCCACAAATTGTCGCCTAAAATTGACGGTACGTTACCGAGTAAGAAGATGCCGCCGAGCGTTAATGCAATGGCTTTTCCGCGACGCATACGAAGTTTTTCTTGTAATGCTGTGATGATCACTTCGTAGATAGTGATAGAAGTGGTTAATGCCGCAATTAATAATAAGCCAAAGAAAATAATCGCGAAGAATTTACCTGCCCATAAATGTGAGAATACTATCGGTAAACTTTGAAATACCAAGGTTGGGCCGGCGTTTGGTTCAATTCCAAAGGTAAAGAGCGACGGGAAAATCATAAAGCCGGCAAGCACCGCGATAATGGTGTTGGTAAAGCCGGTGATTACTGCGGTTTGAATCAGATTTTCTTCTTTGTTTAAGTAGCTTGAAAGCGTAATTAATACGCCGAAACCAAGACTTAAAGCGAAGAACACTTGTCCTAATACGAAAATAAATAGCTGCGGGGTGATTTTGCTGAAATCCGGTTTTAAGTAGAAGGTGATGCCTTCCATTGCACCCGGTAAGGTAATGTTACGGATTACCATGCCAATGAGAAAAATAAAGAGCAACGGCATTAAATATTTTACCGAGCGTTCAATCCCGCCGATAATGCCTTTCGCCAAAATAATGTGGTTCACAGCTACGAAAAGAAAGGTATAAAGCATAATTTCAAACGGGCTGTTGCCGATATGCAGATCGTAGAAATTTTTTGCCACGTCTTTGGTAATTGGTGCGGAAATATCAAGACTGCCGCTGATTAGACTGACGATATAGGAAATTACCCAACCGCCGAGCACCATGTAATATGCCATAATACCGAAAGCACCAAGTAAGCCCATATAGCCCAGAATTTTCCAGTATTTAGAAATGCCTTTGCCTTTATCGTGAATTTTATCGCCGAATGCATCAATAGAATTAACGCGCAAACGGCGCCCAATCACGTTTTCTACCAGAATCATCGGGATACCGATTACGATCATGGCAATACAGAACAGCAACACATAAGCGCCGCCGCCGTTTTCACCTACAAGATAAGGGAAGCGCCAAGTCGCGCCGAAACCCACAGTGGCACCGGCGACGGTCATTACATAAGTCAGGCGGCTCGACCAGGTTTGGCGTTGTGGTTTTGTTGTTGTCATGGTTTTTCCTATTTAAAAGTGCGGTCAAAAATAAAACGTTTTTTGACCAAATTAATATTCCGTTTTGTATTTATATTCACACAGATCTTCAATAATGCACGAACCGCAATGAGGTTTGCGTGCTACGCAAGTATAGCGACCGTGTAAAATCAGCCAGTGATGAACGTTCGTTTTAAATTCGTCCGGTACTACTTTGAGCAGCTTTTCTTCAACTTTTACGACGTCTTTGCCCGGTGCGAAGTTGGTGCGGTTGCAAACGCGGAAAATGTGCGTATCCACCGCGATGGTTGGATGCCCGAATGCGGTGTTCAACACCACATTGGCGGTTTTTCTGCCCACTCCGGCAAGGGCTTCAAGCGCTTCGCGACTTTCCGGCACCTCACCGTTGTGCTTTTCGATTAAATCGCGGCAGGTTTTGATGATGTTTTCCGCTTTACTATTAAACAGTCCGATGGTTTTGATGTAGCTTTTTAAGCCGTCTACGCCTAAATTTAAAATGGCTTGCGGCGTATTGGCAACGGGAAACAATTTTTCTGTGGCTTTGTTGACGCCTTTATCGGTCGCTTGCGCCGATAAAATTACCGCGATTAATAATTCGAAGGGCGAATTATACTGCAATTCAGTGGTAGGGTGGGGATTTTGATCACGTAATCTTGTGAGTATTTCGATTCTTTTTTGCTTATTCATATTTTTCTCCTACTTTCTTACTTGTACAAGAAAGTAGCAAAGAACACAGGCCTGACTAAATCGCTTTTCCGCCCTTGTTATTATTTTTTGACGGAAAATTTTGAACGCGTTGCGCTCAGATATGTAAAATTTTCCTAAAGATGACAAGTCGGTTGGGCGATTTACAAGGAACCTTGATAAAGGCGGTTTAACTATTTGTTTCTATTATCGATTCTGTTTTTAATGGCAAGTAACAATCCTAAACCAATAAACGCACCGGGCGGCAGGATAAAAAGTAAAAAGCTACTCTCGGTGTGGTAAAGATGGAAAGAGAGAAATTTTGCGCCGTTGCCAAACAAGTTTTCGATACCTTCAAAAATCGTGCCTTGACCGAGAATTTCACGTAAGGCGCCAAGCAGGGTAAGACTTAATGCCATGCCCAAGCCCATGGAAAAACCGTCCCAAGCGGAATGTAAAATGTTGTTTTTTGAGGCAAAGGCTTCGGCGCGGCCGATTACGATACAGTTCGTGACGATTAACGGAATGAAAATGCCGAGGGATTGATAAAGCGTATAAGTGTAAGCGTTCATCAATAATTGTACCAAGGTAACGGTAGTGGCGATGATCATTACGTAAATCGGGATACGGATTTGGTGCGGAATCTGCTTACGAAACAAGGAAATGACCGTGTTGGTACAGGTTAAAACTAACAGGGTGGCAAGCCCTAAACCAAGGGCATTAGTCGCTGTACTTGAAACGGCAAGTAACGGACAAAGCCCGAGTAATTGCACGACGGCTGAGTTATTTTTCCAAATGCCTTGAATAAAAATTTCTTTCCAAAGAGATTTTTCCGCAGATTTGTTGTCCGTTTTGATCGTGGAATCAACAACATTGACTTGCGTTTCTTCGAGTTTGACGTTTTCTTCGGTTAAATCTGTCATCTTATTGCCCTAATTGGTTGGCGAGGGATTCCAATGCGGTGCTATTGGCTAACATCACTAATGCTGAACGTTTTACTTGGTTGACAATGGCGCGTGGCGTAATGGTCGCGCCGGAGAATTGGTCGAATTTACCGCCATCTTTTTTCACCGCCCATTCGCTTAAATTGTCGTTATTAATCGGCTGATTGTTGAAACTTAAAATCCAGTCGGAAATGCGTAATTCAATTTTATCGCCCAAGCCCGGTGTTTCATGATGTTCAATCACGCGCACCCCCAACACTTCGCCTTGCGGCGTTAAACCGACTAACAAGCGAATATTGCCGGAATAGCCGTCCGGCGTGGTAGTTTCATAAGCATAAGCGGAAATTTGGCCGTTTTTTTTCGCCAAATAAATTTTTTGAATGCCTTGTAAACGCTCGTCTTGCGGAATCGCCACGCTTTCTGCCGGATTATTATCAAAATAATTTTGTGGAATAACCTGCAACAAAAGCTCGCGTTGTTGCGCCGCCATGGCGTCATCAATTTTGCCTTTGGTCAGAAAGAAAATCCCGCTAGAAATCGCGGTGCAGAGCAGGGCGACCAAGCCTAATAACGCGCCGTAGCGCGACGTAATTTTAATAACGTCCATTATTTTATTCCTTTAGTTTGATAACCGGCAACGCGCGGACGTGTGTAATGATCGATAAGCGGTACGCAAATGTTACTTAACAAAACAGCAAAAGCGACGCCGTCCGGAAAGTTGCCGTGATAGCGAATAAGATAGACGAAAAGTCCGACTAAGGCGCCGAACACAATTTTCCCGCGTGGTGTAATGGAAGCCGTAACCGGGTCGGTAGCGATAAAGAATGCACCGAACATCATAGCGCCGCTGAACATTTGGCTGACTGCGCTTAAATGCGTGCCACCGGCAAGGGCGGTGGTGCTAGCCAAGCAGAAAAAAGTGAATAACATCGCTACCGGAATTTGCCAGTGAATGGTGCGTTTTAATACAAGGAAAAGTCCGCCCACTAAAAAAGCGAGGTTCACTTGCCACCAACCTTGCGCAAAATCCGTACCGTTGCCCATAAAGATTGGCATTTTGACTAATTGATAAAAATCGTTAAGTTCGGTATGGCTCTTATAGAAAATTTTTGCGCTGTCCAATGGCGTGGCTTGTGTAATGCCATCGATGCTGTGCGCCAGCTGCGACAGGGTAAAGCCATCGGTGGTTAAATCGGAAAAAATTAACGATATCGCATCCGCAAAGCTTGGCGATTTCGGTAATAAATCAAGCGGCGGCATCCACGTGGTCATTTGTAATGGGAACGAAATTAGTAAAATTACATAACCGATCATTGCCGGATTAAAAGGATTTTGTCCCAACCCACCGTAAACTTGTTTGCCGAGCAACAGTGCGCACAACGTGCCGATAATAATAATCCAATAAGGCGCATAAGGCGGAATGGCCATAGCGAGAATTAATCCGGTTAGCAGCGCAGTGAAATCCGCCAAATAAGCAAGTGGCGCTCTTGCGCGTAATTTTATCGCCACAAATTCCGCAATTAGCGCAACGACAATTGCCAGCATAGACTGAATCAACACGCCGTAGCCAAAATAGTAAATTTGTGTGAACAGTGCCGGCATCATTGCTAAAATCACCCAAAGCATAATGCGCGCCGTTAATTTCCCTGAATGAGTGTGGGGTGAACTGACCATTTTAAACATTGTTTATTCCTGCGATTCATCTAATTTTTGTTGAGTTTGCGCTGCTTTTTTGGCTTTTGCGCGGGCAATTGCAGCGGCAACAGCGGCTTTTTTCGGATCAAGCGTCGTCGGTTTTTCCTCAAATGCAGGCGTTTTTTCAGCGGCAGCTTCAGCGTTATTGAAAGTTGAATTTAGCACCGCATTGGAGGCTTCTGCCGCTTGGTTTTGTTCAGCTTGAGCTGTTGGGCTTTGCGCTGCTTTTTTGGCTTTTGCGCGAGCAATTGCAGCGGCAACAGCGGCTTTTTTCGGATCAAGCGTCGTCGGTTTTTCCTCAAATGCAGGCATTTTTTCAGCGGCAGCTTCAGTGTTATTGAAGGTTGAATTTAGCACCGCATTGGAGGCTTTTGCCGCTTGGTTTTGTTCGGTTTGAGCTGTTGGGCTTTGCGCTGCTTTTTTGGCTTTTGCGCGGGCAATTGCGGCAGCAACGGCGGCTTTTTTCGGATCAAGCATCGTCGGTTTTTCCTCAAATGCAGGCATTTTTTCAGCTGTAGCTTCAGTGCTATTGAAGGTTGAATTTAGCACCGCATTGGAGGCTTCTGCCACTTGGTTTTGTTCGGCTTGATCTGTTGGGCTTTGCGCTGCTTTTTTGGCTTTTGCACGGGCAATTGCGGCGGCAACAGCGGCTTTTTTCGGATCAAGCGTCGTCGGTTTTTCCTCAAATACAGGCATTTTTTCAGCGGCAGCTTCAGCGTTATTGAAGGTTGAATTTAGCACCGCATTGGAGGCTTCTGCCACTTGGTTTTGTTCTTTTTGACTTTGTGCTTGTTGGCGGGCAAGCCGGCGGGCTTGACGTTGCGCCATTAAATCGGTGTTATCCGGTAATAGTTCGCCTTTGGCAGAAGTGATAGTTTTTGCCTGAACCGTTTCATTTAATTCACTGGACTTTCTCGCT
The DNA here is from genome assembly GCA_901420285.1 of Stutzerimonas stutzeri. GTDB lineage: Bacteria > Pseudomonadota > Gammaproteobacteria > Enterobacterales > Pasteurellaceae > Rodentibacter. The sequence continues at coordinate 1,212,102 of CABDVE010000001.1, forward strand.
TTTAAGCGTTCGAGTGCGGCTTTCACCGGATCTTCACCTCGGCTTTTCGCCAATTCTTCACGACGCGCTTCGGCTGCCCGTTGAGAGCGTGCTTTGCGTTCTTGTTCTTCACGTTCCATGCGGGCTTGTTTAGCTTCAAAGCGAATTTTCGCTTCCTCGGCTTTTTTCTGTTTTTCTTTAATTTGCCAAATTTTCGCCTTTTCTTGGCGGAAATATTGAATTAACGGAATGTGGCTTGGGCAAACATAAGCGCATACGCCGCATTCGATACAATCTTTTAACGCATATTCTTCCGATTTTTGGTGATCTTCGCTGCGCGCGAACCAATACAGTTGCTGTGGCATAAGATTGACCGGACAGGCATCAGAGCAGCTGGAACAGCGAATACAGGCTTGCTCCGGCGCCGGTTCGGCATATTCGAGATGATCGGGTGCGAGCAGGCAGTTTACAATTTTTGTCACCGGCGCAGTCAGATTCGGTAATTCCAAGCCCATCATCGGACCGCCGGCAAACACCGGAAAACCTTCGTCGAATTGATAACCGACGTGGGTGAGTGCATGAAAAATCGGCGTGCCAAGGCGTATCCAATAATTGCCTTTTTGTTGAATTTTGTTGCCGGTTAGCGTGACCACGCGTTCAATTAGCGGTTCATCATCAATAATTGCTCTTTTTATGGCGAATGCGGTGCCAACATTGTGCATCAGCACACCGATGCTTGACGAACGCGCGCCGCTTGGGACTTCCATACCGGTAAGCAGATAAATGAGTTGTTTTGCCGCACCGGACGGATATTTGGTTGGGATTATGCGTACATCAATGTCATTGGCGTCGCGCAGTGCATTATGGATAGCGTCAATGGCTTGCGGCTTGTTATCTTCGATGGCAATCACGACTTTTTCCGGACGTAAAATATAACGAAGAATACGACTGCCTTCGATAATTTCAGCCGCGCGTTCCTGCATTAGGCGATCGTCGCAAGTGATGTAAGGTTCGCACTCGGCGCCATTAATAATCAGCAATTTGGTTTGCTGCCCGGCGGAATGAATTTTGGCCGCTGTAGGGAATACCGCACCGCCCAAACCCGCCACACCGGCGAGGTAAATTTTTTCGATTAATTGTTGTGGCGACAGCGAGAGAAAATCTTCAATCGGTTGTCGCGCAATCCATTGATCCAGACCGTCCGCTTGCAAATGCACGGTTGGTTCTTCTAAGCCGGACGGATGAGCGGCGGCATAAGGCGCAATGGCTTTAATCACACCGGAAGTCGGTGCGTGTACCGGCAACATACGTAAGCCGTCGCCTTGGGTTAAGGGCTGTCCTTTATAAACATAATCGCCGACTTTGACTAACAAATTTCCTGCGCTGCCCGCGTGTTGTTTGAGCGGAATATAAAAATCCGTGCCAAGCGGCAGCGTTTGTAGCGGTTGATGAGCAGATTGAGATTTCATATCGGGCGGGTGAATGCCGCCTTTGAAGTCCCACAATTTGCCGGAATTAAAACGAGATAATACGTCCGTCATTTTATTTCCCCACCACTAATTTTCTCTCGGTTTTGGTAACGTTCACCACAGGAATGACTAATTTTGCGTCGAATTTCCAATCCCAACTGTCAATTTCTTTTTTTACCGGGATCATCGAAATACAATCCGTCGGGCAAGGTGCGACACAGAGTTCACAGCCGGTGCAAAGATCCGGAATAATTGTGTGCATCATTTTGTTGCTACCGATAATGGCGTCTACCGGACAGGCTTGAATACATTTGGTGCAGCCGATACACATATTTTCATCGATAAATGCCACCATTTCAGGCGGCTCTTCGATGCCATCCATCGGCGGCACGTCAACGCCCATAATTTCGGCAATTTTTACCACCGTTGGTCGTCCGCCCGGAACACATTTTGTGATGATATCGCCATTAACAATAGCTTCAGCATAAGGTTTACAGCCGGGATAACCGCACTGACCGCACTGGCTTTGCGGTAATACGGCATCAATTTTTTCGGCAAGCGGATCGGCTTTCACTTTCAATTTTAGTGAAGCAAACCCTAAGATTGCCCCAAAAATCAAGGCGAGTAGGGTGATGACGATAAAAAGAGCGGTCATTATTACTTATTTTTTCCTGAAAACTTTTGATAGAACCCGATAAATAAAATTAACAGAGTAATCGACATTAAAAGATAAATCATGCTTTGACTAAGCCCGCGAAGCCCATAAAGGCGAGGGACATTAAGCCCGCCGTGATTAAGGCGATGGAGGAACCACGAAATGTAAGCGGCACGTCGGCGGCAACCAAGCGTTCGCGCAACGCGGCAAACAGAACCAAAACGAGGGCAAAGCCGAGGGATGCGCCGAAACCGTAAATTACCGATTCCGTTAAATTGTGTGCCGAATTAACGTTTAACAAGGCTACGCCCAATACCGCGCAGTTGGTAGTGATTAAAGGCAAGAAAATGCCGAGCAAACGGTAAAGCGTCGGGCTGGTTTTGTTAATCACCATTTCGGTGAATTGCACCACTACGGCGATCACTAAAATAAATACGAGGGTGCGTAAGAATGTGGCGTTTAAAGGCAGCAAAATATAATGATCGACTAAATAGGAGCAAAGGGATGCTACGGTTAACACGAAAGTGGTTGCTAAGCCCATGCCGACGGCGGTTTCGATTTTTTTCGATACGCCCATGAAGGGGCAAAGCCCTAAAAATTTCACCAACACGAAATTGTTAATCAATGCGGTGCTGATAATCAATAAAATATAATCTGTCATTGCAATCTGCCTTTTTTGTAAGGCCGTTATTATCCTTATTTATAAGGACGAGAACAATAAAAAATTTGGGGTAGAAGCGCTTAAATCAAGCGTTAGGCAGGTATTAAAAATAGCACCGCATTGAACCTTCCAAACGGCACCGCATTGAACCTTCCAAACGGCACCGCATTGAACCTTCCAAACAGCACCGCATTGAACTTTCAAAACGGTACTGAATTAAACGGGGTTGTTTTAGTCCGGTCAGTATGGCTTCTGCGTGAAAATAACCTGTCGGTTATTTCAATTTTTCCAATCGCGCCATCAGTACATCATCGCTTAAACTTTGAGTTTTGCGCATTCGGTAAAACAGTAGTACCGCGGCAAAGGTGAGCGAGACGACAAAGGCGAGCCAAAACCCTTGAGCGCCGATGCTTGGCATCAGTAAATCCGTGCGGGCGAGGACGTAACCTAACGGAATGCCGATCACCCAATAGGAAAACAGCGTGATGTAGAGAATGACTTTGGTGTCTTTATAACCGCGTAACACGCCGCCAACGACCACTTGAACGGTGTCGGAGAACTGGTAAATCGCGGCAAGAAAAAGCAAGGTTGCGGCCATGTTGATTACGATTTCGTCTGTTACAAAAATTGCGGCAATTTGGTAACGATAGAAAATGGTGATGAACGCAGTGACAATGGTGAGCGTTAGGCCTAGCAGCAATGCGGCATAAGACAGCTTTTTCGCTTTTTCAGGCGCGCCCGCACCGAGTGCTTGACCGACTAAAATCGTCGTCGCCATGCCGATGGACATAGGGAACATAAAAATAAACGAGCTGGTATTCAGTGCAATTTGATGGCTTGCCACAATGTTCGTGCCCAACGGCGAAAGCAATAGGGCGGTAATGGCGAATAGCGCCACTTCACAACAAAGCGCGATGGCAATCGGTAAACCCAACTGAAGTAATTTTTTTAAGGTCGCGCCGTTGGGTTTTTCAATAATTTTGCTGAACACCTGCAATTTGCGTTCTTGTCGATTGAAGTAAGAATAACCGATCATCATCAAGCACATTGACCAGTTCACGATTGCTGTAGCAATGCCGCAACCTACCGCACCGAAGGCGGGAATCCCCAGTTTGCCGTAAATAAAAATATAGTTAAGCGGAATGTTCAGCATTAAACCGAGAAAGGTAATCACCATGGCCGGTTTGGTTTTTGCAATGCCGTCGTTTAAGCAGCGGAAATTCATCAGTAATAAATAAGCCGGTAAGCCCCAAAGCATAGCGTGCAAATAATCTTGTGCAATATGCGCCATATGCGGTTCCATTTGCATAAAGCGTAGGGCGAAATCGCTGTAATAAATCAGTATGCCGAGCGGAATACAGCTCGCCAAAGCAATCCAAATGCCTTGCCGAATTTGGTGTGCAATGCGGTGCTGTTGGCCGGATCCGTTTAAATAAGATACCGTTGGCGGTAGTGCGAGCAATAAGCCGTGGCCGAATAATACAAGAGGCAGCCAAATGGAGGCGCCGACGGAAATCGCCGCCATATCGGTAGCGCTCACACGCCCCGCCATGATGGTATCCACCAAGCCCATGGAGTTTTGCGCAATTTGCGCCAATAAAATCGGCAGTGCAATTTTGATGAGTCTTTTAATATCGGCGTGATAAGACGACAGTTGGGAGAAAAGACGAAAATTCATAAATTTTGATATACTGTACAAAAATTTTTTATTGAGGAAAATCTATGTTTAGCGGAATTGTACAAGGCGTGGCACCGATCCATTCCATTACGGAGAAGGCAGATTTTAGAACACAAGTGGTAAAATTACCACCCGAAATGCGCAAAGGGTTAGCAATCGGCGCGTCTGTTGCGAATAACGGTGTTTGTTTAACGGTTACCGAAATTAACGATAATTTGGTCAGTTTTGATTTAATGCAAGAAACCTTGCGGATTACCAATCTCGGCGCATTACAAGTGGGGGATTTGGTCAATATTGAGCGTGCGATGCAAATGGGTGCGGAAATCGGTGGTCATATTTTATCCGGCCACGTGTATTGCACGGCGACCATTTCCAACATTATTGTTTCCGAAAATAATCGTCAAATCTGGTTTGAATTGCCGAATACCGAGGTGATGAAATATATTTTAACCAAAGGTTTTGTTGCGGTGGACGGTATTAGCTTGACTGTCGGTGAAGTACGCGGTAATCAATTTTGTGTTAATTTAATCCCTGAAACCTTGCAACGTACGTTAATGGGACAACGTAACCTAGGCGACCGGGTGAATATTGAAATCGATTCACAAACTCAAGCAATTGTAGATACGGTGGAGCGTTATTTGGCTAATCGTACTTAATTTAGGTAAAAAATACGGTGGTTTTTTAAAATCTACCAAAACTATGCCGCTATTACACAAAGCTAAAATGACCTCACAAAACAGCACCGCATTGAAGTAACTTTCAATGCGGTGCTGTTTTATGATTCAAGCTTATACTTCACCGAGAGGGTTTCGTGCATTTGCTATTTAATACCGAAATCTGGCGTGTTTTTATGTGCTAAAAAACTAGCCTTGTTGTTTTTTCGATTTTTTCCATTTCCAAACCAAAAATAAGCCCAATAGGCCGATAAGCGCATAAATCACCATTTGGCCTTTCTGGATTTGTTCATGCAACCAGTGCAAATTTTTTGCACCGAATTCGCCAAGGTAAACCCAAATCGGCACCGAGATAATGGCGGCACAGAAATCAATTAATACGAAACGGGTATAACTTACCCGACGTGTAATGCCGGAAACCATATAAATCGGGGCGCGCAGACCCGGTAAGAAACGCGCCACGAATAACACGCGGTTGCCATATTGAGCGAATTTATCGCGCACCATTTTTAAGCGTTTTAAGGTGACAATTTTTCTCATTGGGCGGAAACGCAAAATGCGTGTACCGTAAATGCGACCGAGCCAGTACATGCAAGAATCGCCGACAAGTACGCCGATCATACTGACCAATAACATTAAATGGGAATTGACGCTTTCAGGATAAAGTCCGGCGATTACGCCACCTGATACGAGCGTGATGTCTTCCGGAATCGGCACGCCGAAGCCGCAGATAATCAAAACGAAAAGTACGGCCCAATAGCCGTAATCAGTAAAAAAACTAATCAGAAATTCCATTTTTTCCCGCTATTTTTAGTGAAATTTATTGCCAAAAATTGCGGATTATTCTAATCGTTTTAAGGGGGATTGCCTAGAAAAAAGTTTGCTTTAATAAAGTCTATCCTTTATAATCCGCGCCCTCAAAGTTGGTCTTTGAGTCTGTTTAGGAAAATTGCTGGGTCGCCTGCAATTTTTTAATTTTTAATCTTACTTAGAAGAGAACATTAAAATGGCATTTAAATTTAACGCTGAAGTTCGTTCCGCGCAAGGTAAGGGTGCGAGCCGCCGCCTGCGTCATAACGGTCAAATTCCTGCAATCGTTTACGGCGGCAGCGAAGCACCGGTTTCAATCATCTTAAATCACGATGAATTAAACAATGCACAAGCTCAGGATGCTTTCTATTCTGACATCATCACTTTAGTGATCGAAGGTAAAGAAGTGGCTGTGAAAGTTCAAGCGATGCAACGCCACCCGTTCAAACCAAAATTGGTTCATATTGATTTTAAACGCGCTTAATTTTTTGCGTTAATAAGAAACACCAAAGATCGTTCTTTGGTGTTTTTTTATGGAAAAAGAGGTGGAAAATGAATATCGCGTTAGGCATTGAATATAACGGCCAACATTATTTCGGTTGGCAACGACAAGAAAAAGTGCGCAGTGTACAAGAAGAATTGGAAAAGGCGCTTTCCTTTGTGGCAGATGAAAAAGTTGATGTTTTTTGCGCGGGCAGGACTGATTCCGGTGTACACGGCACAGGACAGGTGGTGCATTTCAAAACTAATGCGGTGCGCTCGGATAAAGCTTGGGCATTCGGCACTAATGCGAATTTGCCCGATGACATTGCGGTAACTTGGGCAAAGGCGGTGAGTGATGAATTTCATGCCCGTTTTTCTGCTACAGCGCGCCGTTATCGTTATATTTTATATTGCAACAAATTACGTTCAGCGATTTTGCCGGCGGGCATCACTCATTGCCACTTGGATTTAGATGCCGACAAAATGCAACAGGCCGGTCGATTTTTATTGGGTGAGCACGATTTTTCCTCTTTCCGTGCGGCGCAATGCCAATCTAATACTCCTTGGCGCAATGTGCATCATTTAAATGTGATACGCCTAGGTGGTTATATTATTGTGGATATTCAAGCCAATGCTTTCGTGCATCATATGGTGCGCAATATCGTCGGTAGTTTGATTGAAGTAGGCGCAGGCAATCAGCCGATTGAATGGATAAAATGGTTGCTTGAACAACGTGATCGCAAATTGGCGGCACCGACGGCAAAACCGGACGGGCTTTATTTAGTGGATGTGATTTATCCCGAAAAGTTTGAAATTCCCTCACATAAATTAGGGCCGCTTTTCTTACCGGATAATCTTGTCTGACTAGCAAGCCGAATCGAATTGTGATTTAATACGCAGAATTTTTTAGTGGATAAACAGGTAAAAAAATGAGCTGGATTGACCGAATTTTTAGTAAAAACCCGTCTTCTTCAACACGTAAAGCGAACGTACCGGAAGGGGTTTGGACAAAATGCACTGCATGCGAACAAGTGCTTTATAGCGAAGAATTAAAACGTAATCTTTATGTGTGTCCGAAGTGCGGTCATCATATGCGAATCGATGCGCGCGAACGTCTTTTACATTTGTTGGACGAAGGCTCAAGCCACGAAATCGCTGCCGATTTAGAGCCGAAAGATATTTTAAAATTTAAAGATTTAAAAAAATATAAAGATCGCATTAGCACCGCACAAAAAGAAACCGGCGAAAAAGACGCACTAATTACGATGACCGGCACCCTTTATAATATGCCAATCGTAGTTGCGGCCTCTAATTTTGCCTTTATGGGCGGTTCAATGGGTTCCGTAGTCGGTGCGAAATTTGTGAAAGCGGCGGAAAAAGCAATGGAATTAAATTGCCCGTTCGTTTGTTTCTCGGCCAGCGGCGGTGCGCGTATGCAAGAAGCGCTTTTCTCATTGATGCAAATGGCGAAAACCAGTGCGGTGCTCGCAAGGATGCGCGAAAAAGGTGTGCCGTTTATTTCCGTATTAACCGATCCTACATTGGGCGGTGTTTCCGCCAGTTTCGCCATGTTAGGTGATTTGAATATCGCCGAACCAAAAGCCTTAATCGGTTTTGCCGGTCCGCGCGTGATTGAACAAACTGTTCGCGAAAAATTACCGGAAGGCTTCCAACGTAGCGAATTCTTATTAGAAAAAGGCGCGATCGATATGATCGTAAAACGTGGCGATATGCGTCGTACTTTGGCAAGCGTATTAAGCAAATTAACCAATCAACCTTCACCTTTTGCTGAGTCCGAATTTATTCAACATGAAGCATAATATGAATTTAAAAGCCACTTCGCCACTCGCTGAGTGGCTTTCTTATTTGGAAAACAGTCATTTTAAAGCCATTGATCTCGGCTTGGAACGAATTAAAAAAGTCGCGGCAAAACTCGATCTTTTAACACCGGCGCCTTATGTCATCACGGTGGGAGGAACCAACGGAAAAGGCACCACTTGCCGTTTGTTAGAAACAATTTTGCTTAATCACGGCTTACGCGTAGGCGTCTATTCATCGCCGCATTTGTTGCGTTACAACGAACGCGTGCGTATTCAAAATCAGGATTTACCCGATGAAGTGCATACGGCGTCTTTTGCCTTTATTGAACAAAATAGAACTGAATCGCTCACTTATTTTGAGTTTAGTACACTTTCTGCGTTGCATTTATTTAAACAGGCAAATTTAGATGTGGTGATTCTCGAGGTGGGATTGGGTGGCCGTTTAGATGCGACGAATATTGTGGATAGTAATCTTGCGGTGATCACCAGTATTGATATTGATCATACGGATTTTCTCGGCGACACGCGCGACGCTATTGCTTTTGAAAAAGCCGGAATTTTCCGTGAAAATTGTCCGCTAGTGATTGGTGAACCGAATGTACCAAACAGTATGCTTGCACAAGCAGCACGTTTGCATTGCAAGGTTTCCCGCAGAGATGTGGATTGGTCGTTCCGACAAAATAACGAAAGTTGGCAATGGCGAAGTAGCAAAAAACGCTTGGAAAATCTTCCATTTTGTCAAATTCCGTTGATGAATGCGGGCACCGCATTGGCGGTGCTTGAGCAGCTGCCTTTTGATATTAGCGAACAAACCGTTCGTCAATCTTTGCAAGAAGTGGAACTTGTTGGACGCTTCCAAACGATTAAAGCGGATAAGCGGGAAAAACTTGCCTCTTTTGTCGCTAAAGATATAAAGACATTGCCTACGGTCATTATTGATGTGGGACACAATCCCCATGCCGCCACCTATTTAGCGGAAAAACTCAGCGCATTGAAAGCTCGAACTTCGGGCAAACTCATCGCCGTATGCGGGATGTTGAAAGATAAAGACGCAAGTGGCGTATTTAAGCAGCTTATGTCGTTAATCGATGAATGGCACTGCGTTACCTTAGACGGTTATCGCGGTCAATGCGGTGCTGATTTGTTAAGTAAACTCGTCAGCGTTTCCCCAACGGTTAAGGCTGTCGCCGAAAATTCCGTTATCGATGGCATAAAAGCCGCGTTAACCAACGCGTCTTCAAATGATATTGTTTTAGTATTTGGTTCGTTCCACACGGTTGCAGAATTTTGCCGGGTAGTGGAATAGATCGAATAGCTTATTGCGAAAAGCAAACTTAATTGCGATTATTTTTCTTGATATTTTTGAAAATATTCGTAAATAGGCGGCAATAGTTGCGCGATTAGATTCAGTTGCTGAAACGGAATCGCAAAAGCGGATTTTTCTTTAATTTGGCTTTCATTCCATTGAATTTCTTTTAAGCTTGATTCAATATTTTCTCGCAATTTAGCGAAGACTTCGGGCGAGAGTTTTTCGATATTTTCTAGCGCATAGATAATTTTTTTCGCGGTAGGATAGAAACCGGCGAGAAACTGCGCAGTTTGTTGGAGTTTCGTCATTCGATAACGGTAAGAACCGAGTGCGGAGATGTAACTCAATAACGAATAATTGATTTTTAATAAGTCAAAACCTTCTTGCAGATAAGCTTGATATTTTTGTGGTTCATTATTCATATTGGACAAAGTTGTGCTTAATGCCGCCGCGTATTGATGCGCATTACGGCGGGCGATACGATATTTCAAATCGTCGCTTTTACCGAATTGTAATTGAGCGATGATATGCAGCAAATATTGCGCATCGCTACGAATAGCTTGTCGGCTGACTTTGTCCAGTTGCAAATATTTCCAATCAGGCCATAGATAAGACACGGCAAACCAAGATATTGCGGTGCCGACTAAGGTGTCGAGCAGACGCGGCAAGAGCGCGGTGGCAGCGCCGAAGCCCATGACGTCGAAACTGATTAACACTTGCAAGGTAATAAAGAATGTGGAAAAGCTGTAATTATTACTACGGAAGAAGAAAAACAGCGTGCAGGTGAGTACCATTAACCCCAGTTGCATTTCTAATGTTGGATTTAAATAAGGTAAGGATGAGCCGACCAATACGCCTAAAATCGTGCCGATAATACGTTGGCGTAAGCGGTTTTTAGTTGCTGAGTAGTTCGGTTGGCAGACGAAAACCGCGGTAAGCAAAATCCAGTAACCAAGATTGAATTGGAAAAATTCGACAATCGCGCAGCAAATAAACACCACAATCGAAAGTCGAACTGCATGACGAAAGAGCGGCGACTCAAGCGTGAAATTGCTCAAGATGACCGAGATGATATTTTTAAAACCGATGATTTGTTCGGTGTGGATTTGCGCGATTGGGTCATTTTCGCCGCCTTCTTGTTCCAACTGACGAAGTTGCCAGTTAATGCTTTGCAGATTATCCAGCAACGTTTGAATAACTAATAATTGCTCGCTTTGCGCACAATGCCGGCTGTAAAGTTCAAAAGACTGTATGGTGCCGAGCATCGCTTTTTCGACCCGTCGATTATGTTGATAAGATCGATTTTCACGCAGTGCGGCTGCGATTTCACGGCACGCTTGGGCTTGCAGTTCAAGTAGGCGTTGAATGCGGAAAATCAGATCGGTATTTTTTAATTGTTCGGCGATTTGTTTGTAATCAAAATGGCTTGAATTGGCGCGTTCATGAATGTCTTGTGCGGTGAAATAATAGCGAATCATACGTCGCGTGCGAGGATGGCGATGCTGTCCACGAATACGGTAAAACAATGTCGTGCGCGCAAGATTAAAAGCGCTAACTACGTTGGTGTTTTTCATCGCAAAGTTGAAATGTTTTTTTTCAATTTCATCGGTTTCGTCAGGATCAAAAAATTCCGATTTCGCATCCAAATATTCGCCCAAGGCGTAAAAGGCTTTCGCCACGCTTTCTTGTACCGGGCGATTGGGGAAAATCAGATATACGATAAGTGTAACCAAACTGTAAAGCAGCGTACCGATAATGATCATCAGCGGATTGACATACCAATTTAGCACCGCATTGGGCGAGTAAGTCAGTGTGGTGTAAACGGCAATAACCAAGGTGCCGAAGGCAATGGTTTTGTAACGTTCGCCGATAGCACCAATCATCGTAAACAGGAAAGTGCCCAATGTCATTAAAATCAGGTAAGACAGCGCATGCCCGATATTAAGTTGCACGATGACGGCAGATAGCGTGAAAGCGATGAGTGTATAAAAAATATTTTTTAATCGACCGGTTAAACGATTATCCAAATCCACCAAACCACCGGCAATAATACCCAACACTAAAGGCATAGACTGATTGGAAATATCAAACCACCAAATGCCGAAAGCGGCGATGTTCACCGCAATAAAAACGGGAATAGCGGCAATGACTTTTGCGTTTAACCAGTGATTCATTTTGAGTCCTTAATGAAATAGAAAAAGTGAGCGACAAGGCTCACTTTTTTTGTTCTGCTTTTTGTTCGATAAAGTGCGATTCGAAATCTAAAAGACGTTGATGATGCTGATAAGCTTATTTGTGGGATTTTGCCCAGTTTAAGAAACGTGCTTGGGTTTCTTTGTCTGCTTGTTGGAACCAATATTGTAATTGTTGTTCCGCTACGTTTTCACCTTGCACGAGCACTTTACCTTTGGCGGCTTTACCGTTACTTGGTGTCATCGCCATCATTGGTGCGGACGGCATATTGGCAGTAGCAAAAGCAGCTACCGATGCAGTTGCGCCGGAGGCATTATAAGTTGCCAAATCGCTTACGATATTCGCTGAAGGAAATAACCCTTCTTGTTTTAAAATATCGATTTTGGCCGGAATTTCTTGGCCGGATGGGGTTTTGAGAGTAATTGACGGTGAGGTATTGAATTTTTCACCCTCTGCTTTAGAACGAATGGTCGGGGCAGAAATAATCACATCGTCCGCACTACCTTGAAAGGTGATGATAATTGGGCTGGATTCAAAGAGAGATTGGTTAGAACCGCTGCTAATGATTTCTCCCACGCGCACAACGACTTGGTGAGTATCGGTGTCATTGATATTAAACGAATGAGTTTGTTTGAGAAGCGACTTGCTTGCTTTTTGCCCGTCAATGGCTAAAAAGTCCATATTTGAGGACGTAGAAACCATACCGGCAAAACTTGCGCTACTAAGCAATAATGTTGCGATACCGAATGTAACGGCGCGTAATTTCATAATTACTCCTTTTATTTATGAATGAGAATCGTCGCCTATGCTATGCTAATTTTCAGAAAAATAAAATAGTAAAGTGCGGTTAAACCGAAAAACTTTTCGGTATTATGTAGCAGTTGCACAAAGTCCGAAAATTGACTAATTTACCGCATAAATTTGAATGCCTTTCCGAATGAAAATTGTGAAAGGTATTTCTTTTACCTCAAATTCTAACTTCAACCTCGCAACTTTTCACATCAATTTTCCATTTTTTCAAACTCAAGGTGTAGCTATTCCGCTCAACCTTCATTCAGGTAAGCTATTTCTTTCTATCTAGTCTATTAGCGTCTATTCGGTTCTATGCTGCCATCAGAATTTCATCGTATGCAGCTTGTTCTTCAAGTTGCTTAAAGTAGTGTGATGAAATTTCGTTAGGTGCAAAGGCTTTCATACCGAGAAGCTCACTTTCACGATGATTTCCTTGCCAGTAACCGCCCCACTCTTTGAGCGGCAATACCCACAAGCAACGTTTGAGGACATCTTCAAAAAGTTTACCGTTAGATTCTCGGCGGTTATCTGAAAAGAATGCCGCTTGATTAGCATAGTGCAAGGCATATTTATTATCGGTTTTATGATGTGTACCACGCATTAAGTCACGCATTCTGGCATTAAAGGATTCCGCAAGGTTATTATTTACACCTTTCGCACTATAAGCCTCTTGATGATTCACCGACCAACGGGTGTAATGAAAATCAAGACTTTTATAAGCAGGGTTTTCATCACACATAATATCACTGCCTGCTTTGACAAAGCGTTGATTTAATGCAAAAACAGTATCAGCATTTTCGGTGTAATCCATTGCGACAATGGTACGGTTTGCTCCCCATACATTGCTATCGTTTGCAGCTCGTTGTGTAATGGCGTATAGACAACGTTTAGTCGCTCTAAATTTAGGATATTTGCGACCTTTCTCATCGGCTTTTTGACGTTGTTTATAATTGTTTTTACGGAAATTAGTTGGGCGCAGGGTAAAGTTGATCAACATTCCATCTTCGTGAACTTCGCCTGACAATGGACTTAAATCGCGCGTTTTAAATAAAGCTTCGCGAACTTTCCCACAAAGTACAAATGCCGTTTTGTAGTTCAAATTAAGATGACGACTAACATCAATCGTACTAATGCCTTTTGAGCTATTTACCATCATTAAAATGACAGCAAGGATATCGACTAAATCAACTTTATGAAAGGCAAAGGCTGTATTTGTCGTAATATAAAAATGGCGTTTGCAATGTTTACAACACCAACGTTTACGAGAAGCAAGGAAATAGGCTTCGTGACGAATGCCGCAATACGGACAACACACATCACGAACATTCTCAGGGTTGCCCCAACGGTGAGTTTTTAAAAGGTGAAAAGCATCTTCTTCTGTAAGGCGTAAAATATCTTTTAAATTAATGTTTTTTGATTTGCTTGAAAGTAAATAATGTTGAGCCATTGCGAATTTCCTTGTGTAGTACAAGGTATTCGAGACTGACTAAACGCTAGACACAAAAAATCGCCCACCTGAAAATCTCAAGTCGGCTCAAAGCGTTTATGCCTCGAATACCGTTAAGTACACCACAAGGAAACTTGTGGATTTTTTAATAAAATGGCGACAAACTTAAAATAGAGTCTTGATATATACAAGGTTCTACGCCTATTGGTTCATCTTGCTTCCAGTAAGGAAATGCTAGGCTTAAAATAATGGTTCGTTGGCAAATTATAGTCCTTCTTGGTGGAAGTATTCCACTAAGAGCGAGTTTTTAATATATCCCTAACCTGATATTTAGTCAAATAAAAAGCAACTCATTGTTAGGGTGGTTAAATTAGAAAATAAAGACTATTATAATAATATAATTATATATATCCTTTATCTTGTAATATTTTCAATATATTCGTTTTTAATGTATCAATTAAACTTTTATAACCTTTAAAAGGATAATAAAGTTCATTTCGATAGTCAGATTTAGGAGATTCAGTACTTTTCTCCTCATTTAAAATCAAAATATAATCTTTTCCTTTGCCTTTAGCAAAGCCAAGCTCATACAAGACGTTAGAATTATTATTAGTAATGTCAGCGATAAATATCGAGCATTCTTCTATTTTTCTAAAAATATCTTGAATCAAGTCCATTGAAACACCTGAATGTGTCATAATGGGGTAAGGGGTTATATTCACTTTGTGTTCTTCTCTAATAGATTTTGAGACTTCTTCTAGAGCTTTGTTATAATCATTTACCATGCTGTCACAGTAATAAGGCATAGCAACAAATATCTTAAATTCAGTTTTATATGCTTTTTCAAATACTTCAATAAGGCTTTGCGTATCAATATCTTTTACTTCATATAGCTTCTTATTTTTAATCCATCTAATAAATTGTCGTAATACAATTCCATCTTCTTTTATTCCTAAAAAAGAAATAGCAATCAATATATTTTCAGAGAGGTTATTTTTTATATCCTCATTTTCAATTAGATATGTGTTTGCTCGAGATAAGCCTATTTTGACATTTTTCACCATTACATTATTTTCACTAAATAATGTAATTAATAATTTGCATAATTTTTTTAAAAATGAAGCATAACAATTTGAGGTTCTACAAAATTGTTCTATTTCTGAAATTGAATCTTTATCAATACTTTCATATAAATTCTTAGCAAATAAAAATTCCGTTCCAAATGTCTTCTCAATTTCATCATCGGTAAACTGATTTTTAGAAAAAATAGCTGTTAAATTCTCTTCTGATGTTAATGGTAATCCTCGAGAATTAATATAATGAAAAAGAACTCTTTGCTGTTTAGCATTTGCAGGTAAGTTTGTACTTAGTGTTTGAAAATGATTAGGTTCATATCCTGCATCTTCTTCAGAAAAGAAAATTAAGCAAAATGGTGCTTGATAATCTTTTTCATCTAATTTTTTTTCTATAGCATTTAATCTATGGTTACCATCAATTCTAAAGAATACTTTTTGAGGAACACTTATCTCTACTGAAGTTAAATTTAGATCTTTAAATATTTTTTGAGCAGGTTTTGCGTGAGTGATTTTGAGTACTGAAGATTTATTCTTTTGTTTATTCACTTCTAGAAATGGGGTATTCATAGCTAAAGAAATGCCATCATCATTTTTTAGTGTGTAACCTAGTATTACCTCAGGAAAAAATAAATACTCTCCAAAGTCATAGTAGTTTTGAATTTCTTTTATATGTTGTTCATTGAGTGCTCGCTGATAAGTATCATTGGCTTGTGATATTTCAGCCAATTCCTTTAAACTTGCATAACCTCGTAAACAGGTAAAGTTACCTAAAGATCGTTCTAATATACCTGTTAATATCATTATGACACTCCTAAAATCATTTTCTCTATATTAGCTTTAGTTTTTATTAGCTCATTATTAGCAGCAATTTGTAAATCGCTAGCAGTTTGACGAATTTGGCAAATATGGTTAATAATTTTTTTCTGAGTTACTGGAGGGGGAACAGGGATTTCTAATTGCTCCAAATCACTAGAGTAAACGTGTGGCTGTCCAGCTCCCTTTTGTAATAAGTAAATTTCTTGCTGTTTTAGTTTTAATATTTCAGCTAAAAATTTTGTTGAAATTCTATCTTCATTTTGAGAAAAAATCATTGTGCAGTCAGATGCGAAAATCGGATAATCGTGATACCACACGTAACCAGAATATGCACCACTAGCACTCACAGTAATCACATTACCGTTATGGTTAGAAATATGATGGTTATAGGGGCTAGTCTGACCGCCTGCAATCACAGGATAATCTCCCTCAATCACTTCATCCGACGTAATACTTTGTCCTTTTTGTAAAATAGCTAATTTATTCAACGGCTCATTTTTGTATTTACCACCTTGAATACGGTAATGTTTATTAAACTGGCTTTGTGCATCAAATTGCCCACCTGATATTTCATTCATCTGTACGGTAAAAATACGATTTTCTAAACTGTTATCAGTCTGTGGTAATCCAATCTGTAATTCATTTAATAAATAATCATTAATACTGTTTAATAAGATTTGGGCTTGTTGGCATGATTGTTTTGCTTTCTCTTTTGCTAATTGATACATATGAACAATTTCATCTTGCTTTTGAGATGAAATGTCAGGAACTTTAATACTTGAAAATTCTTGGTAGTTAATATTGTTTTGTGCAGCACCTTTTCCAATAAAATCAATTTGTGCTCTGACAAAATCCAAATCAAATAATAAACAAAAAAAGTCCTTATTGATATTTTTATCTATAGAAAGTTTGACAAGTGCAGAATTTAAATTGGCTTCCTTAATATTATTAGGGATAATTGATATTGTGCCTAAATTGTTTTTTGTTCCACTAATAGCAAGAACAATGTCTCCTGGTTTAACTTGGCTACGCAATAATTTAGTATTATGAATATGTCTATAGATAAATTTAACATCAGTTAAATCAATAGAATTTTCTTTTAAATTCTGAACTCTTAAGAAGAAAATCTCATTTTCATTATCTGTATAAAAACCATCTCTTGGACCATCTCCACGATCCCAAGAGTTAATAATATCAGATAGAGGTTTAAAGCCTTTGTCAGTAAAAGATTTTCTTAACTCAATATATTCATTTTTATGAAAAAAAGGATCTAACCTTTCCATGGCACTTTGACTATTAACAATAGAAATAAGGTGTCGTACATTTTCGCTAATGTTAAAACTCGCCATTGTTCACTCCTTCAATAAAACGTGCCAATTCCAAACTAATGGTATCCAGCTCATTGATAGCTGTATCTTTTCCTGTTGCGTCATAACCAATATGTTCAGCGATTGCCATAAATATCGGATAATTAGGCAATTGGGTACGTTTTCGGGCAAGATAATCCTCCAGCAGAGCTTCTTTAAGCTCAGTGATTTTTTCTCCGTATTTGCTGTTAATGTCATTTTTCCATTCTTTGTAAGCGGCGGTTTCTTTAAAGACTTTTAAATCGCCTTCAAAATTTGCACCTGTGGCATTTTTTAAGATAGTTTTCTTCTCACTATCCAATGCTTTTAAAGTGGCTTCAAAATTGTGAGCATTTTTGACTACATTTTGAATATCTTTTTTCAGATTACTGATACGGTCGGTTTCGCTTGGCTCGTATTTACGCAAAAATAGTACACTACTTTTTACGCCTGCTCCTGTAGCTTTAAAAGCGGTTTGCGGTAAGCTAATAACGGCAATAATACGAAATTTTTCTTCAATGCTGTCACGCACATATTGCAAACTGCTGTTCGTTAAAATACCGTCTGGAATGACAATCGCTAAATAGCCGTTTGGTTTTAAAAAATTGTGGCATTGCTCAATAAATAATATTTCGGTTGCTTGGCTATCTCGATTTTTTACATCACTCTTTTTAATATCCAACCAAGAAACATCTTTTAAGCCAAAACCATAATTAGATAAATAGGCTTTTTCGGTTTGCTTAACCGTACTACCAAATGGAGGATTCGTAATGATGAAGTCAAAGTGATTGTATTTGAAGCCAATATTATTGCTTTGATTTTGTAATTCGATATCGCTTAATAAGCCATCGGCAGAAATAACGTTGGTATGCCCGTCATCATGAATAATCATGTTCATTTTGGCAGCACGGCTGATTTGTTCATTAATTTCGATGCCATAAAGTTTTTTTTCTGCAAAATCATGCCAATGGCGATGATGTTCAGGCGTTCCATCTTTATAATATTCATCAGCTTCACGGCGAATTTTGTCTAGAGCATGAAGTAAAAAACCTCCGCTACCACAACTGGTATCTAACACAAAACTATCATGCGTAATAGGTAAAACATCAACAATGAATTTTACTACTCGTCGTGGTGTAAAAAATTGTCCAAATTCTCCCCTAAAAAAAGAACCCATAAAGGTTTCAAAAGCTCGCCCTTTACTATCTAGATCTGTCTTACTGAGGTTTACATCTTGCAAATAGCCAACAATAGTACGCACGCGTTCAGGCGATAAACGAATATTATCTTTAAATACTTCTGGATCTTTAGCTCGCCCTTCCTCATATAAGTTGGTAACTCGTTTATAAAGTTCTAGAGTGTTTTTTTGTTTATTAATAATTCCTAATTTTTTATCACCTTCATCAAAATTTAAAATAATCTGGAAATCATACGGTGCCCCTTTTTTGCGCAATTTTCGTTCATCTAATATTTTACAGAAGATCAATTTATCTAATTCATCAAATGCTTCTGAAGGATTTAATTGCCCTCCAGCCCATAAAGCATTATGTGCTTGTTTAAATCGACGTGTTAAATCAATTTCATTTACCGTTTTTAAATCAAAAAAATGTTGTGTATTCTTTTCTTTTTGAATGTCATTTGCATCTTTTACAAATTTATATGGTGCAAGTTTATTAATGCCATAAGAAGGGATATCTGGTATAGGTGAACGAATATCTTTGCTTTTATCAACTAAAAGATATTCATTTTTGATAGATGATGTAACCCAAATATATTTAACGTTATTTGGTAATGCATAGGCGTAAGAATAGGCTTGATTGACTGCTTGAATAAATTCAGCTTCGGATACTTCGGCTTTTTTGCATTCCACCAAAATATGTGGCTGTTGGCATTCAGCATCACTATAAACCACAATATCTGCTTCTTTAGTGCTTGATCCCATTGTTACCGAAACAAAATTGCGGATTTGTTCTTTTGGATAACCATATTGCAAAATTAAACGGCAATAAATTTCCGCTTGGACCTGCTCTTCAGGATTAGAAAAATTACGAGAATGATGTTCGAATAGATATTCGATACGGTTCTCAGATGAAATAGAAATCAGTTTGTGCTTTATACCGAGAGCGATAAAATCAATAATTGATTGACTCATTTTTTTGATCCTTAAATTAGTTTGTCGAGTATAATTTATCGTCTATTTGAAATTTCTTTAAAAGAAATTGAGAAGGCGTCTTTTAGATTTTCAGGCATAGTACGATAGTCTGCAATCAGCTTTTCTTCTTGCTTTGAGATAGTATTTTTGGGCATTACAGCTTGAAACATCTCACCTTCACCACTCACGAGCCAATTCAAATTGACTCCCGCTTTAGCAATGCCTGACATTCCTTCTGCATTAGGCTCACGTTCACCACCGATATAACCTTGCATCGTACGATAGGCTATTCCTGTTTGTTCTGCGAAGTCCGTAATTTTCCAATTTTTAGCTTCACAAACTTGTTTTAATCTTTCTGATATGCACATTTGAGCGTTCCATTTTCAATTCACAATTGACAAATATCGCGAATGAGCGTATATTTGTTTTAATTCAAACGTATTTTATCACGTTTGAGCATATTTAAAATCTCTATTAACATAAATTTTAAACAAAACGATGACTCAACATTTCTTACTTTCTAGCAAAGCTCGTACGATTTCTTCTCGTGAAGTAGCTCAACTTTCCGATGAAGAAGCCTTTGACTTGCTTTGCGAATTGCGTTGGGGAAGTAAAGAAGTGGTCGTTTGTCCGAAATGTGGTGTGCAGCATAAGGCATATTGGATTGGCACGCGTAAACAATGGCGGTGCAAACATTGCAATCATACATTCAGCGTAACATCAGGAACTATTTTTGCAAACCGTAAGTTGTCTTTTCAAACTTATCTCTACGCCATTGTCGAATGGGTTAATGCCGTGAAAGGTATTTCTTCGCTTCAATTGGCAAGAAATACGGGTATCAATCCGAGAACCGCATTTGTACTTTTCCACAAATTCCGCAAGGCATTACTGGAAAGTCGTGATATGAAACCCCTTTCAGGTGTAGTTGATATGGACGGTACTTATGTTCATCCTGCACCACGTAAAGCAAATAAGAAATCTGACTGCATTGACTATCGTTTAAAGGAAAATCAGAATCCTGATAAACGTTGTGTAATGGTTGCACGTGAGCATTATTCATCGGAAGAAAAAGCCGGTAATACGTTGCATTGTGGGGCAAAACGTTCTCACGTTTTCGTGGCACATACGGAATCGCAATCGGTAGTGAAAAGTTTTGCCGATAAATTCATTAAACCTAATACGCAAATCAATACCGATGAAAGCACGGCTTATGATGTTTTATTGCCTTACTATGACTTGAGAACTGTAAACCATAAAGAAGAATATCGTAGTGACTTAGGCGTAACAAACAATCAGGCAGAAAGTCTATTTAGTCGTTTCAAACGTATGTACTACGGACAAGTTCACCGTATCAGCAACGAATACTTACTTAACTATGCTAATGAAATTGCGTACCGCGAGGACAATCGCCGTACCTCAAATAAAGCGCAGTTTATTGATGTATTAAGTCGATGCTTGAAAACCACCAACGATAACAATGAATGGTGCGGTTATTGGCAACGAAAAATTATTCATCAAGAAGTGATTTGGCAGTAGATATATGGCATATAACCTAGATAAGAAACTCAAAGAGTTTGAGTTTGAACGTAAACAGGTATTACATCATCTTGCATTACTTGATGCGAACATTGCCACATTAAAACGTGCTATTGAGCTTACTCAACAGGAAAGTGATGTAGCCCTTTATAATACAGACAACTTTGTGTACCGTTCCAAATATAAGCTCTTTAAAGGGAAAATTCGTAAATACATCGTACAAATGATGCGAGAAGCACCCAATAAAGGCTTCACCATTGCCGAACTCACGCAACGCATTTTTGAGATCGAACAAAAGCCTGATACACCATCTGAAAAGCATCTTGATTCCGTTCGCAAACAACTGAATGAGTTTTATCAAAGAGACTGGATCACCCGAACACAAATCAGCCAAAAGGAAGTATATTGGCAATGGAAACAAAAATAGCGGTATTTCTACCGCTATTTACTATCCTTGCTCAAGTGTTCTCAATCGCCAATGTTGTGAGTTATCTATTAAGCATTTTTCCACTAACGATTTATACTTTAAATAGTTTAATGTACAAGCAATCGTTTGTGATTGTTTATACGGTATAACTTCTTCAATCTCTTGCCCATCTAACTTCATCGCCTGATATGTAATCTCCTTTACACTTAACCATTTTGAAGGCTCTTGTTTTAGTACCTGAGCAATCAACTGTTGAGGTGAAGTTTGGAAGCGAAGATTTCTAAATTTGGGGTTTGACGGTAAAGGCGGTTCTTCCCGACCTTTTGTGTGATTTAATGCCACACGATAGTCTGAAATCTTCCGATCAAGATCTTTTAATTCTTTATGGAGTTGCTTGATTTTCGTTGCAATTTCTTTCTTTTCGGTTTCAATTTCTTCAATCGCTTCTTCAAGCGCATTTTCCAAAGTTGATTTTTGTTTTGTCATTGACTATTCTTACCTTTCGTACATAAAAGATAAGAAAATGTAGCAGAAACAACGAATTAAATCTTTGTGCAACTGCTACATAATACCGAAACTTTTAACCGCACTTTAGATTTATTGAGCCCGTTTATTTTTCATTTAGCACTCGTGGAAATAGAATATTATTTTCTAAATGGATGTGATGCATTAAATCGTCAATAAAAGCGTTAATGCCACTGTAAAGAGCGCGCCAACTAAAACATGCGCCTGCCGGCGGAGTGAGATGGTTAGTAAGCGATTTTAATACTTCCACATCTTGCCCGGCTTCGTCGTGTTCCATTTCCATTACGCGAATCGGCATTGCTGCCACTGCATAATTGCCTGCTTTGATCATTGGGAACAAAATTTGTTCTTCTTTCATCATGTGTTGACTTAATTCCGCATAGATTTTTTCTAATTGCGCCGCCGTGCCGATAGGGCAATCATCGCGATCCGCATGGACGCTTTCTACTTTTTCAGCCAGCGTGATGAGTTCGGGCAATTGCTCGCGGTGGCGGTCATGAAAACGCGGAATAATGTAATCAATAATTTCTGCATAAGACGCGTTCGTCCAATCTTTTTCCGTATTTTCATTTTTATGTTTAACCAATTCCGCTAAACGGCTTTCAATTTCAGCGAGATTAAGATTTTTTTGTTGCGCCGCAACTTCTAAAAGCACTGAACCACCGCAGCAAAAGTCCAAATCGTACTCACGGAAAAGTTTTGTGGAACCAGGGATAGAAACTGCTAATTCGCTAAGTTTTTGTTGAGCAAAAGACATAATTTACACTCCATTTGTTAATTGAACTTATCTGATAAAAATAGTAGGTTATTTTCTTTCGAAAGGAAAGCGGATTACATAATTTCTTAGTGAATTTATGACCTAAATCAAGCAAAATACATCCGAATAGGTAGGTAAAAGGATGCAAATATGACAAAAAAATTTCTTGTTTTCGGACGTGTACAAGGTGTGGGATTTCGTTATTTTACTTGGCAAGAAGCGAAAAAATTGGGGCTTAAAGGCTCGGTTCGCAACCGCATTGACGGCTCGGTAGAAGTGATTGCGCAAGGCGACGAGACACAAATGGCGGATTTTGAAGAGTGGCTTAATAAAGGGCCTAAAACGGCGAAGGTGGAACGCGTGTTGGTGTTTGAACAGGAGGAAATCAAGATGTCGAGTTTTTCCATTGTTCGGCGTTGAGATCTTGTTTTAGCACCGCATTGGAGGCTTTTGCTAAGCGGTTTGATTTTGCGTAGAATGGGCCGATTTTTTAAGGAGTGCGATATGCGCAATCAAACTAAATTTCATCTCGAACAGCTTCAAAAAACGATGCAAAGCCTTAATTTGTGGCAAACAATGCCACCGGTGCAAGAAGCATTTTTGAGCGAACAACCGTTTTTTCTTGATACGATGGAGCCGTACGAATGGTTACAGTGGGTTTTTATTCCGCGTATGAGGGCACTGCTTGAAAGTGACGCACCGCTACCGAGCCAAATCGCGATTTCGCCGTATCTTGAAGAAATGTTAAAAGAATTTGATGATTTGGAAAGGTTGCTGGCTCCGCTGTTGGCATTAGAAGAATTATTGCAAAATCAATGATGCTTGAAATTTTATATCAAGATGAATATTTGGTTGCCGTTAATAAACCGGCGGGCATGCTAGTGCATCGCAGTTGGTTAGATAGGCATGAAACGCAGTTTGTAATGCAAACTTTACGTGATCAAATCGGCCGCCATGTTTTCCCAATCCATCGGTTGGATCGTCCAACTTCCGGTGTGTTACTGTTCGCTTTAAGTGGCGAAACAGCGAATTTAATGTGTCGGCAATTCGAACAAAAAATCGTGCAAAAAATCTATTTGGCTGTGGTGCGCGGTCATTTGCAAGGGGCGGGGCGAATTGATTATCCGTTGAAAATTCAATTGGATAAGATCGCCGATAAGTTTGCGCAAGAAGATAAAGCGCCGCAAGAAGCAATAACGGATTATACATGTTTAAACATCGCGGAAATGCCTTACGCTGCAGGGCGTTATGCGACTGCGCGTTATTCTTTGCTGCGATTAATTCCTCAAACGGGGCGTAAGCACCAGTTGCGTCGTCATTGCAAACATATTTTTCATCCGATTTTGGGTGATACACAATATGGTGATTTGCAGCAAAATCGTGCATTAACGCAAAATGTCGATGTGAAACGTTTATTTTTGCACGCGGAAACACTGCGTTTTGTTCATCCTATTTCGCAACGAGAAATCAATATTTTCGCGCCATTAGATGAACAATGGCAAAAATTAATTTCAAAATTTGGTTGGTAAAAATGTTAGATATTCAATTAACCCATGAAGAACAACAAAAAGCGGTAGAAAGAATTCAACAATTAATGGCGCAAGGCGTAAATAGTGGCGAGGCGATTCAGATCGTGGCGAGGGAACTACGCGAATTACATGATAAATCCGATAAAACTAAAATATTTTGTGATCTTCATAACACTTTTTAATATTACTCATTGCATCAAAAAACAAAATATTTAAATATAGCGCTTATTGAGGTGATAAGGCATGAGTCTTATTAGTTTTATGATTGTATAGGCGAAGCCTAAGAGGTCTATTATGGAAATTGGTGTTGTTAAGTGGTTCAATAATGCAAAAGGATTTGGGTTTATTTCCGCAGAAGGCGTGGATGCTGATATTTTCGCACATTATTCTGTAATTGAAATGGACGGTTATCGTTCATTAAAAGCGGGGCAAAAAGTGCAGTTTGAAGTTATTCACGGCGATAAAGGATCTCACGCCACAAAAATTATTCCGGTTGCGGAATAGGTGAGCGCACAAATAAAATCGCGTTCTTAAATTTTCTTTTTCTCTATTTAGTTAATGCAAAGGCAAGGTTTTTATATCTTGCCTTTTTTACTTTAATAAATTTTTTAAACTATTTTTCATTGCCGACATTTGGCTTTCATACAGCGCTTTGCTTTCGCGCTCATCAATCATATAACTAATGGTTTCTGAAAGGGTCATATTCATTTTGTGTGAATATTTTGCAAGACGTTTCCATACCGCGTATTCCAAATCGATGGATTTCTTTTTGGTAGATTGCTTTTCCGCGTTAAAAAAGCGTTTTCGGCGTGCGCGAATTGCTTGATCAAGTTTAATCGGTAAAGCTAACGAAAGATGTCGTTTAATCCAGCTTTCAATCTTTTCCGGATAATTTTGACTTTCCAGCAACTCGGTAATCACCGATTCTTGCAGGCTTTTTTCTTCATATCGCGTAATATTTTCTCCTTCGCGATATTTGCGAATAAGGTAAATCCATTTCCAATTCGCTTCTTGATTTTCGAGTTTTTGGTATTTCATAGTGGTATTGTTTAGTGACGTGGTAACTCGCGTAATATACGCGTTTTAATGATGTTTTTCCAGTTGATTTTAATAATACGGATAAATATGAGATAATGCGCCCATTTTTATTAATGAGATACCACCTGTGAGTTCATCTTTCTTTCAAGAACGTGCCTTTGATTGGAACGAGCTTCAACCCCAACTAGCCGTTACCGAACAACCAATACAACCCCTCGATTTTTGGGCATTACAACCGAACGCTAAAAACGCACTTGCATTATTTTTACGCAATCCAAACCGTTCGCTGATGGTATTGAAAGCGGATGATCAAGCAGAATACGCCGCATTATTAATGTCTCTTATTCATCAAATACAACCAAAAGAACGCACGATTTTTGGCGTAAACTATTTGGTGGAACAAGGCGATTCTTTTTCTTTCCCGCATATTGAAATCGAACCGGCGCAGTCTTTAGCTGATAATTTTGTCACTTCAGGGGAAGTGCTTAGCGCATTGTATTGCGATCAATTTCAATTGTTTGGCAATGTAAAAATGCACCCGCGTTCGCAAGATATTCAACTTACGCCGGGCTTGATTCATCGTGCCAACGGCGGCGTGTTGATTTTGAGTGCAGCTACATTACTTGCGCAATTCGATTTATGGCAGCGTCTCAAATACATTTTACAAAGCCGTCGATTTGATTGGCATTCTTCTCATCCATTTAAAGCTTTACCGTGCGAAATCCCGAGTTATCCGCTTGAAACTAAAGTGATCGTACTGGGCAACCGCACGGAACTGGCAACTTTAGGCGAGTTAGAAGAAGATTTATACAGTTTTGCTGATTATGCAGAAATCGAAAGTTATTTGCCCGTTGCAGATGTTAATGAACAAAAAAATTGGGCGGGTTTCGTTCGAGAAGTGGCGCAAGAACTGCGGCTTAGCCTAGATTTTTCGGCCTTCAATAAACTTTATCAACTTTTGGTACGTGAAAGTGAAAGTCGCTTTTTGATTAGTGCGTCACCCGCCAAATTAAAAAATATGCTGCTTAATGCAGCGATACTGGGACAAAAAAATCGCCTAATAGCGGATGATTTCGAACAGTTTTTTCAACAACAAACGGCTCAGTATGGTTTTTTAAAAGAACAAACTTACGCGGATATTTTAAACGAGCAAGTTTATGTGGCGACGGAAGGCGAGATTGTCGGACAAATTAACGGACTATCGGTGATTGAATATCCCGGCACGCCGGTTGCCTTCGGTGAACCATCGCGCATCAGTTGTATCGTGCAATTTGGCGACGGTGAAGTGGTGGATGTCGAACGTAAAAACGAGCTTGCCGGTAATCTTCACAGCAAAGGTATGATGATTGCGCAGGCTTGTTTATCGAATATTTTAGATTTGCCGTCACAACTGCCTTTTTCTGCTTCACTAGTCTTCGAACAATCTTACGGCGAAATCGACGGCGATAGCGCTTCTTTAGCAATTTTCTGCGTACTCGTCAGTGCACTGGCAGATTTGCCTTTACCGCAACATATCGCAATAACAGGCGCTATTGACCAATTCGGCTTGGTGCATGCAGTAGGCGGTGTGAATGATAAAATCGAAGGCTTTTTCAGCATTTGCCAACGTCGCGGTCTAACGGGCAAGCAAGGCGTGATTATTCCCGCAACCACGATTCAACAACTCAGTCTTTCCGATGAAGTGGTCGAAGCGGTTAAAAACGGTGAATTTTTCATTTTTCCGGTAGAAGATATTTATCAAACGTGCGAATTGATTTTTCAACGAGATTTATTGGAAGAAGAGGGCTTTTACGATGAAAGCAAAACGCCAATCGCACGCTTGATTCAGCACCGCATTGAAAGTCGGTCGGAACCGCCAAAGAAAGGTCTGTTAGATTTCTTTCGATTTTAATTTTGCAAGAGCGAACAAATAGTTCGCTTTTGTTTTTTATCAAGTCCTCTTTTTTATTTCAATGGACTGATCGGACAAGTTCAGCGAACAAATGTTTGCCGTTTACAGTTTTTATTATTCCTTTTAGAATGCACGCCTGTCAGTAATAAGCTGAATAAAACAGAGAAAAAAGGAAGGAAAATGCAAAACACTTGTACACCAAATAAAAAAGAAAGCTACAGCTACGAGGATTTACTCGCTTCCGGTCGCGGTGAATTATTTGGTGCCGAAGGTCCGCAACTCCCCGCGCCGACCATGTTAATGATGGATCGTATCGTAAAAATGACTGAAGACGGTGGCGCGTTTAATAAAGGTTACATTGAAGCGGAATTGGATATTCATCCTGATTTACCGTTTTTCGGATGTCATTTTATCGGTGATCCGGTGATGCCGGGTTGTTTAGGCTTGGATGCAATGTGGCAACTGGTTGGCTTCTTCCTCGGTTGGGTCGGCGGTAAAGGGAAAGGCCGCGCACTTGGCGTTGGCGAAGTGAAATTTACCGGTCAAATTTTACCTTCTGCCAAGAAAGTGATTTATCGCATTAACATGAAACGTGTAATTAATCGTAAATTGGTAATGGGCATGGCGGATGGCGAAGTGGAAGTAGATGGCCGCGTGATCTATACTGCGACGGATCTTAAGGTTGGATTGTTCCAAGATACGTCGAGTTTTTAAGATTTTAATGATTGATGAGAAGCCTTAGTTAGAGATAGCTAAGGCTTTTTGTTTTATTACATTGGGTTGCGTCCGATGAGTTACTTACTCTTCTTTTTCGATCTCTTCTTTTTTTGATACTAAGAAAATAGAAGAATTTAATTTATTATCACTAAAGGCCAAGCAATAAAATAAACTTATTCTTCATCAACCACATCCATAAATTCCGCCCCCAGCAATTTAGCCAGATCTTTCGGAGCTAATTCCACACTCAAACCTCGTTTTCCACCGGATACATAAATCGTCTCGAATTCCAATGCGGTGCTGTTTATGAAGGTCTTTAAATGTTTTTTCTGGCCTAGCGGGCTGATTCCGCCCACTAAATAACCGGTGCTTTTTTGTGCGCTCTCTTTATCTGCCATTTCCACTTTTTTTGCGCCGACAGATTTGGCGGCTTTTTTCAAGCTGAGCATATTGGATGTCGGCAACACGAAACAGGCGAGTTTTTTCTGGTCGCCATTTTCCGCGACAAGTAAGGTTTTAAAAGAACGATGGGGATCGATGCCTAATTTTTCCGCCGCTTCGTCACCGAAATGCGTGTTATGCGGATCATGATCGTAAGTATGCGGAATAAAAGGAACTTTTTGTTTTTTAAGTAAATCAATTGCGGGTGTCATTTAATTTCCTATCGGTATTTTGTAGAATAATGCGTTTTATTTTACAGCGGAGAAAAAAATGGACGCAAGTCTAAATATTGCCATTGCAGCGGAGTTTGAATTGGCAGAAAAAATCGTCGAAAGCCTTGAACAAAGCGAATTAAATATCGGTACGCTAGCGATCGTCGAAATTTACCCTTTTGAAGAAGAACAGGGCGTTCGTTTTAACAATCAAAGCGTGATGCAATATTCTTTGCAAGAAATGGATTGGTCAAGGGTCAATTATTTATTGTTTGCAGGCGATATCAAATCTGCCCCTCATATTGCTGCCGCGGCAGAAAACGGTTGTGTGGTGATCGATATGAAAGGTGTATGCGCCGTACTTTCCGATGTTCCGACAGTGGTGCCGGGCATAAATGAAGCAGATTTAGTGGAATTGAGACAGCGTAATATCGTGAGTTTGCCGGATCCGCAAGTCAGTCAGCTTGCTTTGGCGATTTATCCGGTGTTGCAAAGTGCGAATATCGGTGAGGTTTTTGTTACTTCCTTGCTGCCGGCTTCTTATCAAAACGGGGAAATCGTGAATCGGCTTGCCGGTCAAACCGCGCGTTTGCTTAACGGTATTCCGTTAGACGAAGGCGAAACACGCTTAGCCTTTGACGTGCAGCCACAAAATGTGCGGGCTTTGCCGCAGCAACTGCAAAAGATTTTTCCTCAATTGAATGCGGTGCTGTTTCACGCAGTGAATGTTCCGGTGTTTTACGGGTTAGCTCAGAAAGTGACAATAGTTTCCGATTATGCAATCGATTTTAAACCGCAAGATAACGATAACGCGTTTTTACAGTATCATGAAGATCTTGTGACGCCGGTGACGAATGGTGAAATCGAAAGTGTGGAAGGGAGGGCAAAATTACATGTTAGCCAGATGAGTGCGTTGGAAAACGGCATGGAATTTTGGACGGTCGCCGACGAACAACGTTTTAACTTGGCATCGCTTTCGGTGAAATTATTGGAAGCGATTTATCGCAAAGGTTATTAATTTAGGGCTATTAATTTTTAAGGAATCATTATGTTAGAACGACTTTTTAAATTGCATGCAAAAGGCTCTACCACCAAGACAGAAATTATTGCGGGTATTACGACCTTTTTTACCATGGTTTACATTGTTTTTGTCAACCCGTCCGTATTGGGAGACGCGGGTATGGATAAGCAAGTCGTCTTCGTCACCACTTGCTTGATTGCCGGACTCGGTACTATCGCCATGGGGCTGTTCAGTAATTTGCCGATTGCTTTAGCGCCGGCCATGGGCTTAAACGCATTTTTTGCTTATGTGGTGGTGGGCAAGCTCGGTTATTCGTGGCAAATCGGTATGGGCACAATTTTTTGGGGCTCAGTTGGCTTATTCGTATTAACGTTGTTCCAAATTCGTTATTGGTTAATGGCGTCCATTCCGTTGGCGTTACGCGTAGGTATCGGCGCGGGAATCGGTTTTTTTATCGCGCTGATCGGTTTTAAAAATATGGGGCTTGTAGTAGCCAACCCGGCTACTTTAGTCGCACTCGGTGATTTGCATGATCCGAAAGTACTGCTTGGTATATTGGGATTTTTCATTATCGTGGTGCTTGCCGCGCGTAATATTTTCTCTGGTGTGTTGATTTCAATCGCCGTCGTCACCGGTTTAGCTTTATGGTTGGACGATACAGTCACGTTCCATGGCGTCATTTCGATGCCGCCGGCGTTGGATGCGGTGCTCGGTAAAGTGGACATCGCCGGCGCGTTAGATACCGCTTTGCTCGGTATTATTTTCTCTTTCTTGCTGGTCAACCTGTTCGACTCTTCCGGTACGTTGCTTGGCGTAACAGACAAAGCGGGCATCAGTGACGAAAAAGGACGTTTCCCAAAAATGAAACAAGCGCTTTTCGTGGATAGCATTAGTGCCGTGGGCGGTTCGTATATTGGCACATCCGCCATCAGCACTTACATCGAAAGCGGCGCCGGTGTTTCTGTCGGCGGGCGCACCGGTTTAACGGCAGTTACCGTCGGCGTGTTATTTTTGCTTACTATTTTCTTCTCGCCGCTTGCCGGTGTGGTTCCGGCTTACGCCACCGCCGGCGCATTGGTTTATGTAGGGATTTTAATGGCATCCAGCCTGATCCGCGTGCAATGGGACGATTTAACCGAAGCCACGCCGGCATTTATCACTGCCGCTATGATGCCGTTTACTTATTCCATTACGGAAGGCATCGCGTTTGGTTTTATCAGCTATTGCATTATGAAAATTTGCACCGGCCGCATTAAAGAAATCAATGCCCCGGTTTGGGTCGTGTCGATTTTATTTATTGCGAAATTTGTTTGGGTTGGTTAAAACGGATTTAAATTCAGAATAAAGGAAAGTCTGCGGGCTTTCCTTTATTATTGGCTTTTGTTTGTGTTAGACTTTCACCGTTTTTACAGAATCAATAAGGAGATCCGATGCAAAATATTCTATTTATCATTCATTCCGCGCCTTATGGTGACGAACATTTTTTTAGCGCATTACGTCTTGCGCTACAAATTCAAGAGCAACACAAAAATGCGGTGAATTTGAAGCTATTTTTAATGTCCGATGCGGTGCTCGGCGGACTAGCAAAACAAAATCCCGGCGAAGGCTATCATTTACAGCAAATGTTGGAAATTTTAACGGCGCAAGGGGCCACGGTGAAACTTTGTAAAACCTGCACCAATGCACGCGGTCTCACCGAATTGCCGTTAGCGGAAGGCGTCGAAATCGGCACACTGATTGAACTTGCCGATTGGACGGTGGAAGCGGATAAGGTAATTAACTTTTAATAAACAAAAATGGCTTACGCAAGGTAAGCCATTATTTTTTCTGAATAGATTCATTCCACTTCTTTATGGCAGCCTGTGCCAATGAAATAAGGCTTGGTAATAAAATCACCTTAATACATAGCTAAAATAGCCGTTAACTTCTAAAATAAACGCACTTATTTTCTAACCCTAAAAACCATGACAAATCCCATTCCGCTTAACCCGGTCACATTACCATTAAATCAAGTAAATTTAATTGAAGCCTCAGCCGGCACAGGAAAAACCTACACTATCGGTTCGCTTTATCTTCGACTTTTGTTACAAGCCGGCGAGCCTCGATTCGTTCGTCCATTAAACGTGGAAGAAATTTTGGTGGTGACCTTTACGGAAATGGCGACGGAAGAATTAAAACAAAAAATCCGCGAACGCCTTACCGATGCCATTCGGAAACTTTCCGCTTATGCGCAAGATAAGGACGAATCCGTCTTTGCCAATGACGCGTTTCTTGCCGATTTGCATAAAACCCTCGACGATCTACCGCTTGCCATTCGACGTTTAAAACTTGCCGAACAAAATATGGATCTTGCTGCAATTTTTACCATTCACGGTTTCTGTCGTCGTATGCTAATGCAATATGCGTTCAATTCCGGTGTGCATTTCAATTTGGAATTAGTCAAAGATCAGTCGGATTTGCTTAAACAATTTGCCAACGAATTTTGGCGCGAGCATTTTTATCCGCAACCCTTTGCCATTGCGAATTTTATCGCCGCCGAATTGGGTTCACCCGATGCGGTGCTGGCGCTGTTGAAGTCGGATTTGGGGCGGGATCTGTGGGTAGATACGGATTATCACGAAGCCTTATCCTTATCGACCGATGAATTTTTGCGCCAATATCTTGGCGGAGAACTTGCCGCCGTGCAAGAAATCAAGCAATTATGGGCTTCCAATGCGGTGCTCATTGGCGATCTCATTTTTGCCGAACTCAATAAAAATTATTCCAAAGGCGTAAAAAAATCGCTTAATCGTAAAATTTATCAAGCCAAGCGCACGCAAAATTGGCTCACGCAAATTAATCAATGGGCGGAAAATCCACACGATTATGTCGTGCACGATAAATTGCGCGGCTATTTCGTGCAATCCGCTTTCGCACAACATGCAGAAGAAGGCGCGGTGCCTTTGACTGCACCGATTTTCAGCGAACTGGAAACGCGCGTCAAGGCACTGCTTGAGCCCGATTTATTGCGCAAATTGATCCTTTATCATTATCGCCAAGGCATTCGACAAAAACTGTTTGAACACAAGCGCAATCATCAAGAAAAATCTTTCGATGATTTGCTACGTTTGTTATTTGAGGCTTTGCAAAGTGAACGGGGGGAACAATTAGCGGAAATGATCCGGTTCCAATATCCTTTTGCCATGATCGACGAATTTCAGGATACGGATGCGCAACAGTATGCCATTTTTTCTAAAATCTATCGCGAAAATTCGGCGGAAAACAGCGGCTTTATTATGATTGGCGATCCGAAGCAGGCGATTTATCGTTTTCGCGGTGCAGATATTTTCACTTATTTCAAAGCCGCCGAGCAGGCGGACGAACGGTTTAATTTAACTAAAAATTATCGTTCCGAACAAAATGTAGTGAACGGTGTAAACGCGCTATTCGGTTTTTCGTCGTCGCCTTTTGTTTATGACGATATCGAGTTTTCGCCGGTGGATGCGCGCGAAGATCATCGTCGATTTTATTTGCAAGGCGAACGTGAGCCCGCCTATCGATTTTATTTAACCTCGGACTCCCTCGATAGCACCGCATTGGCGCGCAGCTGTGCCGTTTCGATTCAGCATTGGTTGAAAAGTGCGGCGCAAAAGCAAGCATTTTTTCAATGCGGCGACGATATTAAACCTTTGCAAGCGGCAGATATTGCCGTGTTGGTGCGCGATAAAAACGAAGCGGCCTTAGTGAAAAACGAATTGCAGCAATTAGGCATTGCCTCCGTTTATTTATCAGATCAAAGTAGCGTATTTGATAGCCTCGTCGCGAAGGAATTGGTATTTGTGTTGAAAGCCTGTTTGCAAGTCACCGAACGATCGATTTTAAATGCCATCGCCACGGCATTATTCGGCCTAAATGCGGCGGAAATTCACCAAATTCGGCATTCGGAACAAGATTGGCAACGCTGGGCGGATAGTTTTGCTCGCTATCAACAAACTTGGCAATATCAGGGCGTGTTGCCGATGTTGCATCAATTATTATTGGAACAAAGCATTGCCGAACGTTTGTTAAGTCGGCCAACGGGCGAACGGGATTTAACGGATTTTTTACATTTGGCGGAAATTTTACAACAAGCGGCAATCTTAAATGACAGTGAAGCTGCGCTAGTTAATTGGCTCGAACGACAAATTCAAGGCGAGGGCAGACAGGAAGCGCAAATTCGGTTAGAAAGCGAACGTCAATTAATCAAAATTGTGACAATACACAAATCCAAAGGGCTGGAATACGATTTGGTATGGTTGCCGTTTCTAGCTGTACCGAGCCGTGATCCGGGCAAAGCGAACAATAAAACCAAAGACTTCAATCTTTATTATTCCGCAACGCAAGACGCGATTTTGTGGGATATGCAAAATCGCCATTCGGCGGAATTGTACCGCGAATCTTTCGCCGAAGAACTGCGTTTGCTGTATGTGGCGTTGACCCGTGCGAAATATCAAATGGCGTTTGCCTTGCCGACGCAGTTTGAGAAAAAATGGAACCCGTTGCTTTATGTGTTAACACAAGGTGAAATCGGCGAGGCTTCGGATTTACCGCAAGCATATGCCGCTGAGCCGTTGCTTGAGGCGTTTAAAGCGCGGATGCCAAGCGTGCAAATTAGTGCGGCCGAAAGTTTAGTAAAACTGCCACCGTTAGCTTTATCCGAACAACAAGAAACGTTGTGCGTGGCGCAATTTCACGGTGAAATCGAGCAAAATTGGCACGTCACCAGTTTTACCGCCATTGAACGGGCTCATCGTTGGCAAAATGACTTTGCTGAAAGTAACGTGCTGGATGAAAATACATCGAAAAGCGCTATGGTTTTTGATGAGGCAAAAGATTACGACGGGCAAATTGAATCGGAAACTTTGCCGAATTCACTTGCGGTTTCTTCTGAATCAAGAACGGAACCGAGTGGTTTAGATTTACCGCACGGTACGCAAACCGGCACGTTATTGCATCGCTATTTGGAAAAAAATGATTTTGGTGCGTTAGCTGATAAAACCGCGCTTGAAAAACTTTGCCAAGATTTGCAGTTGGATGAAGCTTTTGTGACACCGTTACAAAAATGGTTTGAGCAAATTGCATACACGCCTTTTTCGACGGATCCGACGCTCTATCTTGCCGCTTTGGCCGCGCAAGATTGTATTAAAGAAATGCCATTTTATTTGGCGATTCGTGAGCATTTTAAGGTTGCCGATTTTAACCGAGCGCTGCAAGCCCATCACCATTTGCCAAGCGAACCATTGCGATTTGACGATATTCAAGGCATGTTGCGTGGCACCATCGATTTGGTTTTTCGTCATCAAGGCAAATATTATTTGCTGGATTACAAATCTAATTTCCTCGGTGAAAATACGGCGGATTACGCGCCGTCGGCATTGCAAAAAGCCATGTTACATCATCATTACGATTGGCAATATTTGCTGTATTGCTTGGCGTTACACCGTTATTTGAAACGTGTCGATCGTGATTATGATTACGAACGCGATTTTGGCGGCGTATTTTATTTGTTCTTGCGCGGTATGAATGGTGAAGCTCAATCCGGCGTGTTTTTTGATCGCCCGAGCGTGCAATTGATGCAAGCTATAGAGGAGGCGTTTTAATGTTAAGCCTGTTAAAAGAACTGAACGAACGGAACATTATCAGTCACGGCGATTATTATTTCGCCAAATTGATTGCCGATAAACAACCGACGGACTTACCGGAACCGGTAAAAAATTTGGCGATTTTACTCGCTGCCCTGTGCAGTTGGCATTACGCGCAAGGCAATACCTGTATCCTGTTGGAACCGGCGTTAGCGGGCAATTTGTTCGGTTTGGCCTATCGCGTTACGGAACGGAATTATCTGCTCGATATTCAGCATCGCATTTGGCACCGCATTGAAACCTTGCCGGTTGAGCAATGGCAAAAGCGGCTGCGTGGTCATCCGGCGTTTACTGAAGATCCTCTTGTGAATGCTGCGCCCTTGGCGTTTCAATTCGACGCGTTGTATTTTTATCGCGCTTGGCAAGATGAATATCGCATCGCGCAATATATAAAAAACGCCTTGAAAAGCGAGCCCCGTTTGCCTTTTTCTGTACCGCAAATTCGCGAAAAATTAGCGGCTTATTTCCCGCAATCTGATTTTTCCGCAACAACAAATATTATTGATTGGCAAAAAGTCGCGGTGGCTACGGCGATTAAAAGCCCGTTTTGCGTAATTACCGGCGGCCCTGGCACCGGTAAAACGACCACGGTAACCCGTTTGTTGTTGGTGTTGCAGGAATTGTATCAACATCAATTGCATATCAAATTGGTGGCACCGACGGGCAAAGCAGCCTCGCGTTTAGAAGAATCAGTGCAAAGTGCCTTGCGTTTTTTAAGCCGCCAAATGGCGTTGCCTGAGGCGTTAGTGCAATCTGTACCGCAAAACGCATCGACTTTACACAGTTTGCTCGGCATTAATGCATTTAACGACAATACGCATCATAACGCGCGTAATCCGTTGCAATTAGATGTGTTGGTGGTGGACGAAACTTCGATGATTGATTTGCCGTTAATGGCGAAATTGATTAACGCATTAAAACCCGAAACACGCTTAATTTTATTGGGCGACCAAGCACAATTAGCTTCCGTAGAAGCCGGTGCGGTGCTCGGCGAATTGGCGCAGTGGCGTCATCAACCTTACAGCCGTGCGCAGGCAGATTATTTGCGCGAAACCAGCGGTTATACGGTGCCAAGCACGGAAAATGCGAATCTGTTGCGCGATGCTTTATGCCATCTTACGTTTAGTCGCCGTTTTGATAAAAATTCCGGCATCGGCAAATTAGCCGAGCAGATTCAGCGCGGCGCAGCAGAAGAAAGCCTCGAATTATTCGGACAATATCCGGAATTGCATTTTCAGGCTTTCAATACGGAAAATGAGGCCGAATTGGTGCGGCGGGTGGTGCAAAGTGCGGTGCAAAATTATCGTGTTTTTTTAACGCAATTGCGTCGTTTACAGTTGGAAAAGCGGGACTTTAATGCACTTAATCAGGAAGGCGAAAGTTATGCGGAAGCGATTCAAGCGCTGTTTAATTCGACAAGATTTTTGACTGCGCTGCGCAGCACCGCATTGGGCGTAGAAAATCTTAATCGGGAAATCGCATTGGCGTTGCGTGGCGAAAATTTACTGCGATTTCGCCACGAACAAGATTGGTATATCGGCAAGCCGATTATGATTACGCAAAACGATCATAATGTGCGCTTGTATAACGGCGACATTGGCTTGTGTTTGGCGCATGGCAAAGTGTGGTTTGGCAAGCGTGAAGTGCCGACCAGTCGCATTCCGGCGCATGAACCGGCGTTTATGATGACGATTCATAAATCCCAGGGTTCGGAATTTGAGCACGCGTTAATGGTGCTGCCGACGGAACCGAATCCTGTATTATCGCGCGAATTAGTGTTTACCGGCGTGACTCGCGCGAAACAACGCCTCACCGTTTTCGCCGACGAAAAAATCTGGAAAATGGCACTGTGTCAAACGGTAAAACGGCAAAGCGGATTAGGAAAATTATTAGAACGGTTAATCTCAATGGATGATTAAAACAGCACCGCATTGAAACCCCGTATATGGCGGCTTTCAATGCGGTGCTGTTAGGAGACTTCAATTCGTTTTGTGTTTAACCCGATATCTACGCGGGCCGAGGCAAATAAAAGGATTAGCCGGCTTAATGTGATTCTTCAGCGTTGTTTTACTTGACGAGAGAACGCATCCATAGATTCTGAAAGGAAGTGATAGAAGTTAAACAGAAGCGATAAAAAACCTACCGGCCGGTAGGTTTTTTTATTTTACAAGCATTAAGCGTGGCAAGTTTGACAAGCGGCTTGGAACATCCAGACAAGTTTTTCTTGTTCTTTAATGTAGTCGCTCATTTGAGAGTTCGTCCCTTCATCGCCTGCTTCACCGGCAAGTTCAAGAATTTCACGTTGTTGTTCAAGTAATACTTTTAAACCCGCTAAGGTGCCCGATAAACAGTCCTGTGCGCTGCTTACCGCGATTTCTTCTTTAATACGTGATGCTTTTAAATATTGGCTGTAAGCATTATTCGGCGTGTAACCTAAGGTTAAGATACGTTCGGCCACTTCATCCACTTTATTGATTAAATCCGTGTAGATTTCCTCAAATTTAGCGTGTAATTCAAAGAAGTTTACGCCTTTAATATTCCAGTGATAACCGCGCACGTTGGTGTAGAAAACTTGGTAAGTTGCAAGAAGATCGTTTAATTTGCCCGCAAGTTCTGCAGATTGTGCTTTATCTAGTCCGATAGATGTTTTTGACATTGTATTTTCCTCCATATTTAGTTGATTAATTTTGTTCTAAGCTTCTTTGCTTTGATGGGGCACATTATACGTAGGAATTATGTGGGGTAAAATGGCTTTGCCGGATAGAATTAATAGGTGATTTATATTGAATTATTAAAAATTTTTAAATTTTAACGATTGATTAATATTCAAGGATAGAATTCAATTCAGGAATTTTAGACTCACGACAACGAGAGCGGGCTTATTACGTTACTTTTTAAAGTCTCGACAAGTCACTGAACGTTGCCAAGATTTCGATTTGATGTCGGTAAAACCGGTTTTGCATTTATTACCGATTGCCGTTTGTTATAGCCATACTGCGATCCCACAAAATAGCACCGCATTGAAACCCCGTATATGGCGGCTTCAATGCGGTGCTATTTTTGATGTTCAGCAATAGACTTAATGTAAGGAAACGTTTTAGGCTTTTTTTACTTGCAGATAGTTGGCAAGCGTGCCGAAAAGTTGCTGAATTTGTTCGGCGCGATGTCCCAGCGCTCGTACTGTTATGCCCGCTTGATGAAGCAACGATGCGCCGACCAACATGTTTTTTTGATTTCCGATAATGGCATGAATTTCTTGTAATCGGTCTTTTAAGTCTGCCGCGTTTTTTGCTAAGTTCAAATAAATCAGCGAGCCTTGGTGAGAATAATTTTCCATTTGGCTTAAGGCGGTCAAATTCATTTGAGCGGGTAGCCACTGAATACAATCGCTTACCAGCGGGCATTTTTGGCCGTTATTTTGCCACGCTACAATTTTTAAATGGGAAGAAAATTGACGAAAAGCAAAGCGCTCATGAGTTAACACGCGTCCGATTGCCACGATTTCGCCGTAAATTAACTCACTGTTTTCGCTCATTTCAATTTGAGTTTTTTGTTTGAATGCCGAATCTTTGTGTAGCACTAACGGATGCGGTAAATAGAACAATCGGCTGTTTTCGGCTAATTGAATCTGCGTAATCTGCTCGGCAAGATCGCCTTCATTCATTGCCTGCACGCGGGTAAACGCCTGGGTGTTCAACGAAAGTGTGCTTGCCTTTGTAAGCTGAATTTGAATATCCAATCGATCTCCGCCTAACAAGCCGGGGGACGACGACATCAGCACCGCATTCAATCCGTCACGCCAATGTTCGCCGTAGTTTGGCAACGTCATTAGCTTAAACGGCGGCGTGGCGAAACACTCGGCAAGTTGGGTTTTGCCGTTGGCGGAGAGTTTGGTAGAAAGTTTGAGCTTGCTGTTCATTGCATTTTGCACAAATAGTTAATCCTGTTCTTCCCTCCGCTTACGGAGGGAACCTATTTATCGAACTAACGACGGCGGTTCTTCCACGTTCTTTAACAACGCGTATTTTTCAATCCAGCCGATCACGCCGTCCAAATTTTCTTTTTTCATTAAATTGGTAAAGATAAACGGCTGACCATTACGCATACGGCGAGCATCACCTTCCATTACGCTTAAATCCGCGCCTACGAACGGGGCGAGATCAGTTTTGTTGATGACGAGTAAATCCGAACGGGTGATACCCGGTCCGCCTTTACGTGGGATTTTTTCACCTTGTGCTACATCGATTACGAAAATTGTCACATCCGCTAAATCGGGACTGAAAGTGGCCGAAAGGTTGTCGCCGCCTGACTCAATAAATATGATTTCCACATCAGGAAAACGCGTCGCCATTTCGTCCACTGCTTCTAAATTCATCGATGCATCTTCACGGATCGCCGTGTGCGGACAACCACCCGTTTCCACGCCCATAATGCGTTCCGGTGGAAGCAAACTGTTTTTGGTTAGAAATTCCGCATCTTCTTGGGTGTAGATGTCGTTGGTAATTACCGCCACGCTGTATTTTGACGCGATTTCTCGGGTGAGTTTTTCAATTAACGCTGTTTTGCCCGCGCCAACAGGACCCGCCACGCCGATTTTGATGTAGTTACGCATTTGTTTTTATTTCCTTTGATTTACGTAGGATGTGTGGATGGATTTTGCAATTTACGCACGAAAATCAATTCCGTGTGTGAACCGGGTACACACCGCCTACAGGTTATGACATATATAATCTGGTATAAAGTTGTTCGTGCTGCATTGCCCGAATATCATTCGCAAGAGTTGCTGCGCCAAGCCATTCTTCGTCGGGTTCAAGGCTTAATTCCACTGCTTGCACCAGTGAATCACGCAAATTAAATAGAATATCCTGTCCGTCCATTTGGCTGAGTGGAATTAATTTTACACCGTTGGTAATCGCGCTGACGGCTACATTGTAGTAGAACGCGTAGAGCGTATCGGCTTTGCTTAAACCCATCGCTTGGGCGACCATGGCAAACACGATCGGGAAGTAGCCTTGCACGCGTTTTTCTGTAATCGCTTGTTGGTATGCGGTGAGTAGTGAGTTCGTTTCATAGCGGATAAAAATTTTCAGTAATCGAATGCCAAGTTTAAAGCTGCCTTCGCGACTTTCGCGTGCGACTTTGCTGGCAGAAAGTTGCCAATCCAGCTCACATAAGCGGTTGAAATTACCTTCGTTCATTGCATCAAACGCGAGTGATAAATAGGCGCCGTCATTGTAAATCCAGTTTTGTAATAGCTGGGCTTGCACATATTCTTCAAGTGTAGCTTTGCTTGCCACCATACGTTGTTGA
Source organism: Stutzerimonas stutzeri (assembly GCA_901420285.1). Classification (GTDB taxonomy): domain Bacteria; phylum Pseudomonadota; class Gammaproteobacteria; order Enterobacterales; family Pasteurellaceae; genus Rodentibacter. The sequence continues at coordinate 1,252,526 of CABDVE010000001.1, forward strand.
ACGAAGGTTTCCAAGCCGTTGGAGTGATTAAAACCGCCAATCGGCAGGGTGGGATCGACCAAGTGCAATAATGCGCCGAGATCCGTCAATGAGCGATTTAATGCTGGTGCCAATTTCCGTCTCCGTGGTGGTGATAGCCGTGATGATCGTGCGAATGGCTATGAGAATGCCCGTGACCTTGCGCTGAGTTCGCCCGCAACGCTTGGCTTAAACGGCGTTCTGCTTTTTGCGGCGCAAATCCCGCCGCTTGTAGCCATTCGAACATCGGTTTGTCATATGGCAATGTGACTTCATTGCCATCTAAAAAGAGCGGCGAATGTTTGTTGCCGATTTCATAGCAAGCACGCGCCATTTCAGGCAGGGTTTTCGGCGAAAGCACAATCACTTCACTTGGCTGAATATCGATTACGATCGCCAAGTCATCGTTAAGAAACACCACGTCATCATGTTGTAAACGTTGCCCTTCTTTAAGCAAACGCAACGCCACCTCGCGCCCCGTTTCAGTCGTTTTACGTAAGATGTTACGTTCGCTTTCATACCACTGTAACGGCACGCGTTCAATGGTTTGAGTAGTGATTTTGCCTTCGGCGCGAAGTGCGGTTAAATTGCCCAAGATATTTTCTATAACAGGCAGGATTGGCTTGATGATTTTCATATTATTTCTTTAATTTTACGAAAGCTCGGGGCAGTACGTATCCAAATTGGATATTAAGTGATTGGTCGATTGGCCAATAATCGCAAAACAGTACCTATCGCTAGAACATAAAATACCGCTGCGCCAATGGCACTTTTTTCGCGGGTTCGCAGGTGATTAACTCGCCATCTACCCGCACTTCGTAACGCTCAGGATCGACAGTGATTTCAGGCGTAGCGTTGTTTAGCACCAAGTCTTTTTTGCCTACATTACGGCAGCCTTTAACGGCAATGAGCTCTTTTTCTAAGCCGTATTGGGCTTGAATATCCGCTTGTTTGCCGGCTTCAGAAACGAAAAACACAGCGGTTTGGGCAGTCGCTTTCCCTTGGTTACCAAACATTGGGCGGTAGAGCACTGGTTGCGGGGTTGGGATAGAGGCATTTGGATCGCCCATTTTTGAAAAACTGATGAAGCCTTTTTTGATTACGGTTTCCGGTTTTACACCGAAGAACATCGGTTTCCAGAGTACAATGTCGGCGATTTTACCCACTTCTAATGATCCAACGTGATCGGCTATACCGTGTGCAATCGCTGGGTTGATGGTGTATTTTGCAATGTAGCGTTTGATGCGGAAGTTGTCGTTGCCTTCATTGCCGAGTTTGCCGCGTTGCGCTTTCATTTTGTCGGCGGTTTGCCATGTTCGTGTTACCACCTCACCCACGCGCCCCATGGCTTGCGAGTCAGAACTCATAATCGAGAACACGCCGATATCATGCAAAATATCTTCCGCAGCGATGGTTTCAGGGCGGATACGGCTGTCGGCGAACGCCACGTCTTCAGGCACGCGTTTATCCAAATGGTGGCAGACCATCAACATATCCAAATGCTCGTCAATCGTGTTTACCGTGAAGGGGCGAGTCGGGTTGGTGGAAGCGGGGAGCACGTTCGGATACATTGCTGCCTTGATAATGTCTGGTGCGTGTCCGCCGCCCGCACCTTCGGTGTGGAAGGTATGGATCACGCGTCCGTTAATCGCTTTCATCGTGTCTTCTAAGAAACCGCTTTCGTTCAGCGTGTCGGTGTGGATCGCCACTTGCACATCCATTTCATCGGCCACTTTTAACGCTGCATCAATTACTGCCGGCGTTGCACCCCAGTCTTCGTGAATTTTCAAGCCCAATGCGCCTGCACGAATTTGCTCGCGCAGCGGTTCAAGGGTGGAGCAGTTACCTTTGCCGAAAAAGCCGACATTCACAGGCAAGGCTTCTGCCGCTTGGAACATGCGTTGTAAGTTCCATGCTCCCGGAGTACAAGTGGTGGCGTGGGTGCCGTCCGCCGGACCCGTGCCGCCACCGATCATCGTAGTAATGCCGTTTTCAATGGCGTGCTGTGCCTGTTGCGGACAGATCCAATGGATATGGGTGTCAATCCCGCCCGCAGTGGCGATTAAATGTGCGCCATTATGTACTTCGGTACTCGCGCCAATAACCATATTCGGGGTTACGCCGTCCATCGTATCAGGATTACCGGCTTGACCGATGCCGACAATACGTCCGTCGCGAATACCGATGTCTGCTTTGATGATGCCGAGTTTGGCATCAATAATCATCACGTTGGTGATTGCCAAATCCAACACGCTCGGATTGTCGCGCGTTGCCGTGCCGGATTGCGCCATACCGTCACGTACGCTTTTACCGCCGCCAAATTTGCATTCGTCGCCTTTGGTCAATAAATCTTGCTCAATAGTTGCCCATAAATCGGTGTCGCCCAAACGCACGCTATCGCCCACGGTCGGCCCGTAAGTCGCCACATATTGGCTTCTTGAAATCGTTAATGCCATCATCGCCCCCTATAATTTACCGCTAATTTCATTATGGAAACCATAAATCACTTGGTTTCCGCCAAAGGCAACCAGTTCTACCGTCTTGACTTCGCCCGGTTCAAAACGCACCGCATTGCCAGACGGTACGTTTAAACGCATACCGCGCGCCAATGAGCGGTCAAATTCAAGGGCATGGTTGGTTTCAAAAAAGTGATAGTGTGAACCGACTTGGATCGGACGATCGCCCTTGTTCACCACATCAATTTTCACAGTCTTTCGCCCCACATTGGCATGAATGTTGCCTTCGGCTAGTTTGTATTCGCCTGGGATCATATTGTTTAAATCCTTCTATTTTTAAATTTGCACGAAATGCCCTCTCTTTGCTAAAAGGGAACTTCTTTTTATCTAATTGGGTTATGTACCGTTACCAATTTCGTACCATCCGGAAAGGTCGCTTCAATCTGTACTTCGTGCACCATTTCTGGGATGCCTTCCATAACATCTTCAACACTTAATAATGTTGCGCCATATTGCATTACCTCCGCTACGCTCATGCCATCGCGCGCCGCTTCTTGCAAGTGGCTGGCGATGTAGGCGATGGCTTCCGGATAATTTAATTTTAGCCCGCGCGCTTTGCGTTTTGCCGCCAGTTCGCCCGCGAGGAAAAGCATCAGCTTTTCTTGTTCTCTGGATGTTAGATGCATGTTTGCCGTCCTTTTATTGATTTTACGGATTAAAAAAATTGCTGAGTTTTTGTGAACTTAAGGTACTGTGATCGACTTTATTTTTAAACCATAACATTAGCCAAGCCGTCACAATAAACCCGATAGTATAAGGAGCGAGGCCCGTTTTCGCCACGCCAAATTGAATCACTACGGTCAATGCGGTGCCGGTGAGCACATAAACAAAATCTCGTAGCCGTTTGCCGGCAAAGGCACACGCCAATAAAATCGCGGAAAAGCCATAAATGCCGTTTGCTAGTCGATTTGGTTCAATGTCGAACAAGCAAGTGGCAAAGAACGAGCTGAAAACAGCTGCCGTCATGCCCCACATTGCCGCCCGAGGAGAATTGATTGCGATGGCAAGAAATAACAGCAAGCCGGTAATTAAATCGGCGCCAAAATTAACTTCCGCCCAAGCGTAAAAAGGTTGCTTGATGGCATCTAGCGTTGTGGTGTGATCCGCTAAATTTGGTGTAGTTTGCGATAAACCGAACAAACCAAAGTGCGCTATACCTTGGCAAAATAGCCAACAAGTCGCAACAAAAGGAAAGGTGTAAGCGGTGAGGTTTCGTTTGGTGAATTCACGCATGAGAAGCGTGGAGAGCACCGCATTGAAGGCGCCTAGCGCAAGGATTAAAGGCGATAAGCCGGTTAGTCCGAAAGTGAAGATTGTGCACATAAAAGCTAGGCTGGCGTTGAAGCCGTATAAACCTTGTTTAATTTCGTTTTGTGGATAGTGCAATAGGATAGCCGATGCGGTGCCGATGAGCGAGCCGAGTAAACAACTTAAGCCTAGTGCCCAGTGACTAAAAAACATGGCGATAGCGATGATAAGTCCTGATAAACCGTTTTCTTGTAAAAAGATTTGTCCGATTCCGACAAGGACGATTTTTATAAACCGCACAAAAATGCCTCCTAAAAAGTAATGCTTTTGAAGTTTAGGGAGATTTCATTAAAACTCAAAGTGTTTATAGTTAAAATTTTAAAGAAAGAAGATTTAATTTAGATTTTATCTAAAAATATTAACTTATTTTTATATTCGTATTGATAACATCGTTTTCTGTTAATTTTTCCTTAAAAACAAAAAGCGCATACCGAGATGCGCTTTTATGTATGTTTTGCTTAGATTAAAGCACTTTCACAATACTTTCACACAAATAACGGATATTGTCTTCCGTAATGCCCGCCACGTTGATACGGCCGGAACGCACGGCGTAAATGGCGAATTCTTCTCTGAGGCGATCGACTTGTTCTGGCGTTAAACCGCTGAAGGAAAACATGCCGTTTTGTTCCATAATAAAGCCGAAATCCTGTTTTGCGTCGTATTCTTTCAGAAGTTGCACAAATAAATGGCGCATTTTTTTGATGCGTTCGCGCATTTCGGTCAGTTCGTTTTCCCATTCTTGGCGAAGTTGCGGATCGTTTAATACGGTCGCGACTGTTGCGCCACCGTGCGATGCCGGGTTGGAGTAGAGCGTGCGGATAATGGATTTCACTTGAGTTAATGCGGTTGCAGCAATGTCTGAATTTTCTGCCACCAAAGTGAAGGCGCCCACGCGTTCGTTATATAAACCGAAATTTTTCGAGAACGAACTGGCGACCAATAATTCTTTGTGATTGGCGGCAAACGTGCGTAAACCGACCGCGTCTTCATTTAAGCCGTTGGCTAAGCCTTGATAAGCAAAGTCGAATAATGGCAACCAGCCGTTTTTTACGGAAAGCTCGGCCAATTGTTTCCACTGTTCCGGCGTTGGATCGATCCCCGTCGGGTTATGGCAGCAGCCGTGGAAAAGCACCACATCGCCTTCATTGGCATTGCTTAAATCGGCGATTAAGTTGTCCCAATCCAATGCTTTACGTTCGGCATCGTAATAATGATATTCGCGAATCGTCATACCCACCGCATTGAAAATTGCATTATGGTTCGGCCAGGTCGGCGTGCTGATCCAAACGTTTTGCGCTTTGGTTTGGCGTTTGATAAATTCGGCCGCAATGCGAAGTGCGCCCGTACCGCCTAAGCTTTGCACGGTTCTGGCGCGATCTTGCGCAATAATTTGGCTATCTGCGCCGAAAAGAAGTGCTTTGGTGCGTTGATTGTAATCGGCGATACCATCAATGCCGAGGTAATTTTTGCTGTTTTCTTTCGCCAATAAACGCGTTTCGGCTTCTTTCACGGCGCGCATAATCGGCGTTGCGCCTTGTGCGTCTTTATATATGCCGATACCTAAATTGATTTTATTTGCACGAGTTTCTGATTTGAATGCTTCGCCTAAGCCTAAAATCGGATCCGCCGGCGCGGCTTTGATATTTTCAAACATAGCGTTTTCCTTCTTTTGATGTGTGTTATGGAAATTTATTTGCTGTTCTTATACTGCAACCTTTTGCCTTTAGCAAGCAAAAACGCCGCAAAATTTAACCGCACTTTAAGGAGGTTAATCCGCCTTAAAAAAGTGCGGTTAAAAATGAATTTATTTTAATTGCTCAATTGCCCAGTTTAGGCCGGATTGATAATCATCCGGTAACTCACCACGCAGTTTTTCCAATAGCTGAATCAAAATGGTTTTATCCGGATGCGTCAAATTAATATGACCGACTTTACGCCCCGGGCGTACTTCTTTGCCGTACCAATGCAGCTGCGCGAACGGCGTGTTGAGCCATTGTGCGTTGTGTTCCGTGCCGATTAAATTGACCATCACGCTCGGCGCGAAAATTTGTAATTGCGGCGTAGGCAAATCGAGCAGAGCACGTAAATGCAATTCAAATTGGCTTATGGAACAACCGAACTGCGTCCAGTGGCCACTGTTATGCACGCGCGGCGCCAGTTCATTAATCAGCAATTGATCGCCAACCACAAAACATTCCATCGCCATCACACCGACATAATTAAGCTTATCCATAATTTTGCCTAGCATGGCTTCCGCTTGTTTTTGCTGCGCGGGTTGTTGAGCAAACTGTTGCGTCAATGCGGTGCTCACAACGCTATAGCGCAAAATGCCGTTTTGCTGCAAATTGTGCGTGACCGGATAAAAACGTTTTTCACCGTTTTTGAAACGCGCGCCGACAATCGATACTTCGTAATCGAAGGGAATAAATTTCTCCGCAATTACTTCGCCGAAAAGCTCGTCGCTAATCTCATTTTTATTTTCATCATCGATAATCCACTGCCCGCGACCGTCATAACCGCCCGTACGGCGTTTTACTACGACTTTTTCGCCGATAGTTTGGAATACGTCCGGCCATTGATGCTTGTCTTTTAATAAACACCAAGGCGAAGTGGGAAGTATCAATTCGTCCAACAGCGATTTTTGCGTGAAACGATCGGCTAATAAACTGAACACGTTTTGATTCACAAAATTTTTATGATTGCCGAGGAGTTCGGTTAACGGCGTTTTTTCCCAACGTTCGATCTCCGCCGTGAGCACCGCATTCGGCGGTAAATCAAACAGCGGCGCATCGAATGCCAGAGGCTCGACTTGAATATCCAACGGCGCGCCGGCGTAGCGCAACATGCGGCCTAATTGACCATTGCCGAGTACGTAAACAGGGGGATAGAGAGAGGATTTTTGCATGAGGTTTCTTCTTATGAAAATGAATGAAAAAACAACCGCACTTTGAAAGTGCGGTCAGTTTTCTAAATGTTTTTAAACGCGCGGATCCGGATTATCCAGCACCGCATTGGTTTGATTTTCGCGGAACGCTTGCAAGCGCGAACGCAATTCGCCATCCCAAGCCGCTAAAATTTGTGCTGCTAACAGAGCCGCATTGGCGGCGCCCGCCGGGCCGATGGCTAATGTGCCGACCGGAATGCCTTTCGGCATTTGCACGATGGAATACAGGCTGTCCACGCCGCTTAGCATGGAACTTTTGACCGGCACGCCCAAAACGGGGACGAGGGTTTTTGCGGCAATCATGCCCGGTAAATGCGCGGCACCGCCGGCGCCGGCAATGATGACTTTATAACCGTTTTGCTGCGCGTTTTCGGCGAACGTAAAGAGTTTGTCCGGCGTGCGGTGGGCGGAAACGATTTCCACGTGATAAGGCAGTTGAAGCGTATCCAAAATTTGCGCGGCTTCCTGCATGGTCGCCCAATCGCTTTTGGAGCCCATAACGATGGCGATTTGTGGTTGATTGGCTGACATTGATTTGCTCTCAATATAAAGAAAAAACGGGCGTAGAATAGCATAATTTCGCTGCTTTGAGCAAACGTTTGCCTTCGCTTGGGGAAGGAAAATCTCATTGCAAGTTGAGTCGTAAAATTTTATTCTAGGCGCGGTTTTTTTGTTAGAAAAGAGCAGATTATGTTAGCCAAGGCAAAATATAGAAAAGATTATAAACAACCTGATTTCACTGTAACGGATATTTATTTGGATTTTCAACTGGATCCAAGACATACCGTTGTCACGGCGACCACAAAATTCAAACGTTTAAATAAAAATGCGACAACCCTTCGCTTAGACGGTCATAGTTTCCAATTCGCCTCAATTAAATTTAACGACAAACCTTTCACCGCTTATCAACAAGACGGTGAAGGTTTAACGCTGAATTTAACAGGCAAAAGTATGGACGAATTTGAGCTGGAAATTGTGACGATTCTTGTTCCTGCCGAAAATACCTCATTACAAGGTTTATACCAATCCGGCGAAGGCATTTGTACCCAATGCGAAGCAGAAGGCTTCCGTCAAATCACTTATATGCTGGATCGTCCTGACGTATTGGCGCGCTATACAACCAAAATCACGGCCGATAAAACCAAATATCCGTTTCTACTTTCCAATGGGAACCGCATTGAGACCGGTGATTTAGCCGATGGTCGTCACTGGGTGGAATGGAATGACCCGTTTCCGAAACCAAGCTATTTATTTGCTTTAGTGGCGGGCAATTTTGATTTATTGCAAGACAAATTCGTTACTCAAAGCGGCAGAGAAGTGACGTTGGAACTTTATGTGGATCGCGGCAATCTCGATCGTGCCGATTGGGCGATGGAAAGTTTGAAGAAAGCGATGAAATGGGACGAAGAACGCTTCAATTTGGAATACGATTTAGACATTTATATGATTGTCGCCGTGGATTTCTTCAACATGGGCGCAATGGAAAATAAAGGCTTAAATATTTTCAACTCGAAATTTGTGCTCGCCAATCCACAAACCGCGACGGATGACGATTATCTCGCCATTGAAAGCGTCATTGCGCACGAATATTTTCATAACTGGACGGGTAACCGCGTAACTTGCCGTGACTGGTTCCAACTAAGCTTAAAAGAAGGCTTAACGGTTTTTCGTGATCAAGAATTTTCCTCCGATACCGGTTCTCGTGCGGTAAATCGTATTAACAATGTAAAATTCCTACGTACCACGCAATTTGCCGAAGATGCAGGGCCGATGGCGCACCCGATTCGTCCGGAAAAAGTGATTGAAATGAATAATTTCTATACTGTAACGGTGTATGAAAAAGGCGCGGAAGTGATTCGTATGTTGCACACCTTATTAGGCGAGCAAGGCTTCCAAAAAGGTATGGCGCTTTATATCGCCGAAAATGACGGTAAAGCGGCGACTTGCGAAGATTTTATTTCCGCAATGGAACGTGCAAACGATTTTGATTTAACCCAATTTCGTCGTTGGTACAGCCAATCCGGTACGCCGGAATTATTCATTAGCGATGCTTACGACGAACAAACGCACAGCTATCGTCTGAAGGTGTCTCAATTTACACCGCCGACCGCCGATCAAATGGAAAAAGTAAATTTGCATATTCCGGTTAAAATCGCTTTGTATGCGCAAGACGGCACCAAACAAATGTTGCAATGTAATGGCGAACCGTTGAGTGAAGTATTAAACGTTACTGAAAAAGAGCAAATATTCGAATTTCACGGCATATACGGCCGTCCGGTGCCTGCCTTGTTGGCGGATTTTTCCGCACCGGTGAAATTAGATTACGCTTTCACCACGGAGCAGCTTCTTGTTTTATTGAAATTTGCCGAAAATTCTTTCGTTCGATGGGATGCAGCACAAATATTATTTGTGAATGAATTACGACGTAACGTAGCGCATTTTCAACAAAACGAAGAATTTGAAATTTCTCCGCAAATTTTAGTGGCACTCTCCCAAGTGTTAGATCATTACGAAGAAAATGTTGAACTCGCTGCGTTAATTTTAACTTTACCGAGTAATCTTGAATTTGCCGAAAATTTCAAAACCATTGATCCGGACGGTATTACGGCAGCGCGTGAGTTTATGTTGCGCGCGATAGCGGAATATTTGAAAGAGCCGTTGCTCAAAACCTATAATTACATCCGCTTAGAAGACTACCGTGTCACACAGCAAGATATAGCCCTTCGTGCTATGCGTAACTTGTGTTTAAGCTATTTGGCATATACGTCACTTGGTAATAATATTGTGCAGAAACATTACAATTCTGCCGACAATATGACAGACAAGCTTGCCGCGTTGAGTGCCGCCACCAGCACCGCATTGGCTTGTCGCGATACGTTGCTTGCTGATTTTGAGCAAAAATGGCAACACGATGGCTTGGTCATGGATAAATGGTTCGCTTTGCAAGCCACCCGACCGGATGAAAATGTATTAGAGGTTGTGAACCGTTTGATGGATCATCCAAGTTTTAATTTCAACAACCCAAATCGTTTACGTGCATTGGTGGGGAGCTTTGTTAATCAAAATCTCAAGGCTTTCCATAAAATAGGCGGTTCAGGATATCGCTTCCTAACGGATATTTTAATCAAATTAAATGACAGCAATCCGCAAGTGGCTGCGCGTTTAATTGAGCCGTTAATTCACTTTGCCCGCTACGATGCACAACGCCAAACTTTAATGAAACGTGCGTTAGAGCGATTAAGTACGGTGGAAAATCTTTCTAAAGATTTATTTGAGAAGATTGAAAAAGCGTTGCAATAAGTCGAAGGGTCACATTAGGACAGGTTTTATACCTGTTCCAAGAGATAAACAAGTATGTATCAGTTATTTCGTCAGGCGATTTTCCAAATGGATGCGGAAAAGGCGCATAATTTTACTATTCAATGTTTGAAACTGGCAGGAAAGCCTTGGTTCCAGTCGCTTTTAAAATCCTTAATCGGTACGCCGAAAGGTTCGCCAAAAATGGTGATGGGCGTGCTTTTTCCGAATCCGATCGGGTTGGCAGCGGGTGCCGATAAAGACGGTGAGGCGATTGACGGCTTTGGTGCGTTGGGGTTCGGTTTTATTGAAGTGGGCACGGTAACGCCCCTTGCGCAAGACGGCAATGCCAAACCGCGCCAGTTTCGTTTGATCGAAGCAGAAGGTATTATCAACCGCAACGGTTTCAATAATAAGGGCATTGATTATTTAGTCGAAAATGTAAAAAACGCCCGTTATAAAGGCGTAATCGGCGTTAATATCGGCAAAAATAAGCAAACGCCGTTGGAACACGGTAAAGACGATTATATTTTTTGCTTGAATAAAGCCTATAACTACGCAGGCTATATTACCGTGAATATTTCATCGCCGAATACGCCGGATTTGCGCCGGTTGCAATACGGCGATTATTTCGATGATTTACTACAAAGCATTAAGGCGCGTCAGGCAATTTTGGCGGAGCAATATAACAAATACGTACCGATTACGGTGAAAATTGCACCGGATTTATCGGAAAGTGAATTGGTGCAAATTGCCGATGCCTTGGTGCGTTATAAAATGGACGGCGTCATTGCGACCAATACCACTATTTCACGTGACACTGTCGCGGGATTAAATAATGCCGAGCAACAAGGCGGCTTAAGCGGCAAGCCGTTACAACACAAAAGCACAGCGGTTATCAAGCGTTTGCACAAAGAATTGAAAGGGCAGATTCCAATTATCGGCAGTGGTGGCATCGACGGCGTGTCAAACGCGCAAGAAAAAATTGCCGCGGGAGCCGAGCTATTGCAAGTGTATTCCGGCTTAATTTATCAAGGCCCGAAATTGGTCAAAGAATTAGTAAACGCAATTAAATAATGACGAAAAAATACGATTTACATTGCCACAGCACCGCATCGGACGGCGTACTTTCACCGCGAGAAGTGGTGCTGCGTGCATTTGAACAGGGCGTCAATGTACTGGCGTTATGCGATCACGATACCGTTGCGGGTATTGATGAGGCTAAACAAACTGCCGATGAAATTGGCATAGCGCTGATTAGTGGTGTAGAAATCTCGACAGATTGGGAAGGGCGTGGCATTCATATTGTTGGACTGAATTTTGATAAAATGCATCCGAAAATGCTCGCCCTTTTGGAAAACCAAAAAATACTACGCGAAAAAAGGGCGTTAGAAATTAGTGCAAAATTGGAAAAAGTGGGTATTTCTAATGCCTATGAAGGCGCCAAAACCCTTGCAGATGGCGAAGTTACGCGCGCTCATTATGCCCGATATTTGGTACAAATCGGCAAAGTTTCAAATGACGGCCAGGCATTTAAACGCTATTTAGGACCGGGCAAATCCGCTTTCGTGAAAGCCGAATGGACGAGTATTCCCACAACTATTGAAACTATTCATGCCGCCGGTGGAATAGCGGTTATTGCCCATCCGTTACGTTATAACATGACGGGAAAGTGGGTGCGCCGACTAATCGCGGATTTTAAAACCTGGGGCGGTGATGGTGTGGAAATAGCGGATTGCGGTCAAACGAAGGACCAACGTCAGATATTGGCGCGTTGGGCGAATGAATTTGATTTGTTGGGTTCTGTCGGATCGGATTTTCATTTCCCTTGCGGCTGGGTGGAATTAGGCAAGAATTTGGCATTGCCGGAAGGTGTAAAACCTGTTTGGGCAGAATTTTGATGGTTTTTCTAAACTCATATGGCATTCCGCCTGATGAATGAATCACTTTTATTTTGTTTTGACGCGGACTAAGCGGCTTTTCCTGTTACGGTTAAATTCGAATACCGGCCGGAAAACGGAAGGTAAAAATAGCACCGCATTGAAAGCTTGTGGGATAAGGCTTCAATGTGGTGCTATTTTAACAAGTCGTTTTTAGACGTTTAGTCTTTGTAGAGCGCGTTATAAAGTGCGCTTTCAAACTGTACTAACGGGCCGCGTTTCGTTTTGCTTTCGAGTTCACCGGTAGAGTAGCCGTTAATAAATTGAACGAAAGCGACTTTTTCACCTCGGGCGTTGTTCATAAAACCGGCTAAGTTATATACGCCTTTCAGCGAGCCGGTTTTAGCGATAACGTTTTTTACTAACGGCGGATTAATTAAACCGCCACGACCGCTGATGGTACCGTCCACTCCGGCGATGGGAAAGGTTTCCATTAAATGAAGTTTGTCTTCGTTGCGGGCGATGTATTCCAGCACGGAAAGCATGGTTTTCGGCGCAACAAGATTGTGGCGCGAAAGGCCGGAGCCGTCGGCTAAGATGCTGTTGCCGAATTTGATGCCTTGTTTTTGTAATATGGATTTTACTGCGAGGGTGCCGAGTTGGAAGGAGGCGGGGCGTTTGTAGTAATGGTAGGCGACTGCGCGGAATAGCGAGTCGGCAATTTGATTATCGGATTTTTTCATCATTTTTTTCAATAAATCCGGTAGCGGTTTGGAAAAATGTTGCACGAGCAATTGACCTTGCTGCATTTTTTGCGGTTGCAAAACTTTGCCATTAAATTCAATGCCAAGACGTTTTAATTGGCGTTGAATAATGGCCGCGGCATAGGCATCGGGATCTTGCACGGCGAAACTTAAACCAAAGGGTTTGGTTTGACGCGCTAAACAGCCTTTTACTTGGTAGCGATTATTATCGTGCACCACTACGTCCAATTGGCAATAAGGCGCTTCGTTGCTATCCGCGATATAAACTTGCCCGAACACTTGAATGGGGAATTGCGCCGGTACATTAATTTTAACGGTTTCACCCGGTGCTTGATTGGCATCAAGTTCTGCGTAGAAACAGTTGTTATCGATATTAGCGGCGGAAGGCGGTGAGTTGAAACACATCGTGAGATCATTCCAAATCCAACCTAAGCCACGGTCGTGACTGGAGAAAACCGATGTATCTAACACTAAATCGCCGTTAATTTTATTCACGCCTTGTTTTTTCAATTCGGCGAGTAAGTCGTAAAGTTGTCCGCTAGTGAGATCGGGATCGCCGGTAAAGCGGACGATTAAGTTGCCGTCCAAATCACCGTTTTGGATTTTTCCGTTAGTGAGTAATGCAGTATCAAATTTGAATTCGTCGCCTAATACTAATTTTGCCGCCACGGCGGTAAATACTTTTTGGGTACTTGCCGGCAACATAAAGGTGGAACCATTGTAATCAATGACAATTTTATTTTGATCGATATTTTTTGCGATAACTGCAGTGCTGGCGCCTTCCGGCAAATTCGCGATCAAGGGGGCAACGTTCACTTCTGCGACTGCGTTAAAAGAAAGTCCAAAGGAAATAAAAAGGGTACGAAATAGGGTTGAAATTAAAGGTAATCGAGTCATATTTGCGGGTTTTGGTTGCTATTTTTTTTTAGGCGAACAATAATAGCCACCGAATGAATGAGTGTAAACCTGATTTACCCATTTTATCGATTTTGTTTAACACTTTAGTGGACTGCGGCAAAATTCTCGGATTTTGCCGTGGTTTTCTTTTTGACTAAATTTTAAGGAAACAGGCTATGAAACAAATCCCGATGACCGTTCGTGGTGCTGAATTGTTAAGAAAGGAATTAGATTTTTTGAAAAATGTACGTCGTCCGGAAATTATTAAGGCCATTGCGGAAGCCCGTGAACACGGTGATTTAAAGGAAAACGCGGAATATCACGCAGCACGCGAGCAACAAGGTTTCTGCGAAGGTCGTATTCAAGAAATTGAAGGTAAACTCGGTAATGCGCAAGTGATTGATGTGACTAGGTTACCAAATAACGGCAAGGTGATTTTCGGTGCAACGGTGGTTTTAGTGAATACCGATACTGATGATGAGGTGACTTATCAAATCGTGGGAGATGACGAAGCGGATATTAAGGCCGGCTTAATTTCGGTGAATTCGCCGATTGCACGCGGTTTGATCGGAAAAGAACTAGATGATACCGTGAATATCGTTACACCGGGCGGCACGGTGGAATTTGAAATTATTGAAGTGAATTACGAATAGTTAAACAGTAGGGGCGCATGTATTTGCCCCTACAACGATAATAATTATTTACGCGGAAGCTGAATTTTAGCCTCTTCGCTCGGGCGATAAAGGACCAAAATATGGCCGATGGTTTGCACCTTTGAGGCTTTTGTTTCACGTACAATTGCATTGATGATTAATTGTTTGGTTTCGCGCTCGGCACCGGCAATTTTTATTTTGATAAGTTCATGATAATCAAGCGCATTGTCAATTTCGGCCAATACGCCTTCGGTCAAACCGTTGTTGCCGAGCATAACCACTGGATTAAGATGGTGTGCAAGGCCTTTAAGAAATTGTTTTTGTTTGGTTGATAAGGTTGTCATAAGGAATCCTATAGCAATAAATAATGAGGAGCTATCAATGCGGTGCTTTCCGCACTTTTAAACTCCTCAGGTCTTGAATTCGGCAGATTGTATCCAAATATAGGCGAAACTACTACAAAAATGATATAAAAACAGAAATTATGGGAAAGAAAAAACGTTCGGCGAGTTCTTCTCGCTGGCTAAATGAACATTTTAAAGATCCGTTTGTGCAGAAAGCTCATAAACAAAAACTGCGTTCGCGTGCTTATTTTAAGCTTGATGAAATTCAACAAACGGATCATTTATTTAAGCCGGGTATGACGGTGGTTGATCTCGGTGCTGCGCCGGGTGGTTGGTCGCAATATGCGGTGAGCCAAATCGGCGGTAAGGGCAGAGTGATTGCTTGCGATATTTTAGAAATGGATCCGATAGTCGGGGTGGATTTTTTACAGGGCGACTTTCGTGATGAGAAAGTATTGAATGCCTTGTTAGAGCGCGTCGGTAAAGACAAAGTGGATGCGGTGCTGTCCGATATGGCACCGAATTTCAGCGGAATGCCGTCGGTAGATATTCCGCGAGCGATGTATTTGGTGGAACTCGCCTTGGATATGTGCAAACAAGTGTTGGCAAGCAAAGGCAGTTTCGTGGTAAAGGTATTCCAAGGTGAAGGTTTTGACGAATATTTGAAAGAGATACGCGCTCTTTTTAATATCGTGAAAGTCCGTAAACCAGAAGCGTCGCGCGGGCGTTCGCGTGAAGTTTATATTGTGGCGATGGGGTATAAAGGCTAATCGCTCCGATAGCTTTTCAGCGTTGGCAATATATAGTATCTTGTGTCGAATTTATTAACTTAAGGAAAGGCAGGTTAAACTTTGAACGATATGGTCAAAAATTTAGTCCTTTGGATTGTGGTTGCGGTCGTTATGATGACAGCATACCAAAGCTTCAACGGCTCTTCGGCAGAGAGTTCTACCGATTATACGACTTTTGTTTATGACGTAAGCAATGGTCAGGTAAGAGAAGCACGTTTTGATACCAACGAAATTACGGTAACCAAAAATGACGGTTCTAAATATATGACCGTTATGCCACCGTTGGAAGATAAGAAATTATTAGATGACTTACTTAGCAAGAAAGTTAAAGTGGAAGGCACACCCTTTGAAAAACGCAGTTTCCTTTCACAAATCTTAATTTCTTGGTTCCCGATGCTATTCCTTGTAGGCGTTTGGATTTTCTTCATGCGCCAAATGCAGGGTGGTGGCGGGAAAGCTATGAGCTTCGGTAAAAGCCGTGCGAAAATGCTTAATCAAGATCAGATTAAAGTGACTTTTGCCGATGTGGCGGGTTGTGACGAAGCAAAAGAAGAAGTGGGCGAAGTAGTTGATTTCTTACGCGATCCGAATAAATTTCAAAATTTAGGCGGTAAAATTCCAAAAGGAATTTTAATGGTGGGACCTCCTGGGACCGGTAAAACCTTGCTTGCCAAAGCCATTGCCGGCGAAGCGAAAGTGCCATTCTTTACTATTTCCGGTTCCGATTTCGTTGAAATGTTCGTTGGTGTCGGGGCCTCCCGCGTGCGTGATATGTTCGAACAGGCGAAGAAAAACGCGCCTTGCTTGATTTTTATTGATGAAATCGATGCGGTGGGACGTCAACGCGGTGCTGGTTTAGGCGGTGGTCATGATGAACGTGAACAAACTCTAAATCAAATGTTGGTGGAAATGGACGGGTTCGGTGGCAATGATGGTGTTATCGTTATTGCGGCGACCAACCGTCCGGATGTGCTTGATCCGGCATTGACCCGACCGGGACGTTTTGACCGCCAAGTAGTTGTAGGCTTGCCGGATGTACGAGGACGCGAGCAAATTTTAAAAGTTCATATGCGTAAAGTACCGGTAGCCGATGATGTTGATGCGATGACATTGGCGCGCGGTACGCCGGGCTATTCCGGTGCAGATTTGGCAAACTTGGTGAACGAAGCGGCGTTGTTTGCTGCACGTATGAACAAACGTACTGTCGGGATGCTTGAGTTTGAAAAAGCGAAAGACAAAATCAATATGGGGCCGGAGCGCCGCACCATGATCATGACCGACAAGCAAAAAGAATCCACTGCTTATCACGAGGCTGGTCATGCGATCGTCGGTTATTTGGTGCCGGAACATGATCCGGTGCATAAAGTAACGATCATTCCACGCGGTCGTGCTTTAGGTGTTACTTTTTTCTTGCCGGAAGGCGATCAAATCAGCATTAGCCAAAAACAATTGGAAAGCAAACTTTCTACGTTATATGCGGGGCGTTTGGCGGAGGAGTTGATTTACGGTGAAGAAAATATTTCTACCGGTGCGTCTAACGATATTAAAGTGGCGACTAATATTGCCCGTAATATGGTGACGCAATGGGGCTTTTCCGACAAACTCGGGCCGATTCTTTATTCCGAAGATGAAGGCGAAGTGTTCTTAGGGCGTTCCATGGCGAAAGCCAAACATATGTCTGATGAAACCGCTCATGTGATTGATGAAGAAGTTCGTGCGATTGTGAATCGCAATTATCAACGTGCGAAACAGCTGCTTATCGACAATATGGATATCTTACACGCGATGAAAGATGCGCTGGTAAAATATGAAACTATTGAAGAAGCGCAAATCAAGCAATTGATGAAGCGTGAGCCGGTGACTCCACCGCCAGGTTGGGAAGAACCGAAAACGTCGCAAGCGGCTTATGCAAGCACAACGACTGAAATAAAATCAGAAGAAACGCCGCTTGAAAATTCAAAAGATTCCGAATAATCAAACAAAGCCTTTCCAAACGGAAAGGCTTTATTTTTTCTTATTGTTTTTTTCCCTCCTTGATTTCGTTATAATTCCGCACCTCAAACTCACCTTAGAAAATCACCGTTTTTATGAAAATTTACGCCAATGGCAAATGTCTGGACTTATCCGCACCTCAAATTATGGGAATTTTAAATTTCACCCCTGATTCATTTTCGGACAGTGGGCGATTTTTTCGTCTCGACAAAGCGCTTTTCCAAACGGAGAAAATGCTTAATGAGGGTGCTGCAATTATTGATATTGGCGGCGAATCTACTCGTCCTATGGCGGAAGAGGTCTCCGAGCAAGAAGAGTTGCAGCGTGTCGTACCTTTAGTGGAAGCGGTGCGCCAGCGTTTTGATTGTTGGATTTCGGTAGATTCTTCCAAAGCGCTTGTGATGCGCGAAGCGGCAAAAGTCGGTATGGATTTAATTAATGATATTCGTGCATTGCAACAACCGAATGCCTTGCAAGCCGCCGCAGAGCTTGGCTTGCCTGTTTGCATTATGCATATGCAAGGCCAACCGCGCACCATGCAAGCAAATCCAAAATATACGGATGTCGTGCAAGATGTGTTGGCATTTTTGCGGAACCGTTCGGCAGAATGCATTGCGGCAGGCGTACGTAAAGAAAATTTAATTTGGGACGTGGGCTTCGGATTTGGTAAAACCGTGCAACACAATTATCAATTATTGCAGCGATTAACCACCTTTTGTGAAGACGGTTATCCACTATTGGTAGGATTATCGCGTAAATCAATGATTGGTGCGGTGCTGGATAAACCGGTTGAAGAACGTCTTATCGGCAGTGCGGTTGGCGCCTTAATTGCGGCGCAAAACGGTGCGAGAATTTTGCGCGTGCATGATGTGGCGGCTACGGCGGACGCGCTTAAAGTTTGGCAGGCAACAATAAATGCTTAATTATTTAGAAAAGAGAAGAAATTAAAGGAATTTCATTATGGAAAATCGTAAATATTTCGGTACTGACGGCGTACGCGGTAAAGTCGGCAGTTATCCCATCACACCTGATTTCGCGCTTAAACTCGGCTGGGCGGCGGGCAAAGTGTTAGCTTCGCAAGGATCAAAAACCGTGTTAATCGGAAAAGATACGCGTATTTCCGGTTATATGTTGGAATCCGCATTGGAAGCAGGGTTAGCTGCGGCAGGGTTATCCGCGGCATTCACCGGCCCGATGCCGACGCCGGCCATTGCTTATTTAACCCGTACTTTTCGAGCAGAGGCGGGCATTGTGATTTCTGCTTCGCATAATCCTTATTACGACAACGGAATTAAGTTCTTTTCTGCACAAGGCACAAAATTGCCGGATGAAATTGAAGAAGCAATTGAAAGTATGCTTGAACAACCGATGGATTGCGTTGAGTCGGCAGAGCTGGGGAAAGCCAGCCGTATTAATGACGCGGCAGGACGTTATATCGAATTTTGTAAAAGTACTTTTCCGGCACATTTAGGCTTGGAAGGTTATAAAATCGTGGTAGATTGCGCAAATGGTGCTACTTATCATATCGCACCGAATGTATTGCGCGAATTAGGCGCGGATGTTATCGAAATTGGCTGTGAACCGAATGGTGTGAATATCAATGAACGATGCGGTGCGACCGATGTACGTGCATTGCAAGAAAAAGTATTGGAAACCAAAGCGGATCTCGGCTTGGCTTACGATGGCGACGGCGACCGCATTATGATGGTGGATCACCTCGGCAACAAAGTGGATGGTGACCAAATTCTCTTCATCATTGCCCGTGAAGCTTTGCGATCCGGTCAATTAAAAGGTGGTGTAGTCGGCACCTTAATGAGCAATATGAGCCTTGAAATCGCGCTTAAAATGCTTGGTGTGCCTTTTCTCCGCGCGAATGTAGGCGATCGTTATGTGCTTGAAAAAATGCAGGAAAACGATTGGACCTTGGGAGGGGAAAATTCCGGTCATATCATTATTTCCGATAAAAATACCACCGGCGATGGTATTGTCGCCTCCTTAGCCGTGTTAGCGGCGATGGCAAAACATAAACTTTCGTTAAACGAATTGGCCGGCGCGGTGAAATTATTCCCACAAGTATTAATTAACGTGCGTTTTGCCGGCGGTGAGAATCCACTTGACAGCAATGCGGTGAAAGTGGCGGCGGCCGATGCGGAAAAACGT
This sequence comes from Stutzerimonas stutzeri, assembly GCA_901420285.1. Classification (GTDB taxonomy): domain Bacteria; phylum Pseudomonadota; class Gammaproteobacteria; order Enterobacterales; family Pasteurellaceae; genus Rodentibacter. The sequence goes on from CABDVE010000001.1 coordinate 1,272,090, forward strand.
TTGGCCGGTAAAGGCCGAATTTTGTTGCGCAAATCCGGTACTGAACCGTTGATTCGCGTAATGGTGGAATGCCAAGACGGCGAATTAGCGCAACAATGCGCGGAACAAATCGCCGAAGCCGTAAAAGCAAATTAATACATTTTGACCGCATCTTTAAGGTGCGGTCGATTTTTTGGTTAAAGTTAGGAAAGCTACGTGAAAATTTTTATTATGCGTCACGGTGAAGCCGAAGTAATGGCGAAAACGGACAAAGCGCGTCGTTTAACGGAATACGGCAAAAAACAAGCCTTTGCGCAAGGGCTTTGGCTTGCGAAACAGTTAAACGCGACCGCATTGGAACGCGTGTTGGTCAGCCCTTATCAACGGGCGCAGGAAACCTTCGAACAAGTTAATCGCGCTTTTGCGGGTGAACTCTCGTCGCTACAAGAAATTTGGGAAGGTATTACGCCTTACGGCAACGCAGAATCGGTGGCAGATTATCTTTCCGTATTGGAAAATGAGGGAATGAAAAATATTTTGCTCATTTCTCATTTGCCTTTAGTCGGCGAGATCGTCGCCGAGCTTTACGGCAAGCGTAATCCAATTAGTTTTTATCCGGCGACGCTCGCGCAAATCAATTATAAAGACGGAAAGGGTGAAATTTTAAATTATCACTACCCGACGGAGATATTGTAAATCGATACGTAGTAATGGCGAAAATGCACAAAATACTCTGAGGCGGCAAGCGTTTTTGGCTTGCTCTTGGCGTCGAATTTGAACTTGCTAAATAGCACCGCATTGGAAGCCGCTCCAATGCGGTGCTATTTTGATACTTCGATAGACGCGCTAATGCACAGTAGTTTTAGTTTTTAGCGTAATATCGGCGAATTTTTATAACGAACAGTAGAGATGTTGAAAAGGGAAAACAAAATGTTGTGTAGTATTTATAAAAGTCCCAAAAAACCGGGAAGTTATCTTTATGTGCCGATGCGTGATGATTTTTCCGCCGTGCCGGATGCATTACTAAGCCATTTCGGTAAACCCGAATTGCTTATGATGTTTAATCTTGCCGGCAATAAACCGCTTCACAATGCCGATAAAGCGGAAGTTTGTAAGAAACTTGAGGCACAAGGGTTTTATTTACAAGTACCTAAGCAAGACGATGGATTATTTAATAGTTTGAGTGAGATCAAATAATCGATTAATTCTTGTCTGAAAGGTGCGAAATTTTGCGTTAGCTCAAATTTCTCGTAAAAAAACTCTTTTAGAATCGGCGCTCTTTTAGGCCATAGTTTAAGCCTAATAAAATTTAAAGGAGAGGAAAATGAGCAGCTTTTTTATTACCGGGATTGATACCAATGTCGGTAAGACGACGGCTTGTCGCGCGATTATTCAAGCTTTGCAAAATAAAGGCGTGAATATTGTCGGTTTTAAACCGATTGCTTGTAGTTCGGAAGAGAGCGTTTATCCTGTCGAGCAAACTTTCACGTCGGATTATGATAATAAAGAAAATTACGATGTACTGACCTTGATGGATTCAACCAAACAGGCGGTAAGTTACGAAGAAATTAACGCTTATACTTTTGATCACACTTTGCCAATGTTGGTTGAAGCCAAAGAACGTATAAAGTTGGCTAAAATCAATCAAATGCTTGATGAATTAACTCAAAAATATCAATCAGTTGCGGTGGAAGGGTCGTTTGGTTTGTTGACGCCGATGGCTGAAGGTAAAACTTTTGCCGATTGGGTGAAATCCCGCAAAATGCCCGTGGTGCTTGTAGTTGGCATTAAAGATGGTTGTATTAATCACGCATTATTAACTGTGCAAGCCATTCAGAATCTAGGCGTTCCATTATTAGGCTGGGTGGCAAATCGTATTAATCCGTTATTAAGTCATTATGCGGAAATCGTAGAATTTCTTGAAAATCATATTGATGCACCGCTATTAGGTAAAATTCCTTACGTTCATCGCCCGGAAACCCAAGAACTCGGACATTATTTAACCAATATTGAGCGTTTACTGTACATGCAAACGGAACAGGCCAAGTAGAAAAGCAAGTAAAAAAAATAAGTAAAAAAGAAGTGCGGTAAATTTACCGCACTTCTTTTATTCAACATTATGTGCTTTTTTCAAAATATCCTCTTCTTCCAGCGTTAATAAACGCGCAATAGCATTGCGATAAGAAATCTCCAGGGATTCACGACTGGTCGCCATTACGCCTTGATCGACCAAAAATCCGTCATTCACATCATAAACCCAACCGTGCAACGATAATTTTTGACCGCGCTCCCATGCGCTTTTCACGATGGACGAGCGACCGAGATTATAAACTTGTTCCGCTACGTTAATTTTGGTCAACATATCCGCACGTTTTTCCGGCGACAGTTTGCCGAGCAAATGCCCGTGTTTGAACCAAATATCGCGAATATGCAACAGCCAGTTGTTAATCAAACCGAGATCTTGATCCGCCATCGCCGCTTTAATACCACCGCAATTCGTATGCCCGCAAATGATAATATGCTCGATATTCAGCACATCTACCGCATATTGCACCACGGAAAGACAATTGAGATCCGTGTGAATGACTTGGTTTGCCACATTGCGATGAACAAAAAGCTCGCCCGGTTCGAGATTAGTGAGTTTTTCTGCCGGCACGCGGCTATCGGAACAACCGATCCAGAGATAATGCGGTGTTTGGTGATCGGCAAGTTCTTTGAAATAGGTGGAATTTTCCTCTTTCATGCGTTGCGCCCAGCTTAAATTGTTGGCGAAAAGTTGCTCGATTTTGTTCATGGTACTTTCCTTAAAAATCATGAAAAAAATTGACCGCACTTTATTACAAGTGCGGTCAGAATTAGGTCTGTTTTAAAATTAAAAATTCGCGTTTCTCGGTGCGCGTGGGAACGGGATAACGTCACGAATATTTTGTACGCCGGTTACATAAACGATTAAACGTTCAAAACCAAGACCGAAACCGGAATGTGGCACAGTGCCGTATTTGCGCAGATCGCGATACCACCAGTAATCTTCCGGGTTTAATCCCATTTCTTCCATACGTTTATCAAGGACTTCTAAACGTTCTTCACGTTGCGAACCGCCGATAATTTCGCCGATACCCGGCGCTAAAACGTCCATTGCGGCCACAGTTTTGCCGTCGTCATTTAAACGCATATAGAACGCTTTAATGTCTTTCGGATAGTTTTTTACCACTACTGGCGATTTGAAATATTCTTCAGCCAAGTAGCGTTCGTGTTCAGAAGAAAGATCAATGCCCCATGACACCGGGAATTCGAATTTTTTACCGGATTTTAATAATATCTCGATCGCATCGGTGTAGTCGATTTGAGCAAAATCGGCATTAATAAAGTTTTCCAAACGCGTAATCACATCTTTATCGACGTGTTTTTCAAAGAATTTTAAATCGTCTCGGCGTTCATTAAGAACCGCGCGGAATACGTATTTCAACATATCCTCGGCCAGTTTGGCGTTATCGGCGAGTGTTGCGAAAGCTACTTCCGGCTCAATCATCCAGAATTCCGCCAAATGGCGTGTGGTGTTGGAGTTTTCGGCACGGAAAGTCGGGCCAAACGTATAAATTTTGCTTAAGGCGCAAGCGTAAGTTTCGCCGTTTAATTGCCCTGAAACCGTTAAGAAAGATTCTTTGCCAAAAAAATCTTGACTGAAATCTACTTTGCCTTTTTCGTCGCGAGGCAAGTTTTCTAAATCTAGGGTTGAAACCCGAAACATTTCACCGGCGCCTTCCGTATCCGATGCGGTGATGAGCGGCGTTGCCACCCAATAAAAACCTTGTTCGTGGAAGAAACGATGAATCGCTTGCGCTAAACAATGGCGGACGCGGGCAACGGCACCGATGATATTGGTACGTGGGCGTAAATGAGCTACTTCGCGTAAATATTCGATAGAATGACGCTTCGCTGCCATCGGGTAAGTATCAGGATCTTCAACAAATCCTGTTACTTTGATGTTTTGTGCTTGCAATTCGACCGCTTGACCTTCGGCCGGCGATTCGACGACTTGACCGGTAACAATTACGGAACAGCCCGTAGTTAGGCGTAAAATTTCACTTTCGTAATTTTCAATATCATTGTTGACGATCGCTTGAATCGGATCAAAACATGAACCGTCATACACGGCTAAGAAGGATAAACCAGCTTTAGAATCGCGACGAGTGCGCACCCAACCACGCACAGTGACGGTTTCGCCAATCGCCACGTTTCCTTGTAACACATCGACAACGGATGCAACTTTAGACATATAAACCTCAACTCATTAGGGCGTAAAAAAATGCGCCTAGTTTACCTTAAATCGCAAAATTTTCCATAAAAACTTATGGCCTTCATGACCAACTTAAGTAGAATAGCGCGCCTATAATCAATAACAATCTGTAGGGAGTTTTTATGTGGTCGGAAATTTTAGTCGGTTACGGCATTTTTATTTTGGAAATTTTGACGCTATTTGTTGTTATCGCGGCGATTACGGCGTTTATTATTTCGGTACGTCGACACAGAGCCAATGAGCAAGGCGAATTAGTTATAACGGACTTATCGGCGCATTTGCAAGATACGGTAAAACAGTTGCGTGATTTTCAGTTATCCGAAGAAGAATTAAAGCAGCAAGAAAAAGCCGAAAAGAAAGCGGAAAAACAAAAACATAAGGCATTAAAAGATAAACTGAAAAAAGGCGAAGTGCTTGATGAGACAAAACCCTGCCTTTATGTTTTAGATTTTAAAGGCGATCTGTACGCCTCCCAGAGCACCGCATTGAGAGCAGAAATTTCGGCGATTGTCAGCGTAGCAAAACCGCAAGATGAAGTTTTACTGCGTTTGGAAAGTGCGGGCGGCATCGTTTACGGTTACGGCTTGGCCGCTTCGCAATTGGCGCGTTTAAAACAAAAGGGGATTAAATTAACCGTTTCGGTGGATAAAGTGGCCGCCAGTGGCGGTTATATGATGGCCTGTGTGGCGGACAAAATCATTGCCGCGCCCTTTGCGGTGATCGGCTCGATTGGCGTGGTGGCACAGGTACCGAATATTCATCGTTTACTAAAAAAACATGATGTGGATGTTGACGTGATGACGGCAGGAGAATTTAAACGCACGGTGACAATGCTCGGTGAAAATACCGAAAAAGGTAAACAAAAATTCCAGCAAGAACTAGAAGAAACACACCAATTGTTTAAGCAATTTGTTAGTCAATATCGACCAAAATTGAATATTGATCACGTGGCCACGGGTGAGCATTGGTTTGGTTCGCAAGCTTTGGAATTAGGGCTGGTGGATGAGATTTCGACCGGTGATGATATTTTGTTAGAAGCAATAAAAGATAAATCTGTGATTGGCATCGCTTACAAAGTGAAAAAACCGTTATTGCAGAAACTCGGACGTCAAGTAGAAGAAAGCGCCGATGCGTTGATTCAACGTTATATGCACAAAAATACACAGGATTTTATGCGTTAAATTTTGTAAAAATATTGTAAATGAAGTGCATTAGATGAGGCTTTTATTTACAAAATCGGTATTTATGATTAGTATAAGCGTCGAAACTTTTATAGTTTCTTTATTCTAATTCAATAGTTTAATGGTGTTTTTCTTAATATTAGGAATTGCACTTTAATCGTTAAATAGAAGGTAAAAACATGAAATTGTCTCGTATTTTATTATCTGCTGCGGCAATAGCGAGTTTAGCGGCTTGTGGTAATTTAAGTGAAGTCACTGCGGAAGGGATGCCGGAGTACAAAAATGTTAATGGCGTTGAGGTTCCTCAGTTGGTATGGCCGAAAATTAATGGCGGTCAATCCGGTACCTGGCCGAATTGGGATAATGTTCGGATGATCGAACGCGGTATGAACAAAAAACAATTGTACGCGCTAATCGGTCAACCGCATTTCTCCGAAGGATTATACAATGTAAGAGAATGGAATTACGTATTTAACTATCGTGAAAACGGTGCACACAAAATCTGTCAATATAAAATCTTATTTGACAAAAATTACCAGGCACAAAGCTTCTTCTGGTATCCAAACGGCTGTAACGATAACACCTCATTTACTTTGAGTGGTGATTTCTTATTCAATTTTAATGAGGATAGTCTTACCCCTCAAGGTAAAGAAATGGTTGATAACATTGCGCAGCAATTGAAAACATCAAATGCAAAAGATGTTAAGGTTGCGGGGTTTACCGATCATTTAGGTTCTGATGCTTATAACATGGAGCTTTCGCAACGTCGTGCAAACCGTGTTAAAGCTCGTTTGGTAGAGAATGGTGTGGTTGCACAAATCACAGCTATCGGTTACGGTAAAAATTATCAAGTGAAAGTTTGCAACGGATATGCGCATTTAAGCCAAGAAGAAAAAGACTGCTTGCGTCCTAATCGCCGCGTAGAAATTACTTCAAGCGGTTCTTCGCTGAAATTGCAACAAGAAGGGGCAAATGTAAACGGCGGATTACGCGGCCCGAGTCTGCTCTATCAAAAATAATTCTAACCCAAAAACAGCACCGCATTGAAACCCATTCCAATGCGGTGCTATTTTTTATCTACAAATTAATTAGCGTTCTAACAGCTTATCTAATGTTTTTTGCGTGAGATGAACATAATTTCCTAAAAAACGTTGGCTGAAATTCAATAAATAATAAAGTTGATAAATGTGTTTTCTTTCCGCGTAACCTTCTCGGTCTATCGGGAAAGCGCGATCATAATTTTCGTAGAATTTTATCGGGAATGGTTCAAAAAGTTCACTGAACGCGAGATCGCATTCTCTATCGCCCCAATAACAAGCCGGATCATAAGTAGCGGTTTCGCCATTTACAATACAAACGTTTTCAATCCATAAATTGCCGTGTAAAAGAGATGGCTTCGGATTATGTTTGGCTAGTTTTTTAGCTACCGATTGAACGATTTGATCGATATTGCCGAAATCCAAACCTTTATCTTTACAAAGCTGCAATTGCCAACCAATACGTTGTTCACTAAAAAATTTTGCCCAGCTGGCATGCCACTTATTTGGCTGATGAACGGAACCTAACCAAGTATCAAAATCCAATCCATAATATTTTGTACCGGAAACCTGATGCAACCGGGCTAACTGAGTACCGAAATCTTCGGTTAATGAAGATTGTTGCGAAATAGGAAGTGCTTCAAGAAGAAGAAAACTGTGATTTGACGAACACCCGACGCCATAAACCATGGGAAGTCGAAATGCGTTTATTTTACGTAACATCTCAAGTTGATCGGCCTCGGCTCGAAACATGGAACGATAGGAGCGTTCATTGGCTTTGACGAATACCGCTTGAATACCGTCGCTAATAATCCAAGCTTCATGAATTTCGCCGCGGTGAACGCATTCTTTTTCTTTAATTAAGTAATAAGCACCGAATTGATCTGCTAAGACTTGAGAGATCGATTTCCACATAGCTACCTCCTAAATACAACACAACAATTCCGTTTTTATTCTATTGAAATTAATAAAGATTTCTGTGATGAAGGTCAAAATTTTCATTATTTATTGACTCGGATTAAATCCAAGGAATTCAAATAAAAACGTGATTTTTTAATGTATAGGTATTATTATTAGCGCCATTTTAAGCAATGGAAATTAGTCAGAGGAAATTATGCAACATCTGAAAGATCTTGTTGAAAAAGCAAAATCGGCGATTGATATGATCGAGAACAAAAGTTTAGCAGCGTTAGATGAAATTCGCGTTGAATACTTTGGTAAAAAAGGTCATTTTACTCAATTAATGCAAGAACTTCGCAACGTTGCGGCAGAAGAACGTCCGGCATTAGGGGCTAAAATTAATGAAGCAAAACAAATCGCACTCGATTTTTTAAATGCCAAGAAAGCGGAGTGGGAGCAAGCCGAACTTAATGCAAAATTAGAAAAAGAGCGTGTAGACGTCACTTTACCGGGTAAGAACGTGGAAAAAGGCGGTTTACACCCAGTAACGATAACAATTAATCGTGTGACGCAATTCTTTTCTGAGTTAGGTTTTTCCGTAGAAAACGGGCCGGAAATCGAGAGTGATTATTATAATTTTGATGCGTTAAATATTCCGAAACATCACCCGGCGCGCGCCGATCATGATACTTTCTGGTTTAATCCCGAATTATTGCTTCGTACGCAAACTTCCGGCGTACAAATTCGCGCGATGGAAAAAATGCGCCCGCCAATTCGCATTATGGTGCCGGGACGCGTATATCGTAACGACTACGATCAAACCCACACGCCGATGTTCCACCAAATTGAATTATTGTATGTAGATAAAAATGCTAATTTCACCGAATTAAAAGGCTTGTTACACGATTTCCTACGCGCATTTTTTGAAGAAGATTTACAAGTGCGTTTCCGTCCGTCTTATTTCCCGTTCACTGAGCCTTCTGCGGAAGTGGATGTCATGGGCAAAAACGGCAAATGGCTTGAAGTGTTAGGTTGCGGTATGGTGCATCCGAATGTGTTGCGTAACGTGGGCATCGATCCGAATGAATATTCTGGCTTTGCCGTCGGTATGGGGGTAGAGCGTTTAACCATGTTACGCTACAACGTCACGGATTTGCGTTCATTCTTTGAGAACGATCTCCGTTTCTTAAAACAATTTAAATAATGACTTCGGCCAAAAACGATAGAAATCACAATTTTGAAGGATAAAGAATAATGAAATTTAGCGAACAGTGGGTAAGAGAATGGGTTAATCCGGCAATTTCGACCGAACAATTATGCGAACAAATTACCATGCTCGGTTTAGAAGTGGACGGTGTGGAAAAGGTGGCGGGCGATTTTACCGGCGTGGTTGTCGGCGAAGTGGTCGAATGCGCGCAGCATCCTGATGCAGATAAATTACGCGTTACCAAAGTTAATGTAGGCGGCGAACGTTTATTGGACATAGTATGCGGTGCACCGAACTGTCGTCAAGGTTTAAAAGTGGCATGTGCCACCGAAGGAGCCGTGTTGCCGGGTGATTTTAAAATTAAGAAAACCAAATTACGCGGCCAGCCTTCGGAAGGGATGCTTTGCTCTTTCTCCGAATTAGGCATTGATGTTGAAGCTGATGGTATCATTGAATTGCCGCAAGATGCGCCGATCGGCGCGAACCTTCGCGAATATTTAAGTTTAGATGATAAAGCGATTGAAATCAGTTTAACGCCGAATCGCGCGGATTGCTTAAGCATCGCCGGCATTGCACGTGAAATCGGCGTTGCGAATAAACAGCCTGTCAATCCGCCACCTTTCAATGCGGTGCCCGTGGCGACGTCCGCTAAAGTAGCAATTGAATTGCAGGCGCCACAAGCCTGTCCGCGTTATTTATTACGCGTGGTGAAAAAGGTAAATGTAAAAGCCGCATCACCGATTTGGTTGCAAGAAAAATTGCGCCGCTGCGGCATTCGCTCAATTGATCCGGTAGTGGATATCACTAACTATATTTTGCTTGAGTTAGGCCAGCCGATGCACGCATTTGATGCGGCAAAAGTGGCTCAACCGGTTCAAGTGCGCTTGGCTAAAGAAGGGGAAGAATTAGTATTGCTAGACGGCACAACCGCAAAATTACGACCGAATACTTTGCTTATTGCAGACCAAAACGGTCCGCTAGCCATGGCGGGGATTTTTGGTGGACAAGCGAGCGGCGTTACTGCCGAAACCCAAGATGTGATTTTAGAAGCTGCATTTTTTGCCCCTTTGGCCATTATTGGCCGCGCAAGACAATATGGCTTACACACCGATGCGTCACACCGTTTTGAACGCGGCGTAGATTTTGAGTTGGCACGTAACGCCATGGAACGCGCAACGGCCTTATTACTTGAGATTTGCGGCGGTGAAGCAGGGGAAATTAACGAGGCCGTCAGCCAGGAATTCTTACCTACAGTAAAAACCGTACGACTTCGTCGCGAAAAATTAGATGCTTTGCTCGGGCACCGCATTGAAACCGAAACCGTTACGGAAATTTTCCAACGTTTAGGTTTTAACGTTCAATTCGCTGATGATGTTTGGACCGTAACTTCAGCAAGCTGGCGCTTTGATATTGAAATTGAAGAAGATCTCATTGAAGAAGTGGCGCGCATTTATGGCTATAACAGCATTCCGAATAACGCCCCGTTAGCGCATTTACGTATGCGTGAGCATAAAGAAGCGGATCTGGACTTAGCGCGTATTAAGACCGCATTGGTGGACGCCGATTATCAAGAGGCGATTACTTACAGTTTCGTCGATCCAAAAGTTCAAACTTTATTACATCCGAACCAAGCAGCATTAATATTGCCGAATCCGATTTCGCTAGAAATGTCGGCTATGCGCGTTTCCTTGCTCAGTGGCTTGCTCAATGCGGTGCTATATAATCAAAATCGTCAACAAAATCGTGTGCGTTTATTTGAAACCGGCTTACGTTTTATTCCCGATGCGAAGGCAGAATTTGGCGTGCGTCAAGAATTCGTGTTAAGTGCAGTCATTAGCGGCTCAGCCAAAAACGAAAGCTGGAACAGCAAAGCAGAATCGGTTGATTTCTTTGATTTAAAAGGTGATTTGGAAAGTTTGCTTTCTTTAACCGGTGTACGTGACGACATTCGCTTTGTGGCAAAAGCCTTTGACGCGTTGCATCCCGGTCAATCCGCCGCAATTGAATTAAACGGCGAAGAAATTGGTTTTATCGGCACAATCCATCCGTTCATCGCACAAAAATTAGGTTTAAACGGTAAAGCGATTGTCTTTGAAATTTTATGGCGCGCTATTGCGAAGCGTAATCTAGTACAGGCCAAGGAAATTTCAAAATTCCCCGCCAACCGTCGAGATTTGGCGCTTGTAGTGGCAGACGATGTTGCCGCCGGCGATGTGCTTGAAGCTTGTAAACAGGCCGGTGGTGAGAAACTGACGCAGGTTAATTTATTCGACGTTTATAAAGGTATCGGCATACCGAACGGGGCGAAAAGTCTTGCCATCAGTTTAATCGTACAAGACAATCAAAAAACCTTGGAAGACGAGGATATTAATGCCGTTATTTCTGCCGTCTTAAATGAAGTTAAACAACGTTTTAACGCTGAATTAAGGGATTAACTTATGACGCTAACAAAGATTGATATTACGGAATATCTGATTGAGAAATATCAGTTACAAAAATCGGAAGCTAAAAGTTTGGTAGATAACTTTTTTGAAGAAATTCGTCTATCCCTTGAATCCGGTAATAAAGTGAAATTATCGGGTTTCGGTAGCTTTGAATTACGTGACAAATCTTCCCGCCCGGGACGTAATCCCAAAACCGGTGAAAGCGTAGCGATTTCAGCACGTCGTGTCGTTGCATTCAAACCGGGACAAAAACTACGAGCTCGAGTGGAAAAAGCGATTAAGAATAATCAATAAAATAGCCGGAAAAAGCGCGGTTATCTGCGGGGGTTATGCATTTAAATGCATAAAACGATTGCCGATTAGAAGCATAAATTGATGTGCCCAAATAGCACCGCATTGGAACCGCCTCCAATGCGGTGTTATTTTATGAGAGTAATTTCCGCGTTGTATATTTCGGTTATTTGGATCATACTTTTTTATTTATATGTCGAGATAAGAAAATGAAATTTATCAATAGCTTTTTATGTTTTTTTGTAAGTATGCTGTTATTCGCCTGTTCCTCAAACCGTTTCGGCGGGGAGGACTATGCCATTAATTATAAAGGCAGTATTAATGATCCGATTATGGCAATCACCTTGTTGAGCGAACAGCAATATGATTGGGCGGGCACGCCTTATGTATTAGGCGGGCAGTCGCGCAAGGGAATTGATTGTTCGGGATTTGTACAAAAAACTTTTATGGATCGCTTTAACATTGCGCTTCCACGCACCACAAAAGAGCAAGCTCATCACGGCAAATTAGTGCATAAAGAAGAGATTCAGACTGGCGATTTAGTATTTTTTAAAACTGGACTTGGGCCGAACGGTTATCATGTGGGGATTTATGTGAAAGAGGATAAATTTTTGCATGCCTCAACGAAAGGCGGGGTAATTTATTCTTCCATGAACTCACCGTTTTGGTCGAAAACCTTCTGGCAGGTGAGACGAATCTAATCGGAATTAAAAAAGTGCGGTTGAGCAAATCAGCCGCACTTTTTTTCTTTAATGTTTTTTTTAATGATGATGCTCAGGCTTCGGCGGTAGTTTGGCTAGTCCTTTGCCCACCGGCAAAATCAAGGTGGAGTAGCTTGCGGATTGTTGGCAAACCGTTTGATCGGCAAATGGCGTTTTATGAATCACTTTGATTTTCCAGATTCCTTCAATTAACGGAATAATATTCACGCGACCTTGGCTATCGGTTTTACCGGAAAAACCTTGTGGTTCGCGATGTCCGGTTGACGCCTCCAAATCTTTTACAACCACCGTATCTGCCGTTGCGATCACTGTTTCGCCGGCAAGAGGCATATCGTTATAAAAAATTTGAACAGGGAAAGGCTCGCCCACTTTGACTTTACTCGGATCTTTCAACGGTACGATTTCAAGCGGCAATCCCACACGGGTCATCGCCATATCAGCATTTACAGGCTGTTTTCCAACATTCACTAAGCCTTTGCCGAACATTTGGGTTTGTTCGCAATAAACCGCGTTCGGTGTATTTGGCAAATTATCCATTTTCCAACCTTCGGCATTTTGCGACCAAAAGGTCGGTTGATAAGTTGCGGTTACCCAATAAGAACCCGCTTTTAACGGTTTTTCGGATTGATATTGATAATTCTCGCCGGTTTGTAGCAAGGTTTGTTGTTCGCCATCTTGATTAATCATCTTCAGTGGCGCAAAAATGTGCAAACGCGCTTCCGGAATTTTCTCTACATAGGGATAATCGCCATAAGCCAGTTCTGCTTTTAAAACCGTATCCGCTTTTAATTGCGATGGTGCGGCAACCCAAACTTCATGCGCTTGAGCTGTGCCGGCAAGGAGTAATAATCCCGCAATAAATGTTTTTTTCATGTGTTCTTTCCTTTTAAAAATACGTTGAAATAAATGGTAGAAAGTAAATCTTGGAGAGTAGGCGTAAAAGTATAGGGAAAAGCGGGCGTACATTGAAATACTATTTCAAGGAATAATTAAATTTGTGAGGATGATCACAAAAGCGCAGTGGGTTCTTCATACATTTTAACCAAAGAATCGTTCATATTGTTGCGCATTGTCTCGCTAAATTGAGGTACAAAAAGTTGAGGTGTAAAAATAGCACCGCATTGGACTGCTTCCAATGCGGTGCTATTTTGAGTAAAGAATCGGGAAGAGCAAAATTGGTTCAGACTCGCTCAACCTGCGTCATTTCAAGTTGATGCAATAATCTATCGGGCAATTAATCTTATTTTTTGGACGGTTTAATCGCAAGCAAATTACAGCTTAATTTGCTGATGACGTGTTCAGCGGTGTTACCTAAAAGCGCTGCGGATAACCCCGTGCGTCCGACGGTGCCGAGAATGACAAGTTCCGCTTCAATTTCTTTTGCGACTTCGGGAATGACCTCTTCAGGGAAACCCTCGCGTACATGGGTGTGATCTTCATCGATCGCGAATTTTTGGCGAAGCGCTTTCATATTGATTAAATGCTGACCGCGAATGCCGTTTTCATAACTCGAAGTGTTAAATTCCGGTAAATCAATCGCCATATTAATTGGCGTAACGGGGTAGGCTGCAACAAGGTGAACGTTACCACGGTTGAGATTTTCGGCCAATGACATACCGGTTTCGACTAATTCTTGGTTAAATTTGTCTTGGTATTCTTGTTCACCGGATACGTTTACCGCAATGAGAATTCGACGTTGGTGTTTCCAGTCGCCGTCACGCACGATAAGCACAGGCACCGGGCATTTACGCAATAATTGCCAATCCACCGGCGTGAAAATCAGCGAGGTAAAACTTTCTTCGTTTTTAGTATATTTCACAACGAGATCGTAGTCGTTTTTTTCTACATCTTCACGAATGCCTTCTGCTTCATTGCTGTTCCAAACAATGTGAGATTCAAATTCAATTTGGGGATCGGCGTATTTATCTAAATAAAATTGCACCGCTTGACGATGTTGTTCAATGGCGGTTTTATGCATTTCTTCGCGTTCTTCGGAAGAAAGCAGGGCGGACATTTCGTAAGATAAATCGTAAACGGCGAGAAGCGTCGTGATTTTCACTTTATCAACATTTTCTTGCTCTTTTACCAAACGTACGGCGCGGGCGAGAGCGTATTGTTTTTCATTGTCGGGATTGAGAACGACTAAGATATTTTTAAATTTCATATAACCTCCGTGATGGACGCCGATAGCATAAGAAAAAATGGATTCGATAACAAGGAATGAGCCCCGGAAAGTTGATATAAAAAAGCGTGAAAGTTTCACGCTTTTTCCTATTCCGCCATGGTAATTTTAGTTTTGTTGGTACCGGTAAGTTCGACTAAGGCATTGATATCATTAATGATAATGTATTTACCTTGTACAGAAAGTACGCCGAGTTTTTGAAAACGACCTAAAAGACGGCTGATTGTTTCCACGGTTAAACCGAGGTAATTGCCGATATCGCTACGTGTCATAGTTAGTCGGAATTCTTTGGCTGAGAAACCGCGGGCAGAGTAGCGCTTGGACAGATTATAAATAAATGCGGCCAAGCGTTCTTCAGCATTCATTTTGGAAAGCAACAAAATCATTTCTTGATCACTTTTAATTTCGCTACTCATTAAACGAATAATTTGTTGGCGTAGTTTAGGCATTTTGCCCGCCAAGTCATCTAAAATATCGAAAGGAATTTCACACACCATTGCCGTTTCTAAGGCCTGGGCAAAGCTTGGATGCTGCATATTGTTGATGGCATCAAAGCCCACGAGATCTCCCGGTAAATGGAAAGAAGTAATTTGTTCTTCGCCGGCTTCACTGATTGTGTAGCTTTTAATGGTGCCGGAACGAATGGCATAAATTGAATTAAGCGAGTCGCCGGCTTTAAATAAGACTTGGGATTTTTGGATGGGTTTTTTACGTTCGATAATATTATCGAGTTGATCAAGTTCGTGTTCATTTAATGTGAAAGGAATACATAGCTGGCTAATACTGCAATCCTGGCAATGGATAGCACAACCTCCTGATTGAACTCGGCGTCCTGCCTTAGTTTCTGAAACGAAATTTTTCATTTAGCCCTCAGATTTTATTTAAAAAATAATGTAAAATTGATCTAACGCAAGAATTTTAACACTAAATAGGCATTTTAAGAAGATGGCAACGGAAAAATTAACGAAGAAAAGACTAGTACAAATTTTAATCATGTTATGTATTTTAATCGGTGCTTTTATTTGGCGATATTTTTTATCTTAAATAAACTGTTTTGTTTAAATTTAAATCAATCAATCAAAATCCTGAAATTTTTACTTGCTACGTGTTTCGATATACGTATAATCTCCGCGTTCCCAAGCCTGGGTGGCGAAATTGGTAGACGCAGCGGATTCAAAATCCGCCGGTGAATAACCGTGTCGGTTCGAGTCCGACCCTAGGCACCAAATCATTAAACATAGCCCCGCGTAACTCAACGCGGGGTTTTGTATTTAAACGTTGTTATATTATAACTATCAAATTTAAGCTCAAATTAATCTGAGAGGCGCGAATTTTTAAATGTGGGAGTGTCAGATCAGGTTTGATTTTCTACAATTTATTACTATCACCGTGATATATTCAAGATAAATAGAAAGGGCGGAGTTCTATAGATTATAGAACTCCGCCCTTAAATTAATAGTCTAGATTTTTAGGGTCAGATCATTTTAACCCTACTTTTTGTTTATCTGCACTGAAATATTGTTACATTTTCGGAATTTCAACGCCGGAAGAGAGTAGGTCTTGAATATCCGATTTCAGTACATCGGCTTTTGGTCCGTAAATAGCTTGAATGCCCGTACCTTTAACAATAAAACCCATTGCGCCTGCTTGTTTCCAAGCTATTGCATTGCCCACCAGCTCAGGGTTGTGAACGGTGATACGTAAACGGGTCATACAAGCATCCACCTCGGCAATATTGTTGCGTCCACCAAGAAGGTTGATGATTTGTACCACTTGCGCACTGGCATTAGCGACTTTTTTCTCCTCAGTAGGGGCTTCATCAGTGCCTTTCGCATCGTAGTTGCCGTTGCGACCGGTGGTGGCTAAGTTGAGTTTCTTAATCATGAAATTCGCAATTAAGAAGGTCGCGACCGCAAACACACCGGATACCCAAATGAAGTTGATAAGATCCATGCCGATGCCCGCTTTAATCGCCATTGGCGTACGGGTTAAAAACTCAATGTTACCGAATGAGTGAACGCGTAAGTTCACAATATCTGCCATGGCAAATGCGCAACCTTGGATAACCGCATAAACAAGGTAAAGCGGTAGTGCAACGAACATAAACATATATTCGATAGGTTCTGTTACGCCGGTTAAGAACACGGCAAGGGCAGAAGAAAGGAAAATCCCTTTGTAGATGGTTTTCTTATCTGGATCAACGTTCATGTACATGGCGAGCGTAATTCCCATTAGAATACCGCTTGAGCCGATCATTTGACCCACTTTAAAGCGCGCAGGTGTTACGGTTGAGAGGAGTTCGTTATATTGTGTCATATTGCCCGCGTCTTTCAGGTTGATTAAATCACTGATCCAAGCGAGCCATAATGGGTCTTGTCCGAATACTTGTTTGCCTTGTTGCATACCGGTTAAGAATTCATAGGTACCGCCCAATGAGGTGTAGTTCATCGGAATGGTGAGCATATGGTGTAAACCGAAAGGCAGTAAAAGACGTTCTAATGTGCCGTAAACAAAAGGAGCAAGGATAGGTGCGGAGTCTTGTGAGTTGGCAATCCATTCGCCGAAATGATTGATTCCGGTTTGTACCACCGGCCAGAACACCGCCAACACTAACGATACTAAAACGGAACGGTAAATGACTACGAATGGCACAAAGCGTTTACCATTAAAGAAGGTAAGTACTTCAGGCAGTTTGCGGAAATTGTAGTAGCTGTTAAAGGTGGTAGCCCCTACAAAACCGGCAATGATCCCTACAAATACCCCCATGTTTAATGCAGGTTGTCCAAGGATATTCACAAAGTAGTTGGCTACCGGAATGTCACCTACCAAGATGGTGCTGACATGGGCATTCGGATCGGTCAGCATTTCAATTTTTACGCCGAAGAAGTGACCGGTAATTAAGTTGATTAAAATAAAGGCAAGGCCTGCGGCAAACGCACCACCTGCACGCTCATTCGCCCAACTGCCACCAATGGCTAAAGCAAATAACAAATGCAGGTTACCGATAATGCCCCAACCGATTTGCGCGATGATATTACCTACACGCGCCAGCCATTCGACATCACTAATTAACGGTAATGAGTTACCGATACTCACCATTAAACCTGCAGCAGGCATCACGGCAATCACCACCATCAGGCATTTGCCGAATTTTTGCCAAAATTCAAAACTGAGCAATTTTTTCATGTATGTTCTCCTACAATGTAAGCTCGACTTCCAAACCGAAATGGTCGGAAACTACCGGTTTATTTTTGCCATTAAAAACCACCTGACTCGATAAAACCCTTTTTGCTTGATTTAAAAAAATATAATCTAAGCGTTTTTCTTCACTGTGGCCTTTCCAGCCATCAATCGCTTTTTCAACAGTAATCCCACTATCTTTCTGTTCCGCCATCTCAAAAGTATCAAGTAAACCGAGAGATTTAATTTTCTGATAAGCGTTTGAAGCGCTGATTGCATCCGTATTGAAATCACCCATCAAAATTTTAAGATTTCGGCTTTGGCTGCGTTCTACGATATTGCGAATGTTGTCCAGTTGATTTTCACCTGCGCAATTCGGCAAGTTGATATGGCAGGAATAACAATCTACAAGTTGGCCTTGATATTCCACGGTTAAGCCAATAATTTTGCGAGAGAGTATAGAATCGAGGCGCTGATGTTGGCTGCAATAAAAAGCATCCACGTCATAAACCGGCAAGCGAGTTAAAAAGGCGATGCCTTCGTCATATTTATCGTAGCCAATATGTGAATTGCTCCAAAATAGCGAATATTTTTGTGTCACTCGTTGATTGATTTTATTCAGTAACACAACGCCATAGTTATCTTGCTTTAATGCTTGTGAAATTAGGGGAGCTGACATTAATTGATTCACCTCTTGTAGGGCTACGATGTCGTAGCCCTTTTCAACAATGGTGTCGGCAATGATGTCGATTTTTTTCGCTTGGTTATCTTCTAACCAAGCGTGTACATTAAGGGTGAGTAGTTTCATACGTTCCCCTTAATCCTCACAATGCCAAATATCGGTATTATATTGCGCAATAGTACGATCCGATGAGAAGAAACCGGCTTTGGCAATGTTATGAATTACTTTTTTGTTCCAGCTATCTTGATCTTCATAATCCGCCAAAATTTGTTCTTTTGCTTTCACATACGCATCAAAATCAATTAAGGTCATAAACCAGTCTTTATTGAGCAATTCATCATATAAACGTTTTAAACGCGCTTCATTGCCCAGTTTCACCAGCGTAGAATCAAGGATAAAATCGACCGCTCTTTTAATGTATTTATCCTTTTTATAGTAATCTTTTGAAACATAACCGGCAGTTTCATACAGTTTAATAATGCTTTCTGAATCTTTACCGAAGGTGTAAATATTTTTCGCTCCGGCTAATTCGGCAATTTCTACGTTCGCACCGTCCATTGTGCCCAAGGTTAATGCGCCATTCAGCATAAATTTCATATTGCCCGTTCCTGAAGCTTCTTTTGAGGCAAGGGAAATTTGCTCTGAAATATCTGTTGCCGGAATCAATTTTTCCGCCACGCTAACATTGTAGTTTTCCACTAAATAGACGTTTAAATACTGATTCACATCCGGATCATTATTGATTAACTCAGACAAGCAAAGAATTAAATGAATAATATCCTGTGCAATCACATAAGCCGGTGCGGCTTTCCCACCAAAAATCACGGTAATTTTACGTTTTGGCAGTTTGCCCGCTTTGATTTCAAGGTATTTATGAATCACATAAAGCGCATTCATTTGTTGGCGTTTATATTCATGGAAACGCTTAATTTGCGTATCGATAATGGAATTCTCATCCAATTCAATGCCTTTATTTTCTTTAAGATAAGTCTTCAGAGCTAATTTATTCTGGAATTTAATTTCAGCTAATTTTTGATGTACTTTTTTGTCATCTTTAAAGGCAAGCAGTTTTTCCAATTGAGTTGCATCATGTAAGTACTCATCACCGATAAGTTGTTTAATATAAGCGGATAACGCTTGGTTAGAAAATTCTAACCAACGACGGAAGGTGATTCCGTTAGTTTTATTATTAAACTTCTCAGGATATATTTCATAAAACGCTTTGAGTTCGGAATTTTTCAAAATCTCCGTGTGTAATGCCGCCACACCGTTCACAGAGTTTGAAAAATGAATATCCATATGCGCCATATGGACGCGTTTTTGCTTATCAATGATTTGTACATCAGGATTCGGATATTCTTTCTGCACTAATTTATTCAGTTTTTTGATGATCTTCACTAAATGTGGAACCACTTCTTCTAAATAAGCTAAAGGCCATTTTTCTAAGGCTTCGGCAAGAATCGTATGGTTCGTGTAGCCCACCATATTACGTACGATTTCTACCGCTTCTGCAAATTTAATACGATGTTTTTCCGTTAATAAGCGAATCAATTCCGGAATCACCATGGATGGGTGCGTGTCATTAATTTGCACATAGGCATAATCGGCTAAATCATATAAATTACTGCCACGTTCAATGGCTTCATCAATTAATAACTGCACCGCATTGGAGACCATAAAATATTGCTGATAAATACGTAATAATTCACCATTTTTATCGGAATCATCCGGATAAAGGAACAAGGTCAGATTTTCTTTGATTTTTGTTTTATCAAAGGTGATACCTTTTTTAATCAATTTATGATTAATGGATTCAATATCAAATAAGTTGAGATAATTTTTGGTGTCTTTTTTGTAACCTAGAATATCAACGCGATCTAATTTAGAGGTTAACGTGAAGTCTTTAAATGGTACTTCATAACGGATATTTGTCGGGATTAACCAAGACTCTTTTTCAATCCAATCATTCGGTTCGGCATGTTGCTCATTGTTTTTAAAGACTTGTTTAAATAAACCGCAATGGTAATTCAAGCCTACACCTTCCGCATTTAGCCCGAGTGTGGACATGGAATCAATAAAACAGGACGCTAAACGACCTAATCCACCGTTCCCTAAAGACGGTTCCGGCTCAATATCTTCAATATGGCTTAGTGATTTTCCTGCCTGGGACAATTCATCTTTGATTTCTTGATATACGCCAAGATTGATTAAATTGTTAGACAGTAATTTACCAATCAAAAACTCCGCAGAAATGTAGTAAACCTTACGTTTAGCCGTATTTTTTCCTTTATTCGCAGCAAGGGTTTTAACATAGTTTAATAACTGTACGTAAATGGCATGATCACTTAACTTTTCAAGTTTTTTGTTTGTTGTTTGCTGTACAAATTCACTAAATTTAATCATTATTTTTTCCTTATTGGCGCGTCCATATAGCTTAGTTATTTGGGTTAAAAAATCTTTTTTGGCGTTGGTTAAATCGCTTTCTTGTATTCGCCATTCCCAGTTTCCACCTATAGTAGAAGGAATATTCATTCTTGAGCTGGCAGGCAAATCTAAAATATCTTGCATGGTGGCAATCGCCGTATTACTTACGGTAGCAAATAATTGGCGAATCATTGCCTGACAAACAGATTCATTTGCAGCACGATGGGTATAAGCATTGATATATTGTTGCTGTTTCGACGTTAATCCGTCATACCAACCGTTTGTGACATCATTGTCATGTGTGCCGGTGTAGGCAATGCAATGCGGAATGCAATAATGTGGGCTATCCAGGCTTTCACCACTCACATCTTCAAAACCGAATTGCAAAATTTTCATGCCGGGATAACCGCAATCAACCAGTAATTTCTTCGCTTTTTCATCAATATTGCCGAGATCTTCAGCAATAATCGGCAAATCGCCTAGCTGTGCTTTTACTGCTTTGAACAAATCATATCCTGGGCCGGGTTGCCAGCTACCATATTTGGCAATGTCTGCTTTACCATCCACTTGCCAATAATCGGAGAAACCTTTGAAATGATCGATACGAAGTACATCGTAAATTTTAAAGCTTTCCTCAATGCGATGAATCCACCAAGCATAGCCTTGTTTCTTATGTTCAGCCCAGTCATAAAGCGGGTTTCCCCAAAGCTGTCCGGTGGCGCTAAACTGATCGGCAGGAACACCGGCAACGAAAAGTGGATTGCGTTCTTTATCTAATTGAAAGAGTTCCGGCATTGTCCACACTTCGACGCTGTCTGCCGCCACATAAATCGGCATATCGCCGATAATTTTAATTCCTCTTTGATTAGCGTAATTTTTCAATGCCAACCATTGTTGGAAAAAGAAATATTGCGTTACTTTGAAATACTGAATTTGCTCTGTCAGCATTGAACGGTATTTTGCAAGTGCTTCAGGGTGACGGGCAACAACCTGTTTATCTTCCCATTCTTGTAGAGCCTTATTGCCGAAATGCTCTTTGATTGCCATAAACTCTGCATAATTTTCCAACCAAGTGCGGTTGCTTTTTTCAAAGTTTTTGAAGGCTGCTTGATGTTTTTTATCGGCGAGGAAATGTTTGACGGCAATTTCTAAGATCGGGCGACGTGCATGAAAAATGCGCTCGTAATCTACTTTTGTCGGATCATCGCCAAAATTAACCGAAGCATAATCCGTTTCTTGCAATAAACCCATTTGGGTGAGTAAAGCAAAATCAATTAAATGTGTGTTACCTGCAATAGCAGAGAAGGATTGATAAGGAGAATCACCGTAGCTGGTGGTGGTTAATGGAAGGATTTGCCAATAGGTTTGTTTCGTTTCAACTAAAAAATCCACAAAATCATAAGCAGATTGTCCAAAACTACCAATTCCAAATGCATTGGGTAATGAGGTGATATGCATTAAAACACCACTTGACCGAGTAAGCATAATTTTTTCCTTCAGAAGTAAAAGTTGTAGAGATTCTAATCTAAATTTTATTTTACACAATAACTTTTACGTAAAAGTTTAAATATTTTCGTAAAAGTGTGATTTTAATCACAAAAACTATACGTATAACTATGAGGTTTTATGGTATTCTATTACAGATTTAAATAAAGGAATAAAAGTAAAAAATGGAGTGAAAAAGTGAGTAAATACAAAGCGGTTTATAACGATATAAAAAGCAAAATAACCGATGGAATTTTACCGCCAAAGCAAGAATTACCCAGTGAAAGTGAGCTTATGCAAGAATATGGCTTTTCTAAAGATACCATTCGCAAGGCCCTTTCTCTGCTTGAAATGGACGGTTACATTCAGAAACAACAGGGGCGAACTTCTATTGTTCTCGAACATAATTTATCTACACCTCAACAGCTTTCCGAAATCAAAACCGTTGGTGAGTTGAATCGTCCTTTAACCCATCAAGTGAAAACAACCCTAACCAGTTTGTATATTGTGCAAGGGGAAGAAGAACTAATGCGGATCTTTAACGTAAATGATCAGATTGATTTTTACCGTATAGGTCGCGTTCGTGAAATTAACGGGGAAGCGGTGGAATATGAAGTTTCTTATTTTGATCGTCGTATTGTTCCTTTTATTAATCGTGAGATTGCGGAACAATCCATTTATCACTATTTAGAAAGTGAACTAGGTCTAAAAATTAGTTATTCACAGCGTGAAATTGCGTTTCGTTATGCTAATGAAGAAGAAAAAAGCACTATGGATCTCGGTGAATATAATATGGTTGTGAATGTTACCAGCATCACTTATTTAGCCGACGGACGCCCATTTCAGTACGGCAGTATTAGTTATCGCCCCGATAAAATTACCTTTGCTTCCACTGCGAAGCGACATGTTTAAAAAATAGCGCTTTTTCTCTTCCACAAAATAAAAAAGCTGAACCTCTTTTGAGATTCAGCTTTTTTGTTTTGTGAACAACTATCTGTGAATTAGGCTAATTCCGCACGTAATTTCTTCGTGACATCTACCATCACTTTTAATGCGGCGATGGTTTCCGGCCAGCCACGGGTTTTTAGGC
Source organism: Stutzerimonas stutzeri (assembly GCA_901420285.1). Lineage (GTDB taxonomy): Bacteria > Pseudomonadota > Gammaproteobacteria > Enterobacterales > Pasteurellaceae > Rodentibacter. Next base: position 1,295,191 of record CABDVE010000001.1, read on the forward strand.
CGCAGTCCGGGTTTACCCATAAGCGTTCTTTTGGTACCACTTGTAACGCTTTGCGAAGAAGATGTTCGATTTCTTCTGTGGTCGGCACACGTGGGCTGTGGATGTCGTACACGCCCGGGCCGATGTCGTTCGGATATTTGAAATCACCGAAGGCGGTAAGCAATTCCATGTCGGAACGGGAGGTTTCGATGGTGATCACATCGGCATCTAGGGCGGCAATGGCCGGTAAAATGTCGTTAAATTCGGAATAACACATATGTGTATGAATTTGCGTGTCATCTTTGCAACCCATTGAACTTAAACGGAAAGCTTCGCCCGCCCATTGTAAGTAAGCGTCCCAATCGGCGCGTTTAAGCGGTAAACCTTCGCGAATGGCCGGTTCGTCAATTTGGATGACTTTGATGCCTGCTTTTTCCAAATCTAACACTTCATCAGAAAGCGCCACAGCAATTTGTTTACACACCGTTGAACGTGGAATGTCGTTACGCACGAAAGACCATTGTAAAATCGTTACCGGGCCGGTCAGCATGCCTTTCATCACTTTGTTGGTGAGGCTTTGGGCATATTGTGACCAACGCACAGTCATCGGTTCTGGACGGGTCACATCGCCGTAAATGACCGGTGGTTTGACGCAGCGGGAACCGTAACTTTGTACCCAGCCGAATTTGGTAAACGCGAATCCGTCCAACAATTCGCCGAAGTATTCAACCATGTCGTTGCGTTCTGCTTCGCCGTGCACTAACACGTCCAAATCTAATTTTTCTTGCTCACGCACCACGAATTCAATCTCTTTTTTCATTGCTGTTTCGTAATCCGCCAAGCTGAGATCGCCTTTTTTGAAGGCGGCACGGGCATGACGAATTTCCGTAGTTTGCGGGAAGGAGCCGATATTGGTGGTTGGCAGCAACGGTAGATTTAACCACGCATTTTGTAATTTAATCCGTTCCGCAAATGGCGATTTACGTTGATCGGCATTTTTCGGCAGGTTTGCCAAACGTTCCGCGACACAAGTGCGGTGGATTTCACGAGAGTTTTTACGCGCGTCGGCTGCCGTTTGGCTAGCATCAAGATCGGCTTGCACAGCTGCTCTGCCTTGCTCAAGTGCGGTCTTAATGACCCGTAATTCTTGAATTTTTTGTAAGGTGAACGCCAACCATTGATAAAGCTCCGGCTTGTTGGCTTGCAGTTGGGTTTCCACCGCCAAATCATAAGGCGTATGGAGTAGGGAACAGCTTGGCGCAATCCATAAATGCTCACCTAATTTCGCTTTTAGTGGTTCAACCACATCTAACACTTGGTTTAAGTTCGCACGCCAGATATTACGTCCGTCAATCACGCCTACGGAAAGGATTTTGTCGTAATCGGCAAAGGCGGAAAGTTGTTCCGGTGCACGTACCAAATCAATGTGAAGACCGGCTACCGGTAAGGCTTTCAATAAATTGGCGTGTTCCGCCACGGAGCCGAAATACGTGGCAAGCAAGAGTTTGGCGTTGACTTGTGCCGCAAAAGTCGCGTAAACCGCTTTATAAGCGGCAATCCATTCTGCCGGCAAATCAAGGGTTAAGGCAGGCTCATCAATTTGAATGTATTCCACGCCTTCAGCGGTTAACGCGTTTAAGATGTCTACATAAACCGGCACGAGTTTGTTTAACAAATCGAAACGATTAAACGCCGCGCCTTTTTCTTTTCCTAACCAAAGGAAGGTTAATGGGCCAACGAGGGTGGGTTTGACGTTATGACCAAGGGCTTTAGCTTCGCGGATTTGTTGCACATAGTGTGCCGGGTTAGCTTTAAATTGAGTGTCCTTGTGGAATTCCGGCACAAGATAGTGGTAGTTAGTATCGAACCATTTGGTCATTTCAATGGCAAATTGTGTTTTGTTGCCACGCGCCAATTGGAAATATTGATCCAAGGTTAAGTTTTGGCTGTCGAAATCAAAGCGTGAAGGAATGGCGCCTGTTGCTACTTGTAAATCTAAAATATGATCGTAGAAAGTGAAGTCCGCAACCGCCACGAAATCCGCGTTTGCATTGGCTTGGTGTTGCCAGTTAATTTCACGCAATTTTTTTGCAATGTCTAATAAATCGGCTTCAGCGATTTCACCTCGCCAGTAACGTTCTTGGGCAAATTTGAGTTCACGTTTTGCTCCTACACGTGGGAAACCCGATAAATGAAATATTGTCATGTTAATTCCTCATAAATGTGGTGATAAATAATTTAGACGTCTAAACGTCCGTGCGAACTTAGAATGCGTCAATTAAGCTTATTATGCAAATTCATTATTTTCACAAGATTTATGAAATGTTTTAATTTTGAATGTTAAACGATAGCGATTTTTCACTGATATCGATTATCCGTCTGATACGATTTTACGATTCCCCACCGACTCATTGAACTCTCCAAATAGCAACGCATTGGAAGCCGTTTCAATGCGGTGCTATTTTTTGAGGGCACCGGTAAGTGCGTTTGAAATTTTAGTGATTTTGAAAATGGCGAATTGAGTGAAATTTGTTTAAAACCGATATTTCCCTTTTCCTAATCCGTTAGCTTTTTTAATTATGCCGCTAGCCAGCATCTTACGCAGCAATTCCGAGGCCGGGGAAGGGGTGAGTGAAAGATATTTGATCACGTCTGCACGTGAAAAAACATTATCTTTAACGCATTGATATAGCGTTTGAATATGTCTTTTGGTTTTTTCTGAAAATGCAGAGCCCTCAAAGTAAATTGTTTTGTCCTGTTTTTCTTCTTCAATGTCCTGTTTTTCTTCTTCAATGTCCTGTTTTTCCTCCCCAATATCCTGTTTTTGTTTTTTTAGATTTTGAAGATGGTTTGCATAATGAATATGAAGTTGCTGGTTGCTTAATACATGATTTTCATTAAGTAATAAGTTATGAATAAAAAGCACTAAATATTTTGCTGTTTCATGAATACCCTCAGTAATATTATTGTAATTTGCACGCACCAAAGCATTACGAAAATACCAAGAATTATCAGCAAAGTTATCATTGCTAACCTGAAAACCGAGTGTTTTTAGGTATTTGATAAAAAATACCGCAGTAGTGCGGGTATTTCCCTCTTCAAACACATGAATTTGCCATAATCGGGCAATAAAAAATGCTAAATGATCGATGGCTTCGTCAATAGAAATCCCTTTGTAACTAAATTTTTGCTCTTGCGCGAGATCATATTCTAACGTTTCTTTCAATTCTAAGGCGCTGCCGTAAGAAATCGTATCGCCGTTTAAAACCCATTCTTTTTTCGTTATATTGAAAGTGCGAATTTTTCCGGCATGAGGGAATATGCCATTAAAAAGATATTTATGGATTGATAAATATTGCTGTGCATTAAAGGAAAAAGCCGGTTCTGACAATAAACGGGCAATACGAACTGCCACTTTGTCGGCCTCTTCCGTACGATCTTCATCATCAGAAATAGGGTTTTGCTGATAATATTGGCTTATCCAATTTTCAGCCGTTTCTATGGTGATTTCACCTTCAATATTTTTGATGGCGGTATTAATTAAATAATGAGAGGGTTTTAAACCGTCCACATCTTGTAAGCCTATCGCTGTTTTCCATGCGTAGCTTTTTTCTTTTTTTTCCGCATCAATATGGCGAATATATTCTGCAAAGGGATCTTTTATCATTATCTTAGAGTAAAAGTTCGGTGAAAATATGATGTAATTTTATCTTTATAATTTGCATTCAACAAATCTAACCTATAAAAAAACCGCACTTTAAAAAGTACGGTTTTTTTAGAACGAAATGATCGAATTGAATTATTCTACGCCGACCATAACAGAAGTGGCTTTGATGATGGCATAAGCTTCTTTACCCACTTCTAAACCTAATTCTTTAACGGCAGCTAAAGAAATAGTTGAAGAGATAACATTACCACCGCCGATATCAATGTGCACGATTGCATTTACAGAACCGTTTTCAATTGAAACAACTTTACCTTTTAATTGGTTTCTTGCACTAATTTTCATAACATTTCCTTTGTTGTTAGAGATAAAAAGGGAAGGGCATTGTAGCTATTCTTTGTACAAAAACAAAGCACAAAAACAAAGCATTTAAGAAATTACTTCAAAGGAGGTAGTCCTTGAAGAATTTGTTCGGCATTTTCTTTGCTTAGCGCATAATTGTAATATTTTTTGTAGAAGGCTTGCGTTTTTGCCACCATATCCACGTCTTTAAATAAATTAGGGTGGAATAATTTGGCCGCCCATAACACTTGAAGCGCCTCTTCCGCACTGTAACGATCCCAAGGGAAGGTACCGGTTGGGTTGACAAATACCCGTTTATTTTTCACCGCATTGATACCTTGCCAATTGGCATCTTGTAAAATCTTATCTACGCTGGCCTGCGCATCGGTACTACCAACAATAATCACATCAGGATTGGCTTTTAATACATCTTCCATACTGACTTCAACTAAATTAGCTTGGTCTGGAAAGGCATTACGGCCACCGGCCTTATTGACCCAATCTCCAATAATAGATTTACCACCGTCAATTTTTAGCTGGTTGCTGCCGCTGGAAATATGCAGTACGCTCGGTTTATCTTGCTCCTTCACATCTTTCGTGCGCGCTTCCACAAACGCGATATTGCCTTCAAGTTCTTGAATATATTCTTGCGCAATTTTAGGTGCATTATCGCCAAGAACATCGGCTGTGATTTTTACCGTTTTCTTTAGTCCGTCAAAATTCTGAAAACTTACCAAAACACCGGTGAGTCCTGCTTGTTTTAATTCATCAAGCATTTTCGCATTTGAAAGTAATGCCACTTGCGGATTACGTTGTAACAATTCTTCCATTTGTACCGTTTGTCCGTTAGTCAACGCCGGTACGTTTTTAATGTTCGGATAGACCTCGCCAAACCAAGGATTTTTTTGAATCACATCGGTGGTAGCGACTAATTTATCCGCACCGCCCAATAATAAGACGATTTGGTTGTTGGCGTGCCATAAATCTGCCACGCGCGTCACTTGAGTCGGAATTTCGATTTGATTGCCTTTGACATCCTGCACGATTTTGACTTCCTGCACGCTTTTAGCATAAGCGGGAAGACTTAAAAAAGCGGCAAAGGAAAGAGCGATAAGACCTTTTTTTAATGTATTACGTAACATAGTTTCTCCTTAAAGGTGAGTGATTGCGCAAATTTTGAGTTGTAATTCCGGCACCGCAATCAAACGAAGATCCGTGTGATACAGTGCGGTCAGATTCTCTTGCGTAATAATTTCCGGTGCGGTACCCGTTTGTAGTTTGCCTTGTTCGTTTAAAATCGCCACACGACTATGAGGAAGGCTACGGTGCAAAAGCATCGGATGATCGGGATTATGAGTGGTCATGACGATGCTAAAGCCTTGCAACGACAATTCTTTTATCAGCGTCAAGGTTTTAAATACATTACCGTAATCCAGCGCGGAAGTCGGTTCATCGAATAAAATCAGTTGTGGCTGTTGCACCAAAATACGCGCTAAATTCACCAGTTGTTTTTCTCCGCCGCTCATTTGCATATAAATTTTATCGGCAAAATGACGAATACCAAGCTTCTCCAATGCGTGATCAACCAAAGCAAAATCCACTTCGCTCGGCTTGTCAAATACGCCTAAATGCGCGGCGCGCCCAAGCACCACATAGTCACGCACTTTATATTGATAAGTTTGCGGACTATGTTGCGATACATAAGCGATTTTTTGTGCAATTTGTTTTGAAGTTAAGCTGTTGAGCGGTTGGTTTTCTAATAAAATTTGGCCGCTTTTAGGGCTGAGAAGCCCGGCGATACAGTTGAGCAATGTGGATTTTCCTCGTCCGTTGGCGCCGAGAATGGTTAATAATTCACCTTGTCCAATCTGTAAATCAATGCCGTTTAACAAAGGATGTTCTGCACTGTGCCAAAAATGAAGATTTTGAATTTGTAACATGCGCAATCCTTAATCGACCACTTTTTGTTTAATTAGTACCCAGGCGAAGAATGGCGCACCGATAAAGCCGGTTAGAATGCCTAGCGGAATTTCTTGAATGTATAAATTACGTGCCAAAGTATCCACCATCAGCAAGAAAATTGCGCCGATTAAGGCCGCCATCGGTAAACTTTTCACGTTATTATCGCCAATAAATAAACGCGCAAGATGCGGGATCACTAATCCCAGCCAGCCGATGGTACCGCTTAAACACACGGCGGAAGCGGTCAGCAAGGTCGCTGTACAAACCATCATACCGCGTTCGAAACGAATATTCGCGCCGATAAGTTTCGCTTCACGATCGCCTAAAGAGAGGACATTAATGCGCCAACGCATAGCGAGTAAAACAGCAGTGGTGAGGACAATAATCGGCGCAAGAATCATTAAATTATCGTAGTTGGATTTAGTGAGGCTGCCGAGTTGCCAATAGACGATGTCAGCAAGTTGCGTTTCAGGATCGGCGAGATATTTTATCAAACCAAGGCTTGCCATCATAAAGCCGGAGACAATAATGCCGGATAGCACTAATACAATGGTGGAATCACGTTGAATCAAGTGCGGTAAATTCATCGTCAGCAACACGGCAATCAAACCGCCTGTGAAAGCGAAAGTTTGCACGCCGAGCATTCCACTGCCCATTAAAATCGCAATCGCCGCGCCTACGCACGCACCGTTTGATACGCCTAAAATATCCGGCGAAACCAATGGGTTACGAAAAATACCTTGATAAGTTGTACCTGCCACCGCAAGAGCGGCGCCGACCAAGATGGCGGCTAAAATGCGCGGTAGGCGAAGATTAAAAATAATATTGTGTTGAATTTCGTTTTGACTGTTGTTTAACAGCGTGTCAATAACATCTGAGGGAGGAATGGTGTAGCGTCCCCAAGAAAGGGAAAGCAGACAAAGCCCGACAAGTACGACCGAAAGGAACGGAAAATAAAAGGTGTTTTTCGTCATTTAATAAGCAAAAGCGATAAATTTTGAAGGGCTTCATTATATAGAAAAATATATTAAGATCTAGAAGTATTTGGCAGGGGGGTCGGAGAGTCAAAATAGCACCGCATTGAAGCTTGTCCGATAAGCTTTCAATGCGGTGCCAAAATGAACTTACAAGCACTTCGCCGGTTTTGGCAAGCCGGCTAATTTGGTCGCTTGTTTAGCCGGGCCTTCGGGAAATAAACGTTGTAAATAACGGCTGTTGCCTTTATCAGCACCGAGCTTTTCTGCCATCGCTTTTACCAACATCCGAATCGCAGGAGAGGTGTTGTATTCTTGATAAAAATCGCGCACAAAATAAATCACTTCCCAATGGGCGTCGGTCAGTTCAAGATTTTCCGCTTGCGCGATGGCACGCGCCACGTCTTCATTCCATTGCGTGTGGTCGAGCAAATAGCCGTCTTTGTCGGTGGCCAATGCGGTGCTATTTTGGATGTTCAACATATTAATTCACTTCTTTGAAACGGATCATTTCATGTTCGGAAAAATCCATTTGTTCTTCATCATCAAGTTGCATTGGCGTGATGCGTTCTTGGTCAAACGCGATGTCGCCTTCAAGACCGTCTAATGTCTGACCACGTTTGATGCTTTTGAAATCGAATAATTTCGGATCAAGCATATGTGACAGGGTGATATTTTGCATTGCGCCGAACATGGTTTCCAAGCGTCCCGGATATTGACGATCCCAAGTATTGAGCATTTCTTTCACAACTTGACGCTGCAAATTCGGCTGCGAACCACACAAATTACAAGGAATAATCGGGAATTGTTTTGCCTGCGCGTATTTCTCGATATCTTTCTCTTTGCAATACGCCAACGGGCGAATCACGATTTGTTTGCCATCATCGGAAATCAATTTCGGCGGCATGGATTTTATTTTTCCACCGTAAAACATATTGAGAAAGAGAGTGGCAAGCATATCATCGCGGTGGTGCCCCAATGCGATTTTAGTGGCGCCAAGCTCCGTTGCGGTGCGGTATAAAATGCCGCGACGCAAACGGGAACAAAGGGAACAGGTGGTTTTGCCTTCCGGAATTTTTTCTTTCACGATGCCGTAAGTATTTTCTTGTACGATTTTGTAATCTACGCCGATACTTTCTAAATATTCCGGCAGAACATGTTCCGGAAAACCCGGTTGTTTTTGGTCAAGATTTACCGCGATGATATCGAATTTTATTGGTGCGCTTTGTTGCAGATTGCGCAAAATATCCAACAATGTATAACTGTCTTTACCGCCGGACAAACACACCATAATTTTGTCACCTTCTTCAATCATGCCGAAGTCGGCAATGGCATTGCCAACATTGCGGCGTAAACGTTTTTGTAATTTGTTGAAATTATAATTTTGCTTTTTTTCTAATTGAGTTAATTCGGTCATGTTTTTTCGCTAATTTATGAAAAGCACACATTATACGTGAAAAACAGGAAAAGTGCGGTTGCGCCAAAAGAAGATTTTTAAGATCCGTGAAAAATCCTGTATAATCAGCCACAATTTTTTGTTCAATTTTAATGCGTTACAACTTCAATGATTGAAACCTCCCAAACAATTCCCGAACTCGTGTCTTGGGCAAAAGATCGCGAGTTTTCTTTGAATTTACCCACCGAACGCTTAGTTTTTTTGTTGGCGATTGCGATTTATAACAACGAACGTTTAGACGGCGAAATGCTGGAGGCGGATCTGGTGGATATTTTTCGCCATACGGCAAGTGCCTTTGAACAATCCGCAGATGCCATCGCGACACGCGCCAATAACGCCATTAATGAATTAGTGAAACAGCGCTTATTGAATCGTTTTAGCAGCGAGTTTACCGAAGGTTTAGCAATTTATCGTTTAACACCACTCGGCGTAGGCGTATCCGATTATTATATTCGTCAGCGCGAATTTTCCGCTTTGCGCCTTTCCGTGCAACTTTCTATTGTGGCGGATGAAATTCAGCGCGCATCGGATTCCGCGGAAGAGGGGGCAACGAATAGCGAAAACGAACATTATTGGCGCCGCAACGTGTTTGCGCCGTTGAAATATTCTGTAGCGGAAATTTTCGACAGCATTGATCTTTCGCAACGCACGATGGATGAGAATCAGCAAAGCATTAAAGAAGAAATTGCCGAGCTTTTAACCAAAGATTGGCAAGCGGCAATTTCCAGTTGCGAACGTTTGCTAGATGAAACCTCCGGTAATTTACGCGAATTGCAAGATACCTTAAATGCGGCGGGTGATAAGCTGCAAGCACAATTATTACGAATTCAAGATTGCGTCATCGGACGTGACGATTTGTATTTTATCGATCAACTGATTACGGATTTACAAGCCAAACTCGACCGAATTATCAGCTGGGGACAACAAGCCATTGATTTGTGGATTGGTTACGACCGCCACGTGCATAAATTTATTCGTACCGCCATTGATATGGACAAAAACCGCGTATTTTCCCAACGTTTGCGCAATTCCATTCACCATTATTTCGATCATCCTTGGTTCTTATGGACGGCACAAGCCGAGCGATTAGTGGATTTGCGCGATGAAGAAATGACGCTACGCGAAGACGACGCGCTAGGTGAATTGCCGGAAGAATTACAATATGAATCTCTTTCCGATTTGCACGATCAAATTGTAGAGCATATGCAAGGCTTACTGATTGCTTATCGTGAAAATAACCGTCCGATTGATTTGAGTTTAGTGTTAAAAGAACAACTGGAAAATTATCCGCTTTCTCGTCATTTTGACGTGGCGCGGATTATTGTGGATCAAGCTGTGCGGCTAGGTATGGCGAACGAGGATTTGTCGGGCGTTTATCCGAATTGGCAAAGCATTAATCAATGCGGTGCTGAAGTACAGGCACATGTGATTGATAAATATTAAATTGTAGAGGCGAATTCGATTCGTTTTATCACGATATAAATGCGGCAAATGCCATCATTTGCCACGATAAAAAGCAGAGAACAGAGAATGACAGACAACCTTCAAGATGTAATTTCCCCAAAACTTGCGATGGCAATTGCCAATCCGTTATTTCCGGCAGTGGATAGCCTGTTGCGGAGCGGTCGCCATATTGGCACGGAATATTTGGACAATCACGCTTTCTTAATGGATTTCCAAAATGAATTGGACGGTTTTTATCGCCGTTATAACGTAGAATTGATTCGTGCGCCGGAAGGCTTTTTTTATCTTCGCCCGAAAGCAACTACGCTGATTGCGCGTTCGGTGCTTTCCGAGTTGGAAATGTTGGTGGGAAAAGTGCTTTGCTATCTTTATTTAAGTCCGGAGCGTTTGGCGCAACAGGGGATTTTCAGTGCGCAAGAAGTGTATGACGAATTATTAAACCTTGCCGATGAAGGAAAATTATTAAAGGCTGTGAATCAACGTTCTAGTGGTTCCGACTTGGATAAACAAAAACTTGCGGAAAAAGTGCGCGCCGCCATCGGACGTTTGCGCCGTTTGGGGATGATTCAAACCGTAGGTGAACAAAATAGCGGCAAATTTACCATTTCCGAAGCCGTGTTCCGTTTCGGTGCGGAAGTGCGCAGCGGCGATGATGCCTTAGAAGCGCAAGCCCGCTTAATCCGCGATGGGGAAGCGGCTACGCCGGAGTCCTTGATGTTAGAAAAGCAAGCCCAAACCACCGAAAATGATGCCGAAAATGCGGATGAAATTGACGAAGAATTTGACGGAGAACCAGCATAATGTCCGATATTTTAGAACGAGAAAATGAAATCGAATTAGAGCAAGAAGAAAGCGTAATCGAGACTGATGCCGAAGAAATCATTGAAACCAGCGTGCCCGACATTGCGCAAAATAACGGCGTAGAACGTGGCAAATTTCGTTCTTTAACCTTAATCAACTGGAACGGCTTCTTTGCTCGCACTTTTGATTTAGACGAATTGGTCACCACGCTTTCCGGCGGTAACGGGGCGGGTAAATCCACCACGATGGCTGGTTTTGTGACGGCATTAATTCCGGATTTAACTCTTCTCCATTTCCGGAATACCACGGAGGCCGGCTCTACAGGCGGTTCGCGCGATAAAGGGTTACACGGCAAATTACGTCCAGGAGTTTGTTATGCGGTATTGGATACGATCAATTCCCGTCATCAACGTATTCTTGTCGGCGTGCGTTTGCAACAGATTGCCGGCCGCGATAAAAAAGTGGATTTAAAAACCTTTTCCCTTCAAGGCATCGAATTATCACAAAATCCGACCGCACTTTTTACGGAAACTGTGGGGGAGCGTCAAGCGCGCGTGTTGAATTTAACCGAACTAAAAGACAAAATCGAAAATCTCGGCGCGCAATTCAAGCAATACCATTCCATCACCGATTATCACGGAATGATGTTCGATCTTGGCATCATTCCGAAACGCTTACGTTCGGCATCGGACCGTAGCAAATTCTATAAACTTATCGAGGCCTCCTTATACGGCGGTATTTCCAGCGCGATTACGCGTTCTTTACGGGATTATTTGCTGCCGGAAAACCTTGGTGTGAAAAAGGCCTTTCAGGATATGGAAAGTGCGTTACGCGAAAACCGAATGACCTTGGAAGCCATTAAAGTGACTCAATCGGACCGCGATTTGTTCAAACATTTAATCACCGAAACAACCAATTACGTGGCGTCCGATTATATGCGTAACGCCAACGAACGGAGAGGCAATATCAGCACCGCATTGGAGTCGCGCCGCGACTGGTACCAAGCCAAGGCGGCGCAGGTTTTGTCGCAACATCGTTTCATTGATTTAAGTCGCGAAGCAGCGGAACTGGCCGAAAGCGAACGCACGTTGGAAGTGGATCACCAAAGCGCGGTGGATCACTTAAATTTAGTGCTGAATGCGTTACGCCATCAAGAAAAAATCAGCCGTTATCAAGAAGATGTGGCAGAGCTTTCCGAGCGTTTGGAAGAACAAAAAATGGTAGTTGAAAACGCCAACGAACAATTGGAAGAAAGCCAAGCGCAATTCGAACAAACGGAAACCGAAATTGATGCGGTACGCACACAATTAGCAGATTACCAACAGGCGCTTGATGCGCAACAAACCCGAGCGCTTCAATATCAGCAGGCCATTGCTGCCCTTGAAAAAGCCAAAACCTTATGTGGTTTGGCGGATTTAAGCGTAAAAAATGCGGAAGATTATCAGACGGAATTTGCCGCTCATGCGGACGGCTTAACGGAACGCGTGCTTGAACTTGAGCATAAAATGTCGATTTCCGAAGCGGCAAAATCGCAGTTTGAGAAAGCTTATCAATTAGTTTGTAAAATTGCCGGCGAAGTGCCTCGTTCGAGTGCTTGGGAAAGCGCGAAAGCATTGTTGCGAGAATATCCGAGCCAAAAATTACAAGCGCAACAAACACCGCAACTGCGTGCGAAATTACATGAACTTGAACAACGCTATGCGCAACAACAAAGTGCATTCAGATTACTCAATGATTTTAATCAACGTGCTAATTCACATTTAGAAACCGCCGATGAATTAGAAGATTATCATGCCGAACAAGAGGCATTGTTCGAAGATATTTCTGCAGAACTTTCCGAACTGGTAGAAAGCCGCTCTACACTCCGTCAAAAACGTGAAAATTTAACCGCACTTTACGATGAAAATGCGCGTAAAGCGCCGGCTTGGTTAACGGCGCAAGCTGCCTTAGAGCGTTTAGAAGAACAAAGCGGTGAGCATTTTGAACACAGCCAAGATGTGATGAATTTTATGCAATCACAGTTGGTGAAAGAACGCGAATTGACAATGCTACGCGATCAGCTTGAGCAAAAACGTCAGCAGTTAGAGGAGCAAATTTCGCGTTTAAGTCAGCCGGACGGTTCTGAAGACGCGCGCTTAAATACGCTTGCCGAACGTTTCGGCGGTGTGTTGCTTTCCGAACTTTATGATGATGTGCCGATTGAAGATGCGCCTTATTTCTCCGCACTTTACGGTCCGGCGCGTCATGCCATCGTGGTGCGCGACTTGGATGCGGTGCGCGAACAGCTGATCGATTTAGAAGACTGTCCGGATGATTTATATTTAATTGAAGGTGATCCGGCGGCATTTGATGACAGTGTGTTATCGGCACAAGAATTAGAACTCGGCGTGGTGGTACAGGTTTCGGATCGTGAATTGCGCTACTCCAAATTTCCGGAAATTCCGTTATTTGGTCGTGCAGCGCGCGAAAAACACTTAGAAGAATTACAAGTTCAACGCGATGAAATTGCCGAAGAATATGCGCAAATCGCCTTCGACGTACAGAAATGTCAACGTTTGCATGAACATTTCAGTCAATTTGTCGGTTTATATTTAGCCCTTGCGTTCCAGCCAAATCCGGAAGAATTAATGGCGGAAGTTAACCGCGAACGCAATGAAATCGAGCGCGAATTAAACCAATTCAATAGCGGTGAGCAACAATTACGCATTCAATTGGATAGTGCAAAGGAAAGAATTCAATTGCTCAATAAATTGATTCCGCAATTAAATGTACTTGCGGACGAAAATTTAATCGATCGCCTTGAAGAGTGTCGCGAGCAGTTAGATGTTGCCGAACAAGATGAACATTTTGTTCGCCAATACGGCGAGACGTTGTCACAATTAGAGTCGATGGCCGAGAGTTTACAAAGCGATCCGAAAAATTACGAAGGCTTAAAACAAGAATTAACCCAAGCCATTGAACGCCAAAAACAAGCACAACAACGCGTATTTGCTTTGGCGGATGTGGTGCAACGTAAACCTCATTTTGCTTACGAAGATGCGGGACAAGCAGAAACTTCCGAGCTTAATGAGCGACTTCGTCAGCGTTTAGAACAAATGCAAGCACAACGTGACGCCCAGCGCGAACAATTACGCCAAAAACAAGCGCAATTTGCACAATACAATCAAGTATTTATTGGTTTGCAAAGCGCTTACGACAGTAAACTTCAGCTGTTAAAAGAATTGATTGATGAAATCGGTCAACTTGGTGTGCGTGCGGATGAAGGCGCAGAGGAACGTGCCCGTATCCGTCGCGATGAATTGTATCAACAGCTGTCAACCAGTCGTCAACGTCGCGCTTATGTGGAAAAACAATTAACGTTGATTGAAAGCGAAGCGGAAAACTTAAATCGTCGAATTCGCAAAGCGGAACGCGATTACAAAACTCAACGCGAATTGGTGGTGGCGGCGAAAGCCAGTTGGTGCGTGGTGTTACGCCTATCGCGTAATGCCGATATGGAAAAGCGCCTGAATCGCCGTGAATTGGCATATTTATCTGCCGACGAATTACGTTCTATGTCGGATAAAGCCTTAGGTGCATTGCGTACTGCCGTAGCGGATAATGAATATTTGCGCGACAGTTTGCGCGCGTCGGAAGACAGCCGCAAACCGGAAAATAAAGTACGCTTCTTTATTGCGGTATATCAACATTTACGCGAACGTATTCGCCAAGACATCATTAAAACCGATGATCCGATCGATGCCATTGAGCAAATGGAAATCGAGCTTTCACGCTTAACCGCCGAATTAACCGGTCGTGAGAAAAAACTAGCGATCAGTTCCGAAAGCGTGGCGAATATTATGCGGAAAACTATACAGCGCGAACAGCACCGCATTCGAATGCTTAACCAAGGCTTACAGAATATTGCTTTCGGTCAAGTGAAATCAGTACGTTTGGTGATCAATATCCGCGATACGCATGCGATGTTATTGGATGCGCTTTCCGGCCAGCAAAACGAATATCAAGATTTGTTCAACGACAATCGGATGACCTTCTCAGAAGCCATGGCGAAACTCTACCAACGCATTAACCCGCATATTGATATGGGGCAACGCACCGCACAAACTATCGGTGAAGAATTGTTGGATTATCGCAATTATCTTGAATTGGAAGTGGAAGTGTTCCGTGGTGCGGACGGTTGGCTGCGGGCGGAAAGTGGTGCACTTTCAACCGGTGAAGCCATTGGTACCGGGATGTCGATTCTGTTAATGGTGGTGCAAAGCTGGGAAGAAGAAAGCCGTCGTATTCGCGGTAAAGATATCGTGCCTTGTCGCTTGCTATTCTTAGATGAAGCCGCACGTTTGGATGGCAAATCCATCTCCACTTTATTTGAGCTTTGCGAACGTTTGGATATGCAATTATTGATTGCCGCTCCTGAAAATATCAGCCCGGAAAAAGGAACGACCTATAAACTGGTGCGTAAAATTGCCGGTAATCAAGAGCACGTTCACGTGGTCGGCTTACGCGGTTTCGGCACCACGGAATAGAAAATACACGGAATAGAAAATAAAAGAGCAGTGCGGTCAAAAAATTTTTGAGTTCTTCGAAATTATAGCTGTTGTATAAGGCTGAAATGACCTCACCAAACAGCACCGCATTGGAAGTCGCTTCAATGCGGTGCTGTTTTATGACTTGAACTCATACCTCAATCGGATGGTTTTGTGCATTGCGGCATAATACCGGGATTCTTGAGTGTAGTTTAATTATGTAAGGAACAAAAATGTATCATCTCATTCTCGCCATTCTTTGTAGCGTTGCAGTTTCCGTATTATTAAAAATTGCGCGCAAAAAAAATATCGTTATCGACCAAGCCATCGCATTTAACTATATTACGGCAATCACATTTAGCTATTTCCTGCTGAAACCGGATTTCAAAGGGCTGGCATTTATTGATTACATCGCGCAAAGCGAAAGCATACTGATTTTCTTGGCATTAGGGATATTGCTCCCAACGGTATTTCTTATTATGTCGAAAGCGGTGGAGTTCGCCGGTATCGTACGCTCCGACGCGGCACAGCGTCTCTCCTTATTCTTACCGATTTTAGCTGCTTTTTTGATCTTCCACGAAACCTTAAGCCGCTCCAAAGTTCTTGGCATTACCTTCGCGTTTATCGGTTTATTTTGCTTATTAAGTAAGCCAAACCAAGATAAAAGTGTGATCAATTTTAAAGGCATATTAGGACTTGTCGGCGTATGGTTCGGCTACGGCATTATTGATATTTTATTTAAACAAGTGGCCAAAAGCGGCGGGGCGTTCCCAGCTACCTTATTTATCTCATTTTCCCTTGCGGCTTGCTTGATGTTTATCTATTTATTATTAAAACGTACCCAATGGACAGTGCCAAGCGTATTCGGCGGTATTATGTTAGGTGTGTTGAATTTCTTTAATATTTTGTTTTACATCAAAGCACATCAAAGTTTCGGCGGTAACCCTACATTAGTTTTTGCCGGAATGAATATCGGCGTTATTTGCCTCGGTACGATTACCGGTGCGTTAATATTCAAAGAAAAAATCAGTAAACTTAATTGGTTAGGTATTATGTTTAGTTTGGCTGCTATTTTCAGTTTGTATTATTTAGATAAAATTATCGTATAAAAAAGAGGAATTATGACGAAAGATTTCAGCTTCTTTATTTACGATTACGAAAGTTTTGGCATTAGCCCGGCGAACGATCGCCCAGCGCAATTCGCCGGTATTCGGACAGACGCGGATTTTAATATTATTGGCGAGCCGGTAATGCTTTATTGCAAGCAAACCAATGACTATTTACCAACGCCCGATGCGGTGCTGGTGACGGGGATCACACCGCAGGAATGTAATGAAAAAGGTATATCTGAACCGGAATTTGCAACGAAAATCCTAGCAGAATTTTCTCAGCCAAACACTTGCGTGATGGGCTACAATAACATTCGCTATGACGATGAAATGACACGTTACACTTTTTATCGTAATTTTATCGATCCTTATGAATATAGTTGGAAAAACGGTAATTCACGTTGGGATTTACTGGATTTGGTACGGGCTTGTTATGCACTGCGCCCTGACGGCATAAATTGGGCTTTTGATGATGAGGGAATGCCGAGCTTTAGGCTGGAAAAACTGACAGAAGCTAATGGAATTGCCCATGAGAATGCGCATGATGCAATGTCCGATGTTTATGCAACCATTGCTATGGCGAAGCTTATCAAAGAAAAACAGCCTAAAATGTTCCAATATTTCTTTGAAAATCGTGGCAAAAAGGAAATTGAAAAACTCATTGATACGGCAGAAATGACTCCGTTGGTACATGTTTCGGGTATGTTAGGAAATTATCGTGGAAATTGTACCTGGGTTTCGCCGATTGCCTGGCATCCAAGCAATCAAAATGCTGTGATTGTGTGTGATTTAACCGGTGACATTGATAATTTGCTGGCAAAAAATGCAACCGAATTACGCGAAGATTTGTATACTAAAAAAAGTGACTTGGAAGAAAAGGGCGTTTCAGCGGTACCGTTAAAATTAGTTCATATCAATAAATGCCCGATTTTAGCTCCAGCAAAAACTTTATTACCTGAAAATGCTGAACGTCTGGGCATTAACCGTCAATTATGCTTAGCAAATTTAGCAAAATTACGCGCATCTTTTGATATTCGTGAAAAAGTCACGGATATTTTTACGGAAGCGCGTCAATTTGAACCAAGCGATAATGTTGAAACCGAGCTATACAACGGTTTTTTCAGCTATGCCGATAAAAATAATATGGCGATTTTACGCAGTTTACCGCCTGATAAATTAGCTGACTCCGGTTTGGCTTTTGAAGATAAACGCATTCCGGAGTTATTATTTCATTATAGAGCACGTCATTTCTACAAAACGTTAAACCGAGCGGAACAAGTTAAATGGCAGAAATATTGCCAACGTAAACTTGCGAAAAGCGCG
The DNA here is from genome assembly GCA_901420285.1 of Stutzerimonas stutzeri. Classification (GTDB taxonomy): domain Bacteria; phylum Pseudomonadota; class Gammaproteobacteria; order Enterobacterales; family Pasteurellaceae; genus Rodentibacter. Next base: position 1,312,791 of record CABDVE010000001.1, read on the forward strand.
GTTGATTTTGAGGAGCGCTTACAACATCTTATTGAGGAGTATGCGAATAATCCGGAAAAACTAGCGCTATTACAACAAGTTTATGAATACGGCGCCAAGTTGCTAGGTTAGTTTCGTGACAACATAACAAGATAAAATTTTATAACATAAAAAAAGCACATTCGAAGGAATGTGCTTTTTTTCTTCTAAAGGGATTTACTCACATAATTTTCTTAAATTTTATCTGATTAGATAATCAAAAAAACATTATTCAATTTCCGCAATAACTTTATATACCAGTTAATAATTCACCAAAAATACTGTGAAGAAATGCCTTGAAATACCGTTTTATCTTGTTTGAATAGGATTTATCACTTGTGCATAAGTCTGTGATTTATTTAGCCCGTAGTTTTCACTTACCGGATAACAAATTCCGCATAATCAATATTATGTTAAATAAAATATATGGGTACGTCACTTTGTGAAATAATCTCTCCTCTTTATTGAAGAAAAAAATCAAGATTGATAAACGGGAATAAATTGAATTCACCTAAAAAAAGAAAAAAATTAAGCGAGTTTGCGGTACGTAAAATTTGCGTCGAAATTTTAAAATTTTGGCAAGGACGAAGAACCGTGACGCGGTCTTGCAATCATAAATATTTTTCAAGTAGGTAAATGAGAATAATTTATGTTGTTTTTATTATTGAAAATTAATAGTTTATGATTTTTTTTAAGAAAAATAACTTGCAAATTCTCATTTACTACCCTAAAATGCACAACGCAATTTGAGCTTTATTGTTTTATAAAATCGATATGGAAAGGAGTTAGTTATGCTTAATCAAGCAATTACAGACAAATTGAATGAACAGATTAACTTAGAGTTCTACTCTTCTAACGTTTATCTACAAATGAGTGCATGGTGTTACAAACACGGTTATGAAGGTGCTGCTGCATTTCTACTTCGTCATGCCGATGAAGAATTGGAACATATGCAAAAATTATTCCAATATGTGAGCGAAACCAGCGGTATGCCGCTTTTAGGCAAAATTGAAGCGCCTAAAAACGACTACAAGACGTTGAAAGAAGTATTTGAGACAACGTTACAACATGAAAAATTAGTAACATCCAAAATCAATGAATTGGTTGAAGTGACTTTTGCACACAAAGACTACTCTACCTTCAACTTCTTGCAATGGTATGTAGCGGAACAACACGAAGAAGAAAAATTATTCAATAGTATTATTGATAAATTTAACCTTGTTGGTGAAGACGGCCGCGGTTTGTACTTCGTTGATCGTGATTTAGCTACTTTATAATAAATAGGAGAAATAAAATGTTATCAAACAATGTGATTAAACTGTTAAACGACCAGATGAATTTGGAATTTTATTCTTCTAACTTATATCTTCAAATGAGTGCTTGGTGTGAGCAACAAGGTTTTGAAGGTGCGGCAAAATTTTTATCTGCGCATGCTGCAGAAGAAATGCAACACATGCGCAAACTATTCACTTATTTGAATGAAACCGGTGCGCAAGCGATTATCAGTGCGGTTGAGGCTCCGTCTCATGAATATAATTCATTAAAAGAAATTGTTGAATTAACCTATCAACATGAAAAATTGATTACCAGTAAAATCAATGAATTAGTAGGTAAAACCTTTGAAGAAAAAGATTACTCTGCGTTCAACTTTTTACAATGGTACGTGGCAGAACAGCACGAAGAAGAAAAATTATTCAGTAGTATCTTGGATAAATTAAATCTTCTCGGTGAAGACGGCGAAGGTTTATTCTTAATCGATAAAGATTTAGGAAATCTTGCTACCGCCGGTTAAATTCGGTTGAAAAAAAAGCTCGGTTTAAACCGAGCTTTTTTTATAAGGCTTTTCAAATTATATCAAGGTTATACAACGTAAGAATTCATCTAACAAAATAGCACCGCATCGGAGACGCTTCCAATGCGGTGCTATTTTTATACTTCAAGTCGACAAGCATTTTATCCGTTTATTTGATTTTCTTAATTTACCATTTTTCTAACTTTACCATTTTTCTAGCGCTTGTTTATCCGAAGTCCGTGCATCGATCCAACGTTCTCCTTTGTCGGTTTGTTCTTTTTTCCAAAAAGGGGCTTTCGATTTTAGAAAATCCATAATGAATTCATTAGCTCGGTAAGCCTCGCCGCGATGCGAAGAACTTACACCGACCAGCACGATCTCATCACCGGTTTGTAATAAGCCGACACGATGAATTACCGCGACCCGTTGAATCTCCCAACGTTGTTTAGCCTCAGCAACAATTTCCTTTAACGCTTTTTCAGTCATTGCAGGATAGTGTTCTAAATAAAGGCTTGAAACGTCATCGCCTAAGTTAAGTTCGCGAACTTTACCGACAAAAATTACCGCAGCGCCCACTGAATTTTGCTCTGAAAGCCAATGATAAACCGCATTTTGGTCGAATTCGGCCTCTTGCACGGCAATTCGAATATCGTTCATTTATCCTCCTGTAACCGGTGGGAAAAAGGCAATTTCATCGCCGGATTTGACCGCACTTTCAAGCGGCATCAACGTTTGATTAATCGCCACAAGCAACTTTCCTTTTTCTAATGCCAACGCCCATTTATCTCCTTTTTGGCTTAAATGTTCACGTAACGCGTCTGCCGTTGCAAAATCTTGTTCAACCACAATTTCATCAATACCGATTAATTCACGGGTTTGAGCAAAAAATAATACTTTTAACATATGATTTTTCCTAGTGATTCTCTGCCATAAAGTGACCGGATTTTCCACCGCGTTTTTCAAGCAGGCGCACATGCTCGATCACCATATCTTTTTGCACTGCTTTGCACATATCGTAAATAGTCAATGCGGTGATGCTGGCAGCGGTCAATGCCTCCATTTCCACCCCGGTTTTACCGGTGAGTTTGCAAAAGGATTCAATGCGCACCTGGTTGCTTTCAACTAAAGGTTCAAGGCTGACTTCCACTTTAGAAAGCAACAGCGGATGACATAACGGAATCAACTCCCACGTGCGTTTTGCCGCTTGAATACCGGCGATACGTGCCGTGGCGAATACATCGCCTTTGTGATGTTGTCCGTTTAAAATCATGGATAAGGTTTCTTGTGACATGGTCACCAAGGCTTCAGCACGCGCTTCGCGTACGGTTTCCGACTTGCCGGAAACATCCACCATGTTAGCCTCGCCTTGGCTATTGATATGGGTAAATTGGGTCATATTGGATACGAGTAAGATTAATTTTTAAAAATTTTTAGCCGCCGATGGAGGCGAGATGATTACGAATTCCGCTATCACCTTGATGCAAATAATGATGTTCACGCTTGCCTTGTAATGCGGAAAAAATACGGGATTGTAAAATGCCTTGCTGCTCTTCCGATTGCAATAAATCGCGCAACTCAATGCCTTCTTCACCGAATAAACAAAGGTGTAACTTCCCTTTTGCCGATACGCGTAAACGATTACAACTGGCGCAGAAATTCTTTTCATAAGGCATAATCAAACCGATTTCGCCTTGATAATCAGGATGACTAAATACTTTAGCCGGCCCGTCGGTGGCAGCACGTTGTTGTAACTGCCAACCTTGCGATAACAATTTTTGCGCAAGAATTTCACCGGAAAGATGATGACGCTCAAAGAAGCTGTCCATTTCACCGGTTTGCATCAGTTCGATAAAACGCATTTGAATCGGGCGATTTTTCACCCAGGCCAGAAATTGATTAAATTCGTGATCGTTAAGATTTTTCATCAACACGGAATTCACTTTTACCTTGTGGTACCCCACGTCAAACGCACGATCGATACCACGCATCACCTCATCAAATTTATTGATGCCGGTAATTTGATGGAACATTCTCGGATCGAGGCTATCTACGCTGACATTTACGGAAGTTATACCTGCACGTTTCCAATCCGCTACATCCTTCGCCATACGGTAGCCATTAGTTGTCAACGCCACGTGGCGAATTCCTTCGACATTCGCCACGCTTTCGGCAATAGTAAGAAAATCTTTACGTAAGGTTGGTTCGCCGCCGGTTAAACGAATTTTTTCTGTGCCCATTGCCGCAAAAGCACGCGCAACGCGGGTAATTTCGCTTAAGGCAAGAAAACTCGGTTTATTCGCTTCCGGCTGATAGCCGTTCGGTAAACAATAGTTACAACGGAAATTGCACTGCTCGGTAATCGACAGTCGCAAATAGTAATAGTGGCGTTGGAACGCGTCCACAAGACGTTCGTTTCCCACGTTTTTGATTGGAATTTGCATCAGACACCTTTCTAAAATGGAGAGGACAAGCCGTTTCCGACTTATCCCTGAATAACGAATTGCGTTATTGGCATTGCCGTCATATTCCCTAAGAGAACTTAGACTAAACAAGCTCGGAGTTATGCGATAAAATATCGGCGCTTATTTTAAAAGATTCTCACCAATTAACGCAATCAATTCGTTCCGATGCCATGCGTATTTAATTAAATTCTTATAAATCAATCATATAAATAATTATATAGCGATTATTTTTATAATATTTTAGAGGTAGGAAATAGAAAATTTTATGTTGGATTTAACCCCCCATCGCCACTATGAATTCTTGAATCATTCGCATATTGTTGCCATTGGCGGCGGACACGGCTTGGGACGCGTCATGTCAGCGCTAAGTTTTATCAAAGAGCGCCTAACCGGTATCGTCACTACCACGGACAACGGCGGTTCCACCGGACGCATTCGGCAACAACAAGGCGGCATAGCCTGGGGCGATCTACGCAATTGCTTAAACCAAATTATCATCGAACCTAGCACCGCATCCGCGCTATTCGAATATCGTTTCAGCGGCAACGGCGAATTGGCGGGGCATAATCTCGGCAATTTAATGCTCAAAGCGCTTGAAAATATGCACGTTCGCCCGCTAGATGGCGTAAATTTGATCCGCGATTTGTTGCACGTAAAATCGCACCTGATTCCCATGTCCGAAACGCCCGTTCACCTGGCCGCCAGCCTTGGTGCCGGTTCCAGCATCGTAGGCGAAGTCGGTATTGATAATTTAACCGAAGTGCCGCAATCGCTTTTTCTCGTGCCCTTGGTGCAAGCCACACCGGAAGCCGTGCAAGCCATTGCACAGGCAGACGTAATCATATTCGGCCCGGGCAGCTTTTTAACCAGCATCATGCCGCCACTACTTTTAGCGGATATCGCGACGGCAATTCGTTTAAGTTCGGCAAAAAAGATTTTTATCGACAATTTAGGCACGGAACTCGGAGCGGCGGCCGAACTCTCTCTAGAGCACCGCATTGAATGGATTCATCACACGGTCGGCGCGGCCGTCATTAATGGCGTGATTACGCCGATAAGGAAAGGCGGTTTCAATGCGGTACCCGTTAGCGATCTCGGCAATGTAAAAATATTAGAAAAACGCCTCAATGCGGATGACATCAGTTATCGCCACGACCGCACATTGCTGGCGAAAGCCATTGATGAAATGTTGGAAGAATTGGAGCGAACTTAATCGCCCTTTGAAAACGTAGGGCGCCTATTTCAAGATTATTTTTTCGCGAATACCCGCACGTTAGCGAAGCCATTTTCTTTTAGATATAACGCTTGCAATTTACTCATTACGCCGCGTTCACAATACAATACGTAGTTTTTACTTTGATCCAGCGAACCAAATTGCGATGAAAGCTTATAAAACGGCATTTGCTTCACTTCGTGAGTTGCGGATTCAAAAGGCTTTTCATCCATTTCTTCCGGACTGCGAATATCCAAAATTACATCGTTTTCACCTAAGACAGAGCTTGCCTCCACTTCAATTACTTGTCTTTCGGTTTCTTCCGCGATTTGACGAATATCCAAATATTGCGCATTTTCGACCGCACTTTCGAGAACGGCAAAATCAAAATGCCCTTCTTCTTCAATGATCTTCTCACGAACGGCTTTGATGGTCGGATTTTTTGAAATCACACCGCAAAATTCCGGCATGGATTTAGCAATGTCATCGGTGCCGATTTCTTTTGCCATGGCGATAATTTGTTCTTTGTCGTGCGTAATAAGCGGGCGTAATACAAGCGCCTCGGCGGCTTCATCAATTAAGCGCAGATTGGTTAGCGTTTGGCTGGAAACTTGACCAAGTGCCTCCCCCGTTACAATCGCTTCAATATTGAAACGCGCCGCCACTTTACTTGCCGCGCGCACCATCATACGTTTCAACACCACGCCCATTTGGCCATTATCAATTTTTTCCAAAATCTCGCCGACTACGCCTTCAAAATTTATCGCGATAAAACGCACTTTGTGGGAGCTGCCGTAACGTTGCCAAATATGATACGCCATTTGTTTTACGCCGATTTCATGCGCCGCGCCGCCGAGATTAAAGAAGCAATAATGCACGCGCGAACCGCGACGCAGCAGCATATAACTGGACACGCCGGAATCGAAACCGCCGGAAATAAGCGAAAGCACGTCTTCCTGCGTGCCGATGGGATAACCGCCGATACCGGCATGACGCGCGTTGACCAGCATCATTTTGTCGTCTTCAATATCAATGCGCACGGTCACGTCGGGATTTTTCAAACGGACTTTGGCGCTTTCGATATGTTGATTCAATCCGCCGCCGATATAGCGTTCCGCTTCGATAGAACTAAACGAATGTTTGCCCTTGCGTTTTACGCGCACGCAAAAGGTTTTGCCTTGCAATTGTTGTTCCACATCGGCGAGCGTCAGTTCAAAAATATGATGTAAATCCGTAAACGGTTTTTCTTCCACTTCTAAAAAATGATGAATGCCCGGAATACGTTGTAACAACGCGATAAGTTCGGCACGATTCTCTTCATTTTTCGAGCGCACTTCGATGTAGTCCCAATGGCGCACTACGGCGGTTTGTTCATCAAATTTTTGTAAAATATTGCGGATATTGGAGGTCAGAATTTTAGCGAAACGCTTACGCACAGTTTCGCTTTTAATCATAATTTCAGGGAAAAGTTTAACGACAAATTTCATAAAATTATTATGTGATTGGCTTAATAAAAATGGCGGGTATTTTACGCGAAGATGAAGAAAAGTCTATACAGTAACAGGCTGTATATTAGGTTGAAATAATTTTTAACAACGCCCGTAAAATAAAGTACAATAGCGCGCAATTTTTACTGCGAAGAAAGGAATGATTAATGGCTCGTAAACCGGCTGCGACACAGGATTTTGAAACGACGTTGTCGCAATTAGAAACCATCGTTTCGCGTTTAGAAAGCGGCGAGTTGCCGTTAGAAGAAGCGCTAAAAGAATTCGAGCAAGGCATTAAATTGGCGCAGTTGGGGCAAGAACGCTTGCAACAGGCGGAACAGCGCATTCAAATTTTGTTACAAAAAAGCGAAACCGCTGCGTTAAACGACTATCAAGGGAATGCCTAAATGAATCAATTTTCTGCAGATTTAAGGCTGATTCAGCACCGCATTGACGCCTTTTTGGAAGCGTACTTCGAGCGCATTGAAAGCCATCATGCGCCATTGCGTGATGCGATGAAATACGGGGTGTTATTGGGCGGCAAACGGGTTCGCCCTTTTTTAGTTTATGCGACCGGCAAGATGTTGGGCGCCAACGAACAAGCCTTAGATTATGCCGCCGCTGCCATTGAGCTGATTCACGCATATTCCCTAATTCACGACGATTTGCCGGCAATGGATAATGACGATCTGCGCCGCGGTCATCCGACTTGCCATATTCAATTCGATGAAGCCACTGCCATTCTTGCCGGCGATGCATTGCAAAGTTTAGCTTTTGAAATTTTGACGCAAACACCACATATTTCCGCTGCACAAAAACTGGCTTTAGTGCAAATTTTAGCGCAAGCCTCCGGCGCGCAAGGAATGTGTTTAGGGCAAAGTTTGGATTTAATTTCCGAACATAAACAAATCAGTTTGGCTGAATTGGAACAGATTCACCGCAATAAAACGGGAGCGTTGCTCGGCACCGCATTGAAACTCGGTTTTATCTGCTCGCCGCAGCATGCCGATCAAAATTTGGAGCAAGCTTTGACGCGCTATGCCGACGCTATCGGACTAGCCTTCCAAGTGCAGGACGATATTTTGGATATTGAAGGTGACAGTGCGGAAATCGGCAAGCCGGTGGGATCCGATCTTGATTTGGATAAAAGCACCTATCCCAAATTACTCGGTTTAGCCGGCGCAAAACAAAAAGCGCAAGATTTTTATCAACAGGCTCTTGCCGAATTGGAAGGTATTCCATTTGATACCGGCGCGCTTCGCGCTTTAGCAGAATTTATCATTACGCGTAAAAGTTAATTGCGACCGTGTCACATTTTTCCTACAAAAATACCGTCGAAAATCAAAATTTTTTTAAAAATGACTCACGATATGAACCATTATCCTCTTTTATCTCTTATCAATTCTCCGGAAGATTTGCGCCTTTTGCGCAAAGAGCAACTGCCTCAACTTTGCCAAGAGCTGCGTGATTATCTTTTAAATTCTGTTAGTCAAACCAGCGGCCATTTAGCATCCGGCTTAGGAACGGTAGAACTTACTGTGGCGTTGCATTATGTGTATAAAACGCCTTTTGACCAATTAATTTGGGACGTCGGTCATCAAGCCTATCCGCACAAAATTTTAACCGGACGACGCGATCAAATGTCCACAATTCGTCAAAAAGGCGGAATTCATCCGTTCCCTTGGCGTGAAGAAAGCGAATTCGACGTCTTAAGTGTTGGCCATTCTTCCACCTCAATTAGCGCCGGACTTGGCGTAGCCTTAGCGGCAGAACGCGAAAACGCCGGGCGTAAAACCGTGTGTGTGATTGGTGACGGCGCAATTACTGCAGGTATGGCATTTGAGGCATTAAATCACGCCGGTTCGTTACACACCGATATGTTGGTGATTTTAAACGATAACGAAATGTCTATTTCAGAAAATGTCGGCGCGTTAAATAATCATTTAGCGCGTATTTTTTCCGGTTCTCTCTACTCAACATTGCGCGACGGTAGCAAAAAAATTCTTGATAAGGTTCCGCCGGTAAAAAACTTTATGAAAAAAACCGAAGAACATATGAAAGGCGTGATGTTTTCACCGCAAAGTACGCTGTTTGAAGAGCTTGGTTTTAACTATATCGGCCCGGTGGACGGGCATAATATTGACGAATTAGTGGCAACACTAAGCAATATGCGCAATCTGAAAGGTCCGCAATTCTTACATATCAAAACCAAGAAAGGTAAAGGCTATGAGCCGGCAGAAAGAGATCCAATCGGCTTTCATGGCGTACCGAAATTTGACCCGAGCCGTGGCGAATTGCCGAAATCTAATACCAAACCGAGTTATTCTAAAATCTTCGGTGATTGGCTGTGTGAAATGGCCGCGCAAGATCCGAAAATCATCGGCATCACACCGGCCATGCGCGAAGGCTCCGGTCTGGTGGAATTTTCCCAACGTTTCCCGGAGCAATATTTTGATGTTGCAATTGCCGAACAGCACGCTGTGACATTTGCCGCAGGCCTTGCTATCGGCGGTTACAAGCCGGTTGTAGCGATTTATTCAACCTTTTTGCAACGCGCTTATGACCAACTGATTCACGATGTTGCCATTCAAAATTTGCCGGTGCTATTTGCGATTGACCGCGCCGGTATTGTCGGTGCCGATGGGCAAACCCACCAAGGCGCTTTCGATTTAAGTTTTATGCGTTGCATTCCAAATATGATCATTATGACGCCAAGCGATGAAAACGAATGCCGCCAAATGCTTTACACCGGCCTCCGATGCGGTAAGCCGGCGGCGGTGCGTTATCCGCGTGGTAATGCGCGAGGCGTAGACTTAGCGCCGTTAGAAATGTTGCCGCTCGGCAAAGCGCGTTTGATTAAAGAAGGAAAAAAAATCGCCATTTTAAATTTCGGCACATTACTTCCGGCAGCGTATAAAGTGGCGGAAAATTTGGGTGCAACATTGGTCGATATGCGATTTGTGAAACCTTTAGATACGGAAATGATTAACGTATTGGCTCAAACTCATGATTATTTGGTGACATTGGAAGAAAATGCCGTTCAATGCGGTGCCGGTTCAGCCGTTGCCGAAGTGTTAAATGCCTCCGGCAAACCTCACATTTTGTTACAGCTCGGTTTACCGGATTACTTCATTCCGCAAGGTACCCAACAAGAAATATTGCACGAACTAAAACTAGATGCAGAAGGCATTGAACAACAAATTCTCGCATTTATGGCCAAATAGTATTTGCTGATTTTTCTAAATTTTTTATCAAAAAAATATGAACTTCTTCATAGAATGAGCATCTGATAAAGTGCTAGTGCACTGCATATCGCAATATTGCAGTTTTTTTAAATCTTATTTTAAGACCATCCCGCTACTCAATTGAGTAGCGGTTTTTTATTTTGGAAGAAGGAAACGTTAAACAGCCGTTTTGTGTCAGGCTACAAAACATTTATTGAACTGATTAAATAGCACCGCATTGAACGCGCGTTCAATGCGGTGCTGTTAGCGTAGTACGCCGATGGAAATTGTTCACAGCTGCTGATAAACCCGCATTGCATAAGCGTCAGACATCCCCGCAATATAATCGCAAATCACCCGTTTTTTATGTTCGGGTAGCGCCTTTTGCCATTTTTGTGCGGTATTGTGTGGTAACAAACGTAGCGGGTCAGATTCAAAAATTCGGAACAGTTCTGTCAGCATGCGTTGCCCTTTATACTCAATGCGCTGGGTTTCCACATTACGAATCACATATTTCCAGACGAATTGTTTGAAGATCTCTAGCACCTTTACGACATTTTCCGGCAATTGTGCGTTATAACGTAACAATGGTTCGTCAAAGTTTTCGGTTAGCGTCCAGCGCACATTGGTAATGAAGAAGTTCACCAATGCTCCAATGGCATTTTTTCGTTCGAAATGCTTATCGGAAAAAAGCCCAAAACTAATGCGTCGAATATTTTTCTGTAGCCATGGCTGCGGAATTTGCATCAATGCGGTGCTCGCTTCTTGCCATTGTTGCGCGTTTACCATTTTTGTGACTATTGCGTCTTCCAAATCATGCACCGCGTAGGCGATATCGTCCGCCAATTCCATAATGCTGCAATCCAGAGATTTAAAGCGGGTCTTTAAAAATTCAGCAGAATCCGAGCGTGCGTTTTGGAGTGAACAAAACAATGTTCGATCCTGTTCAGAAAGATTTTTTAGAAGCCATTCGAACATCGCTAAATCATCACGAAAAATGCCTTTACCGGGCTTCCAATCACTGATTTTTACATAACGCGCATCGGTTTGGCTAAGTTGCGATAAATCGGTATATTGCGGCGAAGCGCGATCTAAAATCGTCGGATATTTAACTACGCCGAGTAAAGTGCGGCGGGTCAAATTCATGCCGGCGTTTTCCGTGTAGGGTTCCAGTTTGGTAAGAATACGAAAGGTCTGCGCATTACCTTCAAAGCCGCCCTGTTCGTGCATCATAAAATTTAGCGCCACTTCTCCGCCGTGTCCGAACGGAGGGTGACCGATATCATGAGCGAAACAAAGACTTTCGATCAAATCGTTGCTTGGCAATAAACTTTTCAGCTGTTTTTGTAATTCTGCAGCATCAACATTAAGTTGTTCGGATAAATTAGTGAAAGATTCGGCAAATTTTAATTGCGCCACAAGGCTGCTGCCGATTTGCGCCACCTCCAAAGAATGCGTTAACCGAGTACGATAGAAATCGTTCTCGCCGACTGCATGAATTTGGGTTTTCGCCTGCAAACAACGAAATGCGGCGGAATGCAGAATACGTCCGCGATCACGCCGAAACGGCGGGCGATGATCTCTTTCACGCGGTGGATCGGCAATAAAACGCTCGGCCCAAGCGGGCGATAAAGTATTTTTCATAATATTAAGCAGAAACTAAGGAAGAAACGGGCGGATTGTAACATTAATAAAAAGCCACCATCGAAACAGATGGCGGTTTTATTTGGATTAGACGAATAAGTAAATGATTTTAAATACTAAAGGCGCCAAAATGGAACTGATAATACCGCACAATACTAAAGAAATAGAGCTGTAACTGCCCGCTTTCGGATTGATTTCCATACAACTTACAGTACCAAGCGCGTGTGAAACGGAGCCTACCGACAAACCGATGGCTTCTTGATGACGTAAGCCAATTTTTTTCAAAATCAAATAACCGAAAATTGAGCCTTGTAAACCGGCAACTACGACACCCACCGCTGTAACGGCTGGGATGCCGCCTAAATGAGAAGACACTTCCATCGCGATCGGTGTAGTGATAGATTTCGGTAATACGGTAGCCACCATTTCCGGCGTAGCGCCTAAAATTAATGCCAAAATTGCGCCGGTAAGCATGGAAAAAACGGAGGCAAGCACTACCACAGAAAGAATAATGCGCCATTGTTTGGCGATTTGTTTGAGCTGCTCGTAAAGCGGCAAAGCGAGAGCAACAATACTCAACGCGAGCAAATTATTAATCGGCGCATTACCGGCCATATAATCATCGTAAGGAATTTTGCCGACCAGTAAAATTAATACCAAAATTAATACGGTTAAAATAAACGTATTAAAAATTACCGATTTCCAGCGTTTACTGATTTGTAAGGCAAGCCAAAAACCGAAAATTGTTAAAAACGTATAAAGATAAATTGCGTAATTCATTGATTTTCCAAGTTAAATTTATTTTTCTATTTCAGCCATGCGTTTTGCCAATACTTTTTGGCGTTTATGCCCGAAAGATTGGCGATCAAACAGCATATTTGCCATCACGCCGATAAAAACTAACGTAATACAAGTGCTGACGATATTCGGAATTAACAAAATATTCATCTGCGCCCATAATAAGTCGGAATATTTGATAATTCCCACACTCACCGGTACAAACAAAATTGCCATAAAACGAATTAACAAGCTTGCGCCAAAGTAAATCCACTCCAAACGAATCGTCTGCGTAGTTAAGCCGATAAAAAGCACTAACAAGCCCCAAATACTCCCCGGCACACCGACGGGCACAAAATGCGCGATTAGATTACCGAGATAAAGCATAATATAAAGAATCAATAAGGAGCGCGCCAAAAGAAAAGCCTTCTTGTATAACATTTTTGCCCTTTCAACTTTTTAATAAAACTTAAAATTATTCTACGCTTTTTTTCAAGATTAGCGAGTTTTTTAGGTAAAATACGCCAATCCGAATTAGCCTTTTCCTAAACATGATAAAGCACTATTTGCTAATTTTATGCGTCTTTTTCAGCCCACTTTCCGCTTGTTCCAGCCCGCGCAATAGCTGTTTTGTGATTGGCGTGAGCGACGGCGATACGCTAACCTGCTTAACCAAAAATAAGAAACCGTTCAAAGTACGCTTAGCAGAAATCGATGCGCCGGAAAAAACTCAAGCTTTCGGACAAAAAGCTAAACAAGCTCTTTCCGCCATGGTATATAAACGTCAAGTTCGCTTAGACAGCATGGGCAAAGATCACTACAAACGTACTTTAGCAACCGTTTATCTCGGCAACGAAAATATTAATTTAGCGTTGGTGAAACAAGGCATGGCTTGGGCATATAATCAATATCTTCATCACCCGATTTATTTACAAGCGCAACAACAAGCGCAGGCGCAACGCTTAGGATTATGGGCGGACAAACATCCGATTCCACCGCACGAATGGCGCAAGCAGGAGAAAAAACATGGCTTTTGATTATCAGGCGTTCCGGCAAGATTTCCCTTATTTTCAACGTTCCGATGCGGTGCTGTATTTAGATAACGCCGCGACAACGCTAAAACCCACAGCGCTTATTGAACGCACGGCAGAATTTTATGCTTCCGCCGGTTCCGTGCATCGTAGCCAATACGATGCGGCGCAAACAGCGCAATATGAACGGGCTCGCACGCAAGTTAAACAATTCATCAATGCAGAAAGCGAAAAAGCAATAATTTGGACATCCGGCACCACCCACGCTATCAATTTAGTCGCAAACGGCTTATTGGCCCAATTAAAAGCCGGTGATGAAATTTTAATTAGCCAAGCGGATCACCACGCTAATTTCGTCACTTGGCACGAAACGGCGAAAAAGTGCGGAGCCAAAATACGCGTTTTGCCGATTTTAGATAATTGGTTGATTGATGAGCGCGCATTGAAAGCCGCCTTAAATGAGAAAACCAAATTGGTGGCGCTGAATTTCGTATCGAACGTCACCGGCACGCAGCAGCCGATTAAACATTTAATTAAAATTATTCGGAAACATAGTCCTGCCTTGGTTTTAGTCGATTCAGCGCAAGCCGTCAGCCACATAAAAATCGATTTACAGGATTTGGATGCGGATTTCCTCGCGTTTTCCGCTCATAAAATTTATGGCCCGAACGGCCTCGGCGTATTAAGCGGAAAATTGACCGCCCTTACTCAACTGCAACCGCTTTTTTTTGGCGGGAAAATGGTGGATCGCGTATCAAGTGAAAACATCACCTTTGCCGATTTGCCCTATCGTTTAGAGGCCGGCACGCCAAACATTGCCGGTGTCATTGGCTTCAATGCGGTGCTGGATTGGCTAACCAAATGGGATTTTATCGCCGCTGAACAACATGCGATCGACTTGGCGGAATCAGTTAAAGCGCGCTTAAAACATTACCCAACTTGCCGTTTATTTAACTCTCCGCAACCTAGCAGCGTGGTGTGCTTCGTCTTTGACAAGATTAATTCGTCCGATCTTTCCACTTTATTAAGCGAACAACATATCGCCTTGCGGGTCGGCGAACATTGCGCCCAGCCTTATTTGGCACGCCTTGGCGAACGCACCACATTGCGCCTTTCCTTTGCGCCTTATAATGCGCCGGAGGAGGTTTCTGCATTTTTCAGCGCATTAAATAAAGCCTTGGATTTACTGCAATGATCGAACAATTAAAAAATGCCAAAACTTGGGAAGAACGTTATCGACTCATCATTCAAGCAGGTAAGAATTTGCCACGCCCGCGCGATGAAGAACTTGCCGAAATGCAGCCTATTAGCGGCTGCGAAGCGCAAATGTGGTTCCAAATCTTGCCGAAAACCGATCGCACTTTCACCTTCCGAGCTTTCAGTGAAGCACGTATTATGAATGGCTTGTTATGGATTTTGTTAAACCAAATCAACGGCAAAAGCGTCGAACAATTGCGCAACTTTGACCTCGGCGCGTTCTTTAACGAACTCGGCATCGCACAACGTTTGAGTGAAACGCGCCTGAACGGACTGAATCAAATCGCACAACAATTAAAAAATTTATGTATTTAATCGAACCCTATTTTCGCATTACCGCCCTTGAAAATCACATCGTCGAGCAAAGCCGCGTGCTAAATGGACTCATCGATCAATGGCGTTACAATGGGCAAATTATTGGGCGCGAAATTTCGCTGTATTTAGTCGAAGACAACGGCGCACAAGGTTTCGCTATGCGCGTGGTTTGTCCGGAACAAGACAGTCTTTTTCCCAAAAACAATAATGCCGAAGTGGATTTTGCCTTGCAGCAGGCAGAAAAATTTGGGCTTTTTTTAGAAAATTTTTTGCTACTTGGCGACGATCTTAATGCCGACCAAACTGCTGAAAACGCGCGTCCCGCTTGGCAAGTGTTATACACCACGCACTTACAAAGCTGTTCGCCGATTCATAGCGGTGAAAATTTTGCGCCAATACCGTTATATAAACAGCTAAAAAACCAACCGCACTTAAGCCAAGACGTACTGAAATGGCAAGAAAATTGGCAAGCTTGCGATCAGTTGCAAATGAACGGTGCGGTGTTGGAGCAAGCAGCACTTTCTGAAATTTCCGACGTACAAAGCCGGCTTTCTAAACACGGTCGCTATTTGGCGCAAGAAATCGAAAAACAAAGCGGCGTGCCGACTTACTATTATTTGTATCGCGTCGGCGGCGAATCGCCGGCGCAAGAACGGCGCCGTTGCTGCCCTCAATGCGGTGCTGTTTGGACACTTGACCAAGCGCTTTTTGATGTGCTTCACTTCAAATGCGACGCTTGTCGTTTGGTATCCAATCTTTCGTGGAATTTTTTGTAAAATGACCTCTCAAAATAGCACCGCATTGAAATGGTATGAAGTAAAGATGGCGTACGCTACCCTACAATAGAAACAAACAACAATGGAAACAAAATGAACAACCAAGATAACTGTTTAACATCCCTTAAACTCGGACAAAAAACCGAATACGCCGCCAACTATGATCGCACCTTATTACAGCCCGTACCGCGCGCGTTAAATCGCGACGCTTTGGGCATTACCGATGCACAACCGTTTACTATCGGCGCGGATATTTGGACGGCTTACGAAATTTCCTGGTTAAATGAAAAAGGCTTGCCGCAAGTGGCCATCGCCGATATTTATTTGGATTATCGAAGCCGAAATTTAATTGAATCGAAAAGTTTTAAACTCTATTTAAATAGCTTAAATCAAAGTAAATTCGTTGATTTTGAACAAGTCGCGCAAACCATGCAACGGGATTTAAGTGATTGCGCGCAAGGTGAAGTCAAGGTGCGGTTAAATCCGTTGGCGTTTTATGACGGCCAAATCATTAAATCGCTACACGGCGAATGCATCGACGAGCAAAATATCGAAATTCGCGATTATGAATTTAACGCTGAGTGGCTAGAAGATTGCGTGTCTGCTGAGATCGTAGAAGAATATTTAGTCAGCCATTTACTAAAATCTAACTGCTTGATTACTCATCAACCGGATTGGGGAACGCTGCAAATTCACTACGTCGGCAACAAAATCGATCGCGAAAAATTATTACGTTATATCGTGTCATTCCGCCAACATAACGAATTTCACGAACAATGTGCGGAACGTATTTTCTGTGATTTAATGCGTTATGCCAAACCGCAAAAACTCACGGTTTATGCCCGTTACACGCGTCGCGGCGGCTTGGACATTAACCCATTCCGCTCAAATTTTGAAACCATTCCGCAAAATTTACGTTTAGCCAGACAATAGAGATCGTTATGTCGAATATTCATTTTATTAATCCGAAAGGCAGCATGGATCAGCTTTCCCATCTTGAAGTGGAACAGCTAACTAAAACCGCACAATCAGATTTATATCAACTCTATCGCAACTGCTCGCTCGCTGTGCTGAATTCCGGTGCGGTGACCGATGACAGTCGCGCGCTGTTACAACAATATGCCGATTTCGATATTCATCTGATCGCCCGTGAGCGCGGCGTGAGTTTGGAACTGCATAATCCGCCGGAAAGCGCTTTTGTGGACGATAAAATGATGCTGAATATTCAATATCATTTATTCGCCGTATTGCGCGATATTTTGTTCGTCAACGCGCTGCATCAACATGAAAAGTTGCAAGACAGCAAACAAATCACCAACCAAGTATTTTCTATTTTGCGTAATGCGAAAGCCTTGATTGTGGGCGAACATCCAAATCTTGTCGTGTGTTGGGGCGGCCATTCAATTAGCGAAGTGGAATATCAATATTGTCGCCAAGTTGGGCTGGAATTGGGTTTACGCGAAATGAACATTATCACCGGTTGCGGTACGGGTGTGATGGAAGCGCCGATGAAAGGCGCGGCAATCGGACATGCCAACCAACGCTATCAACACAGCCGTTTTATCGGCATTACCGAACCGTCGATTATCGCTTCCGAACCGCCAAACCCGATTGTCAACGAGTTAATTATTATGCCGGATATCGAAAAACGCTTAGAAGCCTTTGTGCGCATGGGACACGGTATTTTAATTTTCCCCGGCGGCCCGGGTACATTTGAAGAATTATTATACGTACTGGGGGTAAAACTTAATCCGGAAAACAAAGCGCAACATTTACCACTGATTTTAACCGGCCCGCAAGAAAGTGCGAATTATTTCGCAACAATTGATCGCTTTATCGGCGATGTATTGGGTAAAGACGTACAAAAACTGTATACGATCATAATTGATGATGCCACAAGTGTCGCCCGTCATATGAGAAAAGCGATGGGAGATGTGACAACGCAACGCCGCCAAACCAATGATTCCTATTGTTTTAATTGGTCGCTTAAAATCGATCCGCGTTTACAACAACCTTTCGAGCCGACTCATGAAAATATGGCGAATTTAGCCTTGCATTTTAACCAATCAAAAATGGATTTAACCGCCAACCTACGCCAGGCTTTTTCCGGTATTGTGGCAGGCAACATTAAGCCGCAAACACAAGACGATATCACCCATTTCGGCAAATTTAAGCTGCACGGCGACCGCACTTTAATGGAAAAAGTGGATAAACTACTGGAAGATTTTATTCAGCAACATCGAATGAAATTGCCGACCGGAAAAGCTTATGAGCCTTGTTATGAAATTGTGAAGTAAAGAAGACTTCGCCGGTAGTAACTTGCTTAATCGTTCAACATTCCAAATAGCACCGCATTGAAGCCCCTAAAATAGGGGCTTCGCGTTTTCGTTTTTTAAGCCCGATGAAATGAAGCTTTTGACGATGCCGGCAAATCTGTTTACGCCGCCGCCACAATATAAAAAACTAAACTTGTTTCAAATCATTCGCCTGTTGCAATAACTGGCGGCTTTCTTTTAAGAATTGCTCAGAATAATCGCCGAACCATTCACGGACTTGGCAGAAAGCATCAATAAAGCCTTGTCGATCGCCATTTTCAAAGAATTCTAAAGCCTCTTCATAAGTCTCTTTCAAACTTTCGATCACATCAAGGTTTTCCGCTTTATCCATGATAATGTCAGCGTAAAGTTCGGCATCTTGTGCAAATAGGCGGCCGATCATAGCCAATTCTAAACGATAAATTGGAGAAGAAAGCGCGAGCAAATTCGCTAAATTTACCGGCTGTTTGGAAAGATGTAGGCCATTAGCGAAGGTGGCGAAGTGGCGCAGCGCTTGCACGTAAGTCATATTGTGATCGTGTTCGGCGGCGTCTGTTTGATAAATTTTCGCGCCCCAAATTTGGATTTGCTCAAGCAGCCATTCGTAACGTTCGGCAAAACGCCCATCGCAACGTACCACCACTTGTTTCGCCATGCTAGTGATATCCGGCCCGAACATCGGATGCAAGCCTACCACCGCGCCGGTATGCACTGCCAACATTTTGGTAAGCGGTTCGCGTTTTACGGAAGTGAAATCTGCCAGTAACATATTTTCACTGAGATACGGTTTTAATCGTTCAATGGTGGCAAGAGTTTGATTAATGGGTACCGAAATCAGCACCGCATTGGCGCCTGCTAAAATCTCTTTTGCGTGTTCCCAATCATTGCAATCTAATATTGTGACAGGATAACCGGAAGCGCGTAAATAACGGGCGAATAAGCTGCCGAGTTTTCCATTACCGCCTACGATAACGATTTTCTGAATATCCGGATTGACGGTTTTAAAACCAAATTGGTTTTCATTGCTGTAGGATTCGCGCATAAAACGGCGCAACACGTCTTCGATTAAATCGGGTGAAATACCGGCTTTTTCCGCCTCTTCGCGGCGCGCTTTAAGCATATCAATTTCGCGCTGCGGTGCATAAATCGGCAAGCCATGTTGATGTTTAATTTTGCCAATCTGCGAAACCAACTCAAGACGTTTGGCAAAAAGTTGGATAAGTTCGTGGTCAAGTGCGTCAATATCGGCACGTAAATCTTTAAGGGCTTCCATAATTTACCTGTAATTTTTTGTTTACAATACTTGTAATGAATAAATTACAGGAAAGACTACTGGAATTTCATTAGAAAGGCAAATAAATTATGAAAAGAGAAATATCTAAAAGAAATCCGTTATTTCCTCAAGTTTTATCTGATAGTTTATTTTATAATCGATTTAATAAAATCGATAAATCTATCGTAATAATGAATATCCGATAATTCTTTTTCATAAAGTAATCTATTTTCTAGCCTAGAATAATCTCTTTTACTTAGCTTATTCGCTAAAATTTCTGTTAATTCATCTTGATTATTTACATTAAACGTAAAAATTAAAGGAGATTTATTATTAAAATAGCTATGCCCAAAATTATTTGCCATAATAATCGGCACGCCGGTTGAAAGCGCTTCTATAATAGATAAATCAAAGTAGCTTTGTCTATTCGCATTAATGACATAATCGACAGAATTATACCAACTAATCGGATCTTTAGAAAAACCGACATCTATAATGCCGTCCTCTACAATTTTTTCACCTTTTCCAACAATATAAAGTTGTAAGTTCTTATTCTTTTCCCTTGCTTTTCTAAAACTTTCTAAAATGAGATCAAATCCTTTTATCTCATTTCGTCTTTAGAGGCATTTCAAAAAAACGCACTAATTAATAAAAGTTTTTTATAAATAATTTACTAGTCTTACCGGTCTAATCACACAATCCTGCCCGATTTGTGCAATTCCCAAAAATAAATTCTCAGCAGAAAACAAGCGTACTTGGCCTTGCAATTGTTGCCGGTTGGTAAATTTTAGGCGCTGACCGAAGCCGATCGCTCTGCTCTGCTCCGCAGTCAAATGTAAGGCCGGCAGTTTGGCAACTGCACTATCCGTCGGCAATAAATGCGCATCCAACAATGATAGATCCTGCCGCTCTGCTAATCTTTGCAACTCATCCCAAGTCATCATTTTTTCCGTCGGATAATTCGTCACAGCGATTCTGCGTAGCATGGTTACATGAGCACCGCATTGAAGGGCTTCACCTAAATCATCGACTAAGGTACGAATATAAGTACCTTTTGAACAATGTACTTCAAGCGTTAAATAAGGCGCTTCATATTCAATGAAGTTTAGTTCAAAAATCGTAATGGGGCGTGCTTCACGGGCCACGGTAATGCCTTGACGCGCATATTCATATAACGGTCTGCCATTATGTTTGAGGGCGGAAAACATGGTCGGCACTTGTAAAATATTACCGCGAAACGTATCAAGTGCACTCAAAATTTCAGCGGTTCCTACATTTACCGCACGAGTTTCTACAATCTGCCCTTCTGCATCGGACGTATCGGTTCGCTCACCTAATTTAGCCGTCACAACGTAACGTTTATCTGCATCTAACAAGAACTGCGAAAATTTAGTCGCTTCGCCTAAGCAAATCGGTAACATTCCGCTCGCTAATGGATCCAACGCGCCGGTATGGCCCGCTTTATTTGCTTGGAACAGACGCTTTACTTTCTGCATAATGTCGTTAGACGACATGCCTTGCGGTTTATCCAGCAAAAATACACCATCAATGTCACGGCCTTTTTTACGTGGTCTAGACACGATTAATCCTCTTTATGTTTCGCTTCGTCTTCACGAATGACGTTAGAAACAAGATTTGACATACGCATTCCTTCAACCAACGATTCGTCATAAATAAACCGAATCTCCGGTACGATGCGCAAACGCATCGTTTTGCCAAGCAATGTGCGAATATAGGGGGCTGCTTTTTCCAAACCTTTCATGCCTTGTGTAATCGCCTGTTCATCGTGATCAAATAAGAATGTGACGAAAACTTTGGCATACGCCAAATCACTGGACACTTCTACATCGGACACCGTCACCATGCCAATGCGTGGGTCTTTGACTTCGCGTTGTAAAATTACCGCAATTTCTTTTTGGATTTCTTGCGCGACACGGTCGCTACGTTTAAATTCTCGAGCCATTGAATTTCTCTATTTTTATTTTAATATCCGGTTTCACCGATGGTGAAATCCTGACTTAATAATACAAAATCGGTCTTCACTCCCGTAAAGACCGAATCATTAATCATCGTTTAAAACTAGATCGAACGTTTAACCTCAACGACTTCGAACACCTCAATCTGGTCACCGACTTTCACGTCGTTGTAGTTTTTCACACCGATACCGCATTCCATATTACTACGCACTTCGGCAACATCGTCTTTAAAACGGCGGAGCGATTCCAATTCACCCTCAAAAATAACTACGTTGTCGCGTAATACGCGGATTGGATTGTTACGTTTGACGATACCTTCAGTCACCATACAACCGGCGATCGCACCGAATTTCGGATGACGGAACACATCACGCACTTCAGCAAGGCCAATGATTTCTTGTTTGAATTCCGGCTCTAGCATACCGCTCATTGCCGCTTTGATTTCGTTTAACAATTCATAAATGATGGAATAATAACGTAAATCGATGTTTTCTGCTTCAATCAGGCGACGTGCTGATGCGTCGGCACGTACGTTAAAACCGATAACAATCGCATTAGACGCAGCTGCTAAAGTTGCGTCGGTTTCTGTGATACCGCCCACGCCGGAGCCCACCACTTTCACTTTCACTTCATCTGTTGAAAGTTCGTTTAAAGATTGAACGATGGCTTCTACGGAACCTTGTACGTCCGCTTTTACGATAACGTTTAATTCCGCCACATCGCCTTCCGCCATATTGCTGAACATATTTTCTAATTTAGCTTTTTGCTGACGCGCTAACTTCACTTCACGGAATTTGCCTTGACGGTATAACGCCACTTCACGTGCTTTTTTCTCATCGCGCACCACGGTGGCTTCATCCCCTGCCGCCGGCACACCGGAAAGTCCAAGCACTTCCACCGGAATAGACGGACCGGCTTCGTTGATTTCTTTACCATTTTCATCACGCATTGCACGTACGCGACCGTATTCAAAACCGCAAAGGACAATATCCCCTTTGTGTAAAGTACCGGATTGAACCAAAATAGTTGCAACCGGACCGCGACCTTTGTCAAGATAAGACTCGATCACTACACCGCTCGCCATACCATCTTTTACGGCAGTTAATTCCAAAACTTCCGATTGAAGTAAAATCGCATCTAACAATTCATCAATCCCTGTTCCCTTCTTAGCGGAAACCGGTACAAATTGCACTTCACCACCGAATTTTTCAGAAATGACTTCGTATTGCAATAATTCTTGTTCTACCCGTTCAGGATTGGCTTCTGGCTTATCAATTTTATTTACTGCAACCACTAGCGGTGCGCCCGCCGCTTTAGCATGTTGAATCGCCTCAATGGTTTGTGGCATCACGCCGTCATCCGCAGCTACTACGAGAACCACAATATCGGTTGCTTTCGCACCACGCGCACGCATAGAAGTAAAGGCCGCGTGTCCCGGTGTATCTAAGAAGGTGATCATTTTGCCGTCATCCATTTCAACGTGATACGCACCGATGTGCTGAGTGATCCCACCCGCTTCTCCCGCCGCCACTTTAGCTTTACGAATGTAATCAAGCAGCGATGTTTTACCGTGATCAACGTGGCCCATAATAGTGACAACCGGCGCTCGGGTCACTTTTTCCGCGTTCACGTCACGATCACCCAATACAGCTTCTTCAAGTTCGTTTTCGTTACGAAGAATGACTTTGTGCCCTAGTTCTTCCGCCACTAATTGTGCGGTTTCTTGGTCAAGCACTTGGTTAATAGTCACCATTTCGCCCATTTTCATCATCGTTTTAATAATTTCAGTAGCCTTGATTGCCATTTTATTGGCAAGCTCGGCAACAGTGATCGTTTCACCGATAATTACATCCGCTTTCACTGCTTGAACCGGTTTGGTGAAGGCTTGTTGCAAAGCAGCACCTTTCTTACCGTTTTTACCTTTACCTAATTTACCGTCTTTTGGATTTCTACGATTGGATTCCCGTTCATTTCGGTTATTTTTACTATTGTCATCGTCGCGTCCGCCTTTTTTCGTTTTCGCTACTCTATTTTTGCCTCTACCGCGATTTTCATTACGACGCTCCTCTTCATCTTCGGCTTCGAGAGCATATCTTGAGCTTAGATTGTAATCGGCATAATCTTCGGAAGAAGAATCATCGTCGGAGTTATCGGAATCCGCATAGCGTTTAGCTTCTTCTGCAGCACGGCGAGCTTGTTCCTCGGCTTTTTGGCGAGCTAATTCTTCCGCTTTACGACGAAGTTCGGCTTCTTCTGCTTTACGTTTTTCTTTTTCCGGATCAACAGATTTCGTTTTAGATTCAACCGTACTATTAGCGACTTTTACAGATTTGGCTTGCGCTTTAGTTTTTTCTGCCGTCGTTTTTTTCTCTTTTTTGACTTTTTCTGCTTGAACGCGGGCTTTTTCTTGTGCCTCCGCTTTTTTAGCATCCGCATCTTGTTGCGCTTTTAATTTTGCTGCTTCTTCCTCTTTTTTTGCTGCATCGGTCTGAACCGTACGTTTTTTACGTACTTCCACTTGCACCGCTTTGCTTTTACCACTTGTGGTCGTTGCACTTACCGTGGTCTTAGTTCTGCGTTGAATACTTAATTTCTTTGGTGCTTCTGTATCCGTTTTTTTTACTTCATCAGTCATTCTAAACTCTCCTTACTCTTCGCCGAACCAACAGATATTACGCGCCGCCATAATTAAATCGGCCGCTTGTTCAGCACTTAATTCTTCAATATCCGTTAAATCATCAACCCCCTGCTCGGCGAGTTCTTCAAGGGTAGTAATTTGTTTTTCCGCCAATTTGAAAGCAATATGACGATTCATCCCGGCAAGATTTAATAAGGCATCTTCAATATTGGCTTTTTTTAAAACTTCTTCTTCCGCTACTGCCGCTGCAGTAATTGCATTTTTTGCGCGAGTTTGCAGTTCTTCAACCAAATCTTCGTCTTCTAAACCGTCAATTGCAGTTAATTCGCTCACTGGCACGTAAGCAATTTCTTCTAAATTAGTGAACCCCTCGTCCACCAGAATTTGAGCGAACTCTTCGTCAAGCTCTAAGCTATCCATAAAAAGATCAATCACTTTTCTGTCTTCAGCTTGATGTTTTGCCGTTAAATCATCGGTGGTCATCACGTTTAATGTCCAACCGGTCAATTGAGTGGCTAAACGTACGTTTTGACCGTTACGGCCGATGGCTTGCGCCAAATTGTCGGCTTCAACCGCGATATCCATAGAATGATTATCTTCATCCACGATGATGGAAGAAACATCAGCCGGCGCCATTGCATTAATCACGAATTGCGCCGGATTATCGTCCCAAAGCACGATATCGATACGTTCGCCGCCCAATTCATTAGTGATCGCTTGAACACGTGCGCCACGCATACCGACGCAAGCGCCTACCGGATCGATACGCTTGTCGTTTGATTTTACCGCGATTTTTGCACGAGCTCCCGGATCACGTGCAGCACCTCGGATTTCAATCATTTCCTCACCAATTTCCGGCACTTCGATGCGGAACAATTCAATCAACATTTCAGGTTTTGCACGGGTGACAAATAATTGAAAGGTTTTGCTTTCCGGATTAACTTTATAAAGTACGCCACGAACGCGATCGCCCGGCCGAAAATTTTCACGCGGCAACATATCCTCGCGCATAATCACGGCTTCGGCCTTGTTACCTAAGTCTAAAATAATACTGTCGCGGTTTACTTTTTTCACCGTGCCGGTAACAATTTTGCCTTCTTCGGAAAGGAATTGTTCGACGACTTTAGCACGTTCCGCTTCACGAATTTTAGTGCTGATCACTTGACGTGCAGTTTGCATTGCGATGCGGTCGAAAGCGATAGACTCGATTTGATCTTCCACATAATCACCGAGTTGAATAGCAGGATCTTCAAATTGTGCTGCTTCCAAAGTTATTTCTTTGGTCGGCACTTTTACTTCGTCCACCACTAACCAACGGCGGAAAGTGTCGAATTCACCGGTTTTCGGATTAATTGAAACGCGAATATCGGTTTCGTATTCGTATTTTTTCTTAGTAGAAAGCGCAATCGCACTCTCTAACGCTTCAAAAATTTTCTCACGCGGTAATAACTTCTCGTTAGATACCGCTTCCGCCGCCAATAAAATTTCTTTACTCATTTTTCTTTTTCTCCTTTTTAAAATTTTGCCACTACATTCGCTTTTTGAATGTTACCAAAAACAAACGTCTGTTCTTGACCATCAACGTTCAAGATCAGCATATCGTTTTCAAGGCGTTCCAATTTACCTTGCCACTTGCGTCGCTCCATCACGGGAATACGCAGATGAATCGCAATATCTTGCCCGAGGTAACGCCCGTATTGAGCCAAACTGAACAACGGACGATCTAATCCCGGCGAAGACACTTCCAAGTTATATTTATCCGCTATCGGATCCTCGACATCCAAGATCGCACTGATTTGACGACTAACATCGGCACAATCATCTACGCTGACGCCCCCTTCTTTGTCGATAAAAATGCGCACAGTCATGAAACGACCTGTACGCTGACATTCAACGCCCCAAAGTTCGCATCCCATGTCTTCTATTGCGCCTTGTAACATTTCGTGTAAATTTTGTTCTAATGTAGCCAATTTTCGCTCCTGTTATCGATGATTCGTTTAGCTCTGCTTACGGAGGTAGCACAAGCAGAAGATATTTAATAGGGTTCAATGCGGTGCTAATTTGCAACTTCGTTGTTCTTTACTTCTTCTATAATTAAAAATTAAAGAAGCTAAGTCTTCTGTTCTGCGCTAAATTTCAGGCGTAAAAAAAGGGTTAGGTTCATAGAACCTAAGCCCAGTTTCTAAATTTCTCGTATAAAAAAACCCCAATTTGGGGTTCTTTTTACTGAACTTGTTATTGGTTGCGGGGGCCGGATTTGAACCGACGGCCTTCGGGTTATGAGCCCGACGAGCTACCAAGCTGCTCCACCCCGCGTCCGAAATATGCGGCGTATTATAATGAGCGAAATCAAAAGATCAAGCGATTTTTACGAAATCTTCAAACTTTTGTAAAACCTTAAAATTTTGTATTGTTGAGCGGTTAACATACGACGTGCGGTTTTTTTACTTAAAAACCCATCCCCGTACCGATACCTAAACCGACGCCCACGCCGTTACTACCGCCTCCGACGCCGATGCCACCACCAAACGAACAGGCGACTAAAAAGGCCGACAGTACTAAAACAGAAAAGATTTTTTTCATGGTGCTTCCTTTAATGAATAAGCTCAAACAAACGATAAATTGCAATTAAATCTTTTTTTGCGAAGGGTTTGAAAGGAAAAAATAAATAATAGAGCCAACGAAAACGAGTTAAATAATTGATCATTATCGCCCAATTTCTCCCATTACAATGGGCTTGATAATAAGCGACAATTTCCGTTATCAGGCGGTCAGAAATGGAATCTTCACGGCACAAACTATTGAAAAAAAATAATGTATCGCGCGTTATCAACCAATCGTTATTTTGACTTTTCGAACGAGATTCAAAATCTAAAAACGTAATTTTGCCGTTATTCCACGTAATATCACGTACCGCCGGACGTCCGTGAACAAGCCCCCGCTGATGTAAGTCGATCAGCGCTTGGGCTGCATCGGACAAAATACGAAATTTTTGTGCCTGCGAAAGTGCCGGCTCATCCATCCAATGAGAAATGCTAAAACCCGCATCCTCCAGTACAAAAAAATCATCGCCGTAATAAACCACATTGGGCACTGGCGCTTGTTGTCGCGCTAAATCAAGCAACACGTGCAATTCATTAATAAACGATTGTTTCGGATTCGGTTTTAACAGCAACCAAATGCCGGACAGTTTTTCCGGCTGTTTCAACCAAAAATCCCGTCCTTGATAACTAAATTTATAAACTCTGCTATCTTTATGCACATCTCTTAGTTGATCAACATAGGCGCGAAAGCTCACATTCATTATTTCCACTCCAATCGTTCGGATTACGACCGTTCCTAAAAAAGGTTCGCTATTGTACGGATTTATTTTTATCTTTCAACTTAGTGCCGCTCACTCAATTACGGAAAAACGTTTAACTCCTCCGAGAGCACCGCATTGAACGCACGCAAAATAACGAACGAATAGGCAAATAAAGTGCTGATTATTTCGCGTCGAAGGAATTTAACGAAATGACAACTTTAAAACCAATCACCTTGCCGCTATCCGTAACATTTTCCAAGTGAACCTTAAAACGATGTAATTCGGCAATGCGAAAAACGATCGATAATCCCAGCCCGCTTCCCTTTTCATTTTGTCCTGCGGGTCGATAAAAACGTTGTCCCAATTGCATTAAATCGGTTTTCGATACGCCGCCACCGTTATCTTCTATCACGATATGATCTTTCGTTAAGATTATTTTCACATAAGCGCCGGATTTCGCATATTTAATCGCATTATCAATAAGATTTCTTAACATTTGATAAATCAAAAGCGGCTGCCCCTTAAGAGGAGGCGGAATGCCTTTCTCTTCAAAAATTAACTCAATGTCGTATTTTTGCGCATTGAAATAAAGCTCACCAATTAAAGAAGAAATCGTTGCTTGCCAATTTATCGGTGCAACACCTTCCAATTCCTGTAAATTGTCCAAGCGGGACAACATTAAAAGCTGTTCGATTAATTGGGTAACGCGATCTATGCCTTGAGTTAAATTGAGCAATGCCTGAGCGCGTATTTTTTCATCATCACCGGCAAGTTGCGCCACTTCCGTTTGAATGCGTAATGCCGCAAGCGGACTGCGCAATTCGTGCGCTGCATCGGAAATAAAGCGTCGTTCTCTTTGCAACATTGCCGATGTACGCCCTAAAAATTGATTTAAATTTTGAACTAAAGGTAAAATTTCCGTCGGAATTCGTGTCGTTTTAAGCAACGAAACATCGTCCGGCCGTCGTTGTTGAAGTTCTCGACTTAGGTATTTTAACGGCATCAGTTCTCTTCGAATAAACCATGCCAAAATTCCTAACAAAAGTGGCAAACCGGTAAACCAAATCCACATTTGGCCGAAAATCATTTGATTGACCAATTCTTCACGGTATTCCAACTCTTGCCCCACGACGACGATTAAATTGCCGTTTCCGACGGGTTGCCAAAATAATCGCCAATCATCGTCATCGCCTTCAATTTGATTTTGACTGAAGCCGATTTTCGCTTCAAAAATAAATCTGTCGCCGTTATCGCCGTCACTTAATACGCGTTTTCCTTCCTTAGTAAAAACCGCAAAAGCCAGCGCATCGTCATCATAATGCCTTTTATAAGGCTTAAAGCCACCGTAATGGGAATCCGTTGACTGATTTAATAGCAAATGTTCCAAATCAGAACTTGCCAAGCGTTCGGCAAAAAGGATTTGTTGCGCATCAAATACATCATTGACTTCTTTCTTCGTTTGTAGCCAAGCGACGCCTGTTGCGATAAGCCAAATTAAACACGAAGTCGCAGATAAGATTAGCATCAAACGAAAATTAAGACTTTTCTTCGCCATTTTCCTGTCCCAACGTATAACCCACACCGTGAACGGTACGGATAAATCGTTTACCCAATTTTT
Organism: Stutzerimonas stutzeri; assembly: GCA_901420285.1. Lineage (GTDB taxonomy): Bacteria > Pseudomonadota > Gammaproteobacteria > Enterobacterales > Pasteurellaceae > Rodentibacter. The sequence continues at coordinate 1,341,911 of CABDVE010000001.1, forward strand.
GACGAAGATTATAAATATGCACATCCAAGGCGGCACTACTAATATCTTCATCCCAAGTAGATAATTTTTCTTCAATCATGGAACGCGAAAGTACGCGATCTTTGTTTAGCATAAATAACTCGAGCAATTTATATTCTCTGGCGGTTAAAGAAAGCGCTTTGCCGTTCAGTTCAATGCGGTGCTGATTTTGATCCAGAACCACATTCAAGTGGTTTAATCGCGCCGCACTATGTCCACAACTACGACGAATTAAAGCCTGCAGACGCGCTGCGACTTCGGCTAATGCAAAAGGCTTGCAAAGATAATCGTCCGCGCCTTTCTGCAAGCCTTTTACTCGTTCATCTAAGGCATCTCGAGCCGTTAAAATGAGCACAGGCACAGTTTGATTATTGGCCCGCCATTGTTGTAATACCTCTAATCCGTCCATTTTAGGCAAAGTCAGATCCAATACCACCGCGTCATAAGGCGCCGAATCAAGTGCTTGCGCACCGGTTTTCCCGTCGGTAAACCAATCGACAACAAAACCGGATTGACTTAATCCAATTTGTAACCCGTTACCGATTAGGGCATCATCTTCAATTAATAAAATTCGCATAATATCGACGCACTTTACTCGTTAATCCAAAAACAAAATGGTGAGCATTATACTCACCATTTTTCATCTTAGTTCGCTTTTTCTAAGCGATACACTTCAACTTCTGCTTTCTCAAAGGCTTCGTTATCTAATTTTCCACTGATACGGATTTTATCTTGCGGCCCAACGTTTAAGCCATTCCATACGCGTTTTTTGATTTCTATTTTAATTTGCTCGGAACCATCGGTGAAAAGATATTCGTCATCATCAATTTGCTTAGTGATATTTCCCACTAAAGTTACCATTGAATTATCTTTTGCGGATAAGGCTTGTTTCACGCTGATAACTTCTGCGATCGGTTGTTGGAAGCCGCCTTGAGTACCGGTGTTATCGTTAAAACCTGCAAATGCACTTGAAGTTGTGATTGCCAAGATTGCCGCTAATGTTAATTTTTTCATAAATTTTCCTCTAAATAAAAGTTAATAGGTTGGTTTATCAAAGCACCATCGCTTTGTTGAGATGAATTAAACAATATAAATCTTAAGTAATTCTTAAGAAACCGTCACTTTTTTTAATTAAGAAAAAAGGCTGGCAAAGCCAGCCTTTTCAATGCTTCAATGCGGTGCTAAAACCACTAGTGAAAGAAGAATTTTACTCTTCGTTTAACAATTTCAATTCACGGTTGCGAACTTGATTTTTCAAAATTTCCGCAAATTCTTCTACCGTAAATGTACCTAAATCCGTACCTTTACGAGTACGAACGGCAATTTTGCCTTCCGCCACTTCTTTATCACCACAAACGAGCATATAGGGCACGCGACGTAAGGTGTGTTCACGGATTTTGAAACCCACTTTTTCGTTACGAATATCCGCTTTTACGCGTAAACCGGCATTAGAAAGGGTTTTCACCACCTTTTGCACATAGTCCGCTTGGCTATCGGTAATATTCATCACGATTGCTTGAGTCGGAGCTAACCAGGCCGGGAAAAAACCGGCGTATTCTTCGGTAATGATACCGATGAAGCGTTCAATTGAACCTAAAATTGCACGGTGGATCATCACCGGTGTTTTACGATTATTGTCTTCCGCAACATAGGTTGCGTCTAAACGCCCTGGCAAGGCAAAGTCTAATTGCACCGTACCGCATTGCCATTCACGACCTAAGCAATCACGCAATGCAAACTCAATTTTCGGGCCATAGAAGGCGCCTTCGCCCTCTTGAATTTCATATTCAAGACCATTGTGTTTTAGTGCGTTGGCCAATCCGGTTTCCGCGCGATCCCACATTTCATCCGCGCCGATACGTTTTTCCGGACGGGTTGAAAGTTTCACGTAAATATCAGTGAAGCCAAAAGTACTATAAATGTCGTAAACCATTTTAATACAGCTAGTTACTTCGCTTTCAATTTGGTCTTCAGTACAGAAAATGTGGGCATCATCTTGGGTAAAACCGCGCACACGCATTAAACCATGTAAAGAACCGGATGGTTCATTACGGTGGCAAGACCCGAATTCCGCCATACGGATCGGTAAATCACGGTAAGATTTCAAGCCTTGGTTAAAAATTTGAACGTGACCCGGGCAGTTCATTGGTTTAATCGCATATTCACGGTTTTCCGATTGGGTGGTGAACATTAAATCACCGTAGTTTTGCCAGTGCCCGGTTCTTTCCCACAACACGCGATCCATCATAAACGGACCTTTTACTTCTTGATAATCGTACTCTTTTAATTTGGTCCGCACGAAGGTTTCAAGCTCACGGAAAATTGTCCAGCCGTCATTGTGCCAGAACACCATACCCGGCGCTTCTTCTTGCATATGGTATAAATCTAACGCTTTACCGATTTTACGATGATCACGTTTTGCGGCCTCTTCTAAGCGTTGTAAGTATTCCGCTAATTGTTTTTTATCTGCCCAAGCTGTACCGTAGATACGTTGTAACATTTTATTTTTGCTGTCACCACGCCAGTACGCACCGGCAATTTTCATTAATTTAAAGTGATGGCAAAAACGCATATTAGGTACGTGCGGACCGCGGCACATATCGATATATTCTTGGTGATGATATAGCGCCGGCGTTGCGGTGCGTTCGATGTTTTCATCTAGGATCGCCATTTTGTACGGTTCACCGCGTTTTTCAAAGGTATCGCGCGCTTCTTGCCAACTGACGCGTTTTTTCACCACGTCATAATTGGTTTTCGCCAATTCCAACATGCGTTTTTCGATCGCGTCCAAATCTTCTTGGGTTAAAGAACGGTCTAAATCCACGTCATAGTAGAAGCCGTTTTCAATCGTTGGACCGATTGCCATTTTCACATCAGGGAATAATTGTTTGATTGCGTGACCAAGCAAGTGTGCGCAAGAGTGGCGGATAATTTCTAAACCGTCTTCATCTTTTGCGGTAATAATTTCTAAAGTTGCATCTTGCTCAATAATGTCACACGCATCACGACGTTCACCGTTTACGCGACCTGCAATGGTTGCTTTGGCAAGGCCTGCTCCGATATCTTGCGCCACTTCAAGCACAGAAACAGGACGATCGAATTGACGTTGGGAACCGTCAGGTAAAGTAATAATTGGCATTGTTTTTTCCTTAATACAGTGGTCACCCATACGAAAGGTGACGTGTTCGTTTAAAAATTTTACAAAACTAACCGTACTTTTTCGCCGAATCCGCTTCGCTCCTACTATTGAACGGCAAAACTCGGGATAAAAGTGCGGTCGCGGATTTTATCATTTAATGTGTAGCTTGTTAAATCGTGCGCGCATATTTTCCGAAAACGAAAAAATACTTTTCGTAAATAAAACTTTATCTCTGAAAAATAATCGCTAGAATGAGCGCACTTTTTTACCCTCCATTATTTCAAAGGAAACAAGATGAGCAACGTATTAGTCTTAAAATCCAGTATTCTTGCGGACAATTCTCAAAGCAACAAATTAGCCGATTATGCTATCGAAAAATTACAAGGCAATCACATCGTAGTACGTGATTTAGTGCAAAACCAATTACCACAATTTAATGCAACGGCGGCAACAGCCGTACGCGGTGAACCAAAAACCGGTGAAGAAAAGCAACTTCTTGCGCTTTCTGACGAACTCGTTACCGAATTAAAAACGGCGGATGTCGTTGTAATCGGAGCACCGATGTACAACTTAAATATCCCAACACAATTAAAAGCTTATTTCGATTTTATCGCACGTCCGCGTGTAACCTTTCAATATACTGAAAATGGTCCTCAAGGTTTATTAAAAGGCAAAAAGGCCATTGTGTTATGTACATTCGGAGGCTTATATGATGAAAAAAATATCGTTACTCAATATATGAAAGCGATTTTAGGCTTTGTGGGCATTACGGACGTGCAATTTGTCTATGCGCAAGGTATTGGCTTCGGTGCCGAAGCAATTGAGAAGGCAATTCATCTCGCTAAAGTAGAAATCAACGATATTATCCGTTCACTTTAATCTCTTTGTCGCAAAGCCATCCTTATGATGGCTTTATTTTTAAATTTTGAAAATCCGCTTGACTTATTCCTTTTGTACTAGTCTAATAGTACAAAATTTCAAAAAAGGATTTCATTATGTCACATCATGCTTTTATTGCGGTGACCACGCAACCGGTTCCTTACCATGCAGATACCACCGCAATTTTTAATACCCTTTGCAATCATCCCAATACGCTCCTCCTCGACTCCGCTGAAATCGGAAGCAAAAACAGTTTACAAAGTCTGATCTTAATTAACGCCGCAGTAAAAATTAGCTGTTTAGGTCACAACGTCACATTTAAAGCCTTAAACGCCAACGGCAAACAAGTTTTAAAAGAAATCCAGCCGATTTTAACCGCACTTACGCAATCAAAAGGCAGTGAAAGAGCGGTCAATTTTGACGATGAATTTTCTGTGGATTTTGCCCCGCTGGATAATCAATTAGACGAAGACAGCAAACTCCAATCCGCGACAATTTTTGACGGTTTACGTGTGATTTCAAATCTTTATCAACACAGTCAAACGCCGGTATTCTTAGGCGGTTTGTTTGCTTATGATTTGGTCGCAAATTTTATTCCGATAAACGGGATTGCCTTAAAAGACGACGGCATTCATTGCCCGGATTACAGTTTTTATCTTGCCGAACATCTCATTACGATTGATCACCAAAGCCAACAAGCCACGCTAAAAAGTTTTTGCTTTGCGCAAGAAGAACAAGTGAATGTGGCGAAAACCGCCCTTTCCATCGCACAAAATTTAAAAAATATCGACAATGTGCTTTCGATTAAATCTGCTAGCGATGAAGTGAAAACCAATTTTGACGATCCGGAATTTACCGGCATTGTGAAAGCCTTAAAATATCATATTAATATTGGCGATGTGTTCCAAATTGTGCCCTCTCGCCGTTTCTCTCTTGCTTGCCCGAATGCGCTCGCAAGTTACGCGCAACTTAAACAAAATAACCCAAGCCCTTATATGTTCTATATGAACGATGAAGAGTTTATTTTGTTCGGTGCCTCACCTGAAAGTGCGCTCAAATATGCGCCTGAAAATCGTCAATTGGAAATCTACCCGATTGCCGGCTCTCGACCGCGTGGTTTTGATGCTCATGGCAATATTGATGCGGAATTAGACGCCCGTTTAGAACTTGAACTTCGTCTTGATCACAAAGAACAGGCAGAACATTTGATGTTGGTGGATTTGGCGCGTAACGACATCGCGCGCGTATGCCAAAGCGGTACGCGTAAAGTCGCTGAATTAATGCAGGTGGATCGCTATTCGCACATTATGCACTTGGTTTCACGCGTGGTTGGCAAACTTCGCCCTGAATTGGACGCCCTTCACGCTTATCAAGCCTGTATGAATATGGGGACGCTTACCGGCGCACCGAAAATCAAAGCCATGCAGTTAATTTATCAGTTTGAGCAACAAAAACGCCATAGCTACGGCGGCGCCGTGGGTTATCTCACATCAGACGGGCGTTTCGATACCTGTATCGTCATTCGTTCTGCCTTTGTGCAAAATGGCATTGCGCATGTACAAGCCGGCTGTGGTGAAGTGTTGGATTCCGATCCGCAAATGGAAGCGGACGAAACCCGCCATAAAGCCGCTGCGGTATTAAAAGCCATTCGTCAAATCAATACACAAGCAAAATAAGGAAGGCAAATTATGGCAAATATTCTTTTTTTAGATAACTTTGATTCCTTTACTTACAATCTTGTGGATCAATTCCGTGTGTTGGGGCACAACGTGAAAATTTACCGCAACGACTACGATTTGGATCAGCTGGTGAGCACCGCATTGAACACGCCCGACACCGTGCTCGCGCTCTCCCCCGGCCCCGGTACACCGGCAGAAGCAGGGATTTTATTGCCGTTGATTGAACGTTTGAAAAATCAGGTACCGATTATCGGCATTTGCTTAGGTCACCAAGCCTTAATTCAAGCCTTTGGTGGCAAAGTGGTACACGCCGGTGAAGTGCTACACGGTAAAGTTTCCCGAATCACACACGACAATGAAGCCATGTTTAAAGATCTTGCCAACCCAATGCCGGTGGCGCGTTATCATTCCCTAATGGGGCAAGACTTACCACCAGAATTTATCGTGAACGCAGAATACAACGGCATTATTATGGCAATCCGCCACCGTGAATTACCGATCTGCGCCTTCCAATTCCACCCGGAAAGCATTTTAACCGTGCAAGGATCGCAGTTATTGCAACAATCGATTGAGTGGTTGTTGAATAGATAAATGTAGGGCGGACTTCAGTCCGCCGAAAATAATTGATAACAACGGCGGACTTTAGTCCGCCCTACCAAGGAAGAAAATATGATCACCGTATTCGGACTCAAATCCAAACTCGCTCCACGTCGTGAACAACTGGCAGAAGTCATTTACAACAGCCTTTATCTCGGCTTAGATATTCCAAAAGGCAAACACGCCATTCGTTTTTTGTGTTTAGAAAAAGAGGATTTTTACTACCCTTTTGACCGCAGTGATGATTACACCGTCATTGAAATTAACTTAATGGCAGGGCGTATGGAAGGGACAAAAAAACGCTTGATCAAAATGCTGTTCAGCGAACTTGAATACAAACTCGGCATTCGCGCTCATGATGTGGAAATCACCATTAAAGAACAACCGGCACATTGTTGGGGCTTCCGTGGTATGACCGGCGATGAAGCGCGTGATTTGGATTATGATATTTATGTTTAAGAAAAAGGAATAATTTATGCAGCACGACCAATTATTAGAACAACTTTATAACGGAAAAGCACTGGATAAAGCAGAAAGTGCGGTTATTTTTAATGCCATTATGCAAGGCGAATTGAATAACGAACAAATCGCTGCCATGCTCATCGCTTTAAAAGTACGTGGCGCAACCATTGATGAAATCAGCGGCGCAGTTGAGGCTTCGTTAAAAAATGCGAAACCTTTCCCGCGCCCTGATTATCCTTTTGCAGATATTGTGGGCACCGGCGGCGATGGTCAAAACACCATTAATATTTCTACCGCAAGTTGTATTACCGCTGCCGCGATGGGCGCGAAAGTCGCAAAACACGGCAATCGCAGCGTTTCCAGTAAATCCGGTGCGAGTGATGTGCTTACCTCATTAGGTGTCAACGTCAACATTTCTCCTGAAACCGCACGTCAAGCCTTAGATGAAATTGGCGTCTGTTTCTTATTTGCACAGCAATATCATTCCGGTTTCCGCCATGTGGCACCGGTTCGCGCGGCGTTAAAAACACGCACGATTTTCAATATTCTCGGCCCGCTCATCAACCCGGCTCGCCCAAATTACAGCCTGCTTGGCGTGTATGCCCCTGAATTAGTTAAAACCTATGCGGAAACTGCCGTGGCATTAGGTCATGAACACACTTTTGTGGTGCACGGTTCCGGTTTGGACGAAGTAGCATTACATGGTGAAACGCAGGTGGCAGAAGTGAAAAATGGCAAAATCCACTACTTCACTTTAACCCCGGAAGATTTCGGCTTGAAAACGCAATCCCTTGAAAGCTTACGTGGTGGCGAACCGCAAGAAAATGCCCAAATGCTGACCGCACTTTTACAAGGCAAAGGCAAACCAGAACACGCCAATGCCGTAGCGGCGAATACCGCGTTATTGCTTAAATTGTTTGGTCATCAAGATCTTAAACAAAATACGCAAAACGTGTTGGAAACCTTGGCAAGTGGTAAGGCATTTGAGACATTGCAGAAATTGACGCAGTATTAATTTGTACAGGTTATCGCAGAAATCTTGAGCTTGAAAATAGCGCCTTTGAATTGAAATGGAAACAATATACTGTTGTAAATTATTTAAACCTCACCATAAAATTTAAGAAAAAAGTTAAGATCGCTTGTTTTTGCACCACCCACACTTTAGCGGGCGAATTCTGGAAAAAACAATTTAAAATAAAAAGGTAACAACGAATGAAAAAATTTCTTTTTGTGGGCGCAGGTTTCTCTAATGCGGTTATTGCTCGAGAACTAGCCGAGCAAGGCCATCAAACAACCGTCATTGATTTACGTAATCATGTGGCAGGAAATTGCCATACTGAGCGTGATCCTGAAACTGATATTATGGTTCACGTTTATGGGCCGCATATTTTTCATACCGATAATGAGCGGGTTTGGAATTATGTAAATCATTTTGCTGAATTTATGCCATTTATCAATCGTGTTAAAACGGTTAGCCGGGGCGCCGTGTATTCATTACCAATTAATCTCCACACAATTAACCAATTTTTTGGCAAAACTTGTTCTCCAAAAGAAGCAAAAGCGTTAATTGAAGCACAAGCCGATTTATCCATAAAAGAACCGCAAACCTTTGAAGAACAAGCGCTGCGTTTTGTTGGCAAAGATTTGTATGCAGCTTTTTTTTATGGCTACACTAAAAAGCAGTGGGGCGTCGAGCCAAGGGAATTACCGGCAAGCATTTTAAAACGATTACCGGTTCGCTTTAACTACGACGATAACTATTTCGCCCATAAGTTTCAAGGCATACCAAAACATGGATATACACAACTTGTTGAAGCAATTTTAGATCATAAAAATATTGAAGTACGTTTAAATACGCCATTTAACGAAGAAATGAAAACGGAATTTGACCATATATTCTGGTCCGGCCCTCTAGATGCTTATTTTAACTTTAGTTTAGGTCGCTTGGGCTACCGTACATTAGACTTTGAAGTATTTCGTGATGAAGGTGATATTCAAGGTAATGCCGTTATTAATTATGGTGATGAAAAAGTACCCTATACTCGGATTTCCGAGCATAAACATTTTGCGCCATGGGAAGATCACGAAAAAACGATCTGTTATCGCGAATTTAGTCGTTTGTGCGAAGAAAAAGATATTCCGTACTACCCTATTCGTCTAGTAAAAGACAAGGCACTATTGCAACAATATGTTGAAAAAGCAAATAAAGAGACACAAGTTACTTTTGTTGGGCGTTTAGGCACATACCGATATTTGGATATGGACGTGACTATCAAAGAAGCACTGGAAACCGCGGATAAGGTAAAAGAAACATTGCCAAAACAAACCGCACTCAGCCCTTTTTATGTAAACATGGACATATAAATGGACGGCGCATATTAGTAATATTCACTACACCTTAATTATTTATTAATCGTTTTACAATTTAAATTAAAGTTATAAAAATGATCACCCAAGACTTCTCCAAACCTATTGATTCCGCCACCGTGTTGCAAAAAATCGTTCTCGATAAAGCCGCGTGGATAAAAGCCAAAGAAGCGTCATTTCCGCTTTCGGCATTTCAAAAAAACATCACAAAATCCAACCGCTCTTTTTATGATGCGTTGGCAAAAGGTTCTCATACAAAGCCGGTTTATATTTTGGAATGTAAAAAAGCCTCCCCTTCTAAAGGGCTGATTCGTTCAGAATTTAACTTAGAAGAAATCGCCAACGTGTATAAACATTACGCATCCGCCATTTCTGTTTTGACTGACGAAAAATACTTCCAAGGGAATTTTGAATTTTTGCCACAGGTGCGCAATATCGTCAGCCAGCCGGTGCTGTGCAAAGATTTTATGATTAGCGAATATCAGGTTTATCTCGCACGTTACTATCAAGCCGATGCGATTTTGCTCATGCTTTCCGTGGTGAATGATGAAACCTATCGCGTGCTTGCCGATCTTGCCCACTCCTTAGGCATGGGCGTGCTGACCGAAACCAGCAACGAAGAAGAATTTGAACGCGCTCTTGCGCTCGGTGCAAAAATTATCGGTGTGAATAATCGTGATTTACATGATTTAAGCGTGGATTTAAATCGCGTAGTGAAACTCACGGAAAAATATGCCGATCGCATTCCTGCTGATGTGCGTATTATCAGCGAATCGGGCATTTACAATCACCGCCAAGTTCGTCAATTACAAAAAGTTGCGCACGGATTTTTAATCGGCAGCAGTTTAATGGGAAGTCGTGATTTAAATAATGCGGTTCGCGCCGTGATTTTCGGGGAAAACAAAGTATGCGGTTTAACGCGCGCGCAAGATGTCAAAACCGTTTACGAAAACGGTGCACTTTACGGCGGATTAATCTTCGTCGAACATTCCAAACGTTGCGTGAGTTTACGTCAAGCACAAGAACTTGTGACAGCAGCGCCCCTTCGTTTTGTGGGCGTATTTCAGAATCAAGAAATTGATTTTATTGTGAAAATCGCCCAGCAATTACAACTTTACGCGGTGCAGCTACATGGCTCGGAGAGCACCGAATTCAGCACCGCATTGAAAGCCCGATTAGGAGGCCTCTGTCAAATTTGGAAAGCGGTTTCGGTGAATACAGAAACCAAAAACGCGATTGATTTTGCCGATGATTTGAATGTCGAGCGTTACGTCTTCGACAGTCAAACCGCCGGACAACAAGGCGGCACCGGCAAAACATTCGATTGGTCGCTGATTCCTGAAAACTTAAAAAGCAAAATTATTTTGGCCGGAGGAATTTCGCCGGATAATGTAGAGCAAGCCATTCAGCAAGGTTGCTTAGGTGTGGATCTGAACTCCGGCGTAGAGAGTTCGCCAGGTATAAAAGACAAAACCCAAATACATTTAGTTTTTCAGAAAATTTTCGCTTAAATCGCATTTGAATATTTACTGAAAGAAATTAACGAATTTGTTGAACTCTCAAAATAGCACCGCATTGGAAGCAATTTCAATGCGGTGCTATTTTAAGAGTTCGATAAGAAAGAAATTATTTTGGACAAGCTTTTTATCATTTGTTGAATATTTTATGCAAATAACAATTAATCGCATTTATGCCGACATTTTATTTACAATTTGAACATATTTTTTACAAAATATGTTTTTTTCGTGATAACGATCAAATTTTTTATAATTAAATGCATATATCATTTTGCAATGGCCATAAAAAATGTGTGTCTTTGGAGTGATACTATGAACAATAACGAAGGCGTTTTTTCTGCTCTTGCGGATATTTCTCGCCGTGATTTTATGAAATTATGTACCGCACTTGCAGCAACGATGGGCTTAAGCTCAAAGGCCGGTGCGGAAATGACCGCGGCGATGACTTCGCCTTCACGTCCTCCTGTGTTGTGGATTGGCGCGCAAGAATGTACCGGTTGTACAGAATCACTATTACGCGCAACCCACCCTACCGTAGAAAATCTCGTGTTAGATTTGATTTCCCTTGAATACCATGAAGTGCTTTCAGCAGCATTTGGCGAACAGGCGGAAGAAAACAAACACAATGCAATTCATAAATATCACGGTAAATATGTACTTGTGGTAGATGGTTCGATTCCATTAAAAGACGGCGGTATTTATTGCATGGTCGCCGGAAAACCTATCGTCGAACATATCCGCGAGGCGGCAAAAGGCGCGGCGGCAGTGATTGCAATCGGTTCTTGTGCCGCGTGGGGTGGCGTACCTTCAACCGGCGGCAATCCGACCGGTGCAGTAAGTCTTGCAGAATGTTTACCAAAAGGTACACCGATTATCAATATTCCGGGCTGTCCGCCAAATCCTCACAATTTCTTAGCAACCGTTGCTTACATTATCACTTATAAAAAATTACCGGCAATGGATAAGTTAAACCGTCCGTTGTTTGCCTATGATCGTTTAATTCATGAGAACTGCTACCGTCGGCCACATTTCGATGCGGGGCGTTTTGCTAAAGAGTTTGGCGATTACGGGCATCGTCACGGTTGGTGTTTGTATCACCTAGGCTGTAAAGGGCCGGAAACCTACGGCAACTGCTCTACTCTTGAGTTCTGCGATGTGGGCGGCAATAACTGGCCGGTGGGAATAGGCCATCCTTGTTATGGCTGTAACGATAAAGGTATTGGTTTTACTAAAGGTATTTTCCAGTTGGCCAATGTTGAAAATCCAACACCGCGCGTTGAAAAACCGGATGTCAATAATACGGAAGGCGAAGGTGCAAGCATGACCGCTATTGCGTTATTAGGTGGCGCAGCAGCCATTCTTGCCGGCGTGAGCGTAGTGACGTTGCGTGAACTCAGCATCCAACATAACGCACGCAAAAAAGCCAATGCGGAACAAAACGAACGCCAACATACAGGTAAATAATGATGGATAGACGAAAATTTCTTAAAGCCGGTGTGCTTGGGGGAATCGCCTCTTCTTTGCCTGTATCCAATGCACAAGCAACAGAAGCTGTTGAGCCCATTCCCGGTGCGCTCGGTATGCTTTATGACTCCACGCTTTGTGTCGGCTGCCAAGCTTGCGTAGCGGAATGTCAGCAAGTAAATAGTATGCCGGTGAATCCGAAAGGTGAGCAAATTTGGTCAAATAATGACAAACTCACTCCCTTCACTCGTAATATCATTCAAGTTTGGTCAGACGGCGACGGACAAAATAAAGACCAAACGGAAAACGGTTACGCTTATGTGAAAAAACAATGCATGCATTGTGTCGATCCGAACTGCGTGGCGGTTTGCCCCGTTCAAGCTCTCACTAAGGACCCGAAAACCGGTATCGTGAAATACGATCCGGATATTTGCACCGGTTGTCGTTATTGCATGGTGGGTTGCCCGTTTGATGTACCGAAATATGATTACGACAATCCATTCGGTCAAATCAGCAAATGTGAACTTTGCAACCAAAAAGGCGTGGAACGCTTAGACAAAGGCGAATTGCCGGGTTGCTGTCATGTTTGTCCAACCGGTGCGATTATCTTCGGTACACGCGAAGAACTATTGGCCGAAGCCAAACGTCGTTTAACGTTGTTACGCGGTAGCCAATATGATTATCCGCGCCAACACGTGAACAGCAACGATAAATATCGCGCCACCGTACCGGCTTATCAATTCCACGTTTACGGTGAAAAAGAAGGTGGTGGTACTCAAGTACTTGCATTAAGCGGTGTGCCGTTTACTAATCTTGGCTTACCGGAATTAGATGAAGTCGCGACCGGTTCTCGCGCAGCTCACTTACAACACTTCTTATATCGTGGTTTAGCGCTACCGTTAGTAGCCCTTGCCGGCCTTACCTTTATGACTTATAAAAATATGCATGGCGATAAAATCGCCGAACGTATCGCCAAACAAAAAGAAGCGATGCGTCAAGCTCGTAAAGAAATTGAAGAAGCGGAGGACGAACATCATGAGTAATCCACGTCCGGTGGGCGGTCGTCTGATTTCTGCCGCCATTTTGTTTTTTGCGCCGTTGGCCATTATCTGCATATTGCTCATTCTAAAACGTCTGGTATTCGGTATCGGATCCGTCACCGCATTGAACGGTGGTTATCCTTGGGGTTTATGGATCGCTTTCGACTTATTGGTCGGTACCGGTTTTGCTTGTGGCGGTTGGGCATTAGCTTGGACGGTTTATATTTTCAATAAAGGAAAATATCACGGTCTTGTTCGTCCCGCGCTGTTAGCCAGCTTATTCGGTTATTCTCTTGGTGGTTTATCCATTACCATTGATATGGGTCGTTATTGGCATTTACCGTATTTCTATGTGCCGGGGCAATTCAACACAAATTCCGTGTTATTTGAAACCGCATTCTGTATGACCATCTACATCTGCGTGGTGACATTAGAATTTGCGCCGGTATGGCTCGGTTTCTTTGGTTTGAAAAAATGGTTTGACAAACTCAACAAAGTGATGTTTTTCATTATTGCCTTGGGCGCCTTGTTACCGATGATGCACCAATCTTCCATGGGGTCATTAATGATTGTTGCGGGTCATAAAGTGCATGATGTATGGCAAAGCTATGAGTTATTGCCGATTCTCTCTTTACTCACCGCCTTTATTATGGGCTTTTCCATTGTGATTTTTGAAGGTTCATTGGTAAAAGCCGGTCTTGCAGGTAAAACCCCGGATGAACGTCATTTATTTACTCAATTAGCACGGGTAACTGCCGGTTTAATTTTCTGTTTCTTAGCTGTACGTTTCGGCGAATTGATTTACCACAATAAACTTCATTTGGTCTTCGGCTTTGATAAATTGAACAAATTCGAAGCGTGGATGTTCTGGATGGAAGTTTGGTTAATGGTATTACCGTTACTCACCCTTTTCCTTGGCGAGAAAAAATCCGATTCCCGTTGGTTATTTATTTCAGCATTGAGTATGTTACTTGGCGCCGCATTATGGCGGATGAACTATTCGCTGATTATGTACGATCCGGGTAATGGCTATAAATATTTTCCTTCAGCCGAAGAATTATTAATTTCAATCGGTTTTGTATCCATTGAAGTCTGTGCCTATATTTTAATTATCCGTTTATTCCCTGTTCTTCCTGTTTTCAAAGAAAAACATACAGAGGATTCCGAAAAAATTATTGCCGAAAAAACGGCATTCAGTAAAAAAATGAGTGGAGCTGAATAATGTCAGAAAAAAAACGCATTTCCATTGACCCGATTACTCGTATTGAAGGTCATTTACGCATTGATTGTGAAATTGAAAACGGTGTCGTCACCAATGCGTGGTCATCCGGTACCATGTGGCGAGGAATGGAAAATATCGTAAAAGGTGCGGATCCGCGTGACGCATGGATGATTATGCAACGTATTTGCGGCGTTTGCACTACCGTACACGCCATCATCAGTGTGCGTGCGGTAGAAGATGCTATCGGCGCAAAAGTACCGGTGAATGCACAGTATATCCGCAATATGATTTTAGCCGCTCATAGCATGCACGATCACATCGTCCATTTTTACCAACTTTCTGCTATGGACTGGGTGGATATTACCGCAGTGCTTCAGGCTGAGCCTGAAAAAGCGGCAAATATGCTCAAAGGTATTTCGACTTGGTCATTGAATAGTGCGAACGAATTTCGCAACGTACAGAAAAAAATTCAAGCCTTAGTGGATAGCGGACAGCTCGGTATTTTCGCCAACGGTTATTTTGGTCACCCAGCAATGAAATTACCGCCGGAAGTGAATCTCATCGCCGTTGCGCACTATTTGCAAGCGTTGGAATGCCAACGCGATTGCAACCGCATTGTAGCCTTGCTTGGCGGTAAAACACCGCACATTCAAAACTTAGCCATCGGCGGTGTAGCCAACCCAATCAACTTGGATTCACAATCCGTTCTAAACTTAGAACGTTTAATGTTCGTGAAAGCCTGTATCGATCGTTTAAATGATTTCGTTACCCAAGTTTATCGTGTCGATGCAGCGGTAATTGCCGCTTATTATCCGGAATGGCTAAACTTAGGCAAAACCTCCGGAAACTATCTTTCCGTACCGGAATACCCAATTGATGGAGACAATTCTAAATTTGCATTGACCGGCGGTTATATCGAAAACTTCGACCTAACTACTTTCCGTCCAATCACCCAGCAAAAAGATGACTTTGTGGTAAAAGGCATTAAAGAAAGCGGTAAACACGCTTGGTATGAAGATGATGAAGCACTCGAACCTTGGGCCGGTTTAACCCGCCCGAAATACACCGGTTGGCAAGATGAGGGCAAATATTCTTGGGTGAAAGCTCCAAGTTTCTACGGCAAAGTGGTGGAAGTCGGTCCATTGGCTTATTTAATGTGTAACTTGGCAAGCGAAAATAAAGACACCTTAAATCATTTCAACCACATCAAAGGCTTATACGCGACCTTAACCGGCAACGAGCTTTCCGTTGATCAATTACACTCTACTCTCGGACGCATTATCGGCCGTACCGTGCATTGCTGTGTGCTAAACAACATTTTGGCGCAACAATGGCAATTGCTCATTGATAATATTGGCACCGGTGATACTGTGGCCTACTTAAAAACCGATATTCTACAAGAGGGCGAATTTAAAGGCGTCGGCTTTGGTGAAGTGCCACGCGGTATGCTTTCCCACTGGGTGGTGATTAAAAATGGTCGTATCGAAAATTATCAAGCCGTAGTACCTTCCACCTGGAATGCAGGGCCGCGTAACCAAAATGACGAGATGGGGCCTTACGAGCTTTCCATTATCGGTACGCCGGTGGCGGATCCAACCAAACCACTGGAAGTGGTGCGTACTATTCACTCCTTCGACCCTTGCATGTCCTGTGCAGTGCACGTTGTGAATACGGAAAACGGCGAAGTCACACAAATAAAGGTGCTTTAATGGCGGAAATTGCAAGAAAGCCGTTGATTTTAGGTGTCGGCAATATTTTACTGGGTGATGAAGGCGTAGGCGTACGAATCGCTCAAGCCTTAGAAAAACGTCCTGAAATCCTATCGCACTTTGATGTAGTGGACGGCGGTACCTGCGGCATGGAATTGCTCGATGATATGGCAAATCGCGAGCACATTATCATCGTTGACGCGGTGCTGGCGAACAAGGCACCGGGCGAAATTATCGTATTACACGATGAGCAAGTGCCAGTATTTTTCTCACGTAAAATTTCACCGCACCAACTTGGTATTTGCGATGTGCTATCCGCCTTGAAATTAACCGATGAATTCCCGAAAAATCTGTGCTTAATTGGCATTCAACCGGAAACGCTTGAACCGCAAATCGCCTTAAGTGAAATCGTGCAAAACCAATTTCCAGCGATTTTTGAAACGTTAGAAAAGGTTTTGAAAAACTATCATTTCTCGATAAATTTATCATAACGCTCCGCCTTCCTTCCGCTTGCCCAAGCCTAAGGAAGGTATTCAATGCGGTGCTGATTCGCACTTCCGTTGCGGTCTTGTCTTAGCAGCTCCTGATAAATGAAGAACGAACACAATTAATTTATGTACCGACACGAAAAGACACTTGAAAATAGCACCGCATTGGAAGGTGTAATAACGGGCTTTGAACAGGATCCCTCTGCCCTTTTTCAATCGGCAATGGAAGCCGTTGCCAAAGAAATGCAAGATTTGCCGTTTTATCGTCACGGCATCAAATGCTATTGCCCGAAATTTGTTTTATTTGAAAACCAATGGATCGGCACGGTTGTTACGCCATGGATGTTAAGCGTTGTCATTCTGCCCGGCAAAGGGCAACAATGGCAACCGCGCGAGCTGGGCGATAAACTGACCATTCAACTGCCGTACAAATCCCTCACTTTTACGGTGAGCGGTATAGAGCAAATTCCACAATATTTGAGCTGCTCGCTTCATTCTCCACTCAATGCGGTGCTCTCCAACGCACAAGCCGTTCAGCTCGCGCAAGATTGCCTTCGTATGATTTTATCCATGCCGACAAAAACACCGAGTTTTGATCAGGATCGTCGCAGCTTGTTCCGCGCGATGGTAAAATAAGCGCAATCTTCAACAGGAGTGAATGAATTATGTGTTTAGGTGTGCCCGGTCAAATTGTCAAAATCGGCGACAGCGCGCTACAACTCGCCACCGTGGATGTTTGCGGCGTGCAACGTGACGTCAATATTTCCCTCATCTGTGATGACGACCCAAAGCCTCTTCTTGGTAAATGGGTCCTCGTTCACGTCGGCTTTGCCATGAGCATCATCGATGAAGAAGAAGCCAAACAAACCCAAGAAGCCTTGCTTGCTATGAGCCAGTTAGAACATGAAGTGGGGGATTTTTTGGGGTTGAATCAGCAATAGATAGCTCAAAGTGCGGTTAGAATTTTAAGTGTTTTTCTAGGTGAAAAATGGTTAGGATTTTAACCGCACTTTTGTTAATAAATAGGAATGACTTAAAATTCTCAGATAGCGCGCGTCTCCCGACGCGTGCTTGTGACTCACTGAACTTTGTAACTCACTGAACTTAGTGGGCATGCGTCAGGAGACGCGCGCCATTGATAATATTTAGATCGCACTAAATCCATCTCAAAAAACCACCGCACTTTTCCCTGCCACTTTTCCTATTCCACGCAATTTATGATCTCAATCACGGTTTTGTGGAAATGACTTGGGTAGAATAAAAATCCCATATTAAATATAAGGATACGACTAATGACTTCGGCAGAACTTTTTGGTGAAGGAATTAATCTGATGTTTTCAGGGATGGGTTTTGTGTTGGTCTTTTTGCTCATTTTGATTTGGGCGATCGGACTGATGTCGAAACTTATCAATAAATATTTTCCCGAGCCTCAACCCTCGCCAAAAACTCCCCAAAATTCTACCGCGCTTTCTGCGCTTTCCACTGACGATTTTGAGCGTTTGCGCCCTGTGATTGCAGCGGCTATCGCGCACCATCGCCGTACCCAACAGTTCAAATAATAAGGATTGTACTATGACTAAAAAAATTAAAATGACCGAACTGGTGCTTCGTGATGCTCACCAATCTCTTTTCGCGACCCGTTTGCGTCTTGATGATATGTTGCCGATCGCACAAGAATTAGACAATATCGGCTATTGGTCGTTAGAAGCTTGGGGCGGTGCAACCTTTGACAGTTGTATTCGTTTTTTAGGGGAGGATCCTTGGGTACGTTTGCGTGAATTGAAAAAAGCCTGTCCGAAAACCCCGTTACAAATGCTGTTACGTGGTCAAAACCTCTTAGGTTATCGCCACTATGCCGATGATGTGGTGGAACGTTTCGTCGAACGTTGTGTGGCGAACGGTATGGACGTGTTCCGCGTATTTGATGCGCTTAACGACCCGCGTAATATGAAAGCAGCGCTGCAAGCCGTGCGTAAATTCGGCGGTCATGCACAAGGGACATTAAGTTATACCACCAGCCCGGTACACACCATGCAAACTTGGCTTGATACCACTGAACAATTATTGGAAATCGGTATTGATAGCTTGGTGATTAAAGATATGTCGGGTATTTTGAATCCGATGGCGGCGGCAGACTTAGTGCGCGAAATCAAAAAACGTTTTGACGTAGAATTGCATTTACACTGCCACTCCACTACCGGCATGGCAGAAATGGCGCTGTTAAAAGCCGTTGAAGCAGGCGTAGATGGTATTGATACCGCAATTTCTTCCATGTCCGGCACCTACGGTCATCCGGCGACAGAATCCATGGTCGCGACCTTGCAAGGCACCGAATATGACACCGGCTTAGATATTCCGCGCTTAGAAAAAATTGCTGCGTATTTCCGTAATGTGCGTAAAAAATATGCCAAATTTGAAGGTCAGCTACGTGGCGTAGATAGTCGTATTTTAGTGGCACAAGTGCCGGGCGGTATGCTTACCAACTTAGAAAATCAATTAAAACAACAAAATGCTTCCGATAAATTGGATTTGGTTTTAGAAGAAATTCCACGCGTACGTAAAGACTTGGGTTACATTCCGCTTGTGACGCCAACTTCTCAAATCGTCGGCACACAATCCGTTATTAACGTGCTCACCGGCGAACGCTATAAAACCATCGCGAAAGAAACTGCCGGTATTTTAAAAGGTGAATACGGTAAAACACCTGCACCGGTAGATAGCGCATTACAAGCTCGCGTATTAGAAGGTGCAGCACCGGTGACTGATCGTCCTGCGGATCACATTGCGCCTGAAATGGCGAAAATTGAAGCTGAAGTTGCCGAACAAGCCAAAGCGAAAGGGGTGAAATTAGCAGACAACGCGGTGGACGATGCTTTAATCGTGGCGCTTTTCCCTCAAATTGCTTGGAAATTCTTAGAAAACCGTAACAACCCTGCAGCCTTTGAACCGGTACCAACCGGCAATGAAAGTGCGGTGGAAAATAAACCTGTTTCTAAAGCAGCACCAGCAGCGTCTGGCTCCGCCGTTTATACTGTGGAATTGGAAGGTAAAGCCTTTGTGGTGAAAGTCAGTGAAGGCGGCGACATTTCGCACGTAGCGACAACCACAGCACAAGCGGTGCCACAAGCCGCACCAGCACCAACCAGTGGTGGCACACCGGTGACTGCGCCAATGGCGGGTAACATTTGGAAAGTGGTGGCAACAGAAGGTCAAACTGTCGCTACAGGTGATGTGTTATTCATTCTTGAAGCCATGAAAATGGAAACCGAAGTCAAAGCGGCACAAGCCGGTACCGTGCGTGGTATTTGTGTCAAAGCCGGCGATGCCGTCGCGGTGGGTGATACCGTCATGAACCTCGTCTAAGGAGTTACCTATGGATAGCATTATTGCATTAATTCAGGGTATGGGACTGTTCCATTTACAATGGGGGCAAGCGGTGATGATCGCTATCAGCTTGCTCCTTTTATGGCTTGCTATCGCACGCAAGTTTGAGCCATTGCTATTATTGCCTATCGGCTTTGGTGGCTTGCTATCAAACATTCCCGAAGCCGGGCTTGCCATGACAGCATTAGAGAATTTGCTTCATCTTGGTTCACCGGAGCAAATTGCCGTGATTGCTGCGAAATTAGGTGTCACCGCTGATCCGGCGCTCATTAAAACTGCACTTGCGACAGCTTCTGGTTCTACCGTAAATCAACTGGAAGCCTTGTCAATGGACATGGGATACAGCGCCGGGATCTTAGCTTTGTTCTATAAAGTGGCTATCGGTTATGGTATTGCGCCGTTAGTAATTTTCATGGGCGTAGGCGCGATGACAGACTTCGGCCCGTTATTGGCAAATCCGAAAACGTTACTGCTTGGTGCAGCGGCACAGTTCGGTATTTTCGCCACCGTACTCGGTGCATTGGCATTGAACTATTTCGGCATTATCGAATTCACGCTCCCACAAGCGGCATCCATCGGTATTATCGGTGGTGCAGATGGTCCGACCGCGATTTACCTCACCAGCAAACTCGCACCGGAATTGCTTGGTGCCATTGCTGTGGCGGCTTATTCCTACATGGCGTTAGTGCCATTGATTCAACCACCGATCATGAAAGCCTTAACCACGGAAGAAGAACGCAAGATCCGTATGACACAAATGCGCCATGTGAGCAATCGTGAAAAAGTCTTGTTCCCAGTGATTTTGCTGTTGCTCGTTGGTTTACTTTTACCGGATGCCGCCCCATTGCTCGGGATGTTCTGCTTCGGTAACCTCATGCGCGTCAGCGGTGTGGTCGAACGTTTAAGCGATACTACGCAAAATGCCTTGATTAACATCGTCACCATCGTGCTTGGCTTATCTGTAGGTTCCAAACTGATTGCCGACAAATTCCTACAACCGCAAACCTTGGGTATTTTAATTCTTGGCGTGATTGCCTTCGGGATCGGTACCGGCAGCGGTGTATTAATGGCCAAATTAATGAACAAATTCAGCAAAAACAAAATTAATCCGCTCATCGGTTCTGCCGGCGTTTCTGCCGTACCGATGGCAGCTCGGGTTTCCAACAAAATCGGATTGGAAGCAGACAACCAGAACTTCTTACTCATGCATGCCATGGGGCCGAACGTTGCCGGTGTGATTGGTTCCGCCATTGCTGCCGGAGTAATGCTGAAATATGTGGGTGCGATAATGTAACATTAAAAACGTTGCGAAAAAAAGCACCACACTTTTTAAGTAAAATGATGGCGCGTGTTTCCTAACACGTGCCTTTTTATTTTTCTAAAACCTAAAATCCATCTCAAAAAACAACCACGCTTTTGTTCCCTCCCCCTGTTCAAATTTCTTAGTAAAAATTCTATATTTTTTTGTACTAGTGTAGTAGTATATTCCGTATTCACGTAAAGATGCGGTCATTTTTTATGACAAGCTTAGTATTATGTAGTAAACACATAAAACAGCACCGCATTGGAAGCCACTTCAATGCGGTGCTATTTTGTAAGGTCATTTCAGTTTTGTGCAACAACCACATAGCTTTGGATAAACGCAAAAAACACATATTCAATGAAAATTAAGGAGAAAAAGATGACAAGAATTGCACTGGTTACGGGGGCGACCGCCGGGTTTGGCCGCGCTATTTGTCGTACATTGTTAGACGCCGGATATTTCGTTATCGGTACAGGACGAAGAAGCGAACGTTTAGCGCAACTGCAACAAGAATACGGCAAACACTTCTTCCCTCTCGCCTTTGATATTTCTGATCGTCACGCTGCCGAACAAGCCTTAAAATCCCTCCCGCCAGAATGGCAGGCAATCGATTTATTGGTCAATAACGCAGGGCTTGCGCTCGGATTGGAATCTGCTGATAAAGCCGATTTAGACGATTGGGAAAAAATGATTGATACCAATGTGAAAGGTTTGGTGACCATAACGCGTTTAGTGTTGCCGCAAATGGTCGCACGTAATCAAGGGCACATTATCAATTTAGGCTCTATCGCAGGCAATTACGCTTATCCGGGCGGCAATGTTTACGGCAGTACCAAAGCCTTTGTAAAACAGTTTAGTTTAAATCTGCGCGCCGATCTTGCCGGCACCCATATTCGCGTTTCTAATGTAGAGCCGGGCTTGTGTGGCGGTACGGAATTTTCCAACGTGCGATTTAAAGGCGACGATGCCCGCGCGGCACAAGTGTATGAAAACGTGCAATATGTCACGCCGCAAGATATTGCCAATATCGTCCTCTGGCTTAACCAACAACCGGAGCACGTGAATATTAACCGCATTGAAGTAATGCCGACGGCACAAACCTTTAACCCGTTAAAAGTGAGCAAAAATGACTAAACAATCCGGCAAACTTTCCCGCTTTTTAACTGAAATTACTGAGCCTTATTTGGCCTTTTTACGTGGGCTAACGCCTGCCTTGTTGTTTTTTGTGCTGTATATGGTGATGACGGAATACATCAAAGATCCGGAATTTAGAAAAGAATTATTTTTCTATATTAATGAGCCCGATTTAATCGACATCGTCTATTATGTAATCCGTTGCTTTGTCGCCATTCCATTGTTAATTATGCTCTCCGCCTATTTATTGAGTTTGCGCAGTTTTTATCTGAAACAACAAAATATCCTTGCCGAGATCGGTTTTAGCCCGATTACGACTTTTTTACTTTGGGCGATTTTTTGGTTAATTCAACTGATTTCAAGTGTATTTGTTGTACTATTCGCTGTCATAAATTTCTACAAAATCTACGACAGCCTGTTTTTAATGTCATAAGGAAAACTCATGTCTGAAACGATTTTAAACCCTTATTTCGGCGAATTTGGTGGAATGTATGTACCGGAAATTTTAGTGCCGGTGTTGCAACAGCTGGAAAAAGCCTTTGTTGAAGCGAAAGACGATCCTGAATTTCAGCGCGAATTTCAGGATTTATTGAAAAATTATGCGGGCAGACCGACCGCACTTACCCTTTGCCGTAACCTAACAAAAGGCACAAAAGCCAAAATCTATTTAAAACGCGAAGATTTATTACATGGCGGCGCCCATAAAACCAACCAAGTTTTAGGTCAGATTTTACTGGCAAAACGCATGGGCAAAACCCGCATTATTGCGGAAACCGGTGCGGGACAACACGGGGTGGCGACCGCACTTGCTTGCGCCATGTTGGATATGCCTTGCCGCGTTTATATGGGCGCGAAAGACGTGGAACGACAATCACCAAACGTCTTCCGTATGCGTTTAATGGGCGCGGAAGTGGTGCCGGTGGAAAAAGGCTCCTGTTCTTTGAAAGACGCCTGCTGTGAAGCCATGCGTGATTGGTCGGCAAACTATGAAACGACCCATTATTTATTAGGTACGGCGGCAGGGCCACATCCGTTCCCGACGATTGTGCGTGAATTCCAAAAAATGATTGGTGAAGAAACTAAGCGTCAAATTTTGGAAAAAGAAGGTCGCTTGCCGGATGCCGTGATTGCGGCGGTAGGTGGCGGCTCAAATGCCATCGGTATGTTTACGGATTTCATTGATGAACCGAATGTGCGTTTAATTGGCGTAGAACCTGCCGGTAAAGGCATTGAAACGGGTGAACATGGTGCACCATTAGGGCATGCCAAAGTCGGCATTTATTTCGGCATGAAATCGCCGTTAATGCAAACGGCAGACGGGCAAGTAGAAGAATCCTACTCGATTTCTGCCGGTCTTGACTTCCCTTCCGTCGGCCCGCAACACGCCTATTTGCAAAGTATCGGACGCGCAGAATACCCGAGCATTACCGATGACGAAGCCCTAAGCGCGTTCCAAGAACTGGCGAAACATGAAGGCATTATTCCGGCGCTGGAAAGCTCCCACGCCCTTGCGCAAGCATTAAAAATGATCCGTCAAGAACCGAATAAAGAACAAATTTTAGTGGTGAATTTATCCGGTCGTGGTGATAAAGACATTTTCACCGTTGATAAAATTTTAAATGAAAAAGGAATGTAATCATGAGCCGTTTTGAAACTACCTTTGCCCAATTAAGCGCGAAAAATGAAGGTGCATTTGTTCCTTTTGTAACCTTATGCGATCCGACTTTCGAGCGTTCTTTTGACATCATCTGCACTCTTGTGGATAACGGCGCGGACGCCTTGGAACTGGGTTTTCCGTTTTCCGATCCGCTATTGGACGGTCCGGTCATTCAAGCTGCCAATAATCGTGCGTTAAATGCCGGTCACAGCACCGAAGACAGCTTCAAATTGCTGGAAAAAGTGCGGTCGAAATATCCGGAGATTCCGATCAGCTTGTTACTTTGCGCTAATTTGATTTTTGCCAAGGACTTGGATAATTTCTATCAACGTTGTGCCGAGGTTGGCGTGGATGCGGTGTTGGTTGCCGATATTCCGTTGTTGGCAAAAGACGATTACGTTGCCGCAGCCAAAAGACATGGCATTCAGCCCGTCTTTATTTGTCCACCGAATGCGGATGAAAAAACCGTTCAAGGCGTGGCGCAAAGCAGCGAAGGCTATACTTATCTGGTTTCTCGTGCCGGCGTCACCAGTGCGGAAAACCAAAGCCATGCAGCGAATTTGGATACGCTCGTAGAACAATTAAAAGCGCATAATGCGCCCCCTATTCTACAAGGCTTTGGTATTGCACAGCCTGCGCAAGTAAAAGAAGCGTTACAGCTTGGCGCAGCAGGCGCAATTTCCGGTTCGGCAACGGTGAAAATCATTGAACGGAATTTAGATAATCACGCTCAATGTTTGAATGAACTGGGCGAATTCGTACGCAAAATGAAAGCAGCGACGACATGCTCAAATTCATAAAAATCAACTATATCGCAAATGTACGAAATAATTGTTGTCGAAGTACTTGCTGCCTCTATCGATAAACAATAATTTCAACTTTAGCCGGTCTGATCTAAAAACAGCACCGCATTGAAATTGTTTCAATGCGGTGCTGTTTTGTGAGAACAATGTCATCTTTATGTATGACGTATGACGCTGTTTCAAAAAAATACCCGCATTTTCATGCGGGCAATGTTATATCAATTTTAAATCAAATCGCTTAATCGACGATGCGCAAATGAGACGACTTAGGCGCTGTTTTCTTGTTAGATGTTTTTGGTTTATTCACCGCTTCAGTAAAGTCATTGGGTTGATCTATATCCGGCTCGCTATTTAATTCGTCGTAAATTGCTTCCGGCTCAAACATAACCCCATCGCCATTCTCGCGGGCATAAATCGCAAGCGCTGCACCCATCGGGATATAAAGTTCACGCGAAACACCTTTAAAACGAGCATTAAACTGAATGAAATCGTTCGCCAATTGTAAATTGCCGGTGGCGTGAGCGGATAAATTGAGTACAATTTGGCCGTCTTTTACGTACTCAAGTGGCACATCGACCCCCCAATATGTCGCATCTACGACTAAATATGGAGTGAAATTGTTATCCACTAACCAATCGTAATAAGCGCGCAATAAATACGGGCGCTTAGGAGAAGATTTATATTCCATTATTTATCGTCCATTAGATTTTTCGGCGCCACTTCGCCTACAGATTGTAAGAATGAATCACGGCTAAATACGCGATCCATGTAACTCTTTAATGCCTTGCTACCGGCACCGGTGAACTCTACGCCAAATTGTTTTAATTTCCATAGCAACGGTGCCACGTAGCAATCGACAAGACTAAACTCTTCGCTCATAAAATAGGGCATTTGTTGGAAAATAGGTGAAACGGCCAGTAATTCTTCCTTTAATTGTTTTAAGGCTTCCGCACGTTCCGCGTCATTTCCTTTTTCCGCTTTCGCCAATGCAGGATACCAATCTTGTTCAATTCGTAGCATTAAAAGACGGCTTTTACCACGGGTAATAGGATAAACCGGCATAAGCGGAGGGTGTGGAAAACGTTCGTCAAGGTATTCCATAATAATTCGTGAGCTGAATAACACCAAATCACGATCGACTAATGTCGGCAACGAACCGTAAGGATTTAGTTCCATTAAATCTTCTGATAGCGCATGTGGATCAACCTCTTCATTCTCATAAGCCACGCCCTTCTCAGCCAATACGATTTTCACTTGATGACTGTAAATATCATCTTTATTTGAAAAAAGTGTCATGACGGAACGTTTACTTGATGCATTGGACATTGATTCCTCCGAAGATCCAAATTAGGTATAGATGTTATAAAACGGTTGGGCATTCTAACACAAAGCGCGACAAAAGCGTTAATAGAATATTATTTTCTCTTTAGATTCAGTAAGTTATAAAAATTTTGAGATTTCTGAAAACATAAAAAAAAGCAGAGATTGCTCTCTGCTTTTTGTAAAAACGTATAAAAATTAACGTTTGGAGTATTGTGGACGACGACGTGCTTTGTGTAAACCCACTTTTTTACGTTCAACGCGACGTGCGTCACGAGTCACGAAGCCTGCTGCACGAAGTGCCGGGCGTAGGGTTTCATCGTATTCCATCAATGCACGGGTAATACCATGACGGATTGCACCCGCTTGACCGGAAATACCACCACCTTTAACAGTGATGTATAGATCTAATTTATCAGTTAATTCAACCAACTCTAATGGTTGACGTACGATCATACGAGAAGTCTCACGACCAAAATATACGTCTAATTCACGTTGGTTGATAGTGATCTTACCATTGCCCGGTTTGATAAATACACGAGCTGAAGAGCTTTTGCGGCGACCTGTGCCGTAGTTTTGATTCTCTGCCATATCCTAAAACCTCGTGATTAAATGTCTAATACTTGTGGTTGTTGTGCCGCGTGTTGGTGTTCAGCACCTGCGTACACTTTTAATTTACGGAACATTGCACGGCCTAATGGACCTTTTGGCAACATACCTTTAACCGCAATTTCAATCACTGCTTCAGGACGGCGCGCGATCATTTCTTTGAAAGTCGCTTGTTTGATACCGCCTACATAGCCTGTGTGCCAGTAGTAAATTTTATCGCTGTCTTTGTTACCGGTTACGGCAACTTTGTCCGCGTTAATCACGATGATGTAATCACCCGTATCAACGTGCGGAGTATATTCAGCTTTATGTTTACCACGAAGACGACGCGCTAATTCAGTCGCCAAACGACCTAAAGTTTTACCTGTCGCATCTACTACATACCAGTCGCGTTTAACCGTTTCCGGTTTTGCTACAAAAGTTTTCATTAATTAATTACCAAAAATTAGTTTGATACCCAGTGTTCTTACGAACACAACCATTAATCTAAATCGCACCCCTTCGAGTGGATCTCGACAAAATAATGCGCGGTGGGAATCCGCGCATTTACAGGGTCGGCACATTATACATACTTTTAAAACAAATGCTAATTTTTTGCCCAAATTTTTCAACATTTGTCTCGTATCAAAAAGTATGATTGGAATTAATACTATAAATGAATTTATTCAAATTGACTGATATAAAAAGTTACTTTATCGTAGCGCGACGACATTATTTTATAGGAAATCCAAAATGAGCTATGCAAAAGAAATTAATAACTTAAATCAAAATATTGCCGATTTTAATAAAAAAATCGATGTTTCCTTTGAATTCTTCCCGCCTAAAAATGAAAACATGGAAAATATACTATGGGAATCCATTCATCGATTGAAACTACTGGAACCCAAATTCGTTTCGGTTACATACGGCGCAAACTCCGGCGAACGTGATCGCACTCACAGTATTGTCAAAGCGATTAAAAAAGAAACGGGACTAGATGCGGCTCCACATTTAACCGGCATTGATGCGACTCCGGAAGAACTCAAGCAAATCGCAAAAGATTACTGGGATAGCGGAATTCGTCGCATTGTGGCATTACGTGGCGATATTCCGCAAGGCTATAATAAACAGCCTTTTTATGCGGCAGATTTAGTTGAACTTCTCCGCTCAGTGGCCGATTTCGATATTTCTGTCGCTGCCTATCCGGAAGTACATCCGGAAGCCAAATCGGCGCAAGCGGATTTAATCAATTTAAAACGAAAAATCGATGCCGGAGCAAATCACGTCATCACACAATTCTTCTTTGATATTGACAGTTATCTCCGCTTCCGCGACCGTTGTGCCGCAATTGGTATTGATACGGAAATCGTGCCAGGTATTTTGCCGGTAACCAATTTCAAGCAATTACAAAAAATGGCCTCATTTACCAATGTGAAAATTCCAAGTTGGTTGGCAAAAGCCTACGAAGGCTTAGATGACGATCAAACTACACGCAATCTGGTCGCCGCAAGTGTGGCAATGGATATGGTGAAAATTTTGTCCAACGAAGGAGTGAACAATTTCCATTTCTATACGCTTAATCGCAGTGAACTCACTTATGCGATTTGCCATATGTTAGGCGTTCGTCCGAAGGTTTAATTATTTTTAAACATTTTTCTTAAAATAAACGTGCGATAAATTTTCGGAATTATATCGCGGTTGGAAAAAGCTAAAATGACCTCAAAAAATAGCACCGCATTGAAACTCACTTCAATGCGGTGCTATTTTCATCTTCCACTATTTTTTCCGTTCAACCCATTTTCCGTCCAAAAAATCCACAATCCATTTAGTAGCCTTGCCGTCTTTTTCAGAAGTTACATATTGCTTTTTCTCTTTGCGACTGAAACGAATAATAGCTTCGTTGCCTTCCGGATCTTGTTGTGGCGCATCAGCTAAATACATTAATTTTTCCGGTAAACGCGCGCGATATTTGGCCAATTCCACCACTTTTGCCGGACGGGTTTCGCGCGATTTCGGGAAATTATGGGCAGACATAAATACGCCGCTGGCGCCATCGCGCAGTACGAAATAGGCATCGGATTTTTCACATTTAAGTTCTGGGAAGTGTACCGGCTCTTCTTTTGGCGGCGCCACTTCACCGTTTTTCAAAATTTTGCGCGTGTTGTCACAGCTAGTACAGGCCATGTATTTGCCGAAGCGACCGAGTTTTAAGTGCATATCCGCACCGCATTTATCGCATTCCACAACCGGACCATCGTACCCCTTAATTTTGAAAGAACCTTGCTCCACCAAATAACCATCGCAATTTGGATTGTTCCCGCAAATATGAATTTTACGATGTGCGTCAATCACATAGCTATCCATTGCCGTGCCGCATTTCGGGCAACGTTTACGTTCCATTAAAGCTTTGGTTTCGGAGGAATCATCCAATACATTCAACAATTCCGCTTCCGGAATTAAATTAACGGTAGTTTTACAGCGTTCTTTCGGCGGTAAGGCATAGCCGGTGCAGCCCAAAAATACACCGGTACTTGCAGTACGAATCGCCATATTTCTAGCGCAAGTCGGACATTTAATATCAGTTTCTACCAAACTGTTAGGACGCATTCCGCCTTCTAGCTCATTGAGTTCCGCAGTGGATAATTGTTGTGAGAAATCTTTAAAGAATTGATTAAGTTCCGCTTTCCAATTCATCGAACCTGATGCAATTTTATCAAGCGCATCTTCCATATTTGCAGTGAAATCGTAATTCATTAAGTCGCTGAAAGATTCGTTTAATCGATCAGTAACGATTTCGCCCATTTTTTCTGCATAAAAACGACGATTTTCCGTCCGCACATAACCGCGCTCTTGAATGGTGGAAATAATCGCCGCATAAGTCGAAGGTCGGCCGATACCGCGTTTCTCAAGCTCTTTCACCAGTGCCGCTTCGGTAAAACGTGCAGGTGGTTTCGTGAAATGTTGGCTCGGTTGCACTTCTTTTAAGACAAGTTTTTCGGTAACGGCTACCGCAGGTAATTCCTGATCTTCCGGACTTTTACCCATTTGCGGTAGCACTTTCGTCCAACCGTCAAAACGTAAAATTCTACCTTTAGCCTTTAAATCATAATCACCCGCTTTCACACTTAAGGTCGTGCTGTCATATTGCGCCGGCGGCATTTGACAAGCCAAGAATTGACGCCAAATCAAATCGTAAAGGCGCACCGCATCTTTTTCCATGCCTTCTAAATGTTCCGGCAAGGTACGCACATCAGACGGACGAATGGCTTCGTGTGCTTCTTGCGCATTTTCTTTACTGGAATAAAAATTCGGTTTTGCCGGTAAATATTGTGCACCGAAGTGCTTTTCAATATAGCTGCGCGCCATATTTAATGCGTCTTGGCTTAAATTGGTCGAGTCCGTACGCATATAAGTAATGTAGCCTGCTTCGTACAAACGCTGCGCTAACATCATGGTTTTTTTCACGCCAAAACTTAAACGTGTACTGGCAGTTTGTTGCAATGTTGAGGTAATAAATGGTGCGCGCGGACGCGAGCTGGTCGGTTTGGTCTCTAAATTTGTGACAACGTAATCGGCAACATTTAAAAAATCTACGGCACTTTGGGCTTCTTGTTGATTTTTTGGATCAAATTTTTTGCCTTTATACTCCGCTACATCCAAGCGAATTACTTGTTTGCCGGCGGTTTGCGTCAGTACGGCTACTTCCCAATATTCTTCCGGTTGAAACGCTTTAATTTCACGTTCGCGTTCCACTAAAAGTTTCACCGCAACAGATTGCACGCGACCGGCGGAAAGCCCCCGCGCCACTTTTTTCCAAAGCAATGGTGACACCATAAAACCGACCACGCGGTCTAAAAAACGACGGGTTTGTTGTGCGTTTACGCGATCCATATTGATATGTTCGGGATGCTCAAAGGCTTGTTTAATCGCGTTTTTAGTAATTTCGTTAAATACCACACGACTAAAACGCGCCTCATCGCCGCCAATGACTTCTCGCAAATGCCACGCAATAGCTTCTCCTTCTCTATCCAAGTCGGTGGCGAGATAAATATGATCAACTTTTTTTGCAAGCGATTTTAATTCGGCGACAACTTTTTCTTTACCGGGCAAAATTTGATAATTCGCTTGCCAGTCGTGATAAGGATCAATGCCCATGCGCTTCACCAAAGCGCTACGTTCTTTTTCCGCTTTTACTTTGGCTTTTTGTTCCGCATCCATACCTTTCGTTGAAATCGGTTTAGCTTTTTCGCCGGTGCTTGAGCCCACCGTCGGCAAATCGCGAATATGCCCCACGCTGGATTTCACCACGTATTGATTGCCTAAATATTTATTAATGGTTTTCGCCTTAGCCGGCGACTCCACAATCACCAAAGATTTACTCATTTGATTACCTAAATTTGCTGGAATTCGTAAAATCGGCGGTATAGTGCAAACTTATGTTGCCAAAATCAAGTATTTTTTCAAAAAAGGGAACAAATGGATAAACTGAAGGTGATCGCGACTTTTTTATTTTTCTCTTTTAAAAGTGGAAGATCAAAATAGCACCGCATTGAAAGCTTGTCGGACAAGGCTCCAATGCGGTGCTCTCAGCGAAACACAATATCAAAAACCCAATTACACATCCAACAAAATCAACATCGCCGCTTCCCCGCCCCATTCTTTCGGCGCTTGGTGCAATGCGCGCACTTTCGGGTGTTGCACTAGCCAAAATGGAATTTGTTTTTTCAGCGTAAAAGTGCCGTAGCCAGTCATAATACTGGCGCAATCGACACGTTCTTTTTCACAAGCCAAAAGCAAAGCAGCCAGTTCCATTTTCGCTTGCTCGCGCGTCAAGCCGTGCAAATCCAAAAATAGCTCCGGTGAAAAATCGCCGCGACGTAACTGTTTAAGCAAATGGGAATCTTCCCCCTCACGCAAATATTTCACAATGCCGTCGCGTTCATTGAGCAGCGGCTCGTATTCGTCGGAAAAATAAAATAAGGTGTCCGTTTTTTCACGCAGCTCGCGCAAATCGGATTTTTTCCGCGCATTCCTTGAATGCGGTGCTATTACGGTATCTTGCTTAATCGGTTTAATGTCTTTCGTTTCAGCACGAAACAACTCGAATTCCTCTTGCATATTTTTCTCGCTAACTTCAAATTTTGCGTATCTTATCATAGTTACCAGCGGCCTTTTGTGGTATAACCCTGCGCAAATTTTTTCACGAGGAAAAAAATGGAAATCGCACACAATCAAGAATTAGTCGCCACCATTTTAGCCGATAAGGTGGCGCACGAACTGCACAGCATTCAAGATTTTTTACGTTGGACCTATAGCGTATTTAATCGCGCCGACATTTACTACGGCCAAGGTTATGACAATGCGTGGGACGAAAGCCTTCAATTGGTACTCGGCGGACTTCAATTGCCACTTGATTTACCGACAGAATTATTCCAAAGCCGTTTAACCCCTTCCGAAAAAGAAACCCTTGTTCAATTGGTTTTGGCGCGCATTCAACAACGCGTACCGGTGGCCTATCTCACTAACAGCGCGTGGTTTTGCGGCCATGAGTTTTATGTGGATGAACGCACGATTATTCCTCGTTCGCCGATTAGTGCGCTCATTCAAGACCGCTTTGAAGGCTTGTTGGATGCGGTGCCGCAACGCATTCTCGATCTTTGTACCGGCGGCGGCTGTATTGCAATCGCTTGCGCTTATGCCTTTCCTGAAGCAGAAGTGGACGCAGTGGATTTATCTTTTGATGCACTTAATGTTGCGGAAATTAATATTGAGCGTCATCAATTGGCGCATCGCGTATTTCCGATTCAATCGGATTTATTTGCAAACATAGCGGGGCAAAAATACGATTTAATCGTCACCAACCCGCCTTATGTAGATGAGGAAGATCTCGCCGAGATGCCGGAAGAATTTCATTTTGAACCTGAACTGGCACTGGGTTCCGGCATGGACGGTTTAGACATTACCAAACAAATTCTTAAACAAGCACCGAATTATTTAACCGAAAACGGCCTGTTGGTTTGCGAAGTGGGCAACAGCATGGTCAGTCTGATAGAACAATATCCGGAGGTTCCTTTCGAATGGGTTGAATTGAAAAACGGTGGTTTGGGCGTTTTCGCGCTGCGCTATAAAGAATTGGTGAAATATCACTATTTGTTTTAAAAACGGTGGCAACATTATCTAAAACGAGCTGCCGAAACAGCACCGCATTGAAGTCTTAAAATAGCACCGCATTGAAATACGGCAGACCAAACAAAAGGGGCGATTGAAATTTTTAATGAATTTCAATCGCCCTTTGTTTATCGGCCTTACTTCATTTCTAATTTTACATTATCAAATAATTTCTTCACTGCCGTGTTGTCGCGCAATTTTTCCGCTTTTTCTACCATCGGACGGGTTAAATGCGGGGAGAAATATTCAATGAAATCGTACATATAATTGCGCAAAAAAGTACTGTGTTTAAACGCAATTTGCGTCATGCTGGAACGGAACAAATGGCTGGCGTCGATAGCCACGAGATCGTTGTCGAGTTGCGTATGCGCCATACTCGCCATAATGCCAACGCCCAAGCCTAAACGCACGTAGGTTTTAATCACATCCGCATCGGTGGCAGTAAACACAATATTTGGCAAAATACCGGCAGCGTTGAAAGCATAATCCAGATCAGAGACGCCGGTGAAACCAAACGTGTAAGTGACTAAAGGATATTTGCCGAGTTCTTCGATCGTTAAATTTTCCACTTTGGCTAACGGGTGATCCGCTTTCACAATGGCGGAACGATTCCACAAATAACATGGTAATTGCACCAAATCATCGAATAAATACGGCGCCTCTGTAGTAATGGCGAGATCCACTTCACCGGATATTAACGCATCGTGAATTTGGGTCGGGGAGCCTTGGTGAATGTGCAGGCTGACTTCGGGATATTGCTTGGAAAACCGTTCCACCACCGCCGGCAACATATAACGCGCTTGCGTATTGGTCGTGGCGATGCGCAACACGCCGTGATTCGGGCGGGTATATTCATAGGCCACAGATTTGATACTTTCCGCTTTCACCAGCAATTCGCGTGCAATGGCGATGATTTTCTTACCGGCCGGCGTGACGGCTTTAATATGTTTGCCGTTGCGTTCAAAAATTTCCAAACCAAGTTCGCCTTCCAACAAACGGACTTGTTTACTAATGCCCGGTTGTGACGTGTAAAGCGTATTCGCCGCTTCCGTAACATTTAAATTTTGATTCACGATCTCAACAATATAGCGAAGTTGTTGCATTTTCATAGCAGATACCTATTTTTTGTAGCGCTTGCTCAGTTCCGTATAACGTTTCACTGCTTTGCGAATTTGTCCCGATTTCGGACGGCGATGCAGTTTGGTGACATCAAGTTTACTTTCCGTTTCCGGTGGTAAACCCACCAACTCACGCAAATAATTCACATTTTGCAAATCCATTTCTTCCCAGCCACCACGTGGTAAACCCTTCATCAATTTAATGTTACCGTAGCGAATACGAATCAAACGACTCACCTGAATGCCTTGCGATTCCCACAAACGACGTACTTCCCGGTTACGTCCTTCCATTAACGTAACGTCGTACCATTGATTCATACCGATGCCGCCGTTAAATTTGATATCGTTGAAATGAGCCGGACCGTCTTCCAACTGAACGCCTTTGCGTAAACGCGCAAGCATCGCCTCATCCACCTGACCGAACACACGTACGGAATATTCGCGTTCCACTTCGCGGCTCGGGTGCATTAAGCGGTTTGCCAACTCACCGTCGGTAGTGAACAACAATAAACCCGACGTATTAATATCCAAACGCCCTACCGCAATCCAACGCGAACCGTTTAAACGCGGTAAACGATCAAATACCGTTGCGCGGCCTTGCGGATCGCTACGCGTGCAAAGCTCGCCTTCCGGTTTGTAATACATCAGCACGCGACAGGTTTCTTTTCGTGCCTGCTGAAGATTGATAATACGTCCGTCGATACGTACTTTCACGTCGGAACGAATATCAATGCGGTCGCCTAAAGTCGCTATTTTTCCATCGACACTCACACGATTTTCCGCAATCATTGCTTCGATTTCACGACGCGAGCCTTGTCCGGCGCGCGCTAACACTTTTTGTAATTTTTCGCCTTCTGCTTTGCTTTGAAGCGCGCGTTTAGGCGTTTTACTACGACTTAAACATGCATTATCGGAATTGAACGCCGTTTTGCTTTCTTTGCGCTCATTTTTTTGTCCTGTGGCTTTTTCAAACGCAGAATGTGCTCGATTTTCATGACGTTTTTCACCTCGCTTTGCGGAAGCATTATTGGTGAATTTTCTTGATTGATTTGATTTCATATTGTTTCCTTTGTCGCTTTCACAAGCGTCCGTTTTAACTGAAATGGCTCATTTTCTCTTAATCGAAAGATGCCTAAGGCGGCAGGAGAAGGTTTCAATGCGGTGCTATTTTGAAAGTTCGCCGCGCGCCGATTAGTTTGCAATCATGCCGCGAACGAAAGCGTTTCTAAACAAAAGGCGTAACCGCCCCGCTGCCCTGGCGCAAAATTACCGGCGTTTCTTCCGTTAAATCGACCACCGTGGTTGGCTCTTGTCCCAAATAACCGCCATGAATAATTAAATCCACTTGGCGTTCCAAACGATCGCGAATTTCTTCCGGATCCGATTGCGTGGCGTGTTCTTCCCCCGGCAACATCAGCGAGCAGGATAAAATCGGCTCGCCCAAGGCTTGCAATAAATCCAACGCGATTTGATTATCCGGTACGCGTAAACCGATTGTTTTGCGTTTCGAAGTCATTAAACGACGTGGCAGCTCTTTGGTTGCCGTTAAAATGAATGTGTAACGCCCCGGCGTATTATTTTTAATGAGACGATACGCCGCGTTGCTCACCGTGGCATAAGTCGATAGTTCGGATAAATCGCTGCACACTAATGTGAAATTATGTCCTTCCGGCAATTTACGAATCGCGACAATGCGATCCATCGCGTGTTTATCCCCCATCATACAGCCCAAAGCGTAACCGGAATCTGTCGGGTAAACAATCACACCACCTTGACGCAAAATCTCCACCGCTTGATTAATTAAACGCGGTTGCGGATTTTCTGGATGAATATAAAAAAATTGGCTCATGGTTTTTTCCTTAAAAAATTTGGCGCAATTATACACCTTTCGCTATGGTTTTATAAAAAATTGTTATAAAAAATCACCGCACATTGAAACGTCTTCAACATGCGGTGAGATGTCCGGTAATGGTTTCTCGCGCGTTTTTTATTTTAATAATTCTCGCAATGCCGAACCGATTTCTGCCAAACTGGTTACGGTTTTTACCCCGGCAAGCTTAAGAGCGGCGATTTTATTTTCCGCCGTTCCTTTGCCCCCGCTGATAATCGCACCGGCGTGTCCCATGCGTTTGCCTTTCGGTGCGGTGACGCCGGCGATGTAGGCCACCATAGGTTTGGTGATATGCGCGTTAATATAAGCCGCCGCCTCTTCTTCCGCCGAGCCGCCGATTTCACCGATCATAACGATGGCTTCGGTTTCCGGATCTTCTTGAAAACGTTTGAGAATATCAATAAAGTTTGAACCCGGAATTGGATCGCCGCCGATACCGACACAAGTAGATTGCCCGAAACCTTCGTCGGTAATTTGTTTTACTGCTTCGTAAGTCAAGGTACCAGAGCGAGAAACAATACCGATTTTGCCTTTTTTATGAATATTCCCCGGCATAATACCGATTTTGCATTCTTCCGGCGTAATTACTCCCGGACAATTCGGGCCAATCATCATTATGCCGGTCTCGTTCAGTTTTTGTTTTATGACAAGCATATCGAGGGTCGGAATCCCCTCGGTAATACAAACGATAAGTTGAATACCCGCATCAATAGCTTCTAAAACGGCATCTTTACAAAATGCAGCCGGTACGTAAATCATACTTGCCGTGGCACCTGTCTCTTGCACCGCATCGCGCACGGTATTAAATACCGGCAAGCCTAAATGCATCGTGCCGCCTTTGTTTGGCGAAACGCCACCGACTAATTTTGTACCATAAGCAAGAGCTTGTTCGGAATGAAAAGTGCCTTGTGTACCGGTAAAACCTTGGCAAATAACTTTAGTGTCTTTATTAATTAAAATAGACATATTTCGCTCCTCTTTTATTCGCCTATTCGCCGCTTGCAGCGTTCACCACTGCTTGTGCGGCATCTTGCAAGCTGTGGGCAGCAATAATGTTGATGCCGCTTTGCGCTAAGATCTCTCTGCCGAGCACCGCATTGGTGCCTTCTAAACGTACCACGACCGGCACGGTGACGCCCACTTCTTGAATCGCCGCGATAATTCCTTCAGCGATCAGGTCGCAACGCACGATACCACCAAAAATATTCACCAAAATGGCTTTTACTGCCTCATCGGTAAGAATAATCTTAAAGGCTTCGGCAACCCGTTCTTTAGTTGCGCCGCCGCCCACATCAAGGAAATTTGCCGGTCGTCCGCCGTAAAGTTTCACGATATCCATGGTTCCCATGGCAAGCCCCGCACCGTTCACCATACAACCGATATTGCCTTCTAGCGCTACATAATTAAGCTGGTGTTTTTCCGCTTCTGCCTCGCGCAAATCACTTTGGGTTAAATCACGAAGTACGCGTAAATCATTGTGACGGAAAAGCGCATTGTCATCGATTGAAACTTTTGCATCCAAGCAAATCAAATCACCTTTTTTAGTCACCACAAGCGGATTTACTTCCAAAAGTGATAAATCTTTTTCGACAAACAGTTTCGCTAGTTGTATGAAAATATGTGTAAATTGTTTATTTTGTTCACCGCTTAAACCCAGTTTAAATGCCAATTCTCTACCTTGATAAGGCATTCCGCCGAAGAGTGGATCAAGCGTGATTTTATGAATCAAATACGGCGTATCGCGCACCACCTCTTCAATATTCATACCACCGGCAGAAGAAGCCATAAAAACAATTTTTTGCAAAGAACGATCAATTACCGCTCCAAGATAAAGCTCTTTTTCAATCTCGCAGGTTTCTTCAATATAAATGCCGTTTACCGGTTGTCCCCGTTTATTCGTTTGAAACGTCACTAGACGTTGTCCAAGCCATTTATTCGCAAAAGCGCGCGCCTCTTCTGCATTATGGATTAATGCCACACCACCGGCTTTTCCACGCCCTCCTGCATGTACTTGGCACTTGGCCGCCCAAATACCACCGTTCAATTGAAAAAGTGCCATTGCGGCTTCATCGGCCGAACGACAAAAAATACCTTCGTTAACCGGCAAACCGTACGCTTTAAAAAGTTGTTTCGCTTGATATTCATGTAGATTCATAACTTCACCTGAGTTTTCCGGGTTATTCAATACGCATTTGAACGTTGCATATTTGACTAAAAAAACAAAAATGCGATCAAAAACTTCCGTATTTTGACCGCATTTTTTGCTAACTCTAAATTTCTAATAACAATCGGGTCGGATCTTCTAATAAATCCTTAATCGTCACAAGAAATCCGACCGATTCTTTGCCGTCAATTAAGCGGTGATCGTAGGATAACGCCAAATACATCATCGGACGAATCACCACTTGACCATTTAAGGCAATCGGACGCTCTTTGATAGCGTGCATCCCTAAAATTGCGCTTTGTGGTGGGTTGATAATCGGTGTGGACATTAATGAACCGAACACGCCGCCGTTGGTAATGGTGAAATTACCGCCGGTTAAATCTTCTACCGTTAATTTACCGTCTCGTCCCTTCTCTGCTAAAGCCTTAATTTGTTTTTCGATTTCTGCCATGCTAAGTTTGTCACAGTTGCGCAATACCGGCGTGACTAAACCGCGCGGGGTGGAAACGGCAATACTGATGTCGAAATAATTGTGGTAAACGATATCATCACCGTCAATGGAGGCATTCACTTCAGGGTAACGTTTTAAGGCTTCTACTACAGCCTTGATGTAAAACGACATAAAACCTAAACGCACGCTGTGCTGTTTCTCAAATTTTTCGCCGTATTGTTTGCGCAAACTCATAATCGGCTGCATATCCACTTCATTAAACGTAGTGAGCATTGCGGTGCTGTTTTTCGCTTCTAATAAACGTTCGGCAATGCGTTTACGTAAACGGGTCATCGGCACACGTTTTTCCGAACGGGTACTATAGGCTACCGTGCTAATCGTATTATGTTCCGTCGCGACATTTTGTTTGGCTTGTTGCGTATTGCGTTTCGCAATTTCGCGTTCGATATCTTCACGCGTCAATCTGCCACCCACTCCGGAACCTTGGATGCCTTCAGGATTTAAATCGTGCTCCGCTAATAAACGGCGAATTGCCGGGCTTTGATCCGCAGCATTTGCATGACTGTTTTCAATTGCAGAATTTTGGCGATCTGCCGGTGTCGGTTCGTTCGTTTCTTTCATGGATGCGGTGCTTATATCCCCCGCCTGTGAGCTGGAAAGTTTAGCAAGAAGCTGTTTACTCACCACCGTCGCACCTTCTGCTTCAAGAATTTCGGTAAGCACGCCGTCAGCCTGCGCCGGAACTTCCAGTACGACTTTATCAGTTTCGATTTCAACTAAGACTTCATCACGTTTAACCGCATCGCCTACTTTTTTATGCCAAGTAGCAACAGTGGCATCGGCTACAGATTCGGGTAAATCGGGAACAAGAATTTCGATTGTCATATTTTTTCCTTTTTTAATTTATTCTCTTCATTATCTTTGACAGCGCACGCTCCCTTCATGAAAAGCGCTCTCATAAGGCGAAATTGCAACAAACGGAAGTGTGAATCAGCACCGCATTGAAGCCCTGTTTTAGCCTTTAGATCTTACCGAAGGGAGCTTTT
This sequence comes from Stutzerimonas stutzeri, assembly GCA_901420285.1. Lineage (GTDB taxonomy): Bacteria > Pseudomonadota > Gammaproteobacteria > Enterobacterales > Pasteurellaceae > Rodentibacter. The sequence continues at coordinate 1,381,519 of CABDVE010000001.1, forward strand.
AAACTAATGTTCACAGCTTCAAGGCTTCTTCTACCAATTGTTTTTGCTGTTTGACGTGTAGCGACATATAACCAACGGCCGGCGAGGCGGAGGCCGGGCGGCCGGCATATTTCAGTTTCACGTTATCAGGGATAGAACTTTCAAAATTATGTTTACTGCTATACCACGCGCCTTGGTTAAGCGGCTCTTCTTGACACCAAACATAATCTTTCACCTGTGCATAAGGCGCAAGCGCTTTTTTCACATCTTCATGGGGATACGGATAAAGCTGCTCAATACGAATAATTGCCACATCAGTTTGATTATTTGCGCGGCGTTGCTCAAGCAAATCATAATATACTTTGCCGGAACAAAGTACGATGCGTTTTACAGCTTTTGGATCCAGCTCGTCAATTTCGCCAATTACCGTTTGGAATGAACCGTTAATTAATTCATTCAAACTTGAAACCGCCAACGGATGGCGCAGTAAGGATTTCGGTGAAATCGCAATTAACGGACGGCGCATTTTGCGTAACGCTTGACGACGCAACATATGATAAACCTGAGCCGGCGTAGAAGGGATACACACTTGCATATTCTGTTCTGCGCAAAGTTGCAAATAACGTTCTAAACGAGCAGAAGAATGTTCCGGGCCTTGCCCTTCGTAACCGTGAGGTAACAACATCACAAGGCCACACATTCTGCCCCATTTTTGTTCGCCGGAGCTGATAAATTGGTCAATGACGATTTGTGCGCCATTAGCAAAATCCCCGAATTGCGCTTCCCAAATTGTCAGTGTTTTCGGATCGGTGGTGGCATAACCGTATTCAAAAGCAAGGACGGACTCTTCCGAAAGCACAGAATCCCATACTTCAAAGCGGCCTTGATTGGCATGTAAATGAGTTAGAGGCACATAACCGGTGCCATCATTTTGGTTATGCACCACGGCATGACGATGGAAAAACGTACCTCGCCCCGCATCTTCACCGGATAAACGAACATTTACGCCGTCGTCTAATAAGGTGGCATAAGCCATTGTCTCCGCCATTCCCCAATCGAATAATTTTTCACCTTGGTACATGGCCTTACGATCGTTATAAATTTTTTCTACGCGAGGATGGGCACGCAAACTTTCCGGATATTCGCATACGCGTTTGGCAAGCGTTAAAAAACGCTCTTGCGGGAAACGACTTTCATAAGGCGCGGTCCAGTCATAATGGAGATATTGCAGCCAATCCATTTTCGCCATATCCATTTCGCGCCATTCAGTCACTACACGCTCACCGTTATCAAGCGCATCGCGGTATAAATTCATCATTTCGGTGACTTGTGCTTCGCTAATTACACCTTCGGCAATTAAACGATCGGCATAGACTTTACGAGGTGTCGGGTGTTTTTTAATGATGCCGTACATCATCGGTTGGGTCGCCAATGGTTCGTCTGCTTCATTGTGTCCGTGGCGACGATAAGAAATTAAATCAATGAAAATATCGCGTTTAAACAAGCTGCGATATTCCACCGCCATTCTTGCAGCAAAAGCAACCGCTTCCGGATCATCGCCATTTACGTGAATAATCGGAGCTTGGATCATCTTGGCAATATCGGTACAGTATTCTGTTGAACGGGTATCGTTTGGATTAGATGTGGTAAAACCGATTTGATTGTTAATTACAATACGAATCGTGCCACCCACGGTGTAACCGCGTGCATTCGACATATTTAACGTTTCCTGCACCACACCTTGTCCCGCTACGGCGGAATCGCCATGTACGGTAATCGCTAACACTTGAGCGCGCGTGGTATCATTTCTTTTGGTCTGACGTGAGCGCACCGCACCGATAACTACGGGGCTGACAATTTCCAAATGCGACGGATTAAATGCAAGGGTTAAGTGAACGCGTTCATCGCCTACAGCAAAATCGGAAGAGAAACCTTGGTGATATTTCACATCACCGGTGCGATCGCCAGAATGTTTACCGGCGAATTCATCAAACAAATCTTCCGGTTTTTTACCCAGCACGTTCACCAACATATTTAAACGTCCGCGATGAGCCATTCCCATAACAATATCTTTCACACCTTGTTTACCGGCATGACGAATAGTTTCTTTCATTAACGGAATAAAAGCGTCGCTTCCTTCCAAAGAAAAACGTTTTGCCCCAGGGAATTTCGCACCGAGATAACGTTCTAAACCGTCTGCCGCGGTCAGTTCATTTAAAAAATTAATTTTTTCTTGATTGCTGAAAAGCGGTTTATTTAAGCGGCTTTCTAATTTGTTTTGCAGCCACATTTTTTGTTCCATGTCTTGCACATGCATAAATTCTAAACCGATAGAACCACAATAGGTTTCTTTCAGCATATCTTTAAGTTCGGCAAGCTTAATGGTGTCGCGCTGATAAACGTAATGATTGATATTGAAGGTTTCGTTAAGATCTTGTTCGGTAAAACCGTGATAGCGGTAATTTAACTCCGGTACAGTGGATACTTTCCAACGATAATAATCAAGCGGGTCAAGTTTCGCTTCCAAATGGCCTCGGAAACGGTAGGCATTAATAAATTGCAACACTTTAACAAGTTTCGCACTCGCTTCAGGATCAATCACCGTCACCGCTTCGGTGGTATTTTCACGGGCAAGGCGACGGAAATAATCTCGAACCGACGAATGAGGCTGCTCCGGTGCAGTTAAATTCGGCAATGAATCAAAGATTGCTTTCCAGCTTTCATCAATAGAATTTGGCTCATCTAAATAACGCTCATATAATTCTTCGATATAGGCTTGATTCGCCCCTCCCAATGCGGTCGTCTCCAGCCATTCATCAAAGCTATTTTGTTGCATATTCACCTCAAACAATATTCTCTAGGGAATTAATTTCAGCGTTATTATACATAGGATTCACTTGGAAAAAACGCGCCAAATCGCATTTGTTACAAATTTGTGATCCAGCTCAACAATCCTTTTATCTCCAAATTTATAATTTAAATACAATAAATAAAATCAATTCATTCCGATACAAAAATGAGCAAAAAAAAAGTGCCTCGAAAGAGGCACTACTCGGAAAGCAAAATAGATATAGGCTATTTAAGATAGCACTTATTTTTAATGGCTCAAAAATAACGTTATTTAAAATGTTATGCAAATATCAATCTTTAAATCTGTGAACTAAATCACGGTTTTTCTTGGTTTTTTTATTTCTAACATAAAAAAGAGCGCTTATATTCGCGCTCTTTTATTCATTCGGCATAAATTAACCGTTAATAAATTTCTCGCCTAATTCAATATCTGCACGTAATGTCGGTAACATTGCGTCTAATGCCTTTTGTTCAAATTCGCTTAACGGGCCGATCGGAAGAATTTCTTCCACGCCTTCTTTGCCCAAGCGAACCGGCTGAGCGAAGAAACGGGCATATTTGCCATCACCTTCAACATAAGTGCATTCAACCACTGTTTCACCGTTTAAACCTTTTACCAAAGAACGGGCAAAACGTGCTGCAGCTTGAGCCATAGAAAGTGTAGCAGAACCGCCGCCGGCTTTCGCTTCCACCACTTCCGTACCGGCATTTTGGATACGTTTGGTTAACGCTGCAATTTCTTCTGTGCTAAATTCCGCATAAGGTACTTGAGAAAGCAACGGAAGAATAGTAACGCCGGAATGTCCGCCAATCACTGGCACGGTAGTGCGAGAAACGTTTAAGTTTTTCAATTCGGCCACAAAAGTTTCCGAACGAAGTACATCTAATGTCGTCACGCCGAATAATTTACGTTTATCGTAAACCCCAGCTTTTTTCAATACTTCAGCGGCAATCGCCACAGTTGTATTAACCGGATTAGTGATAATACCAACGCAAGCGTTAGGACAGGTTGCCGCCACTTTTTCGATTAAACCGCGCACGATACCCGCATTGATATTGAACAAATCCGAACGATCCATACCCGGTTTACGCGCAACGCCGGCTGAAATTAATACCACGTCTGCACCTTGAAGTGCCGGAGTCGGATCTTCACCTGAAAAACCTTTTACTTTAACGGCCGTCGGAATATGGCTTACATCCGCCGCAACCCCGGGAGTTACCGGTGCGATATCATATAAAGCCAGTTCGGATTCCGCCGGTAATTGTAATTTCAACAACAACGCCAGAGCTTGACCGATACCGCCGGCGGCGCCTAATACTGCAACTTTCATATTTACTCCTTATTAAGTAGATTAATTAAGCCAGTAGATTTTAAAAGTTTCATTCATAAATTACAAATACAGAAAATAAAATATGGGATCTTACTCAAATTTCTTATAAAAAACCTTTGCTTTTCAAATAAGAAATGCCTTTTTAGTTGCATATTATGCATTTTTATGCAAATCTTATGCAATTTAAATTATCTTATAGGAACAAAATGGATAATCTTACTCGTGCTTTTAAGGAATTATTAAATCAAGAGCGTTTCGCATCACAAAGCGAAATCGTCGAAGCGCTTAAAAAGCAAGGTTTCTCCGGCATTAATCAATCGAAAGTTTCCCGCATGCTCGGCAAATTCGGCGCGGTGCGTGCACGTAACGCCAAAATGGAAATGGTGTATTGTTTACCCAATGAATTAAGCGTGCCGGCGACCAGCAGCCCATTGAAAAATTTAGTGTTGGATATTGATCACAATAACATGTTAGTCGTAATCAAAACCACGCCGGGTGCTGCGCAATTAATCGCTCGTTTACTTGATTCCGTCGGCAAACCGGACGGTATTCTCGGCACCATCGCCGGCGACGACACGATTTTTGTCACACCGACACGCGCCACACCAATTTCAATCTTAATTGAACGCATTCAAGATTTGTTCGAACGCTCGCTCTCATGAACATTTTCATCACCGGCGGCACAGGACTCATCGGCCAAGCATTAATTCCCGTTCTATTAAATCAACAACATCAACTCTCCCTTCTCACGCGTTCGGAGAAAAAAGCCCGTCGGCTTTTCCCGCAAAAAAACTTGCGATTTTTCACTTCGCTTACTGAGCTTAAAAACCTCGACGAATTCGAGGTGGTAATTAATCTCGCCGGCGAGCCTATTTTTGCCAAAGCTTGGAGCGAGGCGCAAAAAGCGACATTATTTAATAGCCGAGTAAAATTAACCAAACAAATAGCCTTATTAATTAATGCCGGTCTTAATCCGCCTCGCTTAATTTCCGCTTCAGCGACAGGCATTTACGGTAACGGCGGCGATCAATTAATGAACGATGAAAATAGCACCGCATTCAACACCTTCAGTGCGCGCCTTTGCCAAGCTTGGGAGAGCGCTGCATTGCAAGCGAAAACGACAGTTTGCCTGCTTCGTACCGGTATCGTGCTATCACCCAAAGGTGGCGCTTTAGCTAAAATGTTACCGCTCTATCGTTTAAATTTAGCCGGTCGCTTAGGTTCCGGCAAACAATATTGGGCTTGGATCGCCTTGGAAGATGCCGTCAATGCGGTGCTATTTTTAATCTCAAATCTCGACTGCAAGGGCATTTATAATTTAACGGCGCCGCACCCCGTAACGAATAGCGAGTTCAATCAGGAATTGGCGGCGGCGCTACATCGTTGTGCACCGTTCCCTGTACCGGCATTTGCCTTAAAACTGGCACTCGGCGAACGCGCCGATATGTTACTTGAAAGTCAAAATGTGTTTCCGAAACGCTTGCTTGAGGCAGGATTTAAATTCCAATATGTAAATTTGAAGCAATATTTCACCTCGCTTTTCCCCCAAAAATAATATAAAAAAACGCGCTTTGATGCTCACCAAAGCGCGTTTTTTATTAGGTTAAACTTAATCGTTATTGCTTGAAAAGATGGAAAGTAATCTTAATAAGCTGATGAATAAGTTATAGATTGACACATAAATGCTTACGGTAGCACGAATGTAGTTAGTTTCGCCGCCGTGAATAATATTACTGGTTTCGTACAAAATCGTCATCGTCGAAAACACTACAAACAATGCACTAATGGCAATGGCTAATGCCGGAATTTGGAAGAAGAAACTCGCCACCATGCCTAATAGTAACACGATGAAAAGTGCAAACATCGCCGTAGAAAGAAATGACATATCTTTTTGCGTAGTCAACACATAAGCCGAACAAGCGAAGAACACGATCGCCGTACCGGCAAAGGCCAACATGATTAAATCTTCCATACCGTTCGCCACGTACATATTTAAAATCGGCCCGATGGTGTATCCCATAAAACCGGTAAAAGCAAACGCAGCTAAAATACCGGCCGGACGATCAGCCAAACGATGGGTAATAAAAAGTAGGCCGTAGAAACCCACTAATAACACAATAATGTTCGGATAAGGCAAATTCATCGCCATCGAAATATAAGCGACGACCGCCGAAAATGCCATTGTCAAACCAAGCAAGAAGTACGTGTTACGCAGTACTTTATGAGTGCTTAATAAAGATTCGCGGCTTGAATCGACAATAATGCGTGATTGCATAAAAGCTCCTTTTCCTATTAGTTAATACGCAGGCTGTAAAGTAAGGGCGTGCGCCTAGAAAGTCAATGGTAAACAAAAATTTATTTAACTTTAACGAAAAAACAACACGCATAAACGCCAAACAAATTTTATTTTCTGTTTTTATGTGTATACGATTAAATCCAATGCGGTGCTATTTCGGCACGTCGATTTTTACATATAAATCAATGCAATAAATTTCATCGCATCGATTAGTGCCAATCGCACATTCCCATGCTCATTTTTACCAACAAAATCGTTCATTCACAAAGTTTTCTGAGCGTTCTTTTTGCCATGTCGATTTATTTTCCGGATTGGCGAAAAATGCATCTTGTTCTTGTAAACGCGCTTTTAATTTGGCTTCTGCATCTTTCAATGCAGTGCGACGATCGGCAAATTTCGATGGCAATGCTTTTATAAAGAGAATTTCGTAAGGATGGTCAATCGTCCAATTCAGTGCATTTTCGGCTGCTTTGCGTTGTTTGGTTAAATCGCAGAACGCATACGGATTGATAAACTGCCCCACTATTTGAGCAAATCCCGTATTATCATCCACCGTGCGTTTAGGTAAATCCAGCACGTAAAGTGCCGTAATAAGGCGATTTTGCCCGCGATAATACCAATCTACTGCCTCATCGCGTTGACCGAAATCATAAGCGCGTGCGGCAAGCGTGAACATCGTCATTGGTGAAATTCGCGCTGGATTTTCTTCCGCAAATTTGGCTGCATTTTCATAGCCTCTGAGACTATTTTCGCGCAGCATCGGATCAATTTTGTTATGCACAAACACATTCTCCGCTTTGCCTTTTTGTGCGGAATAATAAGGTTTCACATAAATATCAATGGATTTCACCGGCGCTTTACTGATAGAACTACAAGCATTCAAACAAAGTGCGGTTAAAATCAACGAAGTTTTTATCAATACTTTCATCTTTTCTCTATATAATGGCGCGACAAATTTGCCCGTTATCCAATCATGAAAATTCATCTTATCCGCAGCCGAATCAACCTCGAATTCAATAATGAAACGAGTTTACTCGATCATCTTGAACATAATCATATTCATCACGAATATCAATGCCGTAGCGGCTATTGCGGTTCCTGCCGAGTGAAAATCAAAAAAGGCAAGGTATCCTATGCACAAACGCCCCTTGCCTTTATTCAATCCGACGAGATTTTGTTGTGTTGTTGTCACGTAGAAAGTGACATCGAAATTGAGTTATAAATTATTTAAATCCAACACGTCCGTCATATCGAACAAACCTTTTGACTTACTTTCAAGCCATTTGGCGGCTCGCACAGCGCCGTTGGCGAAAGTCATGCGGCTGGACGCTTTGTGAGAAATTTCAACGCGCTCGCCAATGTCAGCAAACCAAACCGTATGCTCGCCTACCACATCGGAAGCCCGAACGGTCGAAAAGCCGATTTCATCGCGTTTACGTTCGCCAATAATGCCTTCGCGGCAAAAAACACCGTGAGTTTTCAAATCGCGTCCTAAGGTTTTTGCGATATGTTCCCCCATGCTCAATGCGGTGCCCGATGGCGCGTCCACTTTATGGCGATGGTGCGCTTCGATAATTTCAATGTCGCAATAATCGCCCATCACTTTGGCGGCTTTTTCCAATAATTTAAACACCAAATTTACACCGACGCTGAAATTTGAAGCAAACACAACGGCAATTTTTTCAGATGCCGCTTGAATTGCCGCTTTGCCCGCCTCATCAAAACCAGTGGTACCAATGACCATTTTTTTGTTGTTCGCCAAACAAAATGCGATGTGTTCAAGCGTGCCTTGCGGACGCGTAAAATCAATTAATAAATCAAAATTATTTTTTTGCGCTTGTAGATCATCAGACACTACTACGCCTAAATGGCCAATTCCAGCAAGCTCGCCGGCATCTGCTCCCACTAAAGTGGAACCTTTGCGCTCAAAGGCCGCACCAAGTTCTACGTTTTCCGCCGCCTGCACCGCTTGAATTAATTGACGCCCCATTCTGCCGCCCGCGCCGGCGATGGCAATTTTTAATGTCATATTTACTTCCTTCCGTCTAATGAATCATTTCGTTAATACCGCTGTAAATCAGCAACAAACCGAAAAATAAAAAGACCGCACCCGCCGTATTATCAATATAACGCGTGTAACGGCCGTAAATTCGTTTGGCAATATTACGCGAAAACACCAGTGAAATCACATAAAAATAAACAAACCCTTCCAACACGATAATCGCCAGAGCCAAACTCATTTGCCACACATTAGTAATATTGGCAAGCACCAGCGACATCACGCTAGAAAAGAATACCACCACTTTGGCATTGGATAAATTCACCAACAAGCCTTTCATAATTTCTTTGCGGATACTGGTTTGTTGGTTAAGTTCTTGCGACGAAAGCGCGCTCAATTCGACGTTCGTTTTAGTGCGCCAAAGAGAAACGCCGCAATAGCTTAAATAGGCGCCGCCGAGCAGCATAATCGCACCGTGTAACATGGGCAATGTTGCAAGAATAACGGCAAGCCCAAGTAAGGAAAGTGACGCCCAAAAGCCGATGCCGATACAAATGCCAAGAATCGCACAAATAGCATTACGACGCGAATTACCAGCCGACATCCGTACCACATAGAAAAAATCCGGTCCCGGCGTCATCAGACCGAACAAATTGACAATCATTAAATTCAGCATGCTCACATCCAAATTCGCACAATAAATACCACAAATAGCGCGTAAACCGCAGCCAATACGTCATCCAGCATAATGCCGAAACCGCTTTCTAATTTTTCATCGAAATAGCGAATCGGGAAAGGTTTTAAAATATCAAAAAAGCGAAACAGCACAAACGCCGTCAAAACCCATTGCCACGATAAATTCGGCACAGCGGCGAGCACGATAAACATACCGACAAATTCGTCCCAAACGATGGAACCATGATCGTGCACGCCCATATCGTTGGCAGTTTTTTGACAAAGGTAACAGCCTAAAACGAAGCAAAGCACAGTCAAAATCAAAAAGCTTTTCATACCGAGCAACATTAATAACGCCACGCCAATAAAAGTGCCGGCAAGGCTGCCCCAAGTGCCGGGCGCGGGATGGATTAAACCCGAGCCAAATCCCAACGCAAGCAAATGTACGGGATTGGTTAAAGAAAGCCGTTTTAACGGATTTCCCGAAGTGATTCGATTATTCATAATGTTCATCCTTAAAATGATCAAAACCCGACATGGGTGCCAATTGCACCGCTTCGCCATGACGCAGAAAATTCGGTGCAAACCAACCGCGTGTTTGTGCCGTAACGATTCGGCCAATGCAAGCGCAAGGCAGCTTTAAATTTTTTAGCGCCAGCTCCAATTTTTCTTTATTTTCCACCGGCACGGTGAAACACAGTTCGTAATCTTCGCCACCGCTTAAGGCAAAGCGTTCCGCTTGGTCGCGAGAGAAAAGCCGTAATATCGAAGAAGAAAGCGGCAGGGCGGCAAGTTCAATTTCAGCACCGCATTGACTGCGTTTTAGAATATGTCCGAGATCGGAAAGCAAGCCGTCAGACAAATCAATCGCCGCATTGGCGATGCCGACTAAAGCACGTCCTAGCGCTACGCGCGGTGTTGGGCGAAAATGGCGATGAAGCAAAAATTCTCGGTCAATATCAAGTGCGTTTTTGCCCTTCAATTCGCCCGCTAAAATCAGCTGCAAACCGGCGGCGCTGTCGCCTAATGTGCCGGAAACATAAATTAAATCTCCCGCTTTTGCTTGATGACGGCAAAGCGCTTTGCCCTTTTCTACAAAGCCTTGCGCAGTAATGGTAATAGCGCGCGTGCCTTTGGTGGTGTCGCCGCCAATTAATGTGACGTTGTAATCGCGTAACGTATTTATCAAACTTTGACTAAATGCAGAAAGCCATTCTTCATTTATTTTCGGCAAAGTTAAAGCAAGGGAAATCCATTTAGGTTGCGCGCCCATGGCGGCCAAATCGCTTAAATTCGTTGCAATTGCTTTATAGGCTAAATCTTCGGCAGAAATATCGGGAAGAAAATGCGTATTTTCCGTCATAGTATCGGTGGTAATCGCCAATTGGCAATCAGGCGGAATAGAAACCAATGCGCAATCATCACCGATGGATAATTGTACAAAATCATCAGCATTATTTTGCGGCCGTTCAAAATAACGTTTGATTAAATCAAATTCACCCATTACCATTTCTCCGTTTTCTTACCGCCAGAAACGAAAAGGCACGCGTAAAAACGCGCGCCATTTTTCAAATTAAAGGAACTATTTACGCCCTAATGCCGGCGCAATTTTGTCTAATACGCCGTTGATATATTTATGGCTTTCATCGGCACCGAATACTTTCGCCACTTCAATGGCTTCGTTAATCACCACCTTGTACGGTACGTCCGATTCAAAACGTAATTCGTACACCGCTAAACGCAAAATTGCTTTTTCAATCGGATCAAGTTCGTCAAAAGCGCGGTCGATATAAGGCGAAATGGCAAAATCCACGGTTTCGATATTTTCCACCGTTTGACGGAATAATTTACGAAAATAAGGCTTATCTACGCCTTCAAGATCTTGATCCAGTACGAATGCAAGCTCTACTTGTTCTGCCGTATTGCCGGAAAGCGCCCAAGAATATAAGGCTTGTACCGCGCACTCACGAGCGCGACGACGGGTGGAAGGCTTTTTCACTTGTTTTTGTTGCTCAGTCATAGTTATGCCGCGTCGATTTGTTGTAAAAGATTCACCATTTCAAGGGCGGTTAATGCGGCTTCTGCGCCTTTATTACCCGCTTTGGTGCCGGCGCGTTCAATGGCTTGTTCGATATTTTCGGTGGTTAATACACCGAACGCTACCGGAATTTCCGCTTCCATCGCCACCTTGCCTAAACCGCTGCTGGCTTCACCCGCCACATATTCAAAGTGTGCAGTACCTCCGCGAATGACCGTGCCTAAGGCCACGATGGCATCGAATTTTTTGCTCTCCGCCAAACGACGCGCCACTAACGGCAATTCATAAGCGCCCGGTGCGCGCACCACCGTGATATTTTCCTGTTTCACTTGACCAAGACGTTTTAACGCATCAATCGCACCTTCTAATAAACTTTCGTTGATAAAGCTGTTGAAACGGGCAATTGCAATTGCAATTTTTGCATTTGGTGCGGCGACCGCGCCTTCTAAAACTTTCATATTTTTTCCTGTTAAATTCACGCTAATAAATCGGGGCGGATTCTAGCACAAAATTTGTCGCCAATCAGCATTTATCTCTCAAGAGGCGCTTCAAACGGGCTTTCAATGCGGTGCTATTTTGGAACTTCAATGCGGTGCTATTTTAAAAGCTCAACATGCATCGATAACAAATTCAAACCAATCAATCACGTCTTTTTCATGCACGCCGTCGGCAATCAATATCCCGGCGTTTTTCACTGAATTAGGATCGCCCGAAATCAACGGATGCCAATGCGGTAGCGGTTTGCCTTCATAAATCAAACGATAGGCGCAAGTTTGCGGCAACCAATGAAAATCCGGCAGATTCTTTTTGGTCAGCTTAGTGCAATCCGTTTCGAGCTTAAAGCGCTCGGGATAATTACCGCATTTGCCGGTTTTCACATCCAACAAATTGCAGGCGATGCGCGTGTAATACAGTTTTTGCCGCTTGCCGTGCCCTTGAATGTATTTGCGGTAACAACATTTGCCGCAACCGTCACAAAGCGCTTCCCATTCGGCTTCGTTCATTTCAAGTAAGGATTTGGTCTGCCAAAAATGATTTTGCATTGTTTTTACCACGAAGAACGGCCGAAATCCGTGATTTCCAGCCCCAATTGTTGTTCCAATTCGTTAATTTTATCGCGCAACTGTTCCCGTTGTTCAATGGCGTAAGGACGCATTTTAGAATCAGCTTGCTCGGTATCACCTAAAGCCTTTAATCGCTCACGGAGACGTTTTAAACGATAAAAATCCGCTTCGTGTTCACGTTCGAAAACCACCCGTTGCCGCCCGCGTTGATATTCGGCTTCCAAGCCCGCCGCATTCGAGCAAATTCGATAATTCATCGGCAAACCGTCGTAACCCAAACGATAAAATGTGTTATTCGCACAATACCCGTTACGATAACCACGCTCAAAGGCCGCCTGATCAACTTTCCGATATTCGCCGCAACGTCGCGTATAATAGTCGATGCCGTCCTTTGCCGTTTCACGTCCGTCCGCACCGTACAAATAACCGGCGTGATACCAATCCTGACCAACCCGCGTGCAATATTCCTCCGTCGATTCGCCGACTACGGATTCCAACATCGCCATCGGTAGCGTAATCGGCAAGGTGACAATCGCCCACAACGTTTCGCAGCCCGCTAATCCGAAACAGGCTAGTAGCCCGAAGAATTTGAATTTTTTCATCTTATTTTTCTTTGTGTAAAAGTAAGGAAGATTAACAAATTTGCCAATCTTCCTCCTATATCTATCGCTATATTTAAAATGCGGACTTCAATAATAGCACCGCATTGACTTAGCTAAGATGCGTATTGCACTAAAAGCCTTCTTTCAAACTCACCGTCAGGTTAAATACCAAATGTTCAGGACGGCTGTCTTTGCTGTCAGCGCAGAAGTAGCCTTCGCGTTCGAATTGGTAGCCTTTTTCAGCGATCGCGTTACCAAGGCTTTGCTCTACGAAGCCATGTTTAACCACTAAAGAAGTGGGATTTAACACACTTTCAATGTTTTCTTCTGCACCCGGATTTGGCACGGTGAAAAGGCGTTCATATAAACGGAATTCCGCCGGGTGATTGTGTGCGGCGGAAACCCAGTGAATCACGCCTTTTACTTTGCGACCGTCCGCCGGATTTTTGCCCAAGGTTTCCGGATCGTAAGTACAGAAAATCGTAGTGATTTCTCCGTTAGCATCTTTTTCTACGCGTTCCGCTTTAATCACGTAAGCGTTGCGCAAACGCACTTCTTTACCCAACACCAAGCGTTTGTATTGTTTATTCGCTTCTTCGCGGAAATCTGCACGATCAATGTAAATTTCTTTACTGAACGGCAATTGGCGCTCCCCTAATTCCGGACGATTCGGATGATTCGGCGCGGTCAATATTTCTTCACCATTAAAGTTTTCAATCACCACCTTGACAGGATCGATAACCGCCATCGCGCGCGGGGCATTTTGGTTTAAATCGTCGCGAATGCAAGATTCCAACGCGCTGTATTCCACCACGTTATCTTGTTTGGTCACGCCGATACGGCGACAGAATTCACGAATTGATGCGGGCGTATAGCCGCGACGACGCAAACCGGAAATAGTCGGCATACGCGGATCGTTCCAGCCGTCCACAATGCCTTCATTGACTAATTTTAATAACTTACGTTTAGAGGTTAAGGTGCCTTCTAAATTCAAACGGGAAAATTCATATTGGTGCGGCAACGGGCGTTCAATACTGATATTTTCCAACACCCAGTCGTATAAACGGCGGTTATCTTGGAATTCCAAGGTACACAATGAATGTGTAATACGTTCCAGAGCGTCGGAAATACAGTGGGTGAAATCGTACATTGGATAGATGCACCATTTGTCGCCCGTTTGGTGGTGGCTGGCGAACTTAATGCGATAAAGCACCGGATCGCGCATTACCATAAACGGTGACGCCATATCAATTTTGGCACGCAGGCTGGCTTTTCCCTCGGCAATTTCACCGTTTTTCATTTTTTCAAATAACGCCAGATTTTCTTCTACACTGCGATCACGATAGGGGCTGTTTTTTCCCGGCTCGGTTAAAGTTCCGCGATATTCACGCATTTCTTCCGGCGAAAGTTCATCCACATACGCTAAGCCTTTTTTGATAAGCTCAATAGCGTAATTGTAAAGTGCGTCAAAATAATCGGAAGCGTAATGCACCTCGCCTGCCCAATGGAAACCAAGCCATTCCACATCAGCTTTGATGGAATCCACATATTCCACATCTTCTTTCACCGGATTGGTGTCGTCAAAACGCAGATTACACAAGCCTTGATATTCTTTTGCTAAACCGAAGTTTAAACAGATGGATTTGGCGTGACCGATGTGCAAATAGCCGTTTGGCTCAGGCGGGAAACGGGTGTGAACGCTTTGGTGTTTACCGGAAGCTAAATCTTCATCAATAATTTGGGTAATAAAATTGTGCGGACGGGCATTTTCCGAAAGGTCTAAAGTGTGTTCTGTGTTACTCATAATCTTCTCAATTACCGGATAAAATATTCGCGCTATTCTATACGAAAAGCCGTGTTTTGTGAAACCTCGCATTTTTCGAGCGCAGCTGTGGTGCTAATTCGCCATTCATTCTTTTACGTCCTCTTTCTTATTGCCATTACCGTTAGATAAACCAAACTTTTTAGCAAAATTTTGTCTAAGCGCAAGATTTTTCGTGCAAAAAACCGATGAATCATTAAAATATCACCTCCCATGAACAAATGTTCATTTTAAAACGGATCACCATGAAAAAAATTATTGTTATTCCCGTAATTTTAATTTTAGGCACTCTCGCCTACTCTTTTTTAATCGGCAACCAGACCGAACAAACCCGCTATTTAACCGAGTCCGTCACGCGCGGCAATATCGAAAAAACCGTAGTGGCCTCCGGTTCCATCAGCAGTGTCAATGAGGTGGATGTAGGCGCACAAGTATCCGGTAAAATCACCAAACTGTATGTCGCGCTTGGGCAAGACATCAAAAAAGGCGAGCTTATCGCAGATATTGATTCCACTACTCAGCTCAATAACCTCAACACCAAAAAAGCGGCGCTCGCGAGCTATCAGGCGCAATTAAAGGCAAAAGAAACCGCGCTTTCCGTGGCACAATCGGCGTATTCCCGTTATACCGAGCTTTACGCCAAAAAAGCCGCTTCGCTTGATGACTTCAATAATGCCAAAAACAATTTTGATGCGGCACAAGCCGAAACGAACGCATTAAAAGAATCCATTAAACAAGCAGAAATTGAAGTCAGCACCGCTGAAACCAACTTGGGCTACACTAAAATCACTTCGCCCATCGATGGCACCATTATTTCCACCCCGATTGCCGAAGGGCAAACCGTCAATTCCGTCCAAACCGCACCGACCATTGTGAAAGTGGCGGATTTAAGCAAAATGCGCGTCAAACCGGAAATTTCTGAAGGCGACATCACCAAAGTAAAAGCAGGGCAAGCGGTGCGTTTTACCATATTGTCCGATCCAAACACCCATTACGAAAGCGTAATTTCGTCGGTTGATCCGGCCACCACCACGAAAAGCGATAATTCATCAAGTTCCTCGTCAAGTAGTTCAAGCAGCGCTTCAAGTAGCACCAGTGCGGTTTATTACTACGCCAATTTAATCGTGGACAATCCCGATCGCACTTTACGCATCGGAATGACCACGGAAAACAATATTAAAATTGCCGATGCACAAAACGTATTATTGGTACCCAATATGGCGATTCGAAAGAAAGACGGCAAAACCTTCGTCAATCTGTTGAATGGCAACAATCAGCCGGAACCGCGCGAAGTGGAAGTCGGCGTGCAAAACGATTTCCAAGCAGAAATCAAACGCGGTTTGAGCGAAGGTGACCAAGTCATTGTGTCTCAAGTAGCGGCCGGCGAAAAAGTGGGCAACAACGGCCGCGGGCCGAGAATATTCTAAAACGCGGTAGAAAATCCATGAATATTATTGAAATCAAGAATCTTAACCGCGACTTTGGCGAGGGCAAGAACCGCGTACATATTCTGAAAAATATTTCATTGAATATTGAAAAAGGCGACTTCGTAGCAATTATCGGCCAATCGGGTTCAGGCAAGTCCACCCTCATGAACCTTATCGGTTGCTTAGATACGGCAACCAGCGGTTCTTATAAAATTGACGGTAAAGAAATAGCCAGCTTATCTTCCGATCAACTATCCGATTTACGTAGCCAAAAATTCGGTTTTATTTTCCAACACTACAATTTGTTATCCAGCTTAACCGCGGCGGAAAATGTCGCTCTCCCCGCCATCTATGCCGGAATGCCCCGAGAGCACCGCATTGAACGTGCCAAACTGCTCCTGGAGAAACTGGGCTTGGGTGACAAATGGCAAAATAAACCGAATCAACTCTCCGGCGGTCAGCAACAACGGGTCAGTATTGCGCGTGCCTTAATGAACGGCGGTGAGATTATCCTTGCCGACGAACCCACCGGTGCATTGGACTCTCATAGCGGACAAAAGGTAATGGAAATCTTGCGCCAACTGCATGGCGAAGGCCATACCATTATTATGGTCACCCACGATCGCAATATTGCAGCGCAAGCCAATCGGGTGATTGAAATTAAAGACGGCGAAATCATCGCTGATACACAAAAAGAAGCCGTCGAAAGCAAAGCACAAAACCGGCCCCAAATAAAACCGCACTTTGGATTGAGTAAAGACCAATTGATTGAAGCGTTTCGGATGTCCGTCAGCGCTATCGTGGCACATAAAATGCGCGCACTGCTGACGATGCTCGGCATTATTATCGGCATCACTTCCGTGGTGTCCGTGGTGGCGCTCGGCAACGGTTCACAGCAAAAGATCTTGGAAAATATTAAAGGCATCGGCACCAGCACAATGACCATTTTTAACGGAACGGGTTTTGGCGATCGGCGCGCCGAGCAAATGCAAAATCTCACAGTCGGCGATGCCGATGCGCTGAACAAACAAAGTTACGTGCAAAGCGTGACGCCGAACAGTTCATCGAGCGGTATTTTGGTCTATGGCAACCAAACCTTTTCCTCCACCAATTTAAAAGGTGTAGGCGAACAATATTTTGATGTGGATGGACTGTCTTTGAAACAAGGTAATTTGTTCTCCGCACAAGATGTGGCGGAAAATAATCAAGTGGCCTTGATTGACGAAAGCGCGCAAAAATCGATATTTCCGCATGAAAATCCGCTCGGCAAAGTGGTGATGTTTAACAAACGTCCACTGCGTATTATCGGCGTGGTGTCCGATAAACAAATGGGCGGCGCCAGCAGTTCGTTGAATCTGTACGCGCCTTATACGACGGTGATGAACCGTATTTCCGGCAGTAAAAAGATCGCTTCAATTACGCTGAAAGTATCGGACGACGTAAATACAACCGTAGCGGAAAAAGGCATTACGGAGTTACTTACGATGCGCCACGGCAAAAAAGATTTCTTTATTATGAACAGCGACACCATCAAACAAACCATCGAAAGCACCACCGGCACGATGAAATTACTGATTTCTTCCATCGCCTTTATTTCCTTAATTGTAGGCGGCATTGGCGTGATGAATATTATGTTGGTCTCGGTGACAGAGCGTACTAAAGAAATCGGTGTGCGTATGGCTATCGGTGCGCGTCAAGCCAATATTTTGCAACAATTTTTGATCGAAGCGGTGCTGATTTGTTTAATCGGTGGCCTAACGGGAATTTTGCTATCGGGCGTAATCGGCTTGTTATTTAATTTTTTTATGCAGAATTTCAATATGGCGTTTTCCACTGTCTCCCTCGTCAGTGCGGTGCTATTTTCAACGCTTATCGGCGTGCTATTCGGTTATATGCCGGCTAAACGCGCCGCGCAACTGAATCCGGTCAGCGCGCTTGCCCGTGAATAGATTTTGTAAAACATTAAATTGCGGTTAAAATCTACCGCGTTTTTTTAACGAAACTGAAGGAAAAATCATGTTAAAAATGAAGAAATTAGCCCTTGCCGTACTCATGGCAACAACCCTCGCAGGCTGTGCCAATATCGGCGATTCCTACAAAGCCAGCCTAGAGGATTACCAAAAATACGAAGAAATCACCAAACAATTCAATGTAAAAGAAGATTGGTGGACGCTTTATCAAGATGCACAACTTAACCGCGTAGTAGAACAAGCCTTACTAAATAACAAAAACTTAGCCAAAGCCGCCATTGCGGTCAATCGCGCGCTTTATAACGCTAATTTGGTCGGCGCCAATTTAGTGCCGTCCTTTAGTGGTGCCACAAAGTCCGGCGCACAACGTCGTATCGATACATCGGCTAACTCCGCGGTTTCCCACAGCGGCTCCTTAAACGTAAGTTACACCTTAGATTTATGGCGCCGTTTGGCGGATTCTGCGGATGCTGCAGAGTGGACCCACAAAGCCACCGCACAAGATTTGGAAGCAACCAAACTTTCTTTAATAAACTCCGTAGTTATCACGTATTACCAAATCGCTTATTTAAATGATGCAATTGCGACCACCGAAGAAAGCATCAAATACTACAGCGACATCAGCAACATTATGCAACGTCGTTTAAGCCAAGGTGTCGCAGATTCCGCCAGCGTGGATCAAGCGCAACAATCGGTTTTAACCGCACGTAACAGTTTGATCACCTATCAAACCCAACGCAAAACCGCCGAACAAACCCTGCGCAATTTGCTTAACTTAAAACCTGACAAAGCGTTAAATATCAATTTCCCACATATTCTTAACGTGAAAAATGTCGGCGTGAATTTAAACGTACCAATTTCCGTTATCGCCAACCGTCCGGATGTCAAAGGCTATCAATTCCGTTTAAGCAGCGCTTTTAAAAATGCCAGAGCAACCGAAAAAAGCTGGTTCCCTGAAGTTACCTTGGGCGGCAGTTTAAGCTCAACCGGCAACAAAGTCGGCAACGCACTTCACACGCCTGTCGCCGGCGGCACAGTAGGCATTAGCTTACCGTTCTTAAACTGGAACAGCGTAAAATGGAATGTCAAAATTTCCGAAGCGGATTATGAAACCGCGCGTTTGAACTACGAGCAAAGTATTACCACCGCATTGAACGACGTGGACACCAACTACTTCGCCTTCACCCAAGCGCAAAGCGCTTTTGCCAATCAACAAAGAACCTTTGATTACAACAAACGCATCACGCAATACTACCGCAACCGCTATAACGCGGGGGTCTCCGAGTTGCGCGAATGGTTGAATGCGGCAAATACCGAGAAAAATTCGCAACTAGCCATCTTGAACGCAAAATTCAGCTTGATTCAAGCGGAAAATGCCGTCTATAGCGCCATGGCCGGTTATTATTCGCGTTAATTCATAACTTAAGCAAAAATAAGGAAGTTTCGACTTCCTTATTTTATTTTTGGAGAGGAAAAATGAAAAAACAGCTGACTTTCTACTTCATCCGCCACGGCAGAACCGTTTGGAACGAACAAAGCTTAATGCAAGGGCACGGCGATTCGCCATTGACGGAAATACTGTCTCCGAAAATTTTCGTTGAATCTTAAACTTTCATTCATTTCAGCACCGCATTGAAAGCTTGCCGGACAAGGCTTCAATGCGGTGCTATTTTGCGATCTCAAATCACGCGTACCGATAACTCCCGTATAAATCGCCCACTATTATTTTCTAAAAAAATATACATAAAAAAAAACGCTCACCTTCCGGCAAGCGTTTTTTGTTCTTAATTCAAACTATGCGGCAATCTGCAATTTTACTTTGCGCGACTCCGCCCATTCTTTTAGTTTTTGCAGGAAGATCTGTCCCATCGGGCGCGGATCACCGGTAAATAGCGTACTCAAGCCGTTATTTTCGATGATCTGACGACGCAATGCCAAGCGTTCTGCATGGTTTTCCGCTAAGCGAATTGCGCGTTCTACGTATTCGTCCACGGTGTGAGCAATAAGCCATTCCGGCAAGCCTAAACGACGGAACAAGCCTTCATCGATATGTTCGTGCACTTCCGGACCGGTTTTACAAATACCCACCAAGCCTATGGTTACCATATCGATAATACCGTTAGTATTACCGAACGGGAACGGGTTCACCATCATGTCGCAATTTTTCAAAATATCTAAGTATTGCAAATAAGGCGTTTGCGGGTGTGCCGTGGCGTCGTTACCTAAATAGGACTTAATAAAACGCGCCACATAAGGATGTGTCACACCTTGCGATTGCCCCAACGCGAAGTGAAAATGCACCTTCACTCGGGCACGATCGCGAATGGCACGTAAAGCTTCCAAGAAGAACGGGTTTAATTTCATCGTGGTGGAGGCAATACCGATATTTACCACTTCAGGATTTTCGCGCAATTTGTATTCCACCTGCGTTGGTGCCAAAGCAGAAGGCACGTAAGGTAAGGCGTCTTTCGGCAAACGCAACAGTTTTTCGCTGAAACAGGCTTCCGAACCAACATAATCGTCTTCTACCACCACATATTCGATAAATTTTGAATGGGTGGTCGCCGGGTGACCCAAAGCAATCGCTTGAATTGGCGCTACTCGGGTATTACTCAAGAAAATCGGCAACAAATCCATACCGATAGACGGCATATATAAAATCGCTGCTTTGTTTTCCTCGCACACTTCGCGCACTACTTTCATTCGGTCGTACACATGGCCGGACGGAATCAATTTGAATTCATCGAACACTTCTTGACCGAGCTGATCCACTTGTTCATTCCCCATTCCGATCAAATAGAAATGCTCGCGTGCCGCCCGCATTGAAGTGGAGTGAGTACGATAAATAGAGTGCGCCGAATGGAAATGCTCTAACACAACAACCATTACCGGCTTACCGTTGCGGTAACCGATATTTTGCACATCAAGATCGCGCCAACCAAACAAGAAATTATGACGACGCACCACTTTATTTAGCGCTCCTTTTACATCGTGTTTATTAGCCGCCACATCATAACTACAGTGCATGTACACATCGTGAGAAATGGCGTTTGGTACGTTATTTAAATCGTTTAAAGTTTCCAATCGTTTCGGGAACCACTGTAAAATCGCCGCGCGTTTGCTGAAAGCAGCCGGTGTACCGATAAAACGTGGCGACTGCAAGGCGAAACAAAGTGAGGCGCAAATATCGCGATCAATCTGCCATAACATATCCAAGTTCAAATTCAAATTGGATTCCGGCAAGTACAAAATACAGAATTTAACCAACGACGGACGCTTCGCTTCGATTTGTACTTCCGACGAATTGCGATCCGGATTACGGTTATACACCTGTAACACGTGATCCGCATTCACATAATGGGAGCTTGCAAAAATGAAGGAAATCCAACGTTGCAAGGAAAAGAAACGTTGCATTCCGGCATCGCTAACTTCTAACACCGGATCGCTAAACAGTTCGGAAATTGCATCCGCCATTCGGGTACAAAAATATACCGTCAACTCCATTTCCATGTTTTTATCTCGATATTGGTCGGGATAAGCAAATTCAATGCCTTGCAAACCGCCGAAGTTTTCGTCTAATTTACCGAGAATCGACAGCAAAGTATTACAAGCGCGTTCATAATCCTTCTCGCGTACAGTGCGCTCAAAACGCGCTACATTCGGCGTAACCTGCTCTTCTTGTTGAGCTTGTGGTTGCGGATTTTCATTTTGCATAAATAGGCTCCTATAAATAACTCATTCGTTGACTATGTTTTAAAATTTCTAACTTATCGCGCGTTTTACTTATGGCCAACGCCCATGAAGCTTTCGGCGATTCTACACGGATCGCGGTTAAATTCGGATACCACATATTACGCTCTCCATCAGATCCCCAACGCCAATCGCCGATAAACGGTAGTAATAACAGCGTCTTCACGCCTAACCCGCCGGCTAAATGCGCCACCGATGTATCCACCGTCACCAAATAATCCATATTCATCAAATAAGCACCGGTTTCCATTAAAGAGGCCGCATTTTCCGCCAAATTAGGAATATTGTATTCCGCGAGCAAGAGCTTTTCCTGTTCATTGCATTCTTTCTGCAAACAATACCAATTTATCCCTTCTATATCGAACAGCTCGCGTAATAATTCCGTCTGATGAATGGAACGATAAGCATCGTTTTCGTGCGTCGCATTACCGCGCCACACAATCCCAACGTTTAATCCTTTCGGCACCGCATTGGTTTTAGGCTTAACTTGCATAATTTTATTTTTAGCCTGCGCCACATTCGCCGCCTCAATAAACAAATAAGGATGGCGCTTGATTACTTGCTCAAAAGGCAAATCAATATAAGCCATAATATCGTGCGGAAAAACCCAATAATCGAAGTCAGTCAATTCCACTTCAATCTTACTACTGTCGATCACCACATCAATATCCGGGTGGGTGTTCAATAAATCGACGATCGGCGTTTGCCCGATCAATGTGATTTTTTGCGCATTCAACTGTTTTTTCAATGCATAGGCCAGTTGGGAAAACATCAGCTCGTCACCCAAGCCGAATTCCGTCCAAATCACTAAATGCTTACCCAACAAATTTTGCCCTTGCCATTTTTTCGGCTGCCATTCCGCTTTCGGTGGTGGTTTAGCGCGAAAGGTATCGCTAATCAAAGGCTGACGCGCCTTAAACCCATGATGATAATCCCCTGTCATAATGGTATCCAAAGCGGCAAACACGGCGACATTCGGGTTTGTCATACGTTGACGAAATAGCCGCCAAACCGTCGATACACCGTCCACTAAACCTAATTGTTGATAAATTTTTGCTTGATACATCGTCGGATGAATATGTAAAGGCGCTAAGATCTCCATCTTATCCAACAATGACAATGCCTTGGCAAAAGCACGTTGACTTATTAAGTGTTCCAACTCCGCTTCATAATCTTCGTAACTCCGACTATGCGGTAATTTAGCAAATACCAATACATTACCCGAATCCAATGGAGTCAATTCTACAAATTCAGTAACGCGTTCAAAAAATGCATCTATATTCGCTTGTGCGCTTTTTGGCAGCACTAAGGCGCCATTTATCTTCAGCACACGCAACCAACAAATAAAGCTGCTGTAGTTAATCGGGCAAGATTCATCAACCATAAGGATATCGTAGCTCTCCGCCGATACCGCATTCAACTGATGTCTCATTCCCATCTCCGGTAACCATTGAACCAAAGACAGCCCTTTCACATATTGTTCGTTAAAATTACTCAAAAAATGAGGATTACATAACAACAACGTAGATATTTTTTCAGTAGTTTCAATCGATGATTGTTGATTATTCATAATTTAATCTCTGGTAAAAATCGCGAGGGTTTGCGCCCCCGCGATTTTATCTTAATTATGGCTTAACGCCTAGCGATTACCATTTGTAACCGACACCTGCGCCAACCCCGGCTTCGCCGTTGCTGCTGACTGCACCGTTGAGTTTAATAATGACTTTGCCATTATCCAACGCACGGGAGTAGCCGACAGCCACTGCGCTCGCCCCACCTTGTGAGCCGACCGCTGCAGAAACCATGGATTCACCGGCTGCCGTCACTTGCGGTAATGCCGTTGCCGCCATCGCATTCGCTGCATAACCTCGCATTCTCTTATCGAGTTTATTTACGCGTTTGTTCAGGTTATTCACTGCACTATTCGTTGCTGTCGCATTGAAACCGGCAAGCGTTGTGTTCACATAACGTTTCACATCGCCCATATTCGCCGCGTCGGTATCTGCTGTCGCATTACCTACGTTTTGAATACGGTTTCCGCCCATGTTAACAGTCGTTCCGCTCGCAACTTTCACGCTCGTACCTGCACCACCGCCTAAGGTCACATTGCCTGTGGCAGTGAGATCTTTGGTGGTCACACTGTTCACGCTGATATCGCGTGCCAAGGCAACACTTAAACCGCGTCCGGTTTGGGTAATAGCGATATTGTCTCCCGCGTCGAAGGTGACAGTATCGTTACCTCTCACGTTTGCAATAGACACGTTGCTCACATTGCCGGTGGACGCACTTGTTGTCAAGTTCCAGCCTGCATTGGCTTGCGTTGCGTTAGCAAGCGCAGCCGTAGCATTCGCATTAGCAGAATTTGCGGTGCTATTCGCAATATTCGCCGTGTTGTTTGCAGTATTCGCCGTTGTGTTAGCCGCATTGGCTGTGCTGTTCGCAGTATTCGCCGTTGTGTTGGCCGCATTGGCTGTGCTGTTCGCAGTGTTCGCCGTTGTGTTGGCCGCATTGGCTGTGCTGTTCGCAGTGTTCGCCGTTGTGTTGGCCGCATTGGCTGTGCTGTTCGCAGTGTTCGCCGTTGTGTTGGCCGCATTGGCTGTACTGTTCGCAGTATTCGCCGTTGTGTTGGCCGCATTGGCTGTACTGTTCGCAGTATTCGCCGTTGTGTTGGCCGCATTGGCTGTGCTGTTCGCAGTATTCGCCGTTGTGTTGGCTGCGTTAGCAGTGCTGTTTGCAGTATTAGCGGTGCTATTAGCCACGTTCGCTGTGCTATTGGCTGCATTTGCAGTTGAGTTAGCGGCGAAGGCTGTGGAGTTAGCCACGTTTGCAGTGCTATTCGCTGCATTTGCAGTTGAGTTAGCTGCGAAGGCTGTGCTGTTTGCCACGTTCGCTGTGCTATTCGCTGCGTTAGCAGTGGAGTTAGCGGCGAAGGCTGTGGAGTTAGCCACATTTGCGGTGCTATTCGCTGCGTTAGCAGTTGAGTTAGCGGCAAAGGCTGTGGAGTTAGCCACGTTTGCAGTGCTGTTAGCCACATTCGCTGTGCTGTTGGCTGCATTAGCAGTGGAGTTAGCAGCAAAGGCGGTACTGTTAGCTACGTTCGCGGTGCTATTGGCTGCGTTTGCAGTTGAGTTCGCCGCAAAGGCTGTGCTGTTAGCAACATTTGCGGTGCTATTGGCTGCATTTGCAGTTGAGTTAGCGGCGAAGGCTGTGCTGTTAGCTACGTTTGCAGTGCTGTTAGCTACGTTCGCGGTGCTATTGGCTGCGTTAGCAGTGCTGTTTGCAGTATTAGCGGTGCTATTCGCTGCATTAGCAGTGGAGTTAGCGGCGAAGGCTGTGGAGTTAGCCACGTTCGCTGTGCTATTCGCTGCGTTTGCAGTGGAGTTAGCAGCAAAGGCTGTGGAGTTAGCCACATTCGCTGTGCTATTGGCTGCATTAGCAGTTGAGTTAGCGGCGAAGGCTGTGGAGTTAGCTACGTTCGCGGTGCTGTTAGCCACATTCGCTGTGCTGTTTGCTGCATTTGCAGTGGAGTTCGCAGCAAAGGCTGTGGAGTTAGCCACGTTCGCGGTGCTGTTCGCTGCGTTAGCAGTTGAGTTAGCGGCGAAGGCTGTGCTGTTAGCAACATTTGCAGTGCTATTGGCTGCGTTTGCAGTGGAGTTAGCGGCAAAGGCTGTGCTGTTTGCAACATTCGCTGTGCTATTGGCTGCGTTTGCAGTGGAGTTAGCGGCGAAGGCGGTGCTGTTAGCTACGTTTGCAGTGCTGTTTGCCACATTCGCTGTGCTGTTGGCTGCATTTGCAGTGGAGTTCGCAGCAAAGGCTGTGGAGTTAGCCACATTCGCTGTGCTATTGGCTGCGTTAGCAGTACTGTTTGCAGTATTAGCGGTGCTATTCGCTGCATTTGCAGTTGAGTTCGCAGCAAAGGCGGTGCTGTTAGCCACATTCGCTGTGCTGTTGGCTGCATTAGCAGTGGAGTTAGCGGCGAAGGCTGTGGAGTTAGCCACATTTGCGGTGCTATTGGCTGCGTTTGCAGTGGAGTTAGCAGCGAAGGCTGTGCTGTTAGCCACGTTTGCAGTGCTATTCGCCGCGTTTGCAGTGGAGTTCGCAGCAAAGGCTGTGGAGTTAGCTACATTTGCAGTGCTATTCGCAACGTTCGCTGTGCTATTGGCTGCATTAGCAGTGGAGTTAGCGGCGAAGGCTGTGGAGTTAGCCACGTTCGCAGTGCTGTTCGCTGCTGTAGCCGTGCTATTTGCGTTATTAGCAGTTGTATTCGCCAAGTTCGCAGTGCTGTTCGCAGTGTTAGCCGTTGTATTGGCTAAGTTCGCGGTGCTATTCGCTGCTGTAGCCGTGCTGTTCGCGTTGTTAGCGGTTGTGTTCGCAGCATTTGCGGTACTGTTGGCTGCCAATGCGGTGCTATTTGCATAGTTTGCAGTGGAGTTTGCAGTATTCGCGGTTGTGTTGGCTGCGTTAGCTGTGCTGTTAGCCGCAGTTGCAGTGCTGTTCGCGTTGTTAGCGGTTGTGTTCGCTGCATTTGCGGTACTGTTGGCTGCCAATGCGGTGCTATTTGCATAGTTCGCAGTGGAGTTCGCAGTGTTCGCGGTTGTGTTAGCTGCGTTAGCTGTGCTGTTAGCTGCAGTCGCTGTGCTATTCGCGTTGTTAGCCGTTGTGTTCGCAGCGTTCGCTGTACTGTTGGCTGCCAATGCGGTGCTATTTGCGTAGTTCGCAGTGGAGTTCGCAGTATTCGCGGTTGTGTTAGCTACGTTAGCGGTGCTATTCGCTGCGTTAGCAGTTGAGTTAGCTGCTGTCGCAGTGCTGTTCGCGTTGTTAGCGGTTGTGTTCGCAGTGTTTGCGGTACTGTTCGCTGCCAATGCGGTGCTATTTGCGTAGTTCGCAGTGGAGTTTGCAGTGTTCGCGGTTGTGTTCGCTGCGTTAGCGGTGCTGTTCGCTGCTGTCGCTGTGCTATTTGCGTTGTTAGCAGTTGTGTTTGCTAAGTTCGCAGTGCTATTCGCAGTGTTCGCCGTTGTATTGGCCGCGTTAGCTGTGCTGTTGGCTGCTGTTGCTGTGCTGTTTGCGTTGTTAGCCGTTGTGTTTGCTAAGTTCGCAGTGCTATTTGCTGCAGTCGCCGTGCTATTCGCGTTGTTAGCGGTTGTGTTCGCAGTGTTTGCGGTACTGTTGGCTGCCAATGCGGTGCTATTTGCATAGTTTGCAGTGGAGTTTGCAGTGTTCGCAGTTGTGTTAGCCGCGTTAGCTGTGCTGTTCGCTGCATTTGCAGTTGAGTTAGCTGCTGTCGCTGTGCTGTTTGCGTTGTTAGCCGTTGTGTTCGCTGCATTCGCGGTACTGTTGGCTGCCAATGCGGTGCTATTTGCATAGTTCGCAGTGGAGTTTGCGGTATTCGCAGTTGTGTTGGCTGCGTTAGCAGTGCTATTTGCTGCAGTGGCTGTGCTGTTTGCGTTGTTAGCCGTTGTGTTCGCAGCATTAGCTGTACTGTTGGCTACCAATGCGGTGCTATTTGCATAGTTCGCAGTGGAGTTTGCAGTATTCGCAGTTGTGTTAGCCGCGTTAGCTGTGCTGTTCGCTGCCAATGCGGTGCTGTTCGCGTAGTTCGCAGTGGAGTTTGCAGTATTTGCGGTTGTGTTGGCTGAGTTAGCGGTGCTGTTCGCTGCTGTCGCTGTGCTGTTCGCGTTGTTAGCGGTTGTGTTTGCAGCATTAGCCGTACTGTTGGCTGCCAATGCGGTGCTATTTGCATAGTTTGCAGTGGAGTTTGCAGTGTTCGCAGTTGCATTCGCCAAGTTCGCGGTAGTGTTTGCGATCGTTGCGTTTGCCAATGCTGCATTAGCAGTATTGTTCGCAACAGTTGCAAGGCTATTAGCTGCGTTTGCAGTGCTATTAGCTACATTCGCTGTGCTGTTAGCCGCGTTAGCAGTTGAGTTCGCTGCAGTCGCTGTGCTATTCGCGTTGTTAGCGGTTGTGTTTGCAGTATTCGCAGTACTGTTGGCTGCCAATGCGGTGCTATTTGCGTAGTTCGCAGTGGAGTTTGCAGTGTTCGCAGTTGTGTTGGCTGCGTTAGCGGTGCTGTTGGCTGCTGTCGCTGTGCTATTTGCGTTGTTAGCGGTTGTGTTCGCAGCATTCGCGGTACTGTTGGCTGCCAATGCGGTGCTATTTGCATAGTTTGCAGTGGAGTTTGCAGTGTTCGCAGTTGCATTCGCCAAGTTCGCGGTAGTGTTTGCGATCGTTGCGTTTGCCAATGCTGCATTAGCAGTATTGTTCGCAACAGTTGCAAGGCTATTAGCTGCGTTTGCAGTGCTATTAGCTACATTCGCTGTGCTGTTAGCCGCGTTAGCAGTTGAGTTCGCTGCAGTCGCTGTGCTGTTTGCGTTGTTAGCCGTTGTGTTTGCTAAGTTCGCAGTGCTATTTGCTGCAGTCGCCGTGCTATTCGCGTTGTTAGCGGTTGTGTTGGCTGCATTCGAGGTACTGTTGGCTGCCAATGCGGTGCTATTAGCGTAGTTCGCAGTGGAGTTCGCAGTATTCGCAGTTGTGTTCGCTGCGTTAGCAGTTGAGTTAGCTGCTGTAGCCGTACTATTCGCGTTGTTAGCCGTTGTGTTGGCTGCATTCGCGGTGCTGTTAGCTGCCAATGCGGTGCTATTTGCATAGTTTGCAGTGGAGTTTGCAGTATTCGCGGTTGTGTTAGCTGCGTTAGCGGTGCTGTTAGCTGCTGTCGCTGTGCTGTTTGCGTTGTTAGCCGTTGTGTTTGCTAAGTTCGCAGTGCTATTTGCTGCAGTCGCCGTGCTATTCGCGTTGTTAGCGGTTGTGTTGGCTGCATTCGAGGTACTGTTGGCTGCCAATGCGGTGCTATTAGCGTAGTTCGCAGTGGAGTTCGCAGTATTCGCAGTTGTGTTCGCTGCGTTAGCAGTTGAGTTAGCTGCTGTAGCCGTACTATTCGCGTTGTTAGCCGTTGTGTTGGCTGCATTTGCGGTGCTGTTGGCTGCCAATGCGGTGCTATTTGCGTAGTTCGCTGTGGAGTTTGCAGTGTTCGCTGTTGTGTTCGCTGCGTTAGCGGTGCTGTTCGCGTTGTTAGCAGTTGTGTTTGCAGCATTTGCGGTACTGTTGGCTGCCAATGCGGTGCTATTTGCATAGTTCGCAGTGCTGTTCGCAGTATTCGCAGTTGTGTTGGCTGCGTTAGCGGTGCTGTTCGCGTTGTTAGCAGTTGTGTTTGCAGCATTTGCGGTAATGTTGGCTGCCAATGCGGTGCTATTTGCGTAGTTCGCTGTGGAGTTTGCAGTGTTCGCAGTTGTGTTAGCCGCAGTCGCTGTGCTGTTCGCGTTGTTAGCCGTTGTGTTGGCTGCATTAGCGGTACTGTTGGCTGCCAATGAGGTGCTGTTAGCGTAGTTCCCCGTGCTATTTGCTACCAATGCGGTGCTGTTTGCATAGTTCGCCGTGCTATTTGCTACCAATGCGGTGCTGTTTGCATAGTTCGCAGTGCTGTTCGCTACCAATGCGGTGCTATTAGCGTAGTTCGCAGTGCTGTTCGCTACCAATGCGGTGCTATTAGCGTAGTTCGCAGTGGAGTTTGCAGTGTTCGCAGTTGTGTTAGCTGCGTTAGCGGTGCTGTTGGCTGCGTTAGCGGTGCTGTTAGCTGCTGTTGCTGTGCTGTTTGCGTTGTTAGCGGTTGTGTTCGCTGCATTCGCGGTACTGTTGGCTGCCAATGCGGTGCTATTTGCATAGTTTGCAGTGGAGTTTGCAGTATTCGCGGTTGTGTTGGCTGCGTTAGCGGTGCTGTTCGCTGCATTAGCAGTTGAGTTAGCTGCAGTCGCTGTGCTGTTTGCGTTGTTAGCGGTTGTGTTCGCTGCGTTAGCTGTACTGTTAGCAGCGTTAGCAGTTGAGTTAGCTGCAGTCGCTGTGCTATTCGCGTTGTTAGCCGTTGTATTGGCTGCATTCGCGGTACTGTTAGCTGCCAATGCGGTGCTATTTGCATAGTTCGCTGTGGAGTTTGCAGTGTTCGCGGTTGTGTTCGCTGCATTAGCTGTACTGTTCGCAGTATTCGCAGTTGTGTTGGCCGCGTTAGCTGTACTGTTAGCTGCTGTCGCTGTGCTGTTCGCGTTGTTAGCCGTTGTGTTCGCAGCATTTGCGGTACTGTTGGCTGCCAATGCGGTGCTATTTGCATAGTTCGCAGTGGAGTTCGCAGTATTCGCGGTTGTATTAGCCGCGTTAGCAGTTGAGTTAGCTGCGGTCGCTGTGCTGTTCGCGTTGTTAGCAGTTGTGTTTGCAGCGTTCGCGGTACTGTTGGCTGCCAATGCGGTGCTATTTGCATAGTTCGCAGTGGAGTTTGCAGTGTTGGCGGTTGTGTTCGCTGCGTTAGCTGTGCTGTTAGCTGCAGTCGCTGTGCTATTCGCGTTGTTAGCCGTTGTGTTGGCTGCATTCGCGGTGCTGTTAGCTGCCAATGCGGTGCTGTTTGCGTAGTTCGCAGTGCTATTCGCTACCAATGCGGTGCTGTTTGCATAGTTCGCTGTGGAGTTTGCAGTATTCGCGGTTGCATTCGCCAAGTTCGCGGTAGTGTTTGCGATCGTTGCGTTTGCCAATGCTGCATTAGCAGTATTGTTCGCAACAGTTGCAAGGCTATTAGCTGCGTTTGCAGTGCTGTTAGCCGCTGTTGCTGTGCTGTTTGCGTTGTTAGCGGTTGTGTTCGCTAAGTTCGCAGTGCTGTTCGCAGTATTCGCAGTTGTGTTCGCTGCGTTAGCTGTGCTGTTGGCTGCCAATGCGGTGCTATTTGCATAGTTCGCAGTGGAGTTTGCAGTGTTCGCAGTTGTGTTCGCTGCGTTAGCGGTGCTGTTGGCTGCGTTAGCAGTTGAGTTCGCTGCTGTCGCTGTGCTGTTCGCGTTATTAGCGGTTGTGTTCGCAGCATTCGCGGTACTGTTGGCTGCCAATGCGGTGCTATTTGCATAGTTCGCAGTGGAGTTTGCAGTATTCGCCGTTGTGTTCGCTGCGTTAGCTGTGCTATTTGCTGCAGTCGCTGTGCTGTTCGCGTTATTAGCGGTTGTGTTCGCAGCATTCGCGGTACTGTTGGCTGCCAATGCGGTGCTATTTGCATAGTTCGCAGTGGAGTTCGCAGTATTCGCGGTTGTATTAGCCGCGTTAGCAGTTGAGTTAGCTGCGGTCGCTGTGCTGTTCGCGTTGTTAGCAGTTGTGTTTGCAGCGTTCGCGGTACTGTTAGCTGCCAATGCGGTGCTATTTGCATAGTTCGCAGTGGAGTTTGCAGTGTTCGCGGTTGTGTTCGCTGCGTTAGCTGTGCTGTTAGCTGCAGTCGCTGTGCTATTCGCGTTGTTAGCCGTTGTGTTGGCTGCATTCGCGGTGCTGTTAGCTGCCAATGCGGTGCTGTTTGCGTAGTTCGCAGTGCTATTCGCTACCAATGCGGTGCTGTTTGCATAGTTCGCTGTGGAGTTTGCAGTATTCGCGGTTGCATTCGCCAAGTTCGCGGTAGTGTTTGCGATCGTTGCGTTTGCCAATGCTGCATTAGCAGTATTATTCGCAACAGTTGCAAGGCTATTAGCTGCGTTTGCAGTGCTGTTAGCCGCAGTTGCTGTGCTGTTTGCGTTGTTAGCCGTTGTGTTGGCTGCATTCGCGGTACTGTTGGCTACCAATGCGGTGCTGTTTGCATAGTTCGCTGTGGAGTTAGCAACATTAGCTGTGCTGTTTGCAGCATTTGCTGTGCTGTTAGCTGCCAATGCGGTGCTGTTCGCGTAGTTCGCCGTGCTATTTGCTACCAATGCGGTGCTGTTTGCATAGTTTGCTGTGCTGTTAGCTACCAATGCGGTGCTGTTTGCGTAGTTCGCCGTGCTATTTGCTACCAATGCGGTGCTATTTGCATAGTTCGCAGTGGAGTTTGCAGTGTTCGCAGTTGTGTTAGCTGCGTTAGCGGTGCTGTTCGCTGCTGTCGCTGTGCTGTTCGCGTTGTTAGCGGTTGTGTTCGCAGCATTTGCGGTACTGTTGGCTGCCAATGCGGTGCTATTGGCATAGTTCGCAGTGGAGTTCGCAGTGTTCGCGGTTGTGTTCGCTGCGTTAGCGGTGCTGTTCGCTGCTGTCGCTGTGCTGTTCGCGTTGTTAGCTGTTGTGTTTGCAGCGTTCGCGGTACTGTTAGCTGCCAATGCGGTGCTATTTGCATAGTTCGCAGTGGAGTTAGCCACATTTGCAGTGCTGTTGGCTGCGTTAGCTGTGCTATTTGCTGCAGTCGCTGTGCTATTTGCGTTGTTAGCCGTTGTGTTCGCAGCATTCGCAGTACTGTTAGCTGCCAATGCGGTGCTATTTGCATAGTTCGCAGTGGAGTTCGCAGTATTCGCGGTTGTATTAGCCGCGTTAGCGGTGCTGTTCGCTGCAGTCGCTGTGCTATTCGCGTTGTTAGCGGTTGTGTTCGCAGCATTTGCGGTGCTGTTCGCTACCAATGCGGTGCTGTTTGCATAGTTCGCAGTGGAGTTTGCAGTATTCGCAGTTGTGTTCGCTGCGTTAGCAGTTGAGTTAGCTGCTGTCGCTGTGCTATTCGCGTTGTTAGCGGTTGTATTTGCAGCATTCGCGGTACTGTTGGCTGCTAATGCGGTGCTGTTTGCATAGTTCGCAGTGCTGTTCGCTACCAATGCGGTGCTATTTGCGTAGTTCGCAGTGGAGTTTGCAGTATTCGCGGTTGTGTTCGCTGCGTTAGCTGTGCTGTTCGCTGCCAATGCGGTGCTGTTTGCATAGTTCGCAGTGGAGTTTGCAGTATTCGCCGTTGTGTTAGCTGCATTAGCGGTGCTGTTCGCTGCTGTCGCTGTGCTATTCGCGTTATTAGCCGTTGTGTTTGCAGCATTAGCCGTACTGTTTGCTGCCAATGCGGTGCTGTTTGCATAGTTCGCAGTGGAGTTTGCAGTGTTCGCGGTTGTGTTCGCTGCGTTAGCTGTGCTGTTCGCTGCATTTGCAGTTGTGTTAGCCGCAGTCGCTGTGCTGTTTGCGTTGTTAGCGGTTGTGTTCGCAGTGTTTGCGGTACTGTTCGCTGCCAATGCGGTGCTATTCGCGTTGTTAGCCGTTGTGTTCGCAGCGTTCGCGGTACTGTTAGCTGCCAATGCGGTGCTATTTGCATAGTTCGCAGTGGAGTTCGCAGTATTCGCCGTTGTGTTGGCTGCGTTAGCGGTGCTGTTAGCCGCGTTAGCAGTTGAGTTAGCTGCTGTAGCCGTGCTATTCGCGTTGTTAGCCGTTGTGTTCGCAGCGTTCGCGGTACTGTTAGCTGCCAATGCGGTGCTATTTGCGTAGTTCGCTGTGGAGTTTGCAGTGTTCGCTGTTGTATTCGCTGCGTTAGCAGTTGAGTTAGCTGCTGTCGCTGTGCTGTTCGCGTTATTAGCGGTTGTGTTCGCAGCGTTCGCGGTACTGTTCGCTGCGTTAGCAGTTGAGTTAGCTGCTGTAGCCGTGCTGTTCGCGTTATTAGCCGTTGTGTTGGCTGCATTCGCGGTACTGTTCGCTGCCAATGCGGTGCTATTTGCATAGTTTGCAGTGGAGTTTGCAGTATTCGCGGTTGTGTTGGCTGCGTTAGCTGTGCTGTTAGCCGCAGTTGCAGTGCTGTTCGCGTTGTTAGCGGTTGTGTTCGCTGCATTTGCTGTGCTGTTGGCTACCAATGCGGTGCTATTTGCATAGTTCGCTGTGGAGTTCGCTACGTTGGCAGTGCTGTTAGCTGCCAATGCGGTGCTATTTGCGTAGTTCGCAGTGGAGTTTGCAGTATTCGCAGTTGTATTAGCTGCGTTAGCTGTGCTGTTAGCCGCAGTTGCAGTGCTATTCGCGTTGTTAGCCGTTGTGTTGGCTGCATTAGCTGTACTGTTGGCGGCTTTGGCTTCGGTGGTGGCGTTGTAGGCCACTTGGGCGACGGCGTAGAGTTGGCTGCCGTTTACGGCGTCGGTTGAGGTGTTGCTCAATAAGCCTGCGGCGACGTTTTGGATGCGGCGTTCAGAGCCGGCTGCGCCGACGCTCACCACGCCTGCCGGTGTGCTGCCTGAGAAGTTCAGGGTGATGGCGCCCGGGCCGCTGCCGAGGGTTTCGGAGGCGTAGGCGCTGAGGCCTTTGGTGCTGGTGCCGGCGACAACGTAGGCGCTGTTGGAGCCTAAGAACACGGAATTATTCGTCGTCGTGCTGATGTCGTTACCAAGAGCGAATACGCCGGTTTGGCCTGCGGCTAAGGTGTTGTTGTTACCCACGCTGTAGGACGCGTTGGCGTTAATGACGCTTGGGTCACCGAATGCACCGGAGTTGTGGCCGTGAACTTGGTTGCCTACGCCGATTCCGATAGATTGGTTGCCGGTGACGTTGGACATGTTACCAATAGAAATCCCGGCCTCTCCGCTGACCTGGGAAGAATTACCGATGGCGATGGCATCTTTCGCGTGAGCTCCTGACCAGCGACCTAATGCAATGCCGGCATCTGCGCCTGTTGATACATTTGCAGTGAAGCCTAATGCCAAAGAAGAATAGGCATTAGCATTTGACAAATAACCTAATGCAACACCGCCATCTAAACTGTTTGACTCTCTCCCGATCGATATACCATTTTGGTCAGCGGTGGTTTGAACACCCATTGCAATTCCCCAACGACCCGCCGAAATATTGGAACCAATAGCTATAGCGCTTTTTCTTGCGCTCGTGGCATTACCGATTGAAATCGCCTGTTCTTCACTAGCCAACGCATTAGCGCCCAATGCAATACTATAAGTATCGAGAGCCTTAGCACCGGCACCAACAGCGGTCGCGCTGTCAGCAACTCCTCTAGCATTAGCACCGATGACGGTGGCATTCGTACTGAGTGCTGTCGCATTAGCCCCGATAGCAATTAAGTCACGATGACCGCTTGCTGTGGTTCCTGCCGTCGCATTCGGGCCTAAAGCTATAGAATCAATGCCTTTTGCCCCTTGACCGTTGCGGTTGCCTGCCACAGTAGAATTAATGCCAACATATTTTGAGCCGGCATTTTGCATGGCGGCGTAAAGTTGGGAACCGCGAATAGCATCGGTGGAATTGGCGGATACTAAACCTTCGGCTAAACCTTGAATACGGCGGGTTTGATTGGCAGAGATATTGCCTACGGAAATCACGCCGACGGCACCGGTTACACCTGCGGTAAGGTTATTATCTGCGGCGGTGTAAGCACTACCGGAACCTAAGAATACAGAATTATTTGCAGTGTTTGTGATGTTATTACCAAGTGCAAACACATCGGTTTGGCCTGCGGCGAGAGTGTTGTTGTTACCGACGCTGTAAGACGCGTTGGCATTGATGATGCTTGGGTCACCGAAGGCGCCGGAGTTGTGTCCGTGAACTTGGTTGCCCACGCCGATTCCGATAGATTGGTTGCCGGTGACATTGGAAGCGTTACCGATGGCGATGGATTCAAAACCGAGCGTTGTGGCGTTTGAACCCATAGCGATGGATTGATTGCCGGCTGCAGTGGCGTTTGTTCCCACAGCAGTGGATTCTAGGCCGGAAGCATTGGCTGCATAACCTTGCGCGATGGAATAATCATTGAGCGCCTTTGCCCAACCACCTTGAGCCACTGATGTCATACCGTGTGCTTGTGACATATAGCCTGATGCAACAGCACCAAAAGCAGTTGCATTGGCATACGGACCGACAGCCAGTGCCGCCTCATCTAATGCATTTGAACTATAACCCAACGCAGTAGCGCACATTTCAGTAGCGTTGGCATATACCCCGAACGCGGCAGAATTAGCGCCTAAGGCTCTCGTACTGTGACCTACGGCGGTAGCATAATAGTCCGCAAATGAGCGTCCACCAACCGCTACGCCAACTCTATTGGTACTGCTATTACTACCGATTGATACACTTTCTTCCCAAGCACTGGCTGAAGAACCGATAGCGAGCGACAGAGAACCATGCGTGCTTGCATTTAAACCAATCGCTACTGAGCTTTCACCATTTGCATTCGCAAGACGCCCAATCGCTGTTGTGTTATTTAATACTGCAAGAGAATCAGTACCGATCGCGATTGCTGAATCAAGTGTTGAGTATATGTTGGAAGCTGTAGCATTTTGTCCGATAGCAATTAAGCCACGATGACCGCTTGCTGTGGTTCCTGCCGTCGCATTCGGGCCTAAAGCTACAGAATCAATGCCTTTTGCCCCTTGGCCGTTTTGGTTGCCTGCCACAGTAGAATTAATGCCAACGTATT
The DNA here is from genome assembly GCA_901420285.1 of Stutzerimonas stutzeri. GTDB lineage: Bacteria > Pseudomonadota > Gammaproteobacteria > Enterobacterales > Pasteurellaceae > Rodentibacter. The sequence goes on from CABDVE010000001.1 coordinate 1,417,504, forward strand.
TGGAGCCGGCATTTTGCATAGCAGCGTAAAGTTGGGAACCGCGAATAGCATCGGTGGAATTGGCGGACACTAAACCTTCAGCTAAACCTTGAATACGGCGGGTTTGATTGGCGCTGATGTTGCCGACGGAAATGACGCCGGTAGCGTTAGTAATACCTGCCGTGGTGTTGCTGTCGGCCGCGGTGTAAGCACTGTTGGAACCGAGGAAGACGGAGTTGTTTGCGGTATTTTTGATGTCGTTACCAAGCGCGAACACGCCGGTTAAGCCGGTGGCTAAGGTGTTATTATTACCGATACTGTAAGACGCGTTGGCGTTAATGATACTCGGATCACCGAATGCACCGGAATTGTGGCCAGTCACAATATTGCCAACACCGATAGCGATGGATTGGTTGCCAGTGACGTTGGAGTTATAACCAACGGAAATAGATTGATTACCGGTAACGGAAGCATTATAGCCGGCAGCAAGAGAGCCGTTTCCTTTTGCAAAGGTATTGGCCCCCAATGCGGTGGCCTGCATGACATCTTTATCAATAATTGAGGAGTGGTTAAAACGACCTGCTACGGCATTTGCCCCTAATACGACGTTTTCATCGCCCCAAGATTCGGAATTCATCCCGATAGCTGTGGTGTTAGAAACAAAATTGTAGGCAATACGGCCGTTGTCAGTACCGATTCGTGAGCCAATACCAAGCAGGTTATCCCCATAAACTTGGGAATTCAATGCCACACTATTTTCGCCATAAGCAATACTTTTATCAGCCTCTACTTGACTGGTGAAAGGGTTATATCCTGAGAAACTTCCGACCGCTGTGGAGGCCACGCCATGAGCATAGCCATTAATCGCCGTGGAGTATGAGGCGTTATTCGACGTTGCCTGACCATTAATTACCACTGTATGATCTAATGAGCCAACCCAACTATTTGCTACCCCCTGAACAACAACAGAATTATTACCACTGATCTTGCCCGATACTGCCACAACTTGTGAGCCATCTGCTGACGAGTCATAGCCCAATGCCACAGTTTGACTACCGTTTGCTGTTGTAAATGCGCCCAATGCGGTGTTGTTTGCTCCTGTAGCAGTAGCATTCACCCCTGTGGCAATAGAATTATTACCCGTGGCATTAGCGCTCACACCTTGAGCAATAGAATGATTACCCGCTGCAGAGGCTTTCGGACCGAGGGCCATGGCGTTGATGCCGGTGGCTTGTTGATTGGTGGTGGATCCGCCGAAATTCTCAGTCATATTAGAGTTAACATGAAAATAAGAATAACCCGCGGTACTATAGAGAGTGCCTAATTTTCCTGTTGGATCGAAACCTTGGTTGGCAGAAGCACCTGTCGGATAGGCACTCCATGCTAATCCCTTAGAGTCCATTCCTGTTACAGCATCAACAGTTACATTTTGTGAAAGGTGAGCTGAAATATTAGCAAACGACATAGTAAGGCCTAATGCACTTGATGAGATCATATCTCCAGGGGTGCTTGTATGCGGCAGACTATTTACCTGATATGTCGGATCTCCCTCAAAAAAACCAAGCGTAGAATTATAATATATTGCACTCGTGGAGGAATTTGGAATGCTATTAAAAAGATCTGCATACGCCTTTCCATATTTATCACGCTGTGCTGAGGTAGTATTAGTGACTAACCATGTATCTTGAGCATAGCTACCGCGATTATCAAAAAGATGCGCCCCCATAGCCATACCATCACCGATATAAAGCTTTTCTCCACCGGCAGTTTCATAATAAAAATCGGTAAAAAGCATTTCGCCTTTTTCATTGGAACCGACATATTTTATCGCCTCGGCCGGCTTGGCGCTTAATGTCCATACCAACACGCCCGCGGCGACGGCCGTCAATGCGGTGCTCGTGGCGGAGGCTTTTACGTGTCCGCGCGCGAGTTCGGATACGACGACCCAAGCTTGTTGGGCGGCGTTCCAGACAATTTTGTATATTTTGTTCATTAAAAATCACATCCTCTTATAAAGTTGTGGGTAAAAAATATGGCAAAACGCCGTTTAAATGCGTGTGTTTTACACAGACTTAAACAGCGTGAATACGGCGTTATGCCTAAATGTTTTCCGGCGAAATTTTAAGCATTTTCCTGCCAAAAAAGCGGCGATATTCTATGGGAGTTTTGGGGGAATGTAAAGGCTGTTTTGGGTAAGGGTAAATGACGTTATTGGTTCTGCTTTCAGCCACTTAGGGCTTGGTGACAGCCTTTCGATAAACAGAGGCGAGAACAATCTGCTGCCATTGCGATTTTTTGAAGGAACAAAGCAGGATTTTTTGTGGCTTCAATGCGGTGCTGATTTGGTAGTACGGCAATAAATACCCTTTTACTTTTAGATCAAATCAAACTACTATTGCATTACATTTTGCATTACAAATGAGGGAAATTATGGCTACACTAAATGTTCGTTTAGACGACGAATTGAAACAAAAAACTTATGCGATTCTTGAACGTTTAAATATTTCGCCGAGTGAAGCGATTCGTCTTTATTTTCAATATATTACGGAAAATCAAAAATTGCCGATTAAGTCTGTCAGCGTAACGGATGAGGAACAAGAATTATTGGAAACGGTGCGTTATCGTTTGGCAAATCCGCAACAAGGGATTAAGGTGAGTTTAGATGAACTATGAATTGGAGTTTGATCCGCGGGCGTTAAAAGAATGGAAAAAGCTAGATGAAACGGTGAAAACACAATTCAAAAAGAAATTAGCAGCCGTGTTAATAAACCTGGATATTCCGGCCAACCGTCTAAGAGAATTTCCTTATTGTTATAAAATCAAGCTGAAAAAATTAGGCTATCGCTTGGTTTACCAAATTCAGCATGAAAAAGTCGTGGTTTTTGTTGTGGCAGTGGGAAAACGAGAAAAAGAAGAAACTTACGATAAAGCCAAAGAAAGACTTTTCTTTTAACCCGTAGAAAATTCAATGCGGTGCTGATTTGAACTTGCGTGGGAGCACCGCATTGGAGTGAAATTTGGGTGACTTTTAAGGTGGATAATTATATTATTCGCCTTATTTTTTAAGGCGAATAGAGGAAATAATTGCCGTATGAACACGCAAAGCTATATTTGGCAACAGGAAAATTGGACGGATTGGCAATATGATGCGGTGGCGGACGAAGTGTGAGTTATACGTTGTTGTCGCCTGAAATGTTATCCGCCGAAGATTAGCTTGCCGTCGGCAAATTATTGAACGAAGCCGCATTGCGGCTTTTTTTGTGGCTTCAATGCGGTGCTGATTTGAACTTGCGTGGGAGAACCGCATTGGAGTGATGGTGATTGCATTATTTTTTAGCAGTTTTATAATGTTTCACAAAATCACACTTTAGGAGGAAGCAGATGCAATCGACCTTAAGACAACAAGGCGGGGCGGCGGTATTGACTGTTCCGATGGCGATTTTGCAACAGATGGGTTGGCAGATCGGCTATAAAATTAATTTGCAGGCGCAGGGCGAGCAGATCGTGTTAACACCGGTGAAACGCGTGGCGCGCGGGCGGAAGACAGTGTCGGAATTGTTGTCCGGGATTGATTCGGCAGAGATTGCTGAGCTAAATGCGTCGGTGAGCGATTTTAGTGAGGCGAAATGCGTGGGCAAGGAGATGATTTGATGCGCGTTCCGAAAAAAGGTGAGATTTGGCATATCGATCCGGATCCGACCAAAGGCAGTGAACTGCGTCGGCCGCATTATTTTATTGTGGTGACCGATGAGTTGTTAAATCGGGCATTAGGTACGGCGTTGTGTTGCCCTATTTCAACCGGCGGAAAGGCGGCACGTTCGCAAAATGTGACAGTGGCGCTTGAGGGCAATAGTACGGCGTCCGGTACGATCACCGGGGTCATTCTTTGCCATCAGGTGAGGGCATTGGATTTAGCCGCGCGTCAGGCTAAGTTCGCGACAATTGCAGAGGATTATTTGATCGAAGAGGTGGTGATGAAACTGGTGGATTTGATTGATCCGCAATAAGCTTTCCTCCGTAAAATTCTATTAAGCCGCGTTGCGGCTTTTTTTTGCGGGAACTTTACGGCTTCAATGCGGTGCTGATTTGAACTTGCGTGGGAGCACCGCATTGGAGGTGTTTTGGATTTGGGGGTTTTGGGGGAAATCAGGACAATTTTTAATTTGAAATCAAGGCAAACAAGGCTATACTTAAAACGTATCATTAAGTGATACTAAAAAAGGCTAAACTAAAGGATTAACGATTGAGGAGAGGCTGAGTTTTATCAGCAATGTAAATTATGAATATGCGACTACAAGTGAAACAATGGGGTAATAGTAAGGCAATCCGTTTACCAAAGGACTTTACTGACGCAATGAATTTAAATATGGGCGATTTTTTAGAGTTAGAAAAAATTAGTCACGATACGATTAAAGTGGTGATTCTCCCGAATACCCCGGAGAAAAAAAGAAGATTAACATTAAGTGAACGCCTTGCCATGACTGAACTTGAACGGTTACCCGTTGTTGAAGAATGGGATTCACTCACACCGGGAGGAAAAGAAATTTAATGGCCGGCTCAACATTTAAAAGAGGCGATATCATTACTGTTTGCTTAAATCCGGTGGTAGGAAATGAACTGCAAGGAGAAAGACGCCCGGCTTTAGTATTAAGCAGTAGCGAATTTCACAAATTAGGATTTATGATGATCGCCCCGATTACACAAGGCAATGCGGCGCTTGCCAGAAATAATGGCTTTGCCGTAACATTAAGCGGAACCGGCTGTAGAACGCAAGGCGTTATCGTTGCATATCAAGCTCGAATAATTGATTTCAGGAATCAAAACGCGCAAAAAATTGAATCTGTGCCTGATTATGTTTTATCTGAAACGCAAGATATTATTGAAGCTATTTTAAAAGATGAGTAAAAAATGCCCCAAATTTGGGGCAATTTTTTTACACAATACACACGGCCAAACTTAATTGTTTGTTGTGGAATTGATGAAGGGTGCCGCGGTGGCCGACGCTTAAAATAATCATATTCGGCAGGCGGGTTTTGATGGTTTGATAAAGTAATTGTTCGGTCGGTTCGTCCAGTGCCGAGGTGGTTTCGTCGAGAAAGACAACATCGGGTTTGGTGAGCAAAATGCGAATGAAAGCGACGCGTTGCAATTCACCCGGCGAGAGAACGGCTTGCCAGTCGTTTTCTTGATCCAGCGCGGGCAAGTATTTCTCCAAACAACAATCGCGCATTATGTTTTCCAGTTCTTCGTGATGCGGATTGATGTCAGGATAACAAATGGCTTCGCGCAAGGTGCCTTGTGGCATATAAGGACGTTGTGGCAGGAACAGGCTACCACTGCACGGGTGTTCGGCAATGCCGACGGTTTCAAAAGGGTAAATTCCCGCAATGGCTTTCAATAAAGTGGTTTTGCCGGTGCCGGAAGCGCCTTGAATCAGCAAAGCGTCGCCATTTGTTAATTCGACGTTAATGTTGCTAAGCAAAAGGCGTCCTTGTTCGTCTTTTATGCCGAAATCTTTCAATGCTACGCGATTTGAGCATTTGTAAGGTCGGCTTACTTCCGATTGATCCAGATCGTCCAATTTGGTCATAAAGCCATGCAGACGATTTAGGCGCGCTTGGTAAAGGGTGAATTGTTCGTAAAACAAGCGGAAAAAGGATAATGCGGTCATTAAGCGGTTAAATGCTTGTACGGTTTGGTGCATATCGCCAAGTTTGATTTGGCCGCTGAAAAAACGCGGTGCTTGTAACATTAACGGCAGCAATTTGGCGGTGCGGGTGACGCCGGTGTTAAAGCCGTCCAAGCCGAGCATTTTCAATACAATCGCCCAGCGGTTGCGAATAATGTCGGCAAATTTGTGCTGCAGGAAAATGCGTTCTTTTTGTTCGCCGTGATAAAAGGCGATACTTTCCGCATTGTCGCGCACGCGAATGAGGGAATAACGATAATCGCCGTTGAGTTTTTCTTTGTTAAAGTTGAGTTTGATTAGCGGATGGCCGATCCACACGGACATTAGCGTGGCGAAAATGATGAAGGCATAAATAAAAAAGACGACACCCTTTTCGATGTTCAATCCAAATAGGCTTAACACACCGGACAGCGACCAAAGAATAATGGTGAATTCAATGGTGGTGAGAACAGAATTGATGACGCCGCGCGCAATTTGTACGGTACTGGAAATAAATTCGCGTGCATCTTGTTCGATCCGCTGGTCGATATTGTCGGGCAGTTCGCGTTCGTATTTAAGGCGATAATACTTTTTGTTTTCCAGCCAACGTCGTAACAGCACCGCATTGAGGCTTTCCAGCCAGCGGATTTCAAATACTTGGCGTAGAAAATAATCGGCGATGGAGTGAATCACTTGCACTAAAACCAGCACCGCATTGAGTTTGGCGAAAAACCAGAATTTATCGGCGTCGAGTTCTTGCATTGCGCTATATAAGCCGTTGTAAAAAAATGAGTTAAGCACACTAAAGCGCACTTCAAGCAAAATCATTAAAAATAGCAAGAGTAACAACGCGATGATTTTGAACCAGTTTTGCCGCGTTACGGAGGGCGCGGCAATTTGCCAAAATTTTTTGCCGAAGGCGGTTTGTTTCAAGGCAGCGATGCTGATGACAAAGCACAACACCACCCAGAAAAGGGCGTTTAAAAGCCAGCTTAAACTGTTATTAAGTTCGGTTTGCCAGTTCATAAATTTCCATAAACGAAAAAAGGGCGAAAGCTTCGCCCTAAGTTTTAGCGGTTAATTAAAATTCCACTTTTGCGTTAAGCATTACTTCACGACCATAGCCTAAAGATACCGGCACGATGTAATTATCCGCATTACCAGAAGTGGATTGATAATACACTTTGTCGGATAGGTTTTTACCATTCAATTGAAGGTTAACTTTTTTACCCGCAATTTTCGTTTCGTAAGCTAAATAGGCATCGTAAACGGTGGCGCTTGGAATTTTATACGCCTTTTTATAGTTAGAACTATAAGCCGTCCAACTGCCGAGATAACGCGCGCCGGTGCCGACACGCCAGTGGCCACTTAAAAATTCGCCTAAATCGTAGCTTAAGAATAACGCCGCTTGATGTTTTGGTACGCCATTTAATTGTTTACCTACCGCATCGCCATATTTATCGTCTTTTAAGCTTTTCACTTTGGTATAAGTATAAGTGGCGGAAGCGCTTAATTTATCGGTAATGTTACCGTTAATATCGATTTCGATACCGCGAGAACGTTGTTTGCCCGCGATGTAAACGTCACCGTTTGCATCTGTTTGTGAAACGTTGTGTTTATTGATATTAAATAAAGCCAAGGTGGCATTAATATCGGCGCTTTCGTATTTCATACCGGTTTCAATGGATTTGCCTTTTTCCGGTGCCAAATCCGAAGACACTTTATCTGCAATACTATATTGCGGACGGAAAGATTCCGCATAATTGGCATAAGTCGCCCAGTTTGATGTCAACTTATAAACCGCACCGAATTGATAAAGCAGTTTGCCATCATGTTGTTTGGTGTTCGGTACGAAAGTCGCGCCAATGCGGTGCCGTCCGGCTACTTGATCAAAATATTCATAACGCAAGCCGCCGGTTAAGATAACGTTATCGGTAAGATAAGCAGTATCTTGAAGGAATGCGCCAAGTGTTTTGATATGGTTAATCTGATAGTTGTTTGCTGCCGGTGCTGCCACCGCCGGCGGATTGGTATAAACCGGATGATCGATATTAATGGTGCGCCATAGCCCATTGTTATAAACCGGCCCGGTTGTGCGATAGTTGCGCGTTGCATCCAGTCCAAAGATAAAACGGTTGGCCACTTCGCCGATAGCGAATTCACCGATTAAATTGGCCGATGCAGTATGAATGCGCTGATCGGCGGCTTGCATTTCGGTACGACGCAATGCAGTGCGCGGTGCCAAAGGATTGGAATAAATTACCACGCCCCGCGCATTGCGTTGTTGATAGGTTAAAGTTGCGCTATCGCTAGTATTTACTGCCACTACACGGGTTTGGCGATAATGATATTTATCGCGCGCATAACCGTAAGCAAAGTTGATTTTCCATTGGTCGTTTAACTTATGTTCGAGTTTTACTTGAATATTGTCGGTTTTGCCATAGGTTTGGTTATTCGGCTCGTCTAAACGACGTTCCGCCGGAATATTCACTACGTGGCCGTTAACCAATTGGGTACCGCGATCAAACGGCTGTGTATAATCAAGATGTTCGTAAGTCGCTAAAACTTTTGTTTTATCGTTTTCCCAAGAAAGCGACGGGGCATAAGTGGTACTTTTGATCTGACCGAAATTACGCCAATAATCTTTTTCTTGTTTGTCGTAAATAAAGCGATACGCAAAACCGTTGCCTAAACCGCCTGTAGAATCGAATTGCGTCCCCCACATATTATGAGTGCCGAAGCTCGCCCCGACTACGTGTTTACTTTCTTGCTGCGGTTTTTTGCTAATCACATTAATAATGCCGCCCGGATCTTGAATACCGTAAAGCACTGATGCCGGCCCCTTCAAGACTTCCACGGTTTCCGTGGTCGCACCGAAGTTATGTGACGGCCCCGCTTGCATACCGTTACGCATAATTGAATTATCACGGTTACCGCCGAAGCCGCGTTTTTGCACCGCATCAAACACTCCGCCCAACGTATTGGCTTGGCTTACCCCGCTCACGCTGGAAAGGGCGTCAATCAAATCATTCGGTTTACGATCTTCGATTAATTTTGTTGTCACCACATTTACCGTGGTCGGCGTATCAATAATCGGCACATTTACTTTCGAAACGGACGAAGTTCCGACAGCGTGATAACCGATTTGCTGTAATTCCTGTGCGTTTACGTCAATCGTATCCAGCACTTCCGTATTTTCGCCGGCTTTTGCTTGTTTTTGCTCTTGCGGCTGCGCCAACGCGGAACCGGCAATACTCGCCAAAATTGCGGTATAAATTACGCTATGTTTAAAAGTCATTCTTGGTTTCCTTAAAATGAGAGTAAAAAAACGGCGGCAAGTATAACGAAAACGATTGCCTGACTCAATAGGAATTATTCGCATTAATTATCCGGTCATAAAAATTCTGTGAACATCGAAATCAGCACCGCATTGGACGCTTATCCGGCGGGCTTCAATGCGGTGCTGAAACGCGATCTCAATAAGCCGTTGGAATCAAACGAACTTCCGGCAAAAAATAACCGCACTTTAATTCGTTCCTCAAAAACAAACTAAAGTGCGGTTATTTGAGTTGGTCGGTAAGCCGAGTTCTGTCGCGGACAATCATTCCTCTAGACGGCGAATTACTCCGCCGTTCAAGCAACCTACCCGAACTCAGGGCGGGCCACCCCTTTTGAGTCCCTACTTGGTTTTGCTACGAGTGGAGTTTACCCTGCTGCCAACCGTTACCGGCGGCACGGTGCGCTCTTACCGCACCCTTTCACCCTTACCGTTTGCACGGCGGTCTGCTCTCTGTTGCACTGGTCGTAGGCTCGCGCCCCCCGGACGTTATCCGGCACTCTGCCCTGTGTAGCTCGGACTTTCCTCTCGTTTACTTGTCCCGCTATGTTGTATTGCACAGGCGTGCAACACGGTTAAGGGCTTCAATAAACCAGCGATTGTCTGACCAACTCGGCGCGTAGTATAGAGATTAACAAAAGTACGGTCAATAAAACCTAACGGATTTTAAATGCGCATATATCATAGCTTCAGGCGCAATATCGCAAGCTTTCGCATCAGCAAGACAGCATAATTTTTCATTCGTTTTTTGATGCCATTCAGCTAAAATAGCGCCATTTCAACGCAGCTTAGGATGGTTATGAATTATCTACAAATCGCTCGCGACACGCTTGCCGTGGAGAGCACCGCATTGACGCAATTAAGTCGACGTTTAAACGATGACTTTAATCAAGTCGTGGAATTGATTTTGGCTTGCCGAGGCCGTTTAGTTATTGGCGGCATCGGTAAATCCGGTTTAATCGGCAAGAAAATGGTGGCGACTTTTGCCTCCACCGGCACGCCAAGTTTCTTTTTACATCCGACAGAAGCCTTTCACGGCGATTTGGGTATGCTTAAGCCGATTGATATTGTTATGCTGATTTCTTACAGCGGCGAAACGGACGATGTGAACAAACTGATCCCGAGTCTGAAAAATTTCGGTAATCAAATTATTGCGTTAACCAGTAATAAAAATTCGACGTTGGCCCGTCACGCGGATTATGTATTGGATATTACGGTGGAACGCGAAGTTTGCCCGAATAATTTGGCGCCGACCACGTCTGCCTTAGTCACTCTGGCTCTCGGTGATGCGTTAGCGGTGTCTTTAATCACCGCACGCGATTTTCAACCGGCGGATTTCGCCAAATTCCATCCGGGCGGTAGCCTTGGGCGTCGCTTGTTATGCAAAGTGAAAGACCAAATGCAAACGCGCTTACCGGTTATTGCGCCGACCAGCAATTTTACGGACTGTTTAAGCGCAATGAATGAAGGTCGAATGGGAGTGGCTTTAGTGATGGAAAACCAACAACTAAAAGGCATTATCACCGACGGCGACATTCGCCGCGCCTTAACGGCAAACGGTGCCGACACGCTGAACAAAACCGCGCAAGATTTTATGACCCGTTCGCCGAAAACGATTCATCAAGAGGAATTTTTAGCCAAAGCGGAAGAGTTGATGAAAGCGAAGAAAATTCACTCGTTGGTTGTGGTGGATGACGAAAATCGCGTGGTTGGATTAGTGGAATTTTCAAGCTAAGGAAACCCAAGCTAAGGAAGCATCATGCAACAAAAATTAGAAAAAGTTAAATTGGTGATTACCGACGTGGACGGCGTACTGACTGATGGACAACTGCATTATGACGCCAATGGCGAAGCGATCAAAAGCTTTCATGTGCGCGACGGGTTAGGTATGAAAATGCTAATGAACGCCGGTATTCAAGTCGCCTTGCTATCCGGCAGAGATTCTGCCGTTTTGCGCCGTAGAATCGCCGATCTCGGCATTAAATTATTTTTCCTCGGTAAATTAGAAAAAGAAAGCGCCTGTTTTGATTTAATGAAACAAGCCGGCGTTACGCCCGAACAAACCGCTTATATCGGCGATGATAGCGTGGATCTGCCGGCATTCGCCGTGTGCGGCGTTGCTTTCGCGGTAGCCGACGCGCCAAGTTATGTGAAAAATGCGGCGGATTATGTCCTTTCTACCCAAGGCGGCAAAGGCGCATTTCGGGAAATATCCGATATGATTTTGCAAGCGCAAGGCAAATCTGCCGTATTTGACAGTGCACAGGGATTTTTGCAATCGGTGAAGAATATGGGGCAGTAAAAATTGACGTTCTCCTCTCAAAACAGCACCGCATTGAAAGCCGCTTCAATTCGGTGCTGTTTTGCTAGGCTAATGCTGCTTTATTTCAACAAAATGCTCGATTAATTTGATCATCAATTCCTTTTGCTCCGGCAAACTTTCCGCCACCAACAACGCCAATGCTACAAGGGTATTTTCGTTAATCAGCCGTTCTACCGGTTTTGCCAATAAATGTTGATTCAAATGCAAGTACCACAAAAACAAGAAAGAACCGGTGCGTTTATTTCCGTCTGCAAGCGGGTGATTTTTGATCACGAAATACAACAAATGCGCCGCGCGACTGGCCACATTCGGATAAAACAATTCTTCGCCCGTTTAGAACTAATGCGGTAACCTACGGAAATAATGGCATCAAGGTTATAGTGTTTTAACGTACGCTTAATCTGACGTTTTCCCTCTTGGCGAACTACCGAGAAATCCTCGGTAGTTCGATTCTCATCAAGCTCACCTTCTGCGTAAATATTTTTCAAGTGCAAACTGATATTGTCGGTGCTCGTATCAAATAACATCGCCATTTGAGGTTGATTAAGCCATACCGTCTCATTTTCCAACGAAACCTGTAACGAAACTTGCCCGTCTTCTGATTGATAAATTTGAATTTGACTGTTCATCGTTCTCTCCTGTAAATGAAATCAGGTAGCTCTGGTGAAATTTAAAAAAAGACAAGTATATTTTGTTAATTTTTTGAGCCGAATTGCAAAATGACATTTGAATGGCAATAAATATAAGGAGTTCTTTTACTTCAATAACGCGTTTACTACTTTTGGAACACCAGCTCCGGCTTTCATCGCGATAATTTCAACTTGTTGACGAATGAACCCGCTATTCGGATGCGGATCAATTAAATAAATTTTTGCCCGACTCGGCGCTTCATTGACCAATCCATTTGCCGGATAAACTTGCAATGATGTACCGATGACAATCACAATATCCGCTTTTTTCACCAGTTCTTCGGCTTTCGGCAACATCGGCACATTTTCGCCAAAAAAGACGATGTGCGGACGCATTGGATAGCCATTTTCATCTTTGTCCTCTAATTTCTGATCGTCAAAACAAGGAACAATATAATCAGGATCAAAACTACTTCTCGCTTTGTTAAGTTCGCCGTGTAAATGAAGTACATTTTTACTACCAGCCCGTTCATGTAAATCGTCCACGTTTTGCGTGATGATGTGAACGTCATAGGCTTTTTCCAACTCCACCAATGCTAAATGTGCCGCATTCGGTTGAGCTGCTTGTGCGTTGCGGCGGCGTTCGTTATAAAATTCCAACACCTTGGCACGATTCCTTTTCAAAGCTTCCGGCGTGCAAACTTCTTCAATTTTATGCCCCGCCCATAATCCATCTTCCGCGCGGAAAGTCGGAATTCCACTTTCGGCACTAATGCCCGCGCCGGTCAACACGACGCAAATTGGTTTTGTCATAGTTTTCTCCGTTGAAAAGTGCGATCAAAAATTAAATCGTTTTTAAATATAAAAAAAGGGCTGTCACCACAGCCCTAATAATTATTTCACTATTTCACTTCTCTAAATAAAATCTCGCTTGGAATTACCGAACCTTGCCAGTAAAGCTCGGTGGAAACTTTTTCGGCGAGTTGTAAGAAGGCTTGGGTGATTTCGCTTTCAGGAGCTGCCACCACGGTTGGATTGCCTTTATCCAGATCTTCACGAATGCGGATATGTAACGGCAATTGCGCCAACACTTTCACCTTGTATTTTTCTGCCATTTTTTCTGCGCCGCCCGTGCCGAAAATGGCTTCGTGATGGCCACAGTTGCTGCAAATATGCATCGACATATTTTCTACAATGCCAAGCACCGGCACAGATACGCGTTCAAACATTGAAACGCCTTTCACTGCATCCAATAAAGCGATGTCTTGCGGCGTGGTTACCACTACGGCGCCCGTTACCGGAATTTGTTGGGACAGAGTGAGTTGAATGTCGCCGGTGCCAGGAGGCATATCGATGACAAGATAATCCAAGCTATCCCACAAAGTCTCGTTCAATAATTGGCTTAAAGCACTGCTTGCCATCGGGCCGCGCCAAATGGTTGCGCTGTCTTCATCCATTAAGAAACCGATGGAATTTGCCGATAAACCATGCGCTTTAATCGGCGTGATATGTTGATTATCCGGTGAAGTCGGGCGTTGATGCGGTGCTCCCAGCATATGTGGAATGGATGGGCCGTAAATATCTGCGTCTAAAATCCCCACGCGCGCGCCTTGGGCTTGTAAGGCAAGGGCTAGATTGACGGACACACTGGATTTTCCCACGCCGCCTTTGCCCGACGTGACGGCAATAATATTTTTCACGCCTTTCACTGCCGGTTGATTATTCGCGCGTTTCAGGGTGGCAATTTGATAATTCACCGCCCATTTAATTTCTTTGCAATCCGCCGCTTTTAATAAAGCGTCAGAAACGGCTTTTTTTAACGCCTCTACGCCCGTATTCCACGCAAAAGGCAGTTGTAATTCAATGCGTAAGATCTCGCCGCCCTTTTCCACTTTTTTTAAAGTATTCAGCGCAATCAGATCTTTTTGCAGGCTTGGATGTTGGAATTGTTGAAGAATTTGTTGAATTTGGGTTTGCTGTTCAGCGGTTAGATTGTCGGAAAAGTAGGTTGTCATAAAACTTCCTTTCTGTTTAGTAGAGTAAATTTGTCGGGATATTTAAACGTGGCTATTAAACCACGGAAAGTGCGGTGTGTTAAGTTAAAGTTTTTGAAAATTCTTTTTCTGATTTATTCTTTTATCCCATTCGCTTGTTTCTTGTATCAGATCTAACTATTCGTTACTATACAATCCATCTCATCTAATAGTTAACAAATTAAAATAAATAGGAAAATATATGCAACATATTAAACCTCAATCACAAGCTAACACTGATTTTCAAAAGAAAATCTTGTCACGTTTTGAACAATCATTAACGGAAGAACAACGTTTTTTACAAAGTGTACTGAATGATGAAATTAAAACCTATTCACATGAAGAAGTAGTCGCGGATTTACGTAAGGCATTGAAACGATGAAGCAAGATTATATCGTTCGCTGGTCTGAAATGGCGCGTTTTCAACTTTTAGATAAAGCAGAATATATTTATAGCCAAAGCCAAAATATGGAAATAGCGGATCAATTCATTAACGAAATAGAGCAGCTGGCAGGAAAATTAAGTTATGTTGCAGCAGCTTATCGTGACGGTCAATTTCATATTTTTCCTTTGAAAAACGGTCATTCGGTTAAATTTTTAGTCGCAGAACCTTATGTGTTAATTTATGCGTTTTTACCAAAAGGCATTAACCATTAAATTTAATCTCTAATTTACCTTTCCCTCAGTTTTCCAACTGGAAAAAAAGCCTTTTTTCAGATAAGATACCGCCCAATTTTTTGCCTAATAAAAGAGAATAAAATGTCAAATCAACCCCGTAAAATTTTAGTGACTTGTGCCCTGCCTTATGCCAATGGCGCAATTCATTTAGGCCATATGTTGGAACATATTCAAGCGGATATTTGGGTACGTTTTCAACGTATGCGTGGCAATAAAATCTATTTTGTCTGTGCCGACGATGCACACGGCACACCGATTATGTTAAATGCCGATAAACTCGGGATTACGCCGGAAGAACTCATTGCGCGCGCAAAAGCGGATCACGCGCGTGATTTCGCCGGTTTTAATATCAGCTTTGATAACTATCACTCCACGCACAGCGAAGAAAACAAACTGCTCACTGCAGAAATTTACAATAAACTCAAAGCCAATGGCTTTATTAAGAGTAAAGTTATTTCTCAGTTATTCGACCCTGAAAAAAATATGTTCTTGCCAGATCGTTTTGTGAAAGGCACTTGCCCGAAGTGTAAAGCAGAAGATCAATATGGCGATAACTGCGAAGTGTGTGCTTCTACTTATAGCCCGATGGATTTAATCAATCCACGTTCTGTCGTTTCCGGTGCAACACCAATTGTGAAAGAATCCGAGCACTTCTTCTTTGATTTACCGGCATTTGAAGCGATGTTGCAAGACTGGACACATTCCGGAACGCTTCAATCTGAAATCGCTAACAAAATGCAAGAATGGTTTGAAAGTGGTTTGCAACAATGGGATATTTCTCGCGATGCGCCGTATTTCGGCTTTGAAATTCCGGGGGCAAAAGATAAATTCTTCTATGTTTGGTTAGATGCGCCAATTGGTTATATGGCGTCCTTCAAAAATCTTTGCGACCGCGAAGGCATTGATTTCAACGAATTTTGGGCAGAAGGCAGTGATGCGGAACTGTATCACTTTATCGGTAAAGACATTGTGTATTTCCACAGTCTGTTTTGGCCGGCAATGTTGGAAGGCAGTGGCTATCGTAAACCGACTAACGTTTTCGCACACGGTTATGTCACCGTGGATGGCGCGAAAATGTCAAAATCGCGTGGCACCTTTATTCAAGCGAGTACATATTTGAATCACATCGATCCGGAATGCTTGCGTTATTACTACGCGGCAAAACTCAACAACCGCATTGAAGATTTAGATTTTAACTTAGAAGATTTCGTACAACGCGTAAACACGGATATTGTGAATAAGTTGGTGAATTTGGCTTCACGTAACGCAGGTTTTATCGCAAAACGTTTTGCCGGCAAACTTGCCGATAAATTAGAATTAGAAGATGAAACCCTATTTACGGAGTTTACTGCGCAAGCAGAACAAATCGCCACTTATTATGAAAGTCGCGAATACAACAAAGCGATCCGCGAAATTATGGCATTGACCGACAAAGCCAATAAATATATCGACGAGAAAGCCCCTTGGGTGATTGCGAAAGAAGAAGGCAAAGAAGCGGAATTGCAAGCGGTTTGCTCAATGGGCATCGAGCTTTTCCGCGTGTTAATGGCTTATTTAAAACCGGTGTTGCCGAAACTGGCTGAACGCGCTGAAGGCTTCTTACAAACAGAATTACGTTGGGACAACATCAATCAGCCATTGCTTGGTCATACGCTCGCGCCATTTAAAGCATTATTCTCACGTTTAGAGAAAAAACAAATTGATGCGGTGGTGGAAGAAACCAAAGCGCTCTTTGCCAATTCGGCTAAAGCCGACGCAGAAGCCAATAAAGCGGCAGAAAAAACAGCAGCAAAATCCACCGCACTTTCTTCTGAAAACACTAATGTTGAGCCTATCGCCGAAAGCATCACCATCGATGATTTTGCTAAACTCGATATGCGTGTCGCGAAAGTCTTGAAATGCGAAGCAGTGCCTGAATCCAACAAGCTGCTGCGCTTTGAATTGGATCTCGGCGATCACACCCGCCAAGTGTTCTCCGGCATCAAAGCAGCTTATTCAAAACCTGAAGAATTAGAAGGTCGTTTTGTAATTATGGTGGCAAACCTTGCGCCGCGCAAAATGAAATTCGGCGTGTCAGAAGGCATGATTCTTTCTGCCGGCACAGGCGGCAGCGATTTATTCTTACTTTCGGCGGACAGTGGCGTGACAGCGGGTATGCAGGTAAAATAATTCCTTTCAAACAAATTAAAGCGGCTTCGGTCGCTTTTTTTATTTTCTAATTGAAAAAAATGCGTTCATAACCTAGTATAATTCTCAACTATTTACCTATTTGGAGAAACATTATGAAAAATGAATTAATTTGCTATAAACAAATGCCGGTTTGGACAAAAGACAAATTGCCACAAATGTTCCAAGAAAAGCACAATACCAAAGTCGGCACTTGGGGAAAATTGACGGTGCTAAAAGGCAAACTTAAATTCTACGAACTTAACGAAAATGGCGATGTGATTGCCGAACATATTTTCACGCCTGAAAGCGACATCCCTTTTGTTGAACCTCAAATTTGGCACCGCATTGAAGCCTTGACTGATGACTTGGAATGCTCTCTTGCCTTTTACTGTAAAAAAGAAGATTACTTCAGCAAAAAATACAATATGACCGCCACTCATGGCGATGTGGTGGATGCCACCAAAATCATCAAACCGTGCAAAGTATTGGATTTAGGCTGCGGACAAGGGCGTAACTCGCTCTATTTAAGTTTGCTCGGCTATGATGTCACCGCTTGGGATCACAACGAAAATAGCCTCATGTTTTTGAACGAAACCAAAGAAAAAGAAAATCTAAAAATTCAAACCGCGCTTTACAACATCAACGATGCCAATATTCAAGAAAATTACGATTTTATCGTCTCTACCGTCGTCTTCATGTTCTTGGATCGCACCCGTGTACCGGCAATCATCAAAAACATGCAAAGCCATACCAATCCGGGCGGTTACAACCTTATCGTTGCCGCCATGTCCACACCGGAAGTACCATGCCCGGTTCCATTCTCTTTTACTTTCGCTGAAAACGAATTGAAAAACTATTACCAAGGTTGGGAATTTTTGGAATATAACGAAAATATGGGCGAATTGCACAAAACCGATGAAAACGGCAATCGCTATAAAATGAAATTTGTAACAATGTTGGCAAGAAAGAAGTAATTCGCTGATTAGAAAAGAAAACGACCGCACTTTTACATCACAAAGTGCGGTCGTTTTTTGTTTTTTTAAATTATTCTTCAATAGAGCGCAATAATTCATTAATGCCAACTTTACCTAAAGTTTTGGCATCAACTTTTTTCACGATAACTGCGCAGTACAAACCGTATTTGCCGTCTTTGCTCGGAAGACTGCCGGAAACTACTACAGAACCTGCCGGTACGCGTCCATAATAGACTTCGCCGGTTTCACGATCGTAGATTTTGGTGGATTGACCAATAAATACTCCCATGGAAATCACACAACCATCTTCCACGATAACACCTTCTACCACTTCAGAACGGGCGCCGATAAAGCAGTTATCGCCGATGATAGTCGGGTTGGCTTGGAGCGGTTCTAATACGCCACCGATGCCTACACCGCCGGATAAATGCACGTTTTTACCGATTTGTGCACAGGAACCGACCGTTGCCCAGGTATCTACCATCGTACCTTCACCAACGTAGGCACCAATGTTCACATAAGACGGCATTAATACACAGTTTTTGGAAATATATGCGCCTTTACGCACGGTCGCGGATGGCACCACACGAAATCCTTCTTTTTGGAAACGTTCTTCGGTGTAATCGGCAAATTTTAACGGCACTTTGTCGTAGTATTTGGTTTCTGCCCCGTCAACGAGTTGATTATCGTTGATACGGAAGGATAACAACACCGCTTTTTTCAACCATTGGTGAGTAACCCATTCACCGTCAATTTTTTCGGCGACACGGTATTTACCGCTGTCTAAGCCTTCAATCACTTCTTCAATGGCGGCTTGCGTTTGCGCATCAACAGTTTTCGGCGTAATTTCAGCACGTTTTTCAAAGGCATTTTCGATGATTTGTTGTAAGTTTGACATTTTGCTTCCTAGTTTTGTAAATGAATAAATCGGCGCTATTTTTACCATATTTTTGATTTTCAAGCAAAAAAACATAAAAAATCACCGCACTTTACCTGATGCAAAATGCGGTGATTTCACAAATATCATTCCAATTAAAAAATTGAAACAGCTAGCCCTACAACAATAGTCATACTAAATACCACCATAATCATGGCATAACCAAAATCACTCATTTTTGCTCCTTTTTTGATGCGTTAAAACGGTCGTCATTCTAGCAAGAAAAAGAAAAAAAACGATCTTTTTTAAAAAATTTTTATCCTTTGCTTAACTATTCCCCTGCAATCCTTATAATGGGAAAAATTTTTCTAAGGGTATCTCATATGGCAACCATTAAAGATGTGGCGAAAATGGCCGGCGTGTCCACTACCACTGTTTCCCATGTAATTAATAAAACCCGATTTGTGGCGAAAGAAACGGAAGAAGCCGTTCATCAAGCCATTAAAATTTTAAAATATTCGCCGAGTGCCGTAGCGCGCAGCTTAAAAGTAAATACCACCAAATCCATCGGCATGATCGTAACCACCAGTGAAGCGCCGTATTTTGCGGAAATTATTCATGCGGTGGAAGAACATTGCTACCGTCAAGGTTATTCGCTGTTTTTATGCAACACGCAAAACGAACCGGAAAAGATCAAAAACCACTTGGAAATGTTAGCCAAAAAACGCGTAGACGGCCTACTCGTAATGTGTTCGGAATATACGCCAAGCTCGTTGGACTTATTGTCTAATTTTGCTTCGGTACCAATGGTGGTAATGGATTGGGGACCGAACGGCAATACGGACATCATTGAAGATAACAGTTTTAGCGGCGGCTATCTCGCGACCAAACATTTAATCGATTGCGGTCATAAAAATATCGGCATCATCGCCGGCGAACTCAGCAAAACCACCGCTCGTACCCGTTACGAAGGTTTTCAAAAAGCAATGTGCGAGGCAGGTCTAACCATCAATAAAAACTGGGTGACGGAAGGCTATTTCGAGCCGGAAGACGGCTACGAATGTATGAACAAAATTTTACAGCAAGAGGAATTACCAAGCGCAGTATTCTGTTGCAACGATGTCATGGCGCTCGGTGCGATTTCAGCGATTACCGAAAAAGGCCTACGCGTGCCGGATGATATTTCCATTATCGGCTACGACAATATTCACGCCTCCCGTTTTTACGCGCCACCCTTAACTACGATTCATCAATCCAAATCGCGTTTGGGCGCACAAGCGGTCAATTTATTGTTCGAGCGTATTGCACAAAAAGATAAAAATGAACTTCCCCACGGGCACCGCATTGACATCTACCCTGAATTAGTATTGCGTAAATCCGTCAAAACACTTTTATAACTCTCAAAAAAACGACCGCATTTTCTAGATAAAAACTAGGAAATGCGGTTATTTTTTAAATTAAACTTAATTTTTCTATTTTTTACCAAGTTTTCTTTTAATAGAATTTGACCCTCCTCCTATTTTTAGTTATACCTGTGCCCGTTTTTTTAAATTTTATTTTTCAGGAGTTTGTATGACACAAGAATATGTCACGCTACGCAGTAACATCAATATGTTAGGGCGTTTTCTCGGAGAAACTATTAACGATGCGCAAGGCGCTGATATTTTGGAACTGATTGAAAATATTCGCAAATTATCGCGCGACTCCCGTGCAGGAGACGATAATGCGCGACAACAATTGCTTACTACCCTCGCCAATATTTCAACCGACAACATTATCCCCGTAGCGCGTGCTTTCAGCCAATTTTTAAATCTCACTAATATTGCCGAACAATATCAAACTATCTCGCGCGAACATTCGCAAAAAGCACCAGCGGATCGTTCGTTACAAGCGCTGTTTCAGCGTTTAAAAGCGGAAAACGCCTCGAAAGAAAAAGTTTATAAAACCATCGAAAAGCTCTTAATTGAACTGGTGTTAACCGCACATCCGACAGAAACTACCCGTCGTTCACTGATTCATAAACACGTTGAAATCAACAAATGTTTAAGCAAATTGGAGCATGACGATTTAACCGAAAAAGAACGCAATGTAATTGAGCGTTTATTGCTACGTCTCATCGCCGAAGCTTGGCACACTAATGAAATCCGTACCGTTCGCCCAACACCCTTCGACGAAGCCAAATGGGGCTTTGCAATGCTGGAAAACAGCTTATGGCAAGCAGTACCGGAATTTTTGCGTCAATTAAATGAAAACGCGCGCAAATTTTTAGGTTACGATTTACCGGTAGGTTTAAAACCGGTGCGAATTTCTTCTTGGATGGGCGGTGATCGTGACGGCAATCCCTTTGTAACCGCAAAAATTACCCGCAAAGTCTTGCACTTTGCTCGTTGGAAAGCGGCGGATTTATTCTTACAAGACATCAGCGAACTCGCCGACGAACTTTCTATGACGAAATGCACCGATGAATTTCGAACCAAATACGGTGATCATTTAGAACCTTATCGCGCTGTAGTGAAAGGCTTGCGTGGTAAGCTTACCGACACCCTTGCTTATTTCGACGATCGTTTGGCTGATCGTGCGCCGCGCTTTTCCGAAGACGACATTATTTTGACAGACAATCAGCTTTGGGAACCGCTTTACGATTGCTATCAATCGCTTATTGCCTGCGGTATGCGGATTATCGCAAACGGTTCGTTATTGGATATTTTGCACCGCATTCGTTGCTTTGGCGTGACGCTTTCACAAATGGATATTCGCCAAGAAAGCACGCGTCACACTGAGGCCATTGCGGAAATCACTCGCTATATCGGCTTAGGCGATTATTCTCAATGGACGGAAGATGACAAACAAGCCTTCCTGATTCGAGAACTCAGCTCGCGCCGTCCGTTAATTCCGCGAAATTGGACACCATCGGAAGAAACACAAGAAATTTTAAATACCTGTAAAGTTATCGCCGAACAAAAAGCCGGCGTTATCGCCTGCTACATTATCTCCATGGCGCGCACCGCATCGGACGTACTTGCCGTGCATTTATTGTTAAAAGAAGCCGGCGTGCCGTTCCATATCCCTGTCGTGCCGTTGTTTGAAACCCTAGACGACTTGGACGCTGCCGAAGAAGTCATGTGCCAACTGTTTAATATCGGCTGGTATCGTGGCGTCATCAATAATCGTCAAATGGTTATGATCGGGTATTCGGATTCGGCAAAAGACGCCGGCATGATGGCAGCCTCTTGGGCGCAATATCGCGCACAAGAAGCCTTGGTCAACTTAACGGAAAAACTGGGTATTGAACTCACCTTATTTCACGGTCGCGGCGGCACTATCGGGCGAGGTGGCGCACCGGCGCACGCGGCCTTACTTTCCCAGCCACCGCGTTCGCTCAAAAACGGGTTACGCGTGACCGAGCAAGGAGAAATGATCCGCTTTAAACTCGGTTTGCCTGCTGTAGCGGTAGAAACATTCGATCTGTACGCCAGCGCGATTTTAGAAGCGAACCTGTTACCGCCACCGGAACCTAAACCGCAATGGCGCGATGTGATGGAGGAACTTTCCGCGGTTTCTTGCGAGATTTATCGCAACGTGGTACGCGGCGATAAAGATTTCGTGCCTTATTTCCGTAGCGCTACACCGGAGCAAGAACTTTCCAAATTACCGCTTGGCTCGCGTCCGACAAAACGAAATCCGAACGGCGGCGTAGAAAGTTTGCGTGCTATTCCATGGATTTTTGCCTGGATGCAAAACCGCTTAATGTTACCAACTTGGCTTGGTGCCGGCGCATCAGTGCGTCAGGCGATTGAAAGCGGCAAAGGCGGGCTTATCCGTGAAATGTGCGACAACTGGCCGTTCTTCTCCACCCGTATCGGAATGTTGGAAATGGTATTTAGTAAAACCGACACTTGGCTTTCGCAACAATACGACCAACGCTTGGTTAAAAAATCGCTTTGGTATTTAGGTGAAAGCTTGCGCGAACAACTACGGGCGGACATTCAAACCGTACTCTCGCTTTCCCATCGAAGCGAACTGATGTCCGATTTGCCGTGGATCGCCGATTCCATCGCGTTACGCAATATTTACACTGACCCGCTCAACCTTCTGCAAGTGGAATTGCTTCACCGCTTGCGCGAAAATCCGCAAGCGCCGAATCCTGACGTGGAACAAGCTTTGATGATCACCATCACCGGCATCGCAGCGGGTATGCGCAATACGGGTTAATTCCGCACCGGCCAAAATAAGTCGGATAACGCTGCGATTATCTGACATACGCCAACAGCACCGCATTGGAAGCGCTTCCAATGCGGTGCTATTTTTGAACTCGGCAATTCAACCAAAACCCGAACAAAATGTGCCCTTGCCGACTTTGTATAGTGGCGGCTATAACACCGTAAACGCCGAGAAATTTGACCGCCTTTGTGATTTCGGTATGATACCGCCCGACTTTTATCGAACAAGGACACAACATGACAACTGATATTCAAAAACTCGATCCCGATACGGCAATTAATATCGCTTACGATATTTTCTTGGAAATGGCGGGAGAAAATCTCGATCCGGCGGATATTGTGCTGTTTAATCTGCAATTTGAAGATCACGGCGCCGTGGAATTTGTGGAAACAGCGGACGATTGGGAACAGGAAATCGGCGTGCTCATTGACCCAGAAGCCTTTGCCGAAGTGTGGATTGGCTTAGTTAATGCTGATGACGAAATGGACAATGTATTCGCTAAATTGTTAATTTCTCACCGCGAAGATGAACGCGAATTTCATGTAATTTGGAAAAAATAAACTAAAGAGCGATCACAATCGCTCTTTTTTATCTTTATTTCCAAAAGCATTTTCTCACCGCGATGGTAAGCCCAAAAGTCAATAGAATCACCGGAAAAGTCAACCCCAACAAGCTTTCCCATTCCAGCCACATTAACACGCGGTAAAGCACAAAACCGATAAACCAGAGAGTTAAGCCGACCGCGTCCAATGTGTTGCGCGGCTCGGTTTGTTTAAATACGAAAAAATCCGCCATTAATACGCCAATCATCGGCGCAAAAACCGAACCGATAAAAAACAAAAAATGTTCGTATTGCGTCACCGGTAAAGCAGACGCCAATGCGGTGCCCACAAGCACGGTTAAAATTGAAAGCGCTTTTACGTTTAATTTCGACCAAATATTGTTCAAGCTCATGCCCGTCGAATGGGCGGGCAATGCGGTGTTGATCATAGTGGAAGTGACGACAATCAATACGCCGACAATACTAACGCCGGAAAGCGCCAAGATTTGCGAAATTTCCGATTTGCCGGTCACCAATGCGGCGCCGAGTCCGATGGAATACATCCAGCAACTCGTGAGCGTATAAATTAGCGTGGAAAGTAACGTGGTTTTTAACGGCGTTTGAGTATTTTTGGTGTGATCGGAAACCACCGGAATCCAAGACAGTGGCATAATTGCAGCAATTTCGACCGCTGTACCGAATTTAATCGCCTGGCTTTCCATCGGCACGAAATCATGTCGAATAATCTGCAACGTAAGCCAAAGCATTAATAGAAACATGGTGCCGAGCGAAACACTTTTGATTATCCCCAGATTAGTAAAACCGAGCAATAACCAAATGATAATTAGCAAGCCTAAACCGAGAGTAAATAAGGGAAAAAAGGCGTTATCAATACCTTGTCGATTTAAAATGGAAATGACTTCCGCGCCCATATAAATCATCACCGCCGTCCATCCCATTAACTGTAATGAATTCAGCACGGAAAACAGCGCCGAGCCTTTTCGCCCAAATGAAATTTGTACTGTTTGCATCGCGCTTTTTTGGGTTTTCGCACCGATAAAACCGGCGCAGAAGAACATCGCACCGCCGATAAGATGGCCGCATACAATTGCCAGTAGTCCTTGTCGCCAGCCTAATGGAGAGAACCAAGTGCCGGTGAGAATTTCCGCCATGGAAATAGCGGCACTAAACCACACCAGGCTAATCGTAAGATTCGAATATTTTTGTTGCATCTTCTGCTCCTTTAGATAACGGGCATCAATTTAACCGGAAAATTATCATTATGGGTTAAATGGGAATACTGGAAAAAAAGACCAATAAAAGCGGCGGTAAAATATTGGTGACAAAACCGAAAGAAATGGCAATCGGCGTCACTTCAATGCCGCCGGACTTTTGGATAATCGGCAGTGTACAATCCAATGCGGTGGCGCCGGTGATACCGATTGCGGTGGAACGAAAATGCCGCATAAAAATCGGAACAGCAAAGAGGCTAATAATTTCGCGCGATAAATCGTTAAAAAATGCGATACCGCCCTGCACCGGCCCCCAGGCGTTGGTCAACACCACGCTGGATAAAGAATACCACCCCATCCCGGAAGCAAACGCCAAACCTTGCGTAATCGGCATGGCCAGTACAAATGCGGCAATTATGCCACCACACAAAGAAGTAACGGTAAACACGATGCCGGTTTGAAAGCCGCGCTTATTGAATAACGCTTCTTTTAAAGAAATACCGTTATTACGCAGTTGAATGCCGACGAAAAAAATCAGCACGATCAACACATAAAGATTAATGCCGGCGGGCAACATTAGATGAGATTTAAATAACCATCCGCATAGCGTACCAATAACCACCGTGCCGGAAAGCTTAAAGGAGTCGATTAAAGCATGCCGGCGGGAATCGATTTTAGCTTTCGATTTAAGCGGCACGGCAGGATTAAAACAATCGTAAAGGATCAATCCGAACAAATTTGAAGCCAGAATAATGGCGGAAAGCGTTGCCGCCGTTTTGCCGATAATCGGTAATTGGTTTTCGAGATCATCAAGTTGTCCCAACAAATAGCCCATTAAAAACAAAATGATATATAGCAAAAACATCACGATATGATCGATGTTCGCAATTTGCCTGTTATTTTTAATTTTTATCGCATAACCCGATAACATCGGCGCTAAAACGATTAACAGTCCATTGATCATATCTTGCATAGCGCGCTCCTTTTTTCAGCAATCGGTGGATATCAAAAACAGCACCGCATTGGAACCCACGCCAATGCGGTGCTGTTTTCAGCGCTCGGAATTTGAGCGCGATTAGAATTATGAATTGATTTTACGGCGAGCCAGTACGGCGTCAGATAATTGTTTAAGCAACAATTCGCTATCTTCCCAACCGATACAGGCATCGGTAATGCTTTGACCGTAAGTCGCGGCTTTGCCGTCAACCAAATCTTGGCGCCCTTCGACTAAATGACTTTCCACCATAACGCCGAAAATTTGCGTTGAACCGCCAGCGATTTGCTTGCATACGTCTTCGCATACGTCCATTTGTTTTTTGAACTGTTTACTGCTGTTGGCATGACTGAAATCAATCATTACGTGCGGCACGCGGCCGGATTTTTCGATGTTGGCACAAACTGCCGCCACATCGTCCGCGCGATAATTCGGGCCTTTATCGCCACCACGTAAAATAATATGGCAGTCTTCGTTACCTTTGGTGGAAACGATGGCGGAGTGACCGAATTTAGTTACCGACAAGAAGTAATGCGGTGCTTCCGCCGCACCAATAGCATCAAGCGCCACTTTCACGCCCCCGTTGGTGGCATTTTTAAAACCGACTGCGCAAGATAACCCGGAGGCAAGTTCACGATGAACTTGAGATTCGGTTGTGCGCGCCCCGATTGCTCCCCAACTCATAAAATCCGCCACATATTGCGGTGTAATCATATCCAAAAATTCACCGGCGGAAGGCACGCCGAGATTATTGATGTCGGAAAGCAATTTACGCGCGATGCGTAAACCGTCGTTTAAACGGTAAGTATCGTTTAAATACGGATCGTTAATTAAGCCTTTCCAACCCACCGTAGTGCGTGGTTTTTCAAAATACACGCGCATAATGATTTCAAGGCTGTCTTTATATTTTTCGCGTAACGGTTTTAAGCGGTTAGCGTATTCAAGCGCAGCTTTCGGATCGTGAATGGAACAAGGGCCGATAATCACCAATAAACGATCATCTTCGCCGTGAATAATATTATGCGCTTTATGACGGGTTCGTTGAACTAATGCGGCGGCTTCTTCACTGGCCGGAAATTTTTCCAATAAGGCAATAGGCGGTAAAACCTGATCTACTTTTTCAATACGTGTGTCGTCATTTGCCACTTTAATTTCAATTTTTTCTTTCGTCATAATCACTCTCTTATAATTATTTATGTTTAATAAAAAATATGTGAGGTACTCTACACTTATTTTATGTACTAGTAAACTAGTTCATTAGAAATATTTTAACGCTGAATTAATGATTACTCAAAACTTGAGCCGGTTGAAGTTTGGCTGCTCGATTCGCCGGATAAAGGCTTGCCAACAGACTGAGGAGTAACGCTGCCGCTAAAACAAGCAAGACATCTTGCCAATGAAGCTCACTCGGCAGAAAATCTACAAAATAGATGCCATCGGAAAGTAATTTCTTGTCGAATAAACGTTCCAAGCCTTGAATTAAACTCGTCAAATTCAACGCAAACAACACGCCCAGCACAATCCCAATCAAACAACCTTTCATCCCCGCCTGCAAGCCATACCAAATGAAAATACGCTTAATAAAACCGTTATTGGCACCCAATGTTCGCAAAATCGCAATATCGCCCTGCTTATCTTTCACCGCCATAATCAGCGTTGAAACGATATTGAAACATGCTACGCCGATCACCAACACCATCGCGATGTACATCACGCTACGAATAAGCTGAATATCGCGATACATATAACCAAATTTAGCAATCCAATTTTGTATATAAAGCGACTGCGGATAATCACCTAACGCAGAATAATCCAGTTCCTGAACTTTAAACGGATCGGCGACTTTCAATTCGACGCCGCTGATTTGCCCCGCCTGATAGCCTAATAATTCCTGCGCTTGTGGCAAAGAAAGTAAGGCATAGCTGTGATCAAGCTGACCGTCTAAGCGCAAAATACCAGTCACTTGCACTCGTTCGCGATGAGGTTGCGACACGTTCTCCGTGCCGTTTTGTTGTGAAATTAACAACGTAACCCAGTCGCCGGCATTTACTTCTAAATCTTTTGCGATGCCCGAGCCGAGTACTAAACCGCCCTCCTTCCCAAATCGCTGCCACCCGTCATCTTGTACGTATTTTCCGAGGGAACTGACTTGATCTTCGGCGTCTTTATCCACGCCTTTCACTTGCACCACTTTCAACTTACTGCCATTTTCTACCAATGCGGTAAAGCTGACAAAAGGCGAAAGTGCAACAATTTTTTCGTTCATTTTTAAACGGGAAATTAACATATCTTTGTGATTAATCGTTGCCTCATTGGCATTCGGGTTAATCGTAATTTCTGCGTGCGGCACGACGGCGAGAATGCGTTGATTAAGTTCACGCTCAAAACCGTTCATCGCGCTCAAGCCGACAATCAACACCGCAACGCCAAGGGCGATGCCAACAGCAGAAAATTTTGCGATGAGCGCCACCAGCGGATTTTTTTGCTTGCCGCGTTGATAACGCCAGCTAATAAAAAATGGCGTATTCATTACAAGTCTTCCTTTAGCACGCCGTCTTGCATGGTTAGGCGACGTGATAATTTTCCCGCCAAGTTCATATCGTGGGTCACCAATAAAAAGGCGATATGTTGTTCTTGGTTAAGTTGCCGAATCAACTCGAAAATACTTTCCGTAGTTTTGTGATCTAAATTTCCGGTCGGCTCATCGGCTAGCACTAAAGCGGGGTGATTCACCAATGCTCGGGCAATCGCCACCCGTTGCCGTTCACCGCCGGACAATGCCGAAGGGCGATGTTCAATGCGGTGCCCCAAGCCCACCGCATTGAGCATTTGTTCCGCACGATCTTTAGCTTCGGTTCTATTTTGATTACCAATTAGCAGCGGCATCATCACATTTTCCAAAGCGCTAAAATCCGCCATTAAGTGATGGAATTGATACACGAAACCGAGGTTTTGATTACGCAATTTCGCTAATTCTGCTGCAGAAGCTTTTTGCAAAGAGCGGCCTTTGATAAACACTTCGCCACTGCTTGGTTGATCCAACCCGCCTAGGGTATGCAAAAGCGTACTTTTGCCCGATCCCGAACTGCCGACAATCGCGACCAATTCATTCGGCCGCATAGCGAAAGAAACGCCTTTTAGTACTTGCGTTCGGAGGTCGCCTTCTTGGTAAAATTTACTGATGTTTTCGCACTGTAATAAATATTGACTCATGATTTACTCATAACGTAATGCTTCTGCGGGCTCGGTTTTTGCGGCACGATAAGCGGGATAAACGGTTGATAGCAGCGATAATAATAAAGAAAACGCAATAACAATCACGATTTGTAACGGCGCCAATGCAATCGGCAAAAAAACACCGCTCGAATTGAATAGCGCAATAATTTCTGTCAGGTTTAGCGTAATTAGCACGCCTAATGCGGTGCCAATAAGCGTGCCCACCAAGCCGACTAATAAGCCTTGATAAATAAATACTGCGCGCACTTGCGATTTGGTCAGCCCTTGAGTTTGCAGAATGGCGATTTCGCCCTGTTTATCCACCACCATCAAACTCAATGAGGTGACGATGTTGGAAATCGCCACCACGATAATCAAGCTAATCAACAAGCCCATCATATTTTTTTCCATCCGTACGGCTTGGAAAAATTCGCCTTTTTGCACGCGCCAGTCGGTAATTTGTTTATCCGGAAAAGCTTGCGGCAATTCGGTAATCAAAAAAGGATCATCCAAAAATAAACGATATCCTTGAGCCTGATTCGGTTGAATCCGCATTAAACGCCCGATGTCCGATAAATCCGCAAAGGCCTGATAAGCGGAAGCTTCGCCGTAATCAAAATAAATTTCGCTAACGGTAAATAAACGCTGCATCGGTACGCGGCCGAACGGCGTATATTGACTGTTTTCGGTAATCATTAAACGAATTTTATCGCCGATATTCACGCCGAGTTTTTGCGCCAGTTGATCGCCGATAATAAGCTTAAATTCGCCTTCCGGCAGCACCGCATTGAAACGCCTATTATCAAGGCTTTCCAATAATGGATCGTCTGAAAACGCCCGTACGCCGATCACTTGTCCGGCGCTGACACCTTTTGCCGTTTGAAAAATCACATCGGTACGATTAATCGGTACTGCTTTTTGGACGAAAGGCGGCAGTTTTTTCAACCTTTCTTGGCTGGAAATCGGTTCTGCTTCGCTCACCACAGCGTGCGGAATGGCGGAAAGCACTTGTTGTTTTTGATAGCCTTCCAAACCGTTCATCACCGAAAGCACGATGATCAACGCCATAACGCCCAGTACAATACCGAAACTGGCGAGATTAGCGACCAATCGTCCGAAACGGTCGGCGCTTTTGGCGCGCCAATAACGCAAGGCGATATAAAGGGAAATCGGTAAATTCATGTTTTCGTTCGTATTGCTCGACATAAACGGTACAAGGTCATTTCAGCACCGCATTGACGCCATTACCTTTAAGCATGCAGGCATTAAAATAACCCATACCGTTCATATAGGGAGGAAACTATAGACTTTTAACGAAGTCTTCGATATTTTGCGTCACTTTTTTCACTAGAGTCGTCACCGCGCTATCACTTGCCCAAGCGATGTGTGGCGTGATAATTAAGTTCGGCATGGTTTTGGCTGCCAAAATTAACGGATTGTCTTTTTCCGGTGGTTCTTTCACCAATACGTCCAGCGCTGCACCGCCTAAATGGCCGCTTTTTAACGCGTCCAATAAAGCGGTTTCATCCACTAAAGGACCACGTCCCGTATTGATTAAAAATGCGCCTTTTTTCATTTGTGACAGGGTGAGCGCATTGATTAAATTTTGGGTATTTTCTGTCAACGGGCAATGTAAAGTAACGATATCCGCTTGTTTTAACACCTCGTTAAACGGCGAGTAACCATCGCGACAAATCGTCGCATCTTGGTGCTCGGCATATAGCACATTCATACCGAGTGCTTGCGCCAAACGTCCGACCTCGCTGCCTAAACAACCTTTACCGAACACGCCCAACGTAGAACCACGCACATCGGTAATCGGATAATCGAAATAACAAAATTGCGGACAATCCGCCCATTTGGCCGATGTTTGATCACGCAACCAACCGGCCAAACTGTGTTTGAGCGCGAAAATCAAGCCCAAAACGTGTTCCGGCACCGTCGTACTGGAATATCCTGTCACATTACGCACTGCCACGCCTAATTCTGCAGCCGCGACCAGATCAATGTTATTGGTTCCGGTCGCTGTTAGCGCAATTAGTTTGAGTTTTGGTAATTGTTCTAAGGTCTTGCGATCAAAAATTACTTTGCTGGTAATCACAATATCGGCGTCTTTCGCTCGCTCGACGGTTTCTTCTGCTGAAGTTCGTTCATATTCAATCCAATCATGCGCAAAATCCGGGCGTGGAATCGGGATGTGTTTTGGAATAGCGGTGCTATCTAAAAAAACAATTTGCATCATCAATATTCTCCTTTTGAGCGGCACTATAAAAACTTTCGTTTTTTAACCGCACGTTAAATTAAATTGAAGTATCCAATTCCGGGAAAGATTTTACTAGATCATCAATCGCTTTCATTTGTGAGACAAAATCTTCCAATACACAAAGCGGCAATGCCGAAGGGCCGTCGCATTTGGCATTTTTCGGATCCGGATGGGCTTCTAAGAATAAACCGGCAATGCCTACTGCCAAACCGGAACGGGCCAGTTCGGTCACTTGCGCACGACGACC
This sequence comes from Stutzerimonas stutzeri, assembly GCA_901420285.1. Lineage (GTDB taxonomy): Bacteria > Pseudomonadota > Gammaproteobacteria > Enterobacterales > Pasteurellaceae > Rodentibacter. The sequence continues at coordinate 1,448,885 of CABDVE010000001.1, forward strand.
GCCCGATGCGGCGCCGAACGGATCACGACATTGTAATGAATGGGTTACGTCAAAAATGACCGGACTGCCCTTAGAGACTTTCTTCATCACCCCGAAGCCCAACATATCCACGACTAAATTATCGTAACCGAAATTCGTACCGCGATCGCAAAGAATGACTTGATCGTTACCGCATTCCTCGATTTTTTCTACAATATTGCCCATTTGTCCCGGACTCAAAAATTGCGGTTTTTTTACGTTAATCACTGCACCGGTACGCGCCATCGCCTCAACCAAATCGGTTTGGCGCGCTAAGAACGCCGGCAATTGAATCACATCTACCACCTCAGCAACCGATTGGCATTGATAAATTTCATGTACGTCGGTAATAATCTTTACGCCGAAAGTGTCTTTTAATTGTTGGAAAATTTTCAACCCCTCTTCCATGCCCGGACCGCGATAGGAATGCACGGAAGAGCGGTTAGCTTTATCAAAGGATGCCTTGAACACGTAAGGCACGCCGAGTTTTTCCGTCACTTTTACATAGGCTTCGCACACTTGCATGGCCATATCGCGACTTTCCAACACATTCATGCCGCCGAAAAGCACGAAAGGTTTATCATTAGCGACATCAATATCGCCGATTTTTACAATTTTGTTTTGCATAAATTTTCCTTTATTAATTAATAAGATGACGTGCTTTTTCTACTTCGCCTTTGAGTTCTAAAAGTTGAGTGCGAATTAAACCCGCAGTCGGATCTTGCGGGTGTTGCTCTACGAAAAATTCTAAATCTTGCAACGCCGCTTGATACGCGCCCATTTGCGCCAATACTAAACCGCGATCGCGAATATCGTAAGGATTATGTTTTGCACGAATCAAGGATTCAATGTAATGAAATGCCATATCGTTATGTTCTTCGCGGATCAGCGCGTTCTTCGCCAACTGCTCAAAACGGGAATACAACAAAGGCAAATCGGCGCGCGCCAATTCTTCGGGTTGAATTTCAGCGCCAAAACCAAAAGCGCCTTCGTAAAGTCGCTGTAATTTTTGTTGCGAAATATAAGTGCCGTTCCAAGGATCAATAAACACCGCTTCGCCATTCGTTTCCGCACGCAAAATTAGTTGGGTCGGAAAATTAACCGGATAAATCGGCAAATCCAGCGCCTCGGCCAAATACAATACAATGGCGCCAAGGCTGACCGGCATACCTTGGCGATATTCCAATACGTAAGGCAAATAAAGATTACGTGCGTAAAAATATTCGTCGGCATCACAATGAAAGCCCCAATCGCCGTAAACCAGTTGCAGCAAGCGTTCAATGCGGTGCTCTAACGGCAGGTCAAGGGAAATCTCGCGGCGGGCTTTGCGTACCAAACCGCCCATTAATGAACGAACGCGTCGTAGTGCATTACCTTCATCGTCGCAAACCGCTAAATAAAAAGTGACAAATTCATCGTATAACGCACGTCTATTGTATTTCATGATTTTTCCAAAATCCTAAGGTAACACGTTCATTGTCGCCGTAATCCCGCACCGTTGCAACTTGCCGCCCGGAATTCTCGCGGAAAATCGACCGCACTTTTGCACCTTGTTGCCAACCGTGTTCCAGTAGTAACGCGCCATTTTCCTTCAAATAATGTGGCGCTTGCTCGATGATATGACGCAAATCCGCATAGCCTTGCTCTTCCGCTACCAATGCCGAACGCGGTTCAAAGCGCAGGTCGCCTCGGCTTAAATGCACATCGTTCTGGTCAATATAAGGCGGATTGCTGACGATGATATCGAATTTTCCGGTTACCTTTTCAAACCAATGGCTTTGTAAAAAAATTGCATTTAGTTGATTTTTCACCGCATTGGACTTCGCCAAGAGCACCGCATTGGGCATGAAATCTACGCCGATGATTTCTAATTGAACACCTTGTTTTTGACAGCGCGGCGTTAGCTCGGAAGTCAGCGCTAACGCAATAGCGCCGGTGCCGGTGCCAAGATCGAGAATGCGAAGGGGTGAGGTTTTTTTATGAAGCTTTTCAAGCGCAATGTCCAATGCCTTTTCCACTAAAATTTCCGTATCCGGACGCGGAATCAACGTATCCACCGACACATTCAACGGCAACGACCAAAATTCTTTTTCACCGAGAATATAAGCGATAGGTTCGCCTTTTAACCGACGCGCCAAAAGCGCGGTTAAATCAGCGCTCATTTTTTCATCTATTTGCGTTTCCTCGAATGCTAAAATTTGTGTACGCGATCTACCGGTCGCGTGTTGGAGCAATACCAATGCGTCAATTTTGGCATTTTCGTTCGGATTGGCCTGGCTAAGTCGTTGCGTCGCGTCAGCCAGCCATTGTCGGTAATTCATTAATTTTTAACAACAATCGTTGACATAATAATATCGGTAAACGAACGACGTTGCTGATTCACAAATGCAACAATAGCATTAATAATGACCAGCCCCGAGGTATTTAAACCGAAATCTAAAAACTCTCTGATGACATATCGTCCGAAACTGAGCGGTCGGTTTGTCATATAATCCAGCACTCGAATATTTAACCAACGCTTTCCAAGGGTTTGTCCATAGGTTTTCATAACATAGAGTTGCAAAATAACATATAAAACCAAGCCGATAATGTGGCCGATATCAATTGCGCCTAACAAGTTAAATATCATGATTCCCATGAACATAAAACCGTAACACATCAAATTATCAATTAATGCCACACACCAACGTTTAAATCGACTTGCAAACTGAATCGGATAAACGCTCGCGCCATTATCGGAACAATCTGCACTAGGGTTTTCTACCAGCATCTGTTCATTTTCCTTAGTAAATTTAATTTAAAAGGACATCCGAAAACCGGATGCCCCAGAGGTTAATTTTGTTCTGACAACGCCGCCAACTGATCTGCTTGATATTCGGTGATAATTGGCTGGATTAACTCATCGATTTTGCCGTTCATCACTTCGTCTAAACGATAAATCGTCAAGTTAATGCGGTGATCCGTTACACGACCTTGCGGATAGTTATAGGTACGGATTTTATCGGAACGATCGCCGGACCCTAATAAGTTACGGCGCATATCCGTTTGTTCCGCGGCTTGACGTTCCTGCTCCGCCTGTACAATACGTGATGCCAATACAGACATTGCTTTGGCTTTATTTTTATGTTGCGAACGCTCGTCTTGGCATTCCACCACGATGCCGGTCGGAATATGTGTGATACGCACTGCGGAATCGGTGGTATTTACGTGCTGACCGCCAGCACCGGACGAACGATAAGTATCAATACGCAAATCTGCAGGGTTGATTTCCGGCATTTCCGATTCCGGTAGTTCCGGCATCACCGCAACGGTACAAGCGGAAGTATGAATACGCCCTTGCGATTCGGTTTTCGGCACACGTTGTACGCGGTGACCGCCCGATTCAAATTTAAGCTGACCATACACGCCCTCGCCGCTGACTTTTACAATCACTTCTTTATAACCACCCTGCTCGCTTTCATTGGCGCTAAGCATTTCGACACGCCAGCGTTTGCTTTCTGCATAGCGACTGTACATGCGAAACAAATCACCGGCGAAAATCCCCGCCTCATCACCGCCGGTACCCGCACGGATTTCCAAATAACAGTTATATTCGTCATTCGGATCTTTCGGCAGCAAGAGAATTTGAAGTTGTTGTTCCGTTTCTTCAATTTCCGCGTTGGACACTTCAATTTCCATTTGCGCCATTTCTTTCATTTCTGCATCGTCGAGTAACATTTCTGCCTCTTCAACATTGCGATTAAGCTGCGTCCAACGATTGAAACATTTCACAACTTCTTCAAGTTGCGCATATTCTTTGGAATAGGCGCGAAATTTATCCTGATCACTAATCACTGAAGCATCGCCTAACAACGCCTCTAATTCTTCATAACGTTCTTTCAAACTTTCTAGTTTGGTAATAATCGAATCTTTCATAATTTTAAAGTTAAAGCCAAAAATAAAATCGGCGTATTCTAGCCGATTTAGGGAAAAATTGACAGCGCGGAAGCGCCTTCAATGCGGTGCTGAAACGCCCCCTCAATTTGGGGTCGAAATCAACCGAACTTGCACTCGACAAATACGTCTTTAGCCTAAATCCTCGTTACATCAAATTTTTCCAATTCAATGCGGTGCTGTTCCGTACCATAAAATTTCGCCAACGCACGGCGTAAAGTTTCTGCGCGTTGCGGCAAGCCTTTTTCCGCATAAACCTTGACTTGTTCATACACCGCCAATTTAAACGGCAACGTATCGCCCGGATTACCATTTAGATTATCGGCGCTGGCAAAATAACGAAAACCGGCAGCGGTAGCTAAGATCCATTCGATCGCTTGCGGTTTTACTTCGACTTTTTCAAAATCCCGTTGACGCGCTTCCGAACGACCGTCAGGCTCGTACCAATAGCCGAAATCCTCCAATTTGCGCCGTTCTTTGCCGGCGACCAACCAATGTGCGATTTCATGCAACGCGCTGCTGTAAAAACCGCGTGCAAAATAAATGGCGTTATACGGCACCTGCTCGTTGGCCGGAAGATAAATTGGTTCTTCGCCGCCTTTCACCAAACGCGTATTATATTCTTGTTCAAAACATTGATTAAAAATCGAAATAATATCTTCTAATTTATGTTCTATTGTTGCGTTCATCGTATTGACTCCATAAAAAGCGCAGAATTATACACTACCAAAAACTCATTTGTTCTTGTTTATTTCCTTCCGGTAAATTCACATGAAGACCGAGTAAGCGCACGGATTTACCTTGGCTGCGTTGCCAAATTTGACCAAGTAATTGTCGGAAGCTGTCGAGACAAAGCGGCAAGCCGGTTTTTTCTAAGGTCGTTACTTGAAAGTCTGCAAATTTGAGTTTCACGCCAATTTTACGAAACGCCGACAAAGGTGTATTCGGTGCACTGCGCTCAAGACGACGAAGCAATTCGGCATAAAGATTCTCCAGCAATGCAAGGCCTTGTTCGGCGGTATGAATATTTTCCGATAAAGTACGCTCTACACCGACGGATTTTCGTACGCGGTGCGCCTGCACTTCGCGTTCATCAATACCGTGGCTGAAATCCCATATGCGCTTGCCCATTTTGCCGAATTGATTAAGTAACAGGTTTTGTGCCGATTTTTGAATATCCGCGCAGGTTTCCAATCCCATATCCAGCAAACGCTGTGTCGTCACTTTACCCACGCCGGGAATTTTCTTTAACGGCAAAGTTTTGACAAAACTTGCTACGTCATCGGGTTTAATCACAAATTGGCCGTTCGGTTTGTTCATATCCGAGGCGATTTTAGCGAGAAATTTCAGCGGTGCCACACCGGCTGAAGCGGTTAGCTGCAATTCGTCAAAAATTGCTTGACGAATTTCTTGCGCAATCCAAGTGGCGGAACCAGCGCATTTTTGGCAATCGGTTACATCCAAATAGGCTTCATCCAACGAAAGCGGTTCGATAAGGTCGGTATAACGATGAAAAATTTGATGAATTTGTGCGGACACTTCTTTATATCGCGCCATATTTACCGGCAACAAAATGAGATTCGGACATTTTTTCAGCGCCTGTGCCGTCGGCATTGCGCTATGCAAACCGAACTTACGCGCCTCATAATTGCACGTGCTGAGCACGCCGCGCTGACGCGAACTGCCGCCCACCGCAACGGGCTTGCCTTGCAAGGCGGGATTCTCACGAATTTCCACCGAGGCATAAAAGCAATCCATATCAATGTGAATGATTTTGCGGGCTGGAGACATAGTTAAAAGGCGGCTTCAATGCGGTGCTGATTACGCACTTGATTACAGTTTTGGCTTAGTATATCTGCAAGCAAAATACTGTTCAAGTATACAGATAAATTAAATTTAAGCGAAGCGTTTGCGCAAACTTTCAAGCATTTATTTGCCATCGTCGGGAGCACCGCATTGGAAGCCCAAATCAGCGCATCATCAATTCTTAGAAAGCTACCTCCTGCTGAAAGCGCATGATATAAATAGATTCTTTGATTTATCGCTTTTTTTTGATAGACTAGCGCCCAATTTTGGGGCTGATTCTGGATTCGACGGGATTAGCGAAGCCCAAGGTGCACGTCGAGGTGCGGTAGGCCTCGTAAACAAACCGCAAAAAAATAGTCGCAAACGACGAACAATACGCTTTAGCAGCTTAATAACCTGCATTTAGCCTTCGCGCCCTAGCTTCCGCTCGTAAGACGGGGAGTTCGCGGAGTCAAACCAAAACGAGATCGTGTGGAAGCCACCGTTTGAGGATCGAAACACTAAATTGAATCAAACTAGCTTAAGCTTAGCGTGTCTGTCCGCATGCTTAAGTGAAATTAAAGACTGACTAAACGTGTAGTACTGAAGGTAGAGTAATTTCGGACGCGGGTTCAACTCCCGCCAGCTCCACCAAATAACAATCCAAAGCAAACTTATCAAATTCTAAAAAGCCTTGAAAATAACAATTTCAAGGCTTTTTTATTCTAGGCAAACAAACGTGCTTTGTAATCAGTCAACATTCGCAATGTGCTTGCGAATTGCCAAATAAATGAGTAAACCTAACAATCCGCACACCAAAATTACGCTTGCTGTGGCGTAAAAAATATCGCTGATGCCGACTAATGGCGAGACCATACCGCCTAAAAAGAATGGGGCGAATCCTAACAAGGCGGAGGCGCTGCCGGCATATTGACGTTCGCTTTCCATTGCAAGGGACGAAATGGCCGGAAACGTTAAGCCCATTAACAGCAACATCGCAAAGAAACCGATTTCCACCCAAAACCAATGCGGCTGAATCATTAATACCGCAATGGTATAAATTGCGGCGACAAAAAAGCCCGCCACACCGGCCTTCAATGCGGTGCTATTTGGCCACTTCGCGCCGACATTGGCGCCGATAACTAACGCCGCGCCATTCGCGCCAAAACATAAACTGAAAGCAAAGGCGCTCAAGCCGTAAAAACTTTGCAAAATAAACGGCGATGCCGCGATGTAGGCGAACATTGCACCAAGCAAGAAACTTTCGATGCCTACATAGCTCATAAATAATCGATTTTTGACAATTTTGGTAAAAGCAGAAAAAGTGGAAAACAGCGAACCTTGCAAGCGATTTTCCGAGCTCAGACTTTCTTTTAAACGAAAACAAAAAGCCAACACCGCGACACCAATCAATGCCAAGAAGGCAAACACGCCTTTCCAGCTGATGTATTCTAATAAAAGGCTGCCTAGAATCGGCGAGACAATTGGCGCCATGCCATTGATGGTCATCAACAAGCCGAAGAAACGTGTCATTTCGCGGCCGCGATACAAATCCGTCGCTATCGCGCGGGAAATCACCACGCCGCCCGCCGAAGATAAACCTTGTATGAGGCGTAGTGCGATCATCGTTTCGATATTCGGCGCAAACACAATGAAAATCGTGCTAATAATATAAATCAGCAAGGAAATAATCAGTGGCTTTTTACGACCAAATTTGTCGCTAATCGGGCCAAGCAGCAATTGTCCCAGCGCCAATCCGATCATCGCGGAGGTTAAGGTCAATTGGGTCATGGATGCGGTGCTGTTGAAGAAGGTCGCCAATTGTGGCAATGACGGTAGATATAAATCCACCACGAAAGGTCCGAAGGCGGAAAGTACGCCGAGTAAAATCACTAAAAAGGCTTTGGAATTTGCGCTTGTCATAAAGAAATCCGAATAAAATAAAAATAAAGCGCCGATTATACTTCGTCGAGTCTTGCTTTCAACTCGTTTCATGTCTTATTTTTGTAAAATAAGAAAAAGCTTATTTCATTGTTTTATCTCGCTTTCTCTATTTATTTTGCTAAGACCCGCCGCATTTTTAATAAAACAAAAAGAAATTTTTATAAAAAGATCGCTTTTTAGTACGTGCTTTTTATGCCTATAAGTCGCATTTTTATTACTGTTTTACTAATATCTTTTTTTCAAGGCATTTTTATCTTGTTCACGCAAGCGTTCCAGCTTTTCTTTAATTTGAATTTCCATCCCGCGATTGGTCGGAAAATAATATTGCGTGTCTTTCATTTCTTGCGGAAAATAATTTTCCCCTGCCGCATAAGCATTCGGCTCATCGTGCGCATAACGATATTCCGCGCCATAGCCAAGCTCTTTCATTAGATTAGTCGGTGCATTGTGTAAATGCGGCGGTACGTCATAATCCGGTAATGCTTTGGCCTGTTGTTTTGCGGCGTTGAATGCGGTGTAAACGGCATTGCTCTTCGGCGCGACGGCGAGATATATAATCGCTTGTGCAATAGCACGTTCGCCTTCATAAGGGCCCACGCGGGTGAAACAATCCCAAGCGGCAAGCGCTACTTGCATGGCACGCGGATCCGCATTGCCAACGTCTTCCGATGCGATCGCCAGCAAACGTCTTGCCACATAAAGCGGATCGCCACCGGCAGTTAAAATACGCGCATACCAATACAACGCCGCATCAGGCGCCGAGCCGCGCACGGATTTATGTAAAGCGGAAATCAAATCATAAAAACGATCGCCCTGTTTATCAAAGCGTGCTTGACGTTCGCCCAGCACTTCTTTCAATAAAGTGTGGTCGATTTTTTTACCGTTTTCGGTTTCATCTGCCATATCAGCCATCAATTCAAGGGAATTAAGCGCAAGGCGGGCATCGCCATTCACATATTCGGCAAGCAGATGCAAAATATTGTCTTCTAAAACCAACCGCGCGTTGCCCAGCCCGCGTTCCGAATCTTGCACGGCCCGTTGCAATACTTGTTCGATTTCTTGCACGGTTAAGGATTTCAAAACATAAACCCGCACCCGTGAGAGCAATGCATTATTCAGTTCAAAAGACGGATTTTCTGTCGTCGCGCCGATAAAAATAACAGTACCGTCTTCAATATGCGGCAAAAAAGCATCTTGCTGACTTTTGTTGAAACGATGTACTTCATCCACAAACAAAACGGTTTTACGATCGGCAAGGCAGTTTTGTTTAGCGCGATCAATGGCATCGCGAATTTCTTTAATGCCGCCGGTAACAGCAGAAATACGTTCCACATCGGCATTAATGCGGTTAGCGATAATTTCCGCTAAGGTAGTTTTACCGGTACCCGGCGGCCCCCAGAAAATCATTGAATGCACATGACCGGCTTGAATGGCTTTGCGTAGCGGTTTACCTTCACCGATTAAATGCGATTGACCAAAATATTGCTCGAGATTAGTCGGACGCATTCTCGCCGCCAATGGCTGAAAGCTATTCTCAGCAAAATCGAAATCAAAATTAGGCATCATTATTTCCTATGAATTGGGAAAAAATTGAGGGCGTACTTAAAATACGCCCTTTATTCTTTGAGTTATTTTTTGCGTTGGTCATCCAACTCGACGCCTTTCGGTGGCGTGAATTGAAACAAGTTATCCGATAAAGTTTGATTGGTAATATTGCGTAGCACGTAAAGGTTAGTTTGACCGTCCTTTTCCGTTGTGCTGAAATTTTTCAATACACCGCCGCTATCCACACGAATATCAAACTGTCTGATATTGCTCTTGGCCGATTTCGGTTTTAACACAAAGGTATCCGCTTGTTGCGTTACGGAATATTGATTCCAATGACTATTATCGTTGCTGGTAAGCAATACAAACGGCGTGTCGTTTACTGCATCTTTTACCCATTGCGCAGTCACTTGTTGCACGAAAGGATCGTAATACCAAAGGGTTTTACCATCGGCAATAATTTGAGTTTCCTGCGGCGATTGGGTATCCATACGGAATAAATTCGGACGTTTAATTTGAATTTTGCCGCTACCTTGTTGTACGTTTTTACCGCCGGCGGAAGTTACGGTTTGGGTAAAATCAGCACTTAATACATGCACTTGATTTAAACGCAACTGTAATTCCCCCGCAGCATCAGCAAATACCACCGCACTGAAGCCCATTAATCCCGCACCGATAGCGTGAATTGCAGTGAGTCTTAACAGCGTTTTTTTCATTTTACTTTCCTTTTTAAGTCGAATTGAAATTAATAATCGGGACGGTGCGCCAAAATTTCTCGTTTACCGTTTTGCATGGCGCTCACAATACCTTGCTCTTCCATTTGATCCATAATACGAGCGGCACGATTAAAACCGACGCTAAATTTACGTTGAATAGAGGAAACCGACGTAGTACCCGTGTTTAATACAAATTCCATCACTTCATCAAACAGCGGATCCAACTCACCGCCGATAGCGGCCGTTTTTTCAGTATTTTCCTCATCGTCAGTGCCATCTAAAATGCCGTCGATATAATCCGGTTTACCGCGTGCACGCCAATCATCGGCAATACGCACCACTTCATCATCGCTCATAAAGGCACCGTGGACACGCACGAGATCTGATGAACCTTGGCCCGAGTACAACATATCACCACGACCAAGTAGGGCTTCCGCACCACCTTGATCCAAAATAGTACGCGAGTCGATTTTACTTGCTACGGTAAAGGCAATCCTGCTTGGCACATTGGCTTTAATTAAACCGGTGATCACATCCACGGACGGACGCTGCGTGGCCAAGATCAAATGAATACCGATAGCGCGGGCTTTTTGCGCAAGGCGTGCAATCAACTCTTCAATTTGTTTTCCTGCCACCATCATCAAATCGGCAAACTCATCAACGATTACCACAATATAACTGAGTTTTTTCAATGCCGGCGGCATTTGATCGATAGTATCGCCAGGTTTCCAAATCGGATTTGGAATTGGCATCCCCATGGCTTCATATTCGTCGATTTTTTCGTTAAAGCCCTCGATATTACGCACGCGCAAAGCAGAAAGTAATCGATAGCGACGCTCCATCTCATCCACACACCAACGAAGCGCATTTGCCGCTTTCTTCATATCAGTAACCACCGGCGTAAGCAAGTGCGGAATATCGTTATACACGGAAAGTTCCACCACTTTAGGGTCAATCATAATGAATTTCACGTCTTCCGGTTGCACGCGGAACAACAAGCTCAAAATCATCGTATTTACGCCCACGGATTTACCGGAGCCAGTCGCCCCTGCCACCAATAAGTGTGGCATTTTGGCCAAATCGACCACCACCGGTTTACCGCTAATATCTTTTCCTAATGCCATTGGCAATAAAGCCTTGGCGTTGTGAAATTCTGCGCTATCCAATACATCGCGTAACGGCACGATTTGACGATGCGCGTTCGGCGTTTCAATACCGATATAAGGTTTACCCGGAATCACTTCAGCCACACGAATCGAACGAAACATCAATGCGCGCGCTAAATCCGTATCAATACCGGTCACTTTCGATGCCTTCACACCCGGTTGTAATTCCAGTTCATAACGCGTGACAACCGGACCGACAAGTACGTCTTGCACCGTTGCTTTTATATTAAAATTACGCAATTGCTGTTCGATGCGGCGCGACGTGTCCATAATTTCTTCACGCGTAATATCTTGCGATTGGGCAGGGCGACGTTCCAAAAGATCCAAACTTGGCAATGGCGTGCTTGGTTTTTCCCGTTTGGCGGTCAGTTGTTGGAACGCCGGATGTACTAACGAATCGCCGTAGGATTTATAGTTAGGCGTGCTGTCTGCCTCCAATGCGGTGCTCTCAGGCACTTGCGGTTCCGATAAAACCACCTTTAACGCTTCTTCCGCATTTAACGCTTTCGCCCGTTGTTCCATCTCCGTTAAACGTTGTCGCTCCTGGGCGGCAAATTGACGAGCCAGTTCATCATCTGCACTCTCTTCTTCCGGCGCAGTCATTCTGCTTTCCAATGCGGTGCTATTTTGTGATGTCGCCGATGCCAAAGAAACCCTCGGCATTGCAGGTTCTTGCAAAGAATCCAGCAGATTTGTTTTTTCTTCGATTTGAATCGGCGAATAAATATTTTCTTGACTCGAAGCAAAATTTTGCCGGGCCGATAACGCACCTCCCTCGGAAATACTGACTTTAGGTAATTCGTCCAAGTTTTCCCGTTTAAAATCCGCAAAATTTTCACCAAAATCAGGCAAGTTCTTCAAAGCATTTGGTGAAATATCTCTTTCATTCGACAATCCGCTGATATTGATCTCTTTTTCCGAAGACAACGGCTCGATCACATTTCCATTTTCCTTTGCGAGAATTTCATCTTCTTGAAGAGAGACCGCCTCCGCTTCATCTTTATTCACGACAAGCGTTTCCGGCTTATGAATTACGATTTGTTCCAATTCATCCGCAGATTCTTTGCCTTGCTCGCCGACACTTTCACCTTCATCATTTTTCATCGTGAGCCAACGATAGAAACGCACGATAAGGCGAATTAGAAAAGTGCCGGAACAAAAAATAAAACCGATTACCGAGAACGCTAATCCGGCGAGAATACAGCCTAATTTGCCTAAAGTCGGATAAAAAGAAACTACTAGGCTTCCACCCAATACGCCGCCCGATAGATAGTAATTCGTATTGGAAAGCAGTAATGTTGCCATCGTCGTTAAGCCGACGAGTAGCATAATGAAACCGAAACTACGCAAAAGAATTTTGGTTACGGATAAAGCGCGAACCGCTTTGGTTTTCAGTAAGAAGATCGGTACAAAGAAAAATAAAAATGGAAATACGTTGCCCACATAACCGAAAAATACCAAAAAAGCGTCCATTAACCAGGCACCGAATGCACCGGCTTTATTGACAACTTCCGTTTGATAACTGGCGGTAGACCAAGAATTATCTAAAGGCGTATAACTTGACCAGGCAACAATTAAATAGAGCCCGAAAAGTGCCGTTAAAGCAAAAATAAATTCACCGAGATACTGCTTCGGCGTAAAACGTTCTGTAATTTGTTTAATCATCTTTATTTTAAAACGAGGTAATTGGTTTGTTTCACCTCTTCCATCACCACATAAGTTCGCGTATCGTTCACCCCCGGCAAACGTAACAAGGTCGTGCCGAGTAACTTGCGGTATGCTGCCATATCCGCTACGCGGGTTTTTAGCAAATAATCAAAATCGCCCGAAACCAAATGACATTCTTGAATTTCATCTAATGCTTGAATCGCCGCATTAAATTCTTCAAATACATCAGGTTTACCGCGCACCAAAGTAATTTCTACGATAACCAACAAAGGCGCATCCAGTAACTCAGGGTTCAATAACGCCCGGTAACCGGTAATCACGCCTTGCTTTTCCAAGCGTTTTACGCGTTCTAAACAAGGTGTCGGCGAAAGCCCAACCTTTTTAGAAAGATCAATATTTGAGATTTTGCCATTGCGTTGCAATTCATTGAGAATTTTAATGTCAATCGCATCCAATGCTTTGCTTAACTTTTTTTCCATTTCTATTCGTTAATCTATTTGCGGTGCGCGCTATTTTAGCGAATTTTGCCGGAAGTTTCAGTATGCCAATATATTTCTAAAGATTATCCAGCACAGCAAGTGCATCCGACAATTTTTTCACTGTGAATACTTGCATATTTTCCAACGCATTTTTCGGTTTATTACCGAATGGAACAATGGCTCGTTTAAAGCCGTGTTTTGCCGCCTCACTGATACGTTCTTGTCCGCTTGGTACCGGACGAATCTCGCCGGCAAGTCCTACCTCACCAAAAATCACTAAATCTTGCGGTAACGGCTGGTTGCGGAAACTGGAAATTAACGCTAATAATAAGGCGAGATCGGCGCCGGTTTCACTTACTTTCACACCGCCCACCACATTCACAAAGACATCTTGATCCGCCATTTGCAAACCGCCGTGGCGATGCAATACAGCAAGTAATAACGCTAAGCGATTTTGTTCCAAACCCACTGCAACACGGCGCGGATTAGCCAACATGGAATGATCCGCCAATGCTTGAATTTCCACCAACAGCGGACGTGTTCCTTCCCACAACACCATCACAGAGCTACCGGATGTCATTTCATCGCCGCGACTTAAAAAAATCGCCGACGGATTTTTCACTTCGCGCAAGCCCTGTTCCGTCATACCGAATACGCCCAATTCGTTTACCGCACCGAAACGGTTTTTGTGGCTGCGCAAGGTACGATAACGCGAGTCTGCCTCACCTTCTAAAAGCAACGAACAATCAATAACGTGTTCTAATACTTTCGGGCCGGCAAGAGTACCGTCTTTCGTGACATGACCGACCATAATAATTGCCGCTTGGCGCGTTTTCGCGTAGCGCGTTAAAAATGACGCGCATTCGCGCACTTGTGCTACGCTGCCCGGCGAAGACTGAATATCCGCCAAATGCATCACTTGAATGGAATCGATAACGATAATTTGCGGTTTAAGTTGATCAGCAAGGTTACAAATTTGCTCGACGGAGGTTTCCGACAGTATATTTAACTTATCGTTCGGTAGTCCTAAGCGATTGGCACGCATCGCCACTTGTTGTAAAGATTCCTCGCCGGTTACATAAAGTGCCGTCATATTTTTTGCCAAACCGCACATTACTTGCAGTAACAGCGTACTTTTACCCGCACCGGGATGACCACCAATCAAAATCGCACTGCCCGGCACGATACCGCCTCCCAGTACGCGATCTAGCTCATTAAATCCGCTGCTAAATCGGGGCGTTTGTTGCAAACTGATCTCAGAAAGAGTTTGAATTTTCGCTTGAGTTTCACCGGCGTAACCGCTGAAACGGTCATTTTTCGGTTTGGACGCGGAAATTAAACGCACCTCGCTGATAGTATTCCAAGCCTTACAAGCAGAACACTGCCCTTGCCAGCGGGAAAATTCCGCACCGCAATCATTACATACATAAGCCGTTTTCGGGGCTTTTGCCATTTTTTATTCCTTTATTTATTTTTTGTTTCCGATTGTTTAATAAAAATAAAAGCTATACCGCCAATCGCATCAGTCGAATCATTCGATCAAAATAGGCTCGACTTTGCAGAAGCATCGTTAATTTTTCGAGTGTTTTAACGTTGTCCTTGCATTCGCTGTGAAAACGAATCAGGCTCTGAATCTCGCTTAGAAAATATTGATTGCTTTTCAGAATATCGGTCCAATCGGTGACGTCTTTGGACTTGGCCATCGCTTCAATTATTCTTGGGTTTTCATCGTAATAATGATAAAGATTGAAAAACGCGCCCACGCGTTCGACGGTTTTCATAAAATCTTGGCTGAAAAACGCAATCGGAACAGCCAGCGTTTCCTCTACCAAAGTTTGCTCCATGGTGAGCACCGCATTGAACCTCGAATCCGGCACCGCATTGAAACCCGCATCGGACATCGGATCGAGCACCGCATTGGAGGGCGTAGGAAAATTCGTCGCATTTGCTTCGCGTTGCGCTTGTAAAAAATCACGCCATTTATTAAGCCAATCCGTGACGGAAAAAGGTCGAGCTAATCGATAACCGCGCTTGGCTTTGCTGGCGCTGCTGAAATAAATATTTTGCGTAAAAGGCAAGGTTTCGACAAAATCGAAAAGATCTTTGACCCGGCCTTTTTTCAATTCAAATTCGATTTCGCAAATCGGCTCTTCACGTTCGCCTGCTATGATTTTGCCTTGGTCAAAAGCCACTTCGATGTGCGAATGACTGAACGGAATCAACCAAAAAGTGCGGTTAAAATCCGTCGAAAAAACGATTTGCAACGGCTCATTCGGTAATTGTTCAAAAGGATATAACGTACGTAATTGTTCGTTAGTCGGGGTTTCTTTAGCGATAAGCGATAAGTTATATTCCGGACGATTATGCAATCCGCCCGCGACTGTTCCATCGGTTTTTAAGGTCAACGTAAATGTTTGCTCTTTTTGGCGAATGCGCAAGCCCATTTTTTGTTTGGCAAGAAAATGATCGGAATAATCGTAATAAGTGTTACCGAGAAAAATGCTTCCGTGTTCTAGCGGAGTGAATTGTTGTAGGTGTCGTTCTAAAAGAGAGAATGAGGCTGAAGATACTGCAAGTTTAAGTTCGATTTCATTATTCATAATAGTGAATCCCACTGATTTTAACTGTTTAAATATACAAGTAAGTGTAAATAAATCAAGATCTTTTTCGTGTAATTTGCGCTGAAATCAAGTAATATGCGCACGAATTTTTTTACCCCTTTTATGGAGTCAATCACTTATGGCAATGAATAATATTCTCGGATTATTTGCCCATTCGCCTTTAAAACCTTTGCAAAAACATTCCGATAAAGTGACCGAATGTTGCGATCTTTTAATTCCTTTTTTTGAAAAAACCTTCTTAAAGGATTGGGAAAATGCGGAAAATACCCGCTTGGAAATTTCCCAGCGCGAACGTGAAGCGGATACTCTGAAACGTGAAATTCGTTTGAAATTGCCTCGGGGTTTGTTCTTACCTATCGATCGTACCGATTTATTAGAGTTGGTGACACAACAAGATAAGCTCGCCAATTATGCAAAAGACATTGCCGGACGTATGATCGGGCGCCAATTCGGCATTCCTGAAGAAATGCAGGAAGAATTTTTGCACTATGTGAAACGTAGCTTGGATTCCATTCATCAAGCGCATTTGGTGATTGAGGAAATGGACAAATTGCTGGAAACCGGTTTTAAGGGAAGAGAGTTAAATTTAGTCAACAATATGATTCAAGAACTCGATAGCATTGAAGACGATACTGATCAAATGCAAATTAAATTACGTAAAATGCTTTATACCATCGAAAGTCGCTACAATCCGATTGATGTCATGTTTTTATACAAAATTATCGAATGGGTCGGTGTGCTTGCTGACCAAGCTCAACGCGTCGGCTCACGCATCGAATTAATGCTGGCGCGTTCATAATAAAAATATCAACATAGGAAATTCACTATGGAAGTTATTCATCAATATGGAACATGGCTGGTACTGATTACCGCCGTTTTCGGTTTTTTTATGGCGTTCGGAATAGGCGCCAACGATGTTTCAAACTCAATGGGGACCTCGGTCGGTTCCGGCACGATTACAGCAAAACAAGCAATTATTATCGCATTAATTTTTGAATCTGCCGGTGCATATCTTGCCGGCGGCGAGGTAACGGAAACTATTAAAAGCGGCGTGATCGATCCGATGCAATTTACAGATACGCCGGATATTTTAGCGCTCGGTATGCTTTCTGCACTGTTCGCTTCCGGTGCTTGGTTATTTATCGCCACAAAAATGGGCTGGCCGGTTTCCGGTACGCACACTATTATCGGCGCAATTATTGGTTTTGCCTGCATTACACTCGGACCGGGTTCCGTCGATTGGTCGAATATCGGCAGTATCGTCGGCAGCTGGTTCATCACGCCGGTGATTGCCGGTCTTCTCGCTTACGCAATTTTTGCCAGCACGCAAAAGCTCATTTTTGATACGGATCAACCACTTAAAAATGCGCAAAAATTCGGTCCTTATTACATGGGAATCACTGTGTTAGTTCTTTGTATCGTAACCATGACAAAAGGCTTAAAACACGTAGGATTAAACCTGTCTGACAGCGAAACGCTGATAATTTCCCTGCTAATCAGTGTTATCGGCATGCTCTTCTGCCATTTCTATTTTAAAAGCCGAGCTTTCACACAAGCGGTAAATAAAGGGTCCTTCGGTGCGGTAGAAAAAATTTTCAGTATTTTAATGTTATTAACCGCCTGCGCAATGGCATTTGCGCACGGTTCCAATGATGTGGCAAACGCCATCGGCCCCCTTTCTGCGGTGGTTTCTATCGTAAATGAAGGCGGTAAAATCATTTCCGGTGGCGCGCTTGCTTGGTGGATCTTACCGCTAGGCGCATTAGGTATCGCGGTCGGTTTAATCACCATGGGACAAAAAGTAATGGCGACCGTGGGTTCCGGCATTACCGATTTAACCCCGAGCCGTGGCTTCGCCGCACAATTTGCCACCGCGATGACGGTGGTAGTCGCCTCTGGTACCGGATTACCGATTTCCACCACGCAAACGCTGGTAGGCGCAATTTTAGGTATCGGTTTTGCACGCGGTATCGCGGCGTTAAATCTTACGGTTATTCGTAATATCATCAGTTCATGGGTGGTTACATTGCCTGCCGGCGCATTCTTTGCGACCGTCATTTTCTATACGTTACGGGCAGTCTTTCACCAATAAAATAAAAAAAGTGCGGTTAATCCGCACTTTTTTCATCCGATAAATATCCTATTAGAGGGTGAATTTTTCAGCATTTTATGTAAGGGAGAATCATGTCAAAACTGAAGCTTTTATTGTCTGGTCTGCTATTCAATGCGGTGCTAAATTCCGCATACGCCGAAACGCAATATGTCACGGAAAATCTTAACACTTATCTTCGCCGCGGTGCGGGCGAGCAATTCAAAATTGCCGGTATGATTCAATCCGGCGAACAAGTCAATGTATTGGAACAACAAGGCAAATACAGCCTGATTCGCGATGGCAAAAACCGTGAAGCTTGGATCCTAACCGCTGAATTAAGTAAAACGCCAAGCAGCAAATTAGAAAACCCGCAGTTAAAAGCGCAAATTCAAGAATTGACCTTAAAACTCAATCACTTAGACAGCGATTGGCAACAACGTACCGTAGAAATGCAACGCCGCACCAAACAATCTGAGCAACAAAGCAACGAGTTGTTGGAACAAAATGCTCAGCTCAAACGCGAGCTTGAAATCACCAAAAATAAAAATCGTGATTTAGAAGCCGTGCTAGATGCGGGTAAACGGGAAATCGCCGTTCAATGGTTTATTTATGGCGGTTGCGTATTGGGCTTTGGCTTGTTACTTGGCTTAATTATTCCGCATATTCTACCGAGACGTAAACGTCGTGATGATTGGGCATAATCATGCATCACATTGAGTATTAATTTGACACTTGTTTTTTAAGGAAAAACGATGGAAATCTATTTAGTAGGCGGTGCGGTGCGCGATCAGTTATTAGGCTTACCGATTAAAGATCGTGACTGGGTCGTCGTCGGCGCTACGCCTGAAATGCTACTGTCGCAAGGCTACCAACAAGTCGGCAAAGATTTCCCTGTTTTCTTAAATCCTAAAACTAAAGAAGAATATGCGCTTGCACGAACCGAGCGCAAATCCGGCTGCGGTTATACCGGTTTTATTTGTGATTTTTCAGCCAAAATTACGCTGCAACAAGATCTGATTCGCCGCGATCTCACCATCAATGCGATGGCGTTAGACACGCAAGGCCGACTGCACGATCCCTATCATGGTAAGACTGACTTAGCGCACCGCATTCTACGCCATGTTTCCCCCGCATTTTCTGAAGATCCGCTACGCGTGCTGCGCGTCGCCCGTTTTGCCGCACGTTTTCATCACTTAGGTTTCACCATTGCGCCGGAAACCTTAGCGCTGATGAAAACACTAACCCAAAGCGGCGAACTTTCGCATTTAACCGCTGAGCGCGTATGGTTGGAAACAGAAAAAGCGCTTAACGAAAAAAATCCTGAAATTTACTTTGAAACGCTTCGCCAAATTGGTGCATTAAAGGTCCTTTTTCCTGAATTAAATGCGCTTTATGGCGTGCCAAATCCGCCGCAACATCATCCCGAAATCGATAGCTTTATACATACTATGTTAGTGCTGCAGCAAGCGGTAAAACTCACGCAAGATAAGCCGGAAATAAACAAAGGCGCAGTGCGTTTTGCGGCGATTTGTCATGACCTCGGTAAAGCACTCACACCGAAAGAGATTTTGCCGCATCATTACGGGCACGAACAAGCGGGCATTAAACCAACACGCGAACTTTGCAAGCGGTTCCGTGTGCCAAATTATTATCAGGCGTTGGCGGAATTGGCTTGCGAATATCACTCGCATATTCACAAAGCCTTTGAACTTCGTGCAGAAACCATAATAAAATTATTTAACCGTTTTGATGTATGGCGAAAACCGCAACGCTTCCAAGAATTTTTACTCGTTTGCCTTGCAGACACGCGCGGTAGAACTGGCTTTGAGTATCAAGAATATCCGCAAATTGATTACATTAACGGCCTGCTTAACGTCGCAAATCAAACAGATGTACAACAAGTGATCGCCGATGGATTTGAAAAAGAAGGCATTCACAACGAATTAACCCGTCGCCGAAGCAAAGCGATAAGTGATGCCAAGAATACATATCAAGCCTGTTAGAACAAGCTTTACTCGATAAATTTAACCCCTTACAATACGCGCAATTTTTTGGTCGAAGCATTATCATGAAACAGTTAAAATTTTTCACCGCACTTTTCGCCACCGCGATACTTGGTGCCTGTACATCAGACCTCGAACGTCCTAACGATGTGCAATATCTTGATAAAAGCGATACAACTTGGCTTCAACATCTGCAAAAAATAGAAAAAATCCGCGCTTATCATGCCAAAGGGCAAATCGGCTACATCAGTCCGCAAGAACGTTTTTCCAGTCGCTTTGAATGGCAGTATCAAAACCCACGCTCTTACAGATTGAAACTTTATTCTTTAATTAGCAAATCCAGTTTATTAATTGAAATGCACCAAAACGGAATGACCGTATCCGATCAAGACGGCAACCAACAATCAGCAAGTAATGCCAAATTATTGCTGCAAAAAATGATTGGCATGGATATACCGCTGGAACATTTGGCCTATTGGTTGAAAGGTCAACCAGCACCGCATTCGGATTACCAAGTGGGCCAAAATCATTTTCTCGGTGCTTTTAGTTATTCGCTCGACGGCTCCGTCTGGACAGCGGATTATTTAAGTTATCACGCGCAAAATGCTATGCCGGAAAATATTTTACTGAAAAATCAAAATACCTCTCAAACCTTAAAAATTCGCGTAGACGAATGGGAATTTTAATGAAAACTTACTCATTTTCGCACGTGCTTTCCTCCCCCGAGCTTGACCAACCGAACCGCTTTCCAAGCCCGGCAAAACTCAATTTATTCCTTTACATTAACGGCAAATTACCAAACGGTTACCACGAGTTACAAACACTTTTCCAATTCCTTGATTTCGGCGATTGGCTTGAAATCGACATTCGCGAACAAGACGATCAAATTCTAATTACACCCGAAATTTCCGGACTTAAAACTGAAGATAATCTGATTTATCGTGCAGCCAAATTATTGCAAAAAAACACACAAATCAAACAAGGCGCAAATATTCATTTGGATAAAATCCTACCTATGGGCGGCGGCGTAGGTGGTGGCTCCTCCAATGCGGGCACCGCATTGGTCGCGCTCAATGTACTTTGGAAAGCAAATTTGCCCGTTCATGAACTGGCCAAAATAGGCTTAATGCTAGGTGCCGATGTGCCGATTTTTGTACACGGTCATGCTGCATTTGCCGAAGGGGTAGGCGAAAAAATCACTTATTGCGAACCGCAAGAAAAATGGTTCGTCGTGTTAAAACCGGCCTGCTCTATTTCGACTGCGCTAATTTTTAACGCTCCCGATTTAGTGCGAAATACGCCAAAACGCACGCTAAAAACTTTGCTTAATTCGCCATACGAAAACGATTGCGAAAAAGTTGTACGAAATCATTACGCGGACGTTGAAAAAGCCCTGAACTGGTTGCTAGAATATGCGCCGGCAAGATTAACAGGAACCGGCGCTTGCGTGTTCGCGGAATTTGATCGGGAAATCGACGCACAAGCCTGCTTTCAACAAAAACCGGCGGAATTATCCGGTTTTGTTGCGAAAGGACTCAATGTTTCTCCGTTACACCAAATGCTGAAACGATATTATCTCCCTAATTTATCTACAATCTAACCTGAGGTTATCACAACATGCCAGATATTAAACTCTTCGCGGGTAATGCGACTCCTGAACTTGCAAAGCGCATTTCCGAACGTCTATATATTTCACTAGGCGATGCGACTGTGGGTCGTTTCAGCGACGGTGAAATACAAGTTCAAATTAACGAAAACGTGCGCGGCGCAGATGTATTTATTGTCCAGTCAACTTGCGCACCAACCAACGATAATCTAATGGAATTAATCGTCATGGTGGATGCGTTACGTCGTGCATCCGCCGGCCGTATAACTGCTGTTATTCCTTATTTCGGATACGCTCGCCAAGACCGTCGCGTACGTTCAGCGCGGGTGCCGATCACTGCAAAAGTCGTGGCAGATATGCTTTCCACTGTAGGGATCGACCGTGTATTAACCTGTGATTTACACGCTGAACAAATCCAAGGTTTCTTTGATGTACCGGTTGATAACGTGTTCGGTTCGCCGGTGTTAATTCGCGATATTTTGAAAAAAACTGACCTTGAAAACCCAATCGTTGTTTCGCCGGATATCGGTGGCGTCGTGCGCGCCCGTGCTGTCGCAAAATTGTTAAACGACACAGATATGGCGATTATCGACAAACGTCGTCCGCGCGCAAATGTTGCACAAGTCATGCATATCATCGGCGATGTGGCAGATCGCGATTGTATTCTTGTAGATGATATGATCGACACCGGCGGCACTTTATGCAAAGCAGCCGAAGCCCTTAAAGAACGCGGCGCGAAACGCGTATTTGCTTATGCTACTCACGCAGTATTCTCCGGCGCCGCAGCGAAAAATCTCGCTAGCGATGCGATTGACGAAATTGTGGTCACCGATACCATTCCGCTTTCACCAGAAATGAAAGCCCTCGGCAAAGTGAGAGAGCTCACCCTTTCTTCTATGCTCGCGGAAGCTATTCGTCGGATTAGCAACGAAGAATCGATTTCCGCAATGTTCAACTAACTCGGTTCAAAAAAACTCAAAGGCATGGATTTCTTCCGTGCCTTTTTTTATTTTAAAAACATTTTAAAAAATATCCTGCATGTTGCCATTTTTTCAAAGAATTTGATCAATATCACAAAACCATAAAATCTGCCTTGAGATTTTTTCTCACTCAAGCATAATGACAACTTAAATAAGAACAAATCGCATTTGGAGTTTTTAATGTTGCGTATAATTCGTTACGGCGCGTTGCTGTTTACTTTTTTCCTTTCACAACTTGCTTTAGCGCAAGATCACTACCAAGAACGAGTCGCAGACATTACCGCTCGATTGGATAAAACTACCGCCCTTCTCCGACAAAACAATCCTGATGACGCCCGTACGGAAGTGCAAATGGCTTATTTTGAAGTGTTTGAAAATTTAGAAGGACCAATTCGAATTAATTTCTCCGCACAAAAAAGTTATCAAATGGAAGCCGCCTTCGGTGAAATCCGTAAAATGATTGGCGAAGGTAAACCTCTAAATGAAATCCAAGCAAAAATCGATGGCTTAAAACAAGCGCTACAAGAGGTTCTTCCTTCGTTAACGAAAGGACATCAATTAAATGCCGATGGGCAACATGGCGTTTATCAAAACGATCAAATTCTGCCTTACTGGCAAGAGAGCTTTAAAACTATCGATGATCTCGTGGCGCAAGCTATCGAAGCCTATCAGCAAGGGGATTTTAGTAAAGCCAAACAGGCCTTCCAACAAGCGCAATATGACGGCTATAAAAATTCCGAAATGGAAATGGCAATTCGTACTCATCGTTCTTCCGAACAATCCGCCGCGATCAACCAACAATTCTATAATTTGATTCGTTTAAGCGAACAAGCAGATCAAATGACGGAAATTGCCTATCAAAGCACCAATCTTTTGCAAGATATTGAAGAGCAACTACCGAGTTTACCGACCACACGCGAAGAACAAAACCGTCAATCAACGCAAGCGGCGCAAACCACCGAACAAGCAGAAAAGGATTGGCAAAACATCGCCAAACAAGTGAATCAAAATATTCAACAAGCCATCATGCTTTATGAAAAAGGCGAACACAAAAAAGCAATTCTTGCCGTACAAGATACTTACTTCGACGTATTCGAAAACAGTGGTATGGAAAACAAAATCGGTTCGCGCGATAGCAATTTCAAAGCCGAATTGGAAGGCTATTTCACCCGTCTTGTAAGCTTAATGAAAGCCGAACAAGGAGATAAGTTACAAGAGCAAGCGAAAGGCTTGTCCGACGGATTAAACCAAGCGGTTGACATGTTACAAGGTGGCGAACAAAGTGATTGGTCGTTGTTCTTATATAGCTTACTGATTATTTTGCGCGAAGGTTTGGAAGCTTTACTGATCGTTGCTGCGATTGTGGCATACTTAGTAAAAAATAATCATCAAGACAAATTGCCGGTAATTCGCCAATCCGTTTATGTCGCCTTATTCGCCAGCCTAGTGACGGCGTTTTTCTTTCAACTTATCTTTGAAAATTCCGGACAAAACCGTGAACTGTTGGAAGGTTTCACCATGATCATCGCTGTATTTATGCTGTTTATGATGAGTTACTGGTTGCTTTCCAAAGTGGAAGCGCAAAATTGGAAACGTTATTTGGAAGGCAAAATTAGCACCGCATTGACAGCAGGATCACTCGCCGGTTTGTGGTTCACCAGTTTCTTGGCAGTCTATCGTGAAGGCGCCGAAACCGTGTTGTTCTACTATGCGCTAGCCGGCGATGCCAAAAGTGCTCTCGGTTTAACCTACCTTTTCGGCGGCTTTTTGGTCGGCGCATTATTACTTGCCGTCTGTTACTTCATTATGCGCTACACTGTGGTGAAATTGCCGCTCAAACCGTTTTTTATGTTTACAGGCAGTTTTATGTATGTAATGGCGTTCGTATTCGCCGGTAAATCCGTACTGGAATTGATCGAAGGTAAGTTATTTGAACCAACCCTGATAAATGGTGTACCTGAAATTACGTGGTTGGGTATCTATCCTTATGTAGAAACCCTTGTGCCACAAGGTATTTTAATTATCGCTGCCGTTCTTGCTTTAGCAGTGATGAAATATCAAAGCAAAAAAGTGAATTAAACGTAGGGACAAATATAATTTGTCCTTGCATGATATAAACCTAACCTTCATCTCAGGAGAAAAAATATGAAAAAAGCACTTATCGCGACCGCACTTGCAGCAGGTTTGTTTGCCGCTAGCGCTAACGCCTTTACCGAATATCCGATCGGTGAAGCCGTAACCATGAATGAAATGGAAATCGCTGCCGTGTATTTAAAACCGATTGATATGGAACCGCGTGGCATGGGTTTACCGGCAGCCAAATCCGATATTCACTTGGAAGCGGATATTCACGCGGTGAAAGGTAACAAAAACGGTTTCGGTGACGGCGAATGGATGCCGTACCTTACGATTAACTATACTTTAGTGAATACCGATACCGGTGAAAAACAAGAAGGCACCTTCATGCCGATGGTTGCCGGTGACGGTCCACACTATGGTGCAAACGTAAAAATGATGGGTGTGGGTAACTACAAATTAACTTACCATATCGATCCGCCATCAAAAGCTGGTATGCACCGCCATACTGACGAGGAAACCGGCGTTGGCCGTTGGTGGAAACCTTTTGATGTAAATTATGAATTTAAATTTACGGGGATAAAATAATCTCTACTCCTTCCCTCCCTCTGTTTACAGAGGGAGGTACCGAAGGCGGAAGGAGGGAAAAAAGCGATTAAATCTAATATTATTTTTGTAACGTCGTTACAATCCCTCCCCCAGTCGCTACGCGGCAGCTCCCTCCGTAAACGGAGAGAGCGAAGTTATTAACTTCAAGCTTTACACTAATCTATGAATTACTTCTTCACCTTCCTACTACAAACTCTGCTTCCCATTAGCCTTTTACTCGGTGCGGCATGGGCCAAATCTCGCGATCTTTACCTAAAAGGCATAATTTGGGGTTCGTTACTCGCCTTTTTTGTCGGTGTTACTTTACGTCTGAATTCACCTGGCACACAAACTTTCAATCTCGGTTTTACAATTTTCTTGCTTGCAACATTCATTCTATTCGCCACCAGCCAATGTTTTAATGCTCGCAAACTCGCTTATTTCTGGCAATTTTTATTGATGCTTATCGCCGGCAATTTATGGGCGAAGGATCCAAATATTGGCACGTTCACCAATATTGATGTCATCAACACCGATTTTATTTTGCACGCCAGTGCTGTTATTTTTGGCATTATTTTTTGCGGGTCCCTCGGTGCTTGGATTTATTTTCTCTTCCAGCAAAGCGAAAAAACAGACAAAAAATTCATCGCTCAATTTAAAAGTCTCATCGCGTTACTTTTAGTCTGCCTCATTATTCCAATCATCGGTGAATTGATGCTTAGTTTGATAAAATTGCAACTCATCGAACTCACTAAACCACGCTTAAGTTTCGTAGCAAAATCCGGAGAAATCACCGGTTATTTAAACTATATTTGTGCTGCATTAATTCTGTTATTTATCGGGCTATTCTACGGAAGCATTCACCGCGCCCGCATACAAGCCGTGGCACAAGCGGGAAATCCAATTGAAAAACGTCAAAAATTAGCAGCCGCACTAATTTCTCGTCGCCTCATCCGTTGGGGCGCGCTTGCTGCGATAATTATTGCGACAAATCAACTCTACTGGGAACAAATCGCCTCGCGTCCGCCCCAACTTTCTGAAGCGCAGCCTGTTACATTAGATGAAGAACAAAACGTACATATTCCTATTGAGCAAGTAAAAGACGGTAAACTGCATCGTTTTGTTTGGATTGCCGATGACGGAAAAGCGGTACGTTTTTTCATAATTAACCGCCAACCGGCGAAAATCAGTCTCGCTGCGGTATTTGATGCCTGCTTATTGTGCGGCGATCAAGGTTATGTGATGCAAGACAATCAAGTGGTCTGTGTGGGCTGTGGCGTACATATGTTTATCCCATCCATTGGCAAACCAGGCGGTTGTAATCCGGTGCCCATAGAAAATTGGCAACAAACGGAAAATGACATCGTAATTAATCGTGCCTCTTTGGAGGATGGACTGAATTTATTTAGCACCATCGTGGAAATCAACGTGCAAGATCCGATTAGTGGCGCAAAGCTTAAAAACATCGAAACCGAGCACAAATACAGCTATGAAAATCACACTTATTTCTTTGAAAACGAGAAAAATCTTGAGTTGTTCCGCGATAATCCGGAAAAATACCTCGGTAACCTGAAAGAACAAGGGGAATAACGATGTTAGCAAGAATGTTATTTCAATCTTGGCGATTCGGCATTAAACGCAAATTATTGGCGATAATCACCATTTTCTTGGCGGCCTGCTTAGTTTCTGCGCTGCTTGCGGTATCCATCGACATCGGCGACAAAATGGCGAAAGAGCTAAAATCTTACGGTGCGAATATTTTAATCGAACCGGCCGGCAATGCGGTGCTCTCGGAGGAGTTCAATACCGGCACCGCATTGGCAAGCCAAGATTTTATTGATGAAAAAGAACTGCCGGCGATTAAAGATATTTTCTGGCGCAATAATATTGTTGGCTTCGCCCCACAACTGACGGCTACGGTTCAAGCTAAAAAGGTACAAGCTGAAAAAGCGTTGCCAATATCTGACGCTCATTCTGCTGCCACTGCGAGTGAAAACATTAGTATTCTCGGCACCTTTTTCGATCATCACATCGCCGTACCGGATGAAGAGGACTATCACACCGGACAGCGTATTATTAGCCCCTATTGGCAAGTACAAGGCGAATGGGTGAATGACACAGAGGATAATTTCGGCGAACAAATTCCCGTACTCGTAGGCGCCCAACTTGCCAAACATAAAGGTTGGAAAATCGGTGATCGCTTAAATCTGCGTTATCAAGAAGGCGACATTGACAATCAACGTTTAATCAAAATTGAAGGTATTTTAAACACCGGTGGTGCAGAAGATAACCTAATCGTAATGCCGTTAAGCGCAGCGCAAGCCTTACTCGGTTTGGAAGGTAAAGTACAATCGGTCAAAGTGTCCGCGCTGACAGTGCCGGAAAATACGCTTTCCCGTAAAGCACGCATCAATAGCGATGCGTTAGATGCGGAAGAATACGATCGCTGGTACTGTACCGCCTATGTTTCCTCCATTTCCCACCAATTGGAAGAAGCGATTTCCGGCGCAGTAGTACGCCCGATTTGGCAAGTGGCGGCATCGGAAGGTATCGTAATCGGTAAAATTCAATTATTGCTTGCCGTCGTGACCATAGCGGCATTAATCGCAGCGGCAATGGGGATTGCTTCGTTAATGAGTTCCTCTATTATCGAACGGGCAAAAGAAATCGGTTTAATGAAAGCACTTGGCGCTTATCAATGGCAAATTGTATTACTATTTTATTGCGAAGCGATTCTCAGTGCGCTTATCGGCGGCGCTTTTGGTTGTATTGCGGGCTGGGGATTGGCGAAATTTATCGGTACAACATTATTCGGCGCGCCATTAAGTTTTGCTTGGATTGTCATTCCGTGCGTGTTGGCACTATCCGTCCTTATCGCGCTAATCGGTACTTGGTTTCCAGCACACCGCATTGCCAAATTGTACCCGGTGGAGGTGCTGTATGGCCGCTAATAAAACGATGTTCTGGCGTTTAATTTTCCGTGCGCTTCGCCTGCGTTTACAACGCGTAACAATTATTTTCACCGCGCTTGCTGTGGGTGCAAGTATCGTGACAGCGATGGCCGCCGTGTATTTTGATATCAACACAAAAATGAGCCAAGAATTGCGCACTTTCGGTGCCAATTTCTATATCGGTTCGGCAACCGGCGGTATGATTGAGGTCGATCGCTTTGATGAGATATTACAACAAGCCCCACACGGCTTAATCAGTGCCGCCAGCCCTTATATTTATGGTGTTGCACGTAGTGAATTGGAAAAAATCGTCATCATGGGAGTACGCTTTGAAAATATGCGTATTCTTGCGCCTTATTGGCAAATTAGCGGCACACCAATTAATGTGAACTTTGACGATCGCAATGCGATGATCGGCAAAACCTTGGCGGAACGTCTCCACTTAAAAATCGACGATAAATTGCAATTGAGCAAAAATTCGATAGAAAAACATCAATTTACTATTAAGGCCATTGTAGAAGCCGGCGACGCCACCGACAACATGCTGATCGTGAATCTTGATTTTGCACAAAATTGGTTGGAAAAAGAAGGGCTTGCCAATAATGGCTTACTTAACGTAAAAAACGAATCCGGCCAAGCGGATAGTTTTGCCGAAACAATCATGCAGCGATATCCCGATATGGTTGCGCGCCCAATTCGTAAAGTATCGGCCTCTGAAGGACAGATCTTGGATAAAATCAAAGGCTTGATGGGATTAATTTCACTGGTGATTTTAGTGCTGGCGACACTTTGCGTGAACACCACCTTAATCGCAATTGTTGGCGAACGCGCTAAAGAATTTGCCCTACAAAAAGCCTTAGGTGCAAAACAATCGGATATTATTAAACAGATCTGTACGGAAATTTTAATTATCGCTGCAGCAGCTATCATTGCGGGCTTAATTTTTGGCTATTTATTGGCGCAAATTTTAGGATTCACCGTGTTTAAAGCCTACATCGATATGCGCTTGCCGGTAATTCCCATCACTATTGTTTTATCATTATTCGTCGCCTTGATCGCGGTAATCGTACCAACCCGCCGCGCATTAAAAATTCAAATGGCGAATGTTTTGAAGGGAGAGTAATTTTTATGTCTAGGGTAATTCGTTACTCTAGGTTAAGCATAGCCCTACCCTTTTCTTTTGGGTAGAAATTGTAAGTTCCCCAACGGGGAACACTTATACGTAACTGTGGGTATATCCACCCATAGCACAAAGAGAAAAGTATGACTAATTTTGTAATCGAAACCCAGCATTTATACAAACGCTTCGACCAAGTGACAGCGCTGGAAGACATTAACATTCAAATTGCCGAAGGCGAATTTGTCGCCATTATGGGCGCATCCGGCTCGGGTAAAACTACCTTGATGAATATTCTGACCGGATTAGATACCGCCAGCGAAGGCAAAGTGATATTGGACGGCATAGATACGGCACAACTGGATGAAACCGGTCGTCAACGCTTCCGTGCAGAAAAAATCGGTTTGGTGTTCCAACAATTCCATTTAATTCCTTATTTGACAGCGTTGGAAAACGTGATGTTGGCGCAACATTATCATAGTGTGATTGATGAAGCCGCTGCCAAAGCGGTACTGAAACAAGTCGGCTTAGAGCACCGCATTGAACACCGTCCTAGTCAGCTTTCCGGCGGCGAGCAACAACGGGTTTGTATCGCGCGCGCCTTGGTGAACCAGCCACCGGTAATTTTCGCCGATGAACCAACAGGCAATTTGGATGAAAAAAACGAGGCCTTAGTGCTTGATTTATTGCAACGCTTAAATCGTCAAGGCCGAACCATCGTGATGGTGACGCATAATCCCGAGTTGGGTAATCTGACCGATCGCGTAATTTATTTACACCATGGTAAATTCATCAAAGAGGAAACACATGCAAAATAAACGATTAAAATTACTGGCTCTCAGTGCGGCAGTTCTCTGCACCGTTTGCTGCAAAGAGCAAACCGCCAGTCTCGGCGATGCAGCGCCGGAAATTGTCGCTTACGACTTGCAAGGCAAACAAGCGAAGTTAAGCGATTGGCAAGGTACACGTCTGCTCACATTCTGGTCGGAAACATGCGGCGTTTGCGTAGCGGAATTAAAAGAATTGGAAGGCATCGCAGCAGCAAATCCAAATAAGGTGCAATTGATCGCAATTAACGTGGATGGAGAGAAAGCCGATACGCAAGCCGTGGTGAACAAACGCCAAATCACACAACCGGTCATTAAAGATCAAATGAAAATCACCGCAGAACGTTATCAATTAGTCGGTACGCCAACCTCTTTTATTATTGATAAAGACGGCCATATTCAAGCAAAATTTGAGGGAAAAATTCCGCAAAAAGAGTTGGATAAACTTTTTAAAGGATAAGTTATGAAACGAATTTACTTTTTACTCGGTGCGCTTTGTTGTTTTTCTTTTTTCGTACAAGCGGAATCCCCCGCTAATCCTGATTTAGCCAAGGCTGAAAAAATTTATAAACGTTCCTGCGCTACTTGTCACGGCAAAAGCGGCGAAAAACCGGCAATGGGCGAATCAAAAATTATCAATCAGTTAAACGCAGAGGAAATTTCAAGCGCACTTTTTGATCATAAAAGTGGCAAAATTGTCGGTGCTGGTAATCCGGCTAAACAACGTTTAAGCGATCAAGAAATTCACGCACTTTCAGAATTTATCCCGGACTTAAAATAAATTCTTGAAAAATAATGAAACTAAGCCGAGAATAGACGGTCTTAACAGGGCTTGGCTTTTCCGCTAAGAAAAATATACTTAAATTTCAACTTAAAGGATTATTTATGAACAAATTTACCAAAATCAGCGCAACCGCATTATTCGCGTTATTCTTAACCGCTTGCGATAAACCGGCGGACAAACCTGCAAATAACGCAAAACCAGAAACCGCACAACAAACCGAGGCAGCCAAACCGGCTGAAGCTACACAACAAGCCGAGGCGGCAAAACCGGCTGAAGCCACACAACAAGCCGAGGCAACAAAACCGGCTGAAACAGCGCCTGCATTAAGTGCAGAAGAACAAGAAAAAGCGGACTACGAAAAATTAGTTGCGTGGAATCAACAACAGGGTGCAGCGCAAGCGCAAAGCCAACAAAAACTACAACAAGAATTACAAGCTGCAATCGTTGCGCAAGACGAAAATAAAGCTAAGGCAGCAATTGAAGAATTCAATAAAACCGTTCAAGCAAGCATCGCAAGCTTAGACGCATTAGAAATTAAATCCGATTTAATTAAATCGGCACAAACTAAAACAAAAAATGTCTTAGCTCTTGCAAGCGAATTACTAGTCGCACAAGCTAATGTCAAAGATGAAGCGGAACAAAAAGTTTACGTTGAAAAAGCACAACAATTACAAAATGAAATGCAAGCTTTAGCACAACTTAGCGCGCAAATCGAAGCAAAATTAAATCCTGCCCCGGCTCAAGCACCGGCAGCAAAATAATTCCTCTCTAAAACACAAAAGTGCGGTCAATTAATTTGCCGCACTTTTTTTGTGTCCCGAATTCTTATAATCCAACTCTGTCCTTAATTCGCTCGGCAAACATACCGATACTCACCGCAAAATAATTAGATTTATTCCAATCTAAAATCGTACGGAAATTATTAGATACCAAAAATACGCGCCCCACTTCTCTATCCGGGCGAACTAACCAAAGCGGCATATCGGCAAGGACACGCCATTTTTCTTGCTCTTGCGCACTAAAATTCAAAGGCGCTACGCCTAAGCTTTGCCACTCGCTTAATGAACGAGCTTTATCTTTCTCAACACCGGCAAAAGACAACGCCATTGGTTGCGTTAACATCACTTCCGCTCCCCAAGGTAATTTATCATTCCACCCCACGGTATGTAGATAATTCGCAATAGAGGCGAACGCGTCAAATTGGTTTGTCCAAATATCTTTCACGCCGTCGTCATCGCCGTCCGCCGCATAATTTAAAAACGCACTCGGCATAAATTGAGTTTGCCCCATAGCTCCCGCCCACGAACCAAGCATACGTTCGCGACGAATATGATCGCGTTCCAACATTTTCATCGCATTGATAAATTCTTTCCCGAACAAAGCTTCGCGTCGTCCCTCGAAGGCCAACGTAGCCAAAGCAGACAGTACATCATAATTACCTTGATAATACCCGAAACTACTTTCCATCCCCCACAGCGCTAAAATATATTCCTGCTGCACACCATAACGTTGACTAGCCCGTTGCAACGGCGCCAAAGTTTCCCAATAACGCGTTTCGGCAATGGCTACTTTATTATCGGTCAGCACCTTGTTGAGATAGTTTGTCGTGCCGTTTGGATTTAAAATCGGCGGTGCATTCGGGTCACGTTTTTTAACACTGCCTGCTTGTGCACGATCTAAATCCACTGCCTTTTGCACATATCGGATATTATTTTGCGCCGCCAATACAGATTTCGACACACCTTGTGCCGCCGCTTTGCCTTTTAAAAATTGTACGTAATCATCAAAATTATCCGGCGTGCGGGGCTTATCGTAAGTAGCATCCGCGTCAATTGAAGCAATAAAGCTTGGGTTCAATGCGGTGCTATTTTGAGAGTTCAATGCGGTGCCGTAGCGAGCATCCGATTCACTGCTTGAGCATCCAAAGGTAAACGTCGATAAAAGAAAGGTTGAAATAAAAGGAATACTTTTCATTAATTTCACTTTAAAACAAATAATTAGACTAAACGCGCTTAAATAAAAAATAAGCCCGAACGAAAAAATACGAATGGGCAAGATGCAACCGAACGTATAGAAATCAATGTCGGGCTAAAATTGAACGTACTTTCTCCAAGTCTTCTGCCGTATCTACGCCTACTTCCGGCGCTTCTTGGGCTAATTCCACATGAATGCGTTCACCGTTCCACAGCACGCGTAGCTGTTCAAGTTTTTCTAAATTTTCTAACTCAGTCGGCGCCCATTGCACGTATTGTTTAATGAAACCGGCACGGTAGGCGTAAATGCCGATATGGCGCCAATAAACATCGGCAAGTTGCGCCTTCGCCGGCTCTTGCAAATTCATAAATTGATCGCGGTCGTAAGGAATTACCGAACGGGAAAAATACAGCACATAACCGTTTTTATCGGTCAACACTTTCACTACATTCGGGTTAAATAATTCTTGAGGCTCCTGAATTTTCACCGCAAGGCTTGCCATATTCACCTTAAAATTGGCTAAGTTTTCCGCCACTTGACGCACAATTCGCGGCGGAATTAACGGCTCATCACCTTGAATATTGACGATAATTTCGTCATCTGCAATGGCTAATTTTTCCACCACTTCCGCCAAACGTTCCGTACCGGAATTATGATGTTCGGCAGTCATACAGACTTCTGCACCGAAATCTTTTGCCACTTGCGCCACATTTTTATTATCGGTGGCGATAATTACACGGCTTGCGCCGGACTGCCGTGCTTTTTCAAATACATGTTGAATCATCGGCTTGCCAGCAATATCAGCCAGCGGTTTGCCCGGCAAGCGTGACGACGCAAAACGAGCGGGAATAATTACGCTAAATGTCATAATCTTTTCCTTATTCTTTCAAAGTTTCTGCTTTTTCGGCAAGCAACAGCGGCACGCCGTTTTTAATCGGGTAGGCTAGACGCTCATAACGACAAATCAAACGTTGATGTTGCGCATCATATTGCAAGCGCGCCAAACAACGCGGGCATGCAAGAATTTCCAGCAATTTGGGATTTAATCCTTCAGCCATGACGATATTTCTCCACCAAAGCTTCAATTTTTGCCCAAAAGCACGCAAGATTTTCGCCGGATTCATCTGCATCGACGATTTCTCCTTCCACCGGCACATACCACCAATTATCTTGAGCAAAAGCTTGGCACTTTACAGCATCTTTTTCAGTCATAAAGAGCGGTTGATTTGATGCTATTTTTTCCAACTGAGCCGCAGAAAAATGTTGATGATCTCGGAAAGCTTGAGTCTCACTCAAACGAATTCCCAACCTTTCCAACATCGTAAAAAAGCGTTGCGGGTTGCCGATGCCGGCGATAGCTGCACCGCATTGGAAAGCGCTTAATGGGCGCTTCTCGTCGGTTTTTAAATTAATTGCATAGTTGGGGATCAATTTCAGCACCGCATTGGAATACTGATTTTTGCCGCCGTTGGTAATAATAAAATCCACGCTTTTCAAGCGACTCGGTAATTCGCGCAAAGGCCCTGCCGGTAATAAAAAACCGTTGCCCAGCGCGCGTTCTGCATCCATTACGACTATTTCAACATCGCGCTGTAGCGAGTAATGCTGCAAACCGTCGTCGGCAATAATGACATCGCACTCAGCTTGCTCTAACAACAATTCGATGGCTTGCCGCCGATTCGGCGCAATCACTACCGGTACACCGGTGCGTTTTGCGATTAATACGGGTTCGTCACCGCCTTTAACGGGATCCGTGTTTGCTGTTACCGGCAAAGGATAGTTTTGCGCTTTGCTGCCGTAGCCACGAGAGATCACCCCCGCGCGCAATCCACGTTTTTTTAATTCTTCAGCCAACCAAATCACTACCGGCGTTTTGCCGTTGCCGCCAACGGATAAATTGCCAACAATCACTACCGGCTTAGGCGCGCGATAAGAGGATTTTAAGCCGAGAGAAAATAACGCACGACGAATTCGGCTAAGTAACCAAAATAAAAGAGAAAAAGGCAAAAATAGCCAAGCGAGTTTAGAATGAGAGTACCAAAATGGCATAGCCTATCCTTTCTAATCATACAAAATAAAATAACGCGAGTTTTCTAACTCGCGTTTTTCATTCATCCGTGGTTAACCACTAAATTGCATATTATGCAACTGTTTGTACACGCCGTTTAAATCAAGTAATTGTTGGTGAGTGCCGCGTTCACGAATTTCGCCGTGATCGATGACTAAAATTTCATCGGCGTTTTCAATGGTGGACAAGCGATGTGCAATCACCAATACGGTGCGATCTTTTTTCAACGCTTCCAATGCGGCTTGAATTGCGCGTTCGGATTCCGTATCTAATGCTGAAGTCGCTTCATCCAAAATCAATACCGGTGAGTTGCGCAATAATGCGCGAGCAATGGCTAAACGTTGGCGCTGACCACCGGACAGACTAGCGCCGTTTTCGCCGATAACCGTATCAAAGCCTTGCGGTAATTTTTCGATAAATTCCAGTGCATAAGCCGCTTTCGCCGCAGCGATAATTTCTTCACGGGAATATTTATCTTTCGCCGCGTAAGCAATATTGTTGGCAATGGTATCGTTAAACAAATGCACTTGCTGTGAAACTACCGCGCAATTTTCGCGTAAATTAGATAAGCGATAATCTTGAATATTCACGCCGTCAAGTAAAATTTCGCCTTGTTCAATATCGTAAAAACGCGTTACCAAATTGGCGATAGTCGATTTACCAGAACCGGAACGCCCTACCAAAGCGATAGTTTTTCCCGCCGGCAATTTGAAGGAAATATGATTAAGCGCCAATTCATTTTTGCCTTGATAAGCAAAACTGACATTTTTAAATTCCACTTCGCCTTTCGCGGGCTCGGCTTTGTAACTGCCGTTGTCTTTCTCCGGTTCGAGATCCAAAATGGCAAATAATGTTTGACAGGCCGCCATTCCACGTTGAAATTGAGAGTTTACATTAGTTAGAGATTTT
The DNA here is from genome assembly GCA_901420285.1 of Stutzerimonas stutzeri. GTDB lineage: Bacteria > Pseudomonadota > Gammaproteobacteria > Enterobacterales > Pasteurellaceae > Rodentibacter. Next base: position 1,484,735 of record CABDVE010000001.1, read on the forward strand.
AACGGACGCATCATCGCCAACATGGAAGAAAACACCACGGTAAAAGAACCTGCGCTCAGATTATCGTCGGCAATTAAGGGCGTGGTTGCCAGATAAAGCACCGCAGCGAGAGCAAGCGAGGCAATAATTTGTACCACAGGATCGGAAATCGCATCCGCCGTCACCATTTTCATGCCTTTACGACGCATATCGTTACTCACCTGATTAAAACGTTCTTCCTCCACATATTGTCCGCCGAAAGATAGGACCACTTTATGCCCTTTCAGCATCTGTTCCGTGGTAGAGGTTAGTTCGCCCATGGAATCCTGCATATTTTTACTTAATTTGCGGAAAATTTTCGACACTGTGCGAATCAGCACTGCAATAATCGGCCCGATAATAAAAAGCACGATCGTCAATTCCCAACTGGTATAAAACATTACCACCAACAAGGAAATAATATAGGCGCCTTCGCGTACGATGGTAATTAATGAATTCGACGAAGAATTGGCAATCATCTCGGAATCATAAGTGATGCGCGAAAGAAGTTTTCCGGTAGGATTGCGATCAAAAAAACTCACGGGCATAAACATCAAATGCTTAAACAAGCGACGACGCATATTCATCACCACTTTGCCCGACACCCAAGCCAAACAATAATTAGACACAAAACTAGTGGCACCACGTAAAAAAATCACCCCGATCACTACAAATGCCATCAGTTTCAAAAAACTGTGATCAGCCTCGCCGAAACCTTCGTCAAGCAATGGTTTTAATAAGTAAATCAAACCGGAATCTGCCAATGCATTAAAAACTAAAGCGCCCCCCGCCACTACTAAACCGGCTTTATAAGGCTTAATCATCGGCCACAAACGCTTAAAAGTCTGCACAGTAGAAAAATCGTCTTGTAATTTTTGATTTTGCATAGTTATTATCTTGTAAAAAAATTGGCGGCATTGTACCTGTTATTCGTTTGAGAATCCAATTTCCCGCGCATACCAAGGCGAAAAAGCGTGACGCGCCCGTTGAACCGTCAATTTCTCGGAATAAAAATTCACTCGGATTTGTCCCGACACCGCGGTATTTTCCACCCGACTTTGATAACGACGCAAACGTTCCATCACCGAAGGATGAGGGAATTTCCACGGATTCCAGCGTCCGCTGGAAATTACGGCGATATCCGGCTTGCTTTGCGCTAACAGAAATTCTCCGGTGGACGTTTTACTCCCATGATGGCCAACCTGTAACACATCGATTTTCCCCAGCGAACGGGCAAATACTTGTTCGTTTTTGATTTCTGCATCACCGGTTAATAACACGCGATGACGGCCGTCCTCGACTAAAATCACACAAGAATCCGCATTTTCCGCGCGTTCAATGCGGTGCTGCGGAGAGAGTACAGTTAAAGATAAACCTTGCCAGTGCCAAACTTTGCCTTGTAAACATTCGATGCGATACGTTTCACCGTAGCTTTGCGCGGAAGGGCTAATGAGCACCGCATTGGGATAAGCCTCGAAAATTGCTTTTGCACCGCCGGCATGATCATTATCATCATGACTTAAAATCAGTTTTTCCGGCGTAATACCTTCGCGCCGTAAATAAGGCAAAATTTCCAGTTCCGCCATAGAACCGCCTTTCCATGCAGCGCCGGTATCATACAAAATCGCACGATTATTCTTTACAATTAAAGTGGCCAAGCCCTGCCCTACGTCAAGCGTGTCAAGATGCCAATGCGGTGCCGAACATTGTCGAATAAGCACCGAAGACAAGCATAAAAGCGCTATACCGATTAAGCTTGCGGTTATTTTTTTCCGTCGAACGGGAGACCAAGGCTCGATTGTATTTAAGGTAAAACCGCGGGACGGTTTAATTTGCCAATTTTGCGGGGAAATCGCTCGTTCACGATAAATAAAACGAATCAGTAGGAGAAAAAGTAAGCTACAAATTGCAGTCAATATTAATGTCGAATTAAAGGAAAATGTCAGTTGTTCACCTTGAAAAAAAGCGATCAGCCGAGTAATCGCTTCTGCCAATCCGTTTGCCAATGACCAAGAATAAAAAGCGCCATCGGTCAATACCGCAAACAAAATCAACGGCACCAACAAGAAGCTATACAATGGCACGGCAATCAGATTGGCAAAAAAACCATTTGCTGCCACGCTGTTAAACAAAAAAAGCTGCAAAGGGGTAAATAGTATTAACAAACCGAATTGCAAATGAAATAACCCTAAAATCCACTGAACTTTGGGCGAAAAAGGTTTATGACGCCATTGAAATAAGGAAAATGGTACATAGCGGTACCATACGATCAAACACCCCACCGCACCGGCGGAAAGCCAGAAGCTGGTAGAAAGGGGCATCAGCGGGTCATAAAACAATAGAAACGCTACCACTAATACGAAAAGCTGATAGGCAGAATAATAGCGTCGTGAAAATTGAATAAAAGCCACAAAAACTAAAGCGGAAATGGCACGTAAAGTCGGTACGCTAAAGCCGGCCAAATACGCATAAAGCAGCGCAAAAAGCAGCCCATTTAATATCGGCAAAAGCGGTTGAATAGCCAATGTCGGCAGTGCAAATTGTAACGCGCGCAGCAATAAAAAACCAATGCCCGCCGCCAAGCCGATATGTAAACCGGAAATGGCGATTAAATGCGCGGTGTTAGTTTGTTGGTAAATTTTCCAAGAAGTATCGTCCAACCAAGCCCGTTCGCCAAATGCCAGCGCCATTAACAGCCCTTGTTGCGATAGATCCGAGGTTTGTCGTAACGCGCGTTGTAATTTTGTCGTACGCCACGAAAAGTTTTCACCTATTTTAATCGCTTCTTTTACCGTTCCCACGGCAATAACACCTTTGGAAAAATACCATTGCTGTCGATCAAATCCACCCAAATTCAATCTTGCAGAAAGCGGGCGCAAAGTAACCTCGCCTTGCCATTGTTCGCCTAAAAAAGGCCGATCTTCGGCTTTCCAATTCAAAAAAATACGTTGTTCCGGTTGTCCTTCTGCCAATTGAGCTCGCGCAATGATTGTTTGATATGCTTGTTGATGTAGCACTTCCTCGACGGTAAAACTTAATTGCTGTTTGCGAGCCGAGACCGAATTGGCTTGGTTTAATAAATCCAGGGCGAAAGAATGAGCGTAGACTAATGCAGAAACAACGATAATCAACATCACCAAAATACGGTAAATCGATATTTTTTTACACAAATAAGCGCTCAATAAGAGCGGAATCAGCACTAATAGACAAAGCCACAGGGTTTTATCGGTTAACAAAAGAAAGTTCGGTAAAACTAACAACGAAAGGGAGGCAAAAATCATCGCTCCAGCAAGGATGAATAAATTAAAAGGCATGACGATCGGCAAAAAAATAAAGATGTGCCGAAGCTAGTGGGATTTTTATTAAAGGACAATCTTATCTCGACAATCTTGCGATCAGGATCGCAAAATCCAGTTCTAATTGGGAAATTCTATTTGCTAAACCGATTAAGTTCTGCTATTTATATCGCCCTTAAAAATCGGGTTCTCAGAAAAGTCGTAGAGAACGAACTATAATGATAAGACAGGAAGTCGTGAACTTCACGCTTAAATTCTGTTCGTATTAGGAGTGAGATATGTCGAAAGCATCGCTAAGTTTATTAGATCTTGCAGGCGTTAAACCATATCAACCAAAAAAAGGTGAAGAATATATGAACGAAGATCAAATTCTTCACTTCCGTAAAATCTTAACGGCTTGGCACGAACAAATCATGGAAGAGGCATCCCGCACCGTAGCGCATATGCGTGATGAAGCGGCGAACTTCCCGGATCCGGCTGATCGTGCAACTCAGGAAGAGGAATTTAGCTTGGAACTGCGTAACCGCGACCGCGAACGTAAATTAATGAAAAAAATCGAATCTACCTTGAAAAAACTTGATAGCGAAGATTTCGGTTATTGCGATTCTTGCGGTGAGGAAATCGGTATTCGTCGTCTAGAAGCGCGTCCGACTGCCGATCTCTGCATTGATTGTAAAACCCTGGCGGAAATTCGTGAAAAACAAGTAGCGGGTTAGATATCACTTGAAGAAAAAAAGTGCGGTTAAAAATCATCTGCCCCCCAAATTTTGGGGGGCAGATTAAATTGACCGCATTTTTTTGTTTTACCGAATGGTACATTACATTTCTATATTTTGATCAGAAAAACGTTCGATTTTCGCGCCTAAACTGCGAAGTTTTTCTTCAATATGTTCATAGCCGCGATCGATATGGTAAATACGATCCACGATAGTTTCGCCGGAGGCGATACAACCCGCTAAAACTAAACTAATTGAGGCACGTAAGTCTGTCGCCATCACCTCGGCGCCGGAAAGTTGCTCTACACCGTGACACACTGCCGTGTTGCCTTCAATTTCTGCTTTTCCCCCCATGCGAATGAGTTCCGGAATATGCATAAAGCGGTTTTCAAAAATGGTTTCAGTAATAATGCTGGTGCCTTCGGCCACCATATTTAATAACGTGAACTGTGCCTGCATATCCGTCGGAAAACCTGGATGCGGTGCTGTGCGGATGTTTACCGCTTTCGGGCGATTGCCGAACATATCAAGAGTAATGCTATCTTCAGCAATATCTACTTGTGCCCCGGCTTCACGTAATTTATCAATGACCGCATCCAAAGTATCGGCTTTGGTATTCTTACAAACCACGCGACCACCGGAAATCGCGCCGGCAATCAAAAATGTTCCGGTTTCAATGCGATCAGGTACAATGCGGTGCTCACAACCGGTTAAACTATCAACGCCTTCAATTGTAATATGATCGGAACCGGCGCCACTAATTTTCGCACCCATTTTATTTAAGAAATCGGCTGTATCCACGATTTCCGGTTCGCGCGCGGCGTTTTCAATCACGGTCGTACCTTTGGCAAGGGTCGCCGCCATCATCATCGATAAGGTTGCACCAACACTCACTTTCTCCATTACAATGCGAGTACCAACCAAACGATCCGCGACTTGCGCTTTTACATAACCTTCTTCCAATACAATATCGGCACCCATTTTTTCTAAGCCACTGATATGCAAATCCACCGGTCGCGCACCAATAGAACAACCGCCCGGCAACGAAACCTGACCTTGGTGAAAACGCGCTACTAACGGAGCCAAAGCCCAAATAGAAGCACGCATGGTTTTTACCAAATCATAAGGTGTGACGAAATGGTCAATTTTGGATGCGTCCAACAGCACCGCATTGGAGGCATCACGTTCGGCTATAACGCCGAGTTTACGTAAAATTTTAAGTGTGGTTTCAATATCTTTGAGTTCAGGCACATTGGTTAATTTAACCGGCTCGGTCGCTAAAATGCTAGCAAAAAGAATTGGCAACGCAGCGTTTTTAGCGCCGGAAATACTCACTGTGCCACTTAAACGAGACTGCCCACCATAAACACGAAATTTTTCCATGAAAGAAATCCTAATTAACTGGCTTGGTGTAAAAGACGATCCATTTTCCACTTTTCGGTAGTATAAGTTTTGATCGTCAACGCATGAATCTCACCCGTACTGAAATAAGGCATAAGCGGCGCATAAATCGTTTGTTGCTGTTTTAATTTCGATAAGGCCGCGATTTCATCACTTACTACGATCACGCCAAAGTGCGCATTTTCGCCTTGAGCGTAAACTTCATTCAGGTTTAACGTTTCTTTTAAAATTCGTTCAATTTCTTGCAGTTCCATTCGGCTTTCCGTTTTAATGACTATCGGTAAACGAGGCAATCCAGTCAGATAAATTGACTAAATCCGCCAACGTAAGTAATTGTTGAGGGGGGTTAACTAAGCGCACCGTTTTATTAGGAAGTTGTTGGCTATCGTGTAAAAAATTGCACAACAGTGCAAAGCCTGCAGAATCAATTCTCGTGATACCACTTAAATCCCATTCGATATATGGTTGAGTTAATTTTGTCTCAGATAAAAAAGAAGCACGTTGCTGCCATAATGGTAGCAACGTGTTACGAGATAGCTCCCCCGAAAATCGGAGCGCTATCTTATCATTGTTTTGTACTAAATCCCAATTTAACATGGCGAGATTATTTGCTTAAGGTGACAGGTTGAGCCGCAGTTTTTTGAATCTGTGCAGTCAAGGCGTCAATTCCTTGTTGACGTAAAATGCTGCTCCATTCATTTTGTTTAGTTACGACCATGCTGACGCCTTCGGCCACCATGTCGTAGGCTTGCCATTCGCCGGTTTTACTATTTTTACGCCATTTAAAATCTAATTTAATTGGCGCTGCACCACCGGTTTGCATAATATTCACGCGAATGTTCACCAAGTTTTTATCGCCGATTTCTTTTGCCGGTTCTATTTGAATTTGTTGGCTACTGTATGCGGTCAATACTTGCGCGTAGGCTTGTTCGATAAAATCTCCGAAGGCTTTGAAAAATTTATCGCGTTGTTCCGGTGTAGTAGATTTAAAATACGAACCTAGCACTAAAGAACCGGCATAATTCACTTGCACATAAGGCAATAAATCATTACGCACGATAGTACGTAAATAGTCCGGATTTTGTTTAATTTTACCTTGGTTCGCTTTAATGTCTGAAAATAATTTATCCGATGCTTGTTGCATCAACACATAAGGATTGCTTTCCGCGATTGCGGTGCTTGTCACGAAAAGTGTGCTCACGGCAAAAGTTAAAACGGTAAACCATTTTTTTAATTGATTGATTTTCATCATAAATCTCCTAACTAAAATATTATTTTGCTGCCGGTTCTGCGTTTGTCGCATCACCTTCAGATTTTTTATCGCCATAAAGGAATTGACCAATTAAATCCTCCAATACCATTGCGGATTTGGTGTCTTGGATTTGGCTACCGTTTTTTAACATGGCGGTTTCGCCGTCATCAAAGCCCATTGTCAACGCGATATATTGTTCGCCCAATAACCCCGACGTTTTAATCGACAACGAGCTATTTTCCGGAATTTCATCGTATTCTTGGTTAATCTCGATGTTCACCTTCGGTAAATAGGTTTTTTCGTCTAACTCAATGCCACTCACCCGACCAATCACTACGCCGCCCAACTTAAGAGGAGCGCGGACTTTTAGCCCGCCGATATTATCAAAAGTTGCAGTGACGGTATAAGATTTGTTTTCGCCGAAACCTTGCACATTGGCCACTCGTAAACCCAAAAATACTAAAGCGCCGATACCCAGTAACAAAAATAAGCCTACCCAAAATTCATATTTAACGGTTTGTCGCATAAAAATACCCTTATTAACCTGCCCCAAACATTATGGCAGTTAAGATAAAGTCTAATCCCAGTACCACTAATGATGCATGGACAACGGTTCTTGTTGTGGCTTGACTGATCCCTTCAGAAGTCGGCATACAATCATAACCGTTGAATAACGCAATCCACACCACCGCAATAGCAAAGAATACGCTCTTAATAAATCCATTGAGGATATCGTAACTCCAGCTCACGGCATTTTGCATTACCGACCAGAAACTACCCGCATCCACGCCTTTCCAATCCACACCGACTAAAGCGCCCCCCCAAATACCGATAGCAATAAAAATAATGGAAAGAATCGGCATCGCAATCACGCCCGCCCAAAAACGCGGTGCAATCACTCGGCGTAACGGATCAACTGCCATCATTTCAAGGCTGGAAAGTTGCTCAGTGGCTTTCATTAAGCCAATTTCGGCAGTCAATGCGGAGCCCGCACGACCAGCAAATAAAAGCGCGGTCACGACCGGGCCTAATTCCCGCAACAATGAAAGCGCAACAAGCTGACCAAGACTGGTTTCGGCTGAAAAATCCACCAACACGACATAGCCCTGTAAGCCCAATACCATGCCGATAAATAAGCCGGAAAGCATTATGATCAATAACGATTGCACGCCCAACACGTGTAATTGCTTAATCAACAACGGAAAATGTTTACGTATCTGCGGTTTACCGACTAATGCGCCGAACAACATAAAACCAGCGCGTCCCAATGCTTGGAAAAATTGGATCACATTACGTCCGAGGGAAGAAATCATATCAACGATCATCGGAATAATTCCTCCACATAGTTTCCAGCCGGATAATGAAATTTCACCGGACCGTCCGCTTCGCCGTTTAAAAATTGCACCACTTGTGGATCCCGACTTTGCAATAGTTGCTCGGACGTTCCCTCCGCAATCACGTGTTTATCCGCGATAATATAAGCATAATCGGCGATACTTAACACTTCCTGCACATCGTGCGAAACGACGATGGAAGTCAAATTCAACGCCTCGTTCAAGCGTTTAATCAAGCTTACGATCACGCCCATGCTAATCGGGTCTTGTCCGGTGAAAGGTTCATCAAACATAATTAAATCCGGATCCAATGCAATCGCACGAGCCAATGCGGCACGACGTGCCATCCCGCCGGAAAGCTCGGACGGCATTAATTCCGCCGCACCGCGCAAGCCCACAGCCTCTAATTTCATCAGTACGATTTGACGAATTAAACTTTCCGGCAATCGGGTATGTTCGCGAATCGAGAATGCCACGTTATCAAAAGTAGAAATATCGGTAAACAGCGCTCCCGATTGGAATAACATGCCCATTCGTTTACGCACTTCGTAAAGCTCACGATTTGACAGGCGGCAAATATCCTGCCCATCAAATAAAATCTCACCTCGTTCCGGCATCAGCTGACCACCGATTAATTTCAGTAAAGTGGTTTTACCTATTCCGGAAGGCCCCATAATCGCCGTGATTTTACCTTTTTTCACCTGTAAATTCAGATTATCATAAATCACACGACTGCCCCGTTTAAAGGTAAGATTTTTTACTTCGATTAAATTTTGATTCATTAAAATCTCGTTATTTTTCATCCCAAACGCAAAAGTGCGGTGGCTTTGACTAAGGTTTTTGCGAAAGGTTCATCCGCCGACGTATAAAGGCCATCATACCGCGCAGCGTCAAAAACAGTAACGACAAACCATAAAGCGGCATATCGCCCAACACTGAATAAGGCGTTTTTCCTTTCATCGGCGCAATATCGTAAGTTAAAGCGGTTTCTACAAATTGCGGTGCTTGCGCCAAAACTTCACCTTTTGCGCCAATAAACACGGAAATCCCCGTGTTGGTGGCCCGGATCAACGGCTTACCCAATTCTAACGCGCGCATTCTTGCCATTTGTAAATGTTGCCAAGGACCGATGGAATTGCCGAACCACGCGTCGTTAGAAATCGTCAGCAAATAATCGGTATCATTTTTTAAATTTTGACGCACCAGTTCACCGAAAATAATCTCATAACAAATTGCCGGTGCAAAAACCCGGGCTTTAGCCATAAAAGGAGGTTGCGCTACGGCACCGCTTTGAAAAGCGGACATCGGTAAATTAAACACGGAATTTAACGGACGCAATAACGTTTCCAGCGGAACATACTCGCCGAAGGGTACCAAGTGACGTTTGCTGTAACGATTCGGTGTTTCAAGGCGATAAGGAAAATTAGGATTTCCGACGCTTACCATAGAATTGAATAATTTGTCCGAGTGCACGTCTTGATAAACCGTACCGATCACAATTTCTGTATCGGCCGCTTGGCCTGCGCGGTCAAGACGTTCAAAAAACGGAACAAGGGCATTTTCAAGCGTCGGCAGGGCGGATTCTGGCAAAATAATCAGATCGCTTTTGCCTAGATGTTGTGCCATCAGTTTTTGATAAATTTCCAGCGTGGAATATAAATAATCAGGATCCCATTTCAGATTTTGTTCTATGTTGCCCTGCAGCAAAGTAACACGAAGCGGTTCATTTTGAACGGGTTTTACGAAATCAATGCGTTGCGCATAAGCGCTCAAACCGCCAACCCCTGCCAACAGCACCGCATTGAACAGCGCTATTTTCGGATTTTTCCCGTTAAACAAGGCAGAAACACTATTAAAAATACTCGCACTCGCCCACACAGTAAAAAACGTTAAGCCGGTTACGCCAAAAATCGGCGCAATGCCTGAAAACGGGCTGTCGATCTGTGTGTAGCCGAATTGTAACCAGGGAAAGCCGGTGAACAGCCAGCCGCGTAAAAATTCGGTGAACGTCCAAATTACGCTGAAAATAACTGCACTTTGCACGTTAAAACGTTGTACTAAGTAAGTGAACAACATCGGATAAAGCGCAAGATACGCCGAAAGTAAGCTCACCAAAAAATAACTTACGCCTAAAGAAGCGCCACCGAATTGATGAATGCTGACATTCAACCAATTCACACCGAAGCAGAAAAAGCCCATAGACCATAAAAAGGTAGCAAAAAGTGCCGTGGACTTTTTCGATGTTTTCGCTACAAAAATCAAACCGAGCAGTGAGACATAAGCTAAGCCCCAGTAATCAAAAGGAGAAAAAGCGAATACGCCGAGCACACCGGAAACTAAGGCGATAAGGTAAATGATATATTTATTCATAAATAATAATATTGCGTTTACGAATAGAACGAGGGTTACGCAGAGCTTAAAATAAAGAAAGGTATTACTCCGCCTTTTCTTCCATCACATCTATCTCTGATAAATGTTCGTCCGGAACGGTGACGCGCAGTTGAATTAAACGACGGCTATCTGCGGAAGTGACTTTAAACTGTAATTTTTCCAAGGTAATTTCTTCACCGCGTTTCGGTAAATAACCGAAGGCTTGCATGATCAAACCGCCGATAGTATCAACTTCCTCATCGTTAAAATGCGTGTTGAATTGTTCGTTGAAATCGTCAATATCGGTTAACGCCCGCACGGCGTAAGTATGACGGGAAAGTTGGTGAATATCGGCAATTTCTTCTTCATCGAATTCATCCTCAATATCACCGACGATTTGTTCCAAGATATCTTCAATGGTCACTAACCCAGACACCGCACCAAATTCATCCACAACTATCGCCATATGAAAACGTTCAGATCGAAAATCTTTCAACATACGATCTACGCGTTTACTTTCCGGTACAATCACTGCGGGTCTTAAAAGTTTTGATAAATCAAACTCTTCCGAATCTTCACGCAAAAATTTCAATAAATCTTTGGCGTGCAAAATGCCGGCAATATTATCGCGATCATCCGCATCCGCAATGACCGGAAAACGTGAATGCGCCGATTCGATAATCGTGTTGAGACACGTATTTAAATTTTGTTGATCTTCAATAAAAACGATTTGCGAACGAGGAATCATAATATCGCGCACGCGCAATTCGGCGATTTCCATCACGCCTTCAATCATTTCGCGGGTGTTTTGGTCGATTAAGTCGTTTTGTTCGGAATCTCGGATTACTTCTACCAAATCGTCGCGATTTTTAAGTTCGCCTTGAAAGAAGCGCCCGAAAAGGGATTGGAAAAAAGATTTTTTAGTAACTTCAGCTGGGTTAGTCGAGTGTTCTTCGTTCATAAAAATTAACAATATTACTATCGAATTGATGGGCAAAAAGTACCATATTTACCGCCAAAGCGCAAAAGGAAGCGCCCAAACGCTATAAAATTTTAATCAAATACCAAAATCAATTGAAAACGGCGCAAATCTTTATTGATCTGCGCCGTCTTTAATTTGGTGTCCGCGACAGGACTTGAACCTGCACACCGGTTAGGGCATTAGGACCTGAACCTAACGTGTCTACCAATTCCACCACACGGACTTTTTCAAGCGTTTTACAACGCATTAAAAAGGTTGCCAATTATACAGAAAAAAATGGGTTACGCAAAAATACTTACGGTATTATCTAGCAAATGCATAACATACCGAAGTGAAGTGTAAGTCCAAAATAGCACCGCATTGGAAGCTACTTCAATGCGGTGCTATTTTGTAAGGTCATTTCAGCTTTGTGCAACAGCCACATAATTTTAAGCACTTAGCATTTTTACCATATTTTTTATTTACTCGCTTCCTTAAACCGATATTCCGTCCATTGATAATATTCCTCACCGGCTTTCACAATGCCACCGTAGTTTTGCCATTCAGGGTGATTGGGCGTGTCGGGAAGACATTGGGTTTCCAACGCAACACCACTGTAATCGGCATATTGCGTGCCATGTCGAGTGGGTGTGCCTGAAAGACAATTTCCAGTATAAACCTGCAATGCCGCTTGTGAGGTAAGCACTTCCAAATGCAAATCGTCATTTGGTGAACTGAGCAAAACACAAGGTTTTTGCCAGGCTTTGTTGACGATAAAAGAATGATCGTAGCCTTTGGTAGCAAGCTGTTCGCCTTGCATAAAATCCTGTTGAATCGGCTTGGCAACACGAAAATCAAAACTGGTGCCGACAACGTGTTTTAACGGTGAGTTTGGTATGCCTTCGCTATCTACCGGCAAATAGAAATCCGCATTCAGACGCAAGCGGTGATGACGAACATCTGTCCCCTGCTCAGCGTTTTCTAAATTGAAATAAGCGTGGTTAGTTAAATTCAATGCCGTATCCTGATCGCTTTTCCCCGCATACTCAATTTTGACTGAATTTTCTTCCGTTAACGTATAAGTCACCGTCACATCCACATTGCCGGGAAAGCCTTGATCGCCATCGGCAGAATGCAAGGAAAAACACACGAAATTTTCACCGCATTTTTCTAATGTCCAATGGCGTTTATCAAAGCCGTTCACACCGCCGTGAAGTTGATGCGTTCCTTGGTTGGCGGTTAAGGTCACTGTTTTATCATTAAGCGTAAATTGCGCATGGGCAATGCGGTTGGCATAGCGTCCGACACTCGTCCCCAAATAGGCTTGCTGAATCGGATACGCTTCCAACTTGCAACCCAGCAAGACTTCACGTAATTCTCCGTTGACCGGCACGCGACAAGACGTCCAGGTCGCGCCCCAATCGGTAAATTGCACGCGCATTCCCTGTGCATTTTGCAACGTGAAAAGCTGAAACGGCAAGCCGTCCGGCGCAGAGCCTTGGGCGTGTTGTTCTAGCATACACGCACTCCTTGTGAAGCCGTGCAAACATAGAAGTCTTCTTTCAAGCCGGTTTGTTTTTCGTAATTGTCTGCCACGATTTTGCGTACGGCATCTACTTTGTCATGTGGTGCAAGGGCAACAATACAACCACCGAAACCACCTCCGGTCATGCGTGCACCGCCCTGTTTACCAATAACCAACTGCGCCAATTCCACTAAGTAGTCAATTTGTGGCACGGTGATTTCAAAATCGTCGCGCATAGAATCGTGTGACTGCTCCATTAATTCACCAAGACGGGTTAAATCGTTATGTTTCAAGGCATCTACCGCATCTAACACGCGTTGATTTTCTGTCACCACGTGGCGGGCTCGTTTTGCCACCAGCGGATCAAGTGCGGTTAATTCTGCTTCTTTTTCTTTAAACTGCGCTACAGACACATCACGCAAGGCTTTCACGCCGAAAAACGCCGCTGCACGTTCACATTGCTGACGGCGGGTGTTGTATTCACCGGTAACTAAATCATGCGGTACGTTAGAGTTCACGATAATCACCGCTACATCTTGCGGCACGGGTGTGGGTTGCGTTTCAAGACTGCGGCAGTCAATCATCAACAAATGATCTTGTTGTCCGAGCGCAGAAATCAGCTGATCCATATTGCCACAGTTGGCACCAACAAATTTGTTTTCCGCTTTTTGCCCGATAAGCGCAATCTCCGTATGACTTAAAGGCAAATCGCCCAACTGCTGACAGAATTTTCCTGTTGCCACTTCTAACGCCGCAGAAGAACTTAAGCCCGAAGAATGCGGCACGTTACCGGAAATCACCAAATCCGCCCCTTGTTTAAAATCAGGGCAACGTTCCTGAATAAATTTCACCACGCCACGCACATAATTCGCCCATTTTTGTTCACTTTGTGGGATGTCTTTATCTAGTGAAAATTCATCTGACAAATCCAAATCGGCAGCATACACATTCCAAACATGATCGTTGCGTTTCGCGCCGGCAATCGCCGTGCCATAGTTAATAGCGCATGGCATCACAAAGCCATCGTTGTAGTCGGTATGTTCGCCGATGATATTAACGCGACCGGGCGCATACACGGTCAACTCCGGTTGTTGATTGTATTTTTGGGTGAAAATGTGTTGGGATTTTTGGATTGGGGTCATGTTATTTCCTTTGTCTTTATCATATCTCTCAAACCACTCCCCTCTTTTGTAAAGAGGGGCAGGGGGAGATTTAATTGTGATATTTAAATTTCGTATGAGGTTGGTATAGCTTCTGCCACAAACGCTTGCGTTTGAACGTTGCTTTAGCAACGGCACGAAGTGCGAGCGAAGCGAGTAAATCTCCCCTAACCCCTCTTTGCTAAAGAGGGGAATTGGGCGCATTATTTCAGTTTATAGTGAATTTCACTCAACGCACGTAGTCTTTCTGCGGCTTGTTCTGCCGTTAAATCACGTTGGCTTTCGCCGAGCATTTCATAGCCCACCATAAACTTGCGCACAGTAGCGGAGCGTAAAAGTGGCGGATAAAAATGAGCATGTAGTTGCCAATGGCCATTTTCTTCGCCGTTAAACGGTGCAGCGTGGAAACCCATGGAATACGGGAAAGAGGTTTCAAATAAGTTGTCGTATTTGGTCGTGAGTTTTTTCAATATCACCGCCAAATCTTTTGCTTGAGCGTCAGTTAATTCCGTTAAGCGTTTAACCTGTGCTTTTGGCAGCAACAATGTTTCAAACGGCCAAACCGCCCAATACGGCACGACAGCAACCCAGTGCTCCGTTTCTACTACGATCCGTTCTTTTCGGGCAAGCTCCTGTTGAACATAATCCACTAACAGCACAGAACCCTGTTTTTCATAATATTGACGTTGTGCTTTATCTTCTCTCGCCACTTCATTCGGTAAAAAGCTGTTTGCCCAAATTTGCCCGTGTGGATGTGGGTTAGAACAGCCCATAGCGGCCCCTTTGTTTTCAAAGATTTGTACCCATTGGTATTTTTGACCAAGCTCACGGAGTTGTTCTTGCCAGACTTTAATGACCTCTTCGATCTCAAGTGCGGTCAATAATGGCAACGTTTTACTGTGGTCGGGTGAAAAACAAATGACGCGACTTTCCCCGCGCGCTTGTGAACTTTGGAATAACGGATTGTCGTTATTTTGCGGTGCCGGTGTATCTTCTAACAACGCAGAAAAATCATTTTTGAATACATAAGGTTTGTGATAATCGGGATTGAGTTTGCCGGTAATGCGTTTATTACGTGGGCAAAGGTAACAATTTGGATCATGACTTGGCTTTTGTTCTTCATTGACTTTCTCTTGTTGTCCTTGCCATGGACGTTTAGCACGATGAGGAGAAACTAAAACCCATTGGTCAGTTAACGGATTATATCTGCGGTGCGGATGATCGGTAGGTTCAAAAACAGTTGTCATAATATGCCTCTATATCTGCTTTCTATGCGTGTCTTCTTTATTTATGAAAACGATTACAAAAATATGGCATAAAATAGCATATTTAACAAATTAAACTGTTATCAAGATCACAAAAATAAATTTCTTTTTATTTAAGCAATAAGGCTGTTAAAAAAACTGTGACATAAACGACACTTTTAAAAGTAAGCGTTTCCAAAAAGTATTTTTTCCCATTATGATTCCTTCGTTTTCATTTTTATCTAGAAAGGGGGCTGCATGGTTACGATTCGAGATGTGGCAAAACAAGCCGGTGTTTCTGTCGCGACAGTATCTAGGGTGTTAAATAACCACTCTTGCGCGAAAGAAAATACCCGTGCCGCTGTACTGAACGCTATTGAACAATTAGGCTACCGTCCGAATGCCAATGCGCAAGCTTTGGCTTCGCAAAGTTCCGATACATTAGGCGTTGTAGTGACCGATGTAACGGACGCTTTTTTTGCAATTTTAGTGAAAGCCATCGATCACGTTGCCATGGAACATGGCAAAAATATTTTGATTGGTATGGGATACCATCAGGCAGAAAAAGAAAAAGAAGCCATTGATACCCTACTGCGTAAACGTTGTCATTGTTTAGTCGTGCATTCCAAAGCGTTAGATGATCAAACGTTGGCTGATTATTTAGAAAGCGTACCGGGAATGGTCATTATCAACCGTTGCATTAAAGGCTATGAATCCCGTTGTGTCGGATTGGATAATCAAAAAGGCACCTATATCGCGACTAATACGCTGATTAACGCAGGGCATCGCCATATCGGTTATATTGGCTCAAACCATAGAATTAATGACGAAGCGGAGCGTAAACAAGGTTATTTGAATGCGCTTACAGAACAGGGTATCCCCATTGTCGAAAATGCCATCGTGCATAGCACACCGGATTTTGAAGGCGGGGAGGAAGCTATGATTAACTTATTGAGTTATAACGATAATTTAACGGCAGTTGTAGCCTATAATGATTCTATGGCAGCAGGTGCGTTATCCGTACTCAATGAAAACAATATCAAAGTGCCGAAACAGTTTTCTATTATTGGTTTTGACGATATGCCAATTGCACGTTATTTAGTGCCCAAACTCACAACAATTCGTTATCCCATTGATCTTATGGCAAATTACGCCGCAAACTTGGCACTAAGTTTGGTTGATAAAAGCTTTTCCTTACCTATTAATCCCCAATTTAATCCGACATTAGTCAGACGTTTTTCTGTGGGAAATGCCTATCCAAAGGAGGAAAAACACTAAAATTGCGTTATTTTTGAACTAGATATGTAATCGTTTTCATAAATGTGAATATGATCACATTCTTTCCCCAAAAAACAAGGTATTCTTACCGCCAATTACCCGAGTAGCGATTGCAGTGTAAAAAGGTAAGATTTTGATAATAATGCTTTAATGAATTATCACTGAAATAAAACCCTCTTTATTCTTTATATGAACAATTAATGGAGAACATGCATTATGAAAAAAACAGTATTAAGTGCAGTTGCTTTAGCAGTAGCTTTCGGTGCCGGCATCAGCGCAGCACAAGCAGAAACCCGTATCGGTGTGACAATCTATAAATATGACGACAACTTTATGTCTTTGATGCGTAAAGAAATCCAAAAAGACGCAGATCAATTAAAAGACGTAAAATTATTAATGAATGACTCTCAAAACGCACAGTCTATTCAAAACGACCAAGTTGACGTATTACTTTCAAAAGGCGTAAAAGCGTTAGCCATCAACTTAGTTGACCCATCTGCAGCACCAACTATCATTGGTAAAGCAAAACCGGACAATATTCCTGTTGTGTTCTTCAATAAAGACCCGGGTGCAAAAGCAATCGCTTCTTATGATAACGCTTACTTTGTAGGTACAGATCCGAAAGAATCAGGTATTATCCAAGGTGACTTAATTGCAAAACAATGGAAAGCCATGCCTGCATTAGACTTAAACAAAGACGGTAAAATCCAATACGTTTTATTGAAAGGTGAACCGGGTCACCCAGATGCGGAAGCACGTACCAAATATGTGATTGAACAATTAAATGCACAAGGTATCCAAACCGAACAACTCTTCATTGATACCGGTATGTGGGATGCCGCATTAGCGAAAGATAAAGTCGATGCATGGTTATCTAGCTCTAAAGCAAATGACATTGAAGTGATCATTTCTAACAATGATGGTATGGCGTTAGGTGCATTAGAAGCGACTAAGGCACATGGTAAAAAATTACCAATCTTCGGTGTTGACGCGCTACCTGAAGCGTTACAACTGATCAAGAAAGGTGAACTTGCAGGTACTGTGTTAAATGACGGTGTAAACCAAGGTAAAGCGGTTGTTGAGCTATCGAATAACTTAGCTAACGGCAAACCGGCAACCGAAGGCACTAAATGGGAACTTAAAGATCGTGTTGTACGTGTTCCTTATGTTGGTGTAGATAAAGATAACTTATCTGAATTCTTAAAATAAATTTGTTTTATTAATGTAAGGGGAAGCGTAGGACAACACTTATGTCCCTTCCCCTTTATTTATGAGGTTGGATATGACAGAACAAATTCACAGTCAAAGCGGAAGCCAAAATGGCGAAGTTCTGCTTACCATGACTAATGTCAGCAAGTCCTTTCCGGGCGTAAAAGCCTTAGATCACGCAAACTTAAGCGTTCATTCGCATTCTGTACACGCATTGATGGGGGAAAACGGTGCGGGTAAATCCACGTTGTTAAAATGCTTGTTCGGCATTTACGCTAAAGACGAAGGTGAAATCTTGTTTTTAGGCAAACCCGTGAATTTTAAAACCTCAAAAGAAGCCTTAGAAAACGGCATTTCCATGGTGCACCAAGAACTTAACCTTGTGCGTCAAACCAGCGTCATGGATAACCTATGGTTAGGTCGTTACCCGCTAAAAGGGCCTTTTGTGGATCACGCGAAAATGTACCGTGATACCAAAGCGATTTTTGATGAATTAGACATTGATGTTGATCCAAGAGAAAAAGTAGCCAAACTTTCTGTTTCACAAATGCAGATGATCGAAATCGCGAAAGCGTTTTCTTACAACGCGAAAATCGTGATTATGGATGAACCCACATCCTCACTTTCCGAAAAAGAAGTAGAACATCTGTTTAAAATTATTCAAAAATTAAAAGATCGCGGCTGCGGTATTATTTACATTTCTCACAAAATGGACGAAATCTTCAAAATTTGTGATGAAATCACCATTTTACGCGATGGCAAATGGATTAACACCATCCCGGTGAAAGGCACGACCATGGATCAAATCGTCTCCATGATGGTAGGCCGCGAACTGACTCAACGTTTCCCGGAAAAAACTAACGTTCCAAAAGAAATCACCTTAGAAGTGGAAAATCTGACAGCGTTAAACCAACCTTCTATTCAAAATGTGTCTTTCAATTTACGTAAAGGCGAGATTTTAGGGATTGCCGGCCTCGTCGGTGCGAAACGTACGGATATCGTGGAAGCTATTTTTGGTGTGCGTGAACTGAAAACCGGCACGATTAAACTCAACGGAAAAACAGTGAAAAATCACACCGCACTTGAGGCAATCAATAATGGTTTTGCGCTAGTGACTGAAGAACGTCGTTCAACGGGGATTTACTCTAACTTAAGCATTGAATTCAACTCTTTGATTTCTAACATGAAATCCTATTTAACCCCTTGGAAACTACTCAGCAATAAAAAAATGCGTAGCGATACTCAATGGGTCATTGATTCCATGAATGTTAAGACGCCATCACACAAAACAACCATTGGCTCGCTTTCCGGCGGTAACCAACAAAAAGTCATCATCGGTCGTTGGTTATTAACCCAACCGGAGATTCTGATGTTGGACGAACCGACCCGTGGGATCGATATTGGTGCAAAATTTGAAATTTACCAATTAATTCAGGAACTGGCGAAAAAGGATAAAGGCATCATCATGATTTCTTCCGAAATGCCTGAACTCCTTGGGGTAACTGACCGCATTCTCGTCATGAGTAACGGTAAAGTTGCCGGTATCGTTGAAACGGCAAAAACCTCTCAAGAAGAAATTTTGCAGCTTGCCGCCAAATATTTATAAATTACAAAGGAACAAATTATGAGTGCCTTAGAAAAAAATAAATCATTCGATTTCTTAAAGCAAAATGCAATTTATTTTGTGTTGTTGATTTTACTTGGCATCATCATCGCACAAGATCCGACATTTCTTAACTTGGTGAACTTCAGTAACATTCTGACCCAATCCTCCGTGCGTTTAATTATCGCGCTTGGGGTTGCCGGCTTATTGGTCACACAAGGTACCGACTTATCCGCCGGTCGTCAGGTTGGTCTCGCCGCGGTAATCTCCGCGACCATGTTGCAATCCATGGAAAACATGAACCGTGTTTTCCCTGACCTCGGTGAAATTCCAATTCCGGTGGTTATCCTTGCCGTTTGTGCAGTGGGTGCCGTTATTGGCTTAATTAATGGTTTGGTAATCGCTTACTTAAACGTGACGCCGTTTATCGCCACCATGGGTACCATGATTATCGTTTATGGTTTCAACTCCCTTTATTACGATGCCGTAGGTGGTTCCCCGATTGCCGGTTTCAGCGAAAACTTTTCCACCTTTGCGCAAGGCTTTATTCGCTTGGGTTCATTTAAGCTCTCTTACATCACCATTTATGCGGCCATTTGTGCTTTCGGTGTGTGGGTGATGTGGAACAAAACCCGCTTTGGTAAAAACATTTTTGCTATCGGTGGTAACCCGGAAGCAGCTAAAGTCTCCGGTGTCAACGTGGCTCGCAATCTTGTTGCGATCTACATCATTGCCGGCATGTTCTATGCGTTCGGTGGCATGTTAGAGGCCGGTCGTATCGGTTCTGCTACCAATAACCTCGGTTTCATGTATGAATTGGATGCTATCGCAGCCTGCGTGGTAGGCGGTGTGTCTTTCGCCGGTGGTGTGGGGACGGTTATCGGTGTGATTACCGGGGTTATCATCTTCACCGTGATTAACTATGGTTTGACTTATATCGGCGTGAACCCATATTGGCAATACATTATTAAAGGTAGCATTATTATCCTCGCCGTTGCCATTGACTCCTTGAAATACGCGAAGAAAAAATAAATAAATCTTTACACGCCCCCTTAGTTTTAAGGGGGATTTTTTAGCAAAAAATTCTTCACTAAAAAATAGCACCGCATTGAACCTGGCTCAATGCGGTGCTATTTTCACACTTCTCAAAATCTCCCAAACTCCCTCTGCAAATGCCTGGCTATCAATGCCTATTAGTGAAAATGGATTTATCAAAAAAAGGCAATAAAGAATTATGCAAGTTACTATAACGAAGAACGAATCCAATTAAGATTAAAAGGACTGAGCCGATACAAATCGAACACAGTCCTTTAAATAACCATCTAACATTTGGGCGCAGATCAACTGCTCGCTCTTTTTACATTTTAAAAGATCTAGTCTTGTTGCGCTTTAACCGCTGCATACGCAATCATATTAATAATGCGACGGACAGAAGCGCTTGGATTTAAAATATGTGCGGATTTATTCACGCCCATAAGAATCGGCCCGATAGTAATTGCCGTTGTAGTGCCGCGGAGTAAGCTATAACTAATACGAGCCGCACTTAAATTCGGAAACACTAGCAAGTTGGCAGAGCCTTTGAGCGGGCTGTCCGGCATAATTTCACGACGATGCGCTTCATTCATAGCCAAATCACCACGCATTTCACCGTCAATCATCAATTGAGGATTGCGTGACTTAACCAAGTCTAAAACTTCACGCATTTTAGGCGCGCCAAGCTCATTTGATGAGCCATAGTTAGAATGAGAAAGCAACGCCACTGCCGGTTCAATACCAAAACGATGGATCTCTTCCGCCGCCATTAAGGTAATTTCTGCCAGTTCCTCCGCATTCGGATCCGTATTTACGTGCGTATCCGTTAAAAATACGTTGCCGCTTGGTAACACAAGGCTTTGCAAGGTTGCCGGTACTTTCACACCGTCTTTTAAACCAATAATGTCTTGAATTGAGGCTAAATGTTTGCCGTAAGAACCAAATAAACCACAAACTAATCCGTCAGCATAACCAAGGCTTACTAAAGTCGAAGCTAATACGGTCGTATTAGAACGCGCCACACGTTTTGCGATCGCCTGAGTGATTCCTTTACGTTTCGTTAATTCGTAATAATGTTTCCAACACTCTTCGTAACGCGGGTTATTTTCATTGTCGACAATCTCAAAATCCACACCGGCTTGTAAACGCAAGCCCAATTTTTTAATTTTCGCTTCAATAACAGATTGGCGGCCAATTAAAATCGGTTTGGCCAAGCCCATAGAAATCACTTCTTGTGTCGCGTGCAACGCATTGGCCTCTTCCCCTTCGGCAATAATAATACGTTGCGGAGATTGTTTTGCCTGATTGAAAATCGGCCGCATAAAAAGGCTGGTTTTATAAACAAATTGGGTTAATTTCTCAATATATTCGTTCCAATCTGAAATTGGACGAGCCGCAACACCAGATTCCATTGCCGCTTTTGCGACAGCCGGTGCAATGCGGACGATTAGACGCGGATCAAACGGACGCGGAATAATATAATCTGCGCCAAAAGTAGCGCCCTCACCACCGTAAGCCGAAGTTACCACTTCGTTTTGTTCTTCTAGGGCAAGATCCGCAATAGCATAAACTGCCGCACGCTTCATTTCTTCGTTGATAGTTGTCGCCCCCACATCCAATGCACCGCGGAAAATGAATGGGAAACAAAGTACATTATTAACTTGATTTGGGTAATCCGAACGGCCGGTACACACAATTGCGTCAGGACGAACCGCTTTCACTTCAGGCGGAGTTATTTCCGGGTTAGGATTTGCCAGCGCCAAAATAATCGGGTGCGCCGCCATGGTTTTTACCATATCTTGCGTTAATGCACCTGCAGCCGAACAACCGAGAAAAATATCCGCATTTGGAATGGCATCGGACAAGGTACGCCAGCCATTGTCATCAATCGCGTAATTCTTTTTGGTTTGATCCATACGCTCATCACGATTTTTATATACCACTCCTTTTGAGTCACAAACGGTGATATTTTCACGTTTCATACCGAGGGACAATAATAAATTCAAGCAAGCGATAGAGGCGGCTCCCGCTCCGGACGCCACCAAGCGTACCTTTTCAATTTCCTTGCCGACGATACGTAATGCGTTAATAATCGCAGCAGCACTGATAATCGCCGTACCGTGTTGGTCATCATGAAAAACCGGAATATTCATTCGCTCGCGCAATTTTTGTTCGATATAAAAACACTCCGGCGCTTTAATATCTTCCAAATTGATCCCGCCGAAAGTCGGTTCAAGAGAAGCGATAATATCGACTAATTTATCCGGGTCATGTTCATTCACTTCAATATCAAATACGTTAATGCCGGCGAATTTTTTAAATAATACGCCTTTTCCTTCCATAACCGGTTTACCGGCAAGCGCTCCGATATTGCCCAATCCCAACACGGCCGAACCGTTTGAGATCACCGCGACCAAATTACCACGCGCTGTGTATTTATAAGAAGCTTGCGGATCTTTTTCAATTTCTAAACAAGGTTCCGCTACCCCGGGAGAATAAGCGAGCGCCAAATCACGCTGCGTCGCCAGTGATTTGGTCGGGGTAACTTCGATTTTTCCCGGAATTGGGAACTCGTGAAAATCCAATGCGGCTTTACGTAATTGTTCGCTCATATAAATACTCCGTTCTAGTGAAATAAAACTTGATTATGAAGAATCAGGTTGAAAAAACGCACCGATTATACTTATTTTTACAGCCCAAATTTGTGATAAACCTCAAATTTTCACCAATTCGTAACAAAATTAATCATTGAATTAGACGGGTAAAAAGCGCTAGGATAGCGCCCTTAGGAGGAATTATGCTGTTATCAAAAATCAGAAGCGCGATCAACAAAATACAAAGAATATTTATCAATCGCCGACTCAAATCTCGTTTACAAAATCACGGCATGACGGTAATTTCCGCCAATTGTGTGGGCGCGTTTATTCTGCACGATTTAAATGAACCGTTTAACTCACCGTTCGTAAATCTCTACTTAAGCCCGAACGATTTCGTTCGTTACCTGCAAAATATCGAATTTTATCAACGACAATCGCTCACATTTATCCAATCCGAGAAACCTTATCCCGTCGCAAAATTAGCCGATCTTAAAGTTCACTTTATGCACTATCGCAACAGTCAAGAAGCACAACAAAAATGGCTGGCGCGTTCCGCCCGAATGAATTTGGATAATCTGTTTATCATGATGACCGACAAAGACGATGCGCAAGGCATCGCTTATGAAGATTTAGCCGCCTTCGATCAACTGCCCTTCAAAAATAAAGTGGTGTTCACTCGCAAACCTTATCCCGAATTTAAATCCGCGTTTTATATCAAGGGTTTTGAAAAACAAAACCAAGTAGGCGATTTGTTTACCTTTTCCGGGTGGAATGGCGTGAAATATTATGATCAATTCGATTATGTGGCGTGGTTTAATGGCAAATAACCTTCATGCGGTACGGCATTGAACTCTTCCCAGAGCACCGCATTGAACTCTTCCCAGAGCACCGCATTGAACTCTTCCCAGAGCACCGCATTGAACCCTTGCTAAATTCTTATGTCGGGCATTTATTTCTGCATAAATCGTGCACCGGCCATTAATTTTCAATAAAAAAATTCGCTCTTTCAAACGAAAGAGCGAATTTCGATTCTGCTTAACAAATTTTAACGATACAACGGCAGTTCCGGAAATAGCATACTAATGACATCCAACGTTACTCGACGACTTTCCCCCGCGTACGGGAAAATATGCATCATCATCATCGGATTAAAATTGGCTTCAATGACGCCCCAAGACTGCAAATTCGGCTGAGCCGGTTTGGTTAAATCGGGAATAATCAAATCCACGCCACACACTGCCGCGCCCATTGCTTTACTGATATCGACAGCAAGTTGTTTGTAGCTTTCGTGCATTTGATCAGTCATATCAATCGAGTCACCGCCGGTGCTGATATTCGAATTCGCACGCAACTGAACAATAACATCTCTCGGCGGAATGGAGATTGGTGTGAAACCTTGCTCTTTTAACTGCAATTCTTCAATATCCCCCAAGGCGATTTTCTTCAATGGCGTGCGACTGCCATCACCGCGCAACGGATCAGCATTTTTCATCGCCACCAATTGTTTAATTGTATGTTCACCGTCACCGATAACATTTGCCGGCACGCGTAATAATACCGCCAAGGTTTTATCGCCTAATACGAAGAAACGATATTCGGTGCCGATCAAATAATCTTCTACCATAATTTCTTTATCTTCACGGAAGGCAATTTCCACCGCTTTGGCGAAGTCTTCGCGATTTTGCACGCCTTGTTGAAAAATGGTAATGCCCAAGCCGAAATTAGTGGATTTCGGTTTAATCACTACCGCGCGACCGTCAAATAGCGGAAAATTCTCCACCGCAGTTTGCGCATCGTTAAACTCCATGCTTTGCGGCACGTTAAAACCGGCTTTTGCCAATACCTTTTTAGTCACTACTTTATTTTCCATAATTAGCGGCGAAATGTAGCTATCGTGCGAAGTCATATTACCGTTTTTCACATATTCCAAATGCTCGCCGTATTGCAGACTTAGGAATTGATCGCGCTCGTCTAAAATTTCGATCTTTAAGCCTTTTTGGATGGCATCGAACATCAATGCTTGGGTAGAAAGTTCCATATTATCGAATGCAGACAAGGCATAGAAACGCTCAAAAGCAAGAAGTTTATTGCCTTTTGCAATATCCGCGCCTAATTGCTGATAACCGCCCGCTTTCTCAATGGCAACCACAACATTCGCGCAAACAGTTTTCCACGGTTCGGCAAATTGCGTGAATTTTTCCCTTACAATCGCCTTAATTCCATCATCGGCTTGCAGTTCTTCAAGCATTTCAAGCATCTCAAAAAGTACTAGCTCGCCTTCCACCGAATATGCGCTTTGCGCCAACGGATCTTCCCACGCCACTTCCGCAAGACGTCCTTTACCCAGTTCTATCGCGTCCTGATCCGCAGTATCCTCTAACCACGCCATTAATAAAATGAAATAATGAATAAATTTAGCGTCTTCTAAAAGAAGACCGCAAGCGGCAAAGGGATTGAGATCAAACAAACGGAATTCAAGATATTGGATGCCGCTTTGCAATAAATCGCGTGCTTTTTTCGCGCCACGTAAGCGGACATTTGAATAAAATTCTTTTTCAGCGATTAACTTACCACTGTTCACCCAATGCTCAAGACTGTCAACATAGGCTTCCAGGCTATCAAAAGAGACTTTAATTTCCGGATCGTTCACATAACCGAAGGGACTGGAACGCAAGCTACGCACATATTGTTGTGGACGCAGCGGCGAACCCTCGCGAAAATAATTTTCGTCCACAGTCGGTGTGGCAGCAAGTAAATACAGCAAGATCCATTGATAGCGTAGAAAATTTTTAGCAATTTTCAGGTATAAGTTATTCTGGAAGTTGAACAAATTTTTTTCTTCCGTTTGCGCCTCAAAAAGCGCTTTAACGGCAGATGGATCAAGTTGGAAATTGTAGTGAATACCGCTCACCATTTGTTTATATTTGCCGTAACTTTTCACCAAATATTCGCGGTAAGCCACATCTTCCGGATTCTCTAATTGCGCGACTTTAATTTGTTCTTCCGGTGGCAAACCGGCAGGCATACTGAGCGGGAAAATATATTCGTCTTCCGGCAAACTACGCAATACGACTTCATGAATTGCGGAAAGCCAACGCATAGTGTCTTCTAAAGATTTTGTCGGCGGTGTGATTAATTCTAACTGACTTTCAGCAAAATCCGTTTGAATATAAGGGTGAAAACTGCGATTACCAAACGTCTTTGGATGTTCCGTTGTGACGATCGAGCCGTCTGCATAAACGCGCTGGCTTTCTTTTTCAATGCCGAAAGTACCTTGCTGGAATAGGCGTTCAATGCGGTGCTGTTTGATGAGTTGACGAATGTTCATAAAAAATCCTTTTAAAAAAAATAGCCGGTATTATGGTCAGAAATTCAAAGAAAATAAATAACAAATTTGAGCCGTTTGCCAACGACTTAAAATTAACTTCGGAGCGTTTCAAAAATCGTTTCCGCCAGTTTACGCGAAATACCCGGCACAGAAGCAATTTCATCCAATGTCGCATTTTTCACCCCTTGCAAGCCACCGAGATATTTCAGTAATGCTTGGCGACGTTTGGCACCTACGCCTTCAATAGTTTCCAAACCGCTTTGAGTGAAGGCTTTTTGGCGTTTTTTACGATGTCCGCTGATGGCGTGATTGTGGCTTTCGTCGCGAATATGCTGAATCAAATGCAACGCAAGGCTGTCGTCCGGCAAATGAATTTCACGGTTTTGTTTACTAATAATCAGTATTTCTTGACCGGCACGACGATCCACGCCTTTCGCTACGCCGATTAAGTGTGGTCGGCTTTTGTCCCATTTTACGTTGAGTCCACGAAACACGGCCAAGGCGCGATTAAGCTGTCCTTTGCCGCCGTCGATAAAAATGACGTCAGGAATTTTCTCCTCTTCCAACTCCCGGTCATAACGTTTTTTCAACGCCTGCTCCATCGCCGCATAGTCATCGCCGCCGGTGATGCCTTCGATATTGAAACGGCGATAATCAGATTTCAGCGGGCCTTCTTGGTTAAACACTACACAAGAAGCCACGGTTTGGCTGCCCATAGTATGACTGATATCGAAACATTCCATGCGCTTAATTTCCGCCATATCGAGCAATTCGCATAAGGCTTGATAACGTTCGGACATGCGTGAAGACTGTTTAAGTTGAGTCACTAGCGCCACTTTGGCATTCACTTGCGCTAATTGTAGATATTTGCTTTTATCACCTTTCACGCTTTCTTGAATCATCACTTTTCGTCCTGCTTGTTCCGTCAGAAGTTGCTCTAACTCGGCTTTTGCACTGAGTTTACGATCCACAATAATAGTATTCGGAATGCTTCGTCCTTGATGTCCTTGCAGATAAAATTGCCCCACGAAGGTTTCGGTCAGTTCGGAAAGATCCGTATTTGCCGGTACTTTTGGGAAATAACTGCGATTACCCAATACTTTGCCTTGACGAATAAACATCACTTGCACGCACGCTAAGCCGTGTTGATAGGCGATAGACATAATATCCATATCGTCCAAACGTTCGTTGGCGACAAATTGTTTTTCAGTCACTGAGCGCACTGCTTGGATTTGATCGCGATAACGCGCCGCCTGTTCAAAATCCAATTCGCGACTCGCGCGTTCCATTTTGTCGATTAAATAATCCAACACTTGCTGATCTTTGCCTTGCAAAAATAAACGCGCGAGTTCCACTTGCTGATTATATTCTTCGTCCGTCACATAACCCGATACGCAAGGCGCGGAGCAGCGTCCAATTTGATATTGTAAACAAGGGCGTGAACGATTGGCATAAACTGAATTTTCACACTGACGCACGGGAAATAATTTTTGTAATAGCGACAATGTCTCGCGCACCGCACCGGCATGGGGATAAGGCCCGAAATATTCACCGGCAATTTTCTTCGCGCCACGGTAAGCACCGATACGCGGATGACGTTCTTTCGTGAGCAAAATAAACGGATAGGATTTATCGTCGCGCAATAACACATTGTAGCGCGGTTGATAAAGTTTGATGAAATTGTGTTCAAGCAACAAAGCTTCCGTTTCGCTAGAAGTAATCGTCGTATCAATATGATGAATCGACGCCACCAACGCCTCGGTTTTCTTGCTGCTAAGGTTGGCGCGAAAATAACTCGACAAACGTTTCTTTAAATCCTTCGCCTTGCCTACATAGATCACTTGCTCCTTATCGTCATACATACGATAAACACCGGGCTCATGAGAAACATCTGCGAGGAATTTTTTTGAATCAAACATGAAAAATAAAATTTAATGAAATAGCGTTATATTCAAACAAGCAAGAAACGCATTTAGTGGTTCCTTATTCGAACGACTTTCCGGTGAGAGAAACAGCAATCTATTTTCTCAAAAACTTGTTATAAATCGCTTTTAATAAAGCGGTCGGCAGTAAACGAGAGGCGGATCGCAGAGCAAAAGTGAATAAACCCGAGACGAATCCTTGAATACCGAGACGATATTTTAATTTAAACAAACGCCACTCGGCTTTGGCATGATTTAAACCGCGCCGACGCCCTACCATACCGTTTCCAACGCGAGCATAAACGAGAATATCTGGTAAATTTGCCACTTGCTGATTTTTGGCTATAAGTTTTATCCACAAGTAATAATCTTCTTGCAAATCTTCATAACCACCGCAATCAAGCACCGCATTCTTTTGATACGCCACCGTCATATGGTTAAACGGACAACGTTTCCGGGTGAACTTCACAATGGACACCGCATCAGTTGGCACATTACGATAGGCAACAATATCATTTATATTCTGGCCGAATTCGACGATTTGCCCGCCAAAAATAATCATATCGGGGTGGGCATTAATAAATGCCGTTTGTTTTTCAAAACGTTCCGGCACACAAATATCATCGGTATCCATGCGAAATACCCAATCGTAGGAACAATGCAGCAAGCCTTCATTTAGCGCTTTACCTAAGCCAAGATTTTGCGGCAATTTAACCAATTTTAACGGTAATTGAGATTCAAATTCGTCAACCACGGCTTCTAATTCCGGCGTAACCGCGCCGTCAAATACCAACACGATCTCATCCGCCGGACGGGTTTGTGCTACAAGGCTTGTAAAACACGCTCTTAAATACTCCGGATTTTCCTTAAAATATAAGGACATTAAAACTGAAAATTTCATTATTTTCCTTCTCTTCTATTCATCACAATTACATAAAACGTTTCAAATTAATTGCTAATTTGGGCGAAATTAGCACGACTAATGCAATCAGCAACTGCTTCACGCTTTTTGTTTTTTGAAAAATAGCGAAATAGTATTTTGCAGCTTTGCGAGAAAGATTCATCACATTCGGATAAGCAAGCATATATTGAGCATTAATGGCAAAATTACGCGCCTGTTGCTCGCTCTCCACATAATGCTCGCGAATATAATCAATCGCTTTTTGCGTGTTAGACGTGTCCGTTGAAACGCTGGAACGTTTGGTGTGAAAAGTACAATAAGTCAACGCTTCATCCACCTTGTACGGCTTAAAGGTCGGTTCTTTCACTAATTTTAACAAGAAATCATAGTCCTCAAGGGAACGAAGCACGCTTGATAATCCGCCTATTTTTAGAAACAACGATTTTTTCACAGCAATCATCGGCATACCGCCGATTTTATTGGCAAGCAAAATGCGTTCAATACTGATTTCTTGCGGTTCAATCGGATTTGTCTGATAACTAAAACCTTCGTTTACCATTTCGCATTTGGCCGGATGGTAAAGAAAATTAACGTCAATGTGAGTAGCAATAATCTCGGCTAATCGGGCGCATTTATTATCGGCAAAACGATCGTCATCATCTAAAAATAGCAACCATTCGCCTTTTGCCACGCGCGCACCAATATTGCGGCTTTCCGCCGCACCTTGATTAGTTTGATTACGAACCACGCGCACCGCAAAAGGATAAGATTGCTCCACAACAACCGGATATTCGGAGCAATCGTCCACAATCACCACTTCAAAATCATGGCTAGTTTGCCGAGTTAAACTGTCCAGCAACGCCGGAATTTCATCTCTTCGATTATAGGAAGGAACGATAATACTAAACATGCTTAACCTCCTTTGGGGTTAAAAAAATTCGTTGTTTGCCGTGCGAGCCAAATAATGACAAAAACATCAACACGATAAACATAATACCCGGAAAGGCGAAGGTATCGGCTTTAACATTGCTGACGGCGAGAATAACAAAGGCGGACAAAATGAATCTCCAACTACCGTCAAACCAATTTAATGCTACTTTGCGTACGAAATAGAACGTCACTAAAAAGCATACTAATGCATAACTCAAACCGCCGTATAAAATTTGGCGCAAAAATCCGGAATCCGTATGGCCGTAATAACGCCCTGCTTCCAACTCACCCGTCATATACATACCGTCACCGATTAAAAATTGTTTTAAGGTCGGCATAAATAAATGATTTCTCATTAACGTGTCGGTAGATGAACTCACAAAACCGGCACCATGTAACAAATTAATCACCGGTTCAAGTGCATGAGCCACATAAGGATTGAATGGCAAAAAATAAGCTAAACCTAATACCAATGAGACAAATGCAATGAGTGACGGCAGATAACGTCGCTTGAAATACACAGCAATACTTACTACCGAAAGCAATAAAAATGTTCTGCCTGAAATCAAGCCAATACAAAGGATTAACAATACCAAAATGCTCGGAACGGAATTATGTTTTGCATCGTACGCCAACAAGAAATGAAACAGCATTAAATAGAATAAACTAAGCTGAAAAAACGCTGCCGATGTCAGATTATACAGGCGATATTCCTGTTCGGAACCATAGAAACGCGCGGGCAGCACCGCATTGGTAGATAATAAAAAATCCACCACAAAAGATACGCCGAACAACGCCAGCACGCCTAACACAAATTGCACAGCAACACCGATTTGTAAATCCCGTACCGCACATTGTTGCCCATTTGGCAGCGCATAAAACAGATTATAAAGGCCGATGCCGAAAACAAATAAAATCAGTTCTTTCACATACATGACAAGGACTGAAAAATCGCGCGTACCATTTACTAATAACGGGATCACACTAAATAAAATTAAACCGATCAATACGGCGAGACTGTCCATCGGCACGACGAAACCTTGAAAATTTTGTGGCGACGTTTTTTTCCAATATCGATACGCCAATACGGTGAAAGCCGCTAATCCGGCTACCACAGACATACGCACCACATGGAAAAACCAAGGATCGTAAATATAAAAAAGGTTAAAAAGTGCGCTCATGTTACTTTCCTAAATTTCTTCGAATCGCCATCAGTTTTTTAAGCGGATATTTCAACAATTTTTTCACCAAATTATTGGCCTGCGAACCGCGAACGGCCTCGAGATTACTGACTAATTGCGGATTTTCGATCACCATTAGCGGGCGCACCACTTGATTAGATACGGCAAATTTCGTTTCAAATAACCTAAAATCATCAGCCAGCCAAAACGGTTTCTCCGCTTCAAGTCGTTTTAAGAAAGCGCGCGCAGCGGATTTTTTGATCAAATACCCTACCGTGCCGGTAAAATAACTTTTGTACGGATACGCATAACGGACCTCGCCCGCCTTCCGGCATAAGAAAGAAAAGGCGATCGGATAATTAATTTCCAATTCACCCGCATGAAAATCGGCAATTTTGGACTGGCCAATAAGCAAAATCGGCACCGAGCAATCCGAAGCTAAAAGTGCCGTCAAATTTTGCTGAAAATTCGCTGCAAACAATGCATCGTCTTCGCATACCAGCGCGTAATCATCTTCGAGCACCGCATCATCTTCCACAATTAAGCGATAAACGTTGAGATGACTTAAGGTACAACCAATCTCGCCTTTGGTCACCCTGCGCCCGTAATGCCGTTCAAATTGTGCCAAATCGAACTGTTCGGCAAGTTCATCCCATTCGACTTGCATGGTATTAATCGCGGAAAATACTCGAAAATCCGCCGTATTCTTCTGAGAAAAAAACAGTTCGCGACGTCGATTGTCTTTATCAAGAGAAATTAAATACTTATTCATTATTAGCTCGGTTAAATTTTTTTCGCTACTTGATTAAGGAAATAAAAAATCACTTCATAGAAAGAAGTGACGGCCAATTATACTAAAGATAAACAATCTTGGCATGAGGTTTGTGAAGAGAAGTACGCTTAAAAAAACGAAATGATGCCACAATCGCTCCAAATCTAAATCAGGTTTTTCGGACTGAACGAAGGTAACCGTCTCAATTCAAAATAGCACCGCATTGGAGGCCGTTCCATTGTAGGCCGTTCCAATGCGGTGCTCGTTGGGCAGTACAGAATCCTGTTTTGATAAGAACAACCATCCTTTCCATTGTTGAAGCGAGATGCGTTGCACATTAGCAAAATCGATTTTGCCAACATGATTCACATCAAGTGTGCGAGCAATTTTTAATTTATAAATGGGCTTCTTATCATCGATAATATGGGCACGTTGCCTTATCGTTCCTTTTAGATTGTGTCAATAAAAATAGCACTAGCGTGAATAACTTCAGTTTATCGGTAAGAACCCTGTCAAAATGTCTATGCCCCCTTGTTCGCAATTACGAACAAAACTATAATCCTCCACCAATTTTCAGGTAAAAGTCATCCGTAATGTCCAACAAAACCATCGCTAAAAACACACTGTTTCTTTACATCCGTATGTTCTTTAACATGGGGGCGATGCTCTATATTTCGCGTGTCGTATTACGCGTATTGGGAGTGGAGGATTTCGGAATTTATAACATTGTGATGGGTGTGGTGATTTTGTTTTCTTTCTTTAACGGCACCATGACAGCGACCACCCAGCGTTTTATTAACGTAGAAAAAGCCTCAAACGATACCGCTCGCGTAAATAAGGTGTTTAATATCAGCATCCTCAACCACCTATTTATTATGTTTGTCGTGGCGGTGTTAGCTGAAACCGTAGGGCTTTGGTTTTTAAATCATCAATTAATCATTCCGGCAGAACGCCTCCATGCTGCCAATATGATGTACCAAGCCGCGTTAGTGATTGGACTGATTGATATCCTTAAAGTGCCTTTTAACGCGATGATTGTCGCTCATGAGCGCATGTCTTTTTACGCCTGGCTTGGTTTGGCGGAAACCGCATTCAAACTTTCCGCCGTCTTGATTTTGATGCAAATCGAACAATACGATAAATTGATTTCGTACAGTTGGTTATTACTTTGTGTCAGCGTATCAGTTTTCTCGCTATATTTTAGTTTTACACGCCGTACTTTTTACGCGGAAACCCGCTTTAATTTCCAAAAAGATCTAAACAAAACCAAAGAAATGGCAAGCTTTTCAGGTTGGATGTTACTTGGACAGGCGGGTTATGTAGGTTCCACGCAAGGCTTGAATATGGTGACTAATCTGTTTTTCGGCGTCACCGTGAATGCGGCTGTGGGTATTGCTACACAAGTAGATACCGCCGTGTATAGTTTCGTAAATAATTTCCAAGTCGCATTTAACCCGCAATTAGTGCAGTCTTATGCGGCACAAGATTATGAACGCAATAAAAAACTGATTCTCAGTACATCAAAATATTCCTTTTATTTAATCGCGATTTTAGCCGCTCCGGTATTTTATTTTAGCCATACCTTGCTTACCTTTTGGCTTGGAGAGCATGTTCCGCGCTATGCCGATCAATTAGTACAAGCCACTTTGCTATGTTCACTGATCAGCGCTATGGCCGGCTCTTTCTGGATGACCGCATTGGCCATTGGTTCAAGCAGTATCAAACAATACAATATTATTTTAGCAATAATTGATCTTTGCACAGTGCCGCTCGCCTACTATTTATTTAGCCTAGGTTATAGTCCGGTTTACGCCTTTATCGGCAAATTTTTCACTGCGCTTTCAATGCAAATCTATCGTTTCTATTTTATTAATAAAAAAATTAAATTTAGTCGAGTGGAATTTGTTACCTATTTGTTCAATATCGGTATGATTTTCGTCTTGTTACTTGGGCTCATTTATTTATCGGATACCCAACGTTCTTATTCATTCTTTGAATTTGTGGCGGAAGCAATTTTATTAGAAGTGGTATTAATCGCCGTAATTATAATCTTCGGCTTAAATCGTGCGGAAAAAAATTTCTTATTCGGCTATATTTTGAAAAAGGTAAAAAAATGAATCCAACACTCGTTTCTCTAAAACAAAAACTTGCTCCGATTGCAGATTTAATCAAAGATAAAAACGATGTGTTTTACTTTGATTATCCGTTGCATTTAAACGTTGGCGATTTATTGATTTATCATGGAACGGAGCAGTTCTTTAAACGGCACCGTATTAAAGTGAGATTAAGGCGCAGCGAATACGATATGAATATTAATGAAATAAAACGAAAAATCACACCGAATACCACGATTTTATTACACGGTGGCGGTAACTTCGGTGATCTTTATTTGCAACACCAAAAACTTCGTGAAGAAATGGTAAAACATTTTCCGGATAATCGAATTATCGTTTTGCCGCAAACGCTGTATTTTAAAGATGAAAAAAATCTTGAAAAATCCGCGGCGCTTTTCCGAAAACATGCCGACTGCCATTTATTAGCCCGCGATACTCGCACCGCGAAAGCATTCAAACAATTTTCACCGAACGTACATTTATTTCCCGATATGGCGCACGAACTTTACGGAGCCTTACCGATAAAGTCGAACAGCTCTGGCAAACGGCTTTATTTTTTGCGCAAGGATATCGAGGCTAGCGAAATAGAAAAAAATATTTTGGCCGCCTTACCGGAAAATGCCAATATTAAAGACTGGGACGATATTCTTTCCGATATAGACAATATCGTGTTGGCGCTAAGTTGGCGTTTGAACAAATTCGCCAATAAACAAAACCGGGGTTGGTTAAAAGATCTTTGCCATCAATTCTGGTTTGCCTATACCAAACGCATTATCAATCGTGCGGCAAATGTGTTTTTGCAAAACGAGTACATCACCACAACCCGTTTGCACGGGCATATTTTTTCCTGCTTACTGGACATTCCAAACTGCGTTTGCGATAACGCTTACGGCAAAAATTTAAGCTATGCCAAACTATGGACGAAAAATATAAACTTTGTTGAATTGGATAAATCATGTTTGAACTCAAAAAACTAATCACCGCAATGCTCCTACCGCCGTTTAATATTTTGATTTTATGGATTGCGGCGCTGATTCTGGCAAAATTAAACTTCAAAAAATTAAGCCGAATTTCAACTGCATTAGGGATAGCCCTACTCTATATATTAAGTATTCCTTTTACCGCACAAACGCTAAAGGATAGCCTGACAATCGAAGCGCATCTTAATCTTGATGACTATAAACAAGCGCAAGCGATTGTTTTGCTCGGCGGCGGTTTACGTGACAGCCAAGAACTTTATGCCCCTCTTGCCTCCAATGCGGTTCAGTTGGAACGGTTGCGTTACGCTGCTTATTTGCAAAAAGAAACCAAACTTCCGCTTTTAATTACCGGCGCCAGCCCGACCGGTGCAATTGAAGCTAAAGTCGCGGCGGAGGAATTACAAAACTTTTTCAATGTTCCGACCAAATGGATTGAGCCGAAAGCACTCACAACAAAAGAAAACGCCTTATTCACTAAGCAAATATTGGAAAAAGAAGGAATTCATAAAATTATTTTGGTGACAAACGAGTGGCATATGCAGCGCGCAAAACTCTTATTTGAACAACAAGGTTTTGTGGTAATGCCGGCAAGTGTCGGGGAAGGTATTACACCGCAAGAATACGGGTTAAATATGATGCATTTTATTCCTCAAGGCGGCGCACTGGCAAAAAATATGCAATTGCTGAAAGAATGGATTGGATATTGGAAAGAAAAATAAATTTAAAGCCTCTTCTTAGAGGCTTTTCATTTTGCTCAAAATAGGGAAATTTCTGATAAGTCACCGTTATTCTTCAAAAAATCATAGAAAAACTCGACTGCACTTTTCACCGCATGTGTCATTGGAAAGCCAAAGGCAACAAGGTCAGGCTGAATGCCGATAAACAGCACTTCGTTAATCTCGTCTTCCAGTTGTTCAATCAAAAAATTTAAAGGCAAGGTATGAGTGCTGACGAAAATCGTTTCTGCGATGGCGTCTTTATCTATTCGTCGAATTTTGCCGGGGGGCAGTTCCATTTCCGTCGCATCAAAAATCATTAACCGTTCAGGCTTCATTGCTCGGATTTGATGAACAAAATTTTCCGGCGTTGTACCGCCGTCCAATGCGGTCCAATTCGGCAACGGCACTTGGCGACAAAGTTGCGCGAAATAAGGCCCCGCGCCGTCGTCACCCATCATGCTATTGCCGACAGTCAAAATGAGGTTATTATTCATCACGACGTTTCACCATAATATACATCACCGGCTCGCGTTGAATGGAAGCCAGCGTATCCATTAAAATTTCCACCCACTGTTGATATTGCGGCGCAAAATTCGCTTTATTTTCGTCCATCGCTTTCGCCAATAAATTCACATGGCTGGAATCAATCACGATTTCACCAAATTTCATAAGACCGGCGAATTTACGTCTTGCCTCTCCTTCCGGAAAACTTTGGACAAAATCTTGATAATCGTCATAGTCGCAAATTAACAACTTTTTAAAGCAATCAATCACGCCCACATGGTGACCAATCGCCAGGGAATAATACATAACTTGCTGCGCCTGTTCCGGCACTTGTTTATCGTTTTCGACGAAACGTTGATTTAACAGGTAAAAAATCACTTTTGTAGTCATAACACAGCCTTATAAAGTTTCTTGCCTTCCATTATTACGTAATCCTTCAATCCTCAAACAAGGCGGCAACGGAACATCAAATTAGCACCGCATTGAACGCTCGTTATATGGCAAACCTAGAAGATTACAACGAAGTAACGAATCAGCACCGCATTGAACGCTTGGGGCGCTGTTCCATAAACAAAAACAGAAACCATAACTAACCGGAAAACGGCAAACTAATAGAATGTAAGCGGTTCATAATTTCCGCTAAACGCGGATCTGCTTCACGTTCCAAGTATTCCCCCAAGCGCACGCCAAACGGAACGTTGTCTTCTTCCGTCATCATCGCCATGAATTGATCGACAATGTTGCCGCCCTGGCGATAACCGGCAAGACGACGGGCTTCCCGTTCTAAGCTGATTCGTAAATCCAACGGAATCGTTGGGAAACGTAATTTAGCCTCGGCATGCGGATCCGCTGTTTCTTGCTTACCTTTGAGTTTTTGATCGAGCAAACCCAGCGCCATAGCAAAACCATAAATGGTTGCAGCCGGGGTTGGTGGGCAGCCCGGGATGTACACATCAACCGGCACAATTTGATCACTGCCGCCCCAAACACAATAAAGGTCGTGGAAAATCCCACCACCGCAACCGCAAGCCCCGTAAGAAATACAGATTTTTGGATCTGGCGCTGCTTGGTAAGCGCGCATCGCCGGAGTACGCATGGCACGGGTGACAGCACCGGTGAATAATAAAATATCCGCATGACGAGGCGATGCCACCACTTTGATCCCAAAACGCTCTGCATCAAAAACCGGTGTGATAGTACTGAAAATTTCGATTTCACAACCATTACAACCGCCACAGTCCACACGGTACACATACGCCGAACGTTGAATATTCTTCAACAACATTTTTTTCATACCGGCAATATTTTCATCAACGCTGAATGGCGTTGAAATACCGTTTACCGGCATTGGAATTTGTGTATTCATCGTTTTTCGCCTCCTGCTAAAACTTTTGAATTTTGCACCGCACTTTCTTCCCGTTGCTCAACCATTTGTTTGAAATTCAAGCGAACCGGCTCTTTAAAATCGATCAATTTCATCCGCATATTGGATTCCATATTGGCGATTTTCTCTAAACTGCCTTGACGCTTACACACCGGGCAGGTATGTAATACTTTCAATTTTTGTTTCACTAATTGTGGGTCATCCAACGTTTGTTTGAACAAATCAATGGTGTAATTTAGCTCTTTATAAGAAATAAACGGTTTGCCACAGTGCTGGCAACTCACCGTCGCAAATGTCGTTTCTTGATAAAGATCCTGTTTGTTGGTGACCGATAATTCAAAATCCTGTGTTAAATGGATTGCTTTGGTTGGGCAAACTTCTTCACAACGGCCACAGAAAATACAACGCCCCAAGAAAAGTGACCAAGTCCGTTCACCACTGACCGGATCGGTGCGCATCGTCAATGCATTTGATGGACAAGCCATGGTACAAGCGGCACAGACAATACATTGATCGGAATTAAGCTCCGGTTTTCCTCTGAAATCGTCATCCACTTCATAAGGTTTGAACGGGTATTTCGTGGTAACGTCACCGGCTTTAAATACCGTTTTAAGTAACTTAAACATCTTCCGCCTCCCTTATTTCAATGGTGAATTCTTACGTTCAATACCGTAGCGTTCGATTTCTTTGTAATCCACGGTTTTCGCTTTGCGTTTGCGCACATCCACCACCGTGACGCGGTCGGTACAAGAATAGCAAGGGTCAAGACTACCAATGATGAGCGGCGCATCAGAGACGGTATTGCCACGCAACATATAACGTAAGGTTGGCCAGTTAGCATAGGTTGCTGCACGGCAGCGCCAACGGAACAGTTTTTGGTTATCGCCCAGCATTGACCAGTGAATATCTTCGCCACGTGGTGCTTCGGTAATTCCTAGCGCAAAACGCCCCGGCGTATAATTGAAACCTTCTTTTAAGATGTCGCCACTAGGCAGGCTATCCACCATGTAATCAATGATATTCATGGATTCAAACACTTCGTTAATCCGCACTTTCACGCGGGATAACACATCGCCATTAGCTTCAGTGAACAGATTAAACGGCACATCGCCATAACCGGAGAAAGGATGCACTTTACGCACATCACGAGCAAAACCGGAACCACGAATCATCGGACCCACCGGGCTGAAATCAC
Organism: Stutzerimonas stutzeri; assembly: GCA_901420285.1. Classification (GTDB taxonomy): domain Bacteria; phylum Pseudomonadota; class Gammaproteobacteria; order Enterobacterales; family Pasteurellaceae; genus Rodentibacter. The sequence goes on from CABDVE010000001.1 coordinate 1,523,661, forward strand.
GCGCAATGTCTTTGGCTAAGATCCCCACGCCAACAGTACGCTGTTCCATATTCGGCGTGTTCAACAAAATCTCCGACAAGGTTTTAACTTCCTCACGCATTTCCCCAATCAACTTGATACACTGCTCCCGTTGATGTTTCAGCATGTCGCGACGCACTCCACCAATGAGGTTAATACCGTATGTTTTACGGGCACCGGTAAGGACTTCAGCCAAGGTCATGGATTTTTCCCGCACTCGGAAAAATTGCATAAAGCCGGTATCAAAACCGGTAAAGTGGCTGGAAAGGCCTAAGTTCAATAAATGGCTGTGTAACCGTTCCACTTCTAACAAAATAGCGCGAATCCATTGGGCGCGTTGTGGAATTTGTATGCCCAAGGCACTTTCCACCGAATTAGCATAGGCAACACTATGGGTAAAACCACAAATCCCACACACACGGTCGGCAAGAAAGTTCACTTGGTCGTAATCCATGCGGGTTTCCGCCAGTTTTTCCATGCCGCGATGCACATAGAACAAGCGATAGTCTGCGTCGATAATATCTTCCCCGTCGACAAATAAACGGAAGTGTCCCGGTTCATCGGAGGTGATATGTAACGGACCAATCGGTACAATACGCGCTTCGCCTTTTTCGTTAATAAATTCATAAGTTTCCGTTGCCGTTGTCGGATCCGGGCGTAAACGATAATCCATGGAATCTTTACGTAATGGGTAAAGATCTTCCGGCCAATCGTCCGGCAACACCAAGCGACGCTGATCAGGTAAGCCGACCGCTTTCAAACCATACATATCAAATAATTCACGTTCCCCCCAAACAGCCGCTTTGACTCTTGGCGTCACAGACGGGAATTCTAAGGTCACGGGATCGACCAAGGCTTTTATGGTGACAAAGGTTTTTACTTCCCCTTCCATGGAAAGCACATAGTACACCGCATAATTACCGTGAATGGAGCGTTCATCATTGCCAAATACCAATGGCAACCAGCCATCATGTTGGTAGTAAAGGTATTCCACGACATCAGGTAACATGTTCGTTTTGATGGTAAGCGTAACCTGATTCGCTGTTGACCACTCTTCGTCCAAAATGGTATTTGGAAATTTTGCATTCACTGCTTCAATATAATTTTTGCCAAGCATTTTGCTCGGATCGACGGATGTATTTTTCGTTAATTCCATTTTTTCCCCCTCATGTCGATCATTTCGCTAAACTTTGCCAAGGTAAAACCAACATATCCCCAAAAGAGATGTCAGGTTGTCCCAACACAATACCAACAGCATTGGTGAGAAGCTGTAAAATTGGTTCGGTGATATAAATCCCCATACCGAGCAGTAACAACAAGTAAATTGCCAATACCACAATAGAGGATTTATTTAATTCGCCGACTTCAATGCCCTCTTTTGGCTTACCTAATATGGTTTTTAACAACATGGTAGTTAACCCGGCTAGGGCAATGGTCAAGAAGATTAAGCATAAAACGATGAGCCATGTTTTACCTGCATAAATCCCTGCGACAGCGATAGCAAATTCACTGGTAAACATCCCGAACGGCGGCATGCCCCCCAAGGCTAACGCACCACCGGCAAATAACACGGCTGTAAATGGCATGGTGCGCCATAAACCACTGACTTGCTGAATATCACGGCTGCGGTATTTCAATAAGATATTGCCGGAAGCACAGAACAATAAGGCTTTTGCTAAACTGTGGGTGATGGTGTGCAACAATCCCGCAAACGCGCCAATCGGGCCACCTAAACCAAAGGCAAAACTAATTAAGCCTAGGTTCTCAATACTGGAATATGCAAATAATCGTTTAATGTCACGCTGCATAACGATAAAAAACGAGGCGATACCGGTGGAAAGCAAACCAAACACCAAGAATAGCGTTTGTGGATATCCATAGCCCACGGCTTGGGAAACCAAAATGTAGTAGCGTAAAATCACCAACATAGCGCAATTTAGCAGTACGGCAGAAAGCACCGCACTGACAGGGCTTGGCGCTTCACTGTGAGCATCAGGCAACCAAGTATGCATTGGAAACAGACCGCACTTGGTACCAAAGCCAACCAAGATGAATGCAAAGGCAAGATACATCAAACCGTGATTAAGGCCGGAAGCCTGTTGATTAACGGCTGTCCAGAAAATGGCTTGACCTGGATCTGCTAAGAGGTTCGTTCCATTCGCGAAAGTCAGAATCGTACCAAATAAACCGAATGCGACCCCAACAGAGCAAATAATGATGTATTTCCATGCAGCTTCCAGAGACATTTTTTGTTTATAGGTTCCGACTAAGAAAGCAGAGCTCAAGGTCGTGGCTTCAATTCCTGCCCACATTAAAATCAGGTTATTGGTAGTCACCGATAAAATCATGGTGAAAAAGAACAGATGCAAGAAACCGTAGTAACGGCAATAACCGATAATATCAATATGCCCTTCGTTAAATTCACGGTTGATATAGGCAACAGAATATACTCCTGCCAAACCACCTACGATGCTAATTAAAGCTAAGAAAATGGCAGACAGGCTATCTACATGAATCCAATTTCCCCACGTTGTAATTTCCCCTTGCGCCAATACCCCGGAAATCACCATAAGAGAAAACATAAAGGTTAATAGCAATCCGGTAATATGAAGTGCGGTGCAAAATGACTGTGTTTTTACCAATCCGCTGGCAAAACAGGCAATTGATATTACTAAAGGTGCGATTAATAACGCATTTATCCATTGTTCATACATAGCGTTACCCCTTCAAATTCATAAGTTGTTTTGCATCTAATGAGTAGAATGTTCGGTAAATTTTATTCACCAACACCACCATAATGATGACCGCAAAGATAGCGTCTGTGGCAATACCGATTTCGACCAACTCAGGTGCTTTATTTGCCAAGAGGGCTAAAGTGAGATGAGACCCGTTTTCCATCAAACAATAACCGAATACTTGTTTTACGATGTTGCGCTGACTCACAATACATACCAAACCCAGCAAGAAATGACTTAAAGAGACGGAAAGTGCCGGTTTGAGATGTTCAACTAATGGTAAGTCAATCGGCATAATCACAAAGTAACACAAGGTGACAATGCAGGCAGTGATGGGCAACAACCACGCAATATTCATCCCTGCCGGGGTTTGACTTTCATCAATGTGGCGCATGGCGTAGATTAAAATCGCCGGCACTAAAATAACTTTGGTAATAAAGGCGCTGATTGACCACATATAGAGCTCGTGTGCTTGCATTTCATAAGCTAGATAGACAAACAGCAAAACCAAAACGAGAGATTGTAAGCCATAAAACATTGCCGCTCTTTTGGCAGTTCTTACCATAATGACGCAGAGTGAGGTAATAATGAGTAAACTTGCAAGACCATTAATCATTAACATAGATTCCTCCTTAACCTGCTAAACCCAGCCAATAGGCAGCAATAAAACCGGAACAAACCGACATCACCATAAGCACAACTAATACAACGTGCATAGAAAGCGTAATGGGCTGAGCTTTGGCAACAGCGTCCGACGGTTGACCGATGACACATTGCCCGAATTTATACAGCAACCAAACAAAGGTCGCGGTAGATTCAATCAATGCAATCACCATCAAGATCGTGATCCAGCTATACTCATTGCCTAATTCAAAACCGGCAGCAAACAACGGGAACTTGCTAAAAAATCCATTAAATGGCGGCACGCCGGCAATTGCTAACGCAGCAATACCAAACCCGGCTCCAACGACAGGCATCGTACGCATAATCCCTTGTAATAACGGCATGGAGCGGGTTCCGGTGGCATAACTTAAGGAACCGGCAACCAAGAAGAACAAACTTTTTGCAAAAGCATGGTTGAAGATATAAGCAACCGCCGCAACCAAGGCTAATTTAGAACCTAAGGCAGCAAGAGAAATCCCAATGAAAATATAGGAAAGTTGGGTAATGGTGGAATATGCCAACAAACGTTTTAAGTCTGTTTGCGGCAAGTACATCATAAAGCCGTAAATTAAGGTAATCATCGCCATAACGATGCCCACCTCACCCACAATCGATGGAATATCACCGGCAGACATCACCGCACGAGCAAAAATATACACACCCACTTTAACCATTGATGCTGCGTGCAAATAAGCACTCACCGGTGTAGGGGCTTCCATGGCATTCGGTAACCAAATTTGCATCGGCAACTGTGCAGATTTCCCCCAGGCAGCAAACATCACGCCAAAGAGCACAATGCTTTTCGCACTCGGGTCTAAATGTTCCAATGCGGTGATAGAAAATGTACCGGATTGACTAAACAGATAAGCCGCTGCAATGTATAAACCGATGGCCCCCACATGAGTGATAATCAAAGCTTTCATTGCGGCTGCCATGGCTTTCGGACTTTGATAATAGCTAATTAATGCCCAAGAACAGCCACCGGTAATTTCAAAGAACAGTAACTGACCTGCCAAGGTAGAAGACAACACTAAACCGGCCATCGCACCAATAAAAATGAGTAAAAATGCGTAAAAGCGCGGTAAGCCGTTATGTGGATGCTCACGGTTTTTATCGGTTAAATAGCCACAAGAATATAAGCAAATCAAGAAACCAAGACTGACCACAGCGAAGCCAATCAAGGTGCTCACCGCATCCAATGTCACCCCAAAAATGACGGTGTGATCGAATACCACCAGATCATAGGTCACGCTTTGATGACCACTGAAATACCACTGTCCTGCTAATGCACTGATACAGACAGTCGTCAATGCCGCAAAAAACGTCACTAATTTGGCAAAATTCGTTTTTGTTAGGCCTACGATAAAAGCCCCCACAAACGGCAATATGATTGTAATCAGAGCTAAACTTTCCATATTTTTTCCTCCTTACAATCCTGTGAGGTAAAACACAAACGCCAACACAGAAATGCCGAAGCCGACAACCGTTAAGCGTCCGGTTAACATGAAGCGTGTACGGGAAAGCGTATTTTCAAAAACACAGGCTAACACGAACACCACCAACAATTTCACGAAGAAGAAAACAGTGCCGAAAACAACCGCACTTATACTCAAATCCTGTGCTGCACCGAATGGCAATAACACACTCACAAAGATGGCTGCAACCACCATGGATTTTAAGCTTAAGCCTATTTTCAACAAGGCAAGAGATGGACCTGAATATTCAGTCAACGGGCCTTCTTGCAATTCTTGTTCTGCTTCAGCCAAGTCAAACGGAATTTTCCCCATTTCAATAAACACAGCGAAGAAGGCAGCAACCAAAGCCACCAGCGTCGCAATGGGATATTGCCAACTTTGTTCTGAAAGTTGTGTACCAATCACGGCAAAGTTAGTCGAACCGGCAATCAACGCAATCACCAAAAACGCCAACATTAAAATCGGTTCAACCAACACACCTAGTGTTACTTCACGGCTTGCACCAATACTGGAGAACGTACTGTTGGAATCTAATCCTGCAATGGAGAAGAAGAAACGGAACAGCGCCAATAAATAAACCACGGTAATTAAATCACTGCCCGCCCCAAACGGTGAAACTCGAGTAAACAAAGGCAAACTCATTGCCACTACCATGATGGTGCTGATTAACACGTAAGGCATCATGCGAGAAACCGCACCGGCATTATCCGGCCAAATATTTTGCCGTTTCATCAATTTCACAATGTCACGATAATCCTGTAACAATCCCGGCCCACGGCGCGACTGAATACGCGCACGAATCATCCGTGAAATACCGGAAAATAACGGGGCAAGCGCAAGTAAAATCAAGGCTTGCACAATGGCCAAGACAAACATTCCGGCGGATGTGGCAATTTCTGAAGGTAACGTAATCATTTTCTACCTCCTATATCAATGCAATGGAAAGCAATATTGCCACCAAGGCAATCACGAAATACACGCAATACACACGGAAATCGCCTTGTTGCAGCCATTGAATTTTACGTCCTAACCAAGGAATGAAATGCCCAATCGGCATCGTGACTTTTTCTTCCCAGAACGGTTCGGTTTTCGTTGCACCTTTAATTAACGCCTGAACACCTTTATTTCCTAACGGTGCCGGATCTAACACTTGGCGCAAAGTGTAAAGCGGTTTAAAGATCGTGCGTAACGGTCGGGTAAAACTACCTGCAGAAGCGGCCATATGGCTTTCATAGGCATAACCACAAGCCCAAGGATTACCTTTAGAGCGAGCAGCCACCCGTTGATTTTTAGTTAAGGCATAGTAAGTGAACGGCAGGAAGAAGAACGCCAACAGCATAATTGTCACCATTGGTGTAGAAAGCGCCGTATTCGGCTCAGCTTGTGCAACAAGCACGCCATTATGCGCTAATGTGATTGATGCCGAATTGGCAAGTGCGGTGGAAATTTCCGCTATTATTGGTGTCACGACAGAGGCGCCAACGCCCAATAAGATACAGCATAACGCCAAAATTCCCATGGCAATGACCATTGGTTTTGGCACTTCACGGGTATTTGCCGCGCTTTCACTGCGAGGCGCACCACCAAAGCTAATCCCATACACTTTCACAAAACAAAGTGCCGCCAGTGCACCGGTTAATGCAAGCATGATAATCGCAATCGGACCGGCAAGTTTTAGCACGAAATCATCGCTTTGACTGAGACTGAATAAAGATTGATAGGTAAACCATTCGCTGACGAAACCGTTAAACGGTGGCAAGGCAGAAATTGCCATGGTACCAATTAAGAAACAGAACGCGGTATATGGCATGAGTTTACCTAAGCCACCCATAAGATCCATGTCTTTGGTATGTAACCGATACATCACAGAGCCTGCGCCTAAGAACAACAAGCCTTTAAATACGGCATGATTTAATAAGTGGTACAACCCACCAAGCAAACCAACGGTGGCAAGAACCGGATGATGAGTGGCAATGCCGATCATGCCAACACCGACACCCATCATAATAATGCCGATATTTTCTACTGTGTGATAAGCCAATAATTTTTTAATATCATGTTCGGCAAGGGCATAAAGCACGCCAAGAACAGAAGACACTGCGCCGAAGCCCAACACAATCACGCCATACCACATATTGATGGCACCCAAGAGATCGATCCCTACTTTCACGATCCCGAAAATCCCGATTTTCACCATGACGCCGGACATTAACGCAGACGCATGAGATGGTGCCGCCGGGTGAGCTTTTGGTAACCAACTGTGTAATGGAATCATACCCGCTTTTGCCCCGAAACCGAGGAAAGCTAAAACAAACACAGTGAAGGCAAGCGGTTCGGAAAGGCGGGTTTGTCGAAAATCGCCAAATTCAAAACTGCCTGAATAGCAGTAGAAAATAAAGAAGGCGATCATAATTAACACAGAACCGGCATGCGCAATGAAGAAATACAATAAACCGGCATTCACAGCGTTGTCATCTTGTTCGGTTAACACCAAGAAATAAGATGCCAACGACATCATTTCAAAAAAGACTAAAAAGTAGAACGCATTATCACAGGTGACTAAGGCAACCATCGAAGCGATAAAGAGATTCATGAAGAACCCCATGCCTGCACCTTTACCTTTATATTCTTTCACATAAGAGAAAGAATAAAGTGCACTGACCACGACCAATAAAGAAATCACGCACACCATAAACGCAGCCAATCCGTCGATACGGATGGAGAAGCGAGCAAATTCAAATGGGGTTTGGAATACATCAACGACAGTGTCGCTGCTGATAAGAACGGGGATGCAGGCTGCGATGCCTAACACTCCACCAAGTATACCGGTCACGCCGGATATATTGATTGAAAGTTGTTCATTCCGACTTACGATGAGCGAAATAAACGCACCGACAACATAAATCAACAGGGCCGTGACGAGTAAACTAATTGAATAACTCATAATTTCACTCCATTGATTAACGAGTAAACAAAACTATCTTGGAATAGCAGGTGAAGACGTTAATGCCATTTCACGTTTTTTAAGGTTAGCTTGTTCAATACTCTTATCACTGATGATAAACAGGGTTTTCGTCGGGCAGGTTTGTACGCACGCCGGGCCTTCTTCGCGGAAGTAACACAAATCACATTTCACCGCAATCGCTTTCACGCCTGGTTGCCATGCCAACATATTGTGTAATTCCGAATTATCCGGAGCAGTACGAATATCCCGTTTCACTGCATCAGTAAAGGTGAAACTTTCGTAATACGCAGGTGCATCGATCGGCGCACTACCATGTTGCGTAATCGCACCAAACGGACAGGCGATACCGCACAATTTACAACCGATACATAAAGATTCATTGAGTTGAATGGTGTCATTCACATGAGTTATCGCGTGTACCGGACACACAGTGGCACACGGCGAGTCATCACAATGACGACAGAGGATTGGAACGGTTATGTCGTCATTGCGCATGACTTGTAACCGAGGATAAGATTGTAATCCGAAGGCTTTATGGGTTTCGCTACACGCAGCCATGCATGTGTTACATCCTATACAGTCTTTGGGATCACCGATAACAAAACGATTCATAGTCTCCCCCCCTTATAGACAGTGCGAGTGGTTAAATCCTTAATAACCACTTTAAAATTAAGGGTACTACTTATAAAGTATTAGGCCTAGCCTTGATCTTTCTTTTTCTTGATTGAGATCATAAATATTGAAATTTCTTTAAGTATTCCTAGATAAGATAAGTAATTGATTTTTTTAATGATAAAATTTCTCATTTAGTATATTCTATTTATAGAGGTAGACTGATTTTTATATAATTCTTCTCACAAATTTACTCTCATAAAAAGGAAAACCTATGAACAAAAAACCTTACCTTGCCGTTTTCGGCATCATTTTAGCGACAGGATTAATGGCATCCGCCTTTATTCTTGGTAATCAATTTAAAAATTTTCGTCAAACCGGCTCAATTTCAGTGAAAGGATTAGCGGAAGAACATTACACCGCCACTCAGGGGACATGGGTAATTAATATAGGCGGTTGGGGGAGAACTTATAGTGATGCAATGGCCGCGAACCAAAAGAATTTGAATGAAGCTGTGCGTTTCTTAAAATCACAAGGATTTACCGATGAAAATCGTGAAATAACCGAATTAGATGTGAAACCTTACACAGAATATTATGAAAATGAGAAAGGAGAAACGAAACGCCGTCAGAACGGCTACACCGCCTCCAGAAATATCCATCTCTCAACCAAAGAACTGGCCAAATTACAAAAAGCTTTAACGAATATTCACCAAATTGTGGCAAACAATGAAGAAATTGGCTTTAATGATCCCAATTATTATTTAGAAAATTTAGAAAGCCTTAAACGAGAATTAATCTCTAAAGCGACTCAAGATGCTCGTATACGAGCAGAAGAATTTGCCAAAACCAGTAATGTTAAAGTGGGCGTGTTAAAATCCGCCTCCCAAGGTCCTTTTTATATTCAATCTCCTAATCCTGATGCAGAAGACAGCAGCGATTACACCGGTAGTTATGACACCAGTACTATTGAGAAAAAAGCACGTTTGGTTGTCACTATTGAATATGCCATTGAATAAATCTTAATGTAACACTTATCCCCCCAGATGGCGTGCCCTCACGCCATCTTTCTTAAATCGTTTTGATTCAGATCAGCACTTACGCTGTCATTTCTCACTATCATCTCTTAATAAAATCAACCTGGCCGAGAAAAATATGAACGGAATCGAGTTAAGAATCAAAGGTAAAGTACAAGGCGTAGGGTTTCGTCCTTTTGTCTGGTTACTGGCGAACAAATACGGACTACATGGCGATGTCAATAACGACGGACAAGGTGTGTTAATCCGCCTGCTGGAACCAACGAAACAACAGTTACAACAATTCCTACACGATTTGCACAACAAACTACCACCACTGGCCCTTATTACCGACATTCAGCACCATGAAAAACGCTGGGAAAATCCACCACACTTTGACGGCTTTGAAATCCGCGAAAGTGAAAACAACACCATGGACACCCAAATCGTGCCAGACGCTGCTACCTGTCCCGCCTGCCTGCAAGATTTATTCGACCCAACCAATCGGCGCTACCACTACCCTTTCACTAACTGTACTCACTGCGGTCCGCGTTTTACCATTATTAAAGCCATTCCCTACGACCGCAAAAATACCTCCATGGCGAATTTTCCTCTCTGCCCCGAGTGTGCCGCCGAATACAAAAATCCTGCCGACCGCCGTTTCCATGCGCAACCCAATGCTTGCGCCGTTTGCGGTCCGCATATTTGGTTGCAGGATCAAAACCACCGACTTGCCAACAGTGAAGCGGCGCTAAAACAAAGCGCGCATTTACTGCGCGAAGGCAAAATCATTGCAGTAAAAGGCATCGGCGGATTTCATTTGGCCTGCGACGCACGGGATTTCAATGCGGTGCTGAATTTAAGAGTGCGTAAACATCGCCCGAACAAACCGCTCGCTGTGATGGTGCCAAGCCTTACTTTTCTTCAAAATTTAAATGACGATGAGATTCGACTTTTAACTTCCGTTGCCGCGCCGATAGTACTATTGGAGAAATCCAAAGTACCAAACTTAGCGGAAAATATCGCACCCCATTTGAACGAAATCGGCGTAATGTTACCGAGCAACCCGTTGCAACATCTATTGCTGCGAGAAACCGCGATACCCTTGGTCATGACGTCGGCGAATCCAAGTGGCGAACCGCCGGTTTTGGATAACGAAAATGCGCTCAAAAAATTAGCTGCATTAGCGGATTTTTATCTTTGTCATAACCGCGACATTTTACAGCGTGCCGATGATTCCTTAGTCCGCGCCGCGTTCGATGGCCCGGAAATCTTGCGTCGCGCTCGCGGCTATGTGCCGGATGAAACCGTACTGAACACGCAAAATCAACGCAATATTTTGGCATTCGGTTCCGATCTAAAAAACACTTTCTGTTTGTTAAAACAAAATAAAGCGGTGGTCAGCCAGCATATCGGCGACACCGCTAACGAATTGGTGCAACGACAATTAGAAAATAATATTGCGCTGTTTTCGCACATCTACCAATTCACGCCGGATATCATTGCGGTGGATGCACATCAAGGTTATTTTTCTTCAAAAATCGGAAAAACCTTAGCGGAAAAACTTGGCCGGCCTTACGTGGAAATACTTCATCATCATGCTCACATTGTTGCCGTACTGGCAGAACATCATTGCTGCGACAAAACGATCGGCATTGCCTTAGACGGCATCGGCATGGGCGAAAACAGACAGCTTTGGGGCGGCGAATGCTTGTTGGTAAACGGTGTTCAATGCCGCCATTTAGGTGGTCTGCCCGCAGTTGCATTGCCCGGCGGTGATTTAGCGGCGACTCAACCTTGGCGCAACTGGCTTGCGCATTTACAACAATTCGTGCCGCATTGGCGCGAGATTGCGGCGCAAAGCTGTGCTGATTTGCCTTGGCAAACGCTTGCAGCCGCGATTGAAGGCAGAGTTAATTCGCCATTAATTTCCTCCACCGGTCGCCTATTTGATGCGGTAGCCTACGGCTTAGGCATTACCGCTGAAAAACTCTCGTGGGAAGGCGAGGCCGCCTGTCATTTAGAGGCGCTTGCCGCACAATCTCCTTTAGCCAAAAATAAAAGCACGCTCGATATCACGGTTAAAATGCCGATAAAAGAGAATAAATTAGATCTCGCCGTTTTCTGGCAAAGCTGGTTGGCTTACGAAGGTTCAAAAGAAGATAAAGCCTTCGCGTTTCATTATGCCTTGGCACAAGGTTTTGCAACTCTTGCACGCAAACACGCGCAAAAACACAATTGCCGCACCATCGTGCTTTCCGGCGGTGTGATGCACAATCAATTATTGCGTCGTTTATTGAAAGAAAATTTAACGGAATTTAAAGTACTAAGCGGCCATCAATATCCGATGGGCGATGGCGGATTAAGTTTAGGACAAGCAGCCATTGCCGCGCAATTTGCCGAAACCATGCGAACCGAGTAAGATAGCCCGACTTTTGCCTTTGCTTAGCTTGTTCCGGCCACGCTACCGAAGACCGAAAACCGCGCGTTCAATGCGGTGCTAATTTGACACTTCATTTTCATTCTAAACTCACCGTCTTCGCGCGCAAAAAAAAACGAAAATGCAAAACTAACCTTTCCGGTATTTTTATTAAAGAGGAAAAATCATGGTAAAACTTAACGCTCAGCAAGTCGTTGAATTATTGAATCAACGCAGTTCCACCCGCTATTACGATCCGAACAAAAAAATCGGTGAGGAAGACTTTAACGCTATTTTGGAATGCGCGCGCCTTTCACCGAGCTCCGTGGGTTCCGAACCGTGGAAATTATTGGTGATTCAAAATAAAGCCTTACGCGAAAAAATTAAGCCTTTTAGCTGGGGCATGAAAAACCAGTTAGATGATTGTAGCCATCTCGTGATTTTACTTGCTAAGAAAAACGCCCGTTACGACAGTCCGTTTTTCACCGAAGTGATGACACGCAAAGGCTTAGATGAAGAACAACAAAAACTCGCACTGGCCAAATACGAAACCTTGCAAAAAAACGATATGAAATTGCTGGAAAGCGAGCGCACGTTGTTCGATTGGTGCAGCAAACAAACCTATATCGCACTAGCCAATATGCTCACCGGTGCGGCGGCGATGGGCATTGATTCCTGCCCAATTGAAGGTTTTCATTATGATTTGATGAATCAAACCCTTGCTGCGGAAGGCTTATTCGATCCGCAAGAATATGGTGTTTCCGTCGCTGCCACATTTGGTTATCGGGCCCGCGACATTACGAAAAAATCGCGCAAAACGATGGATGAAATCGTGACTTGGGTGAAATAACGGCGCCTAATATCAAGTTGCTCAAATTCAGATGCACTCACCTTCCGAAATAGCACCGCATTGAAACCTTGAACTGCGGCTCAATTCAGTTCGGTGTCCACCGCATAAACGAAAAGAACCGAGCGCTATTTAATAAGCGCTCGGTTCTTAAATTAAAGGAGCCGATTTTAAAAATTTCCGACTATTTTTCGTCTTTCAACGATTTAATTTTTTCAATTACATTGGTCGTCGAACATCCGTTTTCAAAATTAAGTACTTTCACATCGCCGCCGTTCGCCCACACTTCTTTGGCTCCGGCAATTTCTTCCGGTTTGTAGTCGCCGCCTTTGACAAGCAGATCCGGCAACACTTCACCGATTAAACGTTGCGGCGTATCTTCAGTGAATGGCACCAACCAATCCACGGAAGCCAACCCGGCAAGCACTGCCATGCGGGCGTCCAAATTATTAATCGGACGATTTTCGCCTTTTAAACGTTTTACCGATTCATCGCTATTAACCGCGACGATTAAACGATCGCCCAATTTGCGGGCATTTTCTAAATAAGACACGTGACCCGGATGAAGAATATCAAAGCAGCCGTTAGTCATCACGATTTTTTCACCGCGCGCTTTGGCCTGCGCCACGGCCTCTTTCAGTTGGGCTTCAGTCATAATGCCGAAACCGGTTTCCGGACGGGCGTGGATCGCGTTTTCAAGTTCCACGGTGGAAACCGTCGAGGTGCCGAGTTTGCCCACCACAATGCCGGCTGCCACGTTTGCCAAATAGCAAGATTCCTCAAAGGAACGATCGTCCGCCAATGCGGTGCCCAAAACGCTGATCACCGTATCACCGGCACCGGTCACATCAAACACTTCTTTCGCCACCGTTGGCAAATGATAAGGTTCTTGATTCGGACGCAGTAAGGTCATTCCCTTTTCAGAGCGGGTGACTAAAAGTGCAGTCAAATCGATATCGGCAATGAGTTTCAAACCTTTCTCAATAATTTCTTGCTCCGAATTACATTTACCCACTACCGCTTCAAATTCGGCCATATTCGGAGTAAGCAACGTGGCGCCGCGATAGCGCTCAAAATTCGTACCTTTCGGATCAATTAACACCGGCACATTGGCTTTACGCGCAATTTGAATCATTTGTTGCACATCTTTTAACGTGCCTTTACCGTAATCGGAAAGAATCAACGCGCCGTAGTTTTTCACCTCATTTTCTAATTTCGCAAGTAAATCATTACACTCGGTGTTTTGGAAATCTTCTTCAAAATCAAGACGAAGCAATTGTTGATGACGCGATAAAATACGTAATTTAGTAATTGTCGGATGCGTATCCAACGCCACAAAATTACAGTCGATATGCTGGTTTTGTAATAATTTGGAAAGCGCCGCGCCGGTTTCATCTTGCCCAATTAAGCCCATAAGTTGTACCGGTACGTTGAGCGATGCAATATTCATCGCCACATTCGCCGCACCGCCTGCGCGCTCTTCGTTTTCCTGTACACGCACTACCGGCACCGGCGCTTCCGGCGAAATGCGATTGGTGGCGCCAAACCAGTAACGATCAAGCATTACATCACCTAATACGAGCACCTTTGCTCGGTTAAATTCGGTTAAATATTGAGCCATTTTATTCTCTCTTAAACACTGGTAAAAAAATCGGCGCGATTTTACCACAACTGATTTTTGCGTTAAACTAGCGCGCAATTTTAGCGAGAATATGATGAAAAATAGCAAACTCCCTAGGTTCCACCCCGCTTTTCTTGCCCCCAAATATTGGGGATTCTGGCTCGGCATCGGCATCTGGCGTGCCCTCCTGTTCCTGCCCTATCCGATTTTACGCCGTATCGGCAACGGCTTAGGCGCACTTTTTTGCCATTTAAAAGTGGGCAAACGGCGTGCTGCGATTGCCCGCCGTAACCTTGAACTGTGTTTTCCCGATATGCCTGAAAGCGAACGCGAAGCGGTTTTACAAGAAAATTTGCGTGCCGTCGGCATGGCGATTATCGAAACCGGTATGGCTTGGTTTTGGTCGGACGCGCGCATTAAGAAATGGTCAAAAGTGGAAGGTTTGCGCTACCTGCAAGAAAATCAACAAAACGGCATTATTTTCGTTGGCATACATTTTCTTACACTTGAGTTGGGCGCCCGCATCGTAGGTTTATATCATCCGGGCGTCGGTGTTTACCGCCCAAACGACAATCCGCTCTTTGACTGGCTGCAAACTCAAGGACGCTTGCGTTCCAATAAAGATATGTTAGATCGCAAAGATTTACGTGGCATGATTAAAGCTTTGCGCCGTGGTGAAACCATTTGGTATGCTCCAGACCATGATTACGGCCGTCGCAATGCGGTGTTCGTACCGTTCTTCGCCGTAAAAAATGCGGCCACAACAACAGGGAGCTATTATTTATTAAAAGCCTCGCCGAATAGCAAAGTGATTCCTTTCGTACCGTTACGCAATGCGGACGGCTCCGGCTATACAGTGAGCATTTCCGCTCCGGTAGATTTCACCGATTCGGAAAACCAAAGCGCGGTCGCGGCACGCATGAATCAACTGGTGGAAAAGGAAATTATGAAAGGCATAACGCAATATATGTGGTTGCACCGCCGTTTTAAAACTCGCCCAAATGAAAATGATCCGAGCTTATACGATTAACGTTTCCATTCTTAGATAAAAAAGTGCGGTCGAAAATGATCGCACCTTTTGATAGAATCCTTCGCAATTTTGCCAAATAAACTATTCAAAACCAATGACATCCAATTATTCTGCTCAAGAAATTACCGTTCTTAAAGATCTCGAACCGGTGCAAATTCGCCCCGGTATGTACACCGACACCACCCGTCCGAATCACCTCGCACAAGAAGTGATCGATAATAGTGTGGATGAAGCGCTTGCCGGCTTCGCAAGCAAAATTGAAGTAATTTTGCACACCGACCAATCTATTGAAGTAACCGATAACGGCCGCGGTATGCCGGTGGATATTCACCCGACAGAAGGCGTATCCGGCGTGGAGGTGATTCTCACCAAACTACACGCGGGCGGAAAATTCTCCAATAAAAACTATGAATTTGCCGGCGGTTTACACGGCGTCGGAATTTCTGTGGTGAACGCACTTTCCGAACGCGTGGATATTCAAGTAAAACGCAACGGCGAAGTGTACCAAATTGCCTTTGAAAACGGCGTTAAAGTGAAAGAATTGGAAGTGGTCGGCACTTGTGGCAGACGCACCACGGGTACAACAGTTCACTTTAAACCGAATCCGAAATATTTCGATAGTGCCAAATTTTCCGTCAGCCGCTTGCGCCATTTATTGCGTGCCAAAGCGGTGCTCTGTTCGGGTCTCGAAATCAAATTCATTGATAAAGTGAATGGCACGCAAGATGTCTGGCTATATCAAGACGGTCTTTCCGATTATCTTATTGAAGCAGTAAACGGTTACGAAACATTACCGGCAAAACCATTCGTGGGCGAATTTAAAGGCTCAAATGAAGCGGTTAGTTGGGCGTTGTTATGGTTACCGGAAGGTGGCGAATTAATTGGCGAAAGCTACGTGAATTTAATCCCGACTATTCAAGGCGGGACGCACGTTAACGGCTTACGCCAAGGCCTGTTGGACGCCATTCGCGAATTTTGCGAATTTCGAAATCTATTACCGCGCGGCGTCAAGCTAACCGCAGACGATATTTGGGAGCGCTGTGGTTACATTCTTTCCTTAAAAATGCAAGATGCACAATTCGCCGGCCAAACCAAAGAACGCCTCTCTTCGCGTCAAAGTGCGGTGTTTGTCGGCGGCGTGTTAAAAGATGCCTTCAGTTTATGGCTGAATCAAAACGTGCAAGACGCCGAAAAACTCGCCGAAATGGCAATTAGTTCGGCACAACGTCGCTTACGCGCGGCAAAAAAAGTGGTACGTAAAAAATTAGTTAGCGGCCCGGCGCTTCCGGGCAAACTTGCCGATTGTGGCTCGCAAGATTTAGAAAAAACCGAATTGTTCTTAGTGGAAGGCGATTCCGCCGGTGGTTCGGCGAAACAAGCCCGCGACCGCGAATATCAGGCTATTTTGCCGTTACGCGGAAAAATTTTAAACACTTGGGAAGTGTCGCCCGAACAAGTTTTAGGCTCGAGCGAAATTCATGATATCGCAGTGGCGCTGGGCATTGATCCCGACAGTGACGATTTATCCCAACTGCGATATGGCAAAGTTTGCATTCTCGCCGATGCAGACTCCGATGGTTTACACATCGCCACCCTACTCTGCGCACTATTCTTACGCCATTTTCCAAAATTGGTGCAAGACGGTCATGTTTATGTGGCGATGCCGCCGCTGTACCGCATCGACTTAAATAAAGAAGTATTTTACGCATTAGACGAAAGCGAAAAAGAGGCGATTTTAGATCGCTTACAAAACAAAAAAGGTAAACCAAACGTGCAGCGCTTTAAGGGATTGGGCGAAATGAATCCGTCTCAATTACGCGAAACTACGATGGATCCCAATACCCGCCGTTTGGTGCAATTGACTTATCAAGCAAACGATGAAGAAGGCACGGAAACCTTGGAAATAATGGATATGCTGCTGGCTAAAAAACGCTCGGAAGATCGGAAAAGTTGGCTGCAAACCAAAGGAGATCAAGTGGATTTGGAGGTATAGCATGAACGAACAACGACGTGATTTTTTTAAAAATAGCGCATTAAGTCTGGTTTCCATTACTTTGGGCGCCGGATTCGCGATGATCCCTAACGCACAAGCACAAAATTATGAAAGCCCCAACAATGGTAAAAGTGCGGGGAATCTTTCAAACGTTTTACCGGAAATTGAAGCGGAACTCACTTCCGCCCCCAATGTACCGAAGCCCATCGAACGCAATTATCCGGCCAAAGTAATCGTAAAATTGACCGCATCGGAGCAAATCGCTGAGTTAATGGACGGCGTACAATTTAAATTCTGGACGCTTAACGGCGGCGTGCCTGCTCCCTTTATTCGCGTGCGTGAAGGCGATATTGTAGAAGTGCAACTTTCTAATTCTGCCGCTTCCATGATGGAACACAGCCTTGATTTTCACGCGGCCTCTGCCCCCATGGGCGGTGCCGAAGCCAGCGCCACGGCGCCAACGCGCACTTCTACATTTCAATTTAAAGCGATACATGCGGGACTTTATTTATACCATTGCGGCAGTCAACCGGTCGCCGTGCATTTAGCCAAAGGCATGTACGGCTTAATTTTGGTAGAACCAAAAGAAGGCTTGCCAAAAGCGGATCGCGAATATTACATCATGCAAAGCGAATTCTATACTCGCGGGGATTTCGGTGCCCCCGGATTACAACCTTTCAGCATGCAAAAAGCACTCGCTGAACGTCCTGACTACGTGTTATTTAACGGCAAGGTCGGCGCGTTAATGGATAAAAACGCACTACGCGCCAAAACCGGTGAAAAATTACGTTTCTTCGTTGGCAACGCCGGCCCGAATTTGGCCTCATCATTCCATATTATTGGCTCGATCTTCCACAATTTATATGTTGAAGGCGGCACGCTGATTAATCACAACGTACAAACCACGTTGATCCCGTCCGGCGGCGTATTTATCGGCGAAACCCAAATCAACGTCCCCGGCACCTATGTATTGATGGATCATTCTATCTTTCGTGCAGCCAGCAAAGGCACTATGGGACAACTTATCGTCAGCGGCGAAGCCAATCCGGAAATTTACTCAGGTAAATTAAGCGATACGCCGTTCAAAGAAGCCAATCCCCAAAAACCGCAACCCGTTCCGTATGAAATTGAAGGCCATGGCAGCATGATGATGGGCGCCGGTGAGCATAGTATGGATGGCGCTTCCGGAGCGACAAATAAAAAGTAAAGTTTAATTTAACATCGTATTTCACCAACGACGGGTTATTTTCTTTTACGCGTATAAAAGTGTCACAAGTAACTTGCCGTTATTTGAAATCTCAATTCAGCACCGCATTGAAGCCGCGCCAAATAAGGCTCCAATGCGGTGCCAAATAATGCGTTCACTTCGTCAAAATTTTCGAAGAAAAAAATTTCAATCAAATTAAGAAAATAAAAATGACTAATATCAACTACGAAGGCATCGAACAAATGCCTCTGCGCACGTTCACCGAAAGCGCCTACCTTAACTACTCCATGTACGTCATTATGGATCGCGCGCTGCCTTTCATCGGCGACGGATTAAAACCGGTGCAGCGCCGCATTATTTACGCTATGTCGGAACTGGGTTTAAACGCCACTGCGAAATATAAAAAATCCGCTCGCACCGTCGGTGATGTGCTCGGTAAATTTCACCCACATGGTGACAGTGCTTGTTACGAAGCCATGGTGTTAATGGCGCAACCATTTTCTTATCGTTATCCGCTCGTGGATGGACAAGGCAACTGGGGAGCGCCAGACGATCCGAAATCTTTCGCAGCAATGCGTTATACGGAATCGCGCCTATCCAAATTTTCTGAAATCTTACTTAACGAACTTGACCAAGGCACGGTAGATTATCAGCCTAACTTCGACGGCACACTAGTAGAACCGCAATCTTTACCGGCGCGTTTACCGCATATTTTGCTTAACGGCACCACTGGCATTGCGGTAGGAATGGCGACGGATATTCCACCACACAATATTAATGAAATCGCCGCTGCGGCGGTGATGCTATTGGATAAGCCCAATGCGGTGCTGGATGAGATACTCGAGGTGGTACAAGGCCCTGATTTCCCGACAGAAGCGGAAATTATTTCGCCGAAAGCGGAAATTCGTAAAATTTACGAGCAAGGCCGTGGCTCAATTAAAATGCGCGCAACGTGGAAAAAAGAAGACGGTGAAATCATCATTTCCGCGCTGCCGCATCAATCTTCACCCTCCAAAATCATCGCACAAATCGCCGAACAAATGACGGCAAAAAAATTGCCTATGGTGGAAGATATTCGCGACGAGGCAGATCACGAGAACCCGATTCGAATCGTGATCGTACCGCGTTCTAACCGAGTGGATTGCGATTCATTAATGGCGCATCTGTTCGCCACCACGGATTTGGAAAAAAGTTATCGCGTGAATATGAATATGATCGGACTTGATCATAAACCGGCGGTAAAAGGTTTGTTGCAAATTCTCACTGAATGGCTGGTTTTTCGTCGCGCCACGGTCACTCGCCGTTTGCAATATCGCTTGGATAAAGTATTGTCGCGTTTGCATATTTTAGAAGGCTTAATGATTGCCTTTTTAAATATCGATGAAGTGATTGAAATTATTCGCAACAACGATAACCCGAAAGCGGAATTAATGACGCGTTTTAATTTAAGCGACGAACAAGCCGATGCGATTTTAAATTTACGTCTGCGTCATTTAGCGAAATTGGAAGAACACCAACTGCGCGCGGAACGTGATGAATTGGAAAAAGAGCGGGCGAATTTAGAAACAACTTTAGGCTCCGAGCGTCGCTTAAACACGCTGATTAAAAAAGAAATTCAAGAAGATGCGAAAAAATATGCCAGTCCGCGTATGTCGCAACTGGTCGAACGAGAAGAAGCCAAAGCCATTTCCGAAAGCGAAATGACGCCTGCGGAACCGGTCACCGTGATTTTATCGCAAATGGGTTGGGTGCGTTGCGCAAAAGGCCACGATATTGATCCGACAGCATTAAGCTACAAAGCAGGCGATAATTACCGCACACACGCTTGCGGCAAAAGTAATCAAGCCGCCGTGTTTATCGACAGTACGGGGCGCAGCTACGCGCTGGATCCGCTTTCCTTGCCATCTGCCAGATCGCAAGGAGAACCGCTCACCGGTAGACTTACTTTGCCGGCCGGCGCGACCATTGAACATGTAATTATGGAAGGCGAACAACAAGCTTTGTTGATGGCATCGGATGCCGGTTACGGCTTTATTTGTAAATTTGACGATTTAATTGCGCGTAACAAAGCAGGAAAAGCCTTGATTTCTTTACCGGAAAATGCCAAAGTGTTGGCACCTCTCATTTTGTCGAAGCCAAGTGCACTTCTTGTTGCCTTGACATCCGTAGGCAGAATGTTGATTTTCCCGGTGCAGGATTTACCGGTATTATCAAAAGGTAAAGGCAATAAAATCGTTAACATTTCCGCCGCGAATGCGAAAGATCGCAGCGAATTATTAGTGAAGTTATTGCTGATTTCAGAACAAGCCAGTCTTGAGTTTCATTCCGGTAAACGAAAAATCACATTAAAACCGGAAGACCTGCACAAATTCCGTGCGGAACGCGGCAGAAAAGGCTCGCAACTGCCACGCGGCTTACACAGTAATGTGGAAATTGTGGTAGTTGAACCGGAACACAACACATAACATTTTCGAAACCCAATATAGGAGGATATTTCGTGAATATTGTATTTGATACCTACCAAACTCTTGCGCTTGCAAGCCTTGTTTTGCTATTAGGTTACTTTTTGGTCAAACGCATTAATGTACTAAAAAGTTTTAACATTCCTGAGCCGGTGGTTGGCGGCTTTATCGTCGCTATTGGGCTTTTCGTCTGGCATCAAATAGACGGCACCTCGTTTACCTTCGAGAAAAGCTTACAAACGACTATGATGTTGGTTTTCTTCTCCTCCATCGGTTTAAGCGCAAATTTTGCTCGCTTAATTAAGGGCGGTAAACCGTTAATCATTTTCCTCTTTGTGGCGGCGGGTTTGATTATCTGTCAAAACGTTATCGGTATTGCCGGTTCGGAACTCTTAGGAATTGATCCGGCATATGGCTTATTGGCCGGTTCCGTCACATTAACCGGCGGCCATGGTACCGGTGCGGCTTGGGCAGAAACGTTCATCAAAGAGTTCAATCTCCCAGCGGCAACCGAAATTGCTATGGCATGTGCGACCTTCGGTTTGGTATTCGGCGGAATCATCGGTGGTCCGGTTGCACGTTTCTTGTTAAATCGTCAAAAACAAGGTGAAAATCCGGAAAATGACGAAATAGACGACGTACAAGAAGCCTTTGAACACCCGGCTTATCAGCGTAAAGTAAATGCTCGTTCCATTATTGAAACTATTACCATGATGTCTTTCTGTTTGTTAATTGGTCAATATCTGGACAGCATCACTAAGGGCACCGCATTGCAACTGCCGACTTTCGTATGGTGTTTGTTCACCGGCGTAGTTATTCGTAATACACTGACTCACTTATTCAAATTCCGCGTCGCCGATTCCGCTATCGACGTATTGGGTAGCGTAGGTTTATCCATCTTTTTAGCGATTGCGTTAATGTCCTTAAAACTTTGGGAATTAGCGGGCCTAGCCGGTGACGTATTAGTGATTCTGGCCGTTCAAGTGGCATTCATGGCATTCTATGCAGTCTATGTCACTTACCATTTTATGGGCAAAGATTATGACGCCGTCGTATTGAGCGCCGGTCACTGCGGTTTCGGTTTAGGTGCAACGCCTACTGCCGTTGCAAATATGCAAGCCATTACCAGTCGTTTTGGACCGTCTCACAAAGCCTTCTTAATCGTGCCGATGGTCGGTGCATTCTTTATCGACTTAATTAACGCCTCATTATTAAAAGTGTTCTTGGCGTTCGTAGCCTACTTACACTAATCAATTAGAGCAAAAAGAGCGGTCAATTTTCAAAAGCTTTTAAAACTTACGAAAATTGACCGCTCTTTCAACTTAAAATTCTAAACGCTGCGTTAAACCTTCTTCCGGTTCTTGGCTTTCCACCCGACACCGCATTCCCAACCTGGAAAAATCTTTCTACCTTAACAGCTAAAGCAAGATGTCTTTCTACATCATTCTTACTATTTTCAATGGCTTTAATCGTTTTGTTATTTTCTGATTGAACAAGCAGATCAATCTGTGAACGCTGGTCTGCCGGTAATTAGGAATCAGTCTGCTCGCCAATCAGCACCGCATTGAAGGGTGCCGAGCCTGATTTTATTAATCCGTACCGCCAACGGTAATTTCATCGATCTTTAAGGCAGGTTGGCCGACGCCGACCGGTACACTTTGACCGTCTTTGCCGCACACGCCGATACCGAGATCAAGCTCACTTTCATCGGCTACCATGGAAATTTTTTGCATTACTTCGATACCGCTGCCGATTAATGTCGCGCCTTTTACCGGTTTGGTGATTTTGCCATTTTCAATCAGATACGCTTCGGAAGTGGAGAACACGAATTTGCCGGAAGTGATGTCCACTTGGCCGCCGCCGAAATGCGGCGCGTAAATACCGCGTTCGACGGAAGCAATAAGATCGTCAAATTTACTTTGCCCGGCCAACATATAAGTGTTGGTCATGCGCGGCATCGGCAAATGCGCGTAGGATTCGCGGCGGCCGTTGCCGGTCGGCGCAACGCCCATTAAGCGCGCGTTCATTTTGTCTTGCATATAGCCTTGCAAAACGCCGTCTTTGATTAGCACATTGCATTGGCTCGGTACCCCCTCGTCATCCACGCTAAGTGAACCACGGCGATTTTGCAAAGTGCCGTCGTCCACGATCGTGCACAACGGTGAAGTAACAAGTTCGCCGATTTTACCGCTAAACAGCGAACTTTCTTTGCGATTGAAATCACCTTCCAAGCCGTGCCCGACGGCTTCATGCAGCAACACACCAGGCCAACCGGCACCAAGCACCACGGGCATCGCACCGGCCGGCGCGGCGATCGCGCTTAAATTCACTAAAGCTTGACGCACCGCTTCTTTGGCGAAGTTCACCGCGCGAATATCGCCGTCCACCGTTTCAAAGAACCAATCCAAACCGAAACGCCCGCCGGAACCGCAACTGCCACGCTCACGCTTGCCGTCTTGTTCCACCAACACAGAAATCGACAAACGCACCAGCGGGCGAATATCCGCCGCCAAAGTACCGTCCGTCGCCATAATCAACACTTCTTCATAAACCGAGCTAAGGCTCGCCGAAACGCGCGTAACGCGGCGATCTTGCGCGCGTGCGGTACGATCGACCAAATGCAACAAGGCGATTTTTTTCTCTTTGCTTAAACTTTCCAGCGGATTAATCGGCGCATAACGGGCAACCGCGCGCACCGCATTGAAGGCATTTGGCATGATAAGGTTGCCCTGTTTAACCTGTGCGATGCCTTTTACCGCAGCGGCGCATTGTTGCAGCGAGGCAAGATCAATTTGATCGGAATAAGCAAAGCCGGTTTTTTCGCCCGCCACGGCGCGCACGCCCACACCGCGATCGATATGAAATCCGCCTTCTTTGATAATGCTGTCTTCCAGCACCCAACTTTCGTCTTGACTAAGTTGGAAATACAAATCCGCGTAATCAATATTGCGATGCGACATAATGTCAAAAACATTGCGCAATTCTGCAGTAGAAAGATGGCTCGGGGCGAGCAAGGTGGTTGTGACTTGGTTTAACATTTGTTCTCCGATATTAATAAAATTTTGCGGCTAATGTAGCTTTCAATGCGGTGCTGTTTCGTGAGTTCGTTACGGCTCATTCAAACCAAGCTATTCGCCGCATTTTCCTGTTTCAATGCGGTGCTGATTTGAGCATCCAAGATGAGGTAAGAAAGCCGCAAGGAAACATTAATCCGACTGCGCCAAACCAAATTGATACAGCGCATTCTTTTTGTAACCGTACAGATCGGCCACAATGGCGGCGGCTTTTTTGAGTGGGAGTTCTTTAGCGATTAATTTAAGGGCTTTCACCGCTTGCGGAGAAATATCGTCATTGCCCTCGGATTTTGCTTTGCCTTCCACAATCAGCACCATTTCACCTTTGGTGCGGTTCGGATCTTCAGCAAGCCATTGACGTAAATTTTTGAGCGTATCACCCACGATGGTTTCCCAAGTTTTGCTAAGTTCGCGCGCCAGTACCACATAACGATCGTCGCCCAACACGGCTTGCATATCCGCCAAAGCGTCCGAAATGCGGTGGGTGGATTCGTAGAAAATTAAGGTACGCGCTTCTTCCGCTAAATCTTCTAATTTATCTTTACGGGCCTTGCTTTTGGCCGGTAAAAAACCTTCAAAACAGAAACGATCCGACGCAATGCCCGAAGCGCAAAGGGCGCTAATCGCCGCGCAGGCACCCGGTAACGGCACCACGCGAATCCCCGCTTCGCGGCAACGACGCACCAAATGAAATCCGGGATCGCTGATTAACGGGGTGCCGGCATCGGAAATTAAAGCGATATTGCTGCCTTGTTTGAGTTTTTCCACTAAAACATGGGCTTTTTCTTGTTCATTGTGATCATGCAAAGCAAAAAACGGTTTTTTAATGCCGTAATGACTCAGCAATAAACCGCTATGGCGAGTATCTTCGGCGGCGATAAGATCCACTTGTGAAAAGATGTTAAGGGCACGTTGGGTAATGTCCTGCAAATTGCCGATGGGCGTTGCTACGATATATAAAATTCCGCTTAAATCATTCATTTTTGTTTGCTTTTGAAAGTCGAGATAAGTAAGATCGGTCGCACTATTCTCTTTTTAATCATGGAGTGAAGAATGTCTATTTTATTACAAGGCGGGCGTTTTAAAAAACGTTTAATGCCGATTTTGTTATCCGTGGCATTAGCCGGCTGTTCAAATTTATTCGACAGTAGTTTCACCGAAACACTTCAACGCGATGCTAATGCGAGTTCAGAATTTTATATGGATAAACTGAATCAAGCACAAAACGCGGAAGATAAAGAAACTTATAAATTATTAGCGGCGCGTGTATTGATTGCCGAAAACAAGGTGGCGCAATCAGAAGCGCTGTTATCGGAGCTCGGCGCGCTAAATAATGTGCAAAAACTTGATCGAACATTAATCGAAGCCCGTATCGCAGCCGCAAAAGGGGCCAATGAAGAAGCGGAAAGTCGCCTTCGCACTATCGATCTAAGCAAACTTAGTCCGTCACAAAAAGCGCGTTTCTATGAAACGCAGGCCGTTGTGGCGGAAAATCGCAAAGACATCATTGAAGCGATAAAAGCACGCATCAAAATGGATGAAAACTTGACCGACGTTCAACGCCGTCAAGATAATGTGGATAAAAGTTGGGCCTTATTACGCAGTGCCAACACAGGCGTAATTAACAATGCCTCAGACGAAGGAAATCCGGCGTTAGGCGGTTGGCTAACCTTGATTAAAGCTTACAACGATAATATTCGTCAGCCCGTTCAATTAAGTCAGGCGTTACAAAACTGGAAAGCAGCATATCCAAACCATGCGGCGGCGACATTATTCCCGAAAGAATTGCAAAATCTATTGAATTTTCAGCAAACCAATCTTTCCCAAGTCGGTTTGATTTTACCGATGAGCGGCGAAGGGCAAATTCTGGGTAAAACCATTCTTTCCGGCTTTAATGATGCAAAAGGTAATTCTTCTATTCCGGTGAAAATTTTTGATTCTTCCACGACACCGATTAACGAGATTATCGCGCAAGCTAAACAAGCGGGCATTAACGCGTTGGTCGGTCCGTTATTGAAACAAAATGTCGATGCGATTGTAGCGAATCCGGCCGTTGTGCAAGGCATGGACGTTTTGACGCTAAATACAACGCCGAATGCGCAAGCGATTAATCAGCTTTGCTACTACGGTTTGTCGCCGGAAGACGAAGCGGAATCCGCCGCCACTAAAATGTGGAATGACGGCGTACGCAATCCGGTAGTCGCCATGCCGCAAAATGAATTAGGTCAGCGGGTAGGCAACGCCTTTAATGTGCGTTGGCAAAAATTGACTTCGACGGATGCCAACATCCGTTATTACAATTTAGCCGCAGACGTGCCTTATTTCTTCCAAGAAAATGGTGCCGACGCAAATGCGCTTTATGTAGTAGCGAATCCTGATGAACTAGCGGAAATCAAAGGCTATCTCACTAATAATAATGCAGCGAACGTAAAAATTTACGCCAGCTCGCGTTCTAACGCGGCGACCAATTCCGCTGACTACGCGGCGCAAATGAACGGCGTACAATTTAGCGATATTCCGTTCTTCAAAGAATCCTCCGGTACGCAATATAAAAAAGTAGCGGGTTCCACCGGCGGTGAATATCAATTAATGCGTTTATATGCGATGGGGTCCGACGCATGGTTATTAATTAACCACTTCAACGAATTACGCCAAGTGCCGGGCTATCGTTTAAACGGTTTAACCGGCGTATTGAGCGCGGGGCCGAACTGTAACGTTGAGCGCGATATGACTTGGTTCCAATACCAAAACGCCAATGCGGTGCCAATTTCAAACTAGAATGTTTTCCTTAAAACGTCGACAAGGGGCGAGCTTTGAGCAACAAGCTCGCCTTTTTTTAGAATCAAAAGGCTTGCGTTTTATCGCCGCCAATCAAAATTTCAAATGCGGTGAACTTGATTTGATTATGCAAGACGGAGAAACCATTGTGTTCGTGGAAGTGCGTCAACGCTCCGACACACGTTTCGGTTCTGCCATAGACAGCGTGGACTGGCGCAAGCAACAAAAATGGTTAGATGCGGCGAATCTTTGGCTTGCCGAACGTAACTTAAGTTTGGAAGATGCGAATTGCCGTTTCGATCTCGTCGCTTTTGGCCAAAATACGCAAGATATTCAATGGATTGCTAATTTCCTCGATTAATTTTAAACATAACTTACTATGTTACAAAACATTAAAGACATTTACAGCGAAAGCATTCAAATTCAAATTTCCGCCTCCAGCTTACTCACCGAAAATATCGCGAACGCCAGCCAAAAAGTGATTCAATGCTTGCTCGGTGGTAATAAAGTGATTGCTTGTGGCATTTCACGTTCTTATGCCAACGCGCAATTTTTGGTCTCTAATCTGCTCAATCGCTATGATATTGAGCGCCCAAGTTTTCCTTCCGTGTTATTAAGCTTAGAAAGTGCAGTGGGTTCTTCGTTAGTTTTTGATCAAAGAGCGGAGCTGCTCTATCAACATCAATTTAACGCCGTCGCCCAAACAGGCGACTTACTGCTTGCCTTTGCTCCCCTCGGCTCGGAAAAAGTCGTGTTAAACACTATCGCCAATGCGGTCGGCAAAGAAATCGGCGTGATTGCGTTAACCGGTTCGAATAATGATGCAATTCAAGGTTTACTGGCGGAAGAAGATCTTGAAATTTCTATTCCGACCAATAAAGAAACTCGGATTTTGGAAAACCATTTATTCGTAATCAATGCGATTTGCGAATTGATAGATCAGACCTTGTTTCCACGCGCTTGACAGGATAATGATTGCCCGCCAAACTATTCTCCGATTTATTTGACTAACTCGTTGATTCATTAACATAAAAGGAGAAAACAATGACCTTCACTCCATTTAAAAAATTTGCCTTTATTTTGGGCGCATCGGTTATGTTACAAGGCTGTGTGGCGGCAGTGCTCGGCGGTGCCGCGGCCGGTGCAAAAGTGGCAACGGATCCCCGCACTGTCGGCACGCAAGTAGATGATGAAACCTTAGAGTTAAAAGTCGAAAACGCCTTGGATAAAGACGCGCAAATCAGATCAGAAGCGCGCATCAATGCGGTGTCCTACAGCGGGCGCGTATTATTGATTGGTCAGGTACCAACCGCAAGCACAAAAGAGACGGCAACCAGTTTAACCCAAGGCGTGCTTGGTGTAACCGAAGTTTATAACGAATTACAGATCGGTCCGAAAGTGGACTTAGCGCAAATCAGTCAAGACGGTTGGATTACCACACAAGTGAAATCCAAAATGTTGGTTGACGATCGCGTTAAAACCACCGACGTAAAAGTCATCACTGAGAAAGGGGAAGTCTTCCTACTCGGTAATGTAACCCAAGCTCAAGGCAATGCGGCAGCGGAAATTGCCAGTAAAATCAGTGGTGTTAAGCGCGTGGTGAAAGTTTTTAAAGTATTAAATTAATCACAAACTTTTCTATTATCCATTTCTCAATGCGGTCATAAAAACAACATTTCTTGACCGCATTTTTGTCCTTTTTCAAGTAAAAAATTCACAAACTGATAATTTTTCAAAAACTGTTTGTTTTTAAATAAGTTATCTCTTGTCAATCATTTCAAGAAAAAATTTATCGCTTGATCCGCCTCAAAAAACACATTATCTTGTGCGCTATTCTTTTCCGAGCACAATATCTTGTGTTTAAAAATTATTATAACAAGGCTCATACTCATGAATAAAAGCTTAATGGTCACCAAACGAGACGGCACACTGGAACCAATTAACCTCGATAAAATCCATCGCGTGATTACCTGGGCGGCAGAAGGGCTGGACAATGTGTCCGTGTCGCAAGTGGAATTGCGTTCTCACATTCAGTTTTATGAAGGTATTCGTACCTCCGATATTCACGAAACCATTATCAAAGCAGCTGCGGACTTAATCAGCAAAGATACGCCGGATTATCAATACCTTGCCGCGCGCCTTGCGGTATTCCATTTGCGTAAAAAAGCCTACGGCCATTTCGATCCGCCGCGTTTATACGATCATGTGAAAAAACTCGTGCGCATGGGCAAATACGATCACGCCCTATTAGATGATTACACCCGTGAAGAATGGGACGAAATGGACGGTTTTATCGACCATTGGCGCGACATGACGTTCTCTTATGCAGCAGTGAAACAATTAGAAGGCAAATATTTAGTCCAAAACCGCGTGACCGGTGAGATCTACGAATCTGCACAATTCCTCTATTTATTAGTGGCGGCAAGTCTGTTCTCCAAATACCCGCAAGAAACCCGTTTGGATTATATCCGTCGTTTCTACGATGCGACCTCCACCTTCAAAATTTCCTTGCCAACCCCAATCATGGCAGGCGTACGTACGCCAACCCGTCAATTCAGCTCTTGCGTGTTGATTGAATGTGGCGACAGCTTAGATTCCATTAACGCCACCGCCTCTGCCATCGTGAAATACGTTTCTCAACGTGCCGGTATCGGTGTGAATGCCGGTGCGATTCGTGCGCTAGGTAGCCCAATTCGTGGCGGCGAAGCGTTCCATACCGGTTGTATTCCGTTCTATAAATATTTCCAAACTGCCGTGAAATCTTGTTCTCAAGGAGGCGTACGTGGCGGTGCGGCAACCGTGTATTACCCGATTTGGCACTTAGAAGTAGAAAGCCTGTTGGTGTTGAAAAACAACCGTGGTGTGGAAGACAACCGCGTGCGTCACATGGACTACGGCGTACAGCTCAATAAATTAATGTATCAACGCTTAATCAAAGGCGGCGACATTACCCTATTCAGCCCGTCCGACGTGCCGGGACTTTACGAAGCGTTCTTTGCGGATCAAGACAAGTTTGAAGAGCTTTACGTACAATACGAGCAGGGTCCGTCCATTCGTAAACGTACCGTAAAAGCCGTGGAATTGTTCTCTTTATTAATGCAAGAACGCGCTTCCACCGGTCGTATTTACATTCACAACGTGGATCACTGCAATACCCACTCGCCATTCGATCCGAAAGTGGCACCGGTGCGTCAATCTAATCTTTGTTTGGAAATCGCTTTACCAACCAAACCGTTAAGCCACATTAACGATGAAGAAGGCGAAATCGCCCTTTGTACCCTTTCCGCCTTTAACTTGGGCAAATTGGACAACTTAGACGAGCTAGACAATTTAGCGGATCTTGCAGTGCGTGCGTTAGATGCCTTATTGGATTACCAAGATTATCCGGTGATTGCGGCAAAACGCAGTTCCCTTGCCCGTCGTTCTTTAGGTATCGGCGTCATTAACTACGCATACTACTTGGCGAAACACGGCGTGCGCTATTCTGACGGCAGTGCCAACGATTTAACTCACCGCACTTTCGAAGCCATTCAATATTACTTATTGAAAGCCTCCATGAACTTGGCGAAAGAACAAGGCGCGTGTGAATATTTCCATGAAACCACTTACGCACAAGGCATTTTACCGATCGATACGTACAAAAAAGACATCGACAGCTTAACCTCCGAGCCTTTGCATTACGACTGGGAAAGCCTACGCCGTGACATTCAAGAATTCGGCTTGCGCAACTCTACCCTCACCGCCCTCATGCCGTCGGAAACCTCTTCTCAGATTTCCAACGCCACCAACGGTATCGAACCGCCACGCGGCCATGTGAGCGTCAAAGCTTCGAAAGACGGTATTTTGAAACAAGTGGTGCCGGATTATGAAAACCTTGGCGAAAACTACGAATTGCTTTGGGACATCCCAGGCAACGACGGCTACTTGCACTTGGTCGGCATCATGCAAAAATTCGTAGACCAAGCCATCTCCGCCAACACCAACTACGATCCGAAACGTTTTGAAGACGGCAAAGTACCGATGAAAGTGTTGTTAAAAGATCTATTAACCGCTTACAAATACGGCTTAAAAACCCTCTACTACCAAAACACCCGTGATGGTGCCGAAGACAGCCAAGAAGATTTAGATGACGGCTGTGCTGGTGGGGCGTGTAAGATTTAATAAAATATAGGTGCGGTAATATCTTTATCTTAAAAATCTCTTTAAATCTAACCGCACTTTTTTGTTAAGGAAAATGCATATGTCCAAACCAATTTCAACAATAAAAACTACAGCGGAAATATTAAAAACAACAACCGAAGTAATGAAACCTGATTCTGTTGCTGAAATACATGCATTACAGCATAGTGATGATCCTAGATTACAAAATGCAGGTAACTATGAAGCTGACACGAAGCAAAAAGTAGCAGAAGCGAAAAATTTACTCGTTACATTAGTTCATTCAGGATTAGTGTTACCTATAAAAATGACTAAAAGTGCTATTGTTAAGATAGTTGAAAGTTTCTCTCTTCATTCTGAAAGTACTAAGCAAGCTATTAACCAGAAAATTGAAAGTTTAAAAAATCAAGGTATTCTTTCTGGTAAAATTTCATCAATTCCCGCTTTTGCGGATATGGCTGAAAGATTAGTTTATTTAGATGAAGAACCTGATTTAAAGCAAATGTTTGAAGACTTACTTGTTAGTACTGTTGACTCTACTAAAACAGATATAAACCATCCAGCGTACGTAGAAATCTTAAAACAAATAACTAATCAAGAAGCATTAAATCTGAAGAAAATATTTTCGTTCTCAGATGATATACCTATTTGCAATGTACATTTGGTAGATAAGAAAGCCGATAACTATACGTTATATAAAGAGTATCTACTTATTAGTGAGCTAAGTGATATACCAAAAAGAGAATTAGAAAATTGGGAGAGATTAAAATTAATATCTATATCAATAGGTAATTCAACCCTCGCAGAAGAAGGTTGCTATGATTACGGTAAGGATATATTAAAATCTTATAACGCTGAAATACCAGAATCAAAAACTCTAGAGCTAGAAAAAGGATATCTGTCTTTTACTGAATTTGGCAAAAATTTTGCCAAAGCTGTTGGCATAATAGAATAGGAAAACAAAAATGGCATACACCACTTTCTCACAAAATAAAAACGACCAACTCAAAGAACCGATGTTCTTCGGTCAAAACGTTAATGTTGCCCGTTACGATCAACAAAAATATGAGACCTTTGAAAAGCTCATTGAAAAACAACTTTCCTTCTTCTGGCGTCCGGAAGAAGTGGATGTGTCGCAAGACCGCATCGACTACGCGGCGTTGCCTGAACATGAAAAACACATTTTCATCAGCAACTTAAAATATCAAACCTTGTTGGATTCCATTCAAGGTCGTAGCCCGAACGTGGCATTGTTGCCGTTGGTGTCAATTCCGGAATTAGAAACCTGGATCGAAACGTGGACGTTCTCCGAAACCATCCATTCCCGTTCTTACACCCACATCATTCGTAACATTGTGAACGACCCGTCTGTCGTGTTTGATGACATCGTGACTAACGAAGAAATCATCAAACGCGCACGTGACATTTCTTCTTACTACGACGATTTAATCCGCGACAGCCAACTTTACAGCCTGTACGGCGAAGGCACTTACACAGTAGATGGCAAAGAATGTGTTGTCACCTTACGTAATTTGAAAAAACAACTTTACCTTTGCTTAATGAGCGTGAATGCGCTTGAAGCCATTCGTTTCTATGTGTCTTTCGCCTGTTCCTTTGCCTTTGCGGAACGTCAATTAATGGAAGGCAATGCGAAAATCATTAAATTTATCGCACGTGATGAAGCCTTGCACTTAACCGGCACGCAGCATATTTTAAACATTATGGCGGCAGGTCAAGACGATCCGGAAATGGCGGAAATTGCGGAAGAATGTAAACAGGAAGCCTACGATTTATTCTTAGCGGCAGCAGAACAAGAAAAAGACTGGGCGGATTATTTGTTTAAAGACGGTTCTATGATCGGTTTGAACAGAGACATTTTGGTGCAATACGTGGAATACATCACTAATATCCGTATGCAGGCGGTCGGTTTGCCATTGCCATTCCAAGCGCGCTCCAACCCGATTCCGTGGATCAACGCCTGGTTGGTTTCCGACAACGTACAAGTGGCGCCGCAAGAAGTGGAAGTGAGTTCTTATCTTGTCGGTCAAATTGACTCCAAAGTGGACACCAAAGATTTCGACGATTTCGATCTCTAATCGGCTCTTCTTAACTTTATATTAAGGTTATAAAATAGGACCGCATTGAATGCCCGTCTGACGGGGCTCCAATGCGGTCCTATTTCATAATGTCATTTTTACTTCCGAATTGTCGCCAAAAATTCTTTACGCGTATCGCGATCTTGCAAAAACACGCCGCCGTAAGCAGACGTTACCGTATAGCTGTGGGTATCTTTAATGCCGCGTGCTTTCACGCAAAAGTGAGTCGCTTTCACATACACCGCCACATCATCAGTTTCCAAAATGGTTTGAAACGCAACCAAAAGCTGCTCGGTTAAACGCTCTTGGACTTGCGGGCGTTGCGCGAAAAAAGACACGATACGGTTAATTTTAGAAAGCCCGATAACCCAATCTTTCGGGTAATAGGCCACACAAACTTGCCCGTCAATAGTGACAAAATGATGCTCGCAAGTACTCGTCAACGTAATATCGTTCACTTGCACCATTTCGCTCACTTTCATTTGATTTTTGATTTTCGTCATTTTCGGAAAATTGGCGTAATCCATTCCGCTAAAAATTTCATCGATAAACATTTTCGCCAATCGATTCGGCGTTTCTTCCAAGCTATCATCTCGCAAATCAAGCCCAATCAACGCCATCACTTCGCGCATATGTTTTGCAATTCCCGTACGGCGTTTCTCTTTGCTTTGCGCGGGATCAAGCATCGGCGTTTCAATCCCCTTGGCAATCAAGGCATTGCGCACGCTAACCGCATCAGAAGAGAGAATATCGGGTGAAATTTCGTTCATAACAATCTTTCCTAAAAAAATGATGCGGTATTCTAGCAAAGGACAGACGGCTGGTAAAATGAGAAAAATTGCTAATTTGAATGAATCCGCCTTTAGCGATAGAATGACCGACAATTTTTCTCAAATAAGGATTTTCTATGCTTACATTGGAACAAGCCCGTGCGCAAATGCTTGAACAATTAACCTTTCCGACTCAAAGCGAAACCCTCAATTTACAAGACGCCGCCAATCGAATTTGTGCCGAAGACGTGATTTCACCGATTAATGTGCCTTCCTTCGATAACTCGGCCATGGACGGTTATGCCGTGCGTTTAGCGGATTTGCAGAAATCTTTAACACTTTCCGTGGCGGGCAAATCCTTTGCCGGCAAGCCGTTTCAAGACGAATGGTCGCCGCTTAGTGCAGTGAGAATTATGACCGGCGCAATGCTCCCGGAAGGCGCCGATGCGGTGCTGATGCAAGAAGACGCCGTAGTGAATGAAGACGGCAGCGTAACATTTACCAAACTGCCAAAACCGAACCAAAATATTCGCCGCATCGGCGAAGACGTAAAAAAAGGCGACATCGTGCTGCAACAAGGCGCACCACTCAATGCGGTGTCGTTGCCGCTGTTGGCCTCCCTTGGTATTGCCGAAGTAAAATGTTACCGCCGTTTAAAAGTCGCCGTACTTTCTACTGGCGACGAACTGGTGGAAGTAGGCAAACCGTTACAAGCGGGACAAATTTACGACACTAACCGTTTCACCGTGAAATTATTATTAGAAAAGCTCCATTGCGAAGTAATTGATTTCGGTGTTTTACCAGACAATGAAGCGGAATTTGAAAAAGCCTTTATCGCTGCACAACGCCAAGCGGATTTAGTACTCACCAGCGGCGGTGTTTCCGTGGGTGAAGCGGATTTCACCAAAGCCGTATTGGAAAAAATCGGCCAAGTGAATTTCTGGAAAATCGCCATAAAACCCGGTAAGCCCTTCGCTTTCGGTAAATTGGACAACGCGTGGTTCTGCGGTTTGCCGGGCAATCCGGTTTCTGCGTTGGTCACCTTTTACCAACTAGTGCAACCGCTTATCGCCAAACTGCAAGGACAAAAATATTGGAAAAATCCGCCACACTTGCAAGCCGTTGCCGTGGCTAATTTGAAAAAAGCACCGGGACGTTTAGATTTTCAGCGTGGTTTTTATCAAGTGAATGCGCAAGGCCAAATTGAAGTACAACCGGTCGGTTTCCAAGGCTCACATCTGTTTAGCGCGTTTGTAAAAAGTAACTGTTTTATCGTATTGGAACAAGAACGCGGCAATGTGGCAGCGGGTGAAACAGTAACCATTGAACCCTTCAACCATCTTTTGAGTTAATCATGGCTGAATTAAGTTACCAAGAAGAATTGCGCTACAACCGCCAAATTATTCTCAAAGCGGTAGATTTCGACGGGCAAGAAAAGCTCAAAGACAGCAAGATGCTTATCGTTGGTTTAGGCGGCTTGGGTTGCGCCGCCGCACAATATCTTACGGCAGCCGGCGTTGGCTATCTTACATTGCTTGATTTCGATACGGTTTCCCTTTCAAACTTACAACGTCAAGTGTTGCATTGCGACGCCCGGCTTGAAATGCCAAAAGTGGAATCCGCCAAAATTGCCCTCCTCCAACTTAATCCGCATGTTAAAATCGACACGATCAACGCTAAACTCGACGAAGAAAAGCTCGCCGAAATTCTGCCTCATTTTGACATAATTTTAGATTGCACCGACAATGTCGAAATTCGCAATCAACTGGATCGCCAATGTGAAAAAGCGAAAGTTCCATTGATTTCCGGCGCGGCAATTAGAATGGAAGGACAGGTTTCTGTGTTCACTTACGAACCCGGCACGCCCTCCTATCGCGATCTCAGCCGACTGTTTGGACAAAATCTACTAAGCTGCGTCGAAGCCGGCGTACTTGCGCCAATCGTAGGCATTGTCGGCGCCATTCAAGCCTTGGAAGCGATCAAAGTACAGTTAAAAATCGGCAAAAATTTGTGCGGGAGACTGCTGATGATTGATGGTTTTTCGATGAATGTAAGAGAAATAAAGTTGCCTGGAATCTCGGCATAAAAGGAGGGGATAAATAGGAAATCATATTACTTACCAAGCTCTCGATATTTCACCTAAACGGGAGTGTTGACTGTTAAGTCTCATTATTAGCATATTTGCATTTACAGTATGTTCCCCGCCATCAAATAAATAAAAGATAATTCATTCATATTTAGCTTTATGTATATTTCAATACGCCGTCAAGATAGCTACCAATGCGGTGCTGATTGAGCATCTCAATCTAAGACAACTACATCAACTACTTACGCCGAATTAGCCATAAAAGAGGTTTCAACACACAGCCGCGCGAAGGCGGCTGCATCCAAAAAGATCTTTGATATTGCACTCAAAATCGTTTCAACACTCAGCCGCCCGAAGGCGGCTGCTCCCTACCTAAAAAAGCAAGAAAAATCAGCAGATTAAACACTGTATTTCGCTAACTGATTTTATGATAAGGAGTTTGGTAAGTATAACGGCCACATTGTCGTTATACAAATAGATTAATTCATTCAAATTGTTAAAGAAAATGAGGTTCGCTATCCCATCAGGGGTTTAATGAGAACAACAGGTTAGCGAACTAAATGACAAGCATGTCTTTAAATACATCCACCGACGGTTTTGCCCCATGATGCTCCACTTTATTACGCCACTTACTGCCTAAATGATAAAAACGCAGGCTGTCACATGTGGGGTCGTAGGTTTCCAACAGTTTGTTTTTCAACATGACCCATTGGTCAGGCGTAACATCGCATTCAAATACCGAATATTGCGCCCGCACACCGTAATCTAAGCAATGTTTTGCGATGCGACGCAATCGTGCTTGCCCGTTTGGATCATCAAAAGAAATATCGTAAGTAATCAGCATTAACATGGGTTATCTCATCAAAAACGGCGGATATTCCGTCAAATCTCCACGCAAGTACCGCGCCAACAGCATTGCCTGAATATACGGCAGCAGCCCGATTTCCACTTCCTCGCCTAAAAACGGATGCACGATTTTCTCCTGCTTTTTTACCTGCAAAGCTTGGAACAACAGCTTACGCGCATCGGCTTTTAAGCTCACCGCGCCGCTTGCCTCGGTAATGAAATCCTGCGGTTTGATTTACCCTCGGTTAATCAGCGACAACACCAGCCTGTCCGCCCACCATGCGCGGAATTCTTCCAAAATATCCTGTGCCAAACTGTCGCGCCCGGCCGGTCGGCGTGCAAAAAGCCCACCTGCGGATCCAGCCCCACGCCTTGCTGCGCGCCACTGATGTCCTTGCCCAGAATGCTGTACACAAACGACAACAGCGCATTCACCCCGTCTCTGGGCGGACGGCGGTTGCGCCCGCCCGTCAAAAGAAAAACCGCTTTTTTCGCTCAAAAGCTGCTCGAACACGCCGAAATAACGCGCCGTCGCATCGCCTTCAATGCCACGCACCACGTCCAGCTCCGCCGCGCCCTTCAACTGCCGCAGCGAAATATTCAAAGAATCGACCGCACTTTGAATCGCCACATTCTCGCCATAATTGCGAATCTGCCGCTGAAGCACCCGCTTACTCGCCTGAATCTTTGCCGCAATGATATTGCGCGCAATCGGCACGGGATTTTGCTCCGACACCCGATACTGCGCCCGACGCAGCAGCACATTGCCGCTCTGCCGCCCCTGAAGTCGTCCCAAGAAACGTCCGTTTTCGGTAAAAAACGCTAAATTCACATTATTTTCGCCGCAAAACCCAAGCAGAAAAGGCGACACCAGCACATTCCCAAAACAGAAAATATGCCCGATGGAATGCACCGGCAACTGTGCCACCTTCTTACGCTCCTGCTCCACCACCAGCGTCTCCCGCTCCTTATGCAGGTAGCTGCCTTGACTGGTGATGTAGAGCGTGTTTTGCAGTTTGCTCATGGGGAAAACTCCTTGGGTTTTGACCGCAGTTATGGATTAGTGGAAACATCCAAATAGTGACTTATGTATAAAGTATTAAATGATTAGTGGAATATCCCAAGAAGTCCATTTTGATATACAGAAAGATCTATTCATACAACGAATAGATGTGTTAAACATAAATAAAACTCTTGCGCCATTTAACATCTCCCACTGTTTCGCGGGACCAGGATTACTATTTGGATTATCATCATGAATTTTTTGGATTTCTTTAATTAAATAATCTTGAACATTCATAATATCTGAAAAATCAATTAAAGCATTATCGTAAAGTATTTGATTGAAGTCCCCATTTTTAAAAGATAGTATATTTCCCTGAAGAAGCTTTCTAAAAGTATTCCATTCATACATTGATATACCATTCTTAGTACACATATCAAGATTCTCAACAGAATGTAATAATATAAATCTACAATTTCTTTCTATGTCTAGCTTAGCGATAATTTTTTTACCCAATCTAGATACAAGACGATCTTTAACTCCTGTGGTTGATATTTTTGATCTTAGATGACATAACTGTTCAATGCCATGATTTAGCGACTCATTTCTACAATACTCGTTAAATTCATCTCTAAGAAATGGATGTGTTGTAGTTATTCTGTGTTTAATTTGACAGAAATAAACTAGATCAGATACCTTGTCATAAATAATCATATCTGCATCATATTTTTCTTTTGGATCGTTTATACCATCTGTTACAACAAATCGATTACTATTGAGTTTATCCTTCAAATACTTTTGAATATATCCATTCTCAAACCATTTGCCTATTTTTTTCATATTAGTCAAATAACCAGATAAAACAGTTATAATTGCAAACTTTAAATTAATATTATTTACTCTTATTTGATTATTATTTAATTCAGTTGCTATCCTATCATGCTCATGTACTCCTAACTCATCCATAATTTTAAAAAGAAATTTAATTTCATCTTCAGAAAATCCGAATTTATGCAATTTATCCTTATCAATAATTACTTGTTGATTAAATACATTCTCAACGTCGTATTGATCAATATCATTCTGAAAAGATAGAAAAGAAGCTATTTCAACCAAGCCCCTCATATCTGAAAAAATCTTACTATCACTTAAATCCAAATTTTTTATATAATCTGGATGAAAGCTTATGTACTTATCTAATACTATATCTACAAAAACTTGAAATAGTTCAGAATCTCTAGAATCTATATTATTGCTAATTTCCTTTCTAACAATCAGATCAGAAAGATGACTTTGTTGAGTAAAATATCGAGAAAACCAAATCATTTTATAAGGGGCTAGATATTCTTTCTTTATTTTATAATTTCCATTATTACAAACTTCTATAACCCCTAATAAGACATAGGAAATAAATTCACTAAAAGAATAAAAAGCATAAATATTAACTATTTCTTGATATGAAATTTCATTCCAGTCAGGAAAATTATTTTTAACTAAATCTTCCTTTATCCTTTCTCGATAATTATTGGCTATCAATCGGGAATTATCTATAATTTGCTTACTTCCCTTATCATTTAATATATACGATTTAATTCTAAAACTCTCAACTCTCCTATTAATAAAGAAAATTTTGTATCCTAAACTGACTAAAGCATACTTTTTAAGCTCACATAATACTTTTGCTAAATTACTCGGAAGATATTTTCTAATGTCTGTTTCTGAGATATTAATAGGATTGTTAATAAGTGATAAAATAAACAATCTTTTGTCCTTATCCATATCATTCAAATTATTCATTAAACATTCAAACCAATGCATATTCTAGCTCCTAGCATTAAATAATCAGATAAGTCGAATGGTTGATTTACTCAAACAACCCCGCCACATACCCCACACTCCTATCCCGCTTCCCCAACAACTCCGGCTGGCAAATCTCCACCAACGAGCAGGCTTTGCAGCGTTTGCCGTAGTCGGGCGGCGGAGTTTGTCCGCTGTTTAGAAGTTCGCGCACGGCGGCGATGGTGGCGAGTGTTTGGGCGCGCAGGTAGTCTGAAAAGACGACGGGGATGCGGTGGCGGGTTTGCATATACCACAGCGCGCCCTCAGAGACGGTTTGCCCCGTCATTTCTTCCAAGCACAAGCCTTGGGCGCAAAGCTGGATTTCATCCATCGGGTCGGGTTTGGGCTTGCCGCGTTTGTATTCCACGGGTTTCAGACGGCCTGTTTTCGTATCCACTTCCACCAAATCCAACACGCCGCTGATGCCCAGTTTTTCCGCCGACACATGCACCGTCCGCTCAAAGCGCACGCCCTTGCGCGTTTCCGGCTCGCCCGAATCCACCCGCTCATGGAGCGCCTTGCCTTGCGCGGTCAAATAGTTCTCTGCCCACACCTGCTCGTTGTGAATCAACGCGCATTGACGCGGGCAGAAGGCGTAGTGTTGCAGGGCGGAAAGGGAAATCAGGCGCGTGTCCTGATTTTCCCTTTGGGTTTCGGTTAAAAGTGCGGTCATCTTTTCAAATGTTTTTTAAAGCAACTCTTCCACACTCACGCCATTCAGGCCGTCTGAAACCACACTGATTTTGTAATCGCCAAAACCGCTTGCGGGCGTACCTGATTCGCCGTTTACGCGTTCGACTTTCACGGCGTCAAACAATTTATGTGCAGGCTGGCTGCCGAGTGCACTGTCGTGTTTAAAAACAATCAGTTTGCGCGCCGCCATTTCGCCACGGGCGGCGGAACGGTCGTGCTCAAACATCAGCGTCAGTGCTTGCCAGAGTTTGGCTAAATCATCGTCTGAAAAGCCGGTTTTAGCGGCAAGGTTGGCGGAGATAAAGCCGTGTACGCGGTAAAGCGCGTAAGGGACGATGTATTTGCGCCCCATAGTACGTTCTTTTTCCAAGTCTTTTTCATTGGTGACTGCCATGCGGGTGATGGAAACTTCCAGTGGCACAATCGGGTCGGTGGATTGGGCAAACGCCAGTTGCACCGGGCCGCGCACTTGTCCGCTGTTGACTTCGGTGGTCATCACGGCGCCGAAAGTGCGGATATCAAAGAAATTTTTACACATCCAGGCGGTAATGTCGCGGGCTTTGGCTTCGTCTTTTGGCAGTTTTTTAGCTTCCGATTCAATGCCGAGCGCTTCATAAGCGCGTTTGTTTTGCAGGTTTAACACGCTTTTTTCTTTGACGTAGATTTCGTAACCGGCTTCGTTTTCGCTGCTGATTTCTACAAAATTACGAATTTTGCGTTTCAGGCAGACGTCAGTTACCAGGCCTTTGCTGGATTCAGGATCAAGGCGCGGCATATTGCCCGCATCGGGGTCGCCGTTGGGGTTGCCGTTGGTTACATCAAAAAAGTAAACAAATTCATAGCGGTTTTGAATGGCAAACATTTTCTGGCTCCTTAGTTTTCAATAGTTTCAGCGGTTTCTTTTTTAGCAAAATAGCTTTGTTTTTGGTGGTAATAGCCGATAGCGAAGCGGCCTTGCTCGTCAATGCTCAAATGGCGCGGAAAGGTTTCGGGCAGTTTGGCAATGGTTTCGCCTAAATCTTTATCCAAATTCACCGCCATGCCGGCCTTGTCTTTACGCAAGCGCGATAAATGGTGTTTTGCACCCGACAAAAGGCGCGGAAAAACCGAAAACGGCACGGCGGATGCAGAGCCGTAATAGCGGTCGGCAATGCCGGCATTTAATTCGCCCAACGCCTGATATTGAATGCGCTCCAATACGGCAAACAGCCGCCCTAAAAGATAGGCGCAATTCGGGCTTTCATTGTTCAAACTCATAGGAACTCCTTCTTCGATAAAACCTTTTCTAAAACGCCGCTCTAATACGGCTTTCATCATTGCCACGCGCAGACCGTTTACATCGCCATCGGCACGGATTCGAGTAATCAGTTGCGACAGCAAACTTAATGGGTACGGCGTGCCGCAAATCACGGCGCGGGTCATTTCACCTGCCAATACGGGCGAGATATTTTCGCTTTTGCCCAGCACGGCAGTTTGTAATAAAAGTCGCCAAATAGACGGCGGCGTTTTCCACGCGTAAGGCTCAAGGGCTAAATCTTGCCAATGCTGCGCCAAATTTTCCGCCAACTGCCCAAACGTGGTGTCCAGCCAAAACCGAACAGAAATCCGCGCGGCATTAGGGGCAAGCCCTAAGATATAAAAACGGGTATTAGGAGAGAGTTCGGGCGCAATTTCTTGCAACGGACGACCTTTGCCCATTTGTTCCAATACGTTGAAAACTTTGGCGCTTTCTTGTTCGTCATCCGGCGGCGTGAACACATGCGCAAAGAAGCCTTCGGCAGCCTGCGCCGTCGCGTTATCGTCCGCTTTCGCCCAAAAGACCGTGCTGGCATCGCCGATGGTCAGGCAGTGATTGTTTTCGCGGCGCAACAGATAGTTCAGCGCAGTAGTGTAGGCAAACGCGGATTGTTCGGAAACAGGCGCATTTGCGCCTTGCTCCTTGCCAAAGGAGGCAAAGGCTTCTTTGTTAAACGAGATAATCGAGCCGCCGGAGCTTTGCCCGCCAAACACGCCTTTAATCGCCGGATGCAGCCGTGCAATCGGGGCGGTGTCGCCGCTAATCAGGCATAAGCCCTCAAGCGCTTCGTCGCTTTTCAAGTAGCCTGCCCACAACGTTTGTGCGGCTTCGCGTTTATGGATAAGTGCGGTCGGTTTTTCAAGAGAAAATGCGATATTGGCATCAAGCATTTCGGCAGGCAGGTTTTCGGCAGCAAAATGTGCAGGCTGCCAGTTTTGCAGAAAACGGCATAAGGCTTGCAAGCCTTCATCTTCACTGTTTTGCAGTAAATCGAGATGGTATTGCTTAAAGGCGTCAAAGGTTTTTTCAGACGACGTAAACGGTTTTTCTTTCGCTTCGGCTTTGTTTTTATTGGCTTCCACGCCAAGCGCGTAGGCGGTTTTATCCCACAAAAAATTCGGCTTGATACCCGACGTACGTTTTTCAGGGCGCGGCACGCTCATCAGCTTCGGCTGAGGCTTTTTATCGGCAGTCAGATTCGGCACAACGGTTTTCAGACGACCTTCTTTATCCAACACCAAAATCCAGCCGATTTTCTCCTCGCTAAAACCATAAGGCGGCACTTTTGGGTTGCCCATGTCATCGGTTTTTGTTGCTAAACGGTGGTAATAGCGGGCAAGGGACGCAAGAATCATGCTTTCACCTCCTCGGCGTAAAACGGCGGCACATCAATTACACCATCTTTCATTTGTGCGCGGAAAAAATGCGGCGTGTTGCCGTGGTCAAAATCAATATCGTGCAGCATCCAGCCTAAATCGCGGTTTGCCTCGCTTTCCGATAATGCCGACTGCGGCAACGGCTCACCTTCATCAAGCAACGCAAAATCAGCAGGGAATTCATGCACGCCCAAACAAGGCTGCTGAAAACATTGCCCTTTTTTCGCACGGCGTTTGAACATTTCAATATGCTTAGTAACGGTCTCATCCGCCCCCGCTTTTGCCGTCAACACCGCATGGGCTTCAATCACATAAGCCACGTCTTTAAGCACCGTCGCCGCGCGCTGCTGGCGGTCGTCTTCAATCAGCATATATAAATCGGCAACGCTCTTACGCTTCATCGCCCCACTGACCTTACCCGCCGAAATCTTGCCGCCCAATTCATTGCGCCGCACCGACTCAAACCGAATCGGCTTCAACACATAAATCCGGTCAATCACCCACCGAATCGCCGGCTTCCAATGCACCGCCGCCAAAATCCCGCGCGCCGCCGACGGCGTGATGGCATCATAAGATACCCGCTCCACCTTCATCTCCGGACGGGTAAAACAGGCATAATCGCCCCAAATGTGTAGGCGGATTTGGTTCATTTGGTTCTCCTTTGAGTTGGAAAGTGCGGTTTCAGACGACGTTTTGAAAACGTTGAGAGAATTGACCGCACTGAAATAGTTTTCAAATCTTATTCTGATTCTCTAAACAGAAGGCTCCCTATATACCAAATTGTTTGACCGAAATTAGAAATAAGCTGCTCGCCTTGTCTCAAAAAAGATTGGTTTTCATCTATTCCAGCCAGTTTTATTGCTTCTTCAATTTTTGAACTAGTAGGATGAGCATCTCCAAGTCTCATTTCATAAACGCCAACAATCACACTAAAAATCTTATAGGCATTATCTTCCCCAATTTTTTGAGCTACTATGTCTTGCAATAACTTATTAGATCCCAGTTTATTTTTATCCTTGTTATTAGATAATTCTCGAAGGGCTTTAACGTTAAGTCTATCGGTAAATACACGTACTAAATCCTTTGCCAGCCTTAGCAACGATGTTCTATCGGTACTTGCAAAACGCGAAATCTGCCGTAAAAGCTCTGAATCATTGATGTCGTGAGAAAATAAATCAACATTCAACCTCTGTTTAAAACTTACTTCTAGCATTCTCATAACTTTGAATAACAAGTCTTCAACAGCATGGGTGGATGCGGGCTGAACTCTAACTTGAGAAGCTAATAATTCAGCAGAGACCTTTCCTTCAGGGGCAACATTATGCGCTGCCCAAATATGTTGTTTCCATGATGGAAGTTTGGCAACATCATAAGCATAGACGGTAATTAAATCGGCACTATTAATTCCAAAATGAGTATGATACCCCGATGTAGAATGAATACAGCCTGTCTCCGAAGTGTACCATTCTAGGGAAAATCCACGATGTTGAAGTAATTCATTCACGATACTAGAGCGAAAAAACAGCCATCTCCCAATATCTTCATTATCTAATTCGGCAGAAGGTATTCTTGTTCCATCAGTTTCTACAATGAATGTTGGTAGATTTG
Source organism: Stutzerimonas stutzeri (assembly GCA_901420285.1). Lineage (GTDB taxonomy): Bacteria > Pseudomonadota > Gammaproteobacteria > Enterobacterales > Pasteurellaceae > Rodentibacter. The sequence continues at coordinate 1,568,347 of CABDVE010000001.1, forward strand.
GCTCTTTATCGTAGCGAACTCGGGTACTTATACCTTGATGTTCAATCCATTCATCTCGCCAAAATTCTCCTTCTACTCTTATCCCTCTATAACCATCATGAAAACCTTGAGAACTTTCGGATTCAGTATTTTCATTCGTCTCTTGCCCCATTACTGGAGCATCCTCCTCTTCATCTACATCAGTTCGCCATACACGAAAGGAAGCCCAACTTCCTCCATAAACATCGTTTAAGCTGCGAATAAGTAATTTAAATCGCCCTTGATCTCGCTCCTCTTGATAACTTCCCAAGCCCGCATATTCACTACTTTCAATTTCTTCAATGTTTTCTACCCGTTTGCGATAGTAAGTAAGACGAAGAGAAAGATTTCTTGCTGCCAAATAATCAATTAAGAATTCTTTTTTAATCTCAATTTGCACATGATTCCCATCATCATCAAAAGACTCACGAATCACTTCAACAAAATCTTCCTCTGGTCTGATCCAGCTATTTTTTTCTTTGATTAATCTAAGAGCTACTATTAAATCTGGATTTATAATCCACTTACGTCCTCCAATAACAGGTTGAGGATGATCAAAAATAAGATGTACGCCTACGGGTTCTTTTTCATTCCATTCATACTGATCGATTGTTTTGTAATGCCCACTGTCAAAAGCATATGGTTTTACCTCTATCATTCCTATATTTGACCACCCTAAATTTTCACCCAAATCTTTATGTTCAGGAGGAAAAGCAAGAGAATTACATAAAAATAATTCAGATACATAACCAATATTTTGAGTATCTCCCTTTTCACTTTCACAAATTGACCTTAAGGGAATCCAAGTAGAATTAGCAAATTTACGACGAGTTTCTTTTATTTGCAGAATCCAATCTTTAGTCATAATCAGCTCCTTTAATAACATTGAGTTTAAAAAGCGAGTTAATACATCCTCTATATTCTTAAATCATAAATTTTCTATCAAAATACCAAATTCTCTCCCTTCAAAAACTCTGTATCCTCCCAACTCAACCCCGCCACATCATCATACAAATCCAGTCCAATCAGCGTATAAAACTGTTTGCCTAAGTTTTTCTCGTTAATCGGTTCGATACGCCCTGCTTTATACAAAGCGGCGAGGGCTTTTTCGGGGATTTGGACGGTGTAGGGTTGCAGTTTGCGTAGCAGTCCGCCGATGTGGTCGGCGTAGCGCAGGCTGCTAATGAGGTTTTCGGCCTCAACATCGAACGGAATAATCAGCGGCTGCATATGGCTTTCGATCATGCGGAATTTGTCGGCGATGGTTTGGAATGGAAAATCGAGGCTTTGCCCTGTATCGTTGTGCATTTTCAGGATTTTTTTATTGTCCAGTTCGCTGCCTTTTAATTGATAAAGCTCGGCGAAGTAGGCGGCGACGGCTTGGGTGGATAAGAGCTCGTCTGAAAAGCTGTCGGCGGTCAGGCGCATGACGGCGGCTTGGGTGGCAAGTTCGGGCGGGGCTTTCCATTGTTCTTCGGGCGCGAATATCCAGACAAAGCTGTTTTCAGACGGCCTTTTGCCTTCGCGGTTACAGCGTCCGGCAGCTTGGGCAACGCTGTCTAAACCTGCTTCGGCGCGCATTACTAGCGGAAAATCCACATCCACACCAGCTTCAATTAAGGAGGTGGCGATGACGCGGCAGGGTTCGCCCTTTTTCAGACGACCTCGGATCTCATCGAGCTTTTGGCTGCGGTGTTTGGCGCACATTAAGGTAGTCAGGTGGAAGGTGCCGTCAAGATGTTTGGCTTGGTCGTACAGGCTGCGGGCATGGCGGCGGTTATTGACGATGACGAGCATTTGCGGGTGTTCGATAAGTTTGGCGAGCAGGTCGGCGTCGGTTTGTGTGCCGATGTGTTGCACGGTGGTGCGGCGCAGTTTGTCAAAAAGTGCGGTCGGTTTTGGGGCTATTTCGCGCACGTTTTCAAAGCCGCGATAGAAGCCGTTTTCGGCTTGCACGGCTGGCTGGGTGGCGGTGCACATGACGATGCTGCAACGGTAGTTTTGCGCCAATTCTTTGATGGCTTGCATGATGGGCAGCAAAAGATTGAGCGGCAGCATTTGTGCTTCGTCGAGGATGATGACGGAGCCTGCGATGTTGTGCAGCTTGCGGCAGCGCGAGGAGCGGTCGGCAAAGAGAGATTCGAAGAATTGCACGGCGGTGGTAACGACAATCGGCGCGTCCCAGTTTTCCGAGGCAAGGCGCAATTTGTCTTTGGTAGCCTCATTTTGCAGTTTGCCGTCGTCGAAGGTACTGTGGTGTTCCAACACGGCTTGTTCACCCAATTCGCCAAAGGCTTTGCGAAATTCGGCGGCATTTTGTTCGATGATGCTGGTGAACGGGATGACGTAAATCACGCGCCGCATGTCGTGCCGTTTGGCATGTTCTAGCGCAAACGCCATGGAAGTGAAGGTTTTGCCGCCGCCGGTTGGCACGGTGAGCGTGAACAGCCCTTGCGGTTGTACCGCTTGTTCTACGGCATGATCAAGAATTTCGCTGCGCAGGCGGTTTAAAGCGGCATTGCGTTTTTCGGCTTCGGTTTGCTCTGGAGCTTGAGCGATACGTCGTCTGAAATCGTTGATAAATTGATTGAAATTGTGTTGTAAGGCGTTTAAATCGGGATAACCGCCGCGTTCAACGGTTTTGTTTTCTAGGTTTAAATAAAAGGCTTCGGTGTCGAGGTAATCAGCATCCACCAAGCAGGAATAGAGCATTCGGGTGAAAAAGGCGTAGGAGAAAAAAGGATGATGCGCGTCGGCTTTGAGTGGTGGGGCGGACAGGTTTTGAGGGAGCTTGATTTCTTGTTGCCAAAAGTTATCAAGGGCGGGAATATCTGCGCCGAATTGCAACGCCAAACGCTGTTTTAACGTGCGGCGGTTATCACCTTCACCACTCCCGTTCGCCAGCCCTGCATGATGCCCCGCAATGCAAAACGCTATCAGCTTGCCGATCACATTTCCCCAACGCTCGGCTGCAACTTTGGCACCGGCGGTAGCGTGATCAACGAACTTGCTTTCACCGTTTAACCTCGCCTGAAATTCAGGCGAGTATTTACCGAGGTCATGCAACTGCCCAGTGTAATAAGCTATTTTCTGTGCGCCGAAAAAATTCGGCGAAATTTGCCGCTAATTTGCCGACATTATAGGCGTGGTCTTGCAAGGTTTGCCATAAGTCATATCCTTGCTTACTATTCAATAAATTTTCTTTCGAATGCGCGTAATAGATCTTCCCTTTAGATTCTTCCATATATCTTCCTATAATTTATAATTTTTTGAATCCATTATATTTGAGTGAATAAATACTCTTCCGTGATCTATTAACCAATAGATCTATGAACAATTTTTATACAAAATGATATAGGTACCAAAACAGCAAGCGTATAATATTAATTTGCTGATTGGTCTGCTCTGTACAAAAACGAATTTTCGCTTATACTACGCAGGTTTTTTTACGCTAACAAACAGGAAAAATTATGGGTTTCTTAACAGGTAAACGTATTTTAGTCACCGGCCTTGCCAGCAATCGTTCTATCGCGTACGGCATTGCGAAAGCGATGAAAGAACAAGGCGCTGAATTGGCTTTTACTTATTTAAATGAAAAATTACAACCGCGTGTGGAAGAGTTTGCCAAAGAATTCGGCGCAAACATTGTACTGCCGTTAGATGTCGCTACCGACGAAAGTATTCAAAATTGCTTTGCGGAATTAAGCAAACACTGGGATAAATTTGATGGTTTCGTACACGCCATCGCATTCGCACCGGGCGATCAATTAGACGGCGACTATGTGAATGCGGCAACCCGTGAAGGTTATCGCATTGCCCACGACATCAGTGCCTACAGCTTCGTGGCAATGGCACAAGCGGCACGTCCGTACTTAAACCCGAATGCAGCGTTATTAACCCTTTCTTACTTAGGTGCAGAACGTGCCATTCCAAACTACAACGTGATGTGTTTAGCCAAAGCCTCTCTTGAAGCAGCTACTCGCGTGATGGCGGCTGATTTAGGTAAAGACGGCATTCGCGTGAATGCTATTTCCGCCGGCCCGATTCGTACCTTAGCGGCTTCCGGCATTAAAAACTTCAAGAAAATGTTGGCAACCTTCGAGAAAACTGCTGCATTACGCCGCACAGTGACTATCGAAGATGTGGGCAACTCCGCAGCATTCTTATGTTCTGATTTAGCCTCCGGGATCACCGGTGAAATCGTGCACGTCGACGCCGGTTTCAGCATCACTGCCATGGGCGAATTAGGCGAAGAATAATTTTTTCGTATCCATTATTTCTAGGCAGGCTTTTCAGTCTGCCTTTCTCTTTTTTAAAATGAATTATGTTCCAAGACAATCCATTACTCGCACAACTTAAACAACAAATCCACGACAGCAAAGAACGCGTGGAAGGCATCGTCAAAGGCACCGATAAAGCTTACGGTTTTTTAGAATGTGACAAAAAAACCTATTTCATCGCACCGCCGGCAATGAAAAAAGTGATGCACGGCGACAAAATTTTCGCAACTATCGAAAAACAAGGCGACAAAGAACAAGCTGAGCCGGAATCTCTAATTGAGCCGATGCTCACCCGTTTTATCGCCAAAGTACGATTCAATAAAGACAAGAAATTGCAAGTATTGGTCGATCACCCGAACATCAATCAGCCTATCGGTGCGCAACAAGCCAAATCGGTAAAAGAAGAGTTGCAGGAAGGCGATTGGGTAGTCGCTAATTTAAAAAATCATCCGTTGCGCGATGATCGTTTTTTCTACGCCACCATCAACCAATTCATTTGCCGCGCTGACGATGAATTCGCGCCCTGGTGGGTAACGCTGGCTCGTCACGAACAATCGCGTTATCCGGTACAAGGCGCGGATCGTTATGAAATGCTGGATAACCAAACGCGTGAAGATTTGACCGCACTTCATTTCGTTACCATTGACAGCGAAAGCACGCAAGATATGGACGATGCACTTTACATCGAGCCAACTGAACAAAACGGCGAACAAACGGGCTGGAAATTGGTGGTCGCGATTGCGGATCCGACGGCTTATATCGCACTGGATTCGCAAATCGAAAAAGACGCCAAACAACGCTGTTTCACCAACTATTTGCCGGGTTTTAATATTCCGATGTTGCCGCGCGAGCTTTCCGATGAGCTTTGCTCCTTAATGGCAAACGAAACCCGTCCGGCGCTTGTGTGTTATATTGAAACGGATTTACAAGGCAACATCACGGCCAAACCGCATTTTGTATCCGCTTATGTGCAATCTAAAGCAAAACTCGCTTACCACAACGTGTCCGATTATCTAGAAGGGCAAGAAGGAGCCTGGCAACCCGAAACCGCCGAGATTGCCGAGCAAATTCAACGTTTGCACCAATTTACCCTAGCGCGGATAAACTGGCGTAAAACCCATTCTTTATTATTCAAAGAAAAACCGGATTATTCTTTTGTATTGGCGGAAAACGGTCACGTTCAGGAAATCAAAGCGGAATATCGCCGTATTGCGAATCAAATTGTGGAAGAATCAATGATTATCGCCAATATTTGCGCGGCACAATTCTTGCACGAACAGGCGCAGACGGGCATCTTCAACACGCATACCGGCTTTGATAAAAAATTCTTGGAAAACGCCCATAATTTCTTAATGGCAAATCTCGCTAATGAAGAAAACCAAGCCGAACTTGCCGAACGTTATTCTGTGGAAAATTTAGCAACCTTAAACGGTTATTGCCAAATGCGTCATGATATCGAACCAATTGACGGCGATTATCTGGAATTTCGCTTGCGTCGTTACTTAACTTTTGCGGAATTTAAAACAGAACTCGCACCGCACTTTGGCTTAGGTTTAGAAGGTTATGCCACTTGGACGTCGCCAATTCGGAAATATTCCGATATGGTGAATCATCGCCTAATCAAAGCGGTGCTCACAGGACAACCTACGGAAAAACCGCAAGATAGTGTGATTTCCCGCTTGCAAGAAGCACGCCGACAAAATCGTCTGGTGGAACGCGACATTGCCGATTGGCTATATTGTCGCTATCTTGCCAACAAAGTGGCGGAAAATGCGGAATTCGAGGCGGAAGTGCAAGATGTGATGCGTGGTGGATTGCGTGTGCAATTATTAGAAAATGGCGCATCGATGTTTATTCCGGCTTCCACATTACACAACAACAAAGAAGAAATGTTGGTAAACCCTGATGAGCTTGCTCTTTACATCAAAGGCGAACGCGTTTACAAAATTGGCGATATTGTGAAAGTGAAGCTCACGGAAGTGAAAGAAGAAACACGGAGCATCGTCGGACAGATCATGGCTTAAATATCAAAATGGCGTTTTTAATAAACGCCATTTTTGTACTCTGAAAATAGCACCGCATTGAAACCTTGCTACAACGCAATCTCATCCAACGATCGGCTAAAACTTGGCATAAATACTTGCAAAAAATAATCCATTTCTTGGCTGTGCCATTGTTGCATTAAGCCTTCTAATCTTGCTTTGGCGGTTTTGAACTCTTGATTACCGTGCTCCAGCTCAAATTGAACTTTAATGTAAGCACAAATTAAATCTGCCTGTTTTACCAAATGTTTCTCTTCAGCAACGCTCCTTTCACTGTCCAAATAAGGCGCGAAATCGGCTTGTAATTCATTCGGCAATAAACTTAATAAATGCCGTTCTGCCGCACTTTCGATTTGCTTATAGGCATGCGTGATTTCCGGATTGAAATATTTAATCGGCGTCGGTAAATCGCCGGTGAAAATCTCGGAAGTATCGTGATACATTGCCATCACGGCGATGCGTTCAGGATTAGCCGTACCACCAAAAAATTTGTTTTTGATGATTGCTAAGGCTTGTGCCACAAAAGCCACTTGTAAACTGTGTTCGGCCAGATTTTCTTTTTCAATATTGCGCATTAACGACCAGCGTTGAATCAAGCGCAGACGATCTAAACAAGCAAAAAAGTGGCTAGTTTTAATCTGCATATCACCTCTAATTAGACGGTAATTCTTCAACCATTACCGGTAAATCGAACATTCGGCCGAGACGCACAATGGTGACCATAACTTGTGTATTCGGCTGCGTATTGGCAATAATTTGCATCATTTCGCGAGCAGAAATGCCTTCTTGATTATTCAATTTCAAAATCACATCGCCCACCTGAATACCTGCTTTTGCCGCCGGACTATTCGGACTGACATCGGTGATCAAAATGCCTTGCTCGCCACTGGCGCTAATATCGCTCTGTACACCGAAATAACCGCGAATCACGCGTCCGTCACGAATGATTTTGTACAGTACATCATTGGCGATATCCATCGGAATAGCAAAATTCAGTCCCTCAGCAATTTCATTTGACGTTTTGCCGATACTTAAGGTACTGATCCCCACCAACTCGCCTGCCGAATTAATCAACGCCCCACCGGAATTACCGCGATTAATCGATGCATCGGTTTGAATAAAATTTTGGCGACCGAGAGAATCCCCTACCGCACTACGTCCCACCGCACTGATAATGCCTTGCGACACACTTTGCCCAAGATTATACGGATTGCCGATGGCAAGAGCGACGTCGCCCACATACACTTGACGGTTTTTATTTTGCGGAATGGTAGAAAGATTGTCGGCGCGAATTTTTAACACCGCAAGATCCGTCAAATTGTCGGAACCGATAAGACTCGCCTCATAAATATTACCGTTTTGCAGCGCCACTACAATTTGATCGGCATTTTGAATCACATGTTTGTTAGTCAAAATATAACCATCTTTACTCATAATCACGCCGGATCCCAAGTTATTGACTTGTAATTGCTCATCTTCATTGATGCTGGCGGAAGAAAAAGAACGGTTATATACGTTCACCACTGCGGGCGAGGCAATACGCACGGCATTTTTAAAAGAAACGATGTCGTCCGAAGTAAAAATATTGCTCGAATTTAACCTCGGCACGGCAAATAAAATCACGCCAGCAGCAGCCAGCCCCCACAAGGCGGCATGAAAGAGTTTTCTAAACATAAGTTATCCTTTTGGCGTGTAAATTAATTTTATATCGTCGCCAATTTGTTGAAATGCATCGAGTCGCCACAAAGACGCATCAGCTAATCGCGTGAGGTGCGGTAATCGACATAAACCGCGCGCCTGCTCGCCTAATAATTTAGGCGCAATATAAACGATTAATTCGTCGACTAATTTTTGTTCGATTAAGCTGCCGGCCAAATTCGCCCCGGCTTCCACCCAAAGACTGTTAATTTGACGCTTGCCTAACTCAAACATTAATTCAGACAACAAATTTTGTTTCGGCAAAATAATTTGCTCGCAAAAATCGGGAAAAGCGGAAATATCACGTTCAACACTTGACACCAACCATACCGGCGATGTGGTTTTAAATAATTTATGCGAAGGTCGAATGCGGTGCTGAGAATCTAACAGGACTCGTACCGGCTGACGCACGGCTTGTTTAGCGTAAACGCTTTTAAGATCGTCCGGGAAATCCTCCCAGCGCACGTTTAGACTCGGATTATCCGCCAATACGGTTGCCGAAGTGGATAACAACGCGGAGGATTTGGCTCGCATTTTTTGCACATCGGAACGCGATGCGGTGCTCGTGAGCCACTTGCTTTCGCCGTTTGCCAGCGCAGTTCGCCCGTCCAGACTCATGGCCAATTTTAATTGCACAAACGGTACACCTTGACGCATGCGCTTAAAAAAACCTTTATTTAATTTTTCCGCCGATTCTTTCAATAAACCGACCGCACTTTCAATTCCCGCCTCCGCCAACATACGCAAACCTTTGCCGGCCACCTGTGGATTCGGATCCTGCACCGCTGCCAGCACTTTCGTTACGCCCGCTTCAATCAAACCCGATGCACAAGGCGGAGTGCGGCCGTAATGTGCACAAGGCTCTAGCGTCACGTAAGCAGTAGCGCCTTTCGCCCGTTCACCTGCCTCGGCTAAGGCAACGCGCTCAGCATGCGGCTGTCCCGCTTTAAAATGAAATCCTTCGCCTACAATTTCACCGTCTTTTACCAATACGCAGCCCACTGCCGGATTCGGTGCGGTGCTGTATTCGCCTTTGGCGGCCAAGTCGAGCGCACGCTGCATAAATTGGCGATCTTGAACAGAGAATTCGGACATGCTTAATCCTTCAGGCTTTCAATTTCTTTGGTGAATTGGTTAATGTTGTCAAAACTCAAGTAAACGGAGGCAAAACGAATATAGGCCACTTTATCCAGCGCTTTCAGTTCGTTCATCGCGAGTTTGCCCACCAAGTGGCTTGGCACTTCGCGTTCGCCGGTAGCGCGCAATTGAATAATGATATGATTGATGGCTTTTTCCACATCGTCGGCACTCACCGGGCGTTTTTCCAATGCGTGTTGAATGCCGCTGCGCAATTTATCTTCGTTAAATGGCTCGCGCGAACCGTCGTTTTTAATCACCTTCGGCACCACTAATTCCGCCGTTTCAAACGTTGTAAAACGCTCGTGGCAATGACCGCACTCGCGGCGGCGGCGAACTTGGTAACCGTCGGAAACTAAACGGCTATCAATAACTTTGGTCTCTTCTGTGGAACAAAACGGGCAGCGCATAAAAAATCCTCGCAAAAACGGGCGACATCTTAACAAAAAATGATTCTTTTGACGATTTACTTCGCCCCTTTATTCAATTCACGGCTTTATTTTCCATACCGGAAAATAACAATCCGAACCACGCCTTGGTTTGCATTAACAATAATTCCAAATTTTCAGGTTGTTCAAATTTTGCCGTTTGTGCTAACACGCGAGACCAATAAGGGTCGGCATAATTGCCGAAATTATCGCTTTCGGTAAGTTTTCGTAGTTTTGCCAACACGTCGTCAACATCGAGCGCCCTTTCGTCTTGCACGATAAAATCGGAAATTTTACCCACGGTCGGAACCAGTTGAATTTCAATCTGACTTTGCAAATAGGCCCGCATATAGATTTGAAGCTGCTCCAATGCGGTGCTGAAATCGACTTGCGGCAACTCCACGATTTTGTCTTGCGTAACGAGTTTTGGCGCAACCGCATTTTCCTGTGTAACACATTGAATTAAATAATAAATCCAAGGACGAATGCGATAGCGTTCTTTTTCTTTCGCGAAACGCCATTCGACGACCCGATTTTCTGCACCGAATAAATTTTCCATATAGCCGAATAAACGAATCGAGCGCGCTTGATCTTGCCACATCACATTCAACGTGAAATCAACGGGCGCATTGTGCGGCTCGCCTAAATCGGCGATTTTGTGTTTAAATTCCAGCACCGCATCGCGCACCTTTTGCGCGGCCACGCGCCCGAATTCCGCGCGCGGCAAAACGCCTTTCACCGCAGCTCGAGCGAAATAAGCGTCGAACTCGCATTCATCCGAATAAACCAAATCGTTATTTAACGCATATTTATTTAACCCGTTTAACGTGAAATTTTCACTGTCGGCAATGCGTTCGTCTTCGGCACGAAAATACACGCCAAGTTGTTTTTCAAAGAAAAATTTCACCGGATTTTCTACAAAACTCACGAAGCGATCCAATTCGATTTCCGTAACGGTTTCGCCATTTTGCATTGGCACGGCAAACTCTTTTTGTAGCGAGTAACCGGCGCTTTGTGCCGTTGGCAACCATTTGGCGGCGAAGGAACGATTGAATGTTGCGGAACAATTGAAGTTATGTGGGCTAAACGGCGTCATTGCGTGTTGTTCGACCTGCAATTTTTGCGCCTCAGGTTGACCATAATTCACATAATCCAGTAATTGACTCACTAGCACGGAAGGTTCTTTTGGTTGATTATCGGTAATTGCTCGGCCAATATAGCTGATGTAGCAATAATCACGCGCGGCCAACAAGGCCTCGAGGAACAAATAACGATCATCGTCGCGTCGCACGCGATCGCCTTTTTGGTGATGGTATTGCATCAAATCAAAACTGTTCGGCATTTGCGTACGCGGGTAATCCGCCTCATTCATACCAAGCAAACAAACCACCTTAAAAGGTATGGAACGCATCGGCAAAAGCGTGCAAAAATTTACTTTGCCCGCCAGAAATTTCAGGCTGTTTGGTGCCTCCTCCAACTTTCTTGTCATTGCATCAGCCACCACATTTGCTTCCAATGCGGTGCTGAAATGCAAGTCTGCCAACTGTGTAGCCAGTTCGTCGATTTTCTCTTGAATATAAAGCAGCGTGTCGTTCGTGTCTTCCTGTCGCGCAAAAAAATCGGTTAAAAGGTTGCTTAAAATCCTCTGCCATGCTGCCATTGAATGCGGTTGTTGAAGCGTTTCCCGCCACGCTAAAAGCACGCTGAAAAAACATGATAAATTGCCTGCCAGCAAACCTTTTAAACCGTAACTGCTATCTAAACCCAAACTCTCTTGCCAAATGCCGTGCTCTTCGCGCATCGCATAGCCCAATAGCATACGTTCCAAGCCGGCTTGCCATGAGTTAAAATTCATACCATGTTCATTTTTTGGTAAACCGAAACGAATGCCGGCATCCGCCACCCATTCGCGTACCAGCGGTAAATCGGCCAAGGAAATATTGAAACGCGCCCGCACCGCCGGAATATCCAACAAGGCGAGCATATCCTCCGCACTAAACATGCTTTCTTTTAGACGTAACAAGGATAAATAACAGGACACTAATGTGTCGCTTTCCGACAATTTACTATCGGAAATAGAAAACGGAATCGTCGGTACGTCACCGCTTTTTTGTCCGAATACCGCTTGAATATAAGGTGCGTATTGATTGATATCCGCGACCATCACCACCACATCTTTCGGTGTGAGCGTCGGCTCTCGGTTAAATAAATCCAGTAAATAATCATGCAATACTTCAACTTCGCGCATAGCGCTATGACAGGCGTGAAAGGTTAAAGAACGATCATTTTTCGCAATGTTTAAAGGAGAGTGGGCTAAATGTAAAATTTGCGCTTGTAACTGAGCAAGCAAGGTTTCGCCGGAAATCTCTTGGTAAGCCTCGATCGAACGCACCGCAACACGTTCTTCATCGCGTACCAAACTATAAAGAAAATCACGCCCCATCTTCCCCCAACTTGCCAATAATGGATTGCCCACTTGTAACGCTTCATCATGATACGTCGTTTCAGTGATGCCTTTTTCTATTTCAGCTATCTGCCGTTCTGAAAGGAGCGAGCGGTTTTCATCTTGTTTTGCCCAAAAATGACGCTTGCGTACACGCAAATATTCCATCCGTAAATCGCGAATATCGCCCCAATATTCTTGGCTCGGATTATTAAAAAACAGGTGAATGTCCGTTTTCGACGATATGGCTTGTAAAATTGATAAATAGGCATTTGGCAGGGCTGAAATACCAAAAACAAATACGCGGGCGGGTAATTTTTTAGGTTGATGTTTATCCTTCAGTAAGGTTAAAAATTGTTCATGTAAGGCGGCTCGATGAGTAGCTTGACTGCCGATATCGGTTTTTACATCAATCGTTAAAGCGCGCCACAATGTTCCTTGCCACGTCACATTAGTTTGAATTTGATTTAGTAACGATGAGTTCAAATTTGTTTGCTGCGCCTTGATTTGCGCGGCGATAACCTCGTCCTCGCCCTTTTCCCACGCAAAAATCCATTCAGGGCGGTAGACTAAATATTGGTCAAACAAATCGGCGATTTTACTGCACAGTTGATAGCGTTTGTACTCTTCCGAATGCGGTGCTGATTCCAAATAGCGACGTAGCGGAGCGAAATCATCTTGGCTTAAAAAAGTGGGGATCAAGCGCATTAAACGCCACATCATAGCATCTTTATCGAAAGGATTTTGTAACGACGCTACGGGCAAATTATCCGCATAAAGTTGCCAAACGAAACTGGCCGGCATCGGGAATTTCAGATTCGCTGCAATGCCGTTTTTCTTCGCCAATTCCATTTGCAACCATTGAGCCATGCCGGGACTTTGCACCAAAATAATATCTGATTGGAAAGGATCGCTCGGAGGGAGTTGTTCAAACAGAAAAGCCAGAATATCTTTTTGTTTTTCAAGCTGATTGGAATAGTAAACGGTAAACAAAACGGCGCCTTTTTATAGACAAAACAGGCCGCCATTTTACTCGGTTTTCAAGGAGAATTCACCTTGCGGAGAACGAACGATAATTTGATTGCCCGGGCATTGAATGTGAAATTGCACACCATTTTGTTTCACCTGATGTTCGCAAGATAAACCTAAAAATCGGCGATGTCCTTGATTCTCTGCAATCTGCAATGCCTGAAAATCATAATAAATTTTCATCGCGTTTTTACGTTGATTCGCCGTCCACTGGTTAAATGCTAAAAACAATGAACTAAATAATGCCAACGTAAACATCACCGAAGTGAGCGATATTCCCTTATTCGTTTTGAGGTTTAAAATCACTCCAACTTTTCTCCGCTAATTGCCATTTGTTGTATTGTTGCACTAAAGGCGTAACAACTTTTTTACTATAAGCGATTGTGACGCCATCAAGAGTCAATTCGCCACCGGTGATCACCGTACCGGTAATGGTGCCTTTACCATGCAGTTTAAGGTCACCTTCAGCGATGATAACGGCCGCGACATCGCCGTTGACTTCCCGTTCGGATTGAGTCGTATCAAACCAATATAGTTGAGGTTCTTTGGTCGGCACCAAAGGATTTGATGAGGATGCGAACTCATTTTTAAAATCGGCCTTATCATCGATTCGTACAAACTGTTCAAGCAAACCTTCGTTATTCGGTTTTAACGGTGTTTTTTTAAATATCGCTGCATACCGACACCAAACTGAATATTGCAGCACATCTTCTGCCCCCGCCAAAGTTGTGGATACTTGTCGAAATGCGCTTTTCTTGTTTAAAGGTAAATCCGAACATAGGCGTTGCTTTTCTTGTTGCATCATTTTTTGTAAAAGTAACGCTCTTTCCGAATAGTTTTGACGTTGCATTTGTTGTGCGCGAAAAAAACTTAATGAATCGTCGTCAAAGAGTAAAGCCAGCGTCAACAAGCCTGATAAAAAAATTAGCAGCGATAATGTAATCACACCCTTTTCAAGATTTCTTCCTATATTTATTTTTGATTCCATAAACCTATCACCAATGCGGTTTCGTATTTAATATGCGGATGCGCCTTTAAATTTCCCGCCAATTGAATCTGCATTCCTTTCCCCTCAATTAACCAATCAAATTGTAATTTCGTAATTTCATACTCTTCTTCATCCAATAAACTTCGCCAACCGCCTCCGGGATTGCAAGCTTGTTGTTGCAATGCTGTTCGACATTCTTCAGCTTTGCAATGCGCGGGAATGGCCGTTTGATAGGTCAATTTCGTTTTCACCATTTTTTGACTTAATTTATAACCGAACAATTCACTTGTCGTTTCAATTGCCGTATTTCGATTATTTTTTGCGCAATACTTCGTCGTTCCTTTGCCAATGCACCCTTTGCCATCCAAATCATAGAAAAATAACGCGCAACTACGCGGAGCTGCACCCTCTTCTTGCGATAAAAAAATGGCCGTTCCTTGTTCATCCAATTCAAAAAGCGGCAAATTCGTTTCAATAACACCGCTATTCAACGCACGAAAACCAGCTCGTCGAATATCTTTTCCGATGAGTTGAATCGTACGTTGTAATTCAGCTTGCAATTTTAGGCGTAACAAAATTTCTCGGTTTTGTACTTGAGTCGAAACATAAAACGCTGAAATCAACAGTAATAGCCAAGAGGAAATAGCTAATGAAATCATTAAGCCGAGTAAAGTTTGACCTTTTAATATACGTTTCACTTTGCACAGGCACTCATAGACTGACCGGTTTTCAATTTCAAACTACCGACATTAAAAAAGGAAAATACGGTAATCTCATCACCGCTCTGTAAGGAAAAGCAATTTGCCTCAAAGGTGTTTCTTACCCCATAAAATCGTGCAATCGCGGTAGGATAAATTTTTGGACTGAGTATATTGGTTTTTTCCGCAAAATAAGGGTAGTAAAAATGCGCATAGACATCCTTCGGACAATTGGTCGGATGCAAACAATCGCAAAGTTTGTCGTTTTTTAATTGAGCACTCACACACCATTCTCGTGTGGCCGGATTTTGATTGATCAAAACAAGCCAAACATCGGAAGAATTTTCCGCTCTCGCCTGAATTTGACGTAAAAATAGGTATAAACGATGTTGTTCTTTCGCCAGAATCATTTTTGAATTATCGGTTTGCCAAAGAGGAAATGCAAAACTCAAAGCGATACCGATAATCGCCAAACCGATTAATAACTCCATCAACGTCGCACCTTTATACATAAAAAACCCCCGCAATTTTTAGGTGCACTTTAATCTCCCTTTAAAATTCGATAAATATAAAGGTTCTTTTTTACGATACGAATCGCAAAATTTACGGGAAATCATTTAAAAATACGCTATTAAACGATTTTGCGCTGGTTATTTGGACAAATCTCGCTATAATGGCGCCCGATTTTCTGTTCTTTAAAATCCGGTGGAAATATGAATCCAATGTTAAATATCGCGATTCGTGCGGCACGAAAAGCGGGCAATGTGATTGCTAAAAATGATGAACGCCGCGATGCTATCGAAAGCACCCAAAAAGGTATCAATGATTACGTAACTAACGTCGACAAAGCTGCAGAAGCGGAAATCATTGAAATCATTCGCAAATCCTATCCTAACCACACCATCATCACCGAAGAAAGCGGCGCACTTGAAGGCGAAGACAATGATGTACAATGGATCATCGATCCATTAGACGGCACCCGTAATTTTATGAGCGGTCTTCCGCACTTTGCCGTGTCTATCGCCATTCGCGTGAAAAATCGTACTGAAGTAGGTGTAATTTACGATCCAATCCGTAACGAATTATTTACCGCCGTGCGCGGCGAAGGTGCAAAATTAAACGACGTACGTTTGCGCGTTGATGCGAAACGCGAACTACAAGGCGCGATTCTTGCCACCGGTTTCCCGTTCAAACAACCTAACCTCATGCCAACTCAATTCGCGATGATGAACGCATTAATTGAGAATGCCGCGGATTTCCGTCGCACCGGTTCCGCCGCATTGGATTTATGCTATGTGGCATCCGGCCGCATTGATGGCTATTTTGAAATGGGCTTAAAAGCCTGGGATTGCGCGGCAGGGGATTTAATCGTGCGCGAAGCGGGCGGTTTGGTGTGTGACTTTGAAGGCGGCAGCGGCTATTTACGCAGCGGCAATATCATCGCAGCACCAACGCGCGTATTAAAAGATATGCTTAATAAGATCCGTCCTTGTTTAGGCGCTGAGTTTAAAAACTAAAAAATAATAAAAACCGCACTTTTAGAGCAAAAGTGCGGTTTTTTTCCTTTCTATAAAAGTTCATCAAATCATCGTCTCAAACGCTACGCTGCCAACTCCCTCTCCGCTGACACGCTGCCCGTATTCAATGCGGTGCTCATATGGTATTCCAATGTGGTGCTAAAATGCGGTGCTAAATACGCAGTTAGATTTAATCTGATGTTGAAATAACGAACTGGCGGATTATAAAAGCAAAATCGAAATAATTGCTTAACCTGCCAACCTAAACGACCGTGATGCGATCATTTTTTATACATTTTATGCCGGAAACACTTCTTCTAAAATAAGTGCCAAACCGTCTTCATTATTGCCGGCGGTTACCCGATTCGCTGCTTGTTTGATTTCTTCCGGTGCATTGCCCATCGCAACACCAAGACCGGCGTGTTCTAACATATCCAAATCATTAAAGTTATCGCCGAAAGCAATCACCTCTTCGGTTTTCAGGCCGAAATATTTTTCTAAAAAACGCACTGCATTGCCTTTAGTGGCCGCGCTGTTCATCACTTCCAAATAACTTTGATGCGAACGACAAATGCTTAGATTCGGGAATTTTTCCTTCAGCAAAGCTTCAATGTGAATAATCTCATGCGGTTCGCCAATAATTTGAACTTTATGCGCCGGATAAATTTTATCCGCTTGCGCCGCTTCGATAGGAATTTTGGTAATTTGTGCTTCCAGTTTCACCCAAGGATTTGCTAAATCATTGGTAAAACAATCGTCGTTGACGTAATAATTCACCGCTAAATGTGCAAAATCTTTGAATACTCGATTTAATTTTTCCATATCTGCCGCGTCAATTTGTACACTGTAAATCGGTTGTAGTTGATGATCCAAAATCAACGCGCCGCTAAACGCCACTAATACATTGTTGGTTTGCAACTGTTTCCAGTAAGGCAAAATGCCAAGCGGCGAACGGGCGGAAATCGGCACGAAAGGCACGCCCCGCTCGGCTAAACGCGCAATGGCGGCCAAGGTTCTCGGCGAAATTTTGTGATCCGAGGTTAATAAAGTCCCATCAAAATCACTAAATACGGCTTTATACATAATGACTCCCAATGCCAATAACGTTATTTTTCCACTAAATAAGGATCAACAAAGCCCAATCCTTGCATAATTTTCGTTTCCAAACTTTCCATTTCTTCTGCTTCGGTATCATCGATGTGATCGTAACCAAGCAAATGTAAACTACCGTGCACCACCATATGCGCCCAGTGCGCCATCAACGGTTTTTTTTGTTCTGCCGCCTCGTATTCGACCACTTGACGACAAATCACCAAATCACCCAATAGCGGTAATGACACTTCGGTCGGGCATTCAAAGGGAAACGACAGGACATTCGTCGGGCGATCTTTGGCGCGATAAGTCCGATTCAGCGCTTGACTTTCCGCTTCGTCCACAATGCGCACCGTCATTTCCACATCGTCCGATTCCGGTTGAACCGCAGCCGTTGCCCATTGTTCGATTTGTTCTAAAGTTGGCAAACCATCTATATTTTCGCTGGCGATTTGCAAATCAATTAGCATATTGCCCATATTTTCTCCTTCACCGTGCCGTTACTCTTTTTAGGCACTTTGCAATTTCGGGCGCTATTCTAGCGGACTTTCTAAAAATAGCCAGAACGCATTCGCATACTAAAAACGGAGGATGATTTTGGCACCACATTGAAACCAAAGCGAGCCTGAATTTTAGGCTGTAATAAACGCACTCTCAAAACAGCACCGCATTGAACATCGAAAAAATCATTGAACATCGAAAAAATAAAGTGCGACCAGTTTGATCGCACGCTATTTTTTTATCGCTTTCTTTTTTTAGTAGCCTTCTTCTTGCATATTCGGTAAGAACTCAGCCTGTCGAATGCGTTTCACTGTCGTTCTAATCGAACCGTCCGGATGCAACTCAATTTCGCGCCAGCCCGGTGGCACCGCATCCAAGGCAAAATTTTGGCTATCCGCTTTAAATTGAATACAGGTGGAAGGCGTCGCCATCACTTGATAACGGTACCATTGGCTATCGACTTGTTGATGAATATGCCCATATACAATTGCTTTCACCTTTTCAAATGGCGCAAGTACATCGTACAACTCGTGCGGATTACGCAAATTGTGTTGATCCAACCAGGCCGAATTGGTCGGCAATAAATGATGATGCAATACAATCAACGTGTAACGTTGTGGATATTTTGCTAAGGTTTCTTTTAATAAATTGAGTTGATATTGACTTAGTTCACCGTGCGGCACGCCGTAAACCTGACTATCCAATAACATAGCCTGCCAATGTTCGCCGAGTAAAATATGTTTTGCGCTTTGTACCGGCGGTTGATTTAAATATTCCACCATTTTTGGTTGAAAATCATGATTGCCCGGAATCCAAAATACCGATTTACCAAAGGGTTTAAGCATTTCCACAAAACGGCGATAGCCTTCTTCGCTTCCGTCTTGCACGAGATCACCGGTGGCGAAAATAAGGTCAAAATCCGTATCGTTTTGTTGAATTTCTTTTAACACTTGCCCGAAACTCGCCTGCGTATTCACGCCGAGCAATTCTGTTTGTTCATCTTTAAATAGATGCGGATCGGTAATCTGTAACACTTTTACAATGGGTCGTTTCGCTTGATAGACAAATGTATTTTTCACAGATGCCTCCTAAGCTTGTTGCCAACGCTGTTGCAATTGAGCGTAATTTAATTGAAGCCATTGCAATCCGATGACAGCGGTGCAATTATCAATTTTTCCTTCGCACATCCATTGATAGGCCTGTTCACGTTTTACTACATGAACCCGAATGTCTTCATGTTCTTCGACCAACCCATGAATGCCCTTTGCCTGCGAGCTGTCCACTTGCCCGACAAACAAATGAATTCGTTCAACCGTACCACCCGGGCTGTCCCAGACACTCAAACAATGGAGCAAATTTTCAACTTTAATCCCAGCCTCTTCTTCGCTTTCGCGTAACGCAACGTCTTCTGGCCGTTCGCCTTTTTCTACCATACCTGCAATCAATTCCAATAACCAAGGCGAACAATGCGGTTCGGGATGATACGCTGCACCGATACGCACTTGTTCCACTAAAACAACCGCGTCTTCTTTTGGATCATAAGCGATGACGGCGGAAGCAGCGCCTTTGATAAGTAATTCACGGGTTACCGCGCCACTTTCACCACCGGCAAAAAGTTTATGTTTGAATTGAATTTTTTTGAGCGTGAAAAAACCGTCATATAAAATCTCCTCGTTGAGGATTTTCACATCACGCTGACCAAACTGTTGAATTTCTAACATTTTTTTCTCCAAAATACTGCGGCGAAAAATCATACGCTCAAAGTGTGCCAAAAAAAATACAAGAACTATACTTTTTGTTGAAACTTTGAAATGGCTCACAAAAATAAATGCCGTGACGATTTTCTCCGTCACGGCATTTCCGCTTACATAAGAAAATGATTATACAACCCGACTGACAATCTTCCCGTCTGCCACTTGCGTTGTAAGCAATTCTCCCGGCTTCACATCTTTTACACTGACAACCGTCTTGCCTTGCCCGTTTTTCGCGATGGAATAACCGCGTGCCAGCACTTTCAGCGGGCTTAATCCATCCAATTTTCCGCACAAGGCGGCAACTTTGCTTTGACACTCTGTCACTTGACGATTTGCGCTGAAATTCAATTGCACTTGTAGCTGTTCTAAATGCTGTTGATAACGTTGAATGCGATACGGCAACGGGTTTTGTTTTAAACGCAGGACAAGCGCGCTCAATTTTTGTTGCATTTTTTCAAATTGATGCTGCATGGCTAGCTGCAAACGATGCGTAAGCTGTTCATTTTTCGCTTGTTGAATGCGCAATTGATGCTGCGGATGCCGGTTTTGCAAACGTAACGCAAGTTGTTTTAAACATTGACTTTTTTGCGTAAACACAAGGTCAAATGCCATCCCCAAACGCTGTTGCTGATGGCGTAATCGCTGAACAAGTTCGTCTTGATTGCGACTGACTAATTCTGCCGCGGCGGACGGTGTCGGCGCACGAAGATCTGCCACAAAATCCGCAATGGTGACATCGGTTTCGTGCCCTACAGCACTGATAATCGGCAAAGCGGAACGAAAAATCGCACGCGCCACCGCTTCCTCATTAAAACACCAAAGATCTTCCAATGAACCGCCTCCTCGCCCCACGATCAGCACATCCACTTCTTGTCGCTTATTGGCCAGTTCAATCATTTGCACAATTTCCGCTGCGGCTTCTTTGCCTTGTACGGCGGTAGGATAAATCACCACTTTTAAACTCGGATCGCGCCGTGCCAAAATATGTAAAATATCTTGCAATGCGGCCCCCGTCGAAGAGGTCACAATCCCCACTGCTTTGCTAAAAGGCGGTAAATTTTTCTTCAAATTTTGCGCAAATAAGCCTTCCGCCGCGAGTTTTATTTTTAACGCTTCAAATTGCTGCTGCAACAACCCCTCACCGGCCGGGTGCATGGACTCAATAATCAACTGATAATCGCCGCGCGGTTCATACAAACTCACATTGGCGCGCACCAGCACTTGCATTCCGTTTTGCGGACAAAAGGCCACGCGCAGATTTTTCATCCGAAACATCGCACAACGTACCTGTGCATTTTCATCTTTCAGCGTGAGATACCAATGCCCCGACACAGGCTGAGTAAAATTCGAAATTTCGCCGGTAAGCCAAATTTGTGAAAAATGGCTTTCTAACATTTGGCGCGTAGCAGAATTGAGTTGAGAAACGGAATAAATATTTTCTGACATCGTTTAATTTTATGTTATCGGGTAAATTTGCTCCCTTCGTAAACAGAAGAAAAATTCACCAGAAAAACCTTTTAGGTGATTTTTATTCGATCAATACCCAGCCGTCATCCAGCCAATTACAAATGGAATCCAACAAAAGCATCATGGCAGTTTCCGAATCTTCCGTTTCATTCACTAAATCCGTCAAAAACATCCAATCTAAGCTTTCGCCGTCGGACAAACGTTTCAGCACTTCCGTTTCGATGGTATTAAGTTCGTCCAGCCATTCGCCGTTAGCATAAATGCGCAACGGATTTTCGGTATAGAGCAATTTGCAATTGTTATCTTGAGAAAGTAAAGCGGCATCATCTTCTAAGGAAGATCGCACTTCGTCCGGATCGCTCATTTCATCGGAAACCAACAATTCGTAACGACGCGTACTCAGCGCGCCGGCGACCGCGTGTTTGAGCACCGCATTGAAAGCTTCCGAATGGGCAAGTTTGTCCAATAATTGGCGTTTCATCGCTTGAATGTTTTCATCGGCAAGCTTACCGGTACGTTGTGCGGTTTGAGTTAAGCGCAACGGTAACTCAAATTCGGTTAAATTCAAATCAGGCTCTGGCTGACATAAACTCTTGCTAATGCCGTCAATAAGACGGCTCAAATTCGGATAACGCAAGCCAAAAGAAAAAGTTAAGCAATCTTCTTCCGCCACGCCGTAATGTGCCATACGTGCGGGAATGTAAAGAATATCGCCCGGATTCATCACTTCATCAATCACCAGCTCGCCCATCTCGTCAAAAATACGAATCGGTTGATTCGGTTTAAATTCCGTGCTTGAATCGCACCATTTGCCGAGTTGCCAACGGCGACGACCATAGCCTTGCACTAAAAACACGTCATATTCATCGTAATGCTTGCCCACCGAGCCACCCTTCGGCGCATAGGAAACCATAATATCGTCGCGTTGCCATTGGGGAATAAAACCGAACTTATTCCATAATCGACCTAATTCCGGCGACCATTGTTCCATATTTTGTACCAATACCGACCACTTCTCCGGCAATTTTTTGAAGTCCTTCTCGGAAAGCGGACTGAAAAATACTTGCCAATCGTCATCGGCAAAAGTTTTCACTAAACGCGCGCTGACCTCCTCATTTTGTGCCAATTCGATAATATCTTGCGGTTCAAACCGTCCGATGATTTCCGGCAAACCGTTGCGAATCACAAGGGGCTTTTTTTGCCAATAATCGCGTAGGAAAATCTCTGGGCTAATGTCTTGCGGTAAACAAAAATCAGGCTGGGAAAATGCGGTCATTTGGACGTTCCTTTCGAGGTGTTTTTTTCTTTAGCGGCTTGTTCCGCCGCGCGTTTACGACGAATTTCTTTCGGGTCGGCAAGTAGCGGGCGATAGATTTCAATGCGGTCCCCATTTCGAAGTACATCGGTCAGTTTTGCCGGACGGCTGAAAATCCCCACTTTATTTTTACTCAAATCAATTTCGCTAAATTGTTGCAAAACGCCCGATTGCAAAATTGCCGTTTGTACCATTGTGCCTTCATCCACGCAGAACGCTTTCAAAAAATAACGCTCGGGCAAGGCGTAGGCGATTTCAATATGAATCTGATTCATCTTTGCTTCTTCGTCAAAAAAATTTGGGCTATTATAGCGGAGTTTTTTAGGCTGTTAATAAGGAAACAAATGAATTGGGTTATTTTCGCCGTCGGTTCGGCATTTTTCGCCGGTCTTACGGCTATTTTAGGTAAACTCGGCGTGGAAGGAATAAACAGCAATCTCGCCACGTTTATTCGCACCATTGTGATTTTACTGGTCACTGCCGGTATTATTTCTGCCCGCAATGAATGGCAACTGCCGCAACATATCGCCGCTAAACCGTTTACTTTCTTGATTTTGTCCGGCATTGCCACCGGCCTTTCATGGCTTTGTTATTATCGCGCCCTTCAACTTGCACCGGCATCTTGGGTGGCACCCATCGATAAATTAAGCGTGGTCATTGCGATTATTTTAGGCGTTGTGATTTTGGGGGAACCGCTTAGTTTGAAATTAGTGGCCGGGAGCATTTTAATTTTGTCCGGCGTGCTCGTTCTAGCGTTATAGATTGAGCATTTGGGGCTTTTTCGCTACAATGCGCCACTATTTTTAACCGTATTTACCGTAGCGAATAACAATGGCAGAAATCAAACTTATTGTCGGGCTTGGCAATCCCGGCGACAAATATGCGGACACCCGTCATAACGCGGGCGAATGGTTGATGCAACGTTTAGCCCGTCGCTTTAATGTGACATTCAACGCCGAAAGCAAATTTTTTGGCTACACCGCTCGTGCCATGATTAACGGCAACGAAGTCCGTTTTTTAGTGCCAACCACTTTCATGAATTTAAGCGGCAAAGCGGTGGGCGCACTGGCAAATTTTTATCGCATTAAAGCGGAAGAAATTTTAGTCTTGCACGATGAATTGGATCTACCGCCGGGCAGCGTGAAACTCAAATTAGGCGGCGGACACGGCGGGCATAATGGCCTGAAAGACATTGTGGCGCAGCTCGGTAACAACAATAACTTTTATCGTTTGCGCATCGGCATCGGTCACCCCGGGCATCGCGATTTGGTGGCAGGTTATGTGTTAAACAAACCTTCCCCGACTGAACGCGAGGTATTAGATAAAGCCTTAGAGGAAGCCTCGGATTGCGTAGAACTGCTGTTCAAAGAAAGCATCGTGAAAGCCACTAATCGGCTGAATAGTTTTAAAATTTAATCTAAAAGTGCGGTTAAAAAATACGCTAAATTTTGATAATTATGTAGCAAATGCACAAAACCGTTTGAATTAAGCACGCGTTTGTATCAAACGATAGCACCGCATTGAAAGCGGCTCCAATGCGGTGCTATTTTGCAAGAGTAATTTTAGCGTTGTGTAACTGCTGCATAATTTCGTAAATTTCAACTGCACTTTCTCTCTTCACCAACAAGGAAAAATTATGGGATTCAAATGTGGCATCGTAGGCTTGCCGAATGTGGGCAAATCAACACTTTTTAACGCCTTAACCAAAGCCGGCATTGAAGCGGCAAACTATCCGTTTTGTACCATTGAGCCAAATACCGGCGTGGTGCCAATGCCTGATCCGCGTTTAGATGCCTTAGCGGAAATCGTCAAACCGGAACGCGTGTTGCCAACCACCATGGAATTTGTGGACATCGCAGGCTTGGTTGCCGGTGCGAGCAAAGGCGAAGGCTTAGGTAATAAATTCTTAGCAAATATCCGTGAAACCGATGCAATTGGTCATGTCGTGCGCTGTTTTGAAAACGATGACATCGTACACGTGGCGGGCAAAATCGACCCGTTAAACGATATTGAAACCATCAACACCGAACTGGCATTAGCTGATTTAGACAGCTGCGAACGCGCCATTCAACGCCTGCAAAAACGCGCTAAAGGCGGCGATAAAGACGCGAAATTCGAGCTTTCCATAATGGAAAAAATCCTGCCGGTACTTTCTGAAGCGGGCATGATTCGTTCCGTGCCGTTAGACAAAGACGAGTTATTGGCGATCAAAAGCTACAATTTCTTAACCTTAAAACCGACCATGTACATTGCTAACGTGAACGAAGATGGTTTTGAGAACAACCCGTATCTCGATAAAGTCCGCGAATTTGCTGAAAAAGAAGGCTCCGTGGTGGTGCCGGTTTGTGCCGCCATCGAAGCGGAAATCGCCGAACTGGACGACGACGAAAAACTGGAATTTCTGCAAGATCTCGGCATTGAAGAGCCGGGCTTAAACCGCGTCATTCGCGCAGGCTACGCTCTTCTGAATCTACAAACCTACTTCACCGCCGGCGTGAAAGAAGTGCGTGCTTGGACGGTTTCCATCGGTGCTACCGCCCCGAAAGCCGCCGCCGTAATCCATACGGATTTCGAAAAAGGCTTTATCCGCGCGGAAGTTATTGCCTACGACGATTTTATCCAATTCAAAGGCGAAAACGGCGCGAAAGAAGCCGGCAAATGGCGCTTGGAAGGCAAAGATTACATCGTGCAGGACGGCGATGTGATGCACTTTAGATTTAATGTTTAGAATAATTTGAAAATGAACCGCACTTTTTAGATAGAAGTGCGGTTTTTTGTTTCATTGCCGAACCACCGGCGATAAAGAAAAACACTATCGCCAAAAGATATAAAAGACAAACAAAACAGGAAAAACCCATGCCTAGTCTCACCCAAATCAAAAACGCTATTATGCGCGATGCGCAAAATCAATCTTTCACCGAACGCGGTATCGAACCGCTATTTGCCGCCCCCACCGGCGCCCGAATTAACATTGTCGGGCAAGCGCCCGGGGTGAAGGCGGAACAAACTCGTTTGTATTGGAACGATCAAAGTGGCGATCGGCTGCGCGAATGGCTGGGTGTTGATCGCGAAACCTTTTATCATTCCGGCCTATTTGCCGTGATTCCGATGGATTTTTATTACCCGGGCAAAGGCAAATCGGGCGATCTGCCGCCACGCAAAGGTTTTGCGGAAAAATGGCATCCGCAAATTCTGGCGGATTTGCCAAATATCGAACTAACCATTTTGATCGGGCAATATGCGCAGAAATACTACCTACCGCAAAATAAACACAATGTGACGGAGACGGTGAAAAATTATCGTGAATTTCTACCGCACTTTTTACCATTAGTGCACCCGTCACCACGCAATCAACTGTGGCTGGCAAAAAATCCGTGGTTTGCGCAAGAAGTCATTCCCGAACTGCAACAACGGGTTAAACGAATTCTCTCCCGTTAATTTCAATCTTTTTTAAGAAAGCAAAATGTCGAATAAAAAATCGGATTGGTCGCGTTATTCCCCTACTGTTTTTATGGACGGTAGAACACGCAGTAATAAACGCGGATTGGAATTAAAATCCTCTCGCAACGTCATCGAACAGTTTCAATGCGGTGCTATTTTAACTGCTCGCGCCATTCCAAACGGCTTCAATGCGGTGCTATTTCAACATCACATTCGACATCAGCCATTTCTTTTAGCGAATGCGCAAACGATTGCCTTTACAAGGATTTCGCGTATAATTCGCCGCTCTTAATTTATAAGGATCCACGATGAACAACCAACTTCTCTATTCGGTGGAAGATAAACCGCCTTTCAGCTTAAGTCTTCTGCTTGCCGCACAACATCTATTAGCCGCATTGGGCGGCATTATTGCAGTGCCTTTAGTTATCGGCAATGTGTTAAAACTGCCGACCGCAGATACCATTACGTTAGTCAACGCGGCGCTGCTCATTTCCGGTGTCGTCACGATTATTCAATGTAAAGGCTTGGGCCCGATTGGTATCCGCTTGCCAAGCGTAATGGGAACCAGTTTTACCTTCGTCGCAGCGGCACTTGCCATCGGCTTTAGCGAATATGGCGTGCCGGGTATTTTAGGCGCCTCTTTGGTCGGCTCACTGGTCATGATCATCGGCAGCTTTTTTATGCCGTATATCCGCAAGCTGTTCCCGCCGGTAGTCACCGGCACGGTGGTGATGATGATCGGTTTAAGCCTGATTCCGGTAGCGGTAGACTGGTTCGCCGGTGGTCAGCGCGGCGACGCCGACTACGCCACACCGGAAAATTTGATGATGGCGACTTTCGTATTAGTTATTGTAGTGGCCTTAGTGCAATGGGGTAAGGGCATTTTCTCTGCTGCGGCCATCGTTATCGGCATGATGACCGGCTACGTACTTTGCTTAATTTTAGGCTGGGTAAATTTCGATGGCGTGCATAATGCACAAGCGTTCGCCGTACCGCAACCGCTACACTTCGGTCTAGCATTCCCGCTTTCCGGAATTATCGGTATGTCTATTGCGTATTTGGTGACGATTGTAGAATCCAGCGGCAATTTCCTTGCGCTCGGTAATGCGACCAATACGGAAATCACCGGTAAACACTTACGCGGCGGTGTTTTGGCGGACGGTTTGGGCTCCGCATTGGCGGCTATCATGTCCACTACACCATTTTCCTCGTTCTCGCAAAATATCGGCGTAATTTCCTTAACGGGCGTGGCAAGCCGTCACGTAGTGGCGCTTACCGGCGTGTTATTGGCATTAGCCGGGCTGTTTCCGGTATTCGGTGCGTTAATCGTCTCCATTCCGCTTCCTGTGCTTGGCGGCGCAGGCTTAATGATGTTCGCCATGATTATCGCAGCGGGCATTCAAATGCTGGATAAAGTGGAACGCAGCAAACGCAACGGCTTGATTATCGCCATTTCTATCGGCTGCGGTTTAGCCGTCACTACCCGTCCTGAATTGCTTGATAAACTTCCGCACTTTTTCAAAGAAGTGTTGGGCTCCGGCATTACCGTGGGATCATTATTGGCCTTAATTCTCAATTTAGTTTTGCCGGAAGATAAAGCGGCGAAAGAAAAAAATTAATCGGGCTCTGCGCTAGGGTAAAGCAGTTACCCTAGATGACACATAATTCAGCCCGTTGGGACGGCTTTTTTATTTTCGAAGAAGCTGAGAAATTATGCAGCGGTTCCAAAATGACCTTATCAAACAGCACCGCATTGAAACGGCTTCCAATGCGGTGCTATTTTGTGGTGCAGACTCAAAATCATACTTCGCGCGGGTAGTTTTGTGCGTGTTGCTCAAGTAAAAGAAAAAAACTCGTCCATCAAGCAAAATCCGATAATTGATAAAATCTCGCCAAATACTCAAAATCGCCTCAAAAAACAAAACCGCCCTTCTGTTTCCAAAAGTGCGGTTTGTTTTTTTAAACGTTTTTTAAGCCGGCAGTTTTACCACTTTTGCCTGCTTAATCATATTATCCGCCACTTCTAAAATAGTAATTTGCAAGCCATCGATTTCGCATACAGTGCCTTCATCCGGAATTTCTTCCAAATGCTCAAGGATTAAACCGTTGAAAGTGCGCGCATCTTCGGTGTCGAGTTCCCAACCAAACATTTTGTTCAGATCGCGAAGATTGGCGGAACCTTCGATTATCATCGATCCGTCTGATTGTTGCGTCACTTCTTCATCGATAGTCGGTGCGGTTGAGGTGGTGAAATCGCCGACGATTTCTTCCAAAATATCTTCCAATGTGACCAAACCTTTAATATCACCGTATTCGTCCACCACCAAGCCAAAGCGCTCTTTATTGGTGCGGAAATTCGCCAATTGCGTTTTTAACGGCGTACCTTCCGGAATGAAATACACTTCATCTGCCGCACGAATTAAGGTTTCTTTGGTAAATTCATTTTTCTCAAGCAACAAACGAAATGCCTCGCGCACACGTAAAATACCGAGCACCTGTTCGTCAAGACTGCCTTTATACAGCACGACACGGTTATGCGCGGCGTGGTTAAGTTGGCGCATAATCGCCTTCCAGTCGTCATCAATATCAATACCGCCGATCTCGTTGCGCGGTACCATAATATCGTCCACAGTGACGGTTTCCATATCCAAAATCGACAGCAACATTTGCGGATGCTGCTCATCCGGCGTGGCTTCTCCCGCTTCGGTTACGATACTGCGCAACTCTTCGCGGCTAATCACTTCTTTCTGTAAATCCGGTTTTAAGCCGATGATTTTCATCAAACTTTTGGTAAAGATATTCATAAACCAAACGACGGGATAAAAAATCTTCAGCAATACCGTCAAAATATGACTGGAAAAAAGCCCCACTTTCTCCGGATACATGGCAGCGACGGTTTTCGGGAAAATTTCAGAAAAAACCAACATCACGAAGGTCAGCAAACCTGTTGCAATCGCGACACCCGCATCACCGTATAAACGCATACCGATTATGGTCGCAATGGCCGAAGCGCTGATATTCACTAAATTATTAAAGATAAGGATAAAACTTAATAAGGTATCGGGTCTTTCAAGCAATTTTTCGGCTTTTTGTGCGCCTTTATTGCCTTGTTCCGACAGAAAGCGTAAGCGATATTTATTAACGGAGAGCAAACCGGTTTCGGAACCGGAAAAATACGCGGATAAGACTAAACAAATAACAAGCGTGATAAATAAGCTACTAAGGGGGATACTGTCCAAGGGAAAATCCTTTTGTGAGTTAATCATACCCGCGGGCTATCATGGTTGCCGACGGAATAATAAAGGCGAATTTAATTCGCCCCCATTTTCTAAATCAATCGACTGCCAAAATACGCAATCGTGAGCAGGATAATACCTGAAACAGCGTAAATAATCATCCTTTTTCCGCGCCAACCGCGTTTCCAATGGCCGAAAAGCGCAATACCAAATACGATCCAAGCGAAAAATGAAAATAACGCCTTGTGAATATTCTCCGCATTCATCGCATGCACAGAATGATAAATTCCGGAAATCAGCGTAAACGTCAGCAATAATTCGCCGACGGCAAATAAACGGGAAAAATGACGTTCCGCCATCATTAAGGAAGGCATAACCGGTGAAAATGCAGTTTTTTTCGATTTTAACGTACGATCAATCCACGCGATTTGAATGGCATAAAGCATCGCAATAAAGCACACGGCATAAGTGAAAATCGACAAACCGATATGGAACAACATTGCCGAATCCTGATTCAATAATTGAATCATATGGCTAGGCATAAAGGTTGCCAAGATGAGGTTAAAGATAGAAAAAGCAAACACGATCGGCAATAAAAACCAAATGGAACTCACCGCCGGCATGGCAAGGGTAACCAATGCGGTGCTGCTGACGCTCATCAACGAACTGATTTCCACCAGCGTAAAAGTGTGATCCGACGCAAGCCCCTGCAACGCCGGATAAAGGCTTGCGATATGCAACACAATGGCCAAAAGCGCAGTCAAAAAGAACGGCGTTTTGCGCGGGCGACGCACGGTTTTATCCGCCGCGAGTGACGGCGCGATCATCAGCACGCTGATTAAATAGAACAAAATTGAAAAAAAGGCAAAACCCATATTTATTGTCTCGATGTGATGCTTAATGTTAAGAATGGTTCTTATTCTAGCGTTGTCATTCTCAATTCGCTATAAATTTGTTTGAAATGATGAAAAACGCCCGAATTTCGGTATAATCACGGCAATTTTTGTCATCAAAAAACAGGATTGAACATGTTTGAGAATTTATCCGATCGCCTCTCAAAAACACTGCGTAATATTACGGGCAAAGGCCGCTTAACCGAAGATAATATTAAAGACACCTTACGCGAAGTGCGTATGGCTTTACTAGAAGCCGACGTCGCCTTGCCGGTAGTGCGCGAATTCATCGCCAAAGTGAAAGACAACGCATTGGGCGAAGAAGTCAATAAAAGTTTAACGCCGGGGCAAGAATTCCTAAAAATCGTTCAGCGCGAACTGGAAAATGCCATGGGCGAAACCAATGAAAGCCTGAATTTAGCCACTCAACCGCCCGCCGTAATTTTAATGGCCGGCTTGCAAGGGGCGGGTAAAACCACCAGCGTAGGGAAATTAGCGAAATTTCTACGCGAACGTCACAAGAAAAAAGTATTGGTCGTTTCTGCCGACGTATATCGCCCGGCCGCAATCAAACAGCTGGAAACCCTTGCACAAGGTGTGAATGCAGATTTCTTTCCGTCCGATGTAAAACAAAATCCGGTGGACATTGCCAAAGCAGCCTTGGCGGAAGCCAAGTTGAAATTCTACGACGTGCTTATCGTGGATACTGCCGGTCGCTTGCATGTTGACCACGAAATGATGGATGAAATCAAGCAGGTTCACACCGCGTTAAATCCTATCGAAACCCTGTTCACCGTAGATGCCATGACCGGACAAGACGCGGCAAATACAGCAAAAGCCTTTAATGAAGCGTTGCCGCTGACCGGTGTGATTCTCACCAAAGTGGACGGCGACGCGCGCGGCGGTGCGGCATTATCTATTCGTCAAATTACCGGTAAACCGATTAAATTCCTCGGAGTCGGCGAAAAAACCGATGCTTTGGAGCCATTTCATCCGGATCGTGTAGCGTCACGCATTCTTGGCATGGGCGACGTGCTTTCCTTAATTGAAGATTTGGAACGTTCCGTTGACCGTGAAAAAGCGGAAAAGATGGCGCAAAAATTCAAAAAAGGCGATCAATTCACTTTAGACGATTTCCGTGATCAACTGGTCGAAATGAAAAAAATGGGCGGTATGATGTCCATGTTGGAAAAACTGCCGGGCGCGAAAAACCTGCCGGATCACATAAAAAATCAAATGGATGACAAAATGTTCGTGAAAATGGAAGCCATCATTAATTCTATGACGCTTAAAGAACGCGCTAATCCGGACATTATTAAAGGCTCCCGCCGCCGTCGCATTGCGCTCGGCTCCGGCACACAGGTGCAAGACGTGAACAAACTGCTCAAACAATTCGACGAAATGCAACGTATGATGAAGAAAATGCGCAAAGGCGGCATGGCGAAAATGATGCGTGGCATGCAAGGCTTAATGGGCGGCGGGCTCGGATTAAGTGGACTAGGAGGTATGTTCAGACATTAATCCGAAAAAACCGGCAAAAGCGAATTAAAAATGCAGTTGAAACTTTTTTGTTTTCAACTGCATTTTTTTACCTTAGAATAATACCATACTAAATCACTAGGATTTTAGTAGTTCACTAAGGCTTAATATCCAACAAAATCTTTCAGGTATTTTGCCTAAACAATGTATTTTTATAAAAAACAACATTAACACCGTTAATCTAGGAGTGATTATGGGACAGTATAAAAAATTTTGGTATTTACTGGTCGCTGTGTTAATAGGAGCATTCTCTATTCTCGGCTACTATGGCTTTGAGGTATATCGAGAAGCACCACCTATTCCACAACAATATGTTTCAGAACAAGGCGAAAAAGTAATTACGCACGATGAAATTCTACACGGGCAAACGGCTTGGCAAAGTACAGGCGGTATGCAACTAGGATCAGTTTGGGGACATGGTGCATACCAAGCACCTGACTGGACGGCAGATTGGCTACATCGTGAATTAACAAACTGGCTTGATATTGAAGCCCAAAAAGACTACAGCAAGCCTTTCGCCGATTTAAATGAAGAGCAACAAACGCTACTAAAAGCACGTTTAACCCGCGAATATCGTGGCAGCCGTGTTGATGAAAATGGCACTGTAGTGCTATCCAACACACGTTTAGCCGCAATTGAAAAGACAGCAGCTTATTATATTTCTCTATATGGTGATGATCCGGCGACAAAAGTGACGCGTGAACACTTTGCAATGAAAGACAACACCTTACCTAATTTGCAGGCTCGTCAAGATCTCACTAAATTCTTCTTCTGGACTGCATGGACTGCCTCTGCAGAACGCCCAAACACGCATGCAAGTTATACCAATAACTGGCCTCATGAGCCGTTAATTAATAACGTGCCGACACCTGAAAATGTAGTTTGGTCAATTGCCAGCGTAGTATTTTTAATTGCCGGTATTGGTTTTGTAGTGTGGATTTGGTCATTCAAAAAACGCCAAGATGAGAAAGATCCTGTGCCACCAAGCGCAGATCCACTCACAACACTGCAACTTACACCCTCACAACGCGCACTCGGCAAATATCTATTTACCGTGTTGGCCTTATTCTTCCTTCAAGTAAATTTAGGTGCGGTAGTCGCGCACTATACAGTGGAAGGACAAGAATTCTATGGTATTGATATTTCACAATATTTGCCTTATTCCTTAGTACGCACATGGCATATTCAAGCAGCGCTATTCTGGATTGCAATGGCATTTTTGGCCGGTGGGTTATTCTTAGCGCCGATTATTAATGGCGGCAAAGATCCTAAATATCAAAAACTCGGTGTTGATGTACTTTTCTGGGCATTAGTCGTTTTAGTAATCGGTTCATTCACAGGTAGCTACCTTGCGATTGCCCATATCCTGCCGGAAAACTTAAGCTTTATGTTCGGTCACCAAGGCTATGAATTTATTGACTTAGGCCGTTTCTGGCAAGCGGTAAAATATGCCGGTATTTTATTCTGGTTAGTATTAATGCTACGCGGAACAGTGAATGCATTTAAACAACCGGGTGATAAAAACTTACTTGCCTTATTTTTTGCATCTGTTATCGCTATCGGCTTATTCTACGGCCCGGCGTTGTTCTATGGCGAACACACCCATATTTCCATCATGGAATACTGGCGTTGGTGGGTTGTGCATCTTTGGGTAGAAGGCTTCTTTGAAGTATTCTCGGTTGCTGCGCTTTCATTTATTTTTGTAAGCCTAGGACTTGTATCACGTCGTACTGCAACAGTTGCGACTATCACTGAAGCAGCATTATTCCTAATAGGCGGTATTCCGGGCACCTTCCACCATTTGTACTTTGCCGGCGTAACCACTCCAATTATTGCTGTCGGAGCATCATTCTCCGCACTTGAAGTTGTGCCATTGGTCTTACTTGGTCATGAAGCGTGGGAACACTGGGCTATGCAACAAAAAGCACCATGGATGGAACGTCTAAAATGGCCACTTTACTGCTTCGTCGCAGTGGCATTTTGGAATATGCTTGGCGCAGGGGTATTTGGTTTCTTAATCAATCCACCAATTTCCCTTTACTACATACAAGGTTTAAATACTACTGCTGTACACGCCCACGCAGCATTATTTGGAGTATATGGCTTCTTAGCACTCGGTTTTGTGTTCTTAATCGCACGCTATTTACGTCCGGATACACCATTTAACGACAAATTAATGAAATGGGGCTTTTGGTTATTAAATGCCGGTTTAGTGCTAATGATCGTTTCAAGCTTGCTACCAATCGGTATTATCCAAGGCTATGCCAGCATCTCAGAAGGTTTGTGGTATGCACGTAGTGAAGAATTTATGCAACAACCGCTCTTTGGTACGCTTCGTTGGATTCGTATCGTAGGCGATGTCATCTTTATCTTCGGTGCGCTAGCATTCTTCTGGCAAATCTTCACAATGATTTTCCTTAAACCGAAAAAACTCGCGTAATGCAATAAAATACCTATCATAAAGACAAAAAGTGCGATGAAATTTTCATCGCACTTTTATTTTTAAATAGATTTCGCCGAATCTTGATTTTTATCAAACTTTCAACCCGTTAGCATATGGGTTTTCTTTTCCTTGAAATTTATACTTCGTGCTTTAATTTTTCTCTCAACCTTTAACATGAATGACAATCCTTTCAAAGCCCGTTGGTCGATGCTTGGCAATACCCTCTGTTTAGGCCATTGGGAGATTTCCTACCTTGATTTGCCAATTACCCTGCCGCGCGAGCGTCGCGACCAAGATATGGGCACGGAAAACATCTATAACTTCATCGATCCGGAAGACGAGCTGTACCGCGAAGGCTTAGGCGAAGACGATTGGATTGTAGAAAATATCGACTGGCTTTCCGATCTGTTTAACGAACACAATATTCCGCTGGAAGAACAAACCCTGCGCGCATTTTATCGCGCAGTCAACAAAGAAGATTGGCGCTGCGGCAGTTGCGGCGGTTGCATTTAAAATTTCGGGGCAAATTATTTTGCCCTTTTATTTTAACTGTAGTCTAATAGCGCAACATTTTTCTGATTCTTGTTTTTCTTCCTATGGACATCGCATTTTTACTTGGCGGCAAAATTATCGAGCTCACGCTTATTGTGTTAATGGGCTACGGTTTGGTAAAAGCCAAACTACTCAAATCTGAAGACAGCAAACCGCTTTCCATTATCGGCCTTTACATCATCAGCCCCGCCGTTATGATTGAAGCCTTCCAAATTGACTACAAACCGGAAATTCTGCAAGGCTTAATGCTCTCCCTCGGCATGGCCGTATTTCTACACTTCATCTTAATCATCACCGGCGCATTGCTAAAACGCGTACTAAAACTCGACGCCATCGAACACGCCACCGCCATTTATTCCAACGGCGGCAATTTAATTATCCCGATTGTCATGTCATTATTCGGTAAAGAATGGGTGATTTACGCCACCTGTTTTATCGTGGTGCAAACCTTTTTATTTTGGACGCATTTGCGCTTAATCATTGTCGGTAAAGGCAACTTAAGTCTGAAAGTAATGTTGAAAAATATTAATTTATGGTCAATTTTTATCGGCGTACTGTTATTTGCTTTGCAAATCAAATTACCGAATTTTATTAACGGCACGCTTTCGGCAGTGGGAATTTTTATCGGCCCGAACGCCATGTTGATTGCCGGCATGCTAATCGCCTCGATCCCATTGCGACAACTCATTTCCTCCAAACGAATCTATCTCGTCACCGCGCTCCGCTTGCTGTTGATTCCGATTTTTTTGTTGACAGTTGTGAAACTTTGCGGCTTTGCCGGCTGGTTAGAAAACGGCGAAACCATTGCCCTCATCAGTTTCCTCGCCACCACCAGCCCATCCGCGGCGACCGTCACCCAAATGGCACTGATTTTCGGCAATAACGCACAAAAAGCCAGTGCAATTTACGGCGTCACCACGCTACTTTGCGTATTTACAATGCCGTTAGTGATTGCCTTGTACCAGTTGTGGTGACCTGCCGATTTAGCACCGCATTGAAAGCCCGTCTGACGGCACGTTAAATCATCGCCCCACAACAAGCCGATTTGGCACCGCATTGAAAAAGCAAAAACAGCAAAAGCAAAAACAGCAACGAAAAAGGCAACCGATTGGTTGCCTTAAAATTTCTATTTTGTAAAAAATTAAACAAAAACCCTTTGCACTAAAATCATATAGAAAATCGTGCCCGCCGCGATGGACAAGAACATATTTTTTCGCCAAAAGTGTAAAACCAATACCAGCGCACCGGCAAGAAAATCGGGCAACCCGTGATAACCGCTCAATATATCCAGATTCTTATAGCAATACACCACCAGCATACCGAACATCGCCGCCGGCAACACTTTACCAAGATAGCGAATATATTCCGGAATCGGGCGATTCGCCGGAAAGACCCAAAACGGCAACCAACGGGTAAATTGCACCGCAAGGACACAAATTCCGATAGTCACAATCTGTTCGGTCAGGGTCATTTTAACGCCTCCAATTTCGTTGCTAATTTAGGGCGACGCAAAGTCAAAACAAGCCAAATGCCCAGTAAAGTCGGAATCAAAAAATGTTCTTTGCCGGCCGCCAGTAACGAAATAAAAGCAATAAATAAACCGAGTAACGAACTCTCGTGAGATTGTTCTTTCATCCAATTTTCCGCAAAAATCACTAAAAAAAGCGCGGTCATCGCAAACTCAACGCCTTTTAAATCTACCGGCAAAATATGACCGAATAGATTGCCCATCGCCGCGCCTAACACCCAATAAAGATGCAAATAAAGGCTGACAAAAAACATATACCAACCTTTGTCCAAATGCGCCGGAATTTTCGCCATATAGTTAAGCGAAAAAGATTCGTCCACCAGCGAACTAATTAAATAGCCGCGTTTTCTGCCCAACCGAGTGCCGTATTTTTCCAACATGGAAATGGCATAAAAAATCTGCCGCCCGCTCACCATCAGCGTAATCAACAACACACTTAAAGGTGAAAAAGGCGCCACCAAAGCAGCGGCGGCAATAAATTCCACCGAGCCGGCATAAATTAACAACGCCATTAACATCGGATATAAAAAACCGAATCCAAGCGCCTTCATATAAATGCCGTACGCCATACCGAGAAATAAAAATCCGGCGATCATCGGCGCACTGTAAGGAAACGCAGCTTTGGCTGCCGCGCGAACGGGATAGCGTTGGGCATATTGTGGAAAAAATTGTGGAGAAAAATCCATACTACGTCTCTAAATCTAAAACGGATAATCCCGGCAAGGTGGAAAAGCTTTGCGCTTTCACGGTTTGGTAAAAATCTTCCAGATAGGCTAAATTTTCGTCTTCTTTACGAATCGCCGCATATAAATTACTCTGCAAGCCATTTTGAGTAATTTTGCGTGCCACCACATAGCCTTTTTCCAAATAAGGCAAAGCCGCCCAATAAGGCACAGTTGCAATACCGCGCCGACTGGCCACCAATTGAATCATCGCAATAGTCAGTTCGGTGGTGCGCCGGGTCGGATTAATTCCTTTGGGTTTTAACACTTGGCGCAACAAATCCAACATATCGTCCGGCACCGGATAAGTCACCCAAGTTTCATTGGCGAAATCCTCCGCTTCCCAAACCTCTTTTGCCGCAAGCAGATGATCCTTCGAACAAATACCCACCATTTCATAGGAAAAAAGCGGTTTAAAAATCACCTCATCATTCGCTTCTAATTCTGACACAATCGCCCAATCAGCTCGGTGAGAAAGCAACAAGCCAACGGGATCCGTATGAAAACCGGACACAATATCCAATTCCACCAGCCCCCAATGTTGGCGAAACTCATCCATCGCCGGCATCAGCCAGTCAAAACAAGTGTGACATTCCACCGCAATGCGCAGTTGCCCCGCATCGCCATGCTTCACACGGGTTAAATCGCGTTCCGCATCGA
The DNA here is from genome assembly GCA_901420285.1 of Stutzerimonas stutzeri. GTDB lineage: Bacteria > Pseudomonadota > Gammaproteobacteria > Enterobacterales > Pasteurellaceae > Rodentibacter. The sequence continues at coordinate 1,605,768 of CABDVE010000001.1, forward strand.
TCACTTTCGGCATCACCTCATTAGCAAGACGAATTAAACGCTCGCCGGCTGCGGTAAAACGTAGCGGATTACTTTTGCGTTCAAATAATGGCAAACCAAATTGATCTTCAATCAATTTAATTTGATGAGAAAGCGCGGATTGGGTGAGATAAACCCGTTTTGCCGCTAAAGACACGCTACCCGTTTCTTTCAAAGCCAGCAGCGTTTTAAGGTGTCGAAATTCAAGAAAAGTTGGTTTCATTAAAAATATTCATCTTCATAGCAAATTTATGTAATGCGCATCATACAATAATTTAAAATCAGAGAAAATAAAGCATCGCGACAAAACCATATTCACTCCACAAAAAAATGCCAAGGCACTCACCTTAGCATTTTAGCGGAAAAATTTCGTCGAAAACCGACAGTCATGCTATTCAAAAGAATCTTTCAAACGCTCATCGGCGCGGCGCGATTCGCTTTTATGTTGTAATTTATTGAGCTGACGCTCTAATTTTTCTTCAACTTCATTAATCGCTTTGTACATATCTTCCGCGGTCGCCGTCGCAAGCAAATTGCCAAGCGGCGTGCCGATAGAAGCTTCCACGGTAAAACCGTTCGGCACTTTATTCAGCACAAAATGTGGATTAATTAATTGTGTGTGCCATTTTTCCAATTTCGCCAAACGACCTTCCACATGTTCACGAATTGCAGGGGTGATTTCCATTTGTTTGCTGGTGATATTTAATGTCATAGCATTTACCTCTTCGCGTTGTTAGAACCTTTCGGTTCGGTTTGATTTAGTATCAAAATAGCTTCGTAAAGAAGGGTTTTCAAGTCATTTCTATGAAAAAAAAGAAGTAATGTTTAAAAATATGATCTAGCTCTAATTTCTCAAAGCCGCCATTTCTTTTTAGCGAAAAGTTTCCCACGACGAGCAAGCCCAAAAACGCTCAATACAAAATCAACCTTACTATCTTTTCGCACCTATTTTAGCGACCAACATCGCCCCCAATGCGGTGCCCATTAAACACTTCGCGCTCTTCCTTTCCTTTTTTCTCTCACAAAAAAAACCGCAGGCTTTTACCTGCGGTTTTCGTTGTATTTAACGCGTTAATTTATCGCATTACCATTGATAGCCCACGCTTGCGGCCGCGCCGGTATCGCCTTGAGTATTCGTATTCACAGAGAATTTAATACCCACTTTACCGTTGTCGGACAAGCGAGAGTAACCCACCGCAACTGCGTTTTGGCCGCGATAAGTCGCCGCCCCCGCAGAAACCATGGATTTACCCGGTTGAGTAGCTTGATACAAGCCGCTCGCCGCCATCGCTCCGGCAATACCTGCACGTGCATTCTTATCAACTTTATTCAAATCACGAGCAAGTTGATTTACACGATTCGCCAAGCCCGGAACTGCTCCGGAATTGCGCAATGCATTATCCACATAAGCTTTATTCACCGCATCGGTAGGTGCTGTCGCATTACCTACGTTTTGAATGCGGTTGCCGCCCATGTTCACGGTGGTATTGGCTTGAACGTTCATCGTACCGCTAATGTTTGTGGTACCGCTCAAGTTAGTCGTACCGCTCACAGTGAGATCGTTGGTGGTCACACTGTTCACATTGATATTGCGCGCCAAGGCCATGGTTACATTTCGACCGCTTTGTGTGATCTCAATGTTATCGCCCGCCGTGAAGGTCACGAGTTTATTCGTTGCATTCACGTTCACCACGCTAGAACCGGACGCAATACCCGTACCCGTTGCATTTGTGGTCAATTCCCAACCGGCGTTTGTTGCATTCAATGCTTGAGAAGCTTGACTCATTGCATTATTCGCCGTGGTATTTGCCGCATTGGCTGTGGTATTGGCAGTATTCGCCGTTGTGTTGGCTGCATTGGCTGTGCTGTTCGCAGTATTCGCCGTTGTATTGGCTGCGTTAGCAGTGCTGTTTGCAGTATTCGCCGTTGTATTGGCCGCATTGGCTGTGCTATTCGCTGCGTTAGCAGTTGAGTTAGCAGCGAAGGCTGTGGAGTTAGCTACATTTGCAGTGCTATTGGCTGCATTTGCAGTGGAGTTAGCGGCGAAGGCTGTGGAGTTAGCTACGTTCGCGGTGCTATTCGCTGCATTAGCAGTTGAGTTCGCAGCAAAGGCTGTGGAGTTAGCCACATTCGCGGTGCTATTGGCTGCGTTAGCTGTGCTGTTTGCAGTATTAGCGGTGCTATTCGCTGCATTAGCAGTTGAGTTAGCGGCGAAGGCTGTGCTGTTAGCTACGTTTGCAGTGCTGTTTGCCACATTCGCTGTGCTGTTGGCTGCATTAGCAGTTGAGTTAGCTGCGAAGGCGGTGCTGTTCGCAACATTCGCGGTGCTATTGGCTGCATTAGCAGTGGAGTTAGCGGCGAAGGCTGTGGAGTTAGCCACGTTCGCTGTGCTATTCGCTGCATTAGCAGTTGAGTTAGCGGCGAAGGCTGTGGAGTTAGCTACGTTTGCAGTGCTGTTCGCTGCATTTGCAGTGGAGTTAGCGGCAAAGGCGGTGCTATTAGCAACGTTTGCAGTGCTATTAGCCACGTTCGCTGTGCTATTCGCTGCATTGGCAGTTGAGTTCGCAGCAAAGGCTGTGGAGTTAGCCACGTTTGCAGTGCTGTTAGCTACGTTCGCTGTGCTATTCGCTGCATTTGCAGTGGAGTTCGCCGCAAAGGCTGTCGAGTTAGCCACGTTCGCGGTGCTATTGGCTGCGTTAGCAGTTGAGTTCGCAGCAAAGGCTGTGCTGTTAGCTACGTTTGCGGTGCTGTTAGCCACATTCGCTGTGCTATTGGCTGCATTTGCAGTTGAGTTAGCAGCAAAGGCGGTGCTGTTAGCCACGTTTGCAGTGCTATTCGCTGCGTTAGCAGTTGAGTTAGCGGCAAAGGCGGTGCTATTAGCCACGTTCGCTGTGCTATTGGCTGCATTAGCAGTGGAGTTAGCGGCGAAGGCTGTGGAGTTAGCTACGTTCGCGGTGCTGTTTGCCACGTTCGCGGTGCTATTCGCTGCATTAGCAGTGGAGTTAGCGGCGAAGGCGGTGCTGTTAGCTACGTTCGCTGTGCTATTCGCTGCGTTTGCAGTTGAGTTCGCAGCAAAGGCAGTGCTGTTAGCCACGTTCGCGGTGCTATTCGCTGCGTTAGCAGTTGAGTTAGCGGCGAAGGCGGTGCTGTTAGCCACGTTCGCTGTGCTATTCGCTGCATTTGCAGTGGAGTTAGCGGCGAAGGCGGTGCTGTTAGCTACGTTCGCAGTGCTATTTGCCACATTCGCTGTGCTGTTGGCTGCGTTAGCAGTTGAGTTAGCGGCGAAGGCTGTGCTGTTAGCAACATTTGCAGTGCTGTTTGCCACATTCGCGGTGCTGTTGGCTGCATTAGCAGTTGAGTTCGCAGCAAAGGCTGTGGAGTTAGCCACATTCGCAGTGCTATTCGCTGCATTTGCAGTGGAGTTCGCAGCGAAGGCTGTGCTGTTAGCAACATTTGCAGTGCTGTTAGCCACATTCGCGGTGCTATTGGCTGCGTTTGCAGTGGAGTTAGCGGCGAAGGCTGTGGAGTTAGCCACGTTTGCAGTGCTGTTTGCAACATTCGCTGTGCTGTTCGCTGCGTTTGCAGTTGAGTTAGCAGCAAAGGCTGTGCTGTTAGCAACGTTTGCAGTGCTATTAGCTACATTCGCGGTACTGTTCGCTGCGTTAGCAGTGGAGTTAGCAGCAAAGGCGGTGCTGTTAGCTACGTTCGCGGTGCTATTCGCTGCGTTTGCAGTGGAGTTAGCAGCAAAGGCTGTGGAGTTAGCAACATTCGCAGTGCTGTTTGCAACATTCGCTGTGCTATTCGCTGCATTTGCAGTGGAGTTAGCAGCAAAGGCTGTAGAGTTAGCCACGTTTGCAGTGCTGTTAGCCACATTCGCTGTGCTATTCGCTGCGTTAGCAGTTGAGTTAGCGGCGAAGGCGGTGCTGTTAGCTACGTTTGCAGTGCTGTTTGCAACATTCGCTGTGCTGTTGGCTGCATTTGCAGTTGAGTTCGCAGCAAAGGCTGTAGAGTTAGCCACGTTTGCAGTGCTGTTAGCCACATTCGCGGTGCTATTGGCTGCATTAGCAGTGGAGTTAGCGGCGAAGGCTGTGGAGTTAGCCACATTTGCAGTGCTATTTGCTGCGTTAGCAGTTGAGTTAGCCGCAAAGGCAGTGCTGTTAGCCACGTTCGCTGTGCTGTTGGCTGCATTAGCAGTGGAGTTAGCTGCGAAGGCTGTGCTGTTAGCTACGTTTGCAGTGCTGTTTGCCACATTCGCTGTGCTATTGGCTGCATTAGCAGTGGAGTTAGCTGCGAAGGCTGTGCTGTTTGCAACATTCGCTGTGCTATTGGCTGCGTTTGCAGTTGAGTTAGCAGCAAAGGCGGTGCTGTTAGCCACGTTCGCTGTGCTATTCGCTGCATTAGCAGTGGAGTTAGCGGCGAAGGCAGTGCTGTTAGCGTAGTTCGCTGTGGAGTTCGCTACGTTGGCAGTGCTGTTGGCTGCATTAGCTGTGCTGTTAGCCGCCAATGCGGTGCTGTTTGCATAGTTCGCAGTGGAGTTAGCAACGTTAGCTGTGCTGTTCGCTGCATTTGCAGTTGAGTTAGCAGTGTTGGCTGTGCTGTTAGCCGCCAATGCAGTGCTGTTGGCGTAGTTCGCAGTGCTGTTGGCTACCAATGCGGTGCTGTTCGCGTAGTTAGCGGTGCTGTTCGCTACCAATGCGGTGCTGTTGGCGTAGTTCGCTGTAGAGTTCGCTACGTTAGCTGTGCTGTTGGCTGCATTTGCTGTGCTATTAGCCGCGTGAGCTGTGCTATTCGCGTAGTTAGCGGTGCTGTTTGCTACCAATGCGGTGCTGTTGGCGTAGTTCGCTGTTGAGTTCGCTACGTTTGCAGTGCTGTTAGCTGCGTTGGCTGTGCTGTTAGCCGCCAATGCGGTGCTATTTGCATAGTTCGCTGTGCTGTTGGCTACCAATGCGGTGCTATTTGCATAGTTCGCTGTGGAGTTAGCAACGTTAGCTGTGCTATTGGCTGCATTAGCCGTGCTGTTTGCTACCAATGCGGTGCTATTTGCGTAGTTCGCAGTGGAGTTAGCCGTGTTCGCCGTTGTGTTGGCTGCGTTAGCCGTTGAGTTCGCGGCGAAGGCCGTGCTGTTGGCGATATTTGCCGTTGAGTTTGCGGCCAATGCGGTGCTGTTTGCAGCGTTGGCTGTGCTGTTGGCGGCAGTGGCTGTCGCGTTCGCGGCAGTCGCGTTGTTTAACGCAGCAGTGGCGTTGGTGTTCGCGGCTGTGGCGTTGTTTAACGCAGCGTGCGCAGTGGCGTTCACGGCAGTGGCGGTCGCGTTTGCAGCGGTGGCGTTGTTTAACGCGGCAGTGGCGTTAGCGTTGGCGCTGGACGCGTTTGCAAGCGCGGCGTTCGCGGTGGAGTTCGCGGTGTTCGCCGTTGTGTTGGCTAAGGTCGCGGTGCTGTTCGCGTAATTCGCTGTGCTGTTTGCATAGTTTGCAGTGCTGTTCGCTACTAATGCGGTGCTGTTTGCGTAGTTCGCTGTGGAGTTCGCTACGTTTGCAGTACTGTTGGCTGCGTTAGCTGTGCTGTTAGCTGCAGTCGCTGTGCTGTTCGCGTTGTTAGCGGTTGTGTTCGCAGCATTTGCTGTGCTGTTCGCTGCCAATGCGGTGCTATTTGCGTAGTTTGCTGTGCTGTTTGCTACCAATGCGGTGCTGTTGGCGTAGTTCGCTGTGGAGTTCGCTACGTTGGCAGTGCTGTTGGCTGCATTTGCTGTGCTGTTAGCCGCCAATGCGGTGCTGTTCGCGTAGTTCGCTGTGCTGTTGGCTACCAATGCGGTGCTATTTGCGTAGTTCGCAGTGGAGTTCGCTACGTTGGCAGTACTGTTGGCTGCGTTAGCAGTTGAGTTAGCTGCGTGAGCTGTACTGTTCGCGTAGTTAGCAGTGCTATTCGCTACGTTGGCAGTGCTATTGGCTGCGTTAGCGGTGCTGTTAGCCGCGTGAGCAGTGCTGTTTGCGTAGTTAGCGGTGCTGTTGGCTACCAATGCGGTGCTGTTGGCGTAGTTCGCTGTGGAGTTCGCTACGTTGGCAGTGCTATTGGCTGCATTTGCTGTGCTATTCGCTGCATGAGCTGTGCTGTTAGCGTAGTTAGCGGTGCTGTTGGCTACCAATGCGGTGCTATTTGCATAGTTTGCAGTGGAGTTAGCAACGTTAGCTGTGCTGTTGGCTGCATTCGCTGTGCTGTTAGCCGCCAATGCGGTGCTATTTGCATAGTTCGCTGTGCTATTTGCTACCAATGCGGTGCTGTTGGCGTAGTTCGCTGTAGAGTTCGCTACGTTCGCAGTGCTGTTGGCTACCAATGCGGTGCTATTTGCATAGTTCGCAGTGCTATTTGCTACCAATGCGGTGCTATTTGCGTAGTTCGCTGTGGAGTTCGCTACGTTAGCTGTGCTGTTCGCTGCATTTGCAGTGGAGTTAGCAGTGTTGGCTGTGCTGTTCGCTGCGTGAGCAGTGCTATTTGCATAGTTCGCAGTGGAGTTAGCAACGTTAGCTGTGCTGTTCGCTGCATTTGCAGTTGAGTTAGCAGTGTTCGCTGTGCTGTTAGCTGCCAATGCGGTGCTATTTGCATAGTTCGCAGTGCTGTTTGCCACCAATGCGGTGCTGTTCGCGTAGTTCGCTGTGGAGTTGGCTACGTTGGCAGTGCTGTTAGCTGCATTTGCAGTTGTGTTAGCTGCAGTCGCTGTGCTATTCGCGTTGTTAGCGGTTGTGTTCGCTGCATTAGCTGTACTGTTCGCTGCCAATGCGGTGCTATTTGCATAGTTCGCAGTGGAGTTTGCAGTATTCGCGGTTGTGTTGGCTGCATTAGCAGTGCTATTTGCTGCAGTCGCCGTGCTATTCGCGTTGTTAGCGGTTGTGTTGGCTGTGTTCGCGGTACTGTTAGCTGCCAATGCGGTGCTATTTGCATAGTTCGCTGTGGAGTTTGCAGTATTCGCCGTTGTGTTAGCTGCGTTAGCGGTGCTGTTAGCCGCGTTAGCAGTTGAGTTAGCCGCAGTCGCTGTGCTATTCGCGTTGTTAGCGGTTGTGTTTGCAGCATTAGCCGTACTGTTGGCTACCAATGCGGTGCTATTTGCATAGTTCGCTGTGGAGTTTGCAGTGTTCGCGGTTGTGTTCGCTGCGTTAGCGGTGCTGTTCGCCGCTGTCGCTGTGCTATTCGCGTTGTTAGCGGTTGTGTTGGCTGTGTTCGCGGTACTGTTAGCTGCCAATGCGGTGCTATTTGCATAGTTCGCTGTGGAGTTTGCAGTATTCGCCGTTGTGTTAGCTGCGTTAGCGGTGCTGTTAGCCGCGTTAGCAGTTGAGTTAGCCGCAGTCGCTGTGCTATTCGCGTTGTTAGCGGTTGTATTCGCAGCATTCGCGGTACTGTTAGCCGCCAATGCGGTGCTGTTGGCGTAGTTCGCTGTGCTGTTTGCTACCAATGCGGTGCTGTTGGCGTAGTTCGCTGTGGAGTTCGCTACGTTGGCAGTGCTGTTGGCTGCATTTGCAGTTGTGTTAGCCGCTGTCGCTGTGCTATTCGCGTTATTAGCCGTTGTGTTCGCAACATTAGCTGTACTGTTGGCTGCCAATGCGGTGCTGTTTGCAGCATTTGCTGTGCTGTTAGCCGCCAATGCGGTGCTGTTTGCGTAGTTTGCTGTGCTGTTTGCTGCCAATGCGGTGCTGTTGGCGTAGTTCGCTGTGGAGTTCGCTACGTTGGCAGTGCTGTTAGCTGCTGTCGCTGTGCTATTCGCGTTGTTAGCGGTTGTATTCGCAGCATTCGCGGTACTGTTAGCCGCCAATGCGGTGCTGTTGGCGTTGTTCGCTGTGCTGTTTGCTACCAATGCGGTGCTATTTGCATAGTTCGCTGTGGAGTTCGCTACGTTGGCAGTGCTGTTAGCTGCTGTCGCTGTGCTGTTGGCTGCCAATGCGGTGCTGTTTGCAGCATTTGCTGTGCTGTTGGCTGCCAATGCGGTGCTATTTGCGTAGTTCGCTGTGCTATTTGCTACCAATGCGGTGCTATTTGCGTAGTTCGCTGTGGAGTTCGCTACATTGGCAGTGCTGTTGGCTGCATTTGCAGTTGAGTTAGCCGCTGTCGCTGTGCTGTTCGCATTGTTAGCTGTTGTATTCGCTGCATTTGCAGTTGAGTTAGCCGCTGTCGCTGTGCTGTTTGCGTTGTTAGCGGTTGTATTGGCTAAGTTTGCGGTGCTGTTAGCCGTGTTAGCGGTTGTGTTCGCTGCGTTAGCAGTTGAGTTCGCTGCAGTCGCGGTGCTGTTGGCGGCCAATGCGGTGCTGTTCGCAGCGTTCGCTGTGGAGTTCGCGGCGTTGGCGGTGCTGTTGGCGGCTTTGGCTTCGGTGGTGGCGTTGTAGGCCACTTGGGCGACGGCGTAGAGTTGTGAGCCGTTTACGGCGTCAGTCGAAGTGTTGCTCAGAAGACCGGCCGCGACGTTTTGGATGCGGCGTTCTTGGCCGACTGCGCCGACGCTCACTACGCCTGCCGGTGTGCCGCCTGCGAAGTTCAGGGTGATGGCGCCCGGGCCGCTGCCGAGGGTTTCGGAAGCGTATGCGCTGAGGCCTTTGGTGCTGCTGCCGGCGACAACGTAGGCGCTGTTGGAGCCTAAGAACACGGAGTTGTTGGTCGTCGTGCTGATGTCGTTACCGAGAGCAAATACGCCGGTTTGGCCTGCGGCGAGGGTGTTGTTGTTACCCACGCTGTAAGACGCGTTGGCGTTGATCACGCTTGGGTCACCAAAGGCACCGGAATTGTGGCCGTGGACTTGGTTGCCTACGCCGACGGCGATGGATTGGTTACCGGTGACGTTGGAGAGGTGACCTATAGAGATGGATTCGTGGCCGGAGGCGTTAGATAAGAAGCCTTGAGAGATGGAATAGTTAGCAGTGGCATTTCCGCCACCAATGGCGGTTGAATAGAAACCGCTCGCTATACTACTTGATATAGCTGCTGCGCCTTCAGCTGTTGCTTGGCTTCCCGCGCCCAGCGCGACAGTCATGTTAGCTGCTGCATTACTAAGTGCCCCCATTGCTAACGAGCGATATCTAGCTGCATTAGCTCCACCCCCTACAGCTACAGATTCAATTCCAAGTGAATTGGCGAGTGCGCCAATTGATATACTTGCGGTTTTATCTGCGCGAGCACTATCACCAATGGCATAGGAATTATCTCCGCTTGCACTTGCATTTAAACCCATTGCAATAGCACCTTTGTTGGAGGCATTAGCTTGGTAGCCTTGCGCCATGCTGTAAATAGCGGATGCAGTAGCATTATGACCAACTGCGATAGATGAGATATTGCTAGCATTAGACGCATTACCGATAGCGATGGAGGATTCGGCGGTGGCGTTGGCTAAGAAGCCTTGGGCGATGGAGTAATTGCCTGAAGCGGCGGCTACACTACCTTGAGCAATGGAATAGTAACCACTAGCATTTACTAAATTACCAATGGCTATTGCCCCCATGTTCGTGGCATTAGATAAGAAGCCTTGAGCGATGGAATAATTGCCAGAGGCGGTAGCTACTTCACCTTGAGCAATGGAAGCGAGACCACTAGCATTTGCTGAATTACCAATGGCTATTCCATCTATACCCGCCGACTTCGCATTTACCCCCAGGGCTACTGAATCAGTCCCCGCCGCATTAGCATAATATCCAATTGCCAAACCTGAATGTCCTGAGGCATTAGCTCTATGACCTATTGCAAGCGAGCTGTAGTTAGAAGCGGTAGCATCCGAGCCTTGCGCTATGCTGAAATCCGCGGATGCGATGGCGTTATAACCAACTGCGATAGATGAAGCATTGCTTGAAGTCGCATTTGCACCAATCGCAATTGCATCTACTCCCGTCGCGCCGCTACCATCACGGTTACCGGCAACAGTGGAATTCACGCCGAAATATTTCGAGCCTGTAGCATTTGCCATGGCGGCGTAGAGTTGGGCGCCGTTGACGGCGTCGGTGGATTGGTTGCTGATTAAGCCTTCGGCGACGCCTTGGATGCGGCGGGTTTGGCCTAGGGCGTTATTACCGACGGAGACGACGCCGATTACGCCACTACTTGAACCACCCGGAATGCTGACGTTACCAAGGGTGGTGTTGCTGTTGGCCGCGGTGTAGGTAGCCCAGTCACCCAAGTAAACGGAGTTGTTAAGGTTGGCGACGATGTTATTACCCAAAGCGTGGGAATTGTTAGCTTGGACGCTGTTGCCACTACCGATAGAGGTGGTATAAGAGGTATTAGTTGTTATGAGGGAGTTACTTCCGATAAAAACACTGTTCGTAACACTAGCATTAGAAGAGTATGATGTACCAAGGCTATCACCTAAAAATACCGAGTTAGTGATATTTCCGTTACTAAACGAACTACAAGTTGCCAAGATACTTGTTCTGCCTACCCGCGTATTGGATAAAGTTACAGTACTTCCCAAAATTGCTGATCGTTCTGCTCGACTATTAGTAGAGCCTGAAAACTGTATCGCGCTACCTATTATAGGGGTAATATCAAATTGGGCATTATTCAAGTTAATATTCGTCCCCATTACCGGAGAACTACTTGCTGTTGTTCCGCATAATAAGAGCATCTGCCCCATTACCGGAGAAAAAGTTGCTGTTGTTGTGCATAATGAGAGCGTATGCCCAATGAGTGGCGAGGAGGTAACACTTGTTGAACATGTTCTTATATTATAACCAAATATTGGAGACTGATTAATATTGGCATCATTTGCGTTAAGACCGCTACCATAAATCGGTGACATGCTACCGCTTACATTAGTAAATGTACTAGTTGTAGCAGTCATTAATGTGTTTAAGCTACGCGTTGCACAGGTGTTATTAATGGTAATATTACGACCTGCAACAAAACTGCTTTGATCTGTACCATTAGTTTGGTTAATGTCAATATTACTACCTAACATATAACCATATACAGAACCATTGCTTGAATTAACGTTAATACGGTTCCCGATTGCGTAGCTGTAAATACCTTTTGAAGAATTGATATTAATATGGCTACCGATGAAACCGGATTCAGTAATCGCCCCACCATTCTTTGTTCTGACATCAATGTATGAGCCCGTAGCAAGTGTCCGATCAATGGAATCACTGGAATTCAGTGTAACGCAACTACCCAATAAACTTAATTCGCGAACATATCCATACGCGCTCGAGCCACTGTCGGAGGAGTTATAGGCAGTAATATTAACGTGACGTCCAATAACATTTCCTCCACGCAAGTGCCACCCTTTAAAGGTGAGATTCTCTCCCATCATCGTCGCACAGGATTGAGCATAACTGTTGTAGTTGATATCGTTACCAATAACACTGGATCTAACAAGGCCTGAACTCCCGCCATGGTCAGCGACGAAATTCATATTATTACCAATGACCGTGGAACAACTGAAACTCCAAGTCGCACCGGAACTCTTGCTCCCTGTTATATTGTGACCAATATAAGTGGATTTTGATGAGCATGTTACCCAGGTGAGATTTAGATCGTGTGCTAAAGCAATTTGATCAGTTTGGCCACTTAATGTTTTTACATTCTGACCAATCACCGTAGAGCAGGCTCCGGCAACCGTATTATTACCGATTGCAATCGCGCCTTGCCCAGCCGCTTGTGCGCCATCCCCCACAGCAATTAAACCGCCGGAAGAAATCGTGCCGTTTTTGGCAGCAGTGACGGTCTCATCTGCTTGGACGGTGGATGAAAGGGTTAATAAGGTGACGGCGACGCTGCCGATTAAGGTGCCGCTGCCGAATTTACCGAGGGCTAGCGTGCTTTTATCGCTTAGCGCCTCGTTCGATGCGGTGCTCGTGGCGGAGGCTTTTACGTGTCCGCGCGCGAGTTCGGATACGACGACCCAAGCTTGTTGGGCGGCGTTCCAGACAATTTTGTATATTTTGTTCATTAAAATACTCCATTGTGGGTTGTGGTTTTGGGCTTGCGCCCGTTGAAGAAATTTCTTGTTATGAGCTCTCGGTTGATGAAAGCTCATAAGAAGTGAGCTGGTTTCTTCGTTAATTAATATCGGGTTTCGCCCGATGGCGACTTACTTTCTTTTGCTTGCACAAAAGAAAGTAAGCAAAGAAAAGTGCACCCCGACTAAATCGCTTTTCCATTTTTTGGTCACATTTTCTTAACGGAAAGTAAGCCGTCTGCGCTTCGCTCCGCTGGCGTTACTTTCCTAAAAATGCGCCCAAAAAATGGGCGATTTACACGGGGACCCCTTGTTCTTTCTCCGCTCCGATATTTGTTTTTTAAATTTGCCTTTTGGGCGGTTTATACGGGGGAACCCGTTTTTTCTCTACTCCGCCACTTGTTCTTTGGGGGGAGTCCGTTTTTTCTCCGCTTTCAATGCGGTGCTGTTTTGTGTTTTCGTTGTTGGGCGCGCGGGGCGCGCCTATGTTTTTTGTTATGTTTGGGCGCTGGGCGCCTGTTTGGGTTTGCCGTCAGTTGGCTTTATGAATGCCGTCTAAGTCATTTAGGCGGGGGTGTGAATAAAAAAAAACACACTGCCCGGCGGGAGGCCCGCAAAGGTGGAACCGGCCGGGGCTTGCGTGCGGGGTGCTGGCGAGCCTCAGTCGGGTGGGCAGTGAGGATGTGAAATTGGTTGTGGGGGTTGATTTGGCGCATTGAGTGCGGTGCCGCGGGTAAATTGCGGGCGGCGATTGGGTTCAATGCGGTGCTACTTTGGGTGTGCGTTTTTGCTAGCGATTTGAGTGCTGCGTTGAATACGTTGGATAGTTTTTGTGCTACGGCGGATAAACTGCGCGCGGCGAGGATTACCGTCGGCTGTTTGAATGCGGTGCTGTTTTGAATGTGTAATGCGTTTGAATTTGGGCGCGAATTAAGTCGCGACGCAGATGAATTTTGCGGGGTGGTTAGATTGAGTTCGGCGCAATTATGGCGTGCGTGCGTGCGTGCGTGCGTGCGTGCGTGCGTGCGTGCGTGCGTGCGTGCGTGCGTGCGTTTTTCATGGTAATGGCCTTTGGGGTTGGGTGTCTATGATAAATTTGGGGGATTATAGGTTTTTTTGGGGGGATGTAAAATTTTTGGGTTGTTTTTGTTTTTTTTGTTTTTTTGGGTTGGGTTGTTGGTTTTGATATTTGTGATTTTTTGGAATCGGGTTTCGCCCGAGGGGCGAGTTACTTTCTTTTACTCGTGTAAAAGAAAGTAACCAAAGAAAACACGCCCCGACTAAGCCGCTTTTTCCATTTTTGTTAAAAATTTTTTTGACGGAAGGTTAGCAGTCTCCGCTGAACGCGTCGCTGGCGTAACCTTCCTAAAAATTTTTAACAAAAATGGGCGGCTTACACGGGGATTCCGTTCTTTCTCCGTTACGCTCCGCTGGCGTTATTTTTCTAAAAATGAAGCCCCAAAATGGGTGATTTACACGGGGATTCCGTTCTTTCTTCGTTACGGTGGGGTTAGTTTTTTTTAAAATTTCATTTTTATTCGGGGGTAAAAATTGCTTTCTTTTTGTATCCGTTCGAATACAATGGTTGTTCGGTAAAATTAGTGTTACGACGATGAATCAAATTATTATCACTCATTATTTTTCGATATGGCTTGAGCGGTTGAAAAATCCTGTTGCTAAAGCGGCTATTGTTAGAAGAATTAAGAATGCCGGTAAAGGGAATTTTGGCGATCATAAATTGTTGGCCGGTGGGGGCGGGGTTTATGAGATGCGTGTAGATTGTGGTAAGGGTTATCGGGTTTATTATGCTCAGCGGGGGGAGGCGATTTATATTTTGCTATATGGCGGGGATAAATCGACGCAGCAAGGCGATATTGAGAAGGCGCGGGCATTATGGGCGGAATTGAAACAAACAGGAGGAAAGGATGGAATTTATTGAAATGAATGATGAAATGATGGAAAAATATGGTTTGCGGCCTTTTGATGTGGCGGAGTTTTTAGACGATGAGGAGACGATTCGCGCTTATTTGGCGGAGGTGTTGCGGGAAGGTGATCAAGATGAATTTTTAGAAGCTTTGAATGATGTGGCGCGGGCGCGTGGGATTGCGGAGCTTGCCAGACAAACGGGGCTTGGGCGTGAAAGTTTGTATAAAACGCTTTCTAAAGGCAGTAAGCCGCGCTTTGAGACGATTCAGAAAATATTGGCTGCGTTTAATCTTGTTTTAGTTCCGCAGATTAAGAATGTTTAAAAACGGGACGTGTTTTGAGATTTCGATTTAGCACCGCATTGGGGTGGTTTGCTTTTGGTGGTTGTCGGGGTATAGTGAGCGCGGTTAGATTGGAGGTGAGAGATGTTTAAAGAAGAAGGTTATGAGGAATTTTTGGCGGAGAAGATTCGTCGCGGGGAAGAGGATGTTAAGGCCGGGCGGGTTGTGACGCTTGAGGAATCCAAAGCTGAAATTAGGCTGTTGATTGAGTCGAAAGCAAGAGAATTGGAAGCGGCGGAGCGTGAGGCATTGATTTATGGCTAAGGTGGTTATTTCTCACGATGCGCAACGAGATTTACGAGAGATTATTGCCAATATTATTGAATACACCGGTTATGAGGCCAGTGGAATCAAACTTTCTGAGGATATTTTTAGTAAGATTGATGTGATTGCTTATATGCCACTCGCAGCTGGGCGGGTGATTCATGGTAATAAAAGAGAGGCGTTTTGTCGCGGTTATCGCATCGTGTATGATGTGGCAGGCGATGAGGTGCGGATTCAAACTATTATTCACAGTCGGCGGCTGTATCCTCGCCCTTGAAACGCCCGGTTGGGCGTTTTTTTGTGGGGTCAATGCGGTGCCGGTTTGAAACCTTATTGCATAAGGCGGGGTTTAAGGTTGAATTAATATGTCTGCGCTGATACCCATTTTTTGGTGGATGTTGCGGATCATGTTGAGCGTTAGCGGGCGGGTTTTGTTGAAGATTTCATAAACGCGGTTCGGTTTGCCGATTATGCCGTCTAAGTCTTTGATCTCTAATCCTTCTTGTTCCATTCTGAATTTTATCGCTTCAATCGGTGTGGGCGGGTCTATTGGGTAATGCTTTGCTTCGTAAGCTTCAATTAGGGTAACCATGACGTCGAAAAAATCCAGTTCTTGTTCATTTAATTCGTCTTCACGTGCAAAATAAGGCTCAACCAAGTCGAGGGCTTGTTGATAATCTTGTTCGTTTTTGATGGGTTTGATATTCATGTTTTTCCTTGTTATTCAATGGTATCTGCGTTGATTCGGTTATATTCTTGATGTGTGCCGATAAATTTGATGTAGACTGCGCCAAGTCGGTAAGCTATTGCGACGATGAGGCGGTGGTCATTACCTTTGATATTAAACACGACACGGCGATTTTTCAGGATACTGGCATGGCGATATTGTGCTTTGATATCGTTTGCGGTTTGCCAATTTGCCCGTTTCACTTCCGCCACCCACGCTTTGAGCGGTTGTTCGGCGTCAGGATGCTGTTTGTAATATTCAATTAATGTTGCAGTAGAAATAATCCGCACTTTTACTCCTTCAATTAAGTCTATCCCAAATCGGGATATATACCAAAAGATTTTTTTACCATAAAAGACCAAGAGATTTTTGTCGAGCTTGAATATGCATTTTTTTGCACAGGATCGCAAAAAATGCAGGGCGATCAATGCGGTGACGGTGGCCCGAGGTAAGTGGCTTTGGGGAGCACCGCATTGGAGCCTTGGTTTACGGGGTTCAATGCGGTGCTGGTTTGTTGGTTAGGCGATTTCGTCTTGGTCGTGGTGGTTAATTTTTAAGCGGGTGAAGTAATCTTTGGTTTCTTCAATGATGACTTTGCGTAAGCCGATGAGGGCGATTAGATTTGGGAATGCCATGAGGCCGTTTACGATGTCGGCGAGGATCCAGATGATGTCGAGCTTTAAGAATGAGCCGATGCCGACCAAGACGATAAATAATAGGCGGTATAAGCGGATGCCGCGGGTGCCGGCTAAATAGACGAAGCAACGTTCGCCGTAGTAGCACCAGCCTAGGATGGTGGTGAAGGCGAAGAAGAGTAAGCCGATGGTGACGATGGTGGCGCCAAGGCTTGAGCCCAGTCCTTGCGCGAAGGCGTAGTTGGTTGCTGTGGCGCCGGCGAGTTCGGGGTTGTTCCAAGCGCCGGTTAGGACTAAGACGATACCTGTCATGCTGCAAACGATGATGGTGTCGAGAAAGGTGCCTGTCATGGAAATTAAGCCTTGGCGTACGGGTTCGTGGGTTTGCGCGGCGGCGGCGGCGATGGGGGCGCTGCCAAGGCCGGATTCGTTTGAGAAAATTCCGCGCGCGACGCCGGATTGAATGGCTTTCATGACGGTGAAACCTAATGTGCCACCCAGTGCGGATTGGGGATTGAAGGCGCTGTGGATAATTAATGAAAGGGCGTCTGGCACTTTGTCCCAGTTTAATAAAATAATTACGATGGAAACGGAGACATAAGAAATCGCCATAAAGGGTACGATGATGGAAGAGGCGGTGGCAATGCGTTTTACGCCGCCTAAAATAATCATGGCGACTAATGTGGTGACAACTATGGCGGTGATGATGACCGGAATGTTGAAGGTGTCTTCCAGGGCGTGTGTAATTGCGTTGACTTGTGGGAAGGTGCCGATGCCGAAAAATGCGACCAATACGCCGAATACGGCAAATAGTTTTGCCAGCCATTTCATGCCTAAGCCACGTTCGATGTAATACATTGGGCCGCCGGACATAAAACCGCGGCGATCTTTTACGCGGTATTTTACCGCCAATAAGCATTCGGCGTATTTGGTCGCCATGCCGAGCAATGCGACTAGCCACATCCAGAAAAGCGCGCCCGGGCCGCCGGCTTGTACGGCGGTTGCCACGCCGACAATATTGCCGGTGCCGATGGTTGCCGCCAATGCGGTGCTGAGCGCGGCAAAGGAAGAGACGTCGCCTTTGCCGCCGTGCTCTTTTTTGAATAAATAGCCGAGTGCGCGCGGTAAATAGCGGATTTGAATGAAACCTAAACGTAAGGTGAGATAAAGCCCTGTGCCGGACAATAAAATAAGAAGCGGCGGGCCCCAAATAAAACTGTCGATGGTTGATAGAATTGTCGTGAATGACATGGTGATTCCTCGTCGTCAAAAATCAATTAACGCGACAAGGAGACGAAAAGAATCCGTGAGAATAAATAAAAACAGATTGTCTTTTGGCCCCTGTCCTTTTGCCTGAGCGTTTGGAAAACGATGTTGAAATCATCGCTCTTTTGCGCCTTCGGCGTCCATTTACACGGATGTCGTGCAATGGATCTCTCCAAGGGTTCGTCCAGTAACAGTCCCTGCGCTTGCGCGCGCCTGAAAGATTTTTCATCGTCGGCGTAGGGGCAATTCCCTACTCTCCAGCTACCTTCATCCGAACTCATTTCTCGCCTGTGATGCAGACGAAAAACGGGGCAAATTCTAGCAAAATGCTTGGGCTAATTCAATGCGCGACTTGAGGGAAAAAGAAAAGAACGTGCCGTTTAAAGGGCGTTTTTAAGTGCGCTTGTTCATTGGAAACTTTAAGTACGCGCTGAATATGCGTCCAAGTCAATTTGGAAATCACTGATTTCCAAATGTCTAGGTTAGGAAACATTAAATAGAATTGACGAAAATTACGAATATTACGTTCACCAAAACCATTGCCAAAGGTTGCCGTTAGTTCCGCTGAAAGTATTTTGATGATTTCCTTTCCATAATCCGCCCGCTCTTTGCCATTTTGTTCTTCTAAGACAATACTCTCACCGATTTTCCAGTATGCATCAATCATTGCTGAGTTGATCGCGTGATAAGCTTGTCGGCGTGCATTTGAGAGAATGGCTTTAATTTCGTTAATATAATTATTCGTTAAACTCTTCATCGTTTTATTCCTCAATATTTTCAGTTTGCTATCTGTGTGAAAAAAGCGGTCAATCTAATGATGTGACCGCTTTTTCTAGCTAATCGAAAATTACAAAATTTCTTTTGCGGTTGCGACTACGTTATCCACGGTGAAACCGAACAATTTGAATAATTGATCCGCCGGTGCGGATTCGCCGAAGCCGTGCATGCCGACGATGCGACCGCCAAAGCCGACGTATTTGTACCAGAAATCAGAAATACCCGCTTCGATGGCAACACGTTTGGTTACAGCAGATGGCAATACGCTTTCGCGATAGGCTTCGTCTTGTTTATCAAAACGGTTGGTGCTTGGCATAGACACCACGCGAATGTTTTTGCCTTCCGCGCTTAATACTTCTGCCGCTTTCACGGCAAGTTCCACTTCAGAACCGGTGGAAATGAAGATGAGATCCGGTGTGCCTGCGCAATCTTTTAAGATGTATGCACCGCGTGCTACGTTCGCTAATTGCTCAGAAGTGCGGTTCATTTGTGTGAGATTTTGACGGGTGAAGATTAACGCACTTGGGCCATCTTTGCGTTCTACCGCTTGTTGCCATGCGATTGCTGATTCCACTTGGTCGCACGGACGCCAGGTTTCTAAGTTTGGAATTAAACGCAATGCGGCAGTTTGTTCCACCGGTTGGTGAGTTGGGCCGTCTTCGCCTAAGCCGATAGAATCGTGCGTGTAAACGAATAATGAGCGTTGTTTCATTAATGCCGCCATACGCACCGCGTTGTGGGCGTATTCGTAGAACATTAAGAAGGTGGCGCCGTAAGGAATAAAGCCGCCATGCAACGCGATACCGTTCATAATGGCGGACATACCGAATTCGCGTACGCCGTAGTTGATGTAGTTACCGCCTACGTTTTCGTGGGCGCGGATTGGTTTAGAACCGCTCCATAATGTTAGGTTAGAGCTTGCCAAGTCTGCAGAACCACCCAAGAACTCAGGCAAGATGTGCGCGTAGGCTTCGATGGCGTTTTGTGAGGCTTTACGGCTTGCAATGCTTGCCGGGTTGGCTTGTAATTTTTCGATGAAGGCTTTGGATTCTGCCGCCCAATTTGCCGGTAAGTTGCCTGCAATACGACGTTTAAATTCTGCCGCTAATTCCGGATAGGCTTTTTCATAGGCCGCAAATTTTTCTTGCCAAGATTTTTCTTCTGCTGCGCCTTTGGCTTTGGCATCCCACTGCGCATAGTATTCCGCCGGAATTTCAAACGGTGCGTAATCCCAATTTAAGGCTTTACGGGTTAAGGCGATTTCTTCATCGCCCAATGGCGCGCCATGACAATCATGAGAGCCTGATTTGTTCGGTGAACCGAAACCGATAATGGTTTTGCAGATGATTAAGGTTGGTTTTTCTTTTTCTGCTTGCGCCAGTACGATTGCCGCACGAATTTGTTCTGCATCGTGACCATCTACATTGCGGATTACTTGCCAGCCGTAGGCTTCAAAACGTTCTGCGGTATCATCGCTGAACCAGCCATCGACGTGACCATCAATGGAAATATTGTTGTCATCGTAGAAGGCAATTAATTTGCCTAAGCCTAAAGTGCCGGCTAAAGAACAGGCTTCGTGTGAAATCCCTTCCATCAAGCAGCCGTCGCCTAAGAACACATAAGTGTGGTGATCCACGATTTCGTGGCCTTCGCGGTTAAATTGGCCGGCTAAAGTTTTCTCTGCAATCGCCATTCCCACCGCATTGGTGATACCTTGACCTAGCGGCCCGGTGGTGGTTTCCACGCCCGGTGCATAACCGTATTCCGGGTGGCCCGGGGTTTTAGAATGAAGTTGACGGAATTGTTTTAAGTCTTCAATAGAAAGATCGTAGCCGGTTAAATGTAAAAGGCTATAAATCAACATTGAGCCATGGCCGTTTGATAAGACAAAACGGTCACGATCTGCCCATTTCGGGTTGGTTGGATTGTGTTTTAAGAAATCGCGCCATAATACTTCCGCAATGTCCGCCATGCCCATCGGGGCGCCCGGGTGGCCGGATTTGGCTTTTTGCACCGCATCCATGGATAAAAAACGAATTGCATTGGCTAATTGTCTGCGAGTTGGCATTGTGTTCTCCTGTTTTAAGAAAATAAATTTTGCGTATTCTACCTTAATTTGCTTGCCCGTTTAGGCAAATAAATGAAATTTTATGAATAGTTTTGAACTATCGAGAATTAGGCGCGGCGCCGTCTTTGATGAAAACGTCGGCTGCCGGATTTAATCGGCAAGTCAAGCGTTTTTCTGAGGTTGTAAGCGGAAGGATTCGTCCGACGATAATAACCAATAAAATAATGAATCGAGCTCGCCAACAAGGCGCCTAACAAGAACACTACAATGAATCCGCCGTAGAGTTGGTGAAAAATGCGATCAATTTTGCCTTGCGACGATTGTTCGTATTGCCCGTCCATTGTCACCCGTAAAAAACCTTGAATGCCCGAATCGGCATAAATCGGCTCGACGATTTGTTGCGTCATGATTTGATGCTGCAAATTTTTATCCAACCCTAAACGTTCGCGTAACTTTTCCGTAGCGGCGCTTTGCGCCAGCAATTTGCCTTGCGCGTTATACAAGGAGGCATCCAGCACAAACCGTTGTTGTACCAAATTCTCTAAATTCTCGTTAAGCTTTTCCGATTGCGCATTATTAATTAAAAGCGCGGAAAATAGACTCGCCTGTTGACGCACTAAAATATGGGATAAATGCGAAACCTGATTTGTGCCGGCAAGTTGCGAGGCAATTTTAAATTGCTGTACGCCGAATAAAATGACACCCAGAGCGCTAAAACCCAATAGCACAATGAGCCCCAACATAATTGATGCAGTTAGTTTTTCTTTCATAAAATGCAAGTGATTTTCCCCAATTTGCGATTAAATCGGCTAAAATAGCCCGATTTTTTTGCCAATTTACAGGATTTCCTATGCAAATTCAAAACCTTGCCAGTATTACCCGCCAATATCCCGTGCTGCCAAGCGCGCTTTTAAGCGATTCCCCTGCCACCCAAACAAACCACGCATTCATCCTTTATGGCACCGCATTGAACCTCAATGCGGTGCTCGATTTTCAACAGAAATGTGCGCAAAATTTTCAGTGTTTCGATGCTTGGAACGTGGCGCACAACACCGTTGTTTTACTGAAAGGCGAATGGCGGGACGATTTTCCTCGCGCCGCGCACGAGCTGGGCTTAGATATCGCCCTTCTGGATTTTGAAGCGAAATTATCGGAAAAAGGGCTATTAGTGATGGATATGGATTCCACGGCAATTCAAATCGAATGCATTGATGAAATCGCCAAACTGGCCGGAACGGGAGGATTGGTGTCCGCCATTACAGAAAGCGCAATGCGCGGCGAATTGGATTTTGAGCAAAGTTTGCGCCGTCGTGTCGGCACCTTAAAAGGCGCGCCGGAAAGCATTTTGCAACAAGTGCGGTCGAATTTGCCGTTAATGCCGGGACTTGAAGAAACTATTCGAACGCTACAACAGCACGGTTGGAAGACCGCCATCGCATCGGGTGGTTTCACCTATTTCGCCGATTATTTGAAAGACCTATTGCAATTGGATTTCGCCGTCTCAAATCAATTTGATATTGAAAACGGTAAGCTGACCGGGTTCGTCAAAGGTGATGTGGTCGATGCGCAATATAAAGCCGCTGTTTTACAACGCTTACGCGACAAATACGGTATTGCGCCGCAAAATTCCATCGCCATCGGCGACGGCGCAAACGACTTAGCCATGATGAACGCGGCCGGTTTAGGCGTTGCCTTCCATGCCAAACCGAAAGTGCAACAACAGGCGCAAGTTGTGGTAAACTTCGCCGACTTAACCGCACTGCTATGCCTTTTGACGGCGAATGACCGAATTTCGTAAGAGGAAAAATCCATCGCCAATGCGGTGCTATTTCGCTTACTCGTGGAACCTATGTCCACCCTACTTTATTTAGGAGAAAATCATGCCATCTTTTGATATCGTTTCCGAAATTACCATGCACGAAGTACGCAATGCGGTAGAAAATGCCAACCGCGTGCTCAGCACCCGTTATGACTTCCGTGGCGTAGAAGCCATCATTGAATTAAACGAAAAAAATGAAACCGTGAAAGTGACCACGGAGTCGGAATTTCAACTTGAACAACTGATTGAAATTTTGATTGGCGCCTTCGTGAAACGCGGGATTGAGCATAGCTCACTTGATATTCCTTCGGAAAGCGAACATCACGGCAAACTTTACAGCAAGGAAATCAAGCTCAAACAAGGGATTGAAACGGAGATGGCGAAGAAAATCACCAAATTGGTGAAAGATTCCAAAATCAAGGTGCAAACTCAAATTCAAGGCGAACAGGTTCGTGTAACCGGAAAATCACGCGACGATTTACAAGCGGTGATTCAATTAGTCAAAAATGCCGAACTGGGGCAACCCTTCCAGTTCAACAATTTTAGAGATTAATTGTCGCGGATTCATACCCATCATTCATTCGGTCTGGCGCGTCCTTTTCAAGCGAACGAGGTTAGACCTTCCAAATCCAACCGCATTGAACCCGCATAAACATTGGCTTTGCCTTCTCGCGCAAAGCCAATTAAAGTCAAATGATGCGTTTCCGCCATTTTTACCGCTAAATCCGTTGCGGCAGAAATCGCCACCAGCATTTCCACACCGCAAGCAATTATCTTTTGTACCATTTCATAACTGGCGCGACTAGACACTAAGACAAATCCCTGCGGCTTATCGGCTTTGGCATGCCAGCCAAGCAATTTATCCAAGGCCACATGGCGCCCTACGTCTTCACGAATCGCAAGCATATTGCCTTGTAAATCAAAAAACGCGGCGGCGTGCGTGGCACCGGTTTGTCGGCCGAGCTGTTGGTGAATTTGCAACGCGCGCAAGCAATCGTCAAGCAGATTGATATTGAACTGAAACGTGCAGGCTAATTGGGGAAAATTTTTGTACACTTGGTTAAGCTGTTCCGTGCCGCAAATGCCGCAGCCGGTGCGACCGGTGAGATTGCGACGATGTTCTTTTAACGCCATAAACTTACGGCTGGATAGTTCAATTTGTACTTCGATACCGTTGCACACTTCAAGTACGTCGATGCCGTAAATATCCGTCGGTTTGTCAATAATGCCTTCGGTGAGCGAAAAACCGAGCGCGAAGTCTTCCAAATCCTGCGGCGTGCACATCATTACGGCGTGAGAAATACCGTTATATACAAGGGAAACCGGCGTTTCGACGGCGAGAAAATCCTCCTTTTCTTGCCAAAATGGGAGGGATTTTTCTCCGTCTTTCTGTATCTTGATAACATTAATCTTTTGTTTTGTTCGCCAATTCATTCTTTCTTTTTTCCATGAATTTATGTAAATAAATTGTTAAATTATTGATAAGTTTTATGATCTAGATCACAATATTTATAGCTTCTAATGCCATTTGATTATAGATTCGCGGTTAAAAAATCGTTATTCTAACCGGCCGTAAATTGGCGTTTTTCTGTATGCCTTTTTAAAGTTAGCAACGATGTTATTCTAACGAAACCAATCAATTTATCTAGTTTCTAGACAAATTTATTACTATCTAAGTATCTCAACAACTTGTTGTTGAAAGGAGTGATTATGCAGGTCTCAAGAAGAAAATTCTTTAAGATCTGTGCAGGTGGTATGGCGGGAACCTCTGCAGCGATGTTAGGCTTTGCGCCTTCATCGGTTTTAGCAGCGCCTCGTGAATACAAACTTTTACGAGCCTTTGAATCCCGTAACACTTGTACATATTGCGCCGTAAGCTGCGGTATGTTGCTTTATAGCACAGGCAAACCTTACGACACTTTAAGCAGCCACACCGGCACAAATGCCCGTTCTAAATTATTTCACCTTGAAGGTGATCCTGATCATCCGGTAAGCCGTGGAGCGTTATGTCCGAAAGGCGCCGGTGCGTTAGACTATATTAATAGTGAAAGCCGTGCGTTATACCCTGAATATCGTGCACCGGGTTCCGATAAATGGGTTCGCCTTTCTTGGGAAGAGGCAATTAAACGTGTTGCTCGTCTAATGAAAGATGACCGTGATGCTAACTTTGTTGAAAAAGATGCAAGTGGCAAAACCGTTAACCGTTGGACCACCACAGGGATTATGACCGCTTCCGCCATGAGCAACGAGGCCGCACTACTGACTCATAAATGGGTGCGGATGTTGGGCATGGTGCCGATGTGTAACCAAGCGAATACTTGACACGGACCAACGGTAGCAAGTCTTGCTCCATCATTTGGTCGCGGTGCCATGACAAATAACTGGGTTGACATCAAAAACGCCAATCTTATTCTTGTGCAAGGTGGTAACCCTGCTGAAGCCCACCCTGTTGGCTTCCGTTGGGCAATTGAAGCGAAGAAAAACGGTGCGAAAATCATCGTGGTTGATCCACGCTTTAACCGTACGGCTTCTGTTGCTGATCTTCATGCGCCAATTCGTTCCGGTTCCGATATTGCATTCTTAATGGGTGTGATCCGTTACTTATTGGAAACCAATCAAATTCAACACGAATACGTTAAACACTACACCAATGCTTCCTTCTTAATTGATGAAGGCTTCAAATTTGAAGATGGTTTATTCGTGGGCTTTGATGAAGAAAAACACGCTTACGATAAATCTAAATGGAATTACCAATTCGACGAAAATGGCCATGCTAAACGCGATATGACCTTACAAGATCCACGCTGTGTGATTAATATCTTGAAAGATCACGTTTCGCGCTATACGCCGGAAATGGTTGAGCGTATCACCGGTGTGAAACAAAAAACCTTCTTACAAATCTGTGAAGAAATTGGTAAAACCTCTGCACCAAATAAAACCATGACGCACTTATATGCGTTAGGCTTTACCGAGCACACAATCGGTACGCAAAATATTCGCTCTATGGCGATGATCCAATTGCTCTTAGGTAATATGGGTATGCCGGGTGGTGGTATTAACGCATTACGTGGACACTCCAACGTACAAGGTACAACCGATATGGGCTTATTGCCGATGTCTTTACCGGGTTACATGCGTTTACCAAACGACAAAGATACCTCTTATGAGCAGTACATCAATGCGATTACACCGAAAGATATCGTACCAAACCAAGTGAACTATTATCGTAATACCTCGAAATTCTTCGTGAGTATGATGAAAACGTTCTATGGTGATAAAGCAACCAAAGAAAACGGTTGGGGCTTCGATTTCTTACCAAAAGCTGACCGCTTATACGATCCGATCACTCATGTCAAATTAATGAATGATGGCAAATTAAACGGTTGGATTTTACAAGGTTTCAACGTATTAAACTCATTACCGAACAAAAACAAAACTGTCGCCGGTATGAGTAAATTGAAATACTTAATCGTGATGGATCCGCTTCAAACCGAATCTTCTGAATTCTGGAAAAACTTTGGCGAATCAAATAACGTGAATTCTGCCGAAATCCAAACTGAAGTATTCCGTTTACCAACCACTTGTTTTGCTGAAGAAGACGGTTCGATTGCTAACTCCGGTCGTTGGGCGCAATGGCACTGGAAAGGCTGTGATCAACCGGGTGAAGCACTACCGGATGTTGAAATCCTTTCCATGATTCGTGAAGAAATGCATCGCCTCTATCAAAAAGAAGGTGGCCGCGGTATCGAATCGTTTGAAGCCATGACGTGGAACTATGCACAACCGCATTCTCCGAGTGCAACCGAATTGGCGAAAGAGTTAAATGGTTATGCTCTTGAAGATCTTTATGATGCCAACGGCAATCTGATGTATAAGAAAGGTCAATTATTAAGCGGTTTTGCCCACTTGCGCGATGATGGTACAACATCTGCCGGTAACTGGTTATACACCGGTCAATGGACAGAAAAAGGTAACCAAACCGCCAATCGTGATAACTCCGACCCATCTGGTCTAGGCTGTACATTAGGCTGGGGTTTCGCATGGCCGGCAAACCGTCGCATTCTTTATAACCGTGCATCCTTAGATATTAACGGTAATCCTTGGGATAAACACCGTCAATTAATCAAATGGAACGGTAAAAACTGGAACTACCTTGATATTGCAGACTACGGTACACAACCACCGGGATCCGATGCGGGGCCATTTATTATGTCCGCTGAAGGTGTAGGTCGTTTGTTTGCTGTAGATAAAATTGCAAACGGTCCAATACCTGAACATTATGAACCGGTTGAAAGCCCAATTGATAGCAATCCATTGCATCCGAAAGTTGTCTCCGATCCAACGGTTCGTATTTATAAGGAAGATCGTGAATTTATTGGTTCAAACAAAGATTTCCCTTATGTAGCAACAACCTACCGCTTGACCGAACACTTCCACAGTTGGACAGCGCAATCTGCGATCAACGTAATCGCGCAACCGCAACAATTTGTGGAAATCGGTGAAAAATTAGCGGCAGAAAAAGGCATCCAAAAAGGCGATATGGTGAAAATTACTTCTCGCCGTGGCTATATTAAAGCCGTTGCAGTAGTAACTAAACGTTTGAAAGATTTAGAAATCGACGGACGTACCGTACACCATGTGGGTATTCCAATTCACTGGAATATGAAAGCCTTAAACGGTAAAGGCAACCGTGGTTTCTCCACCAACACCTTAACACCATCTTGGGGCGAAGCGAACACGCAAACACCGGAATACAAAACATTCTTGGTGAACATTGAGAAGGCGGAGGCATAATATGGCAGGAACTGCTCAAGGCGTTCAAACGCAAGATATTATTAAGATCTCCGCAACTTCCGGCTTAACGCCGGCACCGCGTGCGCGTGATCATAAAGTTGAAGTGGCAAAACTGGTTGACGTAACAACTTGTATCGGTTGTAAAGCTTGTCAAGTGGGTTGTTCGGAATGGAATGACATTCGTTCTAACGTTAATGCTGAATGTGTAGGGATTTATGACAACCCGGTTGATCTGAATCCGAAAGCATGGACGGTTATGCGCTTTAACGAAGTGGAAGAAAACGATCGTTTAGAATGGTTAATCCGTAAAGACGGTTGTATGCACTGTCAAGAACCGGGCTGTTTGAAGGCTTGCCCGGCGCCGGGTGCGATTATCCAATATGCAAACGGTATTGTGGATTTCCAATCCGACAAATGTATCGGTTGCGGTTACTGTATCGCCGGTTGCCCGTTCAACATTCCACGTATGAATCCGGAAGACAATCGTGTGTACAAATGTACCCTTTGTGTTGACCGTGTTTCTGTGGGCCAAGAACCGGCTTGTGTGAAAACTTGTCCGACCGGCGCGCTTCGTTTCGGTTCTAAAGAAGAAATGAAAGTGTACGCAGAACAACGTATTGCGGAACTTAAAGCTCGCGGTTATGAAAACGCGGGACTTTACGATCCGGAAGGCGTAGGTGGCACTCATGTTATGTATGTGTTGCATCATGCCGACAAACCGGAACTCTACAACGGTCTTCCGAAAGATCCGAAGATTGATGAATCCATTTACTTATGGAAAGACATTCTCAAACCGGTTGCTGCGGTGGCCATGGGTGGTTTGGCATTAGCCGAAATCGGCCATTACTTAACCGTCGGCCCGAACGTGGAAGAAGATGTGGAAGATCATCACCACGAATTTGAAGACAAAGATAAACATGCCGAAAAGGGAGAACAACATGAGTAAAATTGAAATTAGCAACGATACTCGCGTTATTCGTCACAGAACGCCTGCGCGTATCAGCCACTGGTTGTTGGTGATCTGCTTCTTTATGACGATGTTTACCGGCGTGGCGTTTTTCTTCCCTGATTTTGCGTGGTTGACGGAAATTCTAGGTACGCCGCAATTGGCTCGGGCAATTCACCCGTTCACCGGAATTTTAATGTTCTTCGCCTTTATTTACCTTGCGTTATTGTATTGGGATCATAACATTCCGGAAAAAAACGATATTCGTTGGGCAAAAGGCATGCTTGAAGTGTTAAAAGGCAACGAGCACGCGGTCGCTGATAACGGCAAATATAACCTCGGTCAAAAAATGCTCTTTTGGACATTAAACTTGGCCATGCTGACATTACTTGTCACCGGTATCATTATGTGGCGCCAATACTTCTCGCACTACTTCTCCATTCCGGTGCTCAGAATCGCGATTCTGCTTCACTCAGCCAGTGCGTTTATGCTATTCACCGGTATTTTGGTGCATATGTACATGGCGTTCTGGGTGAAAGGTTCCATTCGCGGCATTGTAGAAGGTTGGGTTACTGTTCGCTGGGCGAAAAAACACCACCCGAAATGGTACCGTGAAGAAGTGCTCGAAGAATTGGAACAAGACCTGATCAACGAACAGGAAGGGAAAAATCTCAAGACCAAAGTTCTATTTAAAGGTTTTGGAAAATAGCCCTTTATAATGCAAGAAAAGTGCGGTTAATTGACCGCACTTTTTATTATGTAACCCGAAAACGGACTTACCGGACCGTGATTAAAGAGAACATTATGAGTATCAAAATCCTCTCCGAAGCGGAGATTAAAGAACAGAAAAAAAATTCTTACGAAACCCCGGCGGTACTATTCGCCAACCCGAAAAATCTGTATCAACGTCGCACCAAACGCTTAAGAGAATTAGCGAAAGATCATCCTCTTGCCGACTATCTTTTATTTGTAGCGGATGTGGTGGAAAGCCAACTCACAACCCTTGAAAAAAATCCGCTGCCTAAACAAGATTTAGCACATTTAAGCGGCACCGAACCGCTCAATGCCAAAAACTTCAAACGCGATACCATTTGGCGCGAATATCTAACGGAAATTCTAAGTGAAGTAAAAACAAAGGCAAACGAACAAGTTGCCGCCACAATCGACTCGTTGGAAAAAGCTTCAAGCGGCGAATTGGAAGAAATGGCAAACCATTTGCTCGCACAAGAACTCAATTTAGTTGGCAGCGACAAAGCGGTGTTTATTTGGGCAGCGTTATCGCTTTATTGGCTCCAACTGGCGCAGCAAATTCCTCACCACAGCCGTCTGGAAAACACCGAGAATCTGCATTATTGCCCGGTTTGCGGCTGTGCGCCGGTTGCCAGTATGATTCATATCGGCTCATCACAAGGCCTGCGCTATTTGCATTGCTCCCTTTGTGAAAGCGAATGGAATTTGGTACGCGCCCAGTGCACCAACTGCAACGGCCACGATAAGCTGGAATTATGGTCATTGAACGAAGAACTGGCGCTGATTCGCGCGGAAACTTGTGGCAGCTGCGAAAGTTATTTAAAAATGCTGTTCCAAGAAAAAGATCCGAATGTCGAAGCCATCGCCGATGATTTGGCGTCAATTTTCTTAGATGTGGAAATGGAAGAAAAAGGCTTCGCCCGCAGCGGCTTAAATCCATTTATTTTCCCGGCACAAGAAAGTTAAAACGAAGTATCAAAATAGCACCGCATTGAAACCTTGCAGCGCAAGCTTTCCCTTGTCGCTCTAGGTTTCAATGCGGTGCTATTTTAGATCTTCAGCTAACGGAAACCGCCCGAATTAGGCATGCGCCGTTCTCTTCAACTCACAAATAACACGCCATGACCACCGCGTTCTCGCGCCCGCCATCGGGTTTCGGGTAGTAATTTTTGCGTATATCCACTTCGTTGAAGCCTTGTTTTTCATACAACCGGCGAGCAATGGAATTAGATTCGCGCACTTCCAACCAAAGGGTTTGAATGCCCTTTTTACGCAATTCTTCCATCAATTTATTGAGTAATATTTTGCCGAAGCCTTTACCTTGACTAGCCGGTTCGACAGCAAGATTAAATAAAGTCGCTTCGTCTAATACCGTTTGGCAAACGGCAAAACCGACAATGCGGCGTGCGTCCAGCAATTTTAAATTCAAATAACGTTCGCCTTGATTATTCTTAAGCGTAGCGAGCGACCAAGGCACAAGATGCGCTTGCCGTTCGATTTCGTAAAGGCAGTCGAAATCGTCCGCCTCGACAGGAAAAATTTGTGGCATATTTATTGAGTTTGTTGAATTTGTCGCCAAAGTTCACGTTTGGCTGCGGGAGAAGATTGAAACTGCGCAAAATCCGGCGAACGATAAATCTGCTCGGCCTTTAAACAGTAGGCTTCAATGCGGTGCTGTTTGGCCTCCTCGGCGAGCAGCCAATAACGCGCGGAATGATTTAATTCGAGATGCTGAACTTGCTCGTCATTCACGCAAAGACAATCTTCTTTTGGCAATGCAAGAGCGCGCAAAATATCGGCAAACAGCGCGCTTTGACTGAAGTCTTCCTCGGCAACTACGATTAATCGAATGTGTGGTGCGACGACAACAGTCACCACACCCCGGAGCACTTCCGGGCGATACAATTGCCATTGGCTGATGCCCATTTCGTTTAAAAGGAGATGGCGTCGGTCCATATGATTAACGCGCGATAGCATCGAACGGATAGTCGATTAAGCCTTTTACGATGGCTTTTTCTTCCGACACCGTCGGTTTCTGTTGATAAGCTTTTAAGCTACGGAACGACAAAATATTTTTATCTTTATACACCACCGCGATAAAGCGTTGAAAGTCTTTACCATCACAGGCGTAATAAGGCGTAGAGCCATCGTTTAAAGCTTGCAAGGAGCAAGCGCTTTTATTCGAATTTAAGTATTTTTCGGTTAATGCCGCTTCATGGGACATATCCTGCAAATAAAAGGTTTCGCTTAACAATGACTTGCGATTAGTGCGATCCTGACTCACCGCCAAACTAATAAAACGCGGATCTTCACCTCTCACTGCTTGAGTTTGTTTGTAATATTTTTCGCCATTGAACAGAATTTCTCCGCCATTTTTTTTCACGCGTTCATATTGCGCGTCTAATTTTGCCTGTTCAGCTGTCACTTCGCCGGCGGACGGTGTTTGCCACTTACCTTGCAATTGTTCGATTAATTGGCAACCGGAAAGCAAGCTTGCCAGCGCCACAGCTAAGAAAATTTTTTGCATAAAAACGTCCTCTCAAGAAAAATAGCAAAAGCCATGAAATCATTTTTTATCATCGCTATCTTTGCTAAAATGGCGACAATTTTAACCAATAAGCTACAGGAATTCAAAGCGTGATTTCTCTTGAAAGCGAAGTTTTACAACGCCACCTTCCCCTTTTTCGCGGTAAATCCGTTTTGTTTGCCGGCGGAATTAACGACCAATTTCCTTCTCAAATAGCACCGCATTGCAGCGCCGTCAGCATTTGGAGCAGCTATTTCGACTATGCGCGCCACGCCGATGCCGTCGATTTCGGCGTCGAATTTGAAGGTGAGGCGGATCTCATCATTTATTACTGGACAAAAAACAAACAAGAAGTACAGTTCCAACTGATGCAACTGCTGGCGCGGGCAAAAGACGCGCAAGAAATATTAATCGTTGGTGAAAATCGCAGCGGCGTGCGTTCGGTGGAAAAAATGCTCGCACCTTTCGGCAACACAGCAAAAATTGATTCGGCGCGCCGTTGTGGGCTTTATTATTTTTCCTTGCAAAAACGTCCGCAGTTTGCCCTCGCCGATTATTGGAAAAGCTATCGGCATCCGCAGTTGGATGGATTAATAGTACACAGTTTACCCGGCGTATTTAGCGCCCACGAATTGGACGTTGGCACTGCATTGTTGCTTTCAACTTTGCAGAATCGCATCAACGGCAAAATATTGGATCTTGGATGCGGTGCCGGTGTAATCGGTGCAATGATTAAGAAACGTAATCCCGACGCGCAAATTACGATGACCGACATTCACGCCATGGCCTTGGCATCAGCACGCAAAACCCTTGCGGAAAACCAATTGGAAGGCGATGTTTTGGCCAGCGATGTGTTCTCAAATGTTGAAGGTAAATTCGATCTGATCATTTCCAATCCGCCTTTCCATGATGGCATCAACACCGCCTATCGCACCGTACAGGAACTTATCGGTCAGGCCAAAAAGCATTTGAATCAAGGTGGTGAATTACGCATTGTGGCCAATGCATTCTTGCCTTATGCCGATTTATTGCAACACCATTTCGACGTATTCGACATTCTGGCGCAAACGTCGAAATTTAAAGTTTATTCGGCCAAAAATTAGCAATGGCCTTTTTAATAAAGGCGTAATAAGATACGCCGTTTTTGTGACTTTTCCGTACTTCGCCAATTACTCTTAACAAACGAAATTATGCTTCCTGAACTCGGTTTTTTCTTTCTCTTACTGGCAACCTCCGGCGCTTTCTTCCTCGCTTTGCTACCGCAACTCGGCTTGTATAAAAAAAGCCCAACGCTCATCCATTCGGCCTGGTGGTTAAGTTATCTGATCGCCTTATCCGGCACCGCATCCATTGCGCTACTCGCCTACGCTTTCGCAACGGACGATTTTACCCTTGAATACGTTGCAGCCCATTCAAATTCTCAACTTCCGCTGTTCTTCAAAGTGGCGGCGACTTGGGGTGGACATGAAGGTTCAATGTTATTTTGGTTGTTTTCCTTAAGCCTTTGGCTTGCTGCGTTTGCGTTCTTTAACCGTAAACATGACCGCACGTTTTCCACGCAAACCTTATCTTTGCTGGGGCTAATCTGTTTCGGCTTCGCGCTATTTATCCTGTTTTACTCCAATCCGTTCGGGCGTATTTTTCCACCACCGCAAGAAGGACGCGATCTTAATCCAATGCTGCAAGACATCGGATTAATTTTCCACCCTCCGCTGCTTTACATCGGCTATGTCGGCTTTGCCGTAAATTTTGCTATGAGTTTAGCGGCATTAATTTACCCTCGTTCCGCCCGCCAAATCGCCCGTTCAATGCGGTGCTGGGTGCTGAGTGCGTGGTTATTTTTAACTCTCGGCATCGTGCTCGGCGCTTGGTGGGCTTACTACGAACTCGGTTGGGGCGGCTGGTGGTTTTGGGATCCGGTGGAAAACGCCTCGCTCATGCCGTGGTTGCTCGGATTGGCGTTATTACACAGCTTAACGGTGACGGAAAAACAAGGCGCCTTTAATTATTGGACAACCCTCTTTTCCTTGATTGCTTTCGCGTTCAGCATACTCGGTACGTTTATCGTACGTTCCGGCGCGCTTAGTTCCGTGCATGCCTTTGCATTGGATAATACGCGCGGTTATGTGTTACTGCTAATTTTCTTCCTGCTCACCGTCAGCGCATTCGGCTTATTTGCTTTGCGGGCGGGAAGCGATAATAAAAACACCGTTGAATTTAGACTCATTTCCAAAGCGGGCGGTATTTTATTGCTGAATATTTTGCTCACCGTCGCCACTGTTTCCACCTTCCTTGGCACCTTCTATCCGATGTTGTTCCAAGCCATGAATTGGGGCTCGATTTCGGTGGGAAGTCCGTACTTTAATAGTATTTTCCTGCCGATTATCGCGTTCATGTTAATCGCCATGACGGCGTCGCTTGCGTTGCATCGAACAGGCTTTAATCGCGCAATGTTTTTACGCCGTTTATGGTTACTTGTTCCGGCGTTTATCATTTCAGCGCTAATGATTTGGCAACAGCTACGCCATAACGAGGCCTTAACTTTCCGACCGTTTGCATTTGCCCTTTTAACCCTTGCTGTTTGGCTTTTAGTGGCGACCTTATGGCAAAATTGGCAGCGCATTCGCTTG
The DNA here is from genome assembly GCA_901420285.1 of Stutzerimonas stutzeri. Lineage (GTDB taxonomy): Bacteria > Pseudomonadota > Gammaproteobacteria > Enterobacterales > Pasteurellaceae > Rodentibacter. The sequence continues at coordinate 1,639,182 of CABDVE010000001.1, forward strand.
CCGCAGCTCGGCATGATTTTAGCCCACAGCGGCGTAGCGATTGCCGCCATGGGTGCGGTAATGAGCGGATATTTCGGCAGCGAAATCGGTATCCGTTTAGCACCGCATCAAAGCCAGACTTTAGGGCAATACGAATTTCATTATCGCGAATTTTCTAACGAGATCGGCCCAAACTTTACCGCCGAAGTAGCCTTTTTTGAGGTCACCGAAAACGGCCGGCCTTATACTCGAATCATTCCCGAACGTCGTTATTACGATGTGCGTGCCATGACCATGAGCGAAGTCGGCATAGACGCCGGCTTTTGGGGTGATCTTTATATCGTGATGGGCGACAGCCTGGGCAATGGCGAATTCACCTTCCGCTTGCACTACAAACCGTTGATTCGATGGCTTTGGGCGGGCGGCATTTTAATGGCGTTAGGCGCGCTTTGCAGCGCTTTGGCATTACGTCGAAAACAGGAAAAATAATGCAAAAAAAACTCCTCTTTTTTATTCCGCTTTTTTTATTGTTGAGCCTGTGTTTGCTTTTGATGGCGGGTTTGAATCAAGATCCGAAGAAAATCGCCTCCGCGCTCATCGATAAACCGGTACCGGAATTCTACCAAGCCAATTTATTGGCTCCGTCGCAAACTTTAAGTCCGAAAGATTTTCCTAAGCGTCCATTTTTGCTTAACGTTTGGGGCAGTTGGTGTGGCTATTGCAAAGAAGAACACCCGCTTTTAATGGAGATCGCCGAAACCATCCCGATTATCGGCATTGATTATCGCGACAATCCGAAAAACGGCATTGAAATGCTTAAACGGATGGGCAATCCGTTTATCCTCACAATTAACGATAGTCACGGTGAACTCGCATTAAAACTGGGCGTGGACGGAGCGCCGGAAACCTATTTGGTGGATGAACACGGCGTGATTCGTTACCGTCATTCGGGTTTGCTTGAACGTGAAACCTGGCAAACGGTATTTTTGCCGAAAATTAAAGAATTAATGAAACAATGAAGCAGATTCTCACCCTACTTTTCTTTGTATTCGCCCTCTTCGCAAAAGCGGAAATGGTAGATACTTATCAATTTAAAAATCAAACCGATCGCATGCGTGCGGTGGAATTGGCGAAATCCTTGCGCTGTCCGCAGTGTCAGAACCAAAACTTGGTGGAATCCAATTCGCCGATTGCTTACGACTTACGCATTGAAGTTTATAAGCTGGTGGACGAAGGCAAAACCGACCAACAAATCATTGATACGATGACCGCGCGATTCGGCGATTTTGTCAATTACAAACCGCCGTTTCAATGGAATACCGCACTGTTGTGGTTATTACCGGTAGGATTGCTAATATTGGCTTTCGGGCTAATTTATCAGTCTCGCAGAAAAAATACTTTTCCTCCCCGACTTCAGGGAGAAACAGTCCATCGAACAAAAAGAGAAAACATCGCTTCCTTTGGAACTACGTCTAGTGCCGCCCACAAGCAGAATAAACCAAGTCTTTCGTGGAAAAAAAATAGTCAGAAAGTGAGTCTTATCCTCTTCCTACTGGTACTTGCCATGCCTATCGCCTATTACTTTTCGCTTGATCGTTTCGAGCGCGTGCAACAGGGCGAGCAAACGATGCAGGAATGGCATAATCAGCAAATTGAAATGACGGATGCGCATAAAACGGAAGATATTATCGGCAAAATTCAAGATAAATTACGCGCTAATCCGAACGACGAAGAAGCCTGGACTCAGTTAGGCGAAGCCTATGTACAAAATAATGAATTTGAGTACGCGCTCATTGCCTACAATAACGCGGAAAAATTGGCCGGCGACAAACCGAGCATTTTGGGTTTAAAAGCGACGGCGCTTTATTACCTTGCCGACAAACGTATGACGCCGGAAATTCAAAACTTAATAACGCGCGCATTGCAACAAGATAAAAAAGAAATCGCCAGTCTTTCTTTACTCTCCGCCGTTGCTTTGGAAGCGGGGCGTTATGACGAGGCGAAAGATTATTTGCAGCAATTATTGGATTCGGCTAACAACGCGGTGGATCGCCGCATGGTGATTCAACGCATGAAAATGTTGGAATTTCTACAACGCGGAGAAACGCCTTGAATTACAGCGAAACAATCATTATCGGCGCCGGTGCGGCCGGTTTATTTTGTGCCGCGCAATTAGGCAAACTCGGGCGTCAAGTTACAGTGTTGGATAACGGCAAAAAGATCGGCCGCAAAACTTTAATGTCCGGCGGTGGCTTTTGTAATTTCACTAATTTGGATATCACGCCGGCTCATTACCTTTCGCAAAATCCGCATTTTGTAAAATCTGCCCTCGCCCGTTATACCAACCGGGATTTTATTTCCTTGGTGGAGGAATACGACATCGCTTACCACGAAAAAGAACTCGGACAATTATTTTGTGATGAAAGCGCGGAGAACATCGTCGATATGTTACAAGCGGAATGTCATCGATACGGCGTACAAATTTGCTTGCGCAGTGAAGTGTCAAAACTGCACCGCATTGAAGGCACTGAAATAGGCGCTTTCTGCTTGCAGGCCGGTGGTGCACATTGGCAATGCAAAAACCTCGTCATCGCCACCGGCGGACTTTCCATGCCGCGACTGGGCGCCACTCCGTTCGGCTATCAAGTGGCGGAACAATTTGGTATTCCGATCGTACCGCCGCGCGCCGGCTTGGTGCCTTTTACTTATCGCGAAATCGATAAATTTTTAAGCGGGCTAGCAGGCATCAGCTTACCGATAAAGGTCACGGCGCAATGTGGCCAATCTTTTCATAATCAACTTTTGTTTACTCATCGTGGCATTTCAGGTCCGGCGCCGTTGCAAATTTCTAATTATTGGCAACCGAATGAATCCGTAATCATTGATTTATTGCCGACACACCATTTAGAAGAAGAAATCAAACAAGCCAAACAAAACTCGCCTAAGCAAACGCTGAAAAGCCTTCTAACGCGTTTACTGCCGAAAAAACTGGTCGAGCTGTGGCTGGAACAAGGTATGTTCAAAGATGAAGCGCTCGCCAACTTAAGCAAAGCGCAATTAAAAAATGCGCTCGATTTAGTCCATCATTGGCAATTTACCCCGAATGGAACCGAAGGTTATCGTACTGCGGAAGTAACGATGGGCGGCGTGAATACCAACCATATTTCCTCCAAAACCATGGAAAGCCAAACGGTGAAAGGCTTATATTTTATCGGTGAAGTCCTAGACGTTACCGGTTGGTTGGGCGGCTATAATTTTCAATGGGCGTGGAGCTCGGCTTATGCCTGCGCAACGGGCATTCACGCCGCAGATTTATGAATAAATTTCACCATTTTCAACAAAAAACCTCATTTTAATTCATTCTTTGTTTTCGTTAGAATAAGTCCTTAACTCAAACAAAGGAAAATACTATGACAACGGCCACCCTTCCTTTCCACGCCGATACCGTGGGATCTTATTTAAGAACGCAACCGTTAAAAGAGGCTCGTGCAAAATTCGCTGCCGCTGAAATTAGCCGTGAACAGCTTACCGAAATTGAAGATCAAGAAATTGCCAAATTGGTGCAAGCCCAATTAAACGCGGGCATCAAAGTGATTACCGACGGTGAATTTCGTCGTGCATTTTGGCATATTGATTTCTTAGAAAATTTAAACGGCATTGAAGGTTATCAACCGGAACACGGTTACAAATTCAACGGTGTAGAAACCAAACCTTACAACACCCGTTGTTGCGGTAAAGTCTCTTGGAATCCGAATCATCCGTTTATTGAGCATTTCAAAAAATTAAAAGGCATCGTGGGCGAACGTGGCATAGTGAAATACACCATTCCAAGCCCGAACCAATTAATGTACCCAATTCAATGGGATACCGGCGTTTATGCCAGCCGCGCAGAATTTGCCAAAGACGTACAACAGGCTTACAAAGATGCAATTCAAGCCTTTTACGATGCGGGCTGCCGTTATTTGCAATTTGACGATGTGTACTGGGGTTCGCTCTGTAACAATCATTTAAAGCCAGAATTTGAAGCCGACAAAGCCCAAGCCTTAGAAAATATTCAAGCGGTGCTCGCCGATAAGCCGGCAGATATGTTGATTACCACCCATGTTTGTCGCGGGAACTTCCGTTCCACTTACTTATTAAGCGGTGCTTACGACCCGATTGCCGATGCACTGTTTGCGAAAACCAACTATGACGGCTATTTCTTAGAATACGATGACGAACGTTCCGGCGGTTTCGAACCGCTAAAATACTTCGCCGAAAATCCGCATAAAGGCAAAGTGGTATTAGGCTTAATTAGTTCCAAATTTCCGCAATTAGAAAATAAAGATTCGATCAAGGCCCGTATTGCCGAAGCGGCCAAATATGTGCCGTTAGAACAGCTCTGCCTAAGCCCGCAATGCGGTTTCGCTTCAACGGAAGAAGGCAACATTATGAGCGAAGCGCAACAATGGATGAAAGTGCGTTATGTGGAGGAAATCGCCAAGGAAGTTTGGGGAGAAAAATAATTCTTGGTTAAAACTTACGCTAAGCTCGTTATTGCCTAAGGCGGTTCGTAAACCCATCTAAGCCATTTGCCGAACCCGCTGTCGGAAGTCAAAAATAGCACCGCATTGGAGAAGGCTTCAATGCGGTGCTGTTTTACTATGTCAAGATAAAGCACTGAAAAACAAAAGCCAAGGCATCAAAACCTTGGCTTTGTTAAGAAAAATCAGCGTGCTTTATTCGTCCATATAACCCAAACTTCGTAATGCACGTTCGTCGTCGGCCCAACCTGATTTTACTTTCACCCAAAGTTCTAAATGAACTTTATTATCGAATAAACGTTCCATATCGGCACGCGCTTCCATACCAACGGTTTTGATTTTCTGACCGCCGGCTCCGATAACCATTTTCTTTTGGCCTTCGCGTTCGACTAGAATCAAGCCGTTGATTTCGTAAGTTCCACGTTCGTTCACTTTAAACTGTTCGATTTCAACGGTAACGGAATACGGTAATTCTTCGCCGGTGAAACGCATCAATTTCTCGCGGATTATTTCCGAAGCCATAAAACGTTGCGAACGGTCCGTCACATAATCTTCAGGGAAGTGATGCTCGCCTTCGCGTAAAGATTGGCGCACGATTTTTTCCAACTCATGTACATTATTACCGCGCTGCGCCGAAATCGGCACAATGTGGGCAAAGTTAAATTTGCTACTGATTTCCGTAATAAATGGCAGTAAATCGTCTTTATTTTTGATGTTGTCCACTTTGTTGATGGCTAACACTACCGGCGCACGAGCGGAACGGAGTTTGTTTAACACCATTTCGTCATCGGCGTTCCAATGGGTGCCGTCCACCACAAAAATAATCAAATCTACGTCACCAATGGCACTGCTAGCGGCGCGGTTCATTAAACGGTTAATGGCACGTTTTTCTTCGATGTGAAGCCCCGGCGTGTCTACATAGATTTCTTGATAGACTCCTTCGGTTTTAATTCCCACAATACGATGACGGGTGGTTTGCGCTTTGCGCGAAGTGATGGAAATTTTTTGCCCTAAAATTTTATTTAAGAGCGTCGATTTGCCCACATTTGGGCGACCTACGATGGCGATAAAGCCGCAGTAGGTCTGAGTATGTTGTTCGGTCATTTGATGTCCAGTTCTTTTAAAATTTGTTCCGCTGCTGCTTGTTCGGCTCTGCGCCGACTTGAACCTTTTGCCACAAAAATACGGTCGATTTTATCCGCATTTTTCACCTTACATTCCACGATAAAGGTTTGGCAATGGGCTTCTCCTCGAATATTTACCACTTCATAAGTTGGCAACGGTAAATGTCTGCTTTGTAAATATTCCTGCAAACGGGTTTTCGCATCTTTTTGATTGTCGCCGGGTTTGATTTCAGCCAATAACCTGCCATACCAATTCCGGACCACTTGCGTTGCCGTCTCTAGCCCCTGATCGAGCGACATTGCACCGATAATCGCTTCTACGCAATCGGCAAGAATCGACTCGCGACGAAAACCACCGCTTTTCAATTCCCCGGAACCCAACGACATATAGTCACCCAATGCAAATCGACGGGCGAGAGTCGCCAAAGTCGGTTCACGCACCAACGTCGCGCGCATACGACTTAATTCGCCTTCATTACTGCGAGGAAATTGATGATAAAGCGCCTCGGCAATCGTGAAATTAAGAATGGAATCGCCTAAAAATTCCAGACGTTCGTTATGTTGAGCGGCCGCGCTACGGTGTGTCAGCGCTAATTTTAGGAGTGATCTATCGTTAAATTGATAGCCGATTTTATGCTCTAATCTATCTAACTGATTCATATTATTTAATTGTCGTAAAGAAACGTTCAAAACGGAAGCCGGTCGGCCATTCGTTTGGCTCTTTGTCCAAACTCATCCAAATATAAACGGCTTTGCCGACAATATTTTTTTCCGGAACGAATCCCCAAAAACGACTGTCGTCACTGTGATCGCGATTATCACCCATCACGAAATATTGTCCTTCCGGCACGACCCATTCTGCTGTCGGATTACTGTCTTGCGGAAAAAATTCCGGGCCGGAATAACGACGATACGGGCTAATTAAAATATTGTGCGTAACATCACCTTGTTCGGTAAATTCCAATTCATTTGGGAATGCCGGATTCGTCGGATTTTGCGTATATTCGAATACACGGATTTCGCAATTTAAATCGCAAGGTTTACCGTCTTTAGCGTAAACGATTTGTAAAGTTTTCTTATCCATATCGAAAATCACACGATCACCACCCTGCCCGACAATGCGTTTAATGTAATCAACGCCGGACATATTGTCTTTTGAGGTCAATGCCAGATTTTCCGCATAAGCCGCCCGACTTGCGCCGAGACCGGTACGCATAAGCGCTTGATGCGGTGCTTTAAACACAATCACATCACCACGTTGCGGTTTATCGCCTGCGATAATAGTATTTTGGAAAATCGGATCTTTCACGCCGTAAGCATATTTATTAACCACAAGAAAATCGCCCACTCGCAAGGTGGATTCCATTGAACCGGACGGAATTTGAAAAGGCTCAAACAGAAAAGAACGCACTAAAAACACCACGGCAAGTACAGGGAACAATGATGATAAAAACTCGGAACCTTCAGAAATCGGTTCAATTTTGGCCTTTTCTTCATCACTTAGTGCTTGGCCTGTGCGTTGCTCGACACGCGCAATTTGACGGTTACGCTTTGGCACCGCTACAAAGCGGTGATAGCACCATAACACGCCGGAAAGTACGGTTAAAATCAGTAATAAAATACTGAAAGTGTTTGGCAATTGGAGGAAATCCAACCATTTCCAAATACCAAAACCGACCGCTAATAAAATCACAAAAAATAAATTCGACATAATTTCCTTCTGAGTTTTCTTTATTTATCTTTTCCGACATGAAGAATCGCTAAAAACGCTTCCTGCGGCACTTCCACGTTACCCAGAGACTTCATACGTTTTTTACCTTCTTTTTGTTTTTGTAATAATTTTTTCTTACGGCTCACGTCGCCACCATAACATTTCGCCAATACGTTTTTACGCAATTGTTTGACGGTGGAACGAGCGATGATGTGGTTGCCGATTGCCGCCTGAATGGCGATGTCAAATTGTTGTCGCGGAATCAGTTCACGCATTTTTTCCACCAATTCACGACCACGATAAGGTGCGTTGTCTTTGTGTACGATTAACGCAAGAGCATCCACGCGTTCGCCATTGATCATAATATCTACGCGCACCATGTCCGCCGCTTGGAAGCGTTTAAAACCGTAATCCAAAGACGCATAACCGCGAGATGTAGATTTCAGACGATCAAAGAAGTCTAGCACAACTTCGCCCATCGGGATTTCATAAGTGATCGCCACTTGATTGCCGTGATACACCATGTGGGTTTGTACGCCGCGTTTCTCCACGCACAACGTAATCACGTTACCCAAATAAGCTTGTGGCAACAGCATATTACATTCCGCAATCGGCTCACGAATTTCTGCGATATTGTTCAATGGCGGCAATTTTGACGGGCTATCTACATAAACAACCTCGCCGTTGGTCAGTTCGACTTCATAGACTACCGTCGGTGCGGTGGTGATGAGATCTAAATCATATTCACGCTCCAAGCGTTCCTGAATAATTTCCATGTGCAACAACCCAAGGAAGCCACAACGGAAACCGAAACCGAGCGCGGTGGAATTTTCCGGCTCATAGAACAGAGACGCATCATTCAGGCTTAATTTGCCGAGCGCATCACGGAAGGCTTCATAATCATCGGAACTAATTGGGAATAGCCCCGCATAAACCTGTGGCTTCACTTTTTTAAAGCCCGGTAATACGGAACTTGCCGGATTATTATGTAAAGTTAGGGTATCCCCTACCGGTGCGCCTAAAATATCTTTAATAGCACACACGACCCAACCCACTTCGCCGCAATTTAAAATTGTAGTATCTACTTGTTTCGGCGTAAAAATTCCCAAGCGATCCACATTATAAGATTGGCCGGTGGACATGACTTTGATTTTGTCGCCTTTACGCAAGGTACCGTTTTTAATCCGCACCAAAGAGACCACGCCTAAATAATTGTCAAACCAAGAATCAATAATTAATGCCTGTAATGGCGCATTCGGATCCCCTTCCGGCGCCGGAATTTTCGCCACGATTTCTTCCAATACATCTTCAATACCCACGCCGGTTTTGGCGGAACAACGCACCGCATCAATTGCATCAATGCCTACGATGTCTTCGATTTCTTCTGCAACACGTTCAGGTTCAGCGGCAGGCAGGTCGATTTTGTTTAAAATTGGCACAACTTCCAAATTCATTTCAATGGCGGTGTAGCAATTTGCTAACGTTTGTGCTTCCACGCCTTGCCCCGCATCCACCACCAACAACGCCCCTTCACAAGCGGCAAGAGAACGGGACACTTCGTAAGAAAAGTCAACGTGCCCCGGGGTATCGATAAAATTCAGTTGATAGGTTTCGCCGTCTTTGGCTTTATAGTTCAACGTCACACTTTGCGCTTTAATAGTAATCCCGCGCTCGCGTTCCAGATCCATAGAATCCAACACCTGCTCCGCCATTTCGCGGTCGGACAAGCCGCCGCAAGTTTGGATTAGACGATCCGATAAAGTCGATTTACCGTGGTCAATATGGGCAATAATAGAAAAGTTGCGAATATTCTTCATAAATAGATAGGTTTTCTCAATTCAAAAGTCATCAAATTTAGCTGGCGGATTGTACTCGAAAAGCAAAGAGAGCGCTAGAAAAGAAAAGCGCTTGCGCATCAATGAACATTGATTTGAGCACCGCATTGAAAACGCACCACACAAGGATTAGGCGTTTTCGATAGAGAAAGAAATAACCTCTTTGATGGTCTCAACGCCCAGAGCAATCATTACGAGGCGATCCACGCCTAACGCGACGCCGGCAGTATTCGGCATTCCCGCTTGTAATGCACCAAGAAAACGTTCGTCAATCGCACGCAACGGCAGGCCGGCTTTTTGGCGTTGACGGTTATCCTGCTCAAAACGACGCCGTTGTTCGTCCGCATCGGTAAGTTCATGAAAACCGTTGGCAAGTTCCACGCCTTTGTAATAGAACTCAAAACGCTCCGCCACACGTTGATCTTCGGGGCTTAATTGCGCTAAAGCAGCTTGCGAAGAAGGAAAATGATAAATCACCACCGGCGCATTTAAGCCGATTTTCGGTTCCACCATTTCACTGAATAGAAATTGCAATAACGTGTCACGATCTTCGTCCTCTTCTGCCATAAAATTCTGTTGACGCGCTGCCTCCATCAATTCTTTACGCGTTGCCGAAAGCGGATCTAACCCAACGTATTCTTGAAAAGCAAATTGATAGCTCATGCTTTCCGCCGGCAAGCAATCTAAAATTTGTTGCAGTAAATCATCCACTTCGTTAATTAATCGATACATATCAAAATGCGGCCGATACCATTCAAGCATAGTAAATTCGGGATTATGACGATTACCGGCCTCTTCATTGCGAAAAACTTTGCTGATTTGGAAGATCGGCCCACTCCCGGCGGCAAGCAAACGTTTCATGTGATATTCCGGGCTGGTACCAAGCCATAAGGTTTTTGAAAGCGCATCAAAAGGCGCAATAAATTCCGTACTGAAGGTAGAAAGATGAAGATCGGTCACGCCGAATTCACTCAATACCGGCGTTTCCACTTCCAATAAACCGCGATCGGTAAAGAAACGGCGGATTTCGGCGATAATTTTGGCGCGTTTTAAAAGATTTTCAATGTTGGCGGAAGGCTGCCAAGCCTTTTTTTCGGACGTAAGCACGGTCACTTTCCCTCGACTTTTTTAGGTGAACGATGTGAAGTCGCCCATTGTAAATGACTGGATTCGGCAACTCAACTTATCCTCCGTTTCGCTTGTTTATTAGCCCAAATAACAACCCTTCTCATTTGATTTGCTTAGATAAATTAACTTTTTGAGGTAGATCACAAAATCGTCAATTTATCGAAATTTCGCCCTAAAAAAAGTTATTAATTTGTAAAAAAGATGGCACAATGCCGCCGTCCACCCTTTGGGTGTTTTATTTTTTACTTTCTACTGATTGGAGGATATCGTGCAAACAGTTAATGTCGATATTGCAATTGTTGGTGCTGGTGGCGGCGGTTTACGTGCGGCGATTGCTGCAGCGGAAGCGAATCCTAACTTAAAAATTGCATTAGTTTCAAAAGTTTACCCGATGCGTAGCCATACGGTTGCAGCTGAAGGCGGCGCGGCGGCGGTCATTAAAGAAGAAGACTCTTATGACAAGCACTTCCAAGACACCGTAGCCGGCGGCGACTGGTTATGTGAGCAAGACGTGGTGGAATACTTCGTTGAACATTCTCCGGTGGAAATGACCCAGCTGGAACGTTGGGGCTGTCCTTGGAGCCGTAAAGCTGATGGCGATGTAAACGTACGTCGTTTCGGCGGAATGAAAATTGAACGGACTTGGTTTGCCGCAGATAAAACCGGTTTCCACTTGTTACATACTCTTTTCCAAACATCAACCCAATTCCCTCAAATTCAACGTTTCGACGAACACTTTGTGTTAGACATTTTGGTCGATGACGGTCACGCCCGCGGTATGGTTGCAATGAACATGATGGAAGGCACATTGATACAAATTAACGCCAATGCGGTGGTCATCGCAACAGGCGGCGGTTGTCGTGCATTCAAATTCAATACCAACGGAGGAATCGTGACAGGTGACGGTTTGTCTATGGCATATCGTCATGGTGTTCCTTTACGTGATATGGAATTCGTTCAATATCACCCGACCGGCTTACCGAATACCGGCATTTTGATGACCGAAGGTTGTCGCGGTGAAGGCGGTATCTTAGTCAACAAAAACGGCTACCGTTATTTACAAGATTACGGTCTTGGTCCGGAAACTCCAATCGGTAAACCGCAAAATAAATACATGGAACTCGGCCCGCGCGATAAAGTTTCTCAGGCATTCTGGCAAGAATGGAAAAAAGGTAATACCTTAAAAACTGCCAAAGGTGTGGATGTAGTTCACTTAGACTTACGTCACCTAGGCGAAAAATACTTACATGAACGTCTACCGTTCATCTGCGAATTAGCAAGCGCTTATGAAGGCGTAAACCCTGTAAATCAACCAATTCCGGTTCGCCCAGTCGTTCACTATACCATGGGCGGTATTGAGGTGGACTTTAACAGCGAAACTCGTATTAAAGGCTTATTTGCCGTGGGAGAATGCGCGTCTTCAGGTTTACATGGCGCCAATCGTTTAGGCTCTAATTCATTAGCCGAATTAGTGGTATTAGGTCGCGTAGCAGGTGAATACGCGGCGCAGCGTGCCGTTGAAGCACAACCGGCCAATCAAACTGCAGTCGATGCACAAGCCAAAGACGTCGTTACTCGCTTAGAGGCGCTTTACAATCAAGAAGGCAATGAATCTTGGTCTGAAATCCGTGATGAAATGGGTACCATAATGGAAGAAGGTTGTGGTATTTATCGCGACCAAGAAAGCATGCAAAAAGCGGTAGACAAAATTGCCGAACTTAAAGAACGTTACAAACGTATTCGTGTTGCGGATCGTTCAAGTGTGTTCAATACCGACGTACTTTACACCGTAGAATTAGGCTACATCTTAGATGTGGCTCAATCTATCGCAAATTCTGCGATTGAACGTAAAGAATCTCGAGGCGCACACCAGCGCTTAGATTATACTGAACGTGATGATGTAAATTACTTAAAACACACTCTTGCTTTCTACAATGAGAACGGCGCACCGCGCATTGAATACAGTCCGGTGAAAATCACTAAATCTCAACCTGCAAAACGCGTTTACGGTGCAGAAGCAGAAGCTCAAGAAGCGGCTGCAAAAGCTAAGGAGCAAGCAAATGGCTAATTCACCAGTAATGAATGTTGAAGTATTACGCTACAATCCCGAAAACGATCAAGAGCCACATTTAAGCACTTATCAAGTGCCTTATGATAACCAAACATCCCTACTTGATGCGTTAGGTTACATTAAAGATAAACTTGAACCTTCCCTTTCTTACCGTTGGTCTTGTCGCATGGCAATCTGCGGTTCTTGCGGAATGATGGTTAATAATAAACCGAAATTAGCTTGTAAAACGTTCTTGCGTGATTATAGTGGTCATATGCGTATCGAACCGCTGGCGAACTTCCCGATTGAACGCGACTTAGTAGTAGATTTAAGTCACTTTATCGAAAGTTTGGAAGCGATCAAACCGTATATTATCGGCAACGAAGCACCTGCTTTAGACGGTAAACCACATCCATCTACAGAACTTGCAAAAAGTCGTACAAAACAAACGCCGGCACAACTTGAGAAATACAGAACGTTCTCCATGTGTATCAACTGTGGCTTGTGCTATGCCGCTTGCCCACAGTTTGGTTTGAATCCTGAATTCTTAGGCCCTGCCGCGATTACTATGGCGCACCGTTATAATCTTGATAACCGGGACCACGGTAAAGCGCAGCGCATGCCATTGTTAAACGGTAAAAACGGCGTATGGAGCTGTACTTTCGTGGGTTATTGTTCCGAAGTTTGTCCGAAGCATGTGGATCCGGCTTCAGCCATTAACCAAGGCAAAGTAGAAAGTGCCAAAGATTATGTTATCTCTATGCTAAAACCAAAAGGCTAAAGGGGGAAGATATGTCAGTAACTGTTAGTAAACGCAAAAAATATGTTCGCCCAATGACGGCTACTTGGTGGCAAAAATTAGACTTCTACAAGGCTTATATGCTACGTGAAGCAACCTCAATTTTTGCTGTATGGTTCTGTATCGTGTTGCTCTATGGCGTGCTTTGCCTTGCCGGCAACCCAATACCGGGCCTAGGTATTTTGAATTTCATTGAGTTTTTAAGAAACCCAATCGTAGTGGTGTTAAATATCATTACGCTCGTGGCGACACTTTACCACACCGTGACTTATTTCTTAATGACGCCAAAAGTGATGAACATCATTGTAAAAAATGAACGTTTACCGCATCACGTTATCAGAAATGCGCTTTGGGCGGTAACCGGACTTATAAGCCTGGTTGCACTAGTTTTAGTTTATATCTAAGGGAGAGAAAAAATGGTTGATAAAAATCCAAAACGCTCCGGCGAACCACCGGTATGGTTGCTTTTCGGTGCCGGCGGTACAGTTAGCGCAATTTTCTTCCCCGTGGTAATTTTAATCTTAGGCTTGTTGTTACCTTTCGGCTTAATCGATCCGGCTAACTTAATTACTTTCGCGTATTCCTGGATCGGAAAACTTATAATTCTTGTGCTCACTATTTTCCCAATGTGGTGCGGATTACACCGTATCCACCACGGTATGCACGATCTTAAAATCCATGTTCCTGCCGGTGGCTTTATCTTCTATGGTTTGGCTACCATTTACACCGTTTGGGTATTATTTGCAGTAATTGGTTTATAAGAAAAATTAAATAAAAAAACGCGTTGAGCTTATCCTCAACGCGTTTTTTTTATTTTCTCTTATTTCAATTGCGTACTTCAGCTTGCTCACGCTCTAGTTTTCGAATTTCTTCACGTTCTTTACGACGAATTTCATCCTGAATTTCCCAGGCTTCATACGCTTGTACAACTTTCGCGACTACCGGATGACGTACAATGTCTTGACTATCAAAATAATTGAAACTCAATTCCGGCACCGCATTCAACACTTCAATTGCATGACGAAGGCCCGATTTAGTACTACGCGGCAAATCGATTTGAGTAATATCCCCAGTAATGACTGCCTTGGAATTAAAACCGATACGGGTAAGAAACATTTTCATTTGCTCCACGGTAGTATTTTGGCTTTCATCTAAAATGATAAAACTATCGTTTAAAGTTCGACCGCGCATATACGCAAGCGGCGCAATTTCAATCACATTACGTTCCATCAGTTTTTGCACACGTTCAAAACCCAGCATTTCAAACAAAGCATCGTAAAGAGGGCGCAAATAAGGTTCGATTTTTTGTCCTAGATCGCCCGGTAAAAAGCCTAATTTTTCTCCGGCTTCTACTGCCGGACGGGTAAGTAACACGCGACGAATCTCTTGGCGTTCCAAAGCTTCTACGGCGGCTGCTACGGCTAAAAAAGTTTTCCCCGTTCCTGCCGGCCCAATACCAAAACTAATATCGTGCGTCAGAATATTATGCAAATATTGCACTTGATTGACGCCGCGCGGCTTAATTACACCCCGCTTAGTTTTAATCACACTACTATAAATATCGCTTTTCGCGCGTTCCGGTTCCACTTGCGATAACATTCGACATTCCTGTAGCACCATATGTACGTTTTGCAGCTCTAGCTCTTTTACTTTACTTTTAATCGGCGCGGTTTCCATGTACAAATCTTGAATTAATTTAATTGCGCATTGAATTAGCTTTTCATGATGCGATTTAGGATTTTCTTCGTTGGATTTGATAGTAAAAGTGAAATTGTTACGGGAAATATTGAGATTAAACTCTTTTTCGATGAGTTTAAGATGCTCATCAAACGCACCGCAAAGGGATTGAAGGCGGCCGTTGTCTTGAGGTTCGAGAGTAAATGTCGTCATTGAAATATGATTGTAATGGTAGATTAGTCTAAATTGAACGCACTTTCATCCAACTCGTCCGCCATCGCCGCTAAAATCTCGCGTGTAAGCGAAGCAAGCGAGCGGTAAAACGGCAGTGTAGCGTAGGTTTCCACTTGAGTGAGGAATTTTGCCGCGCAAGGCAGTAGAAAATCTTCAAACAGTACTCGCTGTGTAACAACGGAATCCTCATTATCTTCCAGCCAAGAGGCAGCGAGCAAAAGCAGCGCAAAATGATCCGCGCTTTCTATATCAGGCATACCGCATTTTTGTCGAAATGCGACAAATTCCGACAAGTTCAAATCATAAGCGGAAATTGCTGTCGGTACTTTACCTTCGGCGCCGAATAGTTTTTGATATTCTTGATCGAGCAACTTCAAATCAATTTTCAGTTGAAGATTATCCAAAGCCACTTGGCTTTCTTTATCCGTATCCAACGCCCAAACTTGGTTTAAACCTTTTTGTTGCAACCAATCGAACACTCCAGAGAGCACCGCATCGGAGGGAAGGCGATAGAATAAATTGCCGAATAAACGGCTGATTAAAGAGAAATTATTGACTTGATTTTGTTGGGTCATTAAGCGTTTTCCTGTGCATTTTGTTGCAAAAGTATGGTGAGTTTTTCGCGAGTTTTTTGCTCGGCAAGATCAAGCATCGCACGACGGGCTGCGTCATCAATCAAATGAATATCACCGAATAATTCATAACTAACGTTGTCAATACCGCAATAATTAAACAAGCCGTTCACCAAACAATGGTCGAGAGACTTATCCATGCCGCATTCTTTATATTTATCCACATTGCTACCAATGGTAATGAATTGCTGCATTTGTTTACCTTTCAGCAAGCCGACAGATTCGCCGTTTTCCGTTTTATAGGCAAATCCATGGCTTAACACGCGATCTAAGTAGCCTTTTAAAATCGCCGGAAAGCCCATCCACCATAACGGGTAAACTAAGCTGATTAAATCAGCCTGAAGAATAAGATTGTGTTCGTGTTTAACTTCTTCGGGAATAATGCCTTTATTCGCCGCTTGTAATTCTTCAAAAGAAATAATCGGATTAAAATTCATCGTATAAAGATCGCGAAACTGAGTTAGCACGCCTAACGCTTGACCAGTTTTCGCTACGCGATCGGCAATGGCGCGGCCAAAGCTGCCTTTCGCGTTCGGATGTGCAAAAATAATAAGGTGATTCATTCCGTCACCTTTTGAACAATTAATGTGATGCCGCTAACGGCTTTCACTTCAATCAGATCATTCGCACGAAGACGTTCGCCTTGGATACGCCAAGTGGTATCACCGAATACACCGCGTCCGATGCCGTTTGATGCAATTTCTTGCACGCTGCCGCGTTTGCCGAGCATGGCGTGATCGCGCTGATTTAAGTCCGTTTTAACTTGATCACGATGATCTTTGCCGTGCTGGTATTTCCACCAACCTACCGACAAAATGCAAGCCAATAACGCATAAAATATCGCCAGTTCGGTAAGAGAAAAAGCCGGAATAAGGAACTGTACCAATGCGGTGCCTAACGCCGCTAAGCCCCACCAAAGCAAAAATACACCCGGCACCATAATTTCCACAATCAGCAAAACGAAACCTAGTACCAACCAGTGCCATAATGTCCATGTCGTCAACCATTCCGCCATATTGCCTCCTTGGAAAAATGGATAGAAAAAATGCGGTTCACTTCAACCGCATTTTTAAACATAAAATACCGTTTACGCTTTTTTATCGCCTTTTAATAATTCCGCAATGCCCGCAACGGATCCGATTAAATTACCTGCTTCAAGCGGCATCAGGACAACTTTACTGTTTTGTGCACCGCCGATTTCTTTTAAGGCTTCGGTATATTTTTGTGCAATAAAATAATTAATCGCTTTGGTATTACCACTGGCAATGGCTTCAGAGACCATTTGAGTCGCTTTGGCTTCCGCTTCCGCCGCACGTTCACGCGCTTCTGCTTGTAAAAAGGCTTCTTGACGCTCCCCTTCCGCTTTCAAGATACGCGCTTGTTTTTCCCCTTCGGCACGTAAAATTTCCGCCTGACGAATTCCTTCCGCCTCCAATACTTCCGCACGTTTATTACGTTCCGCTTTCATTTGCGCATTCATCGAGTCAATCAATTCGCGCGGCGGACGTACGTCGCGAATTTCGATACGCGTCACCTTAATTCCCCAAGGATTGGTCGCCTCATCCACAATCGCCAATAAACGACCGTTGATGGAATCGCGTTGAGACAGCATTTCATCCAATTCCATCGACCCCAATACAGTACGAATATTGGTCATTGTCAAATTAATAATAGCTTGTTCAAGGTGATTCACTTCATAAGCCGCGCTGCGTGCATCAATCACTTGCACAAAGCACACAGCATCAATGGACACATTGGCGTTATCTTTGGAAATCACTTCTTGCGACGGAATATCCAATACCTGCTCCATCATATTGATCTTACGACCAACGCGGTCCACAAAAGGCAACACCAAGTTTAAACCCGGCATTAAAGTGCGTGTATAACGTCCAAAGCGTTCGATCGTCCAATTATAACCTTGCGGTACAGTTTTGACGGTAGAAAATAAAACGACAACGACCAGTACAAGAAAGACGATTGTTGCAACAATTACCCCATCCATTTCAGTTCCCCTTTTTGATTAATATAACCACAAAAAGTCTATCAAATTAGCACGCACTTTGTACATAACAATATCCGCCATTCCGCCTGACAAATACCAAAACACCATGCACTGCATAACCAACGACTGCGTAAAAAACAAAAGCGGACTTTCGTCCGCTTTATAGAATCATCTGACTATGCGTTATTTTTACGTTCTTCTTCCATGCATACCGCTGCGGTAAATAGCACGTCGGTAGAAGAGTTCAATGCGGTCTCCGTAGAGTCTTGCAAAATACCGATAATAAAGCCAACGCCAATCATTTGCGCCGCTACATCGTCAGAAATACCAAACAAGCTACAAGCTAACGGAATAAGTAATAATGAACCGCCGGCCACACCCGATGCGCCACATGCGCAAAGAGATGCCACGACGCTCAATAACACGGCGCTAATAAATGGCACTTCCATTCCCAAAGTATTTACCGCCGCAAGGGTTAATACAGTAATCGTAATTGCTGCTCCCGCCATATTAATGGTCGCCCCGAGCGGAATCGCAACCGAATAGGTTTCTTCATCAAGATTTAAACGTTTTGCCAAAGCAATGTTAACCGGAATATTCGCTGCGGAACTACGGGTAAAGAATGCTGTTACACCGCTTTCACGCACGCAAGTCCATACTAATGGATAAGGATTGCGACGAATTTTCCAATACACCAAGAGCGGGTTAATCACAAATGCGGTGAATAACATCGTACCGATTAATACAACCAATAATTGCGCATAACCGCCTAATGCCGATAAACCTTTGTCCGACAAAGTTTCCGCCACCAAACCGAATACTCCTAACGGCGCAAAAGAAATAATGAGGCGTACAATGGCGGAAATCGCCTCCGCAAAATCTGCCACAGTTTGCTTCGTATTTTCAGAAGCGTGACGAAGCGCTAAACCTAAACCAATAGACCAAGCTAACACACCGATGAAGTTCGCTTTAAAAATTGCATTTAACGGATTATCCACTACGTTTAAAACCAAAGCCAATAACACTTCTCCCACTGACTGTGGCGCCGCACTGGCGTCTTCTCTCACCGCCAATGCGACTTCCGATGGAAATAGCATACTTGCAATTACCGCAATAACTGCGGCTAAAAACGTACCGAGTAAATAAAGTACGATAATTTCCTTCATATTGCTTTTGGAGCCGACTTTTTTATTCGCTAAAGCTGCCATAACAAGGAAGAAAATCAAAATCGGTGCTACTGCACGTAATGCTTTTACGAAAACTTGTCCTAACACGCCAACATTTGATGCTAAATTAAAATCAAGCGTCTGTTGAATGCTCGGATTAACAAGCGCAACAAGGAGCCCTAGGATAAGACCAATAGCAATTCGTTTGACCAAATTACCTTGGAAAAGAAAATGAACTAAACGTGATGTATTCATAATAAGATTAAATAAAAACGAGATTGAACTTAAGATCATTAATGATCCGCCTAAAACGCCGTAAAGATAGCTTAAATTTCATTTGAAAGAAAACGTTTTCTTTTTATTTTTCTCTCCAAATTATCATTTCATAAATATTTTCTAATATTTTGCGACATAAAAAAATTTTTTCTATTCAATATTGACAACCTGTACAAAACAACAGTATATTAATACCTGTGCAAACAACCACTACTTTCAAAAGCTTAGAGGAACCTAAGATGATGAACTACGCAAATACAATCGCTCAAAATGATATGACGTTTTCTTATCATCCGATGCCGTTTTTTAACGATATCGAACAACATCCTACATTCAACAAAAAACTTGATTTGAACCTATATTGTATTAAACGCCCTCAACAAACCTGTTTCATTCGCGTGACCAACCCTAATATGTTGGCTTGGGGCATTGAACAAGGCGATATGCTCGTGGTGGAAAAAAATGACAACCTCGCTGTGGGCGATTTTGTGGTACTCGAAACGGGCAATGAATTTCACATTTATGAATTTATCTCGCACAACGATGAATTTATTTTCATGGCACTAGATTCTCAAATGCACAACATCAAAACTAAAGATTGGACTTCATTGCCGATTATCGGCACGGTGACCAACACGATTCACCAAATTCAGCCACGTCGTAATGGCTTAAAATTTGCCGCTTAATTCGCGGATAAACGTCAATCTAGTTCCAAATACGCACTAATATGCGTTAGTGCCACTCTCTATAAGACCTGCGCAGTATATAATAACCAACCATGGTAATAGCCACGGCGCAGGGCTGAAATTACACTCACAAAATAGCACTGCATTGGAAGCAATTCCAATGCGGTGCTATTTGCAGCTCAGGCTGATATCGCTTCGAAAAAAAATTGAAAGCGACTGCCCAACTTACTTTGCGACTATCAAGAATTAATCGTCATAAAGATCTTGCCCGTCTTTACGCGTTCTTAGTAATTGAAGAATCCACACATATTGCTCCGGCTGCGGCGTGACAAAACGCTCGATTTCCTCATTCATGGCGCGCGCAGATTGTTCCGGATCATCGGTTAATTGCATGGCCGGATGGATTTCTATTTCGTATTTTCCGGTTTCGGTGTTGTAACGCGGAAACATCGGAATCACCACTGCTTTGGCAAGTTTCGCCATTTTATTTAAACCGGGCAATGTGGCTTTATAGGTACCGAAGAAATCCACATACAGGCTTTGTTCCGCACCGAAGTCTTCATCCGGCAAGTAATAGCCCATTTCGCCTTGTTTTACGTAATTTAAAAAAGGTTTTATGCCATTTTGGCGTGCATGCATTTTGCCACCAAAACGCTGGCGCATCATCGTCCACAGCCAGTCGACTAAAGGATTGCGATGCGGATTATACATCGATGTCATCGGCATACCGTGCGTATGCAAAATAATCCCCGACGCATCAATCGCCCAACCGTGCGGTACCATTAAAATAATGTTTTTGCCTTCCGCTTTGGCTTGTCGAATATGTTCAAGCCCGATAAACTCACTGCGTTTTTGTAAATGTCGTTTCGAGCGAACGGCGATTTCACCGATACCAAACATCACTTGTGCCACCACCGCAAACATTTTATCAATCACCTCTTCGCGCTGTTGTGTTGTCCAGTTTGGAAAACAATGCGTTAAATTAATTTGTGCACGTCGACGTTGTTTTTTCGCCTTGTGGCCAATCCACATCCCGAGTTTAGCCGCCCATTTATCACGCAGACGAAAGGGAACAAAGGCCAATAACAACAAAAAGAAAATACCGAGCCAAATCCCCCAATATTGCGGCTTAAAATAGGACCAAGAAAAATGCGCCTCATAACCTGATCGGGCAGTTAAACGTAGTTGTTTTTGAGAATCTGTCATAATAAAAACTGCGAGGAAATCCACCGCCCTCTAAAAATTAAACCAACCTTGGTCATAGGCCATTTTGACGGTCATAATAAAAGACATCGCCACCACCATCGGACGAATTAGCCGTTTGCCCTTGCTCATAACCATTTTCGCCCCAAAATTTGCGCCGATTAAACTGCCCGCCATCATCACGAAACCAACCGTCCACGCGATATGTCCGCCAATTAAGAAAAAAATAACCGAAGCGATATTTGAGGTTAAATTCATCACTTTTGCATGGGCGGTGGCTTTAGTTAAGTTAAAACCAAGCAATAATACGCAAGCCAAATTCATTAATGAGCCCGTGCCCGGCCCAAAAAATCCATCATAAAAACCTAATGTGATTCCCAAAGAAAGGGCAAAAATGGGATAAGAAAGACGTTGTTTTTTATCGTTTTCGCCTAACTGAGGGGTAAAAAGGAAATAAAGCCCAATAGCAAGGATTAAAAACGGCAAACCTTTTTTAACCAACGATGAATCAATGCTTTGAATTAATAATGTACCGATCACTGAACCGATAAAAATCATGAATAAAATAAAGCCAAATTCGCGCAAATTCACCGCCTTCTTGCGCAAAAAATACAAACTTGCCGATAAAGAACCGCCAAACGCCTGCAATTTATTGGTGCCTAATGCCATTGCCGGCGGCATGCCGGCCATCAATAAGGCAGGAATGGTAATTAAACCGCCTCCCCCGGCAATAGCGTCAATAAAAGCCGCCACAAAAGCAACTGCAAATAACAGCCCTAAAATATCCATGCCAAATTCCATAGGTTTACCTCAAATCATTATTCTAGCCATTCACTACGGTTTGGTGAGTTCAATATTTGCTGACATAAAAACGGCTCAGGTGGAACGGTTTTTGGTTTACCGGAAGGCGCACCGGGTTTTGCCGGCTCAAACCAAGAATAAAGTTCGGCACCGCATCCATCACCCGCAGGCACCGGTGCTTGCTCTTCACAATAGGTGGCATCCACTGGACATTTTAAACGCACATGGAAATGAGAGTCATGCCCGAACCAAGGACGAATTTTGTGCAACCAAGCACGATCGGCTCCTGCCGTTTCGCAAAGTTTCAATTTAATTGCAGGATTGACAAAAATACGAGTAACTTCGGAATCTTCTGCTGCCAATTTAATCAGCTTAGCATGGTTGGCGTTCCAAATACTGTCGTCCACGCGCTGAGTTTGGCGGTTCACCACCAACAAACCTTTGCCGTCAGAATTCAGTGCTTCACTATCGGACATACTGCCCATGCGCAACCAAATGTCTGCATCCAACCCCATTTGATGGCTCGCATGCCCGGTTAAAAAACGTCCGCCGCCCGGCATAGCAATATCGCCCACCAACATGGTTGGCAAGCCCGCGGCTTTCGCGCGTTGCCCCAAACGTTGCAAATAGCTAATCATGTTGGGATGTCCGTAATAACGGTTTTTATTCAAGCGAATCACTTGATAGCCGTCCCCCTTATAAGGTAAAGGCTGCGCGCCGATAATGCAGCCGTTGGAATAGCTGCCAATCGGCTTCGCCTTACCGTCCTCGCTTGGAATCGGACGCTTCACCCTCTGCCAATCTTGTGGCGTGGCTTGCACGCAAAATACCCAAAATGCGCTTAATATAAACGAAGTGGTTAATAAAATTTTATTCATTTATTCTCACTAAAATGAAGTGTCAAATGAACACCGCATTGAACCCGCAGCCAATGCGGTGCTGTTTACGCAGTTCGTTGTTGAAGCTGCAAATCAGCACCGCATTGAATGCTTTTCGGTGCCGAAAGTGAAACCGTTATTTACATTGCGCCTTAAAACGCAATAAATGATCCAATAACACAATCGCCGTCATCGCTTCCGCAATAGGAACCGCGCGAATGCCAACACAAGGATCATGGCGACCTTTGGTAATGACGTCCACCGCTTCATTATTGAGATTTACCGAACGCCCCGGCACAGTAATGCTGGAGGTGGGTTTTAACGCGATAGTGGTAATAATCGGTTGTCCCGAGCTGATGCCACCGAGAATACCGCCGGCATGATTGGAAAGAAAACCTTCGGGCGTCATTTCGTCACGATGTTCACTGCCGCGTTGTTCCGTCACGGCAAAACCGTCGCCGATTTCCACGCCCTTAACGGCATTAATACTCATTAAAGCATGGGCTAAATCCGCATCCAGACGATCAAACACCGGTTCGCCCAAACCTGCCGGCACATTTTCGGCCACTACGGTCAGTTTCGCACCGATGGAGTCCCCTTGCTTTTTCAAATCGCGAATCAATTCATCGAATTTTTCCAACGCATTTTTATCCGGGCAGAAAAACGGATTGTTGTTCACTTCCTCCCAATCGATGTTTTCAATAACTTGCGGGGCGATTTTGACCTTGCCGATTTGGCTTAAAAAACCGCGTACTTCAATGCCAAATCGCTCGCGTAAATATTTTTTCGCAATGGCGCCGGCAGCCACGCGCATAGCGGTTTCACGGGCCGAAGAACGACCGCCACCGCGATAATCGCGGATGCCGTATTTCTGCTGATAAGTAAAATCCGCATGTCCCGGGCGAAAACGGTCTTTAATGTCGCCGTAATCTTGCGAACGTTGATCACCGTTTTTAATAATCATACCAATGCTGGTACCGGTGGTTTTCCCTTCAAACACGCCGGATAAAATCTGTACTTCGTCATCTTCGCAACGTGGTGTAGTGTAGCGGGAGGTACCCGGTTTGCGGCGATCCAAATCCGGTTGAATATCCGCTTCCGACAGCGCCATGTTCGGCGGTACGCCATCTACAATACAGCCCAATGCGGTGCCGTGGGACTCACCGAAAGTGGTGACGCGGAAAAGTTGCCCTATTGTGTTTCCTGCCATAATTTCTCTCTTATTTTATTTGTTGTGCTTGCGTATTTGCTAATTTAACTGCGTTCATATTCACAAAAGGAATTTCTTCGCCGCTATCGTTATTTTTAATAAAGACATCAAGTTGATTAAAGGCGATATCGATATTATTCTCGGCAAATAATTCGTTGATACGGCGATTTAAGGCGTCGGTGACACTAGTCCGTTCAGAAACCTGGCCAACATACACGCGCAATTCGTGATCTAAAGTGCTGGCGCCGAAACTCAAAAATAAAGCATGTGGTTCCGGATCTTTCAAAATGCCCGGTTGCTCGTTTGCTGCTTGTAACAACAAACGTTTCACCAAGGCTAAATCCGAACCGTAAGCCACACCAATATTCACAATTAATCGCGTCACGGTATTAGAGAGCGCCCAGTTTGTCACTTGTCCCGTTACAAAGGATTTATTCGGCACGATAACTTCTTTTCGGTCAGGATCAATAATCGTGATGGCACGAATGCGGATTTTGGCCACGGTTCCGGTGATGTCATTAATTGTCACGGTATCACCAACTCGAATCGGGCGTTCGAATAAGAGAATAATGCCTGATACAAAGTTAGCAAAAATTTCTTGCATACCAAAACCAAGACCAACAGAAAGTGCGGCGAATAGCCATTGTAATTTCGACCACGACATCCCCAGTGTGGCAAAGGCCCAAGCGCCGCCAATCGCGACGATAACATAAGTCAGTAAAGTGGTAATCGTGTAAGGCGTGCCTTGCGATAATTTCACCCGCGAGAAAAGCAACACTTCTAAAATACCGGAAATATTGCGCACCAAAACATAGGTAATGGCGATAATGACCAACGCAACCAATAAATTGAACAACGTGATGCTTTCCGTCACGGATACGCCGTCCACCTGCGAACTCTGCTGCCATAAGGTAATATCGCGCAGATAGCTGGCGACTGTGATTAAATCCGACCAAACAAAATAGAAAATGGCGAATAATGCAGTCCAGATAAAAAGATCCGCAAAGCGTAATAACTGGCTTCTCACCTCATTAAGCGCCAACCCTTCTTCTTGCGCAGTAACCAATACCACATCATCGGAAGACGGAGTCTCATTAAGATCCTCGGCTTTTTGACGGCGTTTTTCCTGTAAACGACGATGCGCCAAACGGCGAGAAGATACGGTAATGCCGCGATAAACGGTTTGACGAAGGATAAACCAAACGCACCACGCAATGTAGGAATTAATCATATGTTGAATCAGATTCAATGCGGTGTAGTAATAGCCTAATGCTACCAACACAATCAAACCGACCGGAATCAACTGCAACAACACTTGAATCGTTTTTACAACCACATTATTGCGTTTTGATTGACTTTTTTCAAAGGAACGTAATGCACTATTAAAGCGCGGAGCAATCATCACTACACAGAAAATCAACGCAGCAATGGTATTAAGCTCGCCTAGTACATCATTTGCCAAGCCGTTATCCATTACGTTACTAAATACCGAAGTATTCAATAACAATATCACGGCGACAATAATGTGTTTCACCACACTACGGAATTTTTCCGCATCATTTTGGGCAAAACCGAAGTGGCGCACGAAGATGCCGTTCGGACGATAAATCGCATACCATACGTTAAAGAACCACCAATAACCCGCCATACGGAACGACCAATCCCAGAACTCTTGCGGATCACGGAAAAAGAAAAAACCGATCATCTGACAGACGGCGAGGAACCAAAGCGTACCGGATAAATTCAGCAATCCGGTCAATACTAATGCTATCGGCGTGTGCCATTGGCTGTCTGAGCGTAATGTATTGATTTCGCTGTTAATTAATGCCAAACGTTGTTTAATGGTTGGCTTAAATTTAAAAATTGCCCCGCCAATAATTATTAAAATCAACACATAACTCAGCAAGTAGGGCAAATTATCAAAATTCGTCGGAAAACCGAGGTGTTTCAACATCCCGCTAAATTGTATATCCAACGATGTCGGCAACGCTTTCAACCAGTCTAAATTGATCGGATTATTGCTTCTTACCCAGAAACTTTGCTGATCAAGTTTCGCCTGAATTTGGTCGCTGATTTGCGTAATTCGTTGCTGTGTCAATTCTAAGGAAATCGCGAGATTAAGCTGATTATTCAAAGACTTAATCACATCCGAAGCCATTTTGCGGCGCTCAAGCAACAAATTTTCCAGTTGTGTTTTTTCCTCTGCCGTAAAAACTTGATTTTCTTCCGCTTCCACTTTGCTGATGTAGCTATCTAAATCGTAAAGTTCATTACGACGCTGAGTAATATCGAAAATTTGCACCCGCAAATCGGCAATTTGTTTGGATAATCCTTGAATGTTTAAATTAGTCGGCAGCTTTTGTTTTTGTTGCTGAATAATCCGCGACAATACCAATGTGCCTTGCAACGCGCTAATTTGCTCATCTATCGTACGCTGGGTTTGCGTTAAGTTATCCAACACATTGCGCATACGCAATTCGTCTTGGGTTAAGGTATTGGTTTTTTCCGTTTGTTGTAACAAGAACTGGCTTAATTGTGCATTGCGCTCCAATTCTTTTTGAATGTAATCGTTATTAACGGATTTTTGTTGCTGCTGTTGTGCCTGCTGCACTTGGTTTTGACTTTGCGCTAGATTTTTTTGGTTAATCGCATCTTGAATCGCCGCAATTTGTTGCTGCTGAACTTGTTGTTTTGCATTTAATAAATCGTAACGACTTTGATAAAGGACCGTTAATTGATCGCTGTTTTTCAACAAAATCTGGTTGTAGTTATTTTTTAAATCAATCAGTTCCAATTCCAATTGATTTTGCTGCTTTTTGGCCGAACTCACCGTACCGTCCGACAATTCCTGATTTAAGATTTGGCTACGTTTGGCGTTATCCGTCAAGGCACTTTGCGCTCGTTCGGACACGGCACTTTGCCCCGCCAGCACCGCATTGGCGGCGCTCAATGCAGCTTGTGTGTCTTGTTGTTGATTGTTGAGCTTTTCTAAAGACGCTTGTAAATCCGCCAACGCGGTTAATTTATAATCATCGGCATCGGCCTGATTAAGACGCTTTTTCAGATTCTGCAAATCCGCATTATTTTTCTGAATTTCGTTATCAGAATTGTTTAAGGTCGCCAGCAAATCCTCATTACTTTTTCGCTGGGTTTGAATTTGTTGTAACAAATCCAGTGCGCTTTGCAGTTCCTCAATGCGGTGCTGTTTGGCTTCTCCGTCATCAATTTTTTGTGCGGCAGCAAGTTCCGCTTTCAGACTTTGTTCCGTCGGCAAGGCTACGGTTTTCGGTTGATTTGCCGTCGCATCTTGCGACAATGTCGCCCCTACCACGGAGGCGGCAAGTAATACGGTGAAAAAACGAGAAATTTTCATAACTTATGACTCAATATGTTGAAGTAGCCAATCGGCTAATGTTTTCCGAGAAATTTTTATGCCGCCCTGATGTAAATCAGGGAGCGGATAGTAGGCCACCGGCTGTTTAAAACGCGCCAAATGGGTTTGTAAAAAAATGCGTAGCTTTTCCACTGCGCGTTCACTAAATTGTTCGTGAAACGCTGTCAATGCCACCGGACGTGCGCCAAATTCCGCATCGGCTTTTGGCAACACAAAAACCTGTTTTACCAAGCCCGATTGCAAAATCGTTTTTTCGATTTCTTCGGGCTGAATATTTTCCCCGCCGGAAATAAACATATTATCCAAGCGTCCGACAACCACCAGTTCGTCGTTTTGCCACAGGCCTTTATCTTTAGTTTGCAGCCATCCCGATTCGTTAATCAAAGGAAGGATTTCACCGTTTTTCCAATACCCCATGGCAAGCCCTGCGCCTTTTAGCCAAATTTCATCGTTTACTAATTGAAACTCGCGCCCTAACAATGCTTGCCCGACGCCGGGTTTGTCATCAGAAACTTTGGCGAAAATGGTGGAAGCCATTTCTGTCATGCCGTAGCCGCTGTACGGCGTAATGCCGTATGTGCGAATGGCTTGAGTCAACGCCACCGGAATATGTGCGCCGCCCAATAAAATATGACGCGTCTTCACTTCGCTTTGCGGGTACCGAGCCAAATAATCCAATAAACGTTGAAGCTGAGTCGGCACTAGCGAAACATGCGTAGCCTGCAATAGCGAGGCGTAAAAATCCGTTTGCGGAAAATGCAATTGTGCGCCACAAACTAACCAACGCCACACAATCCCCTGCCCCGATACGTGGTACAACGGCAATGACAATAACCAAGATTGCGTCGCGTGGAATTGCATCAATTGGCATACGCCGCGCGCATTATCCAAGTGGGCTTGCACATTATGCAGTACCGCTTTCGGCTGGCCGCCGGAGCCGGAAGTGAGCGTCATTGTCGCCGGACGTAGAAAATCAGCTTCTTCGAGTTTTGCTAATGAGCATTCGGAAATATTCGCCAAATCTTCATGACGCAAACATAAATCAACGCCGTATTCACGACAGAATTGGTCGATTCTCTGTTGCGGGAACGCCGGATTTAGCCCTATGATTTTAGCACCGCATTGAAGGCTTGCCAGATAAAGAAAAAGTATGGCTTCAGAATTTTTCGCGCAAAAAGCGACCGTACTTTTCGGTGTGATGCCCCGTTGTTGCAAAAAAGCTGCTGTTTGATTAATTTTTTGCGCGACGTCAGCCCAAGTAAAAAGATCACCTTGCGAGGAACGCAAGGCGATTGTTTGGGAAGATTGAGGATTATCGGCAAAAACTTGCCAAGGAAAAAGGTTAATTGCTGACAAAATACGCCCGCACTTCGTCAATCAAACTTTCCGGCAAATTCATGGATTGCATAGCGCTTTCCAGCATCAACATTTTTCTACCGCTATTGGTATTGGTAATCACCCAATACGGCGTATCTGGAATTTGTTTCGGCTTAGTGTGGTTACCCGCCATTAGTAAAGTCGCTTCGTCTCGCGCAAAGTATACTCGGGTACGACCTTGCAAGGATTCCGTCGCCTGGGCGAAGCTTTCCGGATCAGTGCGATAAAGCACACGCAAAATCGCCAAGAAACGTACGACTGCTTTGCTTTCTTCTTTAAACTCATCAGAATTTAGTAATAGGAGCACTTTGTCGCTAATTTGGTTAATGGCTTCATTCGATTGTTTTTTAGCTGTTTTAGGCGCAGCAGTTTTTGATTCCAAAAACGTCTCTTTTTGCGACGGTACATTTGTCAATTTAACCTCGCTTTCGAGCACCGCATCGGATTTAACCGCGTCTTCGGTAATGGAACCATCAAAAGAAACGAAATCTAACGTAGCACTCGGGTTCGCGGGCAAATGAAGCAAACGGCGGAGAATATCTGAAGCACTTTCGCCGATTGATTGCGTTTGTTTTGCAATGTATCGGTATAATTCTTCATCCACTTCAATTATCTTCATTTTTACCTCTCCGTTTGCTAGAATTTTCGCCCATTATAGCGGCTTCTTAACAAATTCTCACGCGAAAAAATATGCCTATTCCTCAATTACTCAATTTCCAATTTGATCAAGCAAAACAAGCACTTCATTCATCCACTTTAATTTTTATTCACGGTTTATTCGGCGATATGAATAATCTCGGCGTAATCGCCCGGGCTTTTAGTGACGACTACAATATTCTGCGTGTAGATTTACGCAACCACGGACAAAGTTTTCATTCCGAATCGATGAATTATGACTTAATGGCGGAAGACATATTTACGCTGATTCGGCATCTTAAATTGGAAAAAACCATTTTAATCGGACATTCTATGGGCGGGAAAACGGCGATGAAATTAGCCGCACGGCATCCCGAAATCGTAGAGAAATTGATCGTTATTGATATCGCGCCACTGCCTTACGGCAATCGCGGCCATCAAGATGTGTTTCAAGGTTTATTTGCGGTGAATGCAGCAAAGCCGCAGTCGCGCCAACAAGCCAAACCGATTTTGGCGCAACAAATCGCCGATCCGAGCGTAGTTCAATTTATGCTGAAATCATTCGAACCGACTTCGCCGGAATTTTTTCGTTTTAATTTAACCGCGCTTTTCAACAATTACGAAAATTTAATGGCTTGGCAAGATGTATCGGTTTCGGTACCGACCTTATTTATCAAAGGCGGCGATTCGCCTTACATCAAACCGCAAGATTCCGAGCGGATTTTACAACAATTCCCAAATGCCTCATCATTTACGATAAACGGTTGCGGACACTGGGTTCATGCGCAAAAACCGGCGTTCGTCATTCGTGCGATTAATCGATTTCTAAATAAGAATTAATCGGTTTAAATGAGAATTGAACTATGATATAGTGCGCGCAAATCACGGGCTCTGAGCCCTTTTGATTTTTAATATTTTCAAACATTTAATTTTAAAGGAAAGAAAGATGGCAGTTGTGGGTCTATTTTACGGTAGCGATACGGGAAATACCGAAAACATCGCGAAAATGATTCAAAAACAATTAGGCGCCGATTTAGTCGATATTCGTGATATTGCAAAAACCTCAAAAGAAGACATCGAAGCTTATGATTTTTTACTTTTTGGCATTCCGACTTGGTACTACGGCGAAGCTCAAGCGGACTGGGACGATTTCTTCCCAACCTTAGAAGAAATTGATTTTACCGATAAATTAGTCGCGATTTTCGGCTGCGGCGATCAAGAGGATTATGCCGATTATTTTTGTGACGCCATCGGTACCGTGCGCGATATCATTGAACCGCATGGCGCTATTGTCGTAGGGAATTGGCCGACCGAAGGTTACACTTTTGAAGCCTCCAAAGCCTTATTAGAAGATGGTACTTTTATCGGTTTATGTATTGATGAAGATCGCCAACCCGAACTCACCGCAGAACGCGTTGAAAAATGGTGTAAACAAATTTACGACGAAATGTGTTTGGCGGAACTCGCTTAACATCATAAAACAAGGAAACTTTATGTCTGAAGAAAATATTAAATTGCTCAAAAAAGCGGGCTTAAAAATCACTGAACCGCGTTTGACCGTCCTTGCCTTAATGCAAGATCACAAAAACGAACATTTTTCTGCAGAAGACGTCTATAAAATTTTGCTTGAACAAGGCAGTGACATCGGTTTAGCTACCGTCTATCGCGTGTTAAACCAATTTGATGAAGCGCACATTTTGATTCGTCACAACTTTGAAGGCAATAAATCGGTATTTGAATTGGCGCCAACCAAACATCACGATCACATCATTTGTGAAGATTGCGGCAAGGTTTTTGAATTCTCCGACAATCTGATCGAACAACGCCAAAAAGAAATCAGCGAACAATACGGCATTAAACTCAAAGCACACAGTTTATATCTTTACGGCAAATGCAGCGATATTGAGAAATGTGAAGAGATCATTAAAAAAGACGAAGACGAAGACAAAGACGAAAACAAATAATATTCAAGCCACAAGAATTCACTGAAATTAGCCTCACAAAATAGCACCGCATTGGAAGCCGTTTCAATGCGGTGCTGTTTTTAATGAAGAATCAATTAAGGTTGAATTACGCTCTCGTCGACAAGGATATCAAACGTCCACGACTTTACTCAGCGATATATTTTAGCCTATGGTGTAGCGCTTTCCACTTTGCGCCATAAATATTTGCTGTAAATCGCCCCGATCGAATTAGGCTGCGCACCCATCACGGAAGGTGAAATATAAACCGGCGTAGTATATTGAAACAGTGGCAGCAACAGATTTTCCCGTTGAATGATATCACTTAATTTTAAATAAATGTCCAAACGCACTTTTTCATCCGTACTTTTCAGTGCCTGCTCAAAAAGTGCATCATAGCTTTCGTTCGCATAACCGCTTTTATTATCGGGACTTTTGGAATAAAACAAGCCTAAAAACGCCATCGGGTGATTAAAATCGCCGCACCAACCGGAACGAATCAACTGAAACTCACCTTTCGCTCTTTTTTCTTGTAGTTGTTGCCAACTCATCGGCTGTGTTTCCACCCGCAATAAATCCGATTCCGATAATTGTCGCGCCAAACGATGGGCAATATTGCGATGCAGCGCGAAATCATCATAACTCAACTGTAAAGTCAGGGGGTGCGTTTCGGTAATTTTACTTTGCGCCAATAACTGCTCCGCTACCACTGGTTCCCAATGCGAATCCTGCCCTTGCAACATCGCTTTCGGTAAGAAGTAAGAACTTGGCACCGCATTCGGCATTTCATGATTGGTAATCGATGTCACCGAAACTAAAGAGGCAACGGCTTTTCGTACTAAAGGATCGGCTAACTTCGGATCGCGCAAATTAAATTCGTAAAAATAACCGCATAATTGCGGAAAATATTGCACGTTTTCCAGCCTATTTTCGTGAGTTCGCTTCGGTGACCAAAGCACATCAAAGCGGTGTCCCCCATCATTCTCGGTAAACAAATAATCCACCGCATTAAACGACACCGCCTCTTTTTGCCAATAATACGGATTTTTTACTAAATGTATGCCGTTTTCATCACGCGATGAAAACAGATAAGCCCCATTTGATACCATCAAGTTTAAATCATGATATTGCGGTAGTAACGCGACATGCGCCAACATTTCCGGCAAATAAGGCGTCGGTTTATCAAGCCGAATCAATAAAGTACGGTCAGTTTCCGCAAAGATTCCAAGACGGCTTAAAGGCTGTTGTTTCTCTAATACCGCTTGCGCATTTTGCACGTTTAAATACAACAAATAAGATTTTAACGGGCTTTCCGATTGCGCAAGCGCTTGCCAAGAAAGCACAAAATCCTGCGCGGTTAAAGGCGTGCCGTTTGACCATTTCAGCCCGTCACGCAAAATAAACGTCCAATTTCGGTTATCTTCAGTTTGCCAACTTTCCGCTGCAGCGGGAACCAAATTACCTTGCGCGTCATAAGCCGTTAAGCCTTCGAATAAATCTCGAATCAACGACGTTTGCTCCGCTTCCGTAACGAACCATGGAGATAGCACCGCATTGGGCTCAATGCCGCGTGTTAATTTCTCGCGATCATAATTAAGCGAAGATGATTGTTCAGTAACAGAAGGATTTGGATGCGGTGCTGTTGGCGTAGTTCGATTAAATTTATCACAACCGTTAGACGCCAAAATAATAGAAAAAATAAGTGCGCTTTTCAGCCAGTAAGGGAGGCATTTAGTCATTTTCAATCAGGTCTTCGCTTTCCCCTTCGGTTTTAATCCAGAATAAGAAAAACCAGTATTTCACTGCAATCAAGGCGGCAATAGTGCAGCGTCCAATCAGGCTCGGTGTGAAATAAAAACCAATTAATAACATCGTGGTGGATAGCGCTAAAATGGAAATCTTGGTTTTCTTCGTCATGGCGCGACGCTCATTAAAGGATTTTAAATGATTTTGATAAACGGACGTGCGCATAAACCAAGCTTCTAGCCGCTTCGACCCTTTGGTAAAGAAAAATAAGGTAAGCAACAAAAACGGTGTGGTCGGCAAAAAAGGAACAAAAATACCAATAATGCCTAGTAAGAGCGAAACGAAACCCAATAAAACGTAAACGTATTTCATAAAATATCTGATAAGAGAAAATGCGAACCATTATTGCTGATTTTTTAGATTTTTCAACCTTGATATTATAAAATTTGCCGCGACTTAAAAAAGCGTATTTAAAAGGAATAATTATGCAAAACCCATTACTCAATATGCAAGGTTTACCGCCTTTTTCACAAATCAAGCCCGAACACATTCAACCCGCCATTGAAAAACTTATTCAAGACTGCCGTGACACCGTCGAACAAGTGCTCACACAGCCTCACTTTACTTGGGAAAACTTTATTTTGCCGCTAACTGAAGTCAACGATCGCTTAAACCGCGCTTGGTCACCGGTTTCACATTTGAATGCGGTAAAAAACAGCCCGGCATTACGCGAAGCTTATCAAGCCTGCTTGCCGTTACTTTCCGAATACGGCACTTGGGTGGGCCAACATAAAGGGCTTTACAACGCTTATTTAGCATTGCAAAACACCCCGGAATTTGCCACTTATTCTGTGGCGCAAAAGAAAGCCATTGAAAACAGCTTACGCGACTTCACACTTTCCGGCATCGGACTTTCGGAAGAAAAACAAAAACGCTACGGTGAAATTGCTGCTCGCTTATCCGAATTGAATTCTCAATTCAGTAATAATGTGCTAGACGCCACTATGGGCTGGGAAAAAATAATTGAAGACGAAGCCGAACTTACCGGTCTGCCTGAATCCGCCTTGCAAGCGGCAAAACAATCCGCTGAAAACAAAGGGTTGCAAGGCTATCGCTTCACCCTTGAAATTCCGAGCTATTTGCCGGTGATGACTTACTGCGAAAATCGCGCATTACGTGAAGAAATCTACCGCGCTTACGCGACTCGCGCTTCCGAGCAAGGCCCGAATGCGGGGAAATGGGACAACAGCAAAGTGATGGAAGAAATTCTTACTTTGCGCATAGAGTTGGCGAAATTGCTCGGTTTTAATACCTATACCGAACTTTCCCTCGCGACAAAAATGGCGCCAAACCCTCAACAAGTGCTGGATTTCTTAGATAATTTGGCGGAACGCGCCAAACCGCAAGGTGAAAAAGAGTTGCAAGATCTGAAAGATTACTGCGAAAAAGAGTTCGGCGTTACTGAACTTGCTCCTTGGGATATCAGTTTTTATAGCGAAAAACAAAAACAACACTTATATGCCATCAACGACGAAGAACTTCGCCCGTATTTTCCGGAAGAACGCGTTATTTCCGGCTTATTTGAATTGATTAAACGCATTTTTAATATTCGTGCGGTAGAACGTTTCGGTGTGGACACATGGCATAAAGACGTGCGTTTCTTTGATTTAATTGATGAAAAAGATCAAGTTCGCGGCGGTTTCTACCTTGATCTTTACGCGCGCGAAAATAAACGCGGCGGCGCCTGGATGGATGATTGTATCGGCCGTAAACGTAAGCTTGACGGTTCAATTCAAAAGCCGGTGGCATATTTAACCTGCAATTTCAACGCGCCTATCGGCGATAAGCCGGCACTCTTTACTCATGACGAAGTCACTACGCTGTTTCACGAATTCGGGCATGGTATTCATCATATGCTCACCCAAATCGACATTTCTGATGTGGCGGGCATTAATGGGGTGCCTTGGGATGCGGTGGAATTACCAAGTCAATTTATGGAAAACTGGTGTTGGGAAGAAGATGCACTGGCATTTATTTCCGGTCATTATGAAACGGGCGAGCCGTTGCCAAAAGAAAAACTTACACAATTATTGAAAGCGAAAAACTTCCAAGCGGCAATGTTTATTCTACGTCAACTTGAATTCGGTATCTTCGATTTTCGCTTGCATCATACGTTCGAACCTGAAAAAGTGAATCAAATTTTGGATACCTTGAAAGCCGTAAAATCACAAGTGGCAGTAATTAAAGGCGTCGATTGGGCAAGAACACCACATAGCTTCAGCCACATTTTTGCCGGCGGTTACGCGGCGGGCTATTACAGCTATTTGTGGGCGGAGGTGTTATCAGCCGATGCGTTCTCGCGTTTTGAAGAAGAAGGCATTTTTAACCCGATCACCGGTAAATCCTTCTTAGATGAAATCTTAACCCGCGGTGGTTCCGAAGAACCGATGCTACTCTTTAAACGCTTCCGCGGCCGCGAACCTCAACTTGATGCCTTGTTAAGACATAAAGGCATCGCCCCAACTAATCTGCAATAAGCAAATAGCACCGCATTGGAACTGCTTTCAATGCGGTGCTATTTGGCGATCCCAAACAAAAACAGTCGATTCTAATAAAGAATCGACTGTTTTTTAAAGTATTAATTAACCGTTATAGCGTCTGAATACTAAAGTTGCATTCGTGCCGCCGAAACCGAAACTGTTTGACATGACAGTTTGCAAGCCTGCGTGTTCCTTGGTTTCGGTCACGATGTTACAACCTTCCGCCGCTTCGTCTAGGGTTTCAATGTTAATACTCGGTGCAATGAAATCATTGTGAAGCATTAATAAAGTATAAATCGCTTCGTGCGCACCGGCTGCACCTAAGGAGTGACCCGTCATAGATTTGGTAGAAGAAATCGCCGGGATGTGATTACCAAAGACACTTTTAATCGCCCCTAATTCTTTTACGTCACCCACCGGAGTCGATGTGCCATGTACATTGATGTAGTCAATCGGCGTATCGACCGTCGCCATTGCTTGTTTCATACAACGCTCGGCACCTTCGCCGCTCGGTGCGACCATATCGTAACCATCGGACGTTGCGCCATAGCCCACGATTTCTGCATAAATCTTCGCACCACGAGCAAGCGCATGTTCCAATTCTTCCACCACAACTACGGCACCGCCACCTGCAATCACGAAACCATCACGGTTTGCATCGTAAGCACGAGAAGCTTTTTCCGGGGTGTCATTGTATTTAGTAGAAACTGCGCCCATTGCATCAAATTCAGTTGCACATTCCCAAGAAAGCTCTTCCGCACCGCCGGCAAAAACAATATCTTGTTTGCCTAATTGAATTAATTCCAGCGCGTGGCCGATACAGTGGGCAGACGTCGCGCAAGCGGAACTGATAGAATAGTTCACGCCACGAATTTTGTAAGGTGTGGCCAAACAAGCCGAAACGCTTGATGCCATAGTTTTCGTTACCGCATAAGGGCCGATCGCTTTTACACCACGTGGGCCGCGTACCGCATCGCACGCCACTAATTGGTTATGCGCCGAACCGGTACCCGCACCGATAACAAGACCGGTACGATCATTAGAAACTTGCTCTTCGCTTAAACCGGCATCTTCAATCGCTTCACGCATAGAAAGATAAGCATAAGCCGCCGCATCGCCCATAAAACGATACACTTTACGATCAATGTGTTCGCTCGGATCCAGTTTAATGGTGCCGGCAACATGGCTACGCATTTTCATTTCCACAAATTCAGGCACCACTTCGATACCTGATTTGCCTGCTTTTAATGACGCAAGCACTTCTTCTTTGTTGTTACCGATACTTGAAATAATACCAAAGCCTGTAATCACAGCTCTCTTCATTGCTTCTTCCTTATTGATTTATATGTAAAATGACGGGGCAAAATTACTACGAAATAAAAATATTTCAAGCAATAATTCATTTGTTTGACCAGTTATCACGCCTGACAAATTTAATAAGCCCGAAAATTCGGTTATTATAAGTTAATTCCATAATGCAAGAAAGGAATAAAAATGCTCTCTGTTTCCTATGCGAAAATTCATTTTAATGAAGAAAACACTCCTGTTTCCGAACAATTCGATGACGTTTATTTTTCCAACCAAGACGGGCTTGCCGAAACGGATTATGTGTTTTTACAAGGAAACCAATTATGGCAACGCTGGTTGTCGCATAAAAATACGCATTTTGTCATTGCGGAAACGGGTTTTGGCACGGGATTAAACTTTTTCGCGGTTACCGCGCTCTTTCGTCAATTCCGCGCACAACATCCCAATGCGGTGCTAAAACGACTATTCATGCTCTCCTTTGAAAAATATCCGCTAAAACCAACCTCGCTTGCACAAGCGCATCGGGCTTATCCGCAATTTTCCGAGCTTAGCGAACGGTTACAGTATTATTGGCCGTTGCCGATTAAAGGCTGCCAGCGCATTCATTTTGCCGAAACCACGTTGGATTTATGGTTCGGTGACGTGGCGGAAAACTTACCGCAACTTGGCGATTACATGCACGAAAAAGTTGATGCTTGGTTTTTAGACGGCTTCGCACCGAGTAAAAATCCTGATATGTGGAATGAAAATCTATATCGTCAAATCTATCGTTTTACCAAGCCTAACGGGACGTTTGCTACTTTCAGCGCCGCCAGTGCCGTGCGCAAAGGCTTGGAGTCCGCCGGTTTTGCCGTAACCAAACGTAAAGGCTTTGGTAAAAAACGCGAATGTTTAAGCGGACAAAAAATAAACTCAACCCCCAGCGAACTTTTTTTACCTTGGTATTTGCCGCAACCGGCTCGAATGGAAAAACAAGATGTGGCGATTATCGGTGGCGGTATAACCTCACTTTGCACCGCCATTGCCTTACTCAAACGCGGCGCCAACGTCACACTTTATTGCGAAGACGAACAACTTGCACTGAATGCCTCGGGAAACAAACAAGGTGCTTTTTATCCGCAATTAAGCGACGATAATGAACTCACCATGCGTTTTTACATTCACGCCTTTGCTTACGGACGTCAATTATTAAATTGGGCAACGGAACAAGGTGTTGAATTTGAACACGAATTTTGCGGCGTAGCGCTATGCGGGTACGACGAAAAAAACGCAAACAAATTAGCCAAAATTGCGCAATTAGACTTACCAGCAGAACTCTTTGAAATGTTAAATGCCGACCAACTCAGCAAAAAAGTCGGTTTACCATTGCCTTGTGGTGGTGGATTTATTGCCCGGGGCGCTTGGCTCGCACCACGTCAATTTGTACAAAATACATTTGCTTTATTAGAAAAATACGGTGTGAAGATCAAAACTTCGCAAAGCATCACCGCACTTTTGCAAACCCCAAACGGCTGGCAACTAAGAAATACACAAAATGAACAGATAAATCACGAAGTCGTAGTGCTCGCCAACGGCTACAAAATCACCGATTTCACTCAAACCGAAAAACTGCCGCTCTATCCAATTCGCGGACAAGTCAGCCAAATTCCAACATCGGAAAACTTGCTCAAACTCAAATCCGTGCTTTGTTACGACGGATACCTTACACCGGTTGATCAGGCAAAAGCCAGCCATTGCATTGGTGCAAGTCATGTACGCGACAATACAGATCGTCATTTCAGCGCGCAAGAGCAACGAGACAATCAACAAAAATTGCAGCGAAATATCGCAGAACCTTGGACTGAAGATGTGAACACGTCAGACAATCTCGCCCGAACCGCCGTGCGCTGCTCCGTACGCGATCTCGCCCCGATGGTTGGAAACGTGCCGAATTTTATCCAACAACAGGAAGATTATCATAATCTCTTCAATCTTCGTCGCCGCAGACAATCAATCAAAAATGCGGACAATTTTCCGAATCTTTTTTTAATTGCAGCTTTAGGTTCACGTGGATTGACTTCGGCTCCGTTATTGGGGGAAATGTTGGGCTCGTTGATTTATGGCGAACCAATGCCGTTAGGCGAAGCGCTTATACATAATTTAGCGGCGAATCGAGCTTGGATAAGAAAATGGTTAAAAGGCTCTGAAGTCAAATAAGAAAAATCATTTACATTGTTGCGGTGAGCACCGCATTAAGCCACAGGATTGAACATCGGTTTGAGCACTGCATCGGAGCTGTTTGTCTTTCTCCCCTTTTGCGATTTTTCCCCAATAAAAAACCCCGGCCTTCTGACCGGGGTTCATTCCATATCTACCTGGCGGTGCCCTACTCTCACATGGGGAAGCCCCACACTACCATCGGCATTTCGGCGTTTCACTTCTGAGTTCGGTATGGGGTCAGGTGGGACCACCGCTCTATCGCCGCCAGGATTATTCGGTTTTAGACTTTAGACCTTAGACGTTAGCTTTATGTCTTGGTCTTTGTCGTCTTTATGCTTTATGCGCACTTTTATTGGCTACAAGCTAAACTTTCGTTTTGTTTTGTTTTTTTCGTTAGCTTCACTGCTCTCCTAAAAACATTTGAGCGTTGTATAGTTAAGCCCCTCGGGCAATTAGTACGCGTTAGCTCAATGGCTCACACCACTTACACACCGCGCCTATCTACGTCTTAGTCTTAAACAACCCTTACACACTTGATGTGTGGGAGAACTCATCTCTTGGCAAGTTTCGTGCTTAGATGCTTTCAGCACTTATCTCTTCCGCACTTAGCTACCCGGCTATGCGTCTGGCGACACAACCGGAACACCAGCGGTGCGTCCACTCCGGTCCTCTCGTACTAGGAGCAGCCCCAATCAATTCTCCTACGCCCACGGCAGATAGGGACCGAACTGTCTCACGACGTTCTAAACCCAGCTCGCGTACCACTTTAAATGGCGAACAGCCATACCCTTGGGACCTACTTCAGCCCCAGGATGTGATGAGCCGACATCGAGGTGCCAAACACCGCCGTCGATATGAACTCTTGGGCGGTATCAGCCTGTTATCCCCGGAGTACCTTTTATCCGTTGAGCGATGGCCCTTCCATTCAGAACCACCGGATCACTATGACCTACTTTCGTACCTGCTCGACTTGTCCGTCTCGCAGTTAAGCTTGCTTATACCATTGCACTAACCTGACGATGTCCGACCGTCATTAGCAAACCTTCGTGCTCCTCCGTTACGCTTTGGGAGGAGACCGCCCCAGTCAAACTACCCACCAGACACTGTCCGAACACCCGTTCCGGGCGCTTCGTTAGAACATCAAACGTTAAAGGGTGGTATTTCAAGGTCGACTCCATCATCACTGGCGTGACGACTTCAAAGTCTCCCACCTATCCTACACATCAAAATTCAATGTTCAGTGTCAAGCTATAGTAAAGGTTCACGGGGTCTTTCCGTCTAGCCGCGGGTACACCGCATCTTCACGGCAATTTCAATTTCACTGAGTCTCGGGTGGAGACAGCCTGGCCATCATTATGCCATTCGTGCAGGTCGGAACTTACCCGACAAGGAATTTCGCTACCTTAGGACCGTTATAGTTACGGCCGCCGTTTACTGGGGCTTCGATCAGGTGCTTCTCTTTCGATAACACCATCAATTAACCTTCCAGCACCGGGCAGGCATCACACCCTATACGTCCACTTTCGTGTTTGCAGAGTGCTGTGTTTTTAATAAACAGTTGCAGCCAGCGGGTCACTTCGACCGGTTCAACCTTCAGGGGTAAACCCTTACAATCTACGCCGGCGCACCTTCTCCCGAAGTTACGGTGCTATTTTGCCTAGTTCCTTCACCCGAGTTCTCTCAAGCGCCTGAGTATTCTCTACCTGACCACCTGTGTCGGTTTTCAGTACGGTTTAGTAAAGCCTTTCGCTTAGTGGCTTTTCCTGGAAGTGTGGTATCAGTTACTTCAGCTCCGTAGAGCCTCGTCATCATCTCTCAGTGTTAAAGAAGTCCGGATTTGCCTAAACTTCCCACCTACCAACTTAAACGTGCATATCCAACAGCACGCTAACCTAACCTGCTCCGTCCCCACATCGCAGCTTTACCAAGTACGGGAATATTAACCCGTTTCCCATCGACTACGCTTTTCAGCCTCGCCTTAGGGGCCGACTCACCCTGCCCCGATTAACGTTGGACAGGAACCCTTGGTCTTCCGGCGAACGGGTTTTTCACCCGTTTTATCGTTACTTATGTCAGCATTCGCACTTGTGATACGTCCAGCAGCCCTCTCGAACTCCCTTCGTCCGCTTACACAACGCTCCCCTACCCAACAGACTTTCGCCTGATGCCGCAGCTTCGGTGCTATATTTGAGCCCCGTTACATCTTCCGCGCAGGCCGACTCGACTAGTGAGCTATTACGCTTTCTTTAAATGATGGCTGCTTCTAAGCCAACATCCTAGCTGTCTAAGCCTTCCCACTTCGTTTCCCACTTAATATAGACTTTGGGACCTTAGCTGGCGGTCTGGGTTGTTTCCCTCTCCACGACGAACGTTAGCACCCGCCGTGTGTCTCCTGAGTATCACTCTTCGGTATTCGTAGTTTGCATCGGGTTGGTAAGCCGGGATGGGCCCCCTAGCCGAAACAGTGCTCTACCCCCGAAGGTGTCCGCTCAAGGCTCTACCTAAATAGATTTCGGGGAGAACCAGCTATCTCCCGGTTTGATTGGCCTTTCACCCCCAGCCACAAGTCATCCGCTAATTTTTCAACATTAGTCGGTTCGGTCCTCCAGTTAGTGTTACCCAACCTTCAACCTGCCCATGGCTAGATCACCGGGTTTCGGGTCTATACCTTGCAACTCTTCGCCCAGTTAAGACTCGGTTTCCCTTCGGCTCCCTGATTTAGTTAACCTCGCTACAAAATATAAGTCGCTGACCCATTATACAAAAGGTACGCAGTCACCCTTTCAGGCTCCCACTGCTTGTACGTACAAGGTTTCAGGTTCTATTTCACTCCCCTCACCGGGGTTCTTTTCGCCTTTCCTTCACAGTACTGGTTCACTATCGGTCAATCAGGAGTATTTAGCCTTGGAGGATGGTCCCCCCTTCTTCAAACAGGATATCACGTGTCCCGCCCTACTTGTCGTTAACTTAGTACCACGACCTGGACTTCGAGTACGGGGCTATCACCCTGTGTCGCTGTGCTTCCCAGCACATTCCTCTGTCTCTGTCGCTATCATTAACAGGCTCTTTCGCTTTCGCTCGCCGCTACTGACGAAATCTCGGTTGATTTCTTTTCCTCGGGGTACTTAGATGTTTCAGTTCTCCCGGTTTGCCTCAACAAGCTATGTATTCACTCGTTGATAGTGGGCTCTTCACCCACTGGGTTGCCCCATTCGGATATCTTGGATTAAACGCTTCTTATCAACTCATCCAAGCTTTTCGCAGATTAGCACGTCCTTCTTCGCCTCTGATTGCCAAGGCATCCACCTTGTACGCTTAGTCGCTTAACTATACAACCTCAAATGCTCTTCTTATGATTTGCATTTAATGGCTATCTTTAATTCAACTAACACTCTTAAATTGCTTTTGTTCAATTCAGAGTTTTTAACAAAACATGTTGTTATTTCGTTTTACTCAGACTTTCTTTCGAAAATCTCTCGTTTTTAGCTTGTTTCCAATTTTTTAAAGAACAAATAAGATAAATATAAAGCCATCTTTAGTTGGCGTCCCCACGGGGATTCGAACCCCGGTTACCGCCGTGAAAGGGCGATGTCCTAGGCCTCTAGACGATGGGGACATCAAGTAAAGATACTCTATATTTCAACGTCGCTTTCAGCTTCGTTGCTTACTCTTCTATCTACAATACACCAGACAATCTGTGTGAACACTCGCTGTCGCTCATTTTTGGTAAGGAGGTGATCCAACCGCAGGTTCCCCTACGGTTACCTTGTTACGACTTCACCCCAGTCATGAATCATACCGTGGTAAACGCCCCCCTCGCGGTTAAGCTATCTACTTCTGGTACAACCCACTCCCATGGTGTGACGGGCGGTGTGTACAAGGCCCGGGAACGTATTCACCGCGACATTCTGATTCGCGATTACTAGCGATTCCGACTTCATGGAGTCGAGTTGCAGACTCCAATCCGGACTTAGACGTACTTTATGAGATTCACTCCACCTCGCAGCTTCGTTACCCTCTGTATACGCCATTGTAGCACGTGTGTAGCCCTACTCGTAAGGGCCATGATGACTTGACGTCATCCCCACCTTCCTCCGGTTTATCACCGGCAGTCTCCTTTGAGTTCCCGACCGAATCGCTGGCAACAAAGGATAAGGGTTGCGCTCGTTGCGGGACTTAACCCAACATTTCACAACACGAGCTGACGACAGCCATGCAGCACCTGTCTCATGGTTCCCGAAGGCACTCCCGTATCTCTACAGGATTCCATGGATGTCAAGAGTAGGTAAGGTTCTTCGCGTTGCATCGAATTAAACCACATGCTCCACCGCTTGTGCGGGCCCCCGTCAATTCATTTGAGTTTTAACCTTGCGGCCGTACTCCCCAGGCGGTCGATTTATCACGTTAGCTTCGGGCGCCAAACTTAAAGTCCAACCCCCAAATCGACAGCGTTTACAGCGTGGACTACCAGGGTATCTAATCCTGTTTGCTCCCCACGCTTTCGCACATGAGCGTCAGTACATTCCCAAGGGGCTGCCTTCGCCTTCGGTATTCCTCCACATCTCTACGCATTTCACCGCTACACGTGGAATTCTACCCCTCCCTAAAGTACTCTAGATTCCCAGTCTGAAATGCAATTCCCAGGTTAAGCCCAGGGCTTTCACACCTCACTTAAAAATCCGCCTGCGTGCCCTTTACGCCCAGTTATTCCGATTAACGCTCGCACCCTCCGTATTACCGCGGCTGCTGGCACGGAGTTAGCCGGTGCTTCTTCTGTGTTTAACGTCAATTTGTTGCGCTATTAACACAACATCCTTCCTCAACACCGAAAGAACTTTACAACCCGAAGGCCTTCTTCATTCACGCGGCATGGCTGCGTCAGGGTTGCCCCCATTGCGCAATATTCCCCACTGCTGCCTCCCGTAGGAGTCCGGGCCGTGTCTCAGTCCCGGTGTGGCTGGCCATCCTCTCAGACCAGCTAGAGATCGCAGGCTTGGTAGGCCTTTACCCTACCAACTACCTAATCCCACTTGGGCTCATCCTATGGCATGTGGCCCTAAGGTCCCACACTTTCATCTTCCGATACTACGCGGTATTAGCGACAGTTTCCCGTCGTTATCCCCCTCCATAAGCTAGATTCCCAAACATTACTCACCCGTCCGCCACTCGTCAGCATAAGTACAAGTACTTACC
The DNA here is from genome assembly GCA_901420285.1 of Stutzerimonas stutzeri. Taxonomy (GTDB): domain Bacteria; phylum Pseudomonadota; class Gammaproteobacteria; order Enterobacterales; family Pasteurellaceae; genus Rodentibacter. The sequence goes on from CABDVE010000001.1 coordinate 1,683,450, forward strand.
TGCTACCGTTCGACTTGCATGTGTTAAGCCTGCCGCCAGCGTTCAATCTGAGCCATGATCAAACTCTTCAATTCAAGTTTAATCGCTCAATATTCTGCTTGCTAAAAGTTTTCGCTTCCCTACTTATAAATTAAATTAAAAGTAAGCTTTATGAATTTCTAGTTAGCACCTATTAAGACTTCAAAATTAAAAATATTTTCAAAATAAGTCAATCAACAAGTGCCCACACAGATTGTCTGATTCATTGTTAAAGAGCAAAAAACAACGACGCATGTGTAAATTTGACTATTTCACAACCATGCGTCGTTGTGTGCCGCGTATTATAGGAATTTTCGAACCTCACGCAAGCACTTTTTACAAAAAAATTTGATTTTTTTATTATTTGTATAAATCTCACTCAACCTGGTTTGTTTTGAGGTTTGTTTTTGAGGTTTGTTTTTGAGCAAAAATCAGCGTAAATTAGTCCCCTAATTCAGTTTCAGTATCTATATATGAGGAAAACAAATGAATTTCGAAAAAATGATTGGTTTCGGTGTAGCCGGGAATTTCGCCGGCCATCTAGAACAAGCGGGCGAAGCTGCGGATTTCGTGGCAGTGAAAACCGAAAGTGCAATTCAACCTAAAGCAATTTTTCCCTTCTATGTACCAAGTGAAAAAGCCGGTTTTCTTTCAGCTTATCCTTTAAGCCATCAGCACATTCGTTTTCCTCAAGGTGCCGACAATCTTCAAATTGAGCCGGAAATTGCGCTGATTTGTGATATTCAATATAAAAATGGAAAAGTGACCGCGCTGATTCCCCATCATTTTGCAGCTTATAATGATTGTTCCATTCGTCGTCCGAATGCGAAAAAAATTGCAGAAAAGAAAAACTGGGGGCTGGAAACTAAAGGTATTTCAGCAAATCTTTTGCCTTTATCTTCTTTTAAAGAAGGAAGTAAAATTAATCACTACCGCATAGCAAGCTTCCACAAACGCAACGGCGAAATAAATGCTTACGGCGTGGATAGTTGGGCGAAAGATTACAGCTATTTCCACCAACAATTGTTAGATTGGATTGTGGATCGCATGAATAATCAACCGGATGAAGGCCCGATGAATCATATCGCTCCATTAATCGAGGCAGCCGGTTTTCCTGAACAAACAATTATCAGTATTGGTGCAACACGTTATACGCCGTTCGGCGAAACGCATTTCCTACAACCGGGCGATACCAGCATCGTCGTAGTTTATGATGGCGAAAAATATCAACCCGAACAAATTAAAGAAATGGCGCGTGTAGAACAATTTCCCGATGACCTTTCCGCCTTGCTTCAACACGTCATCTAACCTTTCAATGCGGTGCTGTTCCGTAGGTTCACTTAATGACAAACTACGGAACGGCAAATCGAACGCTTTTATGCTAAATCCTTGCTTCCATCACGCTTCTCAAATTTTCCTTTTCTTGCGAAGAAAGAGCTTTTCCGGCTTGATTGGTTAAAATGAAGAAATCCTCGGCTTTCTCGCCCACCGTGGTGATTTTTGCGTTTAACAAATTCAAATTAAGCTCGCTGAAAATTTGACTCACTTCCGCCAACAAGCCAGGCTTATCTAAAGCGACCAATTCCATTTCCGTATGTTCGGTTTTGCTTTCGTGCAAGAAGCGAACCTCCGTTTTCACGCTGAAATGTTGCAATTGCCGATTCGGTACTAATGAAATCGTCGAATGTTTCTCATTTCGCAACGCCTGCGTCAACACACATTCCAATTCACGTCGGCGGGCAAATTTGACTAAATCACCGTTTAGTTCGGTAATGATAAAACTATCGAACACATAACCGTCTTGCGCTGTTAGGATTTGCGCGTCGTGGATGCTGAATTTCTTCGCACCGATGGTCGTAACCACCTTGTTGAACAAATGCGGTTGATCTTGCGTGTAGATAAACACTTCGGTACCGCCAAGGCAAAAGCGATTCGTAATTTTAACCAATAAGTCGCCCGCAAACTCCGCTAGCAATGCAGTATGGCCAGCAATTTGTTTTGGTGTATTGCGTAAGAAATACTCTTCCGGACAACGCGCCCATAATTGCGTAACGGCTTGTTTGGAGATTGCCGGTAACTCCGTTTGCAAAATCTTCAATGCGGCACGGCGATGTTCTTGCGCTTTTTCCGAATAATCCAACAATTCCAGCATTCCTTGGTTGAACTGCTGCGCGGTAAAATCATATAAGGAAGAAAACAACGATCGTTTCCAACCGTTCCAGAGCACCGCATTGGTGGCGCTGATATCCGCAACGGTAAGCACGGTTAAATAATCAAGACGCACCTGATTTTGTACCGCTTCAGCAAATTTCATCACCACTTCGGGATCATGAATATCGCGGCGCTGCGCGGTTATCGACATCAACAAATGCGCACCTACCAACCAACTTAGGGTATCAATTTCACTGCGTTCAAAACCATGCAAACGGGCAAATTCTGCTACATCCAATGCGCCGAGCTGCGCATGATCGCCGTTTCGTCCTTTCGCGATATCATGAAATAACGCGGCGACATAAAGCAGTGTACGATCGGGAAGTCGAGTCAATATCCGATGGCAAATCGGATGTTGCGTTTCACTTTCTGGCGACAAAAAACCTTCCAGTTTCAACATTACCCGCAAAATATGTTCATCCACCGTATAAATATGAAACAAATCAAACTGCATCAAGCCTTCGATGCACTGCCATTGAGGGAGGTAGGCGGTCAGCACGCCATATTGATGCATCGGCATGAACGCACGTGCGATGGCGTTCGGTTGATTAAATAAATGTAAAAACTTCTCACGTGCTGCCGGAATTTCGCATAATTTTTGGCTTAATTGTTCCAGTGCCAGTTGCAGTTTTCGTAACGTTTTAGAATGGATTACCGCTGTTTGAAATTGCGTCAGATAAAAAAATAAGTCCAAAATCCGTTCCGGATGCCGAATAAAAATATCGTGATGACGCAAACATAAGGCGTTATTTAACAGTTCAAAATCGTCATCCAGTTGATGAATAAACACATCGTAATTCGGTGAGAGAAAATGTTCGCGATAATGTTGAATCAACAGGTTGCTGATCAACGAAATACGTTTCAACGCTTGAAAAAAACGCTTCATCATGTTTTCCACGCCTTGGTTACCTTCACCGTGAAAACCTAATAATTGGCTGACTTTAATTTGACGATCAAACAGTAATCGGTTGTCGTAACGTTTCAGAATCAAATGTAAGGCGAATCGCACTTTAAACAAAAACGCCTGGCTTTCCCGCAATTGCTGATATTCCTGCGGATAAATAAAGCCGCTTTCAGAAATCGCTTGCAAGGTTTGTGCACCGGTGTGACGTAAAGCGATCCAATACAACAAATGCAAATCGCGCAAGCCACCCGGGCTGTATTTAATGTCCGGTTCCAAATTGTAGCCGGTATTGTGATAGCGTTGATAACGCTCAATTCGCTCCTGCACTTTAGCGTTGAAAAATTCCTCTTTCGACCAAAAATCCGCACCATTGACGGATTCCTGTAGTGCTTTGAAGCAGGCTTGATTTCCGGTAAGAAATCGGGCTTCCAACAAATTTGTCGCGATCGTAATATCTTGCTTGCCTTCCGCTTTACACTGCGCAAGCGTACGGACACTATGCCCCACCTCAAAACCGCAATCCCATAAAAATTGAACGAATCGGCCGATTTTTTCTTCCGTTTCCTGCATTGGTGGAATTTCCGTCAAAATCAAAAAATCCAAATCCGATAACGGAAACATTTCCCGTCGGCCGTAACCACCTACGGCAATAAGGGTCAGAGTGCTTTGCGCACTCAAATCCATTTCACGCCATAGCTGTTTTAACAGCGCGTCATAAAAATCGCTGCGATTTTCGATCAACTGAAAAATGTCGTAACGGGAAAAATTTTCCAACTCGAACCGTTTCAAATTTTCTCGTTGAATTTTAACCGCAGCAGAATTAAGAGAATCAGAAAAATCGGGAGAGAAAAGCATAAAATTCCTCATAAAAAAAGCCCAACAAGTGGGCTTTAAAATAATTAAGCATTCGTCATTATGCGTTGAATTCGGTCTTCGGCGATTTCCTCGTCGCGAATCGTCATTACTTCGCAACCTTTTTCCGTCACCACAATTTGATGTTCGAATTGCGCCGAGTGGCTACGATCTTTGGTTTTTACCGTCCAACCGTCGCCCATTACGCGTACTTCTTTTTTTCCGGCGTTAATCATCGGCTCGATGGTAAACACCATGCCCGGTTCTAAAATTACGCCGCCGTCGTCGGCATAATAATGCAACACTTGCGGATCACAATGAAATTCGGTACCGATACCGTGGCCACAATATTCACGCACCACGCTAAAACCTTGACTTTCCGTATATTCTTGTACTGCCCTGCCGATTTCATTTAAACGAATGCCGGGTTTTACTGTACGCAAACCGACATAAAGCGCTTCTTGCGCCGCATCCACCAATTTTTTGCTACGAATATTGGTTTCTCCACCGACGATGTACATCTTGGAATTATCGCCGAAATAACCGTCTTTAATGACGGTCACATCAATATTAACAATATCGCCATTTTTCAGCACTTTATCCGTGCTCGGAATGCCGTGGCACACCACTTCATTAATGGAAATACAAGTTGCTTTCGGAAAACCGTGATAATTCAAACAGGCGGGAATCACTTTTTGCTCGTTCACCATGTATTCGTGGCAAATGCGGTCGAGTTCGCCGGTCGTTACTCCCGGTTTGACATAGGGTTCAATCATTACTAATACATCAGACGCCAATTTACAGGCTTCGCGCAATTTCACTAATTCATCTTCGGTTCTTAACGGAATTGTCATTTTATTCCCTCCGGATAATTCAAATTGCGGCGGATTATAGCACGATTTCCGGCATTATGTAGTAAACACACAAAACCGAAAGCGTTGACTTAATGGGCTTATCAAACCGTTCGAGCATCCGTCGTATGTCCCAAATAGCACCGCATTGAACCCAGCGTTAAGGCGGCAAGCGGCTTCAATGCGGTGCTGTTTCGAGTGTCCACCGATAAGCTGCATCGCACCGATGATTTCCGCGGAAAATCTTGAATGCACTTGAACGGATTAGTCGGTTATTGGATAATACGCCGGTTCAATTTTAGGAAATTTAGGAAAGTGAGAAAAATATGACAGATCACATTGCCGTTCCCTTAACATTCACCGACGCAGCGGCCAATAAAGTAAAAAGTTTAATTAGCGAAGAAGAAAATCATAACCTCAAATTACGCGTGTACATAACCGGCGGCGGCTGCAGCGGTTTCCAATACGGTTTCACTTTTGATGAGAAAATCAACGAAGGCGACTTGACTGTTGAAAAATCCGGCGTGCAATTGGTCATTGACCCGATGAGCTTGCAATATCTCATCGGCGGCACCGTAGATTACACCGAAGGTTTGGAAGGGTCGCGTTTTATCGTCATCAATCCAAATGCCAGCAGCACTTGCGGTTGCGGTTCTTCTTTTAGCATTTAATATGGATTTCCAATTTACTGCTTATCAAGGCACTGTTTCCGCCAAATGTTCTATGGAACATATTGCCCTCGCCAACTGGTTTAATACCGAAGTGCGGTCAAATCCGGCCGCGATTTTAAACGCACTTTCGACTGCGCGACATCTGACTGAAAATCAAGAAGAAGCCTTAATCGGTGCGGAATACACGTTATTTTTAAACGTCTATGAAGTGATGGTGCGCGCCAATAATCTTGCGCTCGATTCGGATGAAATATTGGAAGACGACTTTCACTATTACGATGAAGAAAGCATCGCTTTTTGTGGCACACAAGATTTTATTCACTTCCTCGAAGCCTACGTTGACTTTATCGCCTGATTCTAAATGACTGAAAATAACCATCAAGAACAAACCTCCGAATCAAAACCATCAAAACGCCGCGCGTGCAAAGTGTTTTTGCTCAAAGCGGCTTTTACCTTCACTGTGCTTGCCATGTTTTACGGCGCTTATTTGGATTGGCGAATCCGCGCCAAAATGGACGGCCAAATTTGGCGTTTACCGGCGGAAGTTTACAGTCGCATTGAAAGCATAAAAATCTCGGACAATCTTGCCTTCGACGAAGTAATTCAAATTTTGCTTGACAACGAATATCGTCAAACGACGATGGTTGCCGCACCGGGCGATTTCAAACTTGAAGACGACACCATCGTGGTGCTGCGCCGTGCCTTCCCTTTCCCGGACAAACCGGAACCGCAACGCGTGTTGCGTTTGCGTTTTAGCGCGAATAAACTGCACCGCATTGAAGACTTGGTGGCAGTGAAAACCGTAGATGAATTCCGCCTTGCCCCCAAATTAATTGCGATGTTGCAATCGGATAACGAAGATCGCCTGGCTATTCCTTTGCAAAATTACCCGCGCTTGTTAATTGACACCTTGCTTTTAACGGAAGATCGTCGTTTTTACGACCATTACGGCATCAATCCGGTCGGTATCGTGCGCGCAATGCTCGCCAATATTCGCGCCGGCCAAACAGTACAAGGCGGCAGTACACTCACCCAGCAATTAGTGAAAAACCTATTTTTATCCGGCGAGCGCACCATCACGCGTAAAGCCAACGAAGCCTTGATGGCACTACTGTTAGATTGGCGTTACGATAAAAACCGTATTCTGGAAACTTATCTCAACGAAATTTATCTCGGGCAAAATGGCGATACGCAAATCCATGGTTTTGAGCTGGCCAGCCAATTTTATTTTGGCCGTTCCGTTCGCGAAATCAGCCTCGATCAAATCGCCCTTTTGGTCGGCATGGTGAAGGGGCCTTCCCTTTATAATCCGTGGCGCAATCCGCAAAACGCCCTCGAACGCCGCAATCTAGTGTTAAAACTGATGCTTGATCACCAAATAATCGGCGACGAATTATATGAATTACTGAGCAAACGCCCGCTCGGCGTACAAATAAAAGGGCAAATTTCGCGCAAATACCCCGCCTTTATGCAGACGTTACAAGCGGATTTACGCCGTCAACTGGGTGAAAATAAAATGTCCGGTCTGCTCGGAGCACGCATTTTCAGTACGATGGATTTAAAACAGCAAGCGCAATCGGAAAATGCCGTGGTGAATACTGTTTCTAAGCTGCAAATACAAACCAAAAACCCATATTTGGAAGGTGCGATGATCGTGGCAGATTACCGCACGGGCGAAATTCGTTCGGTGGTCGGTGGTCTGCAAACCCAATATGCCGGTTTTAACCGCGCATTAATGGCGAAACGCCAAATCGGCTCATTAGTTAAACCTTCCGTTTATTTGACCGCACTGTCCAACCCGGATCAATTTCGCTTAAACACGCCGATTAACAACCAACCGATTACCATCAACGTGAAAGGTAGTCCGCCGTGGCAACCGCGCAACTACGATCGTAAATACAGCGGTTCGGTGATGTTAATGGATGCGCTCGCCCGCTCGCTGAATATTCCGACGGTCAATATTGGAATGAAAGCCGGTTTGAGTAAAGTTATCGATACGCAAAAAGCGATGGGGTGGGACAATGTAGAAATTCCGAAAGTACCCGCCATGTTGCTCGGCTCTTATTCCATTTCGCCCTATGACGTGACCAAGCTCTATCAAACCATTGCCAATCAGGGCGGTAGAATTGATTTAAGCACGATCGATAGTATTGTCGATCGCCAAGGCAATCTAATTTATCAACACGATAAAGAAGCCAAACAAGTTGTGCCGCGTGAAGCCGCCTTCCAAACACTGTTCGCCATGCAACAAACCGTCGAACGCGGTACGGCGCGCAGTTTGCAAAACGATTACGCCGATCTTCGTCTAGCGGGGAAAACGGGCACCACGAACGATGCACGCGATACTTGGTTTGTCGGCATTGACGGCAAAAATGTTAGCACCATTTGGCTCGGTCGCGATGACAACGGCGAAACCAAACTTACCGGCGCATCCGGCGCATTACAAATCTATAAAGATTATCTCAATCGCGTTTACATTGAAAAACTCACCTTAGACAAACCTTCGGATATCAAATGGATAGGAATCACTCCACATGGTGGCTGGGATTGCGCCAGCAATCGCGTGATTCCGGTGTGGGTTAACAATGGACAAAACTTCTGTTCTTCATCTTCTGCGACGACAAGCCAGCCGGCGGAAAGCAGCGTTTCGGATCAATCGGCCGAAACGCCGCAAGGGAGCGTATGGGATGTTCTTGATAATGCACCTGTGGAAGAAGCTTCGCCTCAATAATTCAGAGGAAAACCTATGTAAAAAAAGCGGAAATCCATCTTCCGCTTTTTTAATCAACGCATTAAATCCCTCAGCAAAGCAAGTACCGTTTGAATTTCATTTTGCGATAACGCGCCCTCCTTCGCAAACTTCACTTTGCCCTGTTTATCCAACACGATAATCAAACTGTCTTTTTCCTGTAAACTCCAAGCATTTTTGACCGCACCTTTATCGTCCAAAATAACTTGGCTGTGAGGATTCTCAATTTTACCTTTTTCGACGCTGCGCTTTACGAACATACCGGTGCCGACAATGGCATCATCGGCATTAATGATTGTTGTCGTTTGATATTTAGCCTGATCAAAATGTGCTGCCTTGATCGCATCAATCATCGGTTGATTTTTCTCTTTTGCCGCGGTTCTGCCGGCTAAATGGTGAACTACACGCACTTTACCCGGCAAACTCGAGGAATACCAAGGCTTCAATGCGGTGCTATTTTCGATGATCACAATCTCACCGAACTCAGCCACTTTCACTGGCGGTACGACTTGCTCCGACTGTAAATTATGCGCGGACACCGTACCGTTTATCATCGCTGCCCCCAAAATCGTTACTAAAAATTGTATTTTCATAATTTTCCTCAAATACTTTTGCTAAACATCGCATTTTTGGCGAGCAAGCCATTTTTTGCTATACTCGCGCCCCGTTATATTTTACTTAAGAAGGAAAACCCATGGATCAAATGCCAGCCTGCCCCAAATGCCAAGGTGAATATGTTTATCACGATTCGGTTAATTTCGTTTGCCCTGATTGCGGTAATGAGTGGAACGGCAATGAAGCGACGGAAGTCGACGACGAGCAACTCATCGTCAAAGACAGCAACGGTAACTTGCTTGCCGACGGCGATGATGTGCTTTTAATTAAAGATCTAAAATTGAAAGGCTCGTCCGAAGTGTTGAAAAAAGGCACTAAATTCAAAAACATCCGTTTAGTCAACGGCGATCACAATGTGGACTGCGGAAAAATCATGCTGAAATCCGAGTTTTTGAAAAAAGCTTAACTTTACGCGGTCAAAATTAGCTGACCGCGTTTTTTAGACATTCACCGGTTTTACAATCTCACTCGGATAACAACCTAAAATTTTCAAGTAGTTACTGCAAGCTTTTAATTCATCCAAAGCTTGAAGAGTGTCAGGATGATGAATATTCGCTTCGATTTCCAAATAAAACATCTCCTCCCAAGGCTTTCCGTAAATCGGGCGGGATTCAAGCTTAGTCATATTAATATTGTGCTTTTTAAATACTAAAAGTGCATCCACTAAAGAACCGACTTGTTGTGAAGTCGTCATCAACAGCAAGGTTTTCGTATGAATCTGTGGCGACACTTCGCGCGGCTGCTTCGCTACAACAATAAAGCGAGTGATGTTATTTGCTTGGTTGGCGATGTTGTTTTTCAACACGTTCAAACCATACAGCTTGCCCCCGTCTTCATTACCTAATGCAGCAATATTTGACTTGTTTAAACGGGCGACCAACTGCATCGCATGAGAGCTGCTTTCACAATATTCAATATGAACGCGTTTAAGAAGGTGAATGAATTGACTGCATTGCTGAATCACTTGCGGATGACTATAAAGCGTGTCAATTTGGCTTAAATCCGTATTACCATTCACTAATACACAGTGTTTGATTGGATAGGCCAGTTCGCCTACAAGCGATAAATCCGTATGTTGCAGCAGATCGTACACCTCGTTAATCGCCCCCGACGTGGTATTTTCCAACGGTAAAATACCAAAATCGGCCTCACCATTCTGCACTTTCTCAAATACTTGCTCAAAAGACTCGCAACCGAGCTCTATAAACTGTTTTTGATAGCGAGCGGCATAATTGCGCGCGGCTAAGTTTGAATAAGAACCGCGTTTGCCCAAGAATGCAATATGCAGATTTTCTTCACGTTGTTCATTAAGTTTTTGCTGTAAATAAACTTGTTGGGTCAAAACCGAATCTTCAATAATTTTTTGGAAAATAGAAGTAATATATTGCGGTTCAAGTTGATAATTTTCATTTTCAGCAAATTGTACCAATTCTTGCAAAAGTTGCTGCTCACGTTCCACATCACGCAAAGCTTTTTGGGTCACTTCTTTACTTCTTACCACATCAAAAGCCAAGCGATGGCGCTCAGAAAGCAACTTCAGCAAACTACGGTCAATTTGCGTAATTTGTTGACGAATTTCGGATAGTTCTAAAGCCATATTTATCCTTATTTGAAGATTACTGCGTCTTTCGGACATATTTTGAGGCATCAAGCACAGTTGCTTTTTGCGAGTTTTTCCAAAATTGAGTGACGTTTTAGGAACAATTAATACAATAAAAAAGCTATACTTCTTGTAGAAATATAGCTTTTTCAACTAAAAAATTATTAGATTAAAATTTGAGCGGGTGCGAGATAACCCTGTGGTACTTTTTCTTTATCTTCAAAAGTGACAAATTCCCACGCCTCTTGATTTGCAAGTACAGCTCGAAGTAATTTGTTATTTAAACCATGACCTGATTTATACGCTTTAAAAGCACCGATGATATTGTAACCACACATATATAAGTCGCCTATGGCATCTAGCATCTTATGTCGAACGAGTTCATCTCTAAAACGTAAACCGTCTTCATTTAAGATACGATAATCGTCTAATACGATGGCGTTGTCTAAACTACCGCCTAATGCTAAACCTTGAGATTGAAGATATTCAATATCTTTCATAAAACCAAAAGTTCTTGCTCGAGCAATTTGATGAACAAATGTTTGCGCAGAAAAATCCATTACATAATTACGTACGTTTTTGCCAATCGCAGGATGCTCAAAATCTATAGTAAAGTCCAAACGAAAACCATCGTAAGGTTTAAATTCCGCCCACTTATCACCGTCTTCTACGCGTACGTACTGCTTAATACGAATAAATTTCTTCGGCGCGTTTTGCTCTTTAATTCCCGCATCTAATAACAAATAAATGAACGGACTTGCACTACCGTCCATAATGGGAATTTCCGGTGCATCAACTTCAATAATAATGTTATCAATACCAAGACCAGCTAATGCGGCGTTCAAGTGTTCTACGGTTGAAACACGAACACCTTGCTCATTTACTAATGCAGTACAAAGCATTGTGTCGCGTACCGAATCTGCATTTGCAGGAAAGGTTACAGGAGGATTTAAATCCGTACGACAATAGATTATGCCGGTATTTGGCATAGCTGGACGTAACGTTAAACTTACCTTTTTTCCGCTATGTAAACCTACTCCTGTTACTTTAACGCTTTGCTTTAATGTTCTTTGCTTAATCATAATTTTTGCCCTACTGCAAAATAACAGTTCATTTGCTATTTATCACTTTGCTCCACTACATTAGGATCAAATCGTTTAAAAGAAGATAAACGATCGGTAATTGGTCTTTCCAACTCGCTACGATATCCTTCTTTTGGTTGCTGAACGTGCTCCGAATTATAAGTTGAACGTATTGGCTCTGGTTGTCTAAAAGAGGTGATTTGTTGTTCTTGTGTTCTTAACTGGATTGCCTGTTGATTTTCTTCGGGATGATGCAGTGGCGATAGTTGTTGAACAGGTTTTTGTACTTGAATTACTTCATTTGGAGTAACTTCACCCAAGCCTGTTGCAACAATTGTCACACGGATTTCATCACTCATTTCAGGCACTAAAGTTGTTCCCACTACAATGGTCGCATCTTCAGATGCGAAGCTATGAATTGTATCGCCTACAACATTAAATTCATCGAATGCAATATCAAAACCACCAGTAATGTTAATTAAAATACCTTTTGCGTTGGTTAAATCTACTTTCTCTAATAAATCGTTACGCACTGCAATTCTTGCTGCTTCTTCCGCGCGCCCTTCGCCTGGGCTACCGTGTGCAGAACCAAAGCCGATCATTGCTTGACCCATTTCAGACATAACCGTTCTTACATCTGCAAAGTCTACATTGATCATACCCGGAGAGGTAATCATATCGGAAATACCCATTACAGAATTACGTAATACATCATTTGCAGCAGCGAATGCGTCAATTAATGTTGCATTCTTTGGAAGAACTTTTTGAATTTGCTGATTAGGAATAATGATCATAGAATCAACATATTGTGAAAGGTCTTTGATACCTAATTCAGCAAATTGCATACGCTTTTTACCCTCAAAAGCGAATGGTTTTGTTACAACAGCAACAGTTAAGATGCCCAATTCTTTTGCTACTTTTGCAACTACCGGTGCAGCGCCTGTCCCAGTGCCACCGCCCATACCGGCAGCGATAAAAACCATATCAGCGCCCTCAAGCATTTTACGGATTTCCTCTTGATCGTCCTCTGCTGCTTTACGACCTACATTAGGATTTGCCCCTGCACCAAGACCTTTTGTTGTAGCGCCACCGATTTGTACGGTTTGTTGAACTTGGCTTTTACGCAATGCCTGAGCATCCGTATTCACCGCATAAAAAATAATTTTTCCATGTTCTTCGCTATCAAGCGCCGTCTCACTAAGGAAGGTTCCACCCACATTTTGTTTAGCCATGTTAGCAACCATATGATTAACGGCATTACCACCGCCACCACCAACACCGACAACCTTAATCAGTGCACCTGATTGCTCTTCAAAATCACCGTAATCTGGGTATAACATTTATTGTTCTCCATTCTGCTAATTCTTTGCTAGCACATTAATAAAAGCCAAATTGGGCGTATTGTAGATGAAAATTGAAAATAATCAAAATTCGGACCGTACTTTATTGGCAATTTTTTTAATCCCAGACCAAATAGATCCCAGAATACTATCTCCCGAATAACTATCTCCACCGATAAGTTCATCATCGCTATTACTGTGACTATATTGTAATAAACCAACCACCGTTGAATATTGCGGACGATTTACATAATCCGTTAACCCCGTAATATTTAACGGACTACCTGTTCTAACTTGACAACCGAATACACCCATCGCGCATTCCCTTAAATCTTCAATTTGCGCGCCTCCTCCGGTAATAACCACACCGGCAATAAGCTCAAATTTGATATTCTTGCTTTCTAAATCTGCTTTTAATTTACTTAGTTCGTCCTTTACAACACCAAGAAGTTCCGTATAACGGGCAGAAGTAATCAAAGATAAATCACTTTTTGTTAAAGTACGTGGTGCACGGCCTCCGATACTAGCAACTTCAATTTTCTTATCACCATTCAAACGCGCCGGATAAACCGCACTCGCATAATTGACTTTTACCCTTTCGGCCTCAGTACGAGAAATCGTGCATGCATGCGCAATATCATTCGTTACGATATTACCCGCATAAGGAATAACTTTACTAAAACGTAACGCGCCATTGGTAAACACCATCATATTCATAGTGCCAGCACCAAAATCTATCAAGCAGACACCAAGATCCTTTTCATCTTCGGTCAATACCGAATGAGTCGCTGCAAAACCGGAGAAGACCACTTTATCCACTTGCAAACCGCAACGTTCAACAGCTTTCTTCAAATTATTTTGCCAGTCTTGATGACAAGTGATTAAATGAACATGAGCATTTAAACGAACGCCTTGTAAACCAAGCGGATTTTTAATATTTAGCTGGCGATCCACTGCATATTCTTGCGGAATCACATGCAATAGAGAAACGCCTTCCGGCAATTTGATCGTACTGGCATTGTGCAATGCAGAGTCAATTTCATCTTGAGTCACCTCGCTTTCACCGATCGGAACGAAACCACTTTCATTTAGGCTTTGAATATGTTCGCCGGTAATGGCTAACGTTACACTCATGATTTGGCAATCTGCCATGGATTCGGCGGATTCAATCGCGCGCTGAATGGAATTTACCACCGCATCCAAGTCAGTAATACTGCCACGATCAATCCCCTTTGAGGGACAACTTCCCACGCCGAGTACATTTACCACGCCGTCAGGTAAAACTTCGCCAACGACGGCCACGACTTTAGATGTTCCTACTTCAAGTCCAACAATCGCCTTCGTTTCAACTACTTTTGCCATTTTTATCACACCTAATAATTTTTATTTATCCGCCATACCGACGGCTGCCCCCGCAGCATATCGCAAATCGATATAATCAATTCGTTTACCTTCCGGCACTTCAATTTGTGGATAAATCGTCACAAAACGTTCCAGCTTTGATTTCCATTCGCCACGTCCAAGTTTTAGTACTATATCATTATCAAGGGTAACTTGCCACGCGCCACGCTCATCAATCGTTATCCCCTTTACACTCAAATTCTTTGCTTTAAAATCTGCGTAAATCTGGTTCCAAGCCTCAAGCACTTTTAAACTTTGATAATTCGGCCCGCCTAAATAAGGTAAAGTGTTATTCTTCAGACGTTCCATCGGTAATTGAAAAACCGTTCCCTCTTTCGTGATAAACTCTGTGTTGTTCCAAACAGCTACCGGCATATATTCCGTTAACCAAATACTTAACCGATTCGGCCAAACTTTACGAACTACGGCGCCTTTCACCCAAGGCAAACTCTCAAGCCGTTCTTGAATCGCTTTAACGTCCTGTCCCCAAAATCCTTTCAGCGTACCCATTTTTAGCAACACATCTTGTACATCAGCGTAATCAGTAAACTCCGTTTTTCCCACTAAAGCATAAGCGCTGATAGGTTTCGAATCCAAGCTTTCCAACCAATTTTGCCAGTTTGAATAAACAAAGTACGCCAACCCAACGCACAACAGCACAATCAACAAACGAATCTGTAAAAAATACTTAAACCTTGATTCGCCGTATCGAATATTTTGCGTCGTTTTGCGTTTTAGCACATTCATTACGCACTCAACTCCAAAATTTTCACCACGAGTTGTTTAAAAGAAATTCCCGCTATTGCCGCCGACTTCGGAAATAAACTATGGCTTGTCATACCCGGATTAGTATTTACTTCCACCAAGCGGAAATCACCTTTCGCATCGCACATCACGTCAATGCGGCTCCAACCACGACAGCCAACTGCGTCATAAGCGCGTTTTACCAATATTGCTAATTCTTGCTCACGCTCAGGCGTTAAACCGGATGGACAAAAATATTGCGTATTATTGGAAATATATTTTGCCTCGTAATCGTAAAACTCCCCTTCAGGCACGATACGAATGGAAGGAAGCACCTGCCCATCCAATACCGGCACCGTTAATTCATCACCGGAAAGCCATTCTTCAATTAAAATAGTGTTATCAAATTTAAGCGCAAATTCCACTGCCGATTTTAGTTCATTCTCCGCTTTCACTTTGGTCAAGCCGACGCTTGAACCTTCCAGTGAAGGTTTTACCATTAACGGCAAACCTAATTTTGCTACGATTGCTTGCGGATCAAGTTGAGCAAAAGTTTCACGAGTTATCACCTCCATCTCAGCTACCGGCAAACCGAAAGCTTTCCACAACATTTTGGTACGCATTTTATCCATGGTCAATGCGGAGGCCAATACACCACAACCGGTGTAAGGTAAGCCGATTTGTTCTAATAAACCTTGCATCGTACCGTCTTCGCCGCCGCGGCCGTGCAAAATATTGAACACGCGATTAAAACCGTCATTTTTTAAATTCGCGACATTATATTCTTTTGGATCAATCGGATGCGCGTTGTAACCTTGATTCAAAAGCGCATCCAGCACCGCATTGCCGGAATTTAAAGACACTTCACGTTCAGCCGAAGTGCCGCCTAATAACACCGCAATTTTTTCTTGTTTTAAATTCATTTTTTATCCTATTAATTCTTCTAATTTTTCCAAGATTCCGCTAAACCGCGTGAAATTTTACTCACACTACCCGCACCTTGAGCCAAAATTAAATCGCCATCTTGGATAATTTGATCTAACACTTCGCCTAACTGTGTCGTATCGGAAAGCAAAATCGGATCAACTTTGCCTAAATTACGAATGGAACGACAAAGAGCTTTACTGTCCGCGCCTACAATCGGTGTTTCGCCTGCCGCGTACACATCCAACATAATTAACGCATCGACTTGAGAAAGCACCTGTACAAAATCGTCGAATAAATCGCGAGTACGGGAGTAACGATGCGGTTGGAAAATCATCACAATACGTTTATCACCCCAACCTTCACGCGCTGCTTTTATGGTTACCCCCACTTCGGTTGGATGATGACCATAATCGTCCACTAAACGCACTTTACCGTTCGGACGAATAAATTCACCAAGTTGGTCGAAACGACGTCCCGCACCTTGGAAATCGGCAAGGGCCTCTAAAATCGCTTCGTTACCAATACCTTCCTCCTTTGCCACGGCAAGCGCCGCCGTAGCATTTAAGGCATTATGTTTACCCGGCACATTCAATAACACATTAATACGCTCACCGTTCGGACAAATCACCGTATAATGCCCTTGAAAACCGGTTTGTTCATAATCTTCTATGCGGTAGTCGGCATGTTCGTCGAAACCGTAAGTTATCACTTGGCGTCCGATTTTCGGTAGAAGTTCAATTAAAACGGGATCATCGGCGCACATCACTGCTAAGCCGTAGAACGGTAAATTATGCAGGAATTTTACGTAAGTCGCTTTCATTTTCTCGAAATCGCCTTCGTAAGTATCCATATGATCCGGCTCCATATTCGTTACCACGGAAACCATCGGCTGCAAATGTAAGAATGATGCATCGCTTTCGTCTGCTTCCGCAATTAAATAACGGCTGGCACCCAAATGTGCATTTTTACCGGCAGATTTCACCAAACCACCATTAACAAAAGTCGGATCCAATTTTGCTTGTGTGTAAATCATCGAAATCATCGCAGTGGTAGTAGTTTTACCATGCGTTCCGGCCACCGCAATACCATGACGAAAACGCATAATTTCCGCTAACATTTGCGCGCGCTGAATTACCGGAATACGTTTTTGCTTTGCCGCAATCAGTTCCGGATTATCTTCGTGAATCGCACTGGACACCACGACCACACTGGCGCCTTCAATATTTTCCGCTGCATGACCGATAAAAATCGTCGCCCCGGCTTGCGCAAGGCGTTGCGTAACCACACTGTCGGCAATATCGGAACCGGAAATTTGATAACCTTCATTTAATAAAATTTCCGCAATTCCGTTCATTCCGGCGCCACCGATGCCGATGAAATGAATTTGTTGCACACGACGCATTTCAGGAATAATTTTTCTAATTTCTTCGTGGGAATGTTTCATTTTTTATCCTTTTAACCCTTAAAAACATTGCCACTTATTGTAAAAGCGCAAATAATTTTTCTAAAGGATTTTTACATTATTTTGCGTTCTCAATAATGACATCTGCTACTCGTTGCGCAGAATGGGGTGTAGCCATCGCTTTTGCTTTTAGCGCCATTTGTAACAGCTCATTGCGGGTAGAATTACGTAAATAATCAATCAAAATTTCCGGTGTTAAATCCGCTTGTTCGATGATTTTCGCCGCCCCCGCATCGGCTAAATATTTAGCATTCAAATATTGCTGACGATCTTTATGTTGAAATGGCACGAAAATCGCCGGTGTACCTACGGCTGCGAGCTCGCACACGGTCAATGCGCCGGAACGACAAATTACCACGTCCGCCCACGCATAAGCTTGCGCCATATCCTCAATAAATTCGGTAATAGTTACATTCGTCGCGTATTCGCCGTAAAGTTCAGTCACCTTTTCTAGCGAGCCTTTCCCCACTTGGTGACGGACTTCCAGTTTATCGCTTAATTGTGCGACCACTTTCGGTAAAGTTTGGTTCAATACGCGTGCACCTTGACTTCCGCCCACCACCAACAGACGTAACTTTCCATCGCGTTGGGTAAAACGTTCGGGCGGACTTGGCATCCGAAATAAATCTTGACGAACCGGATTGCCCACTACTTCCGCCATGTTAAAGGCGTTCGGAAAAGCTTGCAGAACGCGTGTCGCAATTTTCGCCAACCATTTGTTAGTTAAACCGGCAACAGCGTTTTGTTCGTGCAAAATAATTGGCACACCACAAAGTTTCGCTGCCACACCGCCCGGACCGGAAACATAGCCCCCCATTCCGAGCACCGCATTGGGCTGCTCCGCTTGAATAATTTTCTTTGCTTGAAGTACTGCGCGTAAAATCGCAAAAGGCGCACAAAGCAAGGCTTTGATTCCTTTGCCGCGCAAACCTGAAATTTGAATGAAACGAATCGGAATGCCATATTTCGGCACCAAATGCGCTTCCATTCGATCTTTCGTGCCGAGCCAGCAAATGTCCCAGCCTTGCGCTTGTAAATGTTGTGCGACGGCAATAGCGGGAAACACATGTCCGCCTGTACCACCCGCCATCACTAATAATTTTTTATTTTTCATTTTTATTCCTACTCATCACGCAGACGCGCTTGACCGCCACGTTGTAAGCGATTTTCGTGGTCAATACGCAATAAAATTCCGATAGTCGCCGACATAATGATAATACTAGAGCCGCCGTAACTGACTAACGGGAAAGTCAGACCTTTAGTCGGCAACATACCGAGCGCCATGCCTAAATTCACAAAACCTTGAAAAAAAATCCAAAAACTAATTCCAAGCGCAAAGAAACCACGAAAACGTTGTTCAAGTTGTAACGATTCGCGCCCGATTTTCAATGCGCGGAAAACCAACAAACCGAGTAATATCACCACTATAAAAATACCGATAAAACCAAACTCTTCACCGATAATCGCCATAATGAAATCGGTGTGTGCTTCCGGCAAGTAATCGAGTTTTTGGATAGAATTGCCTAATCCTTCACCGGTAATTTCACCACGACCAAATGCCATTAACGAGTTAGTGAGCTGAAAACCGGTGCCGTAAGGATCTTCAAAGGGCTCTAAAAAACCGGTAAATCGTTTTAAACGATACGCGGCAGAAAGCACCAACCAGACAAAAAGCAAAGCCCCTGTCCCAATCAAGCCGATAAACTGCCAAAAGTTCGCGCCGACGATAAAAAGCATACTGAAGGTGATGACGAACAAGACCACCGTACTTCCCAAGTCCGGCTGTACTAGCAAAAATACGCCCATACTGCCCATTACGATGAAGGGTTTGAATGCGCTAAGCTTATTTGCTCGAACTTCGTCGTAACGTCGGGTGAAATAGCTGGCAAGGAAACAAGTTAACGCTAATTTTGCAAATTCTGCCGGTTGAAAATTCAACAGACCAAGAGAAATCCAACGCTTCGCGCCATTTACCGAGGTGCCTACAATCAGCACAGCAAAGAGCAGCGCGATGGCTAAGAAAAAGATTTTCACGTGCCATTTTTCCCACTGTTGAGAGGAAATTTGCATCGTGAAATAGCACGTTAAAAGAGATAAAAACACATAAAATGCATCGCGTTTGGCAAAATAAAAAGCATCATTAAATAAACGCGAACTATAAGGAATTGACGCCGAAGTTACGGCAATCAGGCCAATCATCAATAAAATCACAAAAAGCCAAAACAACGCACGGTCATACAATAAACCATGCGGCGTAATTCGGCTCCAGTCATCAAGATTTTGTTTAATTTTTCGAATAAATTCCATTGCACTAGAAATATCGAGTGTTAACTTAATTTTGCCAAACGCGTAAATTCTTCACCGCGTTTTTCAAAAGAGGCGAATTGGTCAAGGCTTGCGCAAGCGGGCGACAATAATACCATATCGCCCGCGCTTAGTGCCGGACGCAAAAATTCAACGGCTTGTTCCATTGTGTCAAATAAATGGCTTTGCGGAGAAAGTGCAGCAAGCTGTGCCCCGTCGCGCCCAAAACAATAACAAATAATATTCGGCCGATTAATCAAAGTGGCAAGTTCAGAAAAATCTGCCCCTTTGCCATCGCCGCCTAACAATAAATGAAGTTTGCCTTCCACCGTCAATCCTTCAAGCGCTGCGACCGTACTGCCCACATTGGTGGCTTTAGAATCATTAACCCAACGCACGCCGTGAGCTTGATGAGCGAGTTGAAAACGATGATCCAATCCTTTAAATTGGCGCAACGCTGTGCGAATCGCATTTAAATCAATACCTATCGCTTGCGCCAATGCGGTGCTCGCCAAGATGTTCATATAATTATGGCGCCCCACTAAAGTCGCTTCATCGCAAGGCAAAATCACTTCATCTTTCGCCATTAAATATTGTTTGCCGTTTTCAATTTTTAATCGATAATCCGCATCGTGCTCGGCAAAAGATACTATTTGCTTGGCTTGATTTTCGCCGTCCCCGAAGGTTAATTTATCTTCGTTATTTACCACCGCCGTTTGTGCATTATGATAAATACGCAATTTTGCTCGGCGGTAATCTTCCAAATCGACATAGCGATCCATATGATCTTCCGTGACATTGAGCACCGTTGCCGCTGCGGCTTTCAGGCTATAAGTGGTTTCTAATTGAAAACTGGACAGCTCCAACACGTAAAGATCGCAATCGTCCTTCAACAAAGAAAGCGCCGGAATACCAATATTCCCCCCCATCCCGACTTTCACGCCGGCTGCTTTAGCCATTTCATAAACCAACGTGGTTACCGTGCTTTTACCGTTAGAGCCGGTAATCGCAACGATCGGCTTGGCCGCCGCGCGACAGAACAATTCAATATCGCCGACCACTTTCACGCCGGCGGAAAGTGCTGTCTGAATTTCCGGCGTTTTTACCGCCAGTCCCGGGCTAATTACAATCATATCGCTTTCAAGTAGCCATTGTTGATTTAGTCCGCCGATGTGTAACGGAATATTTTTTGGCAGTTGATCCGCACCTTTTGGATTTTGACGGGTATCGATGACGCGGATATTCGCACCTTCTGATTGAAGATAGTCGATACAGGATAAGCCGGTTTTGCCGAGCCCGATAATGGTGATATTTTTGTTTTTATATAAGCTTGTCATTTTAATTCTTCTTTTTAATGTTACATTCGGTTTAAGTTTTTAAATCCGGAGTATGAGCTCACACCACAAAACAGCACCGCATTGGAAGTGGTTTCAATGCGGTGCTATTTTGTGAGGTCATTTAAGCTTTACACAACCGCTGTGTAATTTCGCGATAAACTCCGGTGGATTTTTGAAACGTTTTTGGGATATCTTTTCACCCATAATAAACGCGAAAACCTTCTGGAAATCACCCATACTTTTTCTTTTAGAAAGAGCCAAATCCACTATCTTAATTTAAGCGTAACCAACCCCATCAACACCAACATCAACGAAATAATCCAAAATCGAATAATTACTCTCGGTTCCGGCCAGCCTTTTAATTCAAAGTGATGGTGAATCGGCGCCATGCGGAAAATGCGTTGCTTACGGAGTTTGTATGAGCCCACTTGCAAAATGACGGAAAGCGCTTCAACGACAAATACACCGCCCATAATCACAAGTAAAAATTCTTGCCGAACCAAAATCGCCACCACGCCTAAAGCGCCGCCTAGGGCAAGCGAGCCTACGTCTCCCATAAATACTTGCGCCGGATAGGTGTTAAACCATAAAAAGCCGAGACCGGCCCCCACGATTGCGGTGCAGAATACAACCACTTCGGAACTGTGTTTAATGTAAGGGATATGCAAATATTCGGCAAAATTAATGTTCCCCGTCGCCCAAGCGATTAAAGCAAACGCGCCGGCTACCAATGCGGTCGGCATAATGGCCAAGCCATCCAAGCCGTCCGTTAAATTCACCGCATTGCCGGTACCGACGATCACAAAATACGATAAAACGATATAAAACAAACCAAGTTGCGGCATGATGTCTTTAAAGAAAGGGAGGACTAAACGCGTTGCGTCGGTGTCGTGGCCGAGCCAGTAAAGCCAAATAATCGCTGCCAAAGCCACAACCGACATCCAGAAATATTTCCAACGTGCGATTAAACCATCGGTATTTTTGCGGGTAATTTTGCGGTAGTCGTCCACAAAACCGATAGCACCGTAGCCAAATAATACGAACAAACAAATCCAAATGTATGGATTAGCCAGATTTGCCCATAATAAAGTGCTTACGCCAATGGAGAATAAAATCATCACGCCTCCCATAGTCGGCGTGCCTTTTTTGGCGAAATGACTTTCCGGACCGTCGTTGCGTACTTCTTGACCAAATTTCAAAATTTGCAAACGCTTAATCACTTTTGGACCAATCCAAAGAGAAATTAACAGCGCGGTCAATAACGCCAAAATTGCGCGGACGGTAATATAAGAAATCGCATTAAATGCGGTTTCGTAACGAACAAGGTATTCGGCTAACCAAACTAACATTTAATTTTATCCTTTAATGAATAAATCACATCTTCCATTTTCATCGAACGCGAGCCTTTCCCTAGCAACACGACATTGTTATGTTGTTGTAATTGCGCCTCAATAATCGGCAGCAAAAAATTCGTCATCTGGGTTTTATCGGTAAAATGGCGGCCGAAAGCTTGCTCGGAAATATGTGCGCTTTCATCTCCGAAAGAACAAACCAAATCAAGCTTTGCTGCTTTCGCGTATGCGCCCACTTGACGATGAATCGCCGAGGAGTTGACACCAAGTTCTTTCATATCACCCACGCATAAAATACGAAACGCCTGATAATTTTTGAGTACATCAATCGCCGCTTTCATGGAATCCATATTGGCGTTATATGTATCGTCCAACAATAACAACTTATCGTTCACGTAAATTGGAAATAAACGGCCTTTCATTTGCGCGCGATGCTCAAGCCCCGCTTTCACATCTGCCAAATCGGCACCAACATTCATCGCAAGCGCGCTTGCCGCCACAGCATTTTTGACATTATGTTCGCCCAAATACGGCAAATTAATGTCGATTTCGCCTTTCGGTGAAACTAACCTAAAAGTCGAACCTTGTTCTGAGTAGTGAACATTTTTAGCGAAATAATCTTTCCCGTTGAAATATTGAATCTGATGACTGCCGATTTCTTTTTGCCAAATCGCCAACTGATTATGTTCCGTATTAATGATCGCCACGCCGTTCGGCGTTAAACCACGGAAAATTTCACCTTTCGCGCGCGCCACACCTTCTAAAGAACCAAATCCCTCCAAGTGCGCCGGCGCAATGTTGTTTATGAGCACCGCATCGGGCTCAACTAATTTCGTCGTGTAGTCAATTTCACCTTGATGATTCGCCCCCAATTCAATGACCGCAAAACGATGTTTTTCGTTCAAACGCAACAAAGTGAGCGGAACGCCAATATCATTATTTAAATTACCCTCGGTAAACAGCACCGCATTGGCGTCGCCGGCCGTGTGCTGTAAGATGCCGGCGGTCATTTCTTTGACGGTGGTTTTACCGGAAGAACCGGTCATCGCCACGGTGCGCGGATTAATTTTTTTACGCAACCATTTGGCCAATTGCCCTAACGCTAAACGCGTATCGTTTACCACTAATTGCGGCACATCAAGGGCGGGTTGCGCTTGTTGTACGACTAAAGCGACGGCGCCTTGCGCAATCGCTTGAGGGAGATATTGATGGGCGTCGAAATTCATCCCTTTTAAGGCAAAAAACAAATGATTCGGCACCGCTTTGCGCGTATCCGTGTTGATGTTTTCGATAACGACTTGCCCGTCGCCGATAAGCACAGCATTTAGAATTTGGGCAAGTTGTTGCGTGGTTAAGTTAATCATTTTTAAGTTTAAGGATTATTGATTTAAATAGTATGAGGCGGTTTCTTGATCGGAAAAGTGCAAAATTTGATGACCGATAATTTGATAATTTTCGTGCCCTTTCCCGGCAATTAAAATCAGATCATTTTTAAACGCGGCTTGAATTGCGAATTCAATGGCCTGCGCACGATCGGGAATTAAGCCGACGTTATTCATATCGCTGAAACCGGCAACGATATCCGCTTCGATTTTATCCGGATCTTCGGTGCGCGGATTATCTTTTGTCACCACAATCATATCGGCGAACCGTTGCGCGACTTTTGCCATTAACGGACGTTTGCCTGTATCCCGATCGCCACCGCATCCGAACACACACCATAATTTACCATTGCAATGCTCGCGTGCGGCGATTAAGGCTTTTTCCAAAGCATCCGGCGTGTGAGCGTAATCGACGATTACCGTTGGTTTTCCCGTTACTTGAATCACCTCCATTCTGCCGCACACACCTTTTAAAGCTGAAACACTGTGTATGAGATCATGTAATGGATAGCCCAAAGCCAATAAAGTCGCCATAGCAAGCAGCAAATTAGTCACATTAAAAGCACCGATTAATGGGCTATTTAATGTGCCATTTCCCCAACTGGATACAAAATCAATCTGCGTACCTTCGCCGCTAAAACGAACGGAAACGGCATTTAAATAGCGTTTTAAATGCGCTTGGAAATCAGCTTTACAACTCACCGCAACGGCGCTTGGTAATTCACTTAACCATTGCGCACCGATAGGATCATCGGCATTTAAAATTTGTAGTTCGGGTTGAAGTTCAAAAAAGAAACGTTTTTTCGCTTCGGCATATTCTTCCATGGTACCGTGATAATCTAAATGATCGCGGCTTAAGTTAGTAAAAATCGCCGCGTTAAAATTTAAAGCTTCAATGCGGTGCTGAACCAGCCCATGAGAAGAAACCTCGATAGCGGCAAAATCCGCGCCGGCATTAACGAAAGAAGCCAATGAAGATTGAATTTCAATGGCCGACCCCGTTGTATTTTTGGCCTCGACTATTTGTCCCAATAGGCCGTTGCCAATGGTGCCCATCACTGCGGCCTTGTGTCCTAAGCGTTGCGCCCATTGAGCTAATAATTGGGAAACGGTGGTTTTTCCATTGGTACCGGTTACACCGACTAATGTAAGTTTTTTAGAGGGCGAAACATAAAACTTATCGGCGATTTCGGATAGGTCGGCAGATAAACGATAATAATAAATCAACGGTATTTGTTGGTAATATTCGACGCTGAGGTGCGCATCAGACGAATCGGTTTCGGCTAAAATCGCACCGGCTCCGGCGGAAATGGCCTGGCCGATAAACTGTGTCGCATCAATTTGATGGCCTTTTACCGCCACAAAAAGATCGCCCTTTTTGACTTTTCGACTATCTAAAACCAATCGGTTAATTTCAATATCGCTCGAAAGCGCGGGCAAATTAAAAAGCTCAGTCAATCTTTTCATTATTTTTCCTTAATTCGCCCGCTCCGCTCGATGCGGTGCTATACGAACCGTACGTTTGGCGGTTTTATCCGTTGGTTCGGCATCCGGTGCAACGCCATTGGCGCGTAAAGCATAACCCATAATGCTGGAAAAGACCGGTGCGGAAACCGCGCCACCGTAATATTGTCCCGCTTTCGGATCATTAATTAAAATCACCAAGGCATAACGCGGATCGCTAATTGGCGCGATGCCTGCGGTAAATGCCACATATTTATTCACATAACGACCATTTTCGATTTTGCGCGCCGTACCGGTTTTCACGCCGACGCGATAACCCTCTACCATCGCGCGTTTATTTTTAATCGCGACTTTTTCAAGCATGCCGACAATATCTTTAGTAATTTTTTCGGAAAAAACCCGTTGACCGATTACCGGCGGATCGACTTTAGTAATTGAAAGCGGACGATAAATACCGAAACTACCGAGTGTTGCATAAGCGCGTGCCATTTGTAACGGAGTGGCGGTAATGCCGTAACCGTAAGCCACCGTAGCGCGATCGATATCTGCCCAACGTTTACGATTAGCATTTAATAAGCCGGCTTGTTCGCCGATTAAGCCTAGATCCGTCGGCTTACCTAAACCGGCAGCTTGGTAGGTATCCATTAAAGCACTTGGCGGCATACGCAAAGCCAAACGACTCACGCCGCGGTTACTGGAGTTGATTAAAATTTCGTCTAAGGTTTGTTGCGGCCGTGGTGCAACATCCACAATTTCTTTTCCGCTGACGGTGAAAGAACCGGTGTTGATAATTTCATTACGCCGTGCGGCACCGCGTTGCAGGGCGGTTAGAACAACAAAAGGTTTTACCGTCGAACCGGGCTCAAACACGTCGGTAATCGCACGGTTACGCATAAGCTCGGCTTTCACGCCATCGCGATTATTCGGATTATAAGAAGGCGCGTTCGCCATAGCGAGTACTTCACCCGTGCGCACATCCACAAGCACCGCCGTACCGGACTCGGCGTTATTTTCGGCAACCGCTTTTTTAATCTCGCGATATACCATGGATTGTAATTTTTCATCAATGCTTAAAGTTACATCTTGCGCATCGTATTTTTCCTGATCGGCAATATGTTCCACCACATTTCCGCGTTTGTCTTTACGTACTAAACGTGAGCCGTCTTTGCCCACTAATAAAGAATTGAAGCTTTTTTCAATCCCTTCGATACCATTGCCGTCAATATCTGTATAACCGATTAAGTGCGCGGCTTCTTCCACACGCGGATAAAAACGACGAGGCTCATTTTCCAAGCCTATACCTTTAATTTTCAGATCTCGCACATATTGCGCTTTGCCGGCTTCCACTTGGCGCGCCAAATACAAGAAACCGGATTTCGGATTTTTTTCGATTTTTTTAACCAGCTCGCTGTAGCTCAGCCCTAACACCTCGGCAAGCGCTTTCACGCGTTCTTTATCAGACAAGGAACCTTCTTTGAGAATCGTTCTCGGATCGGCTACCACGGCATTCATCGGTACGCTCACCGATAACAATTGACCGTTACGATCCAAAATGGAGCCGCGCACAGAAAGAATTTCGTCCTTACGGAGGGAACGCTTATCCGCCTCACCGGAAAGCGTGTCGGAATTAACGGATTGCACGTAAGCCGCACGCGCCACTAAAGCGCCCAAGCCCAAAAAAATAAAACAGCTCGCGATAAGATAACGGCTGCGCAAGAAACATCTTTCAAACACCATTTTCGGCTTATTTACTTTAAATGCCGCCGTCGGTGCTGCAAGTTTTCGAATCGTCTTTTTAGATTTATTCAATTTTTTTGACGAATTAAACTTAACCATTTTAATGACTATCCTATTAATACTATGCCGATTTAATCTTTATTCTAAAATAACAACTTCTTGATCGCCTTCAACACGCTTCATTTTTAAGGTTCTGATTGCGATTGACTCAACCCTTGTACTATCGCCTTCCGTCGCTTCTTGCAATTGCAAATTACGGTATTCATCTTGCAAAGCCTGATGTTGCAGCACAAGCTCGCCGTTTGTTGAAATTAAACCGCGGGTTTGATGGGTAATCCAAATCGTCCCCATCGCAGAAATTAGAATTAATACTAATAACAACGCAATTAATTTATTTGATGAAAATAAATCTTCCACTAACAGATTTTGTAAAGGATAACGTTCATTATTCTCTAACATTTTTTCATCCTAAAGACGTTCCGCAATACGTAACACAGCACTTCTTGCACGCGGGTTGGCTTGAATTTCCGCATCGCTCGGCTGAATCGCTTTACCGATGATTTTTAATTTTCGGTTACATTGAATTTGATCTTCGCGCAAAGGTAAACCTTTTGGAATCTCCTCACCTTTGCTTTGTTTTTTCATAAAATGTTTCACCATTCTGTCTTCTAACGAATGGAAACTAATAACGGATAAACGTCCTTGCGGCGCAAGCATTTCCAATGCGGTGCTAAGTACGCTTTCCAATTCATCCAATTCCGCATTGATAAAAATGCGAATTGCTTGGAAACTCCGAGTCGCCGGATGTTTATGCTTGTCTTTAAACGGCACCGCATTGGAAATAAGTTCGGCAAGCTGCGCAGTACGGGACAAAAACTCGCCGCCATTTTTCAGCGCATTTTTATTGTATTCCACAATCGCTGTCGCAATACGTTTAGCAAACCGTTCTTCACCGAAGGTCTTTAGCACCCAAGTCAAATCATCCAGGCAAACCTGTTTCAGCCACTCGGCAGCGGACAAGCCTTGCGTCGTATCCATCCGCATATCAAGCGGACCATCTTGCATAAAACTAAAGCCTCGCTCGGCTTCGTCAAGCTGTGGAGAAGAAACGCCTAAATCAAGCAAAATACCGTCGATTTTCCCCACTAAACCCAATTTTTCGCAAATTTCGGGAATATGAGAAAAACTGTTGTGTTCGATTTGAAAACGTGGATCTTGAATTTTTTGCGCTTCGGCGATAGCGCGAGGATCACGGTCAATACCAATTAAACGGCCGTTTGGAGAAAGTTTGGAAAGGATTAAACGGGAGTGGCCACCGCGGCCGAAAGTTCCGTCGATATAAACACCGTTTTCTTTCAACGCCAAGCCGTCCACCGCTTCGTGGAGTAAAACCGTAATATGTTCAGGCGACGAAAAAGAATTTGGCGTAGTCATAACTTAAATGCGGAAATAAACAAATTAAAAAAGTAATGCGATGTCAGCACCGCACCGGCTGTTAGTGCTGCGGTTCCGGTGAACAGTTCGGTTATAATGACAGCATTTTTAAATCTTCATCCATTGCAAATTCGGCACTTCCGCCGACGGCAATATCTTCATCAATTTGGGTGTACCATTCCGTATCGCTCCAAATTTCAAATTTATTCAATTGCCCTACCAACATTAAACCTTTTTCTAATTTTGCGTGCTGGCGTAACGGGCCGCTTAATAAAATTCGACCTTGAGCATCCATTTCGCACTCGGTGGCATAACCAAGCATCACGCGTTGTAAACGACGGGCATTAGGATCAAAATTAGAAAGCGCGAGGAGTTTTTGTTCGATTTTTTCCCATTCGTCTAACGGATAAAGCAATAAACAAGGCTGACGAATATCAACGGTACAAACCATTTGTCCTTGATTTTTCTCAATAATTTCAGCGCGATAGCGGGTAGGAATCGCTACCCGCCCCTTTGAATCCAAATTTACCGCCGCTGCACCACGAAACATATTGAGAGAACCTTTAAAAAAATTAAATTTTTGGCAGAAATTACCACTATTCGCCACTTTCCACCACTTTTCGTAAGTTTATCGGTTGTCTAACCAACTTGCAAGCAATTCCATATGGAGGAAGCTAAATTTAAAAAACAAAAAAAAAATCCTTGAGACTCTCAAGGATTTTCAGCATTCATTCACTTCATATCGAAGCGGAAATTTCAGTTTTTTAGGCATTAATTTTTTGCCGTTCCAATGATAAACACGCCATGAATTTTGCCGTTGATTAGCAAAAGCCGAAAGATAAAAGGGCAATTCTTCGGTAAAAAATAATTCGCCCGAGGGACAATAGTTCGAAAAAATTTGTTTCTTCAATGGAAAATGATGCACTTCCGATAATTTTACAATACCCGCGCCTTGTGATTTCAGCACCGCTTCGCGTAAGCACCAACAGCGGTAAAACGCTGCTTCGGCACGTTCTTGCGCTTGAAACCACGCGACTTCGTGAGGAGGCGAGAAATACGTCATTAAAGCAAGAAAATTGCGTGTTTTTGGAAATTCGATATCAATACCGACCACACTTTGCGTTTTTTCCGTTTTCAGTATCACCGCCACCCAATCGCCCGAATGACTCATATTAAAATCCAACATCTCAGCCGGAAAATAAGGGCGACCGCTTTCGGTACGGTAGATTTCGGATAACAACGAAGTCGGTTTTTCCGCGCGTTTTAATAGTTGCCACAATAAAAAATGAGCCAAACGGCGGCATTGATGACGTTGCTGTACGCGCGCATTACCTTCCGGCAAATGACGCAGCTTTTCCGGAACCAACTCGTCAGGAATTTCATCAAAAGGGAAAGGTTGGCGAATATCGGCGTAGGAGATCAAAACGGTCATAGCGGATTTGAATAAATTTCACGTCGCGTCATTATAGTGACAAACCCTTCGCTCGCCAATATTAGCTAATTTTTCAGCGGATATTTGGGCTAATGAAAAATGAACGTCGCCAGAAGCACCGCATTGAAAAGCCGAATGATGCAAACAGCACCGCATTGAAAGGGCGTGGCTGAGGTGTTGAATGCGGGCGGCTAAAAAGAAAGCCAACACCGCTTTCCATAAGTATGAGGTGAAAATTTAAACCCGAATTTGAACAAGGCTTGGTGAAGCCGATAAGAAATTAAAAAGGGGCGCAAAGCCCCATTCCATTGTTAATTGACAAAAATCAATCACACGATTATTTCAACAAATAAGCACGTAATTGCGCAAAATCATTTTCCATTTCATCGGAAAGCAACGGCAATTTATTGTGTTTATCCAAGGCTTCCGGAAGCGGCAATTCCAAACCAAGAATGCGCTCGACCGATTCTTTAAATTTCGCCGGGTGCGCAGTACAAAGGAAAATACCGGTTTCACCCGCTTTGAGTTGATCTTTTAACACTTGATACGCAATTGCGCCGTGCGGTTCGCACACATAACCTTCTGCATACATTGCTTTTAAGGTTTCTTCCGTTTGCGCATCGGTCAACATACCGGATCCTAAATCCGCCAAATTCCAACCGTTGCGCTTGAATAATTCTTCCACACGTGGCCAGTTGTTCGGACGGCTGACGTCCATCGCATTAGAAAGCGTTGCGACCGTTGCTTTCGGCGCCCAGTTACCGGATTGTAAATAACGCGGCACGGTGTCATTGGAGTTGGTTGACGCGATAAAACGTTTAATCGGCAAACCTAAGGTTTTTGCGATTAAGCCGGCAGTTAAGTTACCGAAGTTGCCACTCGGCACGGAAACCACCAGGTTATCGCGTTTTTCTTTTGGTAACTGTGCTACGGCTTCAAAATAGTAACAAATTTGTGCCAGTAAACGGCTGATGTTGATCGAATTTGCTGAGTTCAAACCAATCGCTTCACGGAGTTCCGCATCATCAAAGGCTTGTTTAACCAGCGCTTGGCACGCATCAAAATCACCGTTAATCGCCACGGTGCGAATATTACCGCCTAGGGTGCAAAACAATTTTTCTTGTAACGGACTGATTTTGCCTTTTGGATACAAAATCACCACATTGATATTTTCTAAACCATAAAATGCGTGCGCCACCGCTGCACCTGTATCGCCCGATGTCGCCGTTAAAATCGTGATTTTGCCGTCACCGCGCACTGCCGCAAGTGCTTGTGCCATAAAACGTCCGCCAAAATCTTTAAACGCCAGCGTCGGGCCGTGGAATAATTCTAATGCGTAAATATTTTCTTCCACTTTTGCCAGTGGTGCAGGGAAAATAAACGCGTTTTTTACCATCGCATTGAGGGTTTCCGTTGGGATTTCATCACCGATAATCGCAGAAAG
This sequence comes from Stutzerimonas stutzeri, assembly GCA_901420285.1. Classification (GTDB taxonomy): domain Bacteria; phylum Pseudomonadota; class Gammaproteobacteria; order Enterobacterales; family Pasteurellaceae; genus Rodentibacter. The sequence goes on from CABDVE010000001.1 coordinate 1,714,763, forward strand.
AATTTTTTGACTGCGTTCAACGAGCGGGAGATCTAATAATTCATTGATATTTTCTAGTTTCGGTAAGACTTCCGGGAAGAATAAGCCTTGATCTTTGCCGAGCCCTTGACGCACGGCTTGGGAGAAAGAAACTTGTTCTTCGGGGTGTTTGATGTTGTATAGGTTCATGGTTGATCCGTTTTGAGTTGATGTTTAATTTTGTCTGTTTAAATTCTTTTGTAATTTTGGTATCGGGTTTCGCCGATGGCGACTTACTTTCTTTTACTCGTGTAAAAGAAAGTAAGCAAAGAAAGCACGCCCCAGTTAAATCGCTGTCTTTGCTTTGTTGTCATTTTCTTCACGCTAAATTTGTAAACTCGCTACGCTCAAACAGTACAAATTTAGCTAAAAATGCCAAGTCGCAAAGGCGATTTATATGGGGCCCCCTCTAATTCTTTCTTCGATTTAAAGTGCGGTGAATTATAAAAGATTTTTTTATCTAACTAATTCCCCCTCTTTAGCAAAGAGGGGTAAGGGGAGATTTACTCGCTTCGCTCGCACTTCGTGCCGTTGCTAAAGCAACGTTCAAACGCAAGCGTTTGTGGCAGAAAAAATTTACGAAGAAAATAAACGAATAAATTCTTAAATAAAAATTTTCAAAACCAACCGCACTTCTCAAATAACGCTCCGATTAATTCGGGGCCCCATATAAATCGCCTTTGCGACTTTCAATTTTTAGGCAATTTGCGTCTGTCTGAGCGCAGCGAGTTCAGCAAATTGCCGTTAAGAAAATTGAAACAAAGCAAAGAACAGCGATTTAACTGGGGTGCCCTTTCTTTTGGTTCGTTTTCTTTGGGCAAGCAAAGAAAATGAACTCGCTCTTTCTGAAAGAAAGAGCGAAATCCCCTAATTAATCCAGCGCCCTTGCCCCATCATTATCCACCTTACACACATACACAAACCCCTCATTATTCTGCAAATAATGATTCTCTAAATAAGTAGCGAGTTTGGTTGCGGTTTGTAAATCCGGTGCGATGGAGAAAATCGTTGGTCCTGAACCGGAAATACCTGTTGCCAGCGCACCTAAATCACGGGTTGCCTGTTTGACTTCGGCATAATTTGGCAATAGAGATTCACGGTAAGGTTCGGCGATCACGTCTTTCATCATAATGGCCGCGAGATTTTCTTGATGGGTGTGGCACGCGTGAACAAAACCGCCTAAATGGCGTCCATGCGCGATCACGTCTTGGCGCGTGTAACTTTTCGGCAAAATCGCGCGGGCTTCGGCAGTAGAAACTTCAATGCCCGGATAGGCCAAAACCCAATACCAATTATCGAAAAAAGGCAATTTTTGGCAGATGTTACCGAGCGATTGCACCATAAATTGCACGCCGCCAAGATAACAAGGCGCCACGTTATCATAATGAATGGAGCCGGAAATACGCCCTTCCAATTCGCCCATCATTTCGAGCAATTCCATTTTGGAGAAAGGCTCGTCGTGGAACTGATTCAATGCCACTAATGCCGCCACAATAGAACAAGCACTTGAACCTAACCCCGAGCCAATCGGCATATTTTTTTCAAGGGTTAAACGCAACGGTTTGAGTTGTCCACCGCGTAATTTTAATTGTTCGCCAAATAACACATAAGCTTGATACACAATGTTTTTTTGCGGTTCTTTCGGTAATTTGCGGACAAAATAGCCCGCACTTTCCAGTTCAAAACCACCAGCGATAGATTCGATTTGAACCACATCGCCTAATAACGAGCCGTCAATCGGGGAAATCGCCGCCCCCAAAGTATCAAAGCCTACGCTGATGTTTGCGCTGGATGCCGGCGCATAAATTCTTAACATCGGAAGCCTCTATTAATGTCGGATTAATGTTGTAATGTTCTTAAAATATCAGCGAAGATGCCTGCAGCGGTCACCGCATTGCCCGCGCCGTAGCCGCGTAATAATAGCGGAATCGGTTGGTAATAGCGAGTGTAGAACGCCAGAGCATTTTCGCCATCTTTCACTTTGTAAAGCGGGTTATTTTGATCCACTGCAACGATAGACACGATACATTTGCCGCCAGTGATTTGCCCTACGTAACGCAACACTTTGCCTTCCGCTTTAGCCGCATCGACACGTGCTTTAAATTCTTCATCCAGCTGCGGCAACAGCGCCATAAATTCTTCGGTAGATTTACCTTCGGCAAAACCTTTCGGCAATACACCTTCGACTTCCACATCGGAAAGCTCAAGTTCAAGCCCCGCTTCACGCGCCAAAATTAACAACTTACGCGCTACATCCTGACCGGAAAGATCATCGCGCGGATCCGGTTCGGTAAAACCTTTTTCGCGTGCAAGTGCGGTCACTTCTGAGAGAGAAAGTCCTTCTTCCAATTTACCGAAAATGAAAGAAAGCGAGCCGGATAAAATTCCTTCAAAATGCTCTAATTCATCGCCTGCTGCAAGTAAGTTTTGCAGATTTTCAATCACCGGCAAGCCTGCGCCCACGTTGGTTTCATACAGAAATTTATGCTGACCGGCTTGGGCATTGCGACGTAATTCATGGTAATATGCCAACTCACGTGTGTTCGCTTTTTTGTTTGGTGTCACCACATGGAAACCTTCTTTTAACGCGCGCGCATAAAGCCCGGCAACAGATTCTGCTGAAGTGCAGTCCACAAACACCGGATTCACCACATGATGCAACTTAATAAAAGAAAGTAACACATCGAAATCCGACGGTTGTGTCGCATTTTCCAAATCAGTTTTCCAATCGTCCAAATTCAAGCCGTTTTCATCCAGCAACATACGATTAGAATTGGCGATGGCGCAAACGCGAATTTCAACGTCCTTCTTCGCCAAGTACTCCTTTTGGCGTTTAATTTGTTCGATTAATTCCGCGCCAACGCCACCGACGCCAACTAAAAACATATCCACCACTTTCTTTTTATTAAAAAGCGCTTGGTGTGTCGCTTTCACGGCTTCAATGGCTTTATTCTGCGGCACCACGGCGGAAATGGAACGTTCGCTGGAACCTTGCGCAATCGCCACAATACTGATATTTGCTTGCGCCAAAGCAGAGAAAAAACGCGCCGCAATGCCTTTAGCTTCCTTCATTCCGTCGCCGACAACCGAAATAATTGACATATCTTTAATCACATCAATCGGCTCTAACTGATGTTCGTTTAATTCATTGGCGAACTCGCTTTCTAGCACCGCTTTGGCCGCTTCGGCAGATTTCACCGGCACACAGAAACTAATGCTATATTCGGAAGAAGATTGAGTAATTAAAATCACCGAAATGCCGGCGCTCGACATCGCAGAAAACACGCGCGACGCCATACCCACCATGCCTTGCATACCCGGGCCGGACACATTAAACATCGCCAAGTTATCTAAGTTAGTGATACCTTTTACTTGCAAACCTTCCGATTTTACATTGCCGTCGATAATCGAGCCGGGCGCCGACGGATTACCGGTATTTTTAATCACGCAAGGAATTTTTTGCGGTAGTAACGGGCCGATGGTGCGCGGGTGAATCACTTTTGCACCGAAATAAGAAAGCTCCATCGCTTCGCGATAAGAAAGGCTTGGCAATAAACGGGCATCCGGTACCAAACGCGGATCGCAAGTATAAACGCCGTCCACATCCGTCCAAATTTCACACACGCTCGCGCCCAAACAAGCGGCTAAACAAGCGGCGGAATAATCGGAACCGTTACGACCAAGCAACACAAGCTCACCGTTTTCATTACCTGCGGTAAAGCCCGCCATAAGCACCACTTTATCTTTTGCAATACTTGCCGCATCCACACGCTTAGTGGATTCCACAATTTCTACGGAAGATTCCAAATAACCGCCTTTCGCCAATAATTGTTTCACCGGATCCACAATATGCACGCTATAACCACGGGCTTCAAACCAGGCTTTCATCATCGCGATAGATAATTTTTCGCCGCGACAATCAATGGTCGCTTTCACCGCATCGCTCACTTTGCCGGCTTGGCGAATTTCTTCCAATAAATCTTTAATTTGCGCGAATTCAGCGTCAACCAGAGCCTTTGTGCCAGCAAGATCAAATTTGTTATTTTCGGCATGTAATCCGTTGATAATGTTATAGAAAATATCGATGGCTTCGTTGAAATGGGAATCGGTAGGTTGATTTAAAGCGGCTTTTTCGGAAAGGGCGACGAGATGATTGGTGATTTTCGCCGGTGCCGATAATACGCCGGCCGCCTGTTCTTCCAAATGAGCCCGCTCGATCAGTTTCGCCGCTTGGGAAAAACGTTCCGGATTGGCCAGCGAAGTACCGCCGAATTTTAATACGCGCATAATTGATTCTCCTAGATATTGTGTTCTTAAAGCGATCAAAAAACCCGCATTCAAGTGAATTGCGGGTTTTCGATATTCTGTTTTTTATGCACTAACCCGCGCCATTGAGCATCGTCATGGTAATGATGGTCGTAATGGTTACGGCGAGAGTGCGTTGATTTTTCATCTTATTGTTGCTGTAAAAAAGAATGCGCTTAGAAATACCGAAAATCCAAGGGCTTGTCAAACGGAAAATCCGCAAATCGGGAGAAATTTTCTCAAGCCAAAAGATTTCGTGTAAACTGAGTGCATTTTTTTAAAGGAGCAACCAATGAATATTCAACAAAACGTACTGCGCATTCAGCACCGCATTGAAGCCGCTTGCCAACAGGCGGGACGCGCCTCCAATGCGGTTCGATTACTGGCAGTGTCTAAAACTAAATCGGTTGCCGAGATTAGCACCGCATTCGAGGCGGGCCAAAATGCATTCGGCGAAAATTACGTTCAAGAAGGCGTGGATAAAATTCAATATTTCCAAGCTCAAGGTCTTCAATTGGAATGGCATTTTATCGGCCCGCTACAATCCAACAAAACCCGTTTAGTCGCGGAACATTTCGATTGGATGCAAACCTTAGAGCGCGCCAAAATTGCCGACCGCTTAAATGAACAACGCCCCGCCGACAAAGCGCCGCTAAATGTCTTGATTCAAATTAACATTAGCGATGAAGAAACCAAATCGGGTATTTCAGCGCACGAAATGTTGAATTTGGCAAAACACATCGAAAATCTACCGCACTTGCGTTTACGCGGCTTAATGGCAATTCCCGCACCGACGGAAAATATTGCCGAGCAAGAAAGCGCATTCAAAAAAATGGCAGCGTTATTTGAACAACTAAAACAGGCGTTCCCCGCCCAGCCAATCGATACGCTTTCCATGGGCATGACGGACGATATGCCAAGCGCCATCAAATGCGGCTCCACCATGGTGCGCATCGGCACAGCCATTTTTGGCGCGCGAGATTATGCACAAAAATAATTTGCTAAAACAAAAACGCCGACAGAAGTCGGCGTTTTTTTACGAATAAATTAAAGCGCCTCAATCGCCTTATACTGCTCACGAATTTTTTCTAATCCGGATTGGTATTCGGCTTGTTTTTCGCGTTCTTTGGCGATAACTGCTTCCGGGGCTTTGGCGACGAAGGCTTCGTTGCTGAGTTTGCTTTCAATGCGTTTAACTTCATTTTGATATTTTTCAATCTCTTTAGTTAAACGGGCAAGCTCGGCTTCTTTATTGATGAAACCTGCCATCGGCACGAGAATTTCGGTGTTGCTGACTAACTTCGCGACCGCTAACGGCGCTTGTTCGCCCTCTTTAAGCACGCTGACGTTGTCTAACTTCGCCATGGCTTGTAAAAGTGCGGTCTGTTTTTCCAGGATTTTTTGCTCGTCAGCCGGAATATTACGGAATAACAGATCGAGTCCTTTGCTTGGTGCAATGTTGCTCTCAGCACGGATGTTACGCACAGCAACAATCACCTCTTTAAGCCAATTGATCTCTGTTTCTGCTTCGGCATCAAAGGCATTTTCTTCCACGCGAGGGAAAGATTGCAACATGATGCTATCGGCGGTGATACCCATAAAACCTTTCACTTTTTGCCAAATTTCTTCGGTAATAAATGGCATGAGCGGGTGTGCTAAACGCAACAATTTTTCCAACACATGAACCAAGGTTTGGCTTGCTGCACGAATTTGCGCAGCGTTGCCGTTAGCAAATACCGGTTTGGTGAGCTCCAAATACCAGTCGCAGAATTGGTTCCAAGTGAATTCATAAATCGCATTGGCGCAAAGGTCGAAACGGTATTGGCTTAATGCGCTGCGGAACGTTTCTACTGTGCGATTGAATTCGGATTGAATCCAACGGTCTGCCACGGAGAATTCGATTTCGCCTTGGCTTAAATCTAATTTTTCATTGGTAAGAACGAAACGGCTGGCATTCCACAATTTATTACAGAAGTTGCGGTAACCTTCCAAGCGTTTCATATCCCAGTTGATATCGCGGCCGTTTGAAGCCAATGCGGCTAGTGTGAATCGCAATGCGTCTGTGCCGTGAGCGGCAATGCCTTCTGCAAACTCTTTGCGCGTTGCTTTGGCAATTTTCTCTGCCAATTGCGGCTGCATCATGTTACCGGTGCGTTTTTCAAGTAAATCTTCAAGGCTGATGCCGTCAATCATATCGATTGGATCAAGCACGTTGCCTTTTGATTTAGACATTTTTTGACCTTGCTCATCACGGATTAAGCCCGTTACATACACAGTTTTGAATGGCACTTGCGGTTTGCCGTTTTCATCTTTCACGAAGTGCATCGTAAACATAATCATACGCGCAACCCAGAAGAAGATGATGTCAAAGCCTGTGATTAACACATCCGTTGGGTGAAACATTTTGAGTTCTTTGGTTTGCTCCGGCCAGCCTAAAGTGGAGAACGTCCACAAACCTGATGAGAACCAGGTATCCAACACGTCTTCATCTTGTTTTAACTCAACCGAAGAATCTAAGCCATATTTTGACCGCACTTCTGCTTCGTTACGCGCGACATAAACGTTGCCTTCCGCGTCATACCACGCCGGAATGCGGTGCCCCCACCAAAGTTGGCGAGAGATACACCAATCTTGAATATCGCGCATCCAAGAGAAGTAAAGATTTTCGTATTGTTTCGGCACGAATTGGATTTCGCCGTCTTCCACCGCTTTAATTGCCACATCAGCAAGCGGTTTCACGCTCACATACCATTGGTCGGTTAACATCGGCTCAATCGGCACACCGCCACGGTCGCCATAAGGCACTTTCAAATCATGCGGTTTGATTTCATCTAATAAACCCAGCGCTTCAAAATCTGCCACAATTTTCTTACGCGCCGCAAAACGCTCTAAACCACGGTAATCTTCAGGAATCGTCGCTTCATAGCCGACAAGCGGTTTGCCATCAGTACCGATAATTTCTGCTTCATCACGAATATCCGCGTTTAAAGTCAACACGTTGACCATCGGCAAGCTGTGGCGTTTGCTCACTTCGTAGTCGTTAAAGTCGTGCGCAGGGGTGATTTTCACTACGCCGGTACCGAATTCACGATCCACATATTCATCGGCAATAATCGGAATTTCACGGTTAGCCAATGGCAGAACTACGGTTTTACCGATTAAAGATTGATAACGCTCATCTTCAGGATGCACTGCCACCGCCGTATCGCCCAACATGGTTTCTGGGCGCGTGGTGGCGACGACTAAATAATCTTTGCCATCTGTCGTTTTTGCGCCATTGGCTAACGGATAACGGAAATGCCAAAGGGAGCCTTTACTCTCTTTATTTTCTACTTCTAAATCAGAAATTGCGGTGTGAAGTTTTGGATCCCAGTTTACCAAGCGTTTACCACGATAAATCAAACCGTTTTGGTGCAAGCGAACAAACACTTCTTTTACCGCATTGGATAACCCCTCATCCATGGTGAAACGCTCACGCTCCCAGTCGATAGAGTTGCCTAAACGGCGCATTTGTTGGCTGATTGTGCCGCCTGAATAGGCTTTCCAATCCCAAATTTTGTTGATGAACGCTTCACGGCCATAATCGTGGCGGGTTTTACCTTCTTCTGCGGCGATTTTACGCTCCACCACCATTTGGGTTGCGATACCCGCGTGGTCTGTCCCCGCTTGCCATAAGGTGTTATGCCCTTCCATACGGTTAAAACGGATTAATGTATCCATTAAGGTCTGTTGGAAAGCGTGCCCCATGTGTAGGGAACCTGTGACGTTCGGTGGCGGAATTGCAATGCAATAGCTCGGCGCGTTTTCATTTTCAGACGGCTTAAAATAACCGCTCTCTTCCCAATGTTGATAAAGGGCTTGTTCTACCGCAGACGGATTAAAACGATCTGCCATTTCGAATTTTTGTGTCATTTATATCTTCTCTTTTTGTAGGGTAGGCTTTAGCCCACCGTTTAAATTGAAATGGTGGGCTAAAGCCCACCCTACGGAACTTTTAATTCCTATCACTCGACATTTTCCGTCGAAAGCAGCCATCCTTGCATACGCAATTGTTTATAACGTTCTCGCGCTTGCACCTTTTGCTCTTCTTCGGTGGGAACAAAATCAATCAGTTGAGTAAAAACGTGAATAAACTCGGGCAACTCACGCTGCAAATTAATCAACAAATCACGTCGTTGCGCGTTGCGTTTGCCTTTCCAACTAATTTCAATCGGCGTGACATATTGTGTCGCTTCGCCCGACAAATTATGCGGCACAAATTCGTCCGGATCACGCTGCCACAGCGCTTCGTCAATATCCAGCGCTTGTCGCTCGGTTTCACAGGCAATCAAAACGCGCTTTCCTAAACGCCAAGCCGAAGCGGCTAAATCGCAGGCCAGTTGTTCCGTACCGCGCGAACTCTGCTCTGTCAGAATATAAAACCGCGCATTTTTCGCCATTTTCGCCTCAATTTTGCCAAGTTAAAAACTGCAAAATTCTACCGAAAAACACGATGAAAATAAATGCCCTAAGTCCAAAAGCATAAGTCCAAAAGCATAAGTCCAAAAGCCTATCTCTCCGCCCTCAACGGAAGAATCCGTTTTTTAAAACATCGTCTGCTCCTCTGATTATTTTCCGCGCTTTAATCTGCCTCTTTGACCTTCTTCATTTTTCAGATAAGCTACTCGACATTTCGTTTTCAATAAAAGGGCATAAAAATGTTAGAACAAATGGGCAAACAAGCCAAAGAGGCCGCGTTTATTTTGGCGCAATTAAGCACAGCACAGAAAAATCATGCGTTGGCAGTGATCGCCGAGCAACTGGAAACACAAGCCGAGCGCATCTTGGCAGAAAATAACAAAGATATTGAAGCGGCGCGACAAAACGGCTTGTCCGAAGCCTTAATTGATCGCCTGTTACTAACGCCGCAGCGTTTGCAAGGCATCGCCAACGATGTGCGACACGTCATTTCGCTTACCGATCCGGTGGGCAAAATTATCGATGGCGGCACCTTAGACAGCGGTTTAAAAATCGAACGCGTACGCACTCCCCTCGGCGTTATCGGAGTCATTTACGAAGCGCGCCCGAACGTCACCATTGATGTCGCCAGCCTATGTTTGAAAACCGGCAATGCGGTGCTGTTACGCGGCGGCAAAGAAACCCGACATTCTAACCAAATTTTAGTTGAGGTCGTGCAAAATGCCTTACAGCAAGCAGGCCTGCCAAAATTCGCCGTGCAAGCTATTAGCGATCCAAACCGCGATCTCGTAATGCAATTATTAAAACTTGATCGCTACGTCGATATGATCATTCCGCGCGGCGGCGCAGGCTTACACGAACTTTGCAAACAACACGCCAGCATTCCGGTCATTGTGGGCGGCGTGGGCGTTTGCCATACCTTCGTGGAACAAAGCGCCGATCAAAACAAAGCGGTTTTGCTGATCGATAACGCCAAAACCCAACGCCCTAGCACCTGCAACACCTTAGAAACGCTTTTGGTGCAAGCTTCTATCGCCGCACAATTTCTGCCAAAACTGGTTGCTCATTTAGCGCTGAAAAAGGTGAAATACCACGCTGCATCGGGCACCGCATTGAACGTGCTGAAACAAGCGGGTGCAGAGGTAACCGAAGTCACCGAAAATCAATTACACGCAGAATGGGGTTCGCCGGATTTGAACGTAGTCGTGGTAAACGACATCAACGAAGCAATCGCGCATATCCGCCGATATGGCACGCAACATTCCGAATGCATTTTAACCGCTTCACAAAACTTGGCCCGTCAATTCGTCAATCAAGTAGACGCGGCGGCAGTTTATGTGAACGCCAGCACGCGTTTCACCGACGGCGGACAATTCGGCTTGGGCGCAGAAGTGGCGGTCAGTACGCAAAAACTGCACGCTCGCGGCCCAATGGGTCTGGAAGCGCTCACCAGTTACAAATGGGTGTGCGAGGGCGATTACAGCATTCGTGCCTAACCAAATCTCCGCGACTTTCCCAAATAGTTGTAGGGTGGGCTTTAGCCCACCGAATTAAATAAACATGGTGGGCTAAAGCCCACCCTACGGAACTGCCCCAATGCGGTGCCAATTCAAAGGTTCAATTCAAGCAAAATTAAATCAAAATATATGATTAGCTTTCAGGAGCATTTATGAAAAAACTCATCACGTTACTTATTATAATCGGCATCTTAATCGGCACGGCGGCAGTGCAACCTTCGGCGACTTCAGAAACCGCCGATGACGGCAAGCGCAATATGGTGGTCGAGATTGTGGCGAAATATTTTCCCTTTGAAGCGGAAGAACTTGCCGCTTGGTACGACAAAAATACCGTCTATGCCGACAATCCAACGGACGAAGCAATCCGCTTCAAATTAGACGATCAGGAAATCAACCTTGCCGCCCATCAAACGCAAAAACTCATTTTGGCACCGGGCAAACATCGCTTACAACTGGCCGACGGTAAAATCGTCGAACTAGAACAAAACCAAGCGAATAATCGCTCCATTTTAAACCCGACCGCATCGCCTTATCTATTTTGGAAAACTGTTTACGGTTCAACAAATTTGCCGCTGGAATATCATCAAATCAGCTATAACGGCACGATTTACGAAGGCCCTTTTGAGGTAAGCAACGATTATTTCATCCGCCGTTCAGGCAATCTGCCTTGGCGCTTTGGCTTGGACGAGCCGATTCCGGATACGGTGGCAGTGAATAATGATCGACAAAACTATCATTTAATTTTCAGCAAAGCCTATCGTTTGGCGGATTTTGTGAAGGCCTATCCGGTGTTGGTGCGGCAATAAGTAAAAATAACTAAGAGAAAAGGTTGCCTTGTAAAGCGCAACCTTTTTGTTTTTTGGTATCGGGTTTCGCTCATTTTGTTACTTTTCTTTGCTCGTACAAAGCAAAAGGAGGCAAAAAGAATTCGGTTGAACGCTCCGCCGGCGTCACTATCCTAAAAATTTCATTTCCATTCGGGCAATTTGCACTTTCAATGCGGTGCCGATTGGCACTTTCATTTTCACTTCAACCCGCCTTCCCCCATAAAAAAAGTGCGGTGGATTCGGAAATCCGCCGCACTTTGGTTCAGTTTAGAAAATTACATTTCTATTTACATCGCATTACCATTGGTAACCCAGACCAACGGAGCCGGTGTAATCACCTTGGGTATTCGAGCTACCGGTGATCTTCAAGACGACTTTACCGTTGTCACTTGCACGAGAGTAACCCACCGCAATCGCGTTAGTGCCGCGATAAGAGCCGGCAGCCGCAGCAATCATGGATTTACCCGGCATATAAACTTGCGGAATACCCGCCGTCGCAACCGCTCCTGCAATACCGCCGCGTGCTTTCTTATCAACTTTATTCAAATCACGAGCAAGTTGATTTACACGATTCGATAAGCCCGGAGTTGCTCCAGAATTGCGCAATGCATTATCCACATAAGCTTTATTCACCGCATCGGTATCTGCTGTCGCATTACCTACGTTTTGAATGCGGTTACCGCCCATGTCAACAGTCGTTGCGTTCGCAATTTTCACGCTCGTACCTGCACCGCCGCCTAAGGTCACATTACCTGTGGCAGTGAGATCTTTGGTGGTCACACTGTTCACGCTGATATCACGTGCCAAGGCAACACTTAAACCGCGTCCGGTTTGAGTAATAGCGATGTTGTCTCCCGCGTCGAAGGTGACAGTATCGTTACCTTTCACGTTTGCAATAGACACGTTGCTCACAGTGCCGTTGGACGCACTTGTCGTCAAGTTCCAGCCTGCATTGGCTTGCGTTGCGTTAGCAAGCGCAGCCGTAGCATTCGCATTAGCAGAATTTGCGGTGTTATTCGCAATATTCGCCGTTGTGTTAGCTGCATTGGCGGTGCTGTTCGCAGTATTCGCCGTTGTGTTGGCCACATTGGCTGTGCTGTTCGCAGTGTTCGCCGTTGTGTTAGCCGCATTGGCTGTGCTGTTCGCAGTGTTCGCCGTTGTGTTAGCCACATTGGCTGTGCTGTTCGCAGTGTTCGCCGTTGTGTTAGCCGCATTGGCTGTGCTGTTCGCAGTATTCGCCGTTGTGTTAGCCGCATTGGCTGTGCTGTTCGCAGTATTCGCCGTTGTATTGGCTGCATTAGCAGTGCTGTTTGCAGTATTAGCGGTGCTATTCGCTGCATTTGCAGTGGAGTTAGCAGCAAAGGCTGTGCTGTTTGCAACATTTGCAGTGCTGTTAGCCACATTTGCAGTGCTATTCGCGGCATTAGCAGTTGAGTTAGCGGCGAAGGCTGTGCTGTTAGCTACGTTCGCAGTGCTATTGGCTGCGTTAGCAGTTGAGTTAGCGGCGAAGGCTGTGCTGTTAGCAACATTTGCAGTGCTGTTTGCAACATTCGCGGTGCTATTCGCTGCATTAGCAGTTGAGTTCGCAGCAAAGGCAGTGCTGTTAGCCACGTTCGCGGTGCTATTGGCTGCGTTAGCAGTTGAGTTAGCGGCGAAGGCTGTGGAGTTAGCTACATTCGCGGTGCTGTTTGCCACATTCGCGGTGCTGTTGGCTGCATTAGCAGTGGAGTTCGCAGCAAAGGCAGTGCTGTTAGCCACATTTGCAGTGCTATTCGCTGCATTAGCAGTGGAGTTAGCGGCGAAGGCTGTGCTGTTAGCTACGTTTGCGGTGCTGTTAGCTACGTTCGCTGTGCTGTTTGCAGTATTAGCGGTGCTATTCGCTGCGTTTGCAGTGGAGTTAGCGGCGAAGGCGGTGCTGTTAGCTACGTTCGCGGTGCTATTCGCTGCGTTAGCAGTTGAGTTCGCAGCAAAGGCGGTGCTGTTAGCTACGTTCGCTGTGCTATTCGCTGCATTTGCAGTGGAGTTAGCGGCGAAGGCTGTGGAGTTAGCTACATTCGCGGTGCTGTTTGCCACATTCGCAGTGCTATTCGCTGCGTTTGCAGTGGAGTTAGCGGCAAAGGCAGTGCTATTAGCCACATTTGCGGTGCTATTGGCTGCGTTAGCTGTGCTGTTCGCAGTATTAGCAGTGCTATTCGCTGCATTTGCAGTTGAGTTAGCGGCGAAGGCAGTGCTATTAGCCACGTTCGCTGTGCTATTGGCTGCATTAGCAGTTGAGTTCGCAGCAAAGGCTGTGGAGTTAGCCACGTTCGCTGTGCTATTGGCTGCGTTAGCAGTTGAGTTAGCAGCGAAGGCTGTGGAGTTAGCTACGTTCGCGGTGCTATTGGCTGCGTTTGCAGTTGAGTTAGCAGCGAAGGCTGTGGAGTTAGCCACGTTCGCGGTGCTGTTAGCAACGTTCGCTGTGCTGTTGGCTGCATTTGCAGTTGAGTTAGCGGCGAAGGCTGTGGAGTTAGCTACGTTCGCGGTGCTGTTAGCCACATTCGCGGTGCTATTGGCTGCGTTAGCAGTTGAGTTAGCGGCGAAGGCTGTGGAGTTAGCCACGTTCGCGGTGCTGTTCGCTGCATTAGCAGTGGAGTTAGCAGCGAAGGCGGTGCTGTTAGCTACGTTTGCAGTGCTGTTAGCCACGTTCGCTGTGCTATTGGCTGCGTTTGCAGTTGAGTTCGCAGCAAAGGCGGTACTGTTAGCTACGTTCGCTGTGCTATTCGCTGCATTAGCAGTGGAGTTAGCGGCGAAGGCTGTGGAGTTAGCTACGTTCGCGGTGCTGTTTGCCACATTCGCGGTGCTATTCGCTGCATTAGCAGTGGAGTTAGCAGCGAAGGCGGTGCTGTTAGCTACGTTCGCTGTGCTATTCGCTGCGTTTGCAGTTGAGTTAGCGGCGAAGGCGGTGCTGTTAGCCACATTCGCTGTGCTATTGGCTGCGTTAGCAGTTGAGTTAGCAGCGAAGGCAGTGCTGTTAGCCACGTTCGCGGTGCTATTCGCTGCGTTTGCAGTGGAGTTAGCGGAAAAGGCTGTGGAGTTAGCCACGTTCGCTGTGCTATTGGCTGCATTAGCAGTTGAGTTAGCGGCGAAGGCTGTGGAGTTAGCCACATTTGCGGTGCTATTGGCTGCGTTAGCAGTTGAGTTAGCAGCAAAGGCTGTGGAGTTAGCCACGTTCGCGGTGCTATTCGCCGCGTTTGCAGTGGAGTTAGCAGCAAAGGCGGTGCTGTTAGCAACATTCGCAGTGCTGTTAGCCACATTTGCGGTGCTATTCGCTGCGTTAGCAGTGGAGTTAGCAGCAAAGGCTGTGGAGTTAGCCACGTTTGCAGTGCTGTTAGCCACGTTCGCTGTGCTATTGGCTGCGTTAGCAGTTGAGTTAGCAGCAAAGGCTGTGGAGTTAGCTACGTTCGCGGTGCTATTCGCAACATTCGCTGTGCTATTCGCTGCGTTTGCAGTGGAGTTAGCGGCGAAGGCAGTGCTATTCGCAACGTTCGCTGTGCTATTTGCTGCATTTGCAGTTGAGTTAGCGGCGAAGGCGGTGCTGTTAGCTACGTTCGCTGTGCTGTTAGCCACATTCGCAGTGCTGTTGGCTGCGTTTGCAGTTGAGTTCGCAGCAAAGGCGGTGCTGTTAGCTACGTTCGCAGTGCTATTCGCTGCATTTGCAGTGGAGTTAGCGGCGAAGGCGGTGCTGTTAGCTACGTTCGCTGTGCTATTCGCTGCATTTGCAGTGGAGTTAGCTGCGAAGGCGGTGCTATTAGCCACGTTTGCAGTGCTATTAGCTACATTCGCTGTGCTGTTGGCTGCGTTAGCAGTTGAGTTAGCGGCGAAGGCGGTGCTGTTAGCTACGTTCGCTGTGCTGTTGGCTGCATTTGCAGTTGAGTTAGCGGCGAAGGCGGTGCTGTTAGCTACGTTTGCGGTGCTATTCGCTGCATTAGCAGTTGAGTTAGCGGCGAAGGCGGTGCTGTTAGCTGCATTAGCAGTGGAGTTCGCAGCAAAGGCTGTGCTGTTAGCTACGTTCGCAGTGCTGTTAGCAACATTCGCGGTGCTGTTCGCTGCGTTAGCAGTTGAGTTAGCGGCGAAGGCTGTAGAGTTAGCCACGTTTGCAGTGCTGTTAGCTACGTTCGCGGTGCTGTTTGCAACATTCGCTGTGCTATTGGCTGCATTAGCAGTTGAGTTAGCGGCGAAGGCTGTGGAGTTAGCCACATTCGCGGTGCTGTTGGCTGCATTAGCAGTGGAGTTAGCAGCAAAGGCGGTGCTGTTAGCCACATTCGCTGTGCTGTTTGCTGCATTTGCAGTGGAGTTCGCAGCAAAGGCTGTGGAGTTAGCCACATTCGCTGTGCTATTGGCTGCGTTAGCAGTGCTGTTTGCAGTATTAGCGGTGCTATTCGCTGCGTTTGCAGTGGAGTTAGCAGCAAAGGCGGTACTGTTAGCTACGTTCGCGGTGCTATTGGCTGCGTTTGCAGTTGAGTTCGCCGCAAAGGCTGTGCTGTTAGCCACATTCGCTGTGCTATTCGCTGCATTTGCAGTTGAGTTAGCGGCGAAGGCTGTGGAGTTAGCCACGTTCGCGGTGCTGTTCGCTGCGTTAGCAGTTGAGTTAGCAGCAAAGGCGGTGCTGTTAGCTACGTTTGCAGTGCTGTTAGCCACATTCGCTGTGCTATTCGCTGCGTTAGCAGTTGAGTTAGCAGCAAAGGCTGTGGAGTTAGCTACATTTGCAGTGCTATTAGCCACATTCGCTGTGCTATTCGCTGCGTTAGCAGTGGAGTTAGCGGCAAAGGCGGTGCTATTAGCCACATTCGCGGTGCTATTGGCTGCGTTTGCAGTGGAGTTCGCAGCAAAGGCTGTGCTGTTAGCTACATTTGCAGTGCTGTTTGCCACATTCGCGGTACTGTTCGCTGCATTAGCAGTTGAGTTAGCGGCAAAGGCGGTGCTGTTAGCTACGTTCGCGGTGCTATTGGCTGCGTTTGCAGTTGAGTTAGCGGCGAAGGCGGTGCTGTTAGCTACGTTCGCTGTGCTGTTCGCGTTGTTAGCCGTTGTGTTGGCTGCGTTCGCGGTACTGTTGGCTGCCAATGCGGTGCTATTAGCGTAGTTCGCAGTGGAGTTTGCAGTGTTCGCGGTTGTATTAGCCGCGTTAGCAGTTGAGTTAGCTGCTGTCGCTGTGCTGTTCGCGTTGTTAGCCGTTGTGTTGGCTGCATTCGCGGTACTGTTGGCTGCCAATGCGGTGCTATTTGCATAGTTCGCAGTGGAGTTTGCAGTATTCGCGGTTGTGTTGGCTGCGTTAGCGGTGCTGTTGGCTGCATTTGCAGTTGTGTTAGCAGCAGTCGCTGTGCTATTTGCGTTGTTAGCGGTTGTGTTCGCTGCATTCGCGGTACTGTTGGCTGCCAATGCGGTGCTATTCGCATAGTTCGCAGTGCTGTTCGCTGCCAATGCGGTGCTATTTGCGTAGTTCGCAGTGCTGTTCGCAGTGTTAGCAGTTGTGTTCGCTGCGTTAGCGGTGCTGTTAGCTGCTGTTGCTGTGCTATTCGCGTTGTTAGCGGTTGTGTTCGCAGCATTCGCGGTACTGTTGGCTGCCAATGCGGTGCTATTTGCATAGTTTGCAGTGGAGTTCGCAGTGTTCGCGGTTGTATTGGCCGCGTTAGCTGTGCTGTTAGCCGCAGTTGCTGTGCTGTTCGCGTTGTTAGCGGTTGTGTTCGCAGCGTTCGCGGTACTGTTGGCTGCCAATGCGGTGCTATTTGCATAGTTCGCAGTAGAGTTTGCAGTATTCGCAGTTGTGTTCGCTGCGTTAGCAGTTGAGTTAGCCGCAGTTGCAGTGCTATTCGCGTTGTTAGCGGTTGTGTTTGCAGCATTAGCTGTACTGTTAGCTGCCAATGCGGTGCTATTTGCGTAGTTCGCAGTGGAGTTTGCAGTATTCGCAGTTGTGTTAGCTGCGTTAGCTGTGCTGTTAGCTGCTGTAGCGGTGCTATTTGCGTTATTAGCGGTTGTGTTTGCTAAGTTCGCAGTGCTATTTGCTGCAGTCGCCGTGCTATTCGCGTTGTTAGCGGTTGTGTTTGCAGCATTTGCTGTACTGTTAGCCGCCAATGCGGTGCTGTTGGCGTAGTTCGCAGTGCTGTTCGCTACCAATGCGGTGCTATTTGCATAGTTCGCAGTGGAGTTAGCAACGTTAGCGGTGCTATTTGCGTAGTTCGCTGTGGAGTTCGCTACGTTTGCGGTGCTATTGGCTGCATTCGCTGTGCTATTCGCTACCAATGCGGTGCTGTTGGCGTAGTTCGCAGTGCTGTTCGCTACCAATGCGGTGCTATTTGCATAGTTCGCAGTGGAGTTAGCAGTATTCGCCGTTGTGTTAGCTGCGTTAGCGGTGCTGTTAGCTGCTGTCGCTGTGCTATTCGCGTTGTTAGCCGTTGTGTTGGCTGCATTAGCTGTACTGTTGGCTGCCAATGCGGTGCTGTTTGCATAGTTCGCTGTGCTATTCGCTACCAATGCGGTGCTATTTGCATAGTTCGCAGTGGAGTTTGCAGTGTTCGCGGTTGTGTTAGCTGCGTTAGCCGTTGAGTTCGCAGCGAAGGCCGTACTGTTGGCGATATTTGCCGTTGAGTTTGCGGCCAATGCGGTGCTGTTGGCAGCGTTCGCGGTGCTGTTGGCGGCAGTAGCTGTCGCGTTTGCGGCTGTCGCGTTGTTTAACGCAGCAGTGGCGTTGGTGTTCGCGGCTGTGGCGTTGTTTAACGCAGCGTGCGCAGTGGCGTTCACGGCAGTGGCGGTCGCGTTTGCAGCGGTGGCGTTGTTTAACGCGGCAGTGGCGTTAGCGTTGGCGCTAGACGCGTTTGCAAGCGCGGCGTTCGCGGTGGAGTTCGCGGTGTTAGCTGTTGTGTTGGCTAAGGTCGCGGTGCTGTTCGCGTAATTTGCTGTGCTGTTTGCATAGTTTGCAGTGCTGTTGGCTACCAATGCGGTGCTGTTTGCGTAGTTCGCAGTGGAGTTTGCAGTATTCGCGGTTGTGTTGGCTGCGTTAGCGGTGCTGTTAGCTGCTGTCGCTGTGCTATTCGCGTTGTTAGCCGTTGTGTTGGCTGCATTCGCGGTACTGTTGGCTGCCAATGCGGTGCTATTTGCATAGTTCGCAGTGGAGTTTGCAGTATTCGCGGTTGTGTTGGCTGCATTTGCGGTACTGTTCGCTGCCAATGCGGTGCTATTTGCGTAGTTTGCAGTGGAGTTTGCAGTATTCGCCGTTGTGTTAGCTAAGTTTGCAGTGCTATTCGCAGTGTTCGCAGTCGTATTAGCTGCGTTAGCGGTGCTGTTAGCTGCAGTTGCTGTGCTATTCGCGTTATTAGCCGTTGTGTTGGCTGCGTTCGCGGTACTGTTAGCCGCCAATGCGGTGCTATTTGCGTAGTTCGCTGTAGAGTTCGCTACGTTAGCTGTACTGTTAGCCGCGTTAGCAGTTGAGTTAGCTGCTGTCGCTGTGCTATTCGCGTTGTTAGCCGTTGTGTTGGCTGCATTAGCTGTACTGTTAGCTGCCAATGCGGTGCTATTTGCATAGTTTGCTGTGCTATTTGCTACCAATGCGGTGCTATTTGCATAGTTCGCTGTGCTATTCGCTACCAATGCGGTGCTATTTGCGTAGTTCGCTGTTGAGTTTGCAGTATTCGCGGTTGTATTAGCCGCGTTAGCAGTTGTGTTAGCAGCAGTTGCTGTGCTGTTCGCGTTGTTAGCGGTTGTGTTTGCAGCGTTCGCAGTACTGTTGGCTGCCAATGCGGTGCTATTTGCATAGTTCGCTGTGGAGTTTGCAGTGTTCGCGGTTGTGTTCGCTGCGTTAGCAGTTGAGTTAGCCGCAGTTGCTGTGCTGTTCGCGTTGTTAGCGGTTGTATTTGCAGCGTTGGCTGTGCTGTTAGCCGCATGAGCCGTGCTGTTAGCGTAGTTCGCAGTGCTGTTGGCTACCAATGCGGTGCTGTTAGCGTAGTTCGCTGTGCTGTTGGCTACCAATGCGGTGCTGTTGGCGTAGTTCGCTGTGGAGTTCGCTACGTTCGCAGTGCTATTGGCTGCATTTGCAGTGGAGTTAGCCGCTGTTGCTGTGCTGTTCGCGTTGTTAGCGGTTGTGTTGGCTAAGTTTGCGGTGCTGTTTGCCGTGTTCGCAGTTGTGTTCGCTGCGTTAGCTGTTGAGTTAGCCGCAGTCGCTGTGCTGTTCGCGTTGTTAGCCGTTGTGTTGGCTAAGTTTGCGGTGCTGTTTGCTGTGTTCGCGGTTGTGTTCGCTGCGTTAGCCGTTGAGTTCGCTGCAGTCGCTGTGCTGTTGGCTGCCAATGCGGTGCTGTTGGCGTAGTTCGCTGTGCTGTTCGCGGCATTCGCGGTGCTGTTGGCGGCTTTGGCTTCGGTGGTGGCGTTGTAGGCCACTTGGGCGACGGCGTAGAGTTGTGAACCGTTTACGGCGTCAGTCGAGGTGTTGCTCAGAAGACCGGCGGCGACGTTTTGGATGCGGCGTTCGGAGCCGGCTGCGCCGACGCTAACCACGCCTGCCGGTGTGCCACCTGCGAAGCTCAGGGTGATGGCGCCCGGGCCGCTGCCGAGGGTTTCGGAGGCGTATGCGCTGAGGCCTTTGGTGCTGCTGCCGGCGGCGACGTAGGCGCTGTTGGATCCTAAGAACACGGAGTTGTTGGTCGTCGTGCTGATGTCGTTACCAAGGGCGAATACGCCGGTTTGGCCTGCGGCGAGGGTGTTGTTGTTACCGACGCTGTAGGACGCGTTGGCGTTAATGATGCTTGGGTCACCAAAGGCACCGGAGTTGTGGCCGTGAACTTGGTTGCCTACGCCAATTCCGATGGATTGGTTGCCGGTGACGTTGGAAGCGTTACCGATGGAGATGGAGGCTTCGCCGGTAGCGTTAGATGAGAAGCCTTGGGCGATAGAATAGTTGCCGGTGGCGAGGGAGCCTGAGCCAACCGCTATTGCAGTAATGCCCGTTGAGCAAGCAACGGTACCTATAGCCACCGAAGATATACCGCTTGAACTTGCGTTCCCACCGATAGCAATGGCACTGGCACCATTCGCTTTTGAAGACTGACCCCAAGCCATAGCAAGCGTATCTGTTGCACTAGCAAACTCACCAAAAGCAAAAGAACCTCGGCCTGTAGCGCTGGCATTGCTACCCATTGCAATTGCCGATGTTTGACTTGCAGTAGCATTATAACCAAAGGCTATAGATGTCATGTTTGAAGCGTTGGCTAAGTAGCCATGGGCGATGGAGTACCCGCCGGAGGCATTGGCTTGTGTGCCGATGGCAAGTGCATTTCTATCTGATGCACTTGATAGGTTACCGATAGCGGTGGCGCCTTCGGCGGAGGCATTAGACAACCAACCTTGAGCGAAGGAATAATTGCCTATCGCGTGGGATTGCGCGCCGATTGCCGTTGAGCTTAATCCTTTTGCTTCACTTGCCACACCAAGAGCGAGCGCATTAATGCCTTGTGCATTTGCACGATAACCGCCGGCAAATGAGTTCATTGCGGTGGCATTGGCTTGGGTGCCTATAGCATACGCGTTTACACCGGATGCGTTCGCATCCTCACCAAATGCTATAGAGCGAATATTGCTTGCATTAGCACGTAAACCGATAGCAGTGGAACTTATTCCATTTGCACTAGCATTCTGACCAAGTGCAATGGCTGATACATTACCTGCTGTAGCATCCACGCCAATCGCGATGGCATTTGTTCCTGTCGCGCCACTACCATCACGGTTGCCGGCAAATGTCGAATTCACCCCGAAATATTTAACGGAGTTTTTGCTGACGTTGTAGAGCTGGGCGCCGGTTACGGCGTCGGTGGAGTTTTCGGACACGAGGCCTTCGGCGACGCCTTGGATGCGGCGGCGTTCGTTGGCACTGATGTTGCCGACGGAAATCACGCCGACGGTGCCTGTGCCGCTTAAGCCGGCGGTGGTGTTGCTGTCGGCGGCGGTGTAGGCGGTGTTAGAGCCGAGGAAGACGGAGTTGCTCGCGGTGGTTTTGATGTCGTTACCGAGCGCGAACACGCCGGTTTGGCCTGCGGCGAGGGTGTTGTTGTTACCGACACTGTAAGACGCGTTGGCGTTGATGACGCTTGGGTCACCGAAGGCACCGGAATTGTGGCCGTGGACTTGGTTGCCTACGCCGATTCCGATGGATTGGTTGCCGGTGACGTTGGAGGCGTTACCGATGGAGATGGAGGCTTCGCCGGTGGCGTTAGCATAGAAGCCTTGGGCGATGGCGTAGTTGCCGGAGGAATTTGATACTACGCCTTGAGCGATGGAGTAATTACCAAGCGCGTAAGCTGTTGCACCGATTGCAATCCCTGCTTGTGACGCCGCATAGGCGGAGTCCCCTAGCGCAAGTGAAACACGTCCCGCTGCGGATGAGCCTAAACCTATAGCGGTAGCTCGTAATGCTGTAGCACTCGCATTTAAACCCATGGCAATTGCGTATTGACCGGATGCATTGGCTTGATGTCCCATCGCCATAGATACACATCCACTTGCCCGAGTACGCAAACCGATAGCGATTGCAGCTTCATCGCTCGCGGTAGCATTTTCACCAATCGCGATAGTCTGATTAGCCGTGGAGTTGGACGCATTACCAATGGCGATAGATCCAAGGCCGGTGGCATTAGCGAAAGCGCCTTGGGCGATGGAGTAATTGCCAGTGGCATTGCTGATTGCACCAATAGCCGTTGCAAACAGGCCTTTTGCATTAGAAGAAGCCCCGACAGCCACTGAACCCATGCCTTTTGCGTTTGCAACCGAGCCGAATGCTGCGGCATTCTGACCTGTTGCGCTTGCACCGCCTCCCACAGCTGAAGCACTATTTGCTGTCGCAGATGCAGATGAACCTATAGCAGTAGCCGATATTCCTGTCGCGTTAGCGCCGAAGCCGTGGGCGATGGAATACTGGTCGGTGGCATTGGCAAAGTAGCCTTGCGCTATGCTGTGATGACCGGATGCGATGGCGTGATCACCAACTGCAAGAGATGAAGTATCGCTTGCAGTCGCATTTGGACCAATTGCAATGGCATTCGCGCCCGTCGCGCCACTACCATCACGGTTGCCCGCGAAAGTGGAATTCACGCCGAAATATTTCACGGAGTTTTTGCTGACGTTATAAAGTTGCGCACCCGTTACGGCGTCGGTGGAGTTTTCGGACACGAGGCCTTCGGCGACGCCTTGAATGCGGCGGCGTTCGTTGGCGCTGATGTTGCCGACGGAGATGACGCCGACGGTGCCTGTGCCGCTTAGGCCGGCGGTGGTGTTGCTGTCGGCCGCGGTGTAGGCGGTGTTGGAGCCTAAGAACACGGAGTTGCTCGCGGTGGTTTTGATGTCGTTACCGAGTGCAAATACGCCGGTTTGGCCTGCGGCGAGGGTGTTGTTGTTACCCACGCTGTAGGACGCGTTGGCGTTAATCACGCTTGGATCACCGAATGCACCGGAGTTGTGTCCGTGAACTTGGTTGCCTACGCCGATACCGATGGATTGGTTGCCGGTGACGTTGGAGGCGTTACCGATGGAGATGGATTCGTGGCCAGAGGCGTTGGAGCGTAAACCTTGGGCGATGGAGTAGTTGCCGGTGGCATTAGCGACTGCACCGATTGCCACGGAAGCAGTTCCCACTGCATTGGAAACACTCCCCATGGCTAATGCCGAAATACCCTCTGCGGTGGCAAATGCACCCACAGCAACCGTACTATCTTTTGTTGCGTTTGCGCCACGACCGAAAGCTGAAGCTATCATTCCTGTTGCATTTGCTCCATCACCTATGGCAACAGTATCT
This sequence comes from Stutzerimonas stutzeri, assembly GCA_901420285.1. GTDB lineage: Bacteria > Pseudomonadota > Gammaproteobacteria > Enterobacterales > Pasteurellaceae > Rodentibacter. The sequence continues at coordinate 1,737,694 of CABDVE010000001.1, forward strand.
ACATTTGAAGCATTAGCCCAGTGCCCCATGGCTATTGAATATTGGCCGGTTGCATTCGCATAGTAACCAACCCCCACACTCCAGAGCTCAGTTGAATTAACGTTTTGACCGATAGCTATAGAGCCGGAATTACTTGCTTTCGAATACTGACCAATGGCCAAACCAGCCCCCCCATCTGCGCGAGCATTATCCCCAATCGCAATTGACGATATATTCGCCGTTGTGGCATTTAGCCCGATTGCAATGGACTGACTGGAATTTGTTGATGCATTTGCACCGATGGCAATTGAATCCGCACCTACTGCACCACTACCATCACGGTTGCCCGCTAAAACGGAATTCACGCCGAAATATTTCGAGCCTGTGGCATTTGCCATGGCGGCGTAAAGTTGGGCGCCGTTGACGGCGTCGGTGGATTGGTTGCTGATTAAGCCTTCGGCGACGCCTTGGATGCGGCGAGTATTGGTGCCTGCACCACTCACTGACACAACACCAACTACAGTACTCGATACGCTGGCATCACCTAGAGTAGTGGTGTTATTGCGCGCAGTGTATTGCGAATCAGAACCAAGGAAAACAGAGTTGCTCGTGATGTTTGTGATGTTATTACCGAAGGCAAATACATCATTGTGGTAGGTTGTGCACCCGATCACGTTGTTGTTACCGATGGCAAAGCTATTAAAAAGCTGGGTTAAATTATTATTATAACCCATGGCACCTGAAATGCGCGCACTGCTCAAAATGTTATTATTACCAATGGCATAGGAATGGCAAGTTTGCATCGTAAAGGTGTTATTATTCCCCAAAATGCCAGAATCACTGGTTTGTAATGTAATATAGTTATTATCCCCTAAAAAGGTATTGTTATAACTCTGCAGGTCAACTTTAGTATTACTTCCAAAAACTCTATTTCTGTGACTCTGAGTAGCAATAGTTACGTTATCCCCAAATACATAATCATATTGCCCCATAACAACAGAAGAACTATTCCCTATAACAAATGAGTTAGTACTCCCGAAAGTAACGCTCGCCCACGTCCCTATTGCAAGGGAATAATTACCCTGTGAGGCTGCGTTATCCCCTAGCGCATAGGAATAAATTGCGCCACCGCCACTTCCCCCAACTGAGCTGTTACCAATTGCTATAGAACCCGTACCACCGGCAAATGAACTATAGCCAATAGCGACAGCCCCCCCACTTGCTGTGGAACCCTCCGGAATGGCGGCATGGGCGGTTGAACTTAGGGCTAATAAAGTCACGGCGACGCTGCCGATTAAAGTGCCGCTGCCAAGTTTACCGAGCGGCAATGCACCGTTTTGGCTTAGTGCCTCGTTCGATGCGGTGCTCGTGGCGGAGGCTTTTACGTGCCCGCGCGCGAGTTCGGATACGACGACCCAAGCTTGTTGGGCGGCGTTCCAGACAATTTTGTATATTTTGTTCATTAAAATACTCCATTGTGGTTTGTGTTGTGGGCTTGCGCCCGTTGAAGAAATTTCTTGTTATGGGTTCTCTTTGGGGGGAGAGCCCATAAGAAGTGAGTTGGTTTCTTCGTTAATTTGTATCGGGGTTCGATTTAACATCGGGTTTCGCCCTAGGGCGACTTACTTTTTCTTTGCTTCGCCAAAGAAAAAGTAAGCAAAAAGAAAGGCGACCCGACTAAGCCGCTTTTTATTCGCAACTCAGCACAGCTGACTTGCTCACCCCTTCGGGGCCGTCGGCAGAGCCGACGTTCAAAACGCGTTGCGTTTTGTCCATTTTTGTTAAAAATTTTTTTGACGGAAGGTTAGCAGTCTCCGCTGAACGCGTCGCTGGCGTAACCTTCCTAAAAATTTTTAACAAAAATGGGCGGCTTACACGGGATTCCGTTTTTTCTCCGTTGCGCTCCGCTGGCGTTACTTTCCTAAAAATGCGCCCAAAAAATGGGCGATTTATACGGGGAGTCCGTTTTTTCTCTACTCCGCCACTTGTTCTTTTTTGGGCGGGGGAGTTCGTTTTTTCTCCGCTTTCAATGCGGTGCTGTTTTGTACTTTCGTTGTATGGCGCTCTATGAGCGCCTTTGGTTATGTTTTTGTTGTGTTTGGGCGCTGGGGCGCCGGTTTGAGTTTGCCGTCAGTTGGCTTTGTGAATGCCGTCTAAGTCATTTAGGCGGGGGGTGTGAATAAAAAAAACACACTGCCCGGCGGGAGGCCCGCAAAGGTGGAACCGGCCGGGGCGCGCGTGCGGGGTGCTGGCGAGCCTCAGTCGGGTGGGCAGTGAGGATGTGAAATTGGGTGTGGCGGCAAGCCGCGACGGATAAATTGTGCGCGGTGAGGCGTGCCGTTGGGCGTTTCAATGCGGTGCTGTTTTGATGGTACGTTTTTGCTAGCGATTTGAGCGCTGCGTTGAATACGTTGGATAGTTTTTGTGCTACAGCGGATAAACTGCGCGCGATGAGGCGTGCCGTTGGGCGTTTCAATGCGGTGCTGTTTTGGGTGTGCGTTGGGTGTGTTTTGTGGGCCGCGGTAATAATCGGGGCGGCGCTTGGGTTTGGGGTTAGTAGCTGTGGCGCAGTAGGCGCAATACGAATGCGAAGTGCGTGCGTGCGTGCGTGCGTGCGTGCGTGCGTGCGTGCGTGCGTGCGTGCGTGCGTGCGTGCGTGCGTGCGTGCGTGCGTGCGTTTTTCATGGTAATGGCCTTTGGGGTTGGGTGTCTAGGATAAATTTGGGGGATTATAGGTTTTTTTTGGGGGGATGTAAAATTTTTGGGTTATTTTTGGTTGTTTTTTTGGTTGGGGTTGTGGGTTTTGATATTTGTGATTTTTTGGAATCGGGTTTCGCCCGATGGGCGACCTACTTTTTCTTTGCTCGTGCAAAGCAAAAGTAGGCAAAAAGAAAGCACGCCCCAATTAAATCGCTGTTCTTTGCTTTGTTTCAATTTTCTTTACGGCAATTTTGCAACTCGCGGCAAAGCCGCTCAAACAGAGCAAAATTGCCTAAAAATTGAAAGTCGCAAAGGCGATTTATATGGGGAGTTTTTTCTTTCTTCGGAAAATTGTTTTTGCTGCGCTGGGGTTAGTTTTTTAAAAATGAAGATAAAAAATGGGCGATTTACACGGGGGAGAGGGCTTTCTTCGGTTTGTTTTGGTGGGGTTAGTTTTTTAAAAATTTCATTTTTATTTGGGGGGTAAAAATTGCTTTCTTTTTGTATCCGTTCGAATACAATGGTTGTTCGGTAAAATTAGTGTTACGACGATGAATCAAATTATTATTACTCATTATTTTTCGATATGGCTTGAGCGGTTGAAAAATCCTGTCGCTAAAGCGGCTATTGTTAGAAGAATTAAGAATGCCGGTAAAGGGAATTTTGGCGATCATAAATTGTTGGCCGGTGGGGGCGGGGTTTATGAGATGCGTGTAGATTGTGGTAAGGGTTATCGGGTTTATTATGCTCAGCGGGGGGAGGCGATTTATATTTTGCTATATGGCGGGGATAAATCGACGCAGCAAGACGATATTGAGAAGGCGCGGGCATTATGGGCGGAATTGAAACAGACAGGAGGAAAGGATGGAATTTATTGAGATGAATGATGAGATGACGGAAAAGCATGGTTTGCGGCCTTTTGATGTGGCGGAGTTTTTAGACGATGAGGAGACAATACGCGCTTATTTGGCGGAGGTGTTGCAGGAAGGCGATCAAGATGAATTTTTAGAAGCTTTGAATGATGTGGCGCGGGCGCGTGGGATTGCGGAGCTTGCCAGACAAACGGGGCTTGGGCGTGAAAGTTTGTATAAAACGCTTTCTAAAGGCAGTAAGCCGCGGTTCGAGACGATTCAGAAAATATTGGCTGCGTTTAATCTTGTTTTAATTCCGCAGATTAAGAATGTTTAAAAACGAGGCGTGTTTTGAGATTTCGATTTAGCACCGCATTGGGTTGTTTGCTTTTGGTGGTTGTCGGGGTATAGTGGCGCGGTTAGATTGGAGGTGAAAAATGTTTAAAGAAGAAGGTTATGAGGCGTTTTTGGCGGAGAAGATTCGTCGCGGGGAAGAGGATGTTAAGGCCGGGCGGGTTGTGACGCTTGAGGATGCGCAAGTAAGATGGCAAAAAACCATTGAGCGTAAGGCGGCGGAATTAGCTAAGCAGGAGGAGGAACTGATCGGGGGCGTTTGTGGCTAAGGTGATTCTGTCCCAATCGGCTGAACGTGATGTTGATGAAATTTTGGCCAGCGTCTATGATTTCACCGGTTTTATTTCGACGCCTGAGAGATTAATGGCGGAATTTATTAAAACGTTTGAATTGATTGCATTTATGCCAAATGCTATTGGTAGGTTGCGCGATGATGGTATGCGTGAGGCGTTTTGTCGCGGTTATCGCATCGTGTATGATATGGCGGGCGATGAGGTGCGGATTCAAACCGTTATTCACAGTCGGCGGCTGTATCCTCGCCCTTGAAACGCCCGGTTGGGCGTTTTTTTGTGGGGTCAATGCGGTGCTGATTTAATACTTCAAATTGATAAAGGCGCGTTGGGGGCGCCTTTATTTTGTTTTAATGTTTTCCGAAAATTTTTATTACCGGTAATACTACGCCGCAAGCGAGAAGGCCGATTATTAAGCCGATGATGAGGGCGGCGAGGTTACTTGTCCAGCCGTCGGCGAATCCGTGTTGTTCGAGGAAATGGTGAATAAAATCCAAGTTGTGGACGAAAATGCCGCCGCCTACGAGGAACATGGCAAGGGTGCCGATGACGTTTAGCGAGCGCATAAATTTCGGCATAATTAGTAAAATCGCGCGGCCGATATGTTGGGTGGGGGTGCCTTTTTGTATGAGGTATAAGCCGAAATCGTCGGCTTTAACAATTAATGCCACTAAGCCGTAAACGAAAGCGGTAATGCCGATACCGATAAGTAATAAGGCGACGATGCGCGTTGATAAGTCAGCTTGGGTTAATTCGCCTAAGGCGATGATGATGATTTCTGCCGATAAAATAAAGTCGGTGCGAATTGCGCCTTTGATTTTTTCGGCTTCATTAAACCTATCTTGCGGTTTGTGTTGTTCTTGCTTTTGTGTTTGCGATAGAAATTTATGCAGTAATTTTTCTACGCCCTCAAAACACAAATAAGCGCCGCCGAGCATTAATAGTGGCACGATAAGGCTGGGCAGAAACGCGGAGAGCAATAAGGCGATGGGAATTAACACCGCTTTGTTGATGAAAGAACCTTTGGCCACGGCCCAAACAATCGGCAATTCGCGTTCTGCGCCGGCGCCGGCCACTTGGTTGGCATTGAGTGCCAGATCGTCGCCCACGACGCCGACGGTTTTTTTGGCGGCGGTTTTGGTCATTAAGGCGACGTCGTCAAGAATTGAGGCGATATCATCTATTAAAGTAAAAAGCGAACTAAACGCCATAGTTTTTCCTTTTTGGTTAAATTTTGAGTGAAACGAGATTATACCGGGCGGATGCTGTCTGTATCCAATTTAGCATCAAACTCTTTTTGTAAGCGCAATAATTTGGGGTCTTGTTGCAGTTCGGTACGAGCCTGTTCGCACAAGTTTTGATAGACCTGTTTGCGTAAATCCATCGGGGTGAGCAAGCTGCGATCGTCTAATTGAATTTTGACAGAAATCGGTTTTCGGTAAAGTTGTTCGAGGGCTTGCGTTAACATTTTAATGCTGCGATCTTGGCACAAATGTGCTTTTTCGGAATGCAGTGCAAGCCGAATTTCATGTTCGTGTTTGCCAAGCAAGCAACAATTTAGCGCCAATTCTTTGGAAAAGCCGGTTACTCCACAACGTTCGATGATGTCTGTCCATTCGTCCTGTTCTTGGGTGATGGCGACAATGCGTAAACGCAGTTCCGGGGTGATGTCTTGCAAGATCGCCTGTTTAATGTCGGAAGGGCGCAAGCCGCTATCCACTTTGGCCAATTCCGGATTGCTCCATTCCCAGCGATAGGTTTCTGCGTCAAGCATTTGTTGTTCTTCTTGTTCGATTTCCGCGTTGTCTTCCATGCTATTTTCGACGGTTTGTATGTCTTTCGGGATTTCGCGGGTGGCTTGCACGGTTTGCGACGCGGCAGTTTGATTTGCCGTTGGTTGCGCTTGAGGCTGAGGCGGTGTCATTGTGCGCACCGGAAGAACGGTCATTTGGTGCGGTGCTGTTTGTGCGTCCAATGCATCTAGCTGATGCAAGGCTTCGCTCACCGCTGCTTGTTGTTCGGCATGTCGGGCTTGACGTTCGTTTTGTTCGATTTGATTGAGTTGCTCCAGCGCATCCAATGCAGCCAAACCGGCAAGGCTGAATGCGGTGCTGTTTGAGGATTCAGCGCTTTTCAATGCGGTGCTATTTGGCACGTTCGATACAGCGGAAGCGGGAGGAGAAGAGGCTGTCCCTTTTGCTTGATAAGCGGATTTCGTGTTTTGCGACAACACCGGTAACTCAATATCATTGCCGGAACGTTGCGTTGCACTTTCTTGTGCGGGAGTACGCGGTTCGAGCGAATTAGTCTCGGCTGTTGCCGTAAGGAACTTTGGGTGAAATGCCAATGCCCTCAATAATGTCATTTCGGCGCCGGCACGACGATTCGGCGCGGCGTTTAATTCTTTTCGGCCGGATAGCATCACTTGGTAGAAAAATTGCACGTCTTCCGGTGCGATATGTTGCGCCAGAAACGTCAAATGTTCGTCTTCATCGGCCTTTTGCGGCAACAATTGCAGCAGTGCGATTTGATGCAGTTTTTCTGCGGTTTCCACCAATAATTCATCCCAATCGCCACCGTTGTCTGCAACGGATTGAACGGTTTTCATTAAGTTTTCTCCGTTGCCTTGGTGCAGCGCGTAGATGATGTCGATGGCTTGGCCGTCGTCTAACAAGCCTAACATGGCATTTACCACGTTCACCGTGATATGCCGGTTGCCCATGGCGATGGCTTGGTCGGTTAAACTTAATGCGTCGCGAATACTGCCCTGTGCGGCTTTGGCTAGTTTATCCAAAGCCAAAGGTTCGAATTCGATCTGTTCTTGCGTCAGAATATGCGCGAGATGCTGAGAAATTTGCGTTTCATCCAAGGCTTTTAAATGGAACTGCATACAGCGCGATAAGATCGTGACCGGCAATTTTTGGGGATCCGTGGTGGCGAGCAAGAATTTCACGTATTCGGGCGGTTCTTCCAAGGTTTTTAACAAGGCATTGAAAGAATGACGCGACAACATATGCACTTCATCAATAAGATACACTTTGAAGCGGCCGACGACCGGTTTGTATTGCACGTTATCCAGCAATTCGCGCGTGTCTTCCACTTTGGTGCGCGACGCTGCATCAATTTCGATTAAGTCGATAAAGTTGCCTTGCTCAATGGCTTTGCAATTTTCACATTCACCGCACGGGTGATCCGTGATGCCGTTTTTAATGCAATTCAAGCCTTTGGCGAACAAACGCGCGATGGAAGTTTTGCCAACGCCGCGGGTGCCGGAAAACAGGTAGGCGTGGTGCAGCCGTTGTTCTTTTAAACCGTTGGAAAGCGCGGTGAGGATATGCCCCTGTCCGACGACTTCTTCAAAGGTTTGCGGCCGCCATTTGCGGGCTAAAACTTGGTAGCTCATTTCGATCCGTTGCTCATTTCGATCCGTTGCTCATTTCGATCATTAATGGCCGGCAAAATTAACTAAGGTGTAGCACTGCACACCCAGAGCGCTTAAGCGTTTTTCGCCGCCTAATTCCGGCAAATTAATCACAAATGCGGCGTGTTTGACTTTACCGCCTAAGCGTTCTACCAATTTCACTGTGGCTTCGACGGTACCGCCGGTGGCCAATAAGTCATCGATAATTAATACGTTATCGCCGGCAGAAATGGCGTCGGTGTGAATTTCCAAGGTGTCTTCGCCGTATTCGAGTTGATAAGATTGCGAGATGGTTTCGCGCGGTAATTTTTTCGGCTTGCGCACTAATTCAAAGGGTAAGCCCAACGCGAGCGCGACCGGCGCTCCGAAGATAAAACCGCGCGATTCGGTGCCAAGTACTTTGGTGATGTTTTTGTCGCGATATTGCTCTACGATTAAATCTACCGTTGCTTTAAATGCTGCCGGAACTTCAAGCAAGGCAGTGATATCGCGGAAGATAATGCCTTCCTTAGGATAATTAGGAATGGATTTGATGGAAGATTTGATGAGTTCAAGTTGTGCGTTCATAAATAAGCTCAATAAAATGAAAGAAAAATCGAGGTTTTTTAGGCTCGGCATTCTATCATAAAAATGTCGAACTAAACGGAAAATTCCTGTTGGCGAACATACAAAACAGCACCGCATTGGAGGCGCTTTCAATGCGGTGCTGTTATGCCTGTAAACCGGCGGCAAAGGACGAAAGAAAGGCCGAATCGGATTTTCATCGATTCGGCCTTAACCTGCTTTAACGCGCGTGCATTTTTACATTATGCGACGGGATTGGGTATAGGTTTTTGCCCAATAATCTTCATCCAGCGAACTGATGGTGACACCTTGACTGGTGCTAGCGTGCATAAATTGGTTGTTGCCCAGATAAACGCCTACATGACTATTGCGGCGGAAAAAGACTAAATCGCCTTTGCGTAACTCGTGTTTGCCGATTTTACGCCCTAAATAACGTTGTTCGGCGGTGGAACGCGGAAGTTCAATACCGTAAGCAGACCAAAATGCGGTTTGCATAAAGGCGGAACAATCAATGCCATGTTTGCCAGTACCGCCCATGCGATAACGGGTTCCCGCCCATTCGTTATAAACGGCGGCAAGGGCTTTGTCATCGCCTAAGCTAAATTGTGGACGGTTTGTTTTTAATTTGTGACGAACGTTGCCATTTTCTAAGTTTTCGATTAATCCGCTAAGTTGTGCGTCATCACTTTCTGAGATTTTGCCGTGATGTGCGTTATTGCTCCCGCTCGAACAGGCGGTGGCTAATGTGGCCAGGCCGATAATTATGAAAAGTCGCTTTAACATAGTAAAAATCTTGAAATAATGAAAAGATATAAGAAATAAAATCTTCAGAAGCCTATCAAATATAGCCTTAAATAGCCAGCTAAAATTATATTTTTATGTAAATTCGTGCGATTTTTAGGAAAAATAAAGGCAATCCATCGGGATTGCCTTTTAATCATTTTAAAATTAATTATTTTTTCTTCGCTTTCGCATTTGGAAGATCGGTAATCGATCCTTCAAACACTTCCGCCGCTAAACCGACGGATTCGTGCAAAGTTGGGTGAGCGTGGATAGTGAGTGCGATATCTTCCGCATCGCATCCCATTTCAATGGCAAGACCGATTTCGCCTAATAATTCACCACCGTTACTGCCAACGATGGCGCCACCTAATACGCGATGGGTATTTTTATCGAAAATCAGTTTGGTCATTCCTTCCGAACATTCGGAGGCAATCGCACGACCGGAAGCCGCCCAAGGGAATTTTGCCACTTCGTAATTCAACCCTTCTTGCTTACATTCTTTTTCGGTTTTACCGACCCATGCCACTTCAGGCTCGGTGTAAGCGATGGACGGAATCACTTTCGGATCAAAATAATGTTTTTGGCCTGCAATTACTTCCGCAGCGACATGGCCTTCGTGTACGCCTTTGTGCGCCAACATCGGTTGACCGACAATATCGCCGATGGCGAAAATATGCGGCACATTGGTACGCATTTGTTTATCAACACGAATGAAACCGCGTTCATCCACTTCCACGCCCGCTTTGCCGGCATCAATTAATTTACCGTTTGGTACACGACCGATTGCTACGAGCACCGCATCGTAACGTTTTGTATCGTTGCAGGCTTTACCTTCCATGGAAACATAAATGCCGTCGTCTTTCGCTTCCACTGCTGTGACTTTGGTTTCAAGCATCAACTTGAATTTTTTCTCGATTTGTTTGGTGTAAATCGCAACGATGTCTTTATCCGCCGCCGGAATTACTTGGTCGAACATTTCGACTACTTCGATTTCAGAACCAAGCGCATGGTAAACCGTGCCCATTTCCAAACCGATGATACCGCCGCCCATGATAAGCAATTTTTTGGGCACTTCTTTTAATTTAAGGGCGTCGGTGGAATTCCAAATACGCGGATCTTCATGCGGAATAAACGGTAATTCAATTGGACGCGAACCCGCCGCGATAATGGCATTGTCGAATTTAATTGTGGTTGGACGACCATCGCGATCACGCGCAATGAGGGTATTCGGATCGGTAAACGCGGCTAAACCTTCGACGACCGTTACTTTACGTTGTTTCGCCATACCGGCTAAACCGCCGGTTAATTTTGCAACAACGGCTTCCTTGCCCGCGCGCACTTCATCCAGATCAATACGCGGTTCGCCGAAATACACGCCGTTTTTATTTGCCTGTTTGGCTTCTTCAATCACTTTTGCCACGTGCAATAAGGCTTTCGACGGAATACAACCGACATTTAAACACACACCGCCAAGAGTCGAATAGCGTTCAACCAGAACGGTTTCTAAGCCTAAATCCGCACAACGGAATGCGGCTGAATAACCTGCCGGCCCGGCACCAAGTACTACGACTTGGGTTTTAATTTCTTTACTCATTTTTACCTCGTAAAAACGTTTAAAATATTGACTGCACTTTCTTGCGATCTTTGTAGGGTGGGCTTTTAGCCCACCAATAGATCTCATTAATCGGTGGGCTGAAGCCCCCCCTACAGAATCAGTAGGCTGAAGCCCATCCTGCAGATTACATAATTAAGCGACGTAAATCCGCTAATATGGCACCGATGTAACTAATGAAACGCGCCCCGTCCGCACCGTCGATTACACGGTGATCGAAGGACAATGACATCGGTAAAATTAGACGCGGTGTAAATTCTTTACCGTTCCATACCGGTTCCATGGAAGATTTGGATACGCCCAAAATCGCTACTTCCGGTGCATTTACGATCGGCGCGAAATGTGTCGTGCCGATGCCGCCGAGGCTGGAAATAGTAAAACAACCGCCTTGCATATCCGATGCGGTAAGTTTGCCGTCACGAGCTTTTTTCGAGACTTCCATCAATTCGCGAGAAAGTTCGATGATGCCTTTTTTGTTCACGTTTTTGAACACCGGCACGACCAAGCCGTTCGGTGTATCTACCGCTACGCCGATGTTGATGTATTTTTTCAAGATCAAGCGTTGTGCGTCTTCAGTGATTGAGCTGTTGAAACGCGGATAGGCTTCTAAGGCTTTCGCCACCGCTTTCATGATAAATACGACAGGCGTAATTTTCACGCCGAGTTTTTGTTTTTCGGACAAGGCGTTTTGTTCTTTACGGAACGCTTCCAAATCGGTGATATCCGCTTTGTCGAAGTGCGTCACATGTGGGATCATCACCCAGTTACGATGTAAGTTCGCACCGGAAATCTTATTGATACGGCTTAATTCTACTTCTTCGATTTCGCCGAATTTACTGAAATCTACTTTCGGCCATGGTAGCAAACCTAAGCCCGCACCGTTTGCTGCTCCGTTGCCCGGTTGAACTGTCGAAACAGCACCGCATTCGAAAGCCTTCACTGCGGTTTTTACGTAAGCTTCGATATCTTCTTTAACGATGCGACCTTTACGGCCGGTACCTTTCACACGATCAAGGTTTACGCCGAATTCACGCGCTAAACGACGAATAATCGGCGTTGCGTGCGCATAACCCGCACTCGCCACCACTTGTTCTTGGCTTAAACCGGAAATATTGCCGCTTTGCGGTGCTGAGGCCGGTGCTACCGGTGTCGGAGCGGTTTGTGTCGCAGCCGGTGCAACTTGCGCATCCAATGCGGTGCTCGATGCAGCTCCCGCCACAGATCCCGCCACTTCAAAGCGCATAATTAATGAACCGGTAGAAACTTTATCGCCTGATTTCACTAAGATTTCTTTTACCACACCGGCAAACGGAGCCGGAACTTCCATTGAAGCTTTGTCGCCTTCAACAGTAATTAACGATTGTTCTGCAGAAACGGTATCACCGACGGCTACCATAATTTCAGTGACATTCACTTCGTCACCACCGATATCCGGTACGTTGACATCTTTGATTGCCGCTGTTGCCGGAGCCGCGGTTGGTGCATCTTGCGCCGGTGTTGAAGCCGCCGGTGCTGCGTCCGCCACGGCGAACTTCATAATGAGTTTGCCGGTAGTTACTTTATCGCCTACATTAATTAAAATTTCTTTCACCACTCCGGCGATTGGCGCAGGAACTTCCATTGAGGCCTTGTCGCCTTCAACGTTGATGATGGATTGATCAACTTCTACGCGGTCGCCCACTTTCACCATGATGTCGGTAACATTGACTTCGTCGGAACCGATATCCGGTACGTTCACCTCAACCACGCTTGCCGCAGCAGGCGCTGTAGGTGTCGGAGCGGCTTGCGCAGGAGCAGGCGCTGCCGCGTCGGCAGATGCTAAAACGAGCATCGGCGTGCCGGTGGTGACTTTATCGCCCACTTTCACCAACACTTCTTTCACCACGCCCGCTTCCGGCGCCGGAACTTCCATTGAGGCTTTATCACCTTCAACGCTAATAATGCTTTGATCTGCCGCAATGGTGTCGCCCACTTTTACCATCACTTCAGTTACGGTAACTTCATCACTACCGATATCAGGAATTTGAATTTGTTTTGACATTGTTTGTTCCTTTAATAAATGCGGTCAAAATTTTTATTTTTTGACCGCAGTTTTCATCAATTATGCATAGAGCGGATTGATGCGATCCACATTCAAGCCGAATTTCGCAATGGCATCCGCAACCACTTGGTTCGTTACCGTACCTTCTTTCGCTAATTGAGAAAGCGCTGCCACTACAACATAACGCGCATCCACTTCAAAGTGTTCGCGTAAATTTGCACGGCTGTCCGAACGACCGAAACCGTCGGTACCTAACACGTGATAATATTTGGTTGGTACGAATGCACGGATCTGCTCGGCGTAAGATTTAATATAGTCGGTTGATGCCACAGTCGGTAAATCTGCCAATACTTGCGATACATAAGGTACACGTTGTTCTGCTGTCGGGTGCAATAAATTCCAACGTGCCGCATCATGACCTTCGCGTGCCAATTCGTTAAACGAAGGCGCAGAGAAGACATCGGAAGTCACGCCGTAGTCATTAGCAAGGATCTGTGCCGCTTCACGCACGTGACGCATAATCGCACCGGAACCTAATAATTGAACATGGCCTTTGCCTTTACCTTCAACGGTTTCAAATTTATATAAACCTTTACGGATACCGTCTTCCGCACCTTCCGGCATGGCCGGTTGTTCGGTTACTTCGTTTAAAGTGGTGATGTAATAGAACACGTCTTCTTGTTTTTCGCCGTACATACGTTGAATACCGTCTTGAACGATCACCGCAACTTCAAAGGCAAATGACGGATCGTAAGTGACACAATTAGGAATTACGCTCGCTTGAATATGGCTGTGACCGTCTTCGTGTTGTAAGCCTTCACCATTTAAAGTTGTACGACCTGAAGTACCGCCGATCATAAAGCCACGCGCAAGTTGGTCACCTGCAGCCCACATCATATCGCCCACACGTTGGAAACCAAACATGGAGTAATAAATGAAGAAAGGAATCATCGGTTGGTTATTTACAGAGTATGAGTTCGCTACCGCTAGCCAAGATGCCGTTGCACCTAATTCGTTGATACCTTCTTGTAAGACCTGCCCATCTTTTGCTTCACGGTAATAAGCAACTAAATCGCGGTCTGACGGCACATAGTTTTGACCGTGCGGGTTATAAATACCGATTTGACGGAATAATCCTTCCATACCGAACGTACGCGCTTCGTCCGCGACGATTGGCACAATAGTTTTACCGATATTTTTATCTTTTAATAAGGTATTTAATACACGAGTAAACGCCATGGTGGTTGAAATACCACGTGGTTGCGCATCCAATAACGCTTTAAATTCATCTAATGCAGGAACTTTATATTCCACATCAAATTTTGCTCTACGCGCCGGCACATAACCGCCCAATGCTTTACGATGGCCGTGTAAGTAGTTGTATTCTTCGGAACCTTCGGCGAACTTGATATATTCAAGATTTTCCACTTGTTCGTCAGTTAATGGGAGTTGGAAATAGTCACGGAAACCTTTAAGACTGTCGTAAGACATTTTTTTCGATTGGTGTGCGGTATTTTTACTTTCCGCTTCAGGGATTTTATAGCCTTTCACTTGTTGCGCTAAAATTACGACAGGTTTAGTCGCTTTTTGCGCTTTTACATAAGCCGCGTAAAGTTTTTCGCTGTCGTGCGCACCGCGACGTAACGCCCAGATTTCATCATCCGTCATATCCGCTACCAATGCGGCCGTTTCCGGATAACGACCGAAGAAATGTTCGCGTACGTAAGCGCCGTCTTTCGACTTGAAGGTCAGGTAATCACCATCCACCACTTCCATCACTAATTGGGTCAATTTACCGGAAGTATCTTTCGCGAATAATTTATCCCAGTTGCTGCCCCATAATACTTTGATCACTTCCCAACCCGCACCGGTGAATAAGCCTTCTAATTCTTGCACAATTTTACCGTTACCGTTAACCGGGCCGTCTAAACGTTGAAGGTTACAGCTTATGGTAAAGATTAAGTTATCCAAGCCTTCGCGCGCAGCAAATGTTAAGGCGCCTTTAGACTCAATTTCGTCCATTTCGCCATCACCTAAGAATGCGTAAACTTTTTGATCTTTAGTATCTTTCAAACCACGATTATCTAAGTATTTTAAGAAACGCGCTTGATAAATGGCGTTCACCGGGCCTAGCCCCATTGAAACGGTGGAGAATTGCCAGAATTCAGGCATTAATTTCGGGTGCGGATAAGAAGATAAACCATCGGCGAACGCTTCTTGACGGAAATTATCCATTTGTTCTTCGGTCAAACGACCTTCTAAGAAGGCACGTGCGTACATGCCCGGTGCGGCGTGGCCTTGGAAGAAAATTAAGTCACCGCCGTTTTTCTCGGTCGCCGCTTTAAAGAAGTGGTTATAGCACACTTCATACATGGTCGCTGCCGATTGGAAAGTGGAAATATGACCGCCTAAGTCGAGATCTTTTTTCTGACTGCGTAAAACCATCGCAATTGCATTCCAACGCACGGCAGAACGAATGCGGTGCTCGATAGCCTGATCACCCGGATACGCCGGTTGCTCGGAAACCGGAATCGTATTCACATATTCTGTGGTTACACCCGTCGGCAATGAAACGCCGCTAGTACGTGCTTGACCGATAACTTGTTCAACGATGTATTGCGCGCGCTCGACACCTTCCTCACGAATCAAGGAATCTAATGATTTTAGCCAATCTTGGGTTTCGATTGGATCCACGTCATTTTTTAAAATCTCAGACATAGGTTTTCCTTATCTGTTAATTAAATAAAAGTTAGTTTGGCTAGCGCCAAACACGGATGTCAGAAAATGTTTGTCTTTTACAAACATTTAACAAATCGTGCAAATTTTAGAAGATTTTTTGCAATAAAGATAGTAAATTTTCACCGATGTACCGGCTCTACCGGCAACGTTTTCACCCGTAAAAGCGCGATGATTCTTCATTAATTTTTAAGTAAATCCGCTAAAATTTGCGCAGAAAATATTGCACCGACGGCATAATTCTTCTAAAGTTTCAGCGCCTTTCATTCTTCGAGGAACTTATATGAACACCACATCCCGCACCATTTCCAATCATAAACGTATCGCTCTTGTGGCTCACGATAGCTGCAAGCAAAGTCTGCTCCAATGGACCCTCGCTCACAGCACCGCATTGAAACCGCATCAGCTCTACGCGACCGGTACCACCGGCCATTTGCTGGCGCGCGCAACCGGCTTACACATTCATTCGTTATTAAGTGGCCCGATGGGCGGCGACCAACAGCTCGGCGGGCTGATTGCCGAGAAAAAAATCGACTTAATGATTTTCTTTTGGGATCCGATGAACGCCGCACCGCACGATCCCGATGTAAAAGCGCTTATGCGCATTGCTACCGTGTGGAACATTCCGGTCGCCATCAACCAAGCATCGGCGGATTTTTTATTGACTTCGCCGTTATTCAAACAAGACGTCGAAATTGAAATTCCCGATTATGAAGGTTATTTACAAGAACGCTTAAGCTAAAACTTTCAAAAAACCGCAGTTAGAAAACGAAAAAGGCGATAAATCATTTATCGCCTTTTTGTTTGGTTCTTGCCGTTAACTAGTGTTGCATCGCGGCACCCATTATCAACATAAGAAGAATGCCTTGAACTTGTTCTTCCGGTACCGGCCGGCCATTTAACTTCAATTCACCGTTTTCAAGCACCAATTTCATGGTCACAGATTTCTCATTATTCACCGCAAAACCGTTTTTCGCCCCTTCTGCCGCCAATTCTTCAATTTTGGCTTTAACCATTGCTTTTACCTCGTTTTGCTCTTCTTTCGGTGCGAGTTTCACCATGAGGTTCTCTGCAGTGGCTTTATCTAACTGAATATCCACCGCGAAATCGGTAAATTGTTTATACAGATTGCCACGCATTAAATCGAATTTCGGATTTTTCGCTAGCGCGATATTTAAATCCAACGAGAGTTTGCCTTGTTCATCAGAAATTGAAAGCGGGTTAAGCTTGATTTGTGGTTGATTATTAAAAATCGCCATACCGTGTTGGTTTACCCAAGTATCCAGCAACTGACCGACTAACGCATCCGTATTCGCGCCCTGTTCTTTTGCCGCGTTAAAGATCGCAACGAAAGATTCCAATAACGCATTTATCGCATTAGCCTCTAAATGATTGAATTCCAAGTTGTAAACCACTTTTCCCAAGTCTGTGTTATCAATTTTAATTGAATCGACCGAATTGGTTCCTTTTAAGCTAACAAAATCTCCGTCAAGACTGATTTCAGACGCTCCCTTCACACCTTTTTCAACGAACGATATCGCTTTACCGTTTTCATCCAAACCGGTCATTTCCAAACTTTCTACGGAAGAAGAGCCTTTTCCGGTATAAAGATAAGCCCATTTTGTCGGCGCAAAGGCAGTATCAAATCGAATGCCTTGCCATTTCAATTTCACGGATTCAAGCTCATTACCGCCTAAATTGGCAAAATCCATACCGAGCGCATCAATTCGTACATTATATGTTCCCGCCAAATCTTTATTGACGTCAAAATCCGTAACGATATTCGACCAAGAAATCTTATTGTTTGCCGATTGGGGATCAACAAATTCACCGCCTGCCAATTCAAATCCGCCTTTGGTGTTTAAACCGTAACCGGTCGAAGCATAATATTCAATGGGTTTGTCCGATTTTATGGTTTCGAATAAGGCTTGCGTACTTTCGTTTTTAGCAATAAAACCTTCCGCCGAATACATTACCGGTAAGAAATTTAGCTGCGCTAAACGATTCAACGGTAACGGACCGTGATAAAGTTTGGTAGAAAACGGAATCGTCAATTGTTTTTGCGCTTGCGGAAGGGAAATCACCACTTCATCTTCCACTTGAGAACTGAATAAGCCGCGTTCAAAAGACTTATTTTTGAATTCCACATTCAAGGAATCCGATACGCCAAGAGCTTTGAATTTTTGATTCGCTTGCTCAATTTGGCGTTTATATTCGGTTTCCGCCGTTTGACCGGTGAACCACGCACCACCAATCCAAGCAGCACCGAGTACCGCAATTACGCCAATAGCAACTTTTGATTTTTTCATAAATTATCCTTTTAATGAGTCATGAGATGTAAAGATCGCTCGGGATTCTACCGTATTTTTCCTAGTATTTCACTTTTTGTCTATTTTGTTCCAATGTAATGCTCACGCAAATACTTGAGAAGTCTTTAGCAAAACGAATCGAACGGAAATTTCACCTTCTGTAATAGCACCGCATTGGAGGCGCTTCCAATGCGGTGCTATTACGACCTTCCACTGTCTCAAAGGCAACTGAATAGGTGTAATTTCAATTCTAATTTCATATTTTTTCAGCTTCCCCCTTGAAGATTTTCCATATGTTCTTATGTTGCGGAACACAAACCGGAATGTGCGCATTTTTAACAAAATGAAATTTTTTAAAATTTTCTCTTGAAATGCGAAAGAACATCCACATCTTACAGTTCGTAACAAATTACACTAAATTTAAATTTTTACTTAGGAGTACAAAATGGGAAAAATTATTGGTATTGACTTAGGTACAACCAACTCTTGTGTGGCTGTTATGGAAGGTGACAAACCTCGCGTAATCGAAAATGCCGAAGGCGATCGCACCACTCCGTCAATCATCGCTTATACAAATGATAACGAAACGTTAGTGGGTCAACCGGCAAAACGCCAAGCGGTGACTAATCCGAAAAACACCTTATTTGCAATTAAACGTTTAATCGGTCGTCGTTTTGAAGACGAAGAAGTAAAACGCGACATCGACATTATGCCGTTTGCAATTACCAAAGCGGACAATGGCGATGCATGGGTCGAAGTGAAAGGTGAGAAATTAGCCCCTCCGCAAATTTCTGCTGAAGTGTTGAAAAAAATGAAAAAAGCGGCCGAAGATTACTTGGGCGAACCGGTTACCGAAGCGGTGATTACTGTGCCGGCATACTTTAACGATGCACAACGCCAGGCAACCAAAGACGCCGGTCGTATCGCAGGGTTAGACGTTAAACGTATCATCAACGAACCGACAGCCGCCGCATTGGCTTATGGTTTAGATAAAGGTACAGGTAACCACACAATTGCGGTTTACGACCTAGGTGGTGGTACATTCGACCTATCTATCATCGAAATCGATGAAGTTGGTGGAGAAAAAACTTTTGAAGTATTAGCAACCAACGGTGACACACACTTAGGTGGTGAAGACTTCGATAACCGCATCATCAACTATTTAGTCGATGAATTCAAAAAAGAACAAGGTATCGATTTACGCAATGATCCGCTTGCTATGCAACGTTTGAAAGAAGCGGCAGAAAAAGCCAAAATTGAGCTTTCTTCCGCACAACAAACAGATGTGAATCTTCCTTATATCACAGCGGACGCAACCGGTCCTAAACACTTGAATATTAAATTGACTCGCGCGAAATTAGAGTCTTTGGTTGAAGATCTCGTGGCGAAATCTCTTGAACCTGTACGTATTGCGTTAAAAGATGCCGGCAAATCTCCGTCTGAAATCGACGATGTGATTTTAGTGGGCGGTCAAACTCGTATGCCGTTGGTTCAACAGGAAGTGGAAAAATTCTTTGGCAAAGCACCGCGTAAAGACGTGAACCCAGACGAAGCCGTTGCAATCGGTGCGGCGGTACAAGGTGGTGTGTTAGCCGGCGACGTAAAAGACGTATTATTGTTAGACGTTACTCCGCTCTCTCTTGGTATCGAAACCATGGGCGGTGTGATGACCACTTTAATTGAGAAAAACACGACGATTCCGACTAAGAAATCACAAGTGTTCTCAACTGCGGAAGATAACCAAAGTGCGGTAACTATTCACGTGTTACAAGGTGAACGTAAACAAGCGTCAGCCAATAAATCTTTGGGTCAATTCAACCTTGAAGGCATCAACCCGGCTCCACGCGGTATGCCGCAAATTGAAGTGACTTTCGACATTGATGCGGACGGTATTATTCACGTTTCCGCAAAAGATAAAGGCACAGGTAAAGAGCAACAAATTACCATCAAAGCTTCTTCCGGTTTAAGCGATGAAGAAATTCAACAAATGGTGCGCGATGCCGAAGCGAACGCTGAATCCGACCGTAAATTTGAAGAATTGGTACAAGCCCGCAATCAAGCGGATCACTTAGTTCACAGCACGCGTAAACAATTAGACGAAGCGGGTGATAAAGTGCCTGCGGCAGATCGCGGTGCCATCGAAAGCGCATTAAGCGATTTAGAAAAAGCAGCGAAAGGCGAAGATAAAGTCGTGATTGAAGCCAAACTTCAAGCCCTTGCCGAAGTTGCACAAAAACTTGCACAAACAGCACAACCGCAAGGTGAGCCACAACAAGCGCAAAGCAACGGCAAACCAAATGATGATGTTGTGGATGCTGAGTTTGAAGAAGTGAAAGATAGTAAGTAGTTTCACTCTCACTAAAATAAAAGGGCGTAGCAATACGCCCTTTTGGTGTATTCATCAACCACAATTTTTTCTGACTTTATTTAAAAAAGTGAAGTCAGAAAAAATAAACTAGGAGAACAAATGGCGCTAAAACTCTACCCAATCGTACAACAACGCTTAAATAACAACATAGCAAATAAGATCATCCCAATCCTTTGGCAAAACAATTTCGATAAACTGCCACAAGGTCACTATTGTTATGGCATTTATTTTAATTATGCTGCGAATTACCAAGCAGACTATGATTTTGCGATTGCAAGTGAAGCAGTATTAGAGACTGATATCCCGGTGATTGAAATTGAAGATTTGAGTTTCTACGAAGTTTTTCGCTGTAAAATAGATGAAATTTATCAAACATGGCAACTGATCTGGAAAAAAGAACAACAAGGTTTACTTACGCGGGCTTATTCGGTGGATTTTGAAAAATACCACCCTAATGGTTTAGTAGAAATTTATATCGCCATTGCACCACATTGCTAAGCCCAAAGTGCGTAAAATTTTATAAAAAATGACCGCACTTGAAGGTCGTGTGGCGATAATGTGTTCCGCATCAGGACAATCTGCGGTTTTTTATGCAATGTTGAATATTTTAGAAGTCGACGATCACTTTATTTCTTCCTCTGCAGCAAAATAAGGGCATTCAAGACAGGTAATTCAGCCTGCCTCTTTGAACAACAACATATCGTAACAGAAATATGAACGGCTCATTTTGGTTTGTTGATTTTCATTTGGCTATATACAAACGAAAATAAGCTGGGTCATACCTTAATAAATTCATGTGTTGGCTCTTGATATTTCTGCCTTTGACATCATTTTGGTGTTTAAAACTATTGTTCATATAATACAATACATAATCATAGAAGTAGCATTTGATATTTTAAACGGAAAATTGAAACATTATGGCAAAACAAGACTACTACGAACTACTCGGCATCTCAAAAGGCGCAGACGAAAAAGAAATTAAACGCGCCTACAAAAAACTCGCGATGAAATATCACCCCGATCGCACGCAAGGCGATAAGGAAAAGGAATCTAAATTCAAAGAAATTCAAGAAGCCTACGAAATCCTTAGTGATAAAGAAAAACGTGCGGCTTACGATCAATACGGTCACGCCGCCTTTGAACAAGGTGGTTTTGGCGGTGGATTCGGCGGCACCGATTTCGGCGATATGTTTGGCGATATTTTTGGTGACATTTTTGGCGGCGGACGCACTCGTCAACGTGTCGTTCGCGGTGAAGACTTACGTTATGACTTAGAAATCACTCTCGAAGAAGCTGTAAAAGGCGTTACCAAAGATATTCAAATCAATACCCTCGCACATTGCAACAACTGTGACGGAAGCGGTGCAGAGAAAGGCTCGAAAGTGGAAATCTGTCCGACCTGTCATGGTGCCGGACGCATTCGTCGTCAACAAGGTTTCTTTGTCACCGAAGTCGCTTGCCCGACTTGCCAAGGCTCCGGCAAAAAAATCGAAAAACCGTGCCGCAGCTGTCACGGCGAAGGCCGCGTGCATAAAAAAGAAAATCTTTCCGTTAAAATTCCGGCCGGCGTGGACAGTGGCAACCAACTTCGCTTGGCCGGCAAAGGTGCTGCGGGCGAACAAGGCGCACCGGCCGGCGATTTATATGTGATAATTCACGTGAAAGATCACCATATTTTTGAACGTGACGGCAATAATCTTTATTGTGAAGTGCCGATTAGCTTCACGACTGCCGCGCTAGGCGGTGAGATTGAAGTGCCGACGTTAGACGGTAGAGTAAAACTCAAAATTCCGGCGGAAACGCAAACCGGCAAATTATTCCGGATGCGCGGTAAAGGCGTAACGTCCGCCCGCAACGGTTACGCCGGCGATTTAATTTGTCGCATTGTGGTCGAAACACCGGTGAATTTAAGCAAAGAACAAAAAGAATTATTGGAAAAACTGGAAGAAAGCTTGCAAGGAAAAGGCTTGAGTAAACACAGTCCTAAATCCTCCGGTTTTCTGGACGGAGTGAAAAAATTCTTTGACAATCTAGGCAAGTCAGACAAATAAGCTCACATAAAAAAGTCCGCATTACGCGGACTTTTTTTCTATCGGCGCTCCGCATTGCGCAAATAAGAACGCGTTCAATTTAAACGGTTGTTAAACATCGTGATAACGCCTGTTGTATCCGATGCGGTGCTATTTTGAGGGTTCAATGCGGTGCTGTTTTAAGGGTTCAATGCGGTGCTATTTTGAGGGTTCAATGCGGTGCTGTTTTAAGCGTTCAATGCGGTGCTGTTTTAAGAGTTCAATGCGGTGCTATTTTGAGAGATCGCAAAAATGGCGATATGCGCACTTATAAAAACTTCCCGATAAACTAATTCGATACGACGACAAAAGTCTCCCCCAAGCTCTCAAAGGAAAATCGGGTCTTTTTTTGTCGCCGATCATTTCATTGAGGGAATTAAACGACTGAAATTGCTTTAATTTGCAAGTAAACCTCTTGCCCTACGGCAAAACGTAATTCGTTTTGCGCCCATCTACTGACGCTTGCCCAGATTTTATGCCCTTCCACTAGCACCGCAATATCGATACGTCGTTCTTGCCGTTCAATTTGTACGATTTGCCCACGCAAAATATTGCGAATACTGGTTTGCTGCGGCTTAACCAAGGTAACGGAGACATCCGAACTGTAAATACAGACGCGTACGCGTTCGCCCGCTTCCGCTTGTACTTGATTAAGCCAAAGAGCTTGATTACCGAGAGAAAGGGCGCTCATTGCGTAAGCCGGATTATGTAAATAGAGCGGCAATTCCAGCACGCTACTTTGCTCACTTTCACCTTTCCAAGGCGCAAAAATCGGGCTGTTCCAAATTTTTTCTACGCTGTCATAAGCTTTTACTTTACCGTTTTCCATTAACACCACGCGATCGGCCAAGCGCAACAATTCATCTAAGCTATGCGTGACATATAAAATCGGAATATTGATTTCTTTGGAAAGGCGTTCCAAATAGCCCATCAATTCGCGTTTACGCGGAACATCAAGCGCTGAAAGCGGTTCGTCCATCAGCAAAATATCGGGATCCGTCAACAGCGCGCGTCCGATGGCAACCCGTTGTTTTTCACCGCCAGAAAGCGTGAGCGGATAACGTTTCAATAAATGACCGATTCCGAGTAATTCGACGATATAGTCAAAATCCGTCTGTGAGACATTATTCGCACCGTAACGCAAATTACCTTTCACCGTATAATGCGGAAACAAACGCGCGTCTTGAAACACATAACCGATTTTGCGTTGATGCGCCGGCACGTTTTGTTGCGTTTCCGTATCCACCAAAGTGCGTGTGTTTAGGCGGATAAATCCCTCGTCCGGCACAGTTAAACCGCTCACCAGATTAATCAATGAGGTTTTACCTGAACCGGATAAGCCGAAAATCGCGGTAACGCCTTGCTCGGGAATCTGTAAATCGGTTTGCAACGCAAGTTGGCCAAGTTGTTTTTTTACATTAATTTGCAACATTAGGTTGTCCTAATTTTTTCTGCATACGTTTGCTTAACCATTCAGATAACAGCAAAGAAATCAATGAAAGAATGATCGCAAATAAACACAAACGCGCGGTTTGTTCTTCCGCTCCCGGCGTTTGAATAAAGGAATACATTGCAAGCGGTATCGTTTGAGTTTCGCCGGCAATATTGGAAACAAAAGTGATGGTAGCGCCGAATTCGCCTAGCGAACGGGCAAATCCCAACACTAAGCCGGCTAACACGCCGGGTAACGAAAGCGGCAAAGTTATCGTGAAAAACACGCGCCAAGCTGACGCACCTAATGTTTGCGCGGCTTGTTCTAATTTAATATCGATGCTTTCCAAAGAAAGTCGAATTGCGCGTACCACTAATGGAAAGGCCACCACGGCGGAGGCCAGCACTGCGCCTTTCCAACTAAAACCGAAGGAAAGCCCGAACCATTGATATAAATATTTACCGATAAAGCCGTTACGCCCCATCGCCACCAACAGCAAATAACCGATAACGACAGGCGGTAACACCAACGGCAGATGAATAATGCCGGTAATTAGCGATTTTCCGTAAAAATTTTTACGCGCCAGCAACCAGGCAACTAAGATCGCCAATGGTAAGCTCCACAACATCGAACTAACGGCAACGCTTAAACTTAAACGAATCGCGTTAACTTCCATGCTGCTGAGATTAAAATAAGAGAGGAATTGAGTAAGCAAATTATGTTCCTTGGCATAATAAAAAGGGCAGAAACCTGCCCTTTCATTGAAAAAATCAATCTGAATTATTTCACGGAAAAACCATAGCTCACAAGCACTTTTTTCGCTGCGTCGGATTCTAAATATGTTAAGAAATCGCGAGAATCGGCGTTGTCATGATCTTTTAAGATCGCGACCGGATAAACAACCGGTTTGTGGCTGTCGGCCGGGAAAACGCCCACAGTTTTCACATTAGGCGAAACTTTTGCATCTGTGCTGTACACGATGCCGTAAGGGGATTCCGCACGTTCAACTAATGCCAACGCACCGCGCACGTCTTTCGCACGGGCTAAACGATCTTTCACTTTGTCCCATAAATTTAATTTGGTTAATGCTTCTTCGGCATATTGACCGGCCGGTACGTGCGCCGGATCGCCCACGGACAAGTAACTGTCTTTTAATGCCGCAACCCATTCGCCTTTTGCGATATCCACGGAATTCATCGCGCTTTTCGCCGGCGCAATTAACACTAAATCATTTCCCACCAACACTTTTTCCGTTTCTTTAACAGTTAAATCTTTTTCGGAAAGGTATTTCATCCATTTATTACTGGCTGACACGAAAATATCCGCCGGTGCGCCCTCTTCCACTTGTTTTGCCAAAGTTGAAGAAGAAGCGAAAGAAAATACCACTTCATTTTTCGGATTTTGCTTGGCGTAATCGGCTGCCACTTGTTGCAACGCATCGGTCATAGATGCTGCTGCAAAGACGGTGACTTTCGCCGATGCACCAACCGAAAAACCTAATCCGGCGATTAAAAGTGCGGTTGAAATTTTGGTTAATTTTTTCATTCATCATCTCCTCTATGATTTAACGTTATCTACCTGATTATATATTGAAATAAAAAATAAGCATATCGAAAAAATACAATTTTGGCATAAAATATATAACGCTCATATTTATAAGGGGATGAAATGAAAAATACCGAAATTTTACTCACGATCAAATTACAACAAACGCTTTTTATTGACCCTAAACGCGTGCGTTTACTCAAAGAAATTCAACAATGCGGTTCTATTAATCAGGCGGCAAAGAATGCTAAAGTCAGCTATAAAAGCGCTTGGGATCACTTAGAAGCGATGCACAAAATCAGCCCGCGTCCTTTGTTGGAACGCAATATCGGCGGCAAAAACGGGGGCGGCACCGCACTTACTACTTACGCCGAGCGCTTACTTCAGCTTTATGATTTACTGGAAAAAACACAAGATCACGCATTTCAAATTCTGCAAGACGAATCGGTGCCGCTCGATAGTTTGCTCAGTGCCACTGCGCGTTTTTCCTTGCAAAGTAGCGCACGTAATCAATTCTTCGGTAAAGTGGCCCGCCAACGCATTATTGATTCCCGCTGCGTGGTGGATGTAAATGTGACGAATTTGCCGGAACCGTTGCACGTTTCGATCACCACCAAAAGTTCTACCCGCTTGAAACTGATGACCGAAAAAGAAGTGATGCTGATGTTTAAAGCACCTTGGGTAAAAATCACCAAACAACCGTTAGAAAACCAAGCCAATCAGTTTGCGGTGACGATTAAATCTGTCAATGACGAAGAAGCGATTTTGCAATTCGGTGACACTGACATTGAATTTTGCGCCACCGTCAGCCGACCAAACGATTGGCAAGTTGGTCAGCAGGTTTGGGTACACATCGATCAAGAACAAATTATTTTGGCAACACTGGGGTGAGGCGAAAGTGCCTTCCAATCCACCGCATTCGCCCTGCAATCGGTGAGATGCTCAAATAGCACCGCATTGGAGCCCCTAATTTCAAGCCTTGTCGAAACCTGCAAACCGCGCCGTTCATAAAAAACAAAAAAGACCGAGCATAAAGCCTAACTCGGTCTTTAACTAAAATTCCATCCTTTAAAAAAGGAGAACTGGCGTTCTCCTTTCATGTATTGTTTAAGCTGCCAATGCGGTCTCTCTTAAGCGTTTTTTGAGTTTGGCGTATTCACTGATCACATACTGCTCCGCCCAAGCTTGGTCGTCGATTTTTTCGATCCGCACTGCACTGTATTTGTATTCCGGCGTACGAGAACCCGGGTTCAAATGTTCGGCAGTGAGTTCGTTACATTTTCCGATCCACCATTGGTAGGTCATATAACAAGCGCCTTTGTTGGTGCGGGTGCTAACATCCGCGCGAGAAATCACTTTACCGCGAGATGAAGCAATCCATACCAAGTCGTTGTTTTTGATACCAAGGGCTTTGGCATCTTGGTCGTTCATTTGCACAAATCCCGGCTCATCGGCAAGCGCAGCAAGCGCTCGGCAGTTACCGGTCATTGAACGGCAGGAATAGTGCCCCACTTCGCGCACGGTGGAAAGCACGAATGGAAATTCTTCGGAAACGACTTCCATTGGCGCCTCCCAGTCGCAGGCAAAGAACTCGGCTTTGCCGTTCGGACGGTCAAAGATTTGTCCTTTATACAAATAAGACGTGCCTTGATCTTCCGGTCCTTCGTCGGTACAAGGCCATTGGATATAACCTAAGCCTTCCATTTTTTCGTAAGTCGCACCTTTATAAATCGGACAAAGCGAACGAAGCTCATCCCAGATTTCTTGGGTGTTGTTATAGTGCATTGGGTAGCCCATGGCTTGTGCGATGAGACTGATAATTTCCCAGTCGTCTTTCACATTACCGGTCGGTTCAACGGCTTTATAGAAGCGTTGGAAACCACGGTCGGCAGCACTATATACGCCCTCATGTTCGGCACAAGAAGTTGCCGGCAATAACACATCCGCTTCCGCGGCGGTTTGGGTCATGAAAATATCTTGCACAATCAGAAATTCCACTTTCTCAAAGGCCTTTTTCACGGCATTGATATCAGGCTCTGTCTGCAATGTATCTTCGCCCATGATGTAGAACGCCTTGATTTTATCTTCCATGATAGCTTCCGGCACTTCGCTGAGCGGCACGCCCGGTTTGGTTGGAATGGACGGCACTCCCCAAGCTTTCGCAAATTTTGCATTAATTTCCGGATCGGCAAAGCTTTGGTAGCCTGGTAAGACGTTAAACAATGCGCCCATATCGCAAGCACCTTGTACGTTGTTTTGGCCGCGCACAGGGTTTACCCCCACATTCGGTTTACCTAAGTTACCCGTCAACATTGCCAAACTTGCCAAGGCACGCACGGTTTCTACCCCTTGACGGAACTGACATACGCCCATTCCCCACAAGATGGTGGCTGTTTCCGCTTTGGCATAAGTGCGAGCGATTTCACGCAACATTTTCGGCTCGATACCGGTGATATGTTGAGTGGATTCCGGTGTGTAGGATTTAACGGTTTCATAGAACACATCGAAATTTTCAGTATGTTCATCGATAAATTTTTGATCTTGCAACCCTTCTTCTAAAATCACATTCATCATGGCATTCAAGAATGCCACGTTACTGCCGTTAGCAAGCGGAGCATAAATGTCCGCAATACGGGCAGTTTCGATTTTACGCGGGTCACAAACAATGATTTTCGCCCCTTTTTGTTTAGCGTGATTAATTCGACGCGCCACAATCGGGTGTGAAGTAGAGGCATTATAGCCAAAAATAAATACGCATTTGGTATCTTCAATCTCAACGATTGAGTTAGACATTGCGCCGTTACCGACCGATTTGAGCAGACCTGTTACAGAAGGGCCGTGTCATACGCGCGCACAACAGTCAACGTTATTATTGCCTAATACCGCACGGGCGAATTTTTGCATCACGAAATTCACTTCGTTGCCCGGTCCACGGGAAGAGCCCGTTACCATGATAGATTCGTTGCCGTATTTTTCTTTGATTTCTCTGAGACGGTTAGCGGTGTAAGAAATTGCCTCTTCCCAGCTTACCGGTGTGAATGGTTCGCCACGTTTATAGCGGATCATCGGTTGAGTCAAGCGAGGAGTCAGGATTTTTGTGTCATGTACGAAATCCCAGCCGTAATATCCTTTTAGGCACAACTCCCCTTCGTTGGTTTTGCCGTTTGCACCTTCAGCTCCCACAATTTTGTTGTTCTCCACCAAAAGATGGATTTTACAACCTGAAGCACAATACGGACATACAGTAATCACTTTTTTAATTGCCATAATTAATGTCCTTATTTTAGATACGCCAACTTGAAACGGAATTAATATTCCAAAGGCATCATACGCTTTTTATTAGGTATATAGGCATATAAAATTTAGGGTTTTATTGATATAGAACAGGTTTTATGGATATAGAATAGGTTTTATTGAATCTGCCAAAACCCAAATGACATAAAAATATATACATGCTAGAATCGCCCGCGTTTCGGCTAACTATTACTTAAGGAGTAACTTATGAGAGAAACACACAAATCGATTGTTCAACGTCGGATTAAAAATATTAATTTTATCAATAGATACTTTGTCGGAAACGGCATTGATATTGGCGGTGGTCCTGATTCTCTAGCCCAGTTCTTAGGTATTTTTCCTAAAATGCTAAGTGTAAGAACTTGGGATCTTGAGGACGGTGACGGACAATATCTTGAAACCGTTCCTGATTGTACTTTTGATTTTGTTTATTCCTCCCACTGTTTAGAACATTTATATGACCCTGTTATCGGGTTGCAAAACTGGTTACGTGTGTTAAAGCCGAACGGTTTCTTAATCGTCACGATTCCGGACGAAGATCTATACGAGCAAGGCATTTGGCCTTCAGTAAAAAATACCGACCACAAACATAGTTTCACCATTCACAAAAATCATTCTTTAATGCCGGCTTCCGTAAACGTACTGGATCTTGCCCGTCACTTTTCCGACCAAGTTAATATTGAAAGTATTATTCAAGTGCACGATTATTATCGTGAAGGCTTACCGCGGGAAATTGACCAAACGCTAGGTGATGCCGAATGTGCCATTGAATTTATTTGGCAGAAGAAATAAGCCAACAAAAAATAGAGCAAGAATTCTTGCTCTATTTTTTTCGCTCCCGCTACTTCCATTGAACATCTCCAAGAGCACCGCATTGGAGCCGCTAATGGTGCCGCTAAACTGGAAACTGTGATACTACGAGTCGCTCAAACGTAAAAGTGCGGTCAATTTCTGCGCAGTTCTTGTAAAACTCACTGAAAATCGACCGCACTTCGCTCTGTAAAATAAACCTTAAGTTAAACGGCTAAAGCACAATATTATTAAGCTACGATACCGAATTGTTCTTTCATTAAGGCTTCAAAATCGGTACAACCGCCGATTGGCTTTTCATCAATAAAGATCTGCGGCACAGTTTCAACCGGTTTTCCGACGGATTTCGACAAATCCTCTTTAGTAATGCCTTCCGCATGAATATCCACATAACGATAATCGAAATCGGCTACTTCACCTTTTAATTTTTCCGCAAGATTTTTTGCGCGTACGCAATACGGGCAGCCCGGACGGCCAAAAATAACGACAAACATAGTTTTTTCCTTTTGTTGATATAAAAATCGGCGCGATTCTACCCTTTTTTTACAAACCTATAAACAGTTTTTCGGCATTGTTACGATTGGTATAATGTATCGCCTTTTAATTTGGGAATCGCCTATGAAATTGTTAATGCTTTGTCGCGAACCGCGTTTGTATAGTTGCCAACGATTAAAACAAAGCGCCGAGCAGCGCGGCCATAAAATGGAGATTTTGGATCCGAACCGCTGTCTATTAAAACTCACGGGAAATTTACCGCGTTTTGAAATTGACTATCAACCGCAGGAAGGTGAACCTTATCGTTTACCCGCTTACGATGCGGTGCTACCGCGGTTTGGTACCGCCAGCACGAAAACAGGCTGTGCGGTGTTACGCCATTTTCAAGCAAAAGGAATCTATTGTTTAAATTCCGAACAGGCCTTTTTAGCCGCTCGCGATAAATGGCGCAGTTTACAAATTCTAAGTGAGCAAGGTATCGCGGTGCCGCATACCCAATTAAGCGGAGCTGAGGTTTTGCCTAAAACGGCGATACGAAAAATGGCTGAACCGTTGGTCATTAAAACCCTTAATGGTTCACAAGGAATCGGTGTCGTACTGGCGGAACAAGCTTCCAATGCGGTTGCAATTTTGGAGTTACTCAAAGAGACCGGCGTACCGGTGTTATTGCAAGATTTTGTAGAGGAAGCTCGCGGTAAGGATATTCGCTGTTTTGTAATCGGCGACAAAGTGGTGGCAAGTATGCAACGTATCGGACCGGAAGGAGAATTCCGCGCTAATTTTCACCGTGGCGGAAGTGCAAATAAAATAACGCTGTCCGAAGATGAAAAACAAATTGCTATAAAAGCTGCAAAAGCCCTGGGATTGGCTGTTGCTGGTGTAGATTTAATTCGCTCGAAACAGGGTTTGTTAGTGCTTGAAGTCAATGCCAGCCCCGGTTTGGAAATGATCGAGAAAACCAGTGGCGTCAATGTAGCTTTAGAGATGATTTTATTTTTGGAAAAGGCTGTTTTATGACAGAGAAAGGCGAATTAACTGTTCGCCTGTTATTGTTTTACCCCTTCAGATTATTTTTTGGATCATAATTCGGCGGTAATTCAGGCATGGCATTCTCTTCATCGAAAGGCTCGCTCGCCGGCTGATGTTGAAATTCTTTATTATCTTGACCGCTTTTTTCTTTGCCCAAAAGCTGTGGTTGAAGTTTCACAAAACTGCTTTTCGGTGAAAGCCAAATATCAATAAAAGCCTGAGTGAATTTAGCATCAAATTCGTGATCCAATACTGTATCGTTCGCGATGAAATAACCTTTATCTTCTAAAGCGACAAAATTTAAAATATCGTTTGGTGAAAAGTCAGGGAAAATTTGTTGCATTTTTTTCAACCATTCCGTGGTGTCATCTGCACTAATTTGTTGGGCTTCCATTTCTTTAATCAAAGTAATGGCAAAATTTTTACCTTCAATCGGTTTTTCATATTTGATGGAAAACATTAATGGGCGCTGATTATTTTGATAAGAGCCGGTTTCGGAAAAAAGTCCGACACTGTAAACATGAAAAGGCCCCCAAGTATATTCGGCATTACCAACAGGCAACCAATGGGCAGAAAGCTCGGTTGAAAGGAACGCAAAAATTGCGGCAAAAAGAAATCTGATTTTCATATCGTTATTTCATAATTTGAGATGCACGAATTATAACAAAAGCCCTTGAAAAACCACAAATAAAAAGGCGAGTCAGTACTCGCCTTTGACTGTGATTTTTATCGTTTAGTTTATTTCAAACTGCCCACCATGTCTTCCGGACGCACCCATTTGTCGAAATCTTCAGCAGAAACCAAACCAAGATTAATGGCTTCTTCACGAAGGGTTGTGCCGTTTTTGTGTGCAGTTTTGGCAATTTTCGCTGCGTTTTCATAACCGATGTGAGTATTCAGCGCAGTCACCAACATTAATGAATTTTCAAGCTGTTGTTTAATACGTGGATAGTTAGGTTCGATACCGGTTGCACAGTGCTCGTCGAAGGACACGCAGACGTCCGCCAACAATTGCGCGGATTGCAGGAAGTTGGCGATCATCACCGGATTGAACACATTCAATTGGAAGTGGCCTTGTGAGCCCACGAATGCAATAGTGGTGTCATTACCAAACACTTGTGCGCACACCATAGTCATGGCTTCGCATTGGGTCGGATTCACTTTGCCCGGCATGATGGAAGAACCCGGTTCATTTTCCGGAATTAAGATTTCACCGATACCGGAGCGCGGACCGGATGCCAATAAACGAATGTCGTTAGCAATTTTGAATAAGCTCATAGCTAATTGACGTAATGCGCCGTGGGTTTCCACGATGGCATCATGCGCCGCCAAAGCTTCAAATTTGTTTTCGGCGGTGATGAATGGCAAACCGGTGAATTTGGCGATGTATTCCGCCACTTTCACGTCATAACCTTTCGGTGTGTTCAAACCGGTGCCCACTGCCGTGCCACCAAGGGCTAATTGGCGCAAATGCGGCAGAGTGTTTTTTAACGCAAGCAAACCGAAATGTAATTGCGCCGCATAAGCGGAAAATTCCTGACCTAATGTGAGCGGCGTGGCGTCCATTAAGTGGGTACGACCGATTTTCACCACATTTTTAAATGCTTCAGATTTTGCCGCAAAGGTTTTTTGTAAACGCTCTACCGCAGGAATGGTGGTTTCCACCACTTTTTTATATGCCGCAATGTGCATGGCGGTCGGGAAGGTGTCGTTGGAGGATTGGGATTTGTTCACGTCATCGTTCGGGTGAATAATGGATTTTTCGCCCAATTTACCGCCATGTAACACATGAGCACGGTTTGCCACCACTTCGTTCACATTCATGTTGGACTGTGTACCGGAACCGGTTTGCCAAATCACCAATGGGAATTGATCGTCTAATTTGCCTGCCAAAATTTCATCACAGGCTTGCGCGATTAAATCCCGTTTTTCCGCAGGCAACACGCCAAGATCCGCATTAGCAAACGCCGCCGCTTTTTTCAAATAACCAAAGGCTTCGATCACTTCATGTGGCATAGAAGCCGCAGGACCAATTTTAAAATTATTGCGGGATCGTTCGGTTTGCGCCGCCCAATACTTATCCGCCGGAACCTGAACTTCACCCATAGTGTCTTTTTCAATACGAAATGCCATTGTGATACTCCTGTCAATAGAATAAAAAAAGTCGTTGGAATTCTAACACTTAGGGGTTATCAATGGAACGTAGCCAAAATACTAAAAATAAGTTTTGTGATTTAGATCATAAAAGTTGAGGTATGCCTGAATTATAACCGTACAAATCTCACACTATGTTGCAGTAATAATTTCATCGGATCTTCATCCGTACCAATGGTTTTTTCTTTTAATTCAATAAGTTTCATACGTAAATGGGCAAGCTCATGGATGCGTTTGGCAACATCTTTAATATGACGGTCAAGTAAACGATTAATTTCTTCAGTGCGTTGTTCGTTGTGATTTTCCAATGAAAGCAGGGTTTTAATTTCATTAAGGGATAAATCCAAACTACGGCAATTGCAAATAAAAGAAAGACGTTGAACGTGTTCTTCATCGTATTTGCGGAAATTGCCGTTGGTGCGATGCGGTGCCGGCAGTAAACCTTGTTTCTCATAGAAACGAATGGTTTCTACGGTACAGCCCAATGCATCGGCTAATTGACCTATTCTCATCTTCTCTCCTAAATAGCGCTTGACTCTGAAGTTACTTCATATTTTATTATAAGTTCTAATTTCGTAATAAAGTAAAGGAGAAAAAAATGGAATTCAAAAAAATCGCCTTGAATTTGGCCATACTTTTAGCCGCCACCTTTGCCAAGGCGCATAATGTATGGCTAGAACCCACGTCATCGCCAGGCGAATACGTGATGAAATTCGGCCACGAAGAAACCGAAAATTATCCGCAATCCAAAATCCAGTCGATCCAAGTCTTAAATTCTCAAGGAAAATTAACCCCGCTTGAGTACCAATTCAAAAATGGCGAAGCCTATTTGACACCCCAATCCGAACTCGTATTCCTTGAATTTAACAATGGCGTTTGGTCAAAATTGCCGAACGGTAAATATGTAGAAAAAACCAAACGCGAAGCACCAAACGCGGAATTTAGCACTAATCCGATAAAATTTGGCAAAGCGATTCTAAAATGGGACAAACAAGCCTTTAACGCGCATAACGTGGCCTACGAACTGATACCTCAAAGTGTAGCCGAGGCCGGTAAACCGCTTGCCATTCTTGTGTTGCACAACGGTAAACCGGTGCAAGGGATTAAAGTTGGCACCGGTGAAGACGCACCGTTTAATTTAACCGATGAGAAAGGCATCGCCGAATTTACTCCGCGCAAAGGTGCCAACAAAGTTTGGGCGGAATTTAATGAAGCTGTGTCGAATAATCCGGATTACGATCGCCGTTCAATTGAATACATGCTGACTTTTGACGCCAATTAATCGGAAGACTTATGAAAATTTTATCGTTTTTCACTGCACTTTTAAGTCTTTTCTTCGTAGCGCACGCACAAGCCCACGCACTTCATGTATTTGCTCAATATGATGGGCAAATACTTTCCGGCAAAGCCTATTATTCCGATATGACGTCTGCTGCCGAAACCTATTTGGAAGTGCAACGTTCCGGCGTCGAAGAACCGATTTTAGCGGGTAAAACGGATGCGCAGGGCGCGTTTAATCTGACCGTGCCGGATATTGCAAATAGCACATTAAAAGTGGTGGTAGAAGGCGAAGAAGGACATCGTGCGGCCATTACGGCCGATCGCATCGCCCCTTCAAATAACAAAGGGGCGGATTTGATGTTATTGCGTGAAGACATCGCTCATTTAAAAACCCAAATTTATCTGCGCGATATTTTGGGCGGCATCGGTTATATCGTCGGGATTATCGGCCTATTTGCGTGGTGGAACGCACGGAAAATCAAAAGCGAAATTGAGAAGGAACGAATCTGATGCATTTATCTGAAGGCGTACTACACGCACCGGTTCTATTGGCCAATGCGGTGCTCGCAGCAGGGGGCGTCGCAATTGGTTTGCGCAAACTTGAACAAGAGCGCTTACCGCTTACCGCATTATTCGCCGCCGCATTTTTTGTGGCCGGCACCATTCACGTGCCGGTCGGCATCGGCAGCGTACATTTGATATTAAACGGCATGGCTGGGCTTTTCCTCGGTTGGACGGTATTTCCCGCGTTTCTGATTGCATTATTGTTGCAAGTTTTGTTTTTCTCCTTCGGCGGCTTTGCCGTATTGGGCGTAAATCTGTGTATTATGGCGATTCCCGCCATCATCGCCCATTATTTATGGCGCGCGCGTTTACGCCCGCAAATGAGCCTGAAAGATCGTCTGTTTGTCGGAATCGGGGCGGGCGTCGT
The DNA here is from genome assembly GCA_901420285.1 of Stutzerimonas stutzeri. Lineage (GTDB taxonomy): Bacteria > Pseudomonadota > Gammaproteobacteria > Enterobacterales > Pasteurellaceae > Rodentibacter. Next base: position 1,772,742 of record CABDVE010000001.1, read on the forward strand.
TGGTGTAGGCGGCGCGGCGGCCTTAGCCTCTTTGGAATTAATGCTGGATGGCGGCAAAAGCTACACGGATCTGGTCTGGTTACTTTTGGCTTCGCACTTGCCGGTATTTGTGTTAGATAGCGTAATTAGCGTTGGTGTAATTAGCCTACTGTGCAAAATGTACCCCGACGCGCTAAATCGTTCCGTATTAGCGTCCTCATGAACAAAAATCTCAGCCATTGTCTGCCGCACTTTTCCCCGTCTTCCTTTTTAGCACCGCATTGGCGCCTTATTGGACTGTTTTTTTGGGGCTTAATCATTAGCGTTCTAACGGACTTCGCCTACTTGATTGGGCTCAATGCGGTGCTAATTTTGACCTTCGCCATCTTACTTTTACGCAGCCAAAAATCTCTATCGTCTTATTGTAAACGCGGGATCGCCTTACTGATTTTTATCGCCTTGATTTGGGCGACGTTAAGTTGGCGCATCGAACAGAACCGCATTGAACTCAATCCGCAAGGCATTTTGCTGGCCGAAATCTTAACCTTGCGTATGAATTTACTGCTGTTTTCCCTTTGGCTTTTTTTATGGAACATTAGCGATGCGGTGCTGTTACAAGCATTGGGCAAATTGCCGTTGCCGAAAAAATTATTGCAACTGTTTATTTTAACGGTGCGCTATATTGCGCTTTTGAGTAAGCTTCGCCAAAAAATGGATCGTGCAATGCGCGCGCGCGGATTTCGTCCCGGCGTGAATCGTCGCACCCTTTATGTAATTGCACAGTCGGTTACGTTATTATTAATTCATGCCTTATTAAAAGCGGAAACGGCGCAAATTGCGTTGAAATGTCGCGGCTTTCAATTCACTCAAAAGAAGGAAAACGAAAATGTTGTCCGTTAAAAATCTTTGTATTGAACGCCATGGCACGCTGATTATTAACGATTTAAGTTTCACTTTGGCGGGGCAAACCCGCTTGTTTGTACAAGGCGAAATCGGCACCGGCAAAACCACCTTGCTGCTAGCATTGCTTGGTTTTGTACCGATTACACGAGGCGAAATCAGCCTATTCGGAAAAATTTGCCGCCGAGAAAAGGACTTTGCGCCGTTTCGCGGTCCGATCGGCATTTGTTTCCAAAATGCCGATGATCAACTATTCGGCCCGACGGTATTGGACGACGTGGCATTTGGCCCCTTGAATCAAAACATAGCGCGTGAACAGGCTTATCGGATTGCCGAGCAACAACTTGAGCGTCTTGGTATCGGGCATTTAAAAGATCGTACGGTGCACACGCTTTCCGGTGGCGAAAAAAATTTCACCGCCCTTGCCGGCGTGTTGGCGATGCGACCAAAAATTTTACTATTGGATGAACCAACCAACGGGCTAGATCGAAAAAATAGCGAAAAATTGCTTGCATTGTTGCGCGAATTGCGTTTGCCAATGCTGATTTCCTCGCATCATCAAGGATTTATCCACCGCTTAGCGGACGAAATTATTAGTTTATGATCTCTATCAAAAACAGAGACTTTGATTGTGTTATCCTTGTTGCAAATTTGTTGAAATCTAATTTCAACATCCAGTAACGGAGGATTTATGTGTACAACCTGTGGCTGCGGACATCCGGATCAGGTCCGCATTGGCGAGCTACCGCATCGTCATTCTGACGACGATGCGCAAGAATATACAACGCCAAATTTTTCTCATTCTACCTTTCATTTCAACAAGCCCACCGAACCGGATGATACGCAAAAACGTCTGCTAAAAATCGAACAAGATGTGTTAGGCAAAAATAATCGGCTAGCAGATCACAACCGTGCTTTTTTTGAAAAACAACATATTTTGGCGTTAAATCTGGTATCCAGCCCCGGTTCCGGCAAAACCACGCTTTTAACAACTACGCTAAACGCGTTGAAAAACGACTGTACTTGCTATGTGATTGAAGGCGACCAACAAACGGAAAATGATGCCGATCGCATTCGCGCTACCGGCGTGCCGGCAATTCAAGTAAACACAGGCAAAGGCTGTCATTTGGATGCGCAAATGATCGGTGAGGCTATGGTGAAATTACGTCCAAAAGCCGACAGTATTCTGTTTATTGAAAATGTGGGAAATTTGGTTTGCCCGTCAGAGTTTGATCTCGGTGAAAAAGCTAAAGTGGTGATTTTATCTGTGACCGAAGGCGAAGATAAGCCATTGAAATATCCACATATGTTTGCCGCTTCCGGTTTGATGATTCTGAATAAAGTGGATTTATTGCCGTATTTAAATTTCGACGTAGCGCAATGCATTGCCAATGCGAAACGCGTGAATCCAAGTATTGAAGTGATTCAACTTTCCGCCACCACGGAACAAGGCCTGGGCGATTGGTTGAACTGGCTAGAAAACCAAAGAAAACAAGGATAGTTAATGCGATTTGTCGATGAATTTCGCGATCCTGAACTCGCCCGCAGTTTAGTGACGCAACTTGAAAAACTGATGGAAAAGCTCCCACACTTCACAGAGGAAAACCCACTGTATTTAATGGAAGTGTGCGGCGGTCATACGCATACGATTTTTAAATTCGGCTTGGATCGCTTATTGCCGAAAAGTATTGAGTTTATCCATGGTCCCGGCTGCCCAGTATGCGTATTACCGATGGGGCGAATTGATGTATGCATTGAAATTGCGCTCAAACCCGATGTGATTTTCTGCACTTTCGGCGATGCTATGCGTGTGAAAGGTCGTCAAGGTTCGCTGTTAGAAGCGAAAGCCAAAGGCGCGGATGTACGAATCGTGTATTCCCCCTTGGATGCGTTAAATATCGCGCAAAATAATCCTGATAAAAAAGTGGTGTTTTTTTCCCTTGGCTTTGAAACCACGATGCCAAGCGCGGCGGTTACACTGCAGCAAGCGAAAAAACTGAGCACGAAGAATTTCTGGATTGTCTGCCAGAACATCACGATTATTCCGACTTTGCACAGTTTGTTGGCGCAAGATCAAGTGAAAATTGATGGCTTCATCGCACCGGGACATGTAAGTATGGTAATAGGTACGAAGCCGTATCAAAGTATTGTCGATAAATATCACAAACCCTTTGTAATTACCGGTTTTGAACCCTTGGATATTTTACAGGCGATTGTAATGCTTATTCGGCAATTTGTGGATGGCCGTTGCGAAATCGAAAACCAATATAAACGCATTGTGGATAATCACGGCAATTTGCTTGCACAACACGCCATGCAAGAAGTATTTCAACTAAAAGAAAGCAGCGAATGGCGCGGATTAGGCGAAATTGAACAATCCGGCGTGGAACTTACTGAGGCTTATCGCCAATTTGACGCCGAAATTTACTTCCAAAGCCAAGCGCAACAAGTGGCCGACGATCCAAATTCTCGCTGCGGCGATGTGCTGACCGGACGCTGCAAACCCTCCGATTGCCCGCTATTCGGCACCAATTGCAATCCGGATAATGCTTACGGCGCATTAATGGTATCTTCCGAAGGTGCTTGCGCGGCTTATTATCAATATCGTAGAGAATAAAGAATGAATAATATTATCACCATGGCGCACGGCAACGGTGGTGCGGCAATGCAACAATTAATTCAAGATTATTTTATGAAAGCCTTTGCCAACCCGATTTTAGCGCAAGGCGAAGATCAAGCGCGTATTCCTTTGGCCGAGCTGACACAACAAGGCGAAATCCTTTCGTTTAGTACCGATAGTTTTGTGATTGATCCTATTTTCTTCCCAGGCGGCGACATCGGCAAACTGGCAGTGTGCGGTACAGCGAATGATGTCTCAGTATGCGGTGCGGTACCGAAATATCTTTCTGCCGGCTTTATTTTAGAAGAAGGCTTGCCGCTTAGCGAACTGCAACAAATTATTCAATCTATGGCGGAAACCGCAAAGGCAGCCGGTATTCAAGTGGTGACCGGTGATACCAAAGTGGTGCAAAAAGGCGCAGTAGATAAGATATTTATCAACACCAGTGGCATCGGTGTTATTCCAAAAGGGCTGGACTGGGGCGTTCATCGAATTCAGGCGGGTGATAAAATTATCGTCAGTGGCACCATTGGTGATCACGGGGCGACCATTTTAAATTTACGCGAAAAATTAGGCATTCAAACGGATTTACACAGCGACTGCGCAGTGCTTTATCCGTTAATTGAATGCTTACGCGAGATCGATGGTGTGAAAGCCGTGCGCGATGCCACCCGTGGCGGTGTCAATGCGGTGCTACATGAGTATGCTAATGCGCAAGCGTTGGGCATTCATATTAATGAGCAGGCGTTGCCAATTCGCCAAGAAGTGCGCGGTATTTGTGAATTACTCGGACTTGAAGCCTTAAACTTCGCCAACGAGGGGAAACTTGTGATTGTCGCTTCGGCAAACAAAACACCGGAAATTTTGACTGCACTTAATGCTCACCCGTTAGGCAAAAATGCTGCTGTGATTGGCGAAATGACGACGGATAAAAAAATACGTTTAATGGGCGTGTTCGGACAAAGTCGTTTACTGGATTTACCGACTAATGAGCCGTTACCTCGAATTTGTTAAATTTTTAATAGAAATTTTCGATTAATACTTTAAATTCGAATCATAATCCTTATTTAACTTATATCATGTTGTCTAAGGCGTGTAATTGTAATAGCCCCTTAGTTATTAAGATTTAAAAAGGAAATAAAAAGGAAAAGTATGGCGGAGAAAAATTATTACGATGTATTGGGCGTGGCAAAAGATGCCGATCTCAATACCATTAAAAAAGCATATCGCAAATTAGTGCGTCAATATCACCCTGATGTGAGTAAAGATCCCGATGCGGTGAAAAAAACGGCGGAAGTCAATGAGGCTTACGAGATTTTAAAAGATCAAGAAAAACGCGCTGAGTATGATGAAATGTTAGCCAACCCTTATGGTGCGGCTCAAGGTGCTAATCCGTTTAGTCGGGGTAATCCATTCGGCAGTGAAGGCGGTGGATTTCATCGTTATGAATTCCATTCTGACAGCGATGGCGCTTTTGGACAAGCTAATTTCAATTTTGAGGATTTATTTGGTTCATTTGGTCGTACGGCGCAAGCACGTGCGCGTCAAACCGGCCCAATAAAAGGCGACGATCAACATGCGGAATTTACCATCGACATCGCTACCGCTTATAACGGCGCGGCACGTAGCGTAACCTTAAATGTACCAACACTAGACGAATACGGACACGGTGTTTATCAAGCGAAAACGTTGAATATCAAAATTCCGAAAGGCATTACTGAAGGACAACAAATTCGATTAAGCGGTCAAGGATTGCCGGGCTTAAACGGCGGTGAAAACGGCGATCTATACTTAAAAATAAAATTCGACGAAGAGCCGGATCTTTACGTCAAAAATAAAAAAGACGTATATCAAATTATTGATGTAAAACCTTGGGACGCTGTCTTAGGCGGTAAAATCATTGCCGATACCGTTGCCGGTCGCTTACAAATCAACTTGCCGGAAAACAGCCAAAGCGGTAAAAGCATTCGTTTGAAAGGCAAGGGTATTCCGACGAAAGAAGCAGGGGATTTGTATTTGAATATTCGCATTGTCGTACCAAGCGTGCAAAGTGATGCAGATCGTGCAGCATGGAAAGCTTTAGCCACACATTTTAACGGCAAGACAGCATAAGGAATTGAGGAGATCACATGAAGGACATTGATATTACATTGACTTTTAATGAAATCTTAAACGTATGCGCTTGCGATCGCCAATGGTTGCTGGCATTAATTGAAGAAGGTGTAATTACCGTGGACGGCGATCCGGAACAGGCTATTTTCAGCGGTTTTCAAATGGGACGTATTCGCCGTGCCGGACGAATTGGTCGCGATTTTGAAGCCAGCGTACCGGCGCTAGGATTGATTCTTCAATTATTAGATGAAGTCGAAGAGTTACGGAAAGGAACTCGGCCTATCGCCATTACCGAAAATAATTCGTGAAAAATACGCTTGTCATCGGCATGAATCTGAATGCGCAATTTACCTTGCGCATTCGCATTAATACGATGAGCCATATCCGGGCTAAATATGCGTTCGCGGCGTCGCTCTAAGCCTAATCTCCCTCCATCAGCACCATTGAGATCCGTTTTCAGCACCGCATTGAAACCATCTTGCAATACGGTATTACTATATTCGAGTATAACGAAATTATACGTGCGCATGACGGCGTGTTCAGCTAAGCAGCGCCGTTACATAAAATTTGCCGTCAGCGCCCAAATTAGCGTCATCAGCTACATCGCCAAAATTAATTTTGCTTAAGGTAGCTTCGCCACGATTGCATAGCCTTCCATTAGGCCTTCCACGCGATATGAAGAACCGGCCGTAATAAAAGCGGCTTCGCCTTGTTCAAGGTTCAATGCGGTGCTCTCAGCGCAGTCTAACTTCACTTGTCCTTTCATCACCATCAAAATTGCAGCACTTTGTGTTGTTAAGTGGTGGGTTTCACCGCATTCGTATCGAATGTTTTGCAAGGCGAAGTCTTTTGCCGGCGTGGAATAAGTAAATACGCGCGATGCTTGCGGCGCAACCGGGATAATTTGTGGCTCCACTTCACGGCAATCGACGATTTTTAGCAATTCCGGAATATCCACATATTTCGGTGTCAAGCCGCCGCGAATAACATTATCCGAACAAGCCATCAGTTCGATATTTTGTCCGCGTAAATAAGCGTGTGGAATGCCGGCTTCTTGGTAAATGCCTTCGCCGATTTTGCAATGAACGATATTAAATAGATAAAAACAAATTAAGCCCGCATCAAGTTTTTGTGGAGAAATCTCCATCGCATCCATTGTATAAAGCAGCCAATAATCCGGATTCGTTAAATCCAGTTTATCGGCGGTATAAGCGGCGTAGTTTTGTTCAATCAGCGGGACGAGCCATTGAGCCAGCGAGGCCTGATCCGCTTGCATTATCTCGGCATAGAAATCGTGCAAATCTTGTTTGCGTAATTTTTCCGCCAATGGCGCAAGTGATGGACGACATTCGAACGCGGCGAGAATTTTATCTTTGCATTTAAAACCGTGCAGTAACCAAAAATCCGATAAGGCAATCATCATTTCCGGTTTGTGATTATCGTCTTTGTAAATGCGTTTTGGATCGTTCAAATCAATGCCTTTCTCATTTTCTGCGGCAAAACCAATTTCCGCTTGCCGTTTCGTCGGATGAAGTTGAATAGAAAGCGGTTTCGCCACATCCAAAATTTTCAGTAAATACGGCAACGCATGACCAAAAAGCGCCGTACTTTGCGCCCCCAATGCGGTGCTATTTTGGCATACAAAATCGTTAAGCGGTTGAATTTTACCTTCCGTTTCAAGTACGGAGGGCGCAGAAGCGTGCGCGCCTAGCCAATATTCGGCGTAATGTTGGTTTTCTTCGGCGGGAATATTCAATAATTGTGGAATATAATAGCGTCCACCCCAAATATAATGCCGGAGGGCACCGACGAGTTTATAAATCATAATTTTCTCTTTGTAAAAATAAAAAATCCGCTCAACGGCGGACTTTTCAGGGATAACAAAAACTATTTTTTGAGTACCAACACGATGGATTCACCGGCAACCACTTCGCCTGATTTTTTCTCGATGTTGGAAATTTCATCCATATTAGAAACTACAACCGGCGTTAATACGGATTTAGCTTTGGATTCTAATAATTCAAGATCGAATTCAATCACCGTATCGCCGCGTTTTACAGCTTGGCCTTCTTGGGCAATGCGGGTAAACCCTTCGCCTTTTAATTCCACAGTATCAATGCCGAAGTGAACGAATAACTCAATCCCTTCTTTTGATTCCATTGAAAATGCGTGGTTGGTTTCGAAAATTTTACCGATAACGCCATCAATCGGGGCTACGATCTTGTTGCCTTTCGGACGGATAGCGATGCCGTCACCAACGATTTTTTCAGAGAACACAACATCAGGTACATCTTCGATATTCACGATTTCACCTGAAAGCGGTGCATAAATTTCGACTTCTACCGATTTTTTCTCTTTAGAACCGAATAATTTGTCAAATAAGCCCATTTTAATCTCCTATCCATTAAAGATGGCCGGCATTTTAACGCAAAACCTTAATTTTGTATCTAGTTTAGCGCTTTTTCTGCCAAAAATTCTTCAATTAACCGCTCAATTTGTGCTGCAGTCGGTTGCTGTAACGCCTTATCTGCAAGCGCTTTTGCATCTTGGAAATTCACGTTACGGATTAACTTTTTAATGCGCGGTACAGAAATCGCACTCATACTGAACTCGTCTAAACCCATACCGAGCAATAATAAGGTTGCATGTTCGTCACCGGCCAATTCGCCACACATTCCCGTCCATTTACCTTCGGTGTGCGACGCATCAATGACTTGTTTAATTAAACTCAACACAGACGGTTGCATTGGATTATAAAGGTGAGAAATCAATTCATTACCACGATCGACCGCTAAAGTATATTGGGTTAAGTCATTAGTACCGATGCTAAAGAAATCGACTTCTTTTGCTAAGAATTTTGCGTTCACCGCAGCAGACGGCGTTTCCACCATCACGCCAATTTGAATGTTTTCATCAAACGCTTTACCTTCCGTACGCAATTCCGCTTTTAAGATTTCCATTACAGATTTTAATTCACGAATTTCTTCTACCGAAATAATCATCGGGAACATCACCGCTAATTTACCGAATGCGGAAGCTCTTAACACGGCGCGTAATTGCGCATGCAGAATTTCACGACGATCTAAAGCAATACGAATTGCGCGCCAGCCCAAGAATGGATTCATTTCTTTCGGTAAATCCAAGTACGGCAAATCTTTATCGCCGCCGATATCCATCGTGCGAAGTACCACTAAGCGGCCATCCATCGCTTCTACCACTTCTTTATAAGCAATGAACTGCTCTTCTTCGGTCGGCAATTGATCACGATCCATAAATAAAAATTCGGTACGATATAGCCCCACACCTTCCGCACCGTTACGATTAGCTCCATCGCAATCGCGAATGGTTCCGATGTTTGCCACCACGTCCACTTTATGACCGTCTAAAGTAATTGCCGGAAGATCTTTTAATTTCGCCAATTCCGCTTTTTCTTCCGCCAGCTTTGCTTCCAATGCTTTTAATTCATCAATTTGAGCTTGAGTCGGATTGATATAAATTCTGTTATTTACCGCGTCAAGAATTAAGAAATCACCGGTATTAACTTGTTCGGTGACATTATTTGTGCCCACAATCGCCGGTAATTCTAAAGAACGCGCCATGATAGAAGTATGAGAAGTACGACCGCCGATGTCGGTGATGAAGCCAAGCACTTTCTCAAGATTAAGCTGTGCAGTTTCGGATGGGGTTAAATCATACGCTACAAGAATCGATTCCTCGTTAATATCGCCAAGATCGACAATCGGCATACCTAAAATATTTTTAATTAAACGATTACCGATATCACGAATATCACCGGCTCGCTCTTTCAAATATTCATCATCGATTTCCGACAGCATCGCCACTTGTTGATCGATAATTTTGCTTGCTGCGACGCTAGCGTTAACGTTATGTGAACGAAGATAATCTAAAATTTCCTCTTCTAATTCTTCGTCTTCAAGAATCATTAAATGGCCTTCAAAAATCGCCGCTTTTTCTTCACCCAATGAAGCGAATGCTCGATCCTTAATGGAATTTAATTGCTCAACGGCGGCATTTCTGCCCTCATAAAAGCGTGCCACTTCAGCTTCAACTTGATCATCTGTAATTTTAGTCGTATCAAGAACGATTTTTTCTTCTTTAAGCACTAATGCCTTACCAAAGACAATACCTGGGGATGCGGGAATACCTGAGATCATGTTCACCTTCCGAAACAATTTAATAGGGGTCAAACAAAACTATAGCCATAAAATACCGCAACATTTCCCGAGTACCTAAACCGGAGCAAACTTAAAACGGATTTTATGGCTATATTCAAAATTATTCTAAAGTTGGAATTAATGCGACTAAATGCTCGACAGCTTGTTGTTCGTCTTCACCGTCTGCAGAAATAGTGATCACCGTCCCTTGCGTTAAACCCAAAGTTTGTAACTTAAACAAACTTTTCGCACTTGCACTTTTCCCTGCGGATGTCACAGTGATATCAGAAACAAAGCCTTTTGCTTCTTTGACAAATTGTGCAGCCGGACGAGTATGCAAACCGTTAGGAGCTGTTATTTCGACATCTTTTGAAAACATATGTTACCTCTATTTAGTAATTGTTTAATTTTAAAATAGCCAGATTCAAAAAACCCGCGATAGTATCCTTGCTAAAGACTAAATAATCAAGGAAAAACGGGAAAAAAACTTGCGTTATGTCGTAAAAACAGAAGTATTCCTATATGTCCAAATGTTATCTTATTTACATGAAATTGAATTAAAGCGTAGAAAAATGTCGTTGTGATTTGGTTTCCGATAAACTCGCTATGAGCTTATGATAATTATCATAACGAACTGAAGAGATACGCCCCGCCGCTACTGCATCGCGTAATGCACAGCCGGGATCATTCAAATGTTTGCAATCGCGAAATTTACAGGTGCCAAGCACATATTGAAATTCGCGGTAACCTTTAGTAATTTGCTCCGCATCCAAATGCCACAAACCGAATTCACGAATGCCCGGCGAATCAATCAAATTCCCGCCTTGCGGTAAATGGTATAAACGAGAAGAGGTCGTCGTGTGTTGACCTAAACCCGAAGTTTCGCTAATGCTTCCCACCACCGCATTCACGGACGGCAAAATGCGATTGATTAAGCTGGATTTCCCTACGCCCGATTGCCCAACGAAGATTGATGTGCCTTCACTTAAAAGCGCACTCAGTTTTTCCATATTTTTTCCGTTTTGCGCAGAAATAATCATCGTTTGGTAACCGATATCGCGGTAAATTTGCAGTTGCCCTTCCACTTCCTTTTCTTGCTGTTGCGACAACAAATCACCTTTATTGACGACAATCAGCGGTTCAATGCGGGCGGTTTCACATACCACAAGATAGCGATCAATAATATTCAAAGAAAGCGCAGGCAACATGGCGGAAACGATAATAATGCGGTCGATATTCGCCGCAATCGGTTTCAAGCCGTCATAATAATCAGGACGTGCGATTTCATTACGACGCGGATGAATTGCCTCAATTACACCGCTGACACCTTGTAATTGTTGATTGCCTTTACGCCACACTACATGATCGCCCACCACCACGCCTGATAAAGCACGACGCAAATTACAACGATAAACCTCGCCTTGCACATTTTCTACATCCGCATGCGCGGAATAACGCGTCACCACAATGCCTTCTTGCGACTCGCCGAGCATTTCGTCTTGCCATTCAATGTCCTTTCTTTTATGACGATGCAAGGTTTTGGCGTTGTTAGCTTGAATACGGCGGGTTTGGTTTTGGGTAAGTTTACGTTTAGCCATAAAAGTGCGGTCGTTTTCTGCGAAGTTTCTGCTAAAATGAAAAAAATTTCACATAGGATACCTTATATTATGCAATTAGATAAACAAAATCTGATTTGGCTCGACTTAGAAATGACGGGCTTAGATCCGGAAAAAGAACGTATTATTGAAATTGCCACCATCATCACCGATAAAAATCTCAACATTCTGGCAGAAGGCCCTGTCTTGGCGGTGCATCAAAGTGACGAATTGCTAGGCAAAATGTCTGATTGGTGCGTGAAAACGCACACGGCGAACGGCCTGGTGGAACGTGTCAAAGCCAGCAAACTCACCGAACGAGCAGCGGAATTACAAACCTTAGATTTTTTAAAACGCTGGGTGCCGAAAGGCGCATCGCCGATTTGCGGCAACAGCATCGCGCAAGATAAGCGTTTTTTATATCAATATATGCCGGATTTGGCGGATTATTTTCATTATCGCCATATCGATGTCAGCACCTTGAAAGAACTTGCTGCCCGTTGGAAACCGGAAGTATTGGAAGGATTCCAAAAAGGCAACACGCACTTGGCTCTGGACGATATTCGCGAATCCATCAAAGAACTCGCTTATTATCGCGATCATTTCATCAAATTGGATTAAAACTTCGCCAAGCGGCGCATTTTACAAATTTTGCCCTTGCAAGGCATTAAAATATTCGTATAATGTCGCCCCATTCACTGATGTGAATTTGCGGGAATAGCTCAGTTGGTAGAGCACGACCTTGCCAAGGTCGGGGTCGCGAGTTCGAGCCTCGTTTCCCGCTCCAATTTTCACACTCAATGCGGGAATAGCTCAGTTGGTAGAGCACGACCTTGCCAAGGTCGGGGTCGCGAGTTCGAGCCTCGTTTCCCGCTCCAAATTCACAATCCGTTGCAAAAGCAGCGGATTTTTTATTTATGCCAAAAGAGAAAATGCTTTTAGGCGACTTATGAAACAGTGCGGCGATAGCTTGAGGCAGAAATTACCCTTCCAAAATAGCACCGCATTGAAGCCGCCTCCAATGCGGTGCTATTCTTTGACACAAGCCAACGCTTTGATCGACAGGCGTTTTGTCAATTTACCACAGCATACCGGCAAATAGCCGTTCTCACCAAAATCCGTTTCGCGAAAACGCCTAAAATGGGGTAAAATCTCGCACCGTTTTAACGCTAATCAATATGATAACTATGCTCGAATCAACCCGTTATATTCCTGATGAATCCACCATGCTCCGTTTCGGCAAAAAGTTGGCCGAAAATATTTTACAAGTCCAAGCAAATCGCGCCGTAATTTTATATTTCAACGGCGATTTAGGCGCCGGCAAAACCACACTTACACGCGGTATGGTGCAAGGTTTGGGGCATCAAGGCAAGGTGAAAAGTCCGACTTATACTTTAGTGGAGGAATACAACGTCGCCGGCAAAATGATTTACCATTTCGATTTATATCGTCTCGCCGATCCGGAGGAATTGGAATTTATGGGCATTCGCGACTATTTCGCCAAAGACTGCATTTGTCTGATCGAATGGCCGGAAAAAGGCGAAGGGTTGCTTCCACCGGCAGATTTATCGATCAATATCGATTATTACGATGATGCGCGCAACATTACGCTCATCGCGCAAACCACATTGGGCGAACAAATTCTTCGCCGGCTATAACTCTTACACATTGCACATGAAAGCAAAATTTTTGTTTCTTTTCGGGATATTTTCCTTTTTTTCAACCGTGCTTTTTCCCACATCGGTTTTTGCGGCGCCTTGGATAATCGCCATTGACCCCGGCCACGGCGGCAAAGATCCGGGCGCTGTCGGACGCAATTTAGGCATTTACGAAAAAAATGTTACGCTTTCTATTGCGCGCGAACTGAAAGCTTTATTGGATAAAGACCCCAATTTTCGCGGTGTATTAACACGCAACGGCGATTACTATATTTCCGTACCTGAACGCTCGGAAATCGCACGCAAATTTAAAGCCAATTATTTGGTTTCCATTCATGCCGATTCGTCGTTAAATCCGAACCAACGCGGTGCTTCCGTTTGGGTGCTTTCCAATCGCCGCGCAAACGATGAAATGGGGCAATGGTTGGAAGACGACGAAAAACGCTCCGAACTATTAGGCGGTGCGGGCAAAGTGCTTTCACATAACAATGACAAATATTTAGATCAAACCGTATTAGATTTGCAATTCGGCCACAGCCAGCGCACCGGTTACGAAATCGGTAGAAATATTTTGCGCCGCTTCGCCAAAGTGACGACCTTAAGTCGCAGCACGCCGCAGCACGCCAGTCTCGGCGTATTGCGTTCACCGGACATTCCGTCAGTGTTGGTGGAAACCGGTTTTTTATCCAACGCGGAAGAAGAACAAAAACTCAATTCGCCGGCCTATCGGCGCCGCATCGCCTATATGATTTACGAGGGATTGGTAGCCTATCGCAACGGCAATTTAAAATCCGTCGTCACCTTTGAACAGGAAAACGCAGATAAAGACACCAACAAGTTATCGGTGAAAGACAGCTTAATCCGTCATAAAGTGAAAAACGGTGAAAGCCTCGGTAGTCTCGCCAATAAATATGACGTCAAAACGGCGGACATCATTGCCCTTAATAAACTTAAACGTAAAGAGTTGTGGATTGGCGAAACTATAAAAATTCCGGACAATGGCAAAAATCAGAAAGCCGTCGAAGCTAAAACGGTCGAACCTAAAAAAGTAGAAAATAATAAAGTAGAAAACGCCAAACCGGCCGATAAAAAAAGCGATAATAAGCCTGCTAAAAGCGATAAGAAAACTGACCCGAAAAAAGGCGAAATTCCGCTTTATCACATTGTCCAAAAAGACCAAACGATTTACGCGATTTCCCGTGAATACAACATCCCGGTGAATCAAATTTTAAAACTCAACCCTAAATTGAAAGACGGTAAAGTCCTTACCGGACAAAAAATTAAGTTAAGAGAAAAATAATGGCGATTAAAATTCTTTCCCCGCAACTGGCCAACCAAATTGCCGCCGGCGAAGTTGTGGAACGCCCGGCCTCCGTAGTGAAAGAATTGCTGGAAAACAGTCTTGATGCGGGCGCCAACAAAATCCAAGTGGACATTGAAAACGGCGGCGCCGGCTTAATCCGTATTCGTGACAACGGCTGCGGCATTCCCAAAGATGAACTTGAACTTGCCTTGGCGCGCCACGCCACCAGTAAAATCGCCGATCTTGACGATCTCGAAATGATTTTAAGTTTAGGCTTTCGCGGCGAGGCATTGGCCAGTATCAGTTCTGTTTCGCGTTTAACGCTAACTTCACGAACCGCCGAACAAACGGAAGCCTGGCAAGTTTATGCCCAAGGACGCGAGATGGAAACCACGGTCAAACCGGCCTCGCATCCTGTCGGCACCACGGTGGAAGTCGCTAATTTATTTTTCAATACGCCGGCGCGACGCAAATTTTTACGTGCCGATAAAACTGAATTCGCGCATATTGACGAAGTTATTCGTCGCATCGCCTTGGCGAAATTCAATATTGCCCTCACTTTAACGCACAACGGCAAAATCGTGCGCCAATATCGTCAAGCTGCCGATCTGCCACAGCAACTTAAACGCATCAGCGCCATTTGTGGCGAGGATTTTGTTAAAAATGCGTTACGCATTGATTGGAAGCACGACGATTTGCATCTTTCCGGTTGGCTCGCCGCGCCGAATTTTCATCGTTCGCAAAATGATTTGAGCTATTGCTATATCAATGGTCGCATGGTGCGCGACAAAGTGATTATGCACGCCATTCGTCAGGCTTACGCCGAACATTTACCGAATGACGCCTATCCGGCCTTCGTTTTATTTATCGATCTCAATCCGCACGAAGTGGACGTAAACGTACATCCGACCAAACATGAAGTGCGTTTTCACCAACCGCGCTTAATTCACGATTTTATCTATGAAGGCGTGAGCCATGCACTAAATAGCCAAGCACTAAATAACCCGGCACAAATGCAATTTCAAGCGCCCGAAAATACGCCCTCCAATGCGGTGCTAAATCGGAACCTCAATGAAATTCACGAACCGCTGCCGAGTTATGAGGCTTCTCGGCCGAACAAACCGAATCGCGCGGCCGCCGGACAAAATATGTTTGCACCTAACCCGCTGCCGACGGAAAAAAACGCGCAAATTTCGCCGCATTTTTCGACCGACGACGGCAACTCGTCTCACCCGATGCTTGAAGGTTATCGCGACTACCGCGCGCATTATCGTACGGGACAACCAGGCAAAATCGAACAGAAATTATACGGCGAATTGCTGGGCGGAAAAGCTGCTTCAAGCCACATCATCGAGCCGTCCGCCCCTTCTTTTTCCCCCGCGCCACCGGCTTTTAGCGCGACGGAAACCGACCTCAAAACACAACCGCATCTTCGCGCACTCGCATTAATCGAAAATCGCGCCTTGCTGCTGCAGCAGCAACAAGATTTCTTCTTGCTGTCATTAGAAAAATTGCAACGACTGCAATGGAAATTAGCGCTTCAACAAACACCTGTCGAACAGCAACCGTTGCTGATTCCCATTGTATTTCGCTTAACCGAAACACAATTTAATCGCTGGGAAAAACAACGTGAAGATTTCACCCGCGCCGGCTTTGAATTCATCGCCAACCACGCGCAACGCCGCTTAACGCTCAATCGAGTGCCAAGCCTATTGCGCGCGCAAAATCTGCAAAAATGCATAACGGCGCTACTTTCCGACGAACAACACAGCACATCATTTTTGAGTGCCCTTTGCACCCAACTAGAAAGCAAAAACTGC
Source organism: Stutzerimonas stutzeri (assembly GCA_901420285.1). Lineage (GTDB taxonomy): Bacteria > Pseudomonadota > Gammaproteobacteria > Enterobacterales > Pasteurellaceae > Rodentibacter. Next base: position 1,788,904 of record CABDVE010000001.1, read on the forward strand.
AGTGCGCTTGCCGATGCGGTGAAATTATTAAGCGACACGGAATTATGTTTAACTAACGCCAACCGCAACGAATTTAACGCCTTGCTCAAACCGCTTCACTGGCAGCCTTTATTAGATGAGTTATAAATGAAACCGACCGCAATTTTTTTAATGGGCCCGACAGCATCCGGCAAAACCGATTTGGCCATTCGACTGCGCAGCCAATTACCGGTAGAAGTGATTAGCGTTGATTCCGCGCTGATTTATAAAGGCATGGACATCGGCACTGCCAAGCCTTCCAAACAAGAGTTGATACGAGCACCGCATCGACTTATCGATATTTTAGATCCTGCCGAAAGTTATTCTGCGATGAATTTCCGCGATGACGCACTGCGCGAAATGGCACAAATTAGTGCGCAAGGCAAAATTCCGCTTCTGGTCGGCGGCACCATGCTGTATTACAAAGCCTTAATTGAAGGGCTTTCGCCGTTACCTTCTGCCGATGAACGCGTGCGTGCCGAAATCGAACGAAATGCAGCGCAACAAGGCTGGGCAGCCTTGCATCAAGAACTGGCGAAAATCGACCCGATATCTGCCCGTCGTATCAATCCGAACGATTCGCAACGGATTAATCGCGCCTTGGAAGTGTTTTACATCAGCGGCAAAACCCTCACGCAACTGACTGCAGAAAAAGGCGAAGGCTTACCTTATGACGTGTTGCAATTTGCTATTGCGCCGCAAGATCGCCGGCTGTTACACGACCGCATTGAACAGCGCTTTCACCGAATGATCGAACTCGGTTTTCAACAAGAAGTGGAAAAACTTTACGCGCGCGACGATTTGCATATTAATTTGCCTTCCATTCGTTGTGTAGGTTATCGCCAAATGTGGGAATATTTGCAAGGCGATTACGGACATGACGAAATGGTTTTTCGCGGCATTTGCGCCACCCGCCAACTCGCCAAGCGCCAAATAACTTGGTTGCGCGGTTGGCAAACGCCGCTGCACTGGCTCGACAGTTTGCAACCGAAAGCGGCTGAAGAAAGTGTGCTACGCAGCTTAGACGAACATCAAAAAGGTTAAATAATGACCGTATTTTCCACCCTTATCGAACAAAAACTCCACGCGCTCGGCACCCTTTTATGCCAATCTTTTCCCGAAATCGACGCGCATCAACTTAATCAACACATTCAACAATACGCTTTTGACGAAAATCATCCTATGGGACGATTAGGCTATGCGGTGGCAATGTCCGATTTTATGGAAAACGTACTGCAAAAACAGCCACACCTGCTCGCGCAATGGTGGGAACACAGCCCGACTTTTGCCGCTTGCGACGAATATTCGACACGCTTAAATGCCCGACTGGCGACAGTCGCCAACAGCACCGCATTGAATAACGTCTTACGCGTATTTCGCAATACGGAAATGGCAAAACTGAGTTTTTGCCAAAGTTTAAACTTAGCGAGCGTAGAACAAATTTTCGTACGTCTTTCCCAACTGGCGGAAAGTCTGATTATCGGCGCACGCGATTGGCTTTATCGGCAAGCCTGCGACGAAATGGGCGTGCCTGTGGACGGACAAGGCAACGCGCAGCAACTTTATATTCTCGGCATGGGAAAATTGGGCGGCTTTGAGCTAAATTTTTCTTCCGACATCGACCTGATTTTTACTTATCCTTCTCTCGGAGAGACCCGCATTGAAGGCACGAATGCCCGCAAGCCCGTTGATAATCACAAATTTTTTACCCGCCTCGGACAGCGTTTAATCAGCGCGCTGGATGAATTCACCCCTGACGGTTTCGTATATCGTACGGATATGCGGCTGCGTCCGTTCGGCGAGAGCGGCGCACTGGCGTTAAGTTTTGCCGCAATGGAGCAATATTATCAAGATCAAGGACGCGATTGGGAACGTTACGCAATGATTAAAAGTCGTGTTTTAGGTGCACAGGAAGGCGATCCGCATGTGGCTTATTTGCAAAAAATGCTGCGTCCTTTCGTTTATCGTCGTTATATCGATTTCAGTGTGATCCAATCACTGCGCGAAATGAAAGGCAAAATCGAACGCGAAGTGCGCCGTCGTGGCTTAAAAGACAATATCAAACTCGGTGCGGGCGGTATTCGCGAAGTGGAATTTATCGTGCAAGTGTTTCAATTGATTCGTGGCGGGCGGGAAATCGCTCTGCAACAGCCATCGTTGCTTAAATTATTACCGGAAATTGCCCGACTCGGTTTGATTTCGCAGGTTCAATCTCAAGACTTGCGGGAAAGTTATCTTTTCCTACGTCGCGTGGAAAATGTGCTGCAAGCAATTAACGACCGACAAACTCAAACGCTGCCGACAAACGATACGGATCGCCTTCGTTTAATTGAAAGCTGCCGCCGTTTTCGCTGTCTGGACGAGACGGGCAATGCAATGGAAAAAACCTATTTAATAAAAGATTGGCAAGATTTTTACCACATTTTGCAGCAAATACAGGGAAAAGTGCGGTCGATTTTCAAGGAACTCATCGGCAGCGAAGAAAGCGAGAATCCGAACACGGAGAATCAATGGCAAGATTTTCTCGAAGCGAATTTTGATGAAATCGAACAAATGTTAGCAGAAAGCGGTGTTCAGCCGGACTATCTGCACGAGATTCTGGAGCAATTGGCACAATTCAAAGAAAGTTTAAGCCGCCGTGCAATCGGCGCGCGCGGACGCGAAGTATTGGGGCATTTAATGCCAACGCTTTTTTCCTTGATTTTTAAACAAGCACATTACCGCACTTTACTGCCGCGCATACTGCATATTATCGAGAAAATTTCCAGCCGCACCACTTACCTCGAATTATTACAGGAAAACCCGCAAGCTTTGCGACAAGTGATCGATTTATGCGCACAATCTCAATTGGTCGCCGATCAATTAGCGCGGCATCCGATTTTGCTGGACGAATTGCTAAATTCCGACAGTTTGCGCAATCCGTTGCCGTTTTCCCGCTATCCCGACGAACTGCAACAATATTTGTTGCGTCTGCCGCCTGACGATGAAGAACAATTTATTGATGCACTACGTCAATTCAAACAGGCGATTTTACTGCGCGTCGCCGCGGCGGATATTTTAGGTGCCTTGCCGGTGATGAAAGTGAGCGACCATCTCACTTATTTGGCAGAAGCCATTATTGAAGCGGTGGTTAATTTAGCTTGGAAACAGGTTTCCGCAAGATTTGGTACGCCTCAACATTTGCAGGGTGAAGAAAAAGGATTTCTTGTAATCGGCTACGGCAAACTCGGCGGCATCGAATTAGGCTATAAATCAGACTTGGATTTGGTTTTTCTTTATGACGCGATAGAAGGCGAAACCGTCGGCGGCAAAAAAGTCATCGACAGTAACCAGTTCTACCTCCGATTAGCTCAAAAAATCGTCAGCATTTTTAGCCTTAATACGAGCGCCGGCGTGCTGTACGAGGTGGATATGCGCTTACGGCCGTCCGGCGATGCCGGCTTGCTCGGTTGCTCGCTTAGCGCTTTTGAAAATTACCAACTCAATGAAGCCTGGACCTGGGAAAAACAAGCTTTGGTGCGAAGCCGAGCGGTATTCGGTGAAAACGCGTTACGGGAAAAATTTGAAAATATTCGACAACGAGTACTTTCCGCTCCGCGCGATATTGCCGAACTGAAACGAGATGTCACTGAAATGCGAGAAAAAATGTTTAGCCATTTGTCTCATTCTCAAACCAACGAATTTAATCTTAAAACCGATCGCGGTGGAATTACCGATATTGAGTTTATTGCACAATATTTAATGTTGGCGAACGCACCGCAAGATCCGAAGCTGACCAAATGGTCGGATAACGTACGTATTTTTGACTCAATGGCGACGGCAAATATCATTAGCACAGAAGATTGCAATGCATTAAAGCAATGTTACGTGGATTTGCGCAATACCATTCACCATTTGAATTTATTAGGCAAGCCGCCCGTGGTCGCGCATTATGAATTTAGCAAAGAAAGGAAATTTATCCGCAATTTCTGGCAAAATTTATTTAATGCATAACATAAAATCCGGCATAAGATTTCCAATCCGCAGAAACGCGCCGGACGATTGGTGAATCAAAACCATGCATCGGATATCAAAAATAGCACCGCATTGGAGGCCGTTCCAATGCGGTGCTATTTCGAGAGTACAATAAAACCGAATGCAAGCTATTCGACTAACGTTTTCACTAATTCCACCACAAATGCCAACCGCACGTTGCTTTCAGTCAAATCTTTTATAAACTTAAACTTCAGCGGCCCGTCAAAACGATACACAATCGGTTCTTTTTGAATCAACCGAATAAATTTTTCCGGATCTACCTTAGCGCTCGGTGCAAATTCGATAAAACCGCCTTGCGTACCGGCGTCGATGCGCAATACCTTGAGCGGTGCAACCTGCAAACGCAATTCAGCGATTTGTAACAGATTTTTCGCTGCCTCCGGCAATAAACCGAAGCGGTCGATCAATTCCACTTTCAGCTCATCCAACTCTTGCTTACTGTCCGCGGCAGCAATGCGTTTATAGAAGGATAAACGCATATTCACGTCGCCTAAATAATCCTCCGGCAATAGCGCCGGAATGCGTAATTCAATGTCTGCGTGTTGCTGTGTCAATTCGTCCAACGATGGTTCACGCCCCTCTTTTAAGGCTTTCACCGCTGCGTCGAGCAATTCCATATAAAGCGAAAAACCGATGCTTTCAATTTGACCGCTTTGTTCGTTACCAAGCAATTCGCCGGCGCCGCGAATTTCTAAATCGTGAGTGGCAAGAATAAAGCCGGCACCGAGATTATCCAGATTTTCCAACGCATCTAAACGACGCTCCGCATCTTTCGTCATCATTTTCGGGGGCGGTGTGAGCAAATATGCGTAGGCTTGATGATGAGAACGCCCTACCCGTCCGCGCAATTGATGCAACTGCGCCAAACCGAAGTGATCGGCTCGTTCAATAATGATGGTATTTGCAGTTGGCACGTCGATGCCGGTTTCGATAATCGTAGAACACACTAGCACGTTATAACGTTGGTGATAGAAATCAGTCATTACGCGTTCCAGCTCGCGTTCACGCATTTGTCCGTGCCCGACGACAATGCGCGCTTCCGGCACCAGTGCGGCAAGTTGTTCGGCAGTATTCTCAATACTCGCCACATCATTATGCAAATAATAAACCTGTCCGCCGCGCAGAATTTCGCGCAAAATTGCTTCACGTATTACGAGATCATCTTTTTGGCGCACGAAAGTTTTAATGCTCAAACGACGCGCCGGCGGCGTGGAAATAATCGAAAGATCACGAATGCCGTTCATCGCCATATTCAACGTACGCGGAATCGGCGTCGCTGTGAGTGTGAGAATATCAATATTTGCCCGCAGCTGTTTGATTTTCTCTTTTTGTCCGACGCCAAAGCGGTGCTCTTCATCAATGATCAACAAGCCCAAATCACTAAATTTTACATCGGACTGAATTAATTTATGCGTGCCAATTAAAATATCCACTTTGCCTTCGGATAAATTTTGCAGAATTTGTTTTTGTTCTTTGGTGGTTTTAAAACGAGAAAGCACTTCCACATTCACCGGTAAATTGGCGAAACGATCTTTGAAATTTTCGTAATGTTGTTGTGCCAACAGCGTGGTCGGCACCAATACGGCGACTTGTTTATGATTCATTACAGCTAAAAATGCGGCGCGCATCGCCACCTCGGTTTTGCCAAACCCCACATCGCCGCACACAAGGCGATCCATGGCTTTTGGTTGACACATATCCGAGAGCACCGCATTGATAGCCATTTCTTGATCATGGGTTTCTTCAAACGGGAAAGTCGCAGCAAATTGTTGAAATTCTTCACGATCATATTTGAATGCAAAGCCTTTCTTCGCCGCACGCTGCGCATACACATCCAGTAATTCCGCCGCCACATCGCGAATTTTCTCCGCCGCTTTTTGGCGCGATTTCGCCCAAGCCTCATTACCGAGTTTATGCAACGGCGCAGTTTCGTCCGAACCACCGACATAACGGCTAATTAAATGCAGCGAAGTCACCGGTACGTAGAGTTTGGATTCATTCGCATAATTGAGCAGTAAATATTCCGCTTTAATACCGCCGGTATCCAACGTTACCAAACCGCCGTAACGTCCCACGCCGTGATCCAAATGCACCACCGGTTGGCCGATTTTAAGTTCTACAAGATTGCGTACCAGCGTATCGGGATTAACGCTTTTGCGTTTATCGCGGCTGCGTTGTTGCACGCGTTCACCAAGCAAATTCGCTTCGCCGATAATCGCAAGCGACGGCGTTTGTTCAATAATAAAACCTTGTTCGAGCGAACTTACCCACAGGCTAAATTTTTCTTGTTCTGCCTGATCAAGCGATTTTATTTGTTTCGGCTTGAGTTTTAACGGTGAAAGCAAATCCAGCAAGGTTTCGCGGCGCCCTTCCGTTTCCACGGAAAACAAAATATGGCCTTTAAATTGTTCGATAAATTGACGCAGTTGTCCAAGCGGTTCTTTTTGTTGCGATTGAATCGTCACTTCCGGCAATGCTGTTACCGGTAAATTTTTCTGGCGGACAGATGTGCGCACTTTTTCCGTTTTTAAGCTAATACGAGGATAAGATTTGAGTTTGCGATTCACTTCATCGACATTCAGCCACAATTTTTGCGGAGCTAGCAACGGGCGCATTGGATCCGCTTTGCGCTGTTCATAACGCTGTGCCGCATCGCGATAAAAACGTTCCCCTTGCTCTTGATTACCTTCCATATCGATAAACAAAGTCTGCTGCGGCAAATAATCAAACAAGGTCGCCATTTCCGCAAAAAACAACGGTTGCCAATATTCGATACCGGAAATCAATGTGCCTTTAGTGATTTGTTGATAAATATGTTCCGGATCACGACGAATTTCGCCGAAAGTTTCTCGAAATTGTGCCCGGAAAAACTCGATGCCTTTATCGTCCGTTGGAAATTCATGCGCAGGCAATAAATTGACGGACTGAATTTCATCCAGCGTACGCTGAGTATCCACGTCAAAGGTGCGGATAGAATCTATTTCGTCGTCAAAAAAATCTAACCGAAAAGGCTGCGCACTTCCCATTGGGAAAAGGTCCAGCAATGAACCACGCACCGCATATTCACCGTGTTCCAGCACTTGCTCCACCGCGCGATAACCCGCCATTTCCAGTTGTAAACGCATTTTATCGATAACAAGACGATCGCCTTTTTTAATCAACAGAACATTATGTTGCAGATATTGCGGCGGGCAAAGGCGTTGCATCAAAGTGGCGATCGGTAATAAAAAAATGCCTTTTTTGGCCTGTTGTAAATAAAAAAGGGCGCTCAAACGCGAGGAAATAATTTCTTGATGGGGCGAAAAAGTATCGTAAGGCAAGGTTTCCCAATCGGGGAATAAACGCACGTCCAGGCGGCTTAATTCTGCTAATACACGCGATAAACGCAGCGCGCTTCGGGTGTCCGGCGTAACCACTACCGTTAGCCCCGCATTTTGCTCGGCGATTTCGCTAATCGCCAATGCATCGGCGCCCTGCAGTACGTTACCTAAAATTTTATGATCATTCGGTTCGGTAGGAAGATCAAGGGGGAAAAAAGCGGTATTCATAAATAATGCGTCAATCTTGAATAAAAATTGACGCATAGTTTACTGAATTAAAATATGGGATTCAAGCCAAAGTCTGTATATAAAAACAGGTTATTTTTTGAAAAGCGAATCTTCCTTTTTTAAGTTTCCGTTTTCATCTTCACGCATTTTCGGCACGCCACAACAGCTCGGTGAATCAAGATCATAGGCTTTGATGAAATTGTCGTATTTTTCCAAAGCGCGCTTAAACCAGCCTTTTGGTTTTTCAATTTGTTCAGTCATAAAGGGTCCTTTTATTATTCTTCAGTAAAAATTGTTTAATTTCTAAACGAAGGTATTCTACGCTTTTTTTCTTGTTAAACGGAAGTTGTTTTTTTGTTAAATAGGCAAAAATGTGCGGAAAATTTCGCTCACCGAAACGGTTTAACAAACGACGAATTGCCGGTTGCACGGAAAACAACGTTCGATGGAAATCGGCAAAGTCTTTTAGGCTTTGCCAATCCGTTTCGTTTAGCGTCCAATCCGTTTCGCCCGAAGCCAAGTTCGCCGCAAGAGGATGAAAAGACAAAGGCAAATTGCGCCGAAATTGTCGTTCGGCGACTCGTACCAATTCCGCGCCTTGTGCGGAAAGCCCTTTTAAGGCGATGGCAGAATAACAGCCACTGCTCGCGTCTTGATGCTCGCCTAAATGTACCAAAATAAAACCGCATTGAAGCCAAAAACGGGCGAGTTGCTCCGTGTAGCCGAAACTTACTGAAAGAAAATCGGTATGGCGACATTCGATCGAATCGACCAGCTTACGCCCGATGTGCTGCCGTTGCCAATGCGGTGCTACTGCGATACGTGAAATCCGTAGCGAACGCAAACGGCAAGCTTGCGGTAAATTTTCGTGAAAACACAACGCTTGCGGTACTAAATTGCCCTTAGGGCGACGTTTGCCTCGTCGAATTTGCTCGAGCAGGTATTCGTCTCGTATTTCGCCCTCTTCTAACGCCCAAATTGCACCGAGCAACTTTTCGTCGCATTCGGCCAGACAAAAACGTTGTTTCCGACCGTCTAATAAGCGGCGAAGATCAATCGGTGAAGTGCGATAATGCGCAAGGCTCATCAAACCGTAAAAAGATTCGGGCGATTTTACTAATTTGCTTTGAGAAATTTCATGAATATGAATATCCGTTTGCCGCGCATAATCAAGTCGCCCGAATGCCTCTTCCGCATTTAAAAGCAGCAGATCTTCAATAAAAAGTTCGAGCGGGTCATTTTCAGCCCAACGCAGCGGTTGTTGCAGTTCGAAAGACAAAAAAGTGCGGTCGATTTTTTGCTTAAATTTGACTTCAAAACCGCGTCCCGTACCTTCGTAACTATGGATCGTAGTACTGAATAAAATATGCTGAAAATGTCGCGCAAATCCTTGCAACTGCGCAAGCGGAATCATCGCGGCCTCGTCCACAAAAAGCCAAGCATTTTTGCTAAACGCCGGATCTTGTCGCAGGCGTGCGCTCAACTCGTCCGGTGCGATAAATTGCGGGTCGCTTGCGGCAAAATTGCGTAATGTTTCGACCGCATTTTTATTCGCGGCAGTCAAAAAAATCGGTGCTTTGAGTCGATCGGCCAGAATACCTAACAGCGCGGATTTACCGCGTCCTCGTTTGGCTGTGAGAAAATACAGATCGTGCTTTTTTTGCAAAATCTGTTCGATAATTTTTTGCTGGGCCGCCGTCGCGTGCCGGCTTACATTTTCCGAATAATTGGATTGCCGAAATAGCACCGCATTGAACGCCGTCAACACGGGGAAGCCGTAGCGCGTCACGCATTGTTTGAAATGGCGAATAAAATTTGGTGTGGCAATAGCCTGTTGCTTGCCGCTCCAACGCAGGCTATCTTGATCCGGCCGGCACGCTAAATTCGCCCAATCCGCTAACAACAAGCAAAGCGTGCCGCCCCTTTTTAATGTACCGGCAGCAATGGCGAGCGCTTCTAAATGAATGCCTTGGCGCGCATCAAACAAAATGTGCGCAAATTCTTGCCCAAGCAAATTTACCGTTTTCGCAAAAGGCACGCCCGATTCCCCGACAACCAATACGTCAGGCGGCAAATTTTCGGGTAAATTCTGAGCAATAAGCAACTGGCATTGGCGTGACATAAGAATCCTCAACAAATTCTTCTCATTTTAGCGGAAATTTAGCTAGCAAAAAACGGCGAAATGAAAGGACTCCACGACGTAACATTTGTTTCGTTCAAAGAAGGCGGTCAACCTAATGGTAATTATTTTTGGTTTATTTGACTTGAGTATTTTGGGCTAGTGGATGGGTATTCTTTGCGTAATACTTTCATGGATTAGATAATAAAAAACACATCAAGCCCTTATTTTTAGATAAAAAGTAAAAGACACTTAAGAAATAACTACTTTTCCGCTCTAAAATGTGGCTATGTTCTAGACGTTTAAATAATCTTCTAATTCCTTCACATTGTCTTGCCAACTTTCATCCAATTTATTAAGCCATAATTCGATGCTCCAACGCCAATCTTCTGCTTCATTATGCTGCATTTTCTCCGCCCAGTCTTGAACGGTTAACAGGCCCACAGATGCCGCCGCGCCTTTAATTTTATGGGCGAGATCGGCCACTTGTTCGGCTAAATAATGATTTTGTCGATAAGCGTTAAAAGTCTGATGCAATTCACTTAAATAATCTGGCATCATTTGTTTGAATAATGCCAAATTCTGCGCCATTTGTGTTTTACCTAATAAGCCGATAAGTTCCGTGTTTAGGGTTTGATGCTCACTTTTATCCGTAAATGCCGTTTGCACAGAAGAAGGTTCCATTTCCTCGGCAAAAAAACGATATAAACAATGCCGCAGTTCTCCTAAGGCAAGTGGCTTGCGCAGCACCGCATCCAGCCCTTTGGCCAGATATTCTTGCTCGGTTTGCATCACATTTGCGGTAAAAGCTACAAGTGGCGGAAGAAAATCATAAATGCCGTCCTCATATTTCTGACGGAAATGTTCGGCAATATCAAAACCCGACATATCGGGTAACTTAATATCTAATAAAACAATGTCGTAAGTATTACGCTCAAATAAATGAATTGCTTCCCGCCCATTCATCGCCACGTCCACATGATGCCCTAATTTCTCCAGTGCACTTTTTGCCACGATAACATTGAGTTCGATATCTTCCACAAGCAACACCGACAAATGCAATGACGACTGTAACAGCGAATTATCCCTTATTGGTTCGCTTTTTTTGGCACGAATGGTTAAATCAAAAGTGGAGCCACTACCAAGGCGACTTTTCACATGCAAATCGCCGCCCATTAAACGTGCCAAATTTTTTGAGATAGCAAGACCAATCCCGCTACCGGAAGAGCGATTTGCGTTTTCCTTAACTTGATAATACATTTTAAAAATATTATCTAACTCACATGGCGCAATACCGCTTCCCGTATCGATTACGCTAAATTGATAAACGTCGTTTTCCGGAGCGCTAACCTGCAAAGTAATTTTGCCTTTTTCAGTAAACTTCGCCGCATTACTAATCAAATTCCACAAAATTTGACTTAATCTTGCACGATCCAAATAAAGCGAATCCGGTAATTCTGAAGTAATTTCCAAAGAAAACTGAAGATTTTTAGGCTCGCTCATCAGTATGGCAAAATTCTGAATATCATTTAATAACGAATTCAAATCCGTCGGCTGGAAATTAAGTTCTAACCGTTGAGTATCAAATTTATCCAAATCAATAATATCGCTAAAAATATATCCCAAACTAACCGCGCTAATATTGATGGTTTTAAGGTAATTACGCTGCTGTGCCGAAAGTTGATCATCTAATAAAATACGACTCAACCCGATAATTCCGTTAAGCGGTGTGCGCAGCTCGTGGCTTATGGTTGCAAGTAAAGTACCTTTATCCCGGTTACTTTTTTCTAAATTATTAAGCGCAATAGAAAGTTTCTGCTCTGCTTGAATTCTCTCCGAAATTTCATTTTGCAAACGAGAAACCGTTTTAGAAAGGTCAAGGCGAGATCGCTCTAATTGTTCGACTAAAAGCGTGAAAAAATAAATGACAAAAGGCGCGGTAAAAAGACCAAAAATAATAGAGCGAACCACATCCCGCCAATCAATTTGATTGGTAATAAAAAAGCTTAATAAAATTTGTGCACTTAATGCTAAGACCGCCAAAATAACCAGGCCGAGTAAAGAGAATCGAACGCGACCGAGCCGAATTACCCAATCTACATAGCGACGTGCAAAATATTTTAAGTTTTTCATAGAGATAAAATGAAATAAAGGAGTTGAGTTATTCTAACATTTTCACAGTAATGATGGGGGGTAACTTCTATATTAGGTAAACTACGGGATTGAACATCGGCTTGAGCACCGCATTGGGGCTGTTTGTCTTTCTCCCCTTTTGCGATTTTTCCCCAATAAAAAACCCCGGCCTTCTGACCGGGGTTCATTCCATATCTACCTGGCGGTGCCCTACTCTCACATGGGGAAGCCCCACACTACCATCGGCATTTCGGCGTTTCACTTCTGAGTTCGGTATGGGGTCAGGTGGGACCACCGCTCTATCGCCGCCAGGATTATTCGGTTTTAGACCTTAGACTTAGCTTTACGTCTTGGTCTTTGTCGTCTTTATGCTTTATGCGCACTTTTATTGGCTACAAGCTAAACTTTCGTTTTGTTTTGTTTTTTTCGTTAGCTTCACTGCTCTCCTAAAAACATTTGAGCGTTGTATAGTTAAGCCCCTCGGGCAATTAGTACGCGTTAGCTCAATGGCTCACACCACTTACACACCGCGCCTATCTACGTCTTAGTCTTAAACAACCCTTACACACTTGATGTGTGGGAGAACTCATCTCTTGGCAAGTTTCGTGCTTAGATGCTTTCAGCACTTATCTCTTCCGCACTTAGCTACCCGGCTATGCGTCTGGCGACACAACCGGAACACCAGCGGTGCGTCCACTCCGGTCCTCTCGTACTAGGAGCAGCCCCAATCAATTCTCCTACGCCCACGGCAGATAGGGACCGAACTGTCTCACGACGTTCTAAACCCAGCTCGCGTACCACTTTAAATGGCGAACAGCCATACCCTTGGGACCTACTTCAGCCCCAGGATGTGATGAGCCGACATCGAGGTGCCAAACACCGCCGTCGATATGAACTCTTGGGCGGTATCAGCCTGTTATCCCCGGAGTACCTTTTATCCGTTGAGCGATGGCCCTTCCATTCAGAACCACCGGATCACTATGACCTACTTTCGTACCTGCTCGACTTGTCCGTCTCGCAGTTAAGCTTGCTTATACCATTGCACTAACCTGACGATGTCCGACCGTCATTAGCAAACCTTCGTGCTCCTCCGTTACGCTTTGGGAGGAGACCGCCCCAGTCAAACTACCCACCAGACACTGTCCGAACACCCGTTCCGGGCGCTTCGTTAGAACATCAAACGTTAAAGGGTGGTATTTCAAGGTCGACTCCATCATCACTGGCGTGACGACTTCAAAGTCTCCCACCTATCCTACACATCAAAATTCAATGTTCAGTGTCAAGCTATAGTAAAGGTTCACGGGGTCTTTCCGTCTAGCCGCGGGTACACCGCATCTTCACGGCAATTTCAATTTCACTGAGTCTCGGGTGGAGACAGCCTGGCCATCATTATGCCATTCGTGCAGGTCGGAACTTACCCGACAAGGAATTTCGCTACCTTAGGACCGTTATAGTTACGGCCGCCGTTTACTGGGGCTTCGATCAGGTGCTTCTCTTTCGATAACACCATCAATTAACCTTCCAGCACCGGGCAGGCATCACACCCTATACGTCCACTTTCGTGTTTGCAGAGTGCTGTGTTTTTAATAAACAGTTGCAGCCAGCGGGTCACTTCGACCGGTTCAACCTTCAGGGGTAAACCCTTACAATCTACGCCGGCGCACCTTCTCCCGAAGTTACGGTGCTATTTTGCCTAGTTCCTTCACCCGAGTTCTCTCAAGCGCCTGAGTATTCTCTACCTGACCACCTGTGTCGGTTTTCAGTACGGTTTAGTAAAGCCTTTCGCTTAGTGGCTTTTCCTGGAAGTGTGGTATCAGTTACTTCAGCTCCGTAGAGCCTCGTCATCATCTCTCAGTGTTAAAGAAGTCCGGATTTGCCTAAACTTCCCACCTACCAACTTAAACGTGCATATCCAACAGCACGCTAACCTAACCTGCTCCGTCCCCACATCGCAGCTTTACCAAGTACGGGAATATTAACCCGTTTCCCATCGACTACGCTTTTCAGCCTCGCCTTAGGGGCCGACTCACCCTGCCCCGATTAACGTTGGACAGGAACCCTTGGTCTTCCGGCGAACGGGTTTTTCACCCGTTTTATCGTTACTTATGTCAGCATTCGCACTTGTGATACGTCCAGCAGCCCTCTCGAACTCCCTTCGTCCGCTTACACAACGCTCCCCTACCCAACAGACTTTCGCCTGATGCCGCAGCTTCGGTGCTATATTTGAGCCCCGTTACATCTTCCGCGCAGGCCGACTCGACTAGTGAGCTATTACGCTTTCTTTAAATGATGGCTGCTTCTAAGCCAACATCCTAGCTGTCTAAGCCTTCCCACTTCGTTTCCCACTTAATATAGACTTTGGGACCTTAGCTGGCGGTCTGGGTTGTTTCCCTCTCCACGACGAACGTTAGCACCCGCCGTGTGTCTCCTGAGTATCACTCTTCGGTATTCGTAGTTTGCATCGGGTTGGTAAGCCGGGATGGCCCCCTAGCCGAAACAGTGCTCTACCCCCGAAGGTGTCCGCTCAAGGCTCTACCTAAATAGATTTCGGGGAGAACCAGCTATCTCCCGGTTTGATTGGCCTTTCACCCCCAGCCACAAGTCATCCGCTAATTTTTCAACATTAGTCGGTTCGGTCCTCCAGTTAGTGTTACCCAACCTTCAACCTGCCCATGGCTAGATCACCGGGTTTCGGGTCTATACCTTGCAACTCTTCGCCCAGTTAAGACTCGGTTTCCCTTCGGCTCCCTGATTTAGTTAACCTCGCTACAAAATATAAGTCGCTGACCCATTATACAAAAGGTACGCAGTCACCCTTTCAGGCTCCCACTGCTTGTACGTACAAGGTTTCAGGTTCTATTTCACTCCCCTCACCGGGGTTCTTTTCGCCTTTCCTTCACAGTACTGGTTCACTATCGGTCAATCAGGAGTATTTAGCCTTGGAGGATGGTCCCCCCTTCTTCAAACAGGATATCACGTGTCCCGCCCTACTTGTCGTTAACTTAGTACCACGACCTGGACTTCGAGTACGGGGCTATCACCCTGTGTCGCTGTGCTTCCCAGCACATTCCTCTGTCTCTGTCGCTATCATTAACAGGCTCTTTCGCTTTCGCTCGCCGCTACTGACGAAATCTCGGTTGATTTCTTTTCCTCGGGGTACTTAGATGTTTCAGTTCTCCCGGTTTGCCTCAACAAGCTATGTATTCACTCGTTGATAGTGGGCTCTTCACCCACTGGGTTGCCCCATTCGGATATCTTGGATTAAACGCTTCTTATCAACTCATCCAAGCTTTTCGCAGATTAGCACGTCCTTCTTCGCCTCTGATTGCCAAGGCATCCACCTTGTACGCTTAGTCGCTTAACTATACAACCTCAAATGCTCTTCTTATGATTTGCATTTAATGGCTATCTTTAATTCAACTAACACTCTTAAATTGCTTTTGTTCAATTCAGAGTTTTTAACAAAACATGTTGTTATTTCGTTTTACTCAGACTTTCTTTCGAAAATCTCTCGTTTTTAGCTTGTTTCCAATTTTTTAAAGAACAGTTTGATAAAATTTTTTAGTTATTATCGTTAAATAAACTTTTACTATATTTTAAAACTTATATTACATTTTAAAATTTACTTAACGATGATAACTGGTGGAGATAAGCGGGATCGAACCGCTGACCTCCTGCGTGCAAGGCAGGCGCTCTCCCAGCTGAGCTATATCCCCATTTCATCATCACTACCGCTTCCACTTCACTCACTCGTCAGAGTGGTGGGTCTGAGTGGACTTGAACCACCGACCTCACCCTTATCAGGGGTGCGCTCTAACCACCTGAGCTACAGACCCAAGGGTAGTTTCTTCTGCTCATTTGTCTACAATACACCAGACAATCTGTGTGAACACTCGCTGTCGCTCATTTTTGGTAAGGAGGTGATCCAACCGCAGGTTCCCCTACGGTTACCTTGTTACGACTTCACCCCAGTCATGAATCATACCGTGGTAAACGCCCCCCTCGCGGTTAAGCTATCTACTTCTGGTACAACCCACTCCCATGGTGTGACGGGCGGTGTGTACAAGGCCCGGGAACGTATTCACCGCGACATTCTGATTCGCGATTACTAGCGATTCCGACTTCATGGAGTCGAGTTGCAGACTCCAATCCGGACTTAGACGTACTTTATGAGATTCACTCCACCTCGCAGCTTCGTTACCCTCTGTATACGCCATTGTAGCACGTGTGTAGCCCTACTCGTAAGGGCCATGATGACTTGACGTCATCCCCACCTTCCTCCGGTTTATCACCGGCAGTCTCCTTTGAGTTCCCGACCGAATCGCTGGCAACAAAGGATAAGGGTTGCGCTCGTTGCGGGACTTAACCCAACATTTCACAACACGAGCTGACGACAGCCATGCAGCACCTGTCTCATGGTTCCCGAAGGCACTCCCGTATCTCTACAGGATTCCATGGATGTCAAGAGTAGGTAAGGTTCTTCGCGTTGCATCGAATTAAACCACATGCTCCACCGCTTGTGCGGGCCCCCGTCAATTCATTTGAGTTTTAACCTTGCGGCCGTACTCCCCAGGCGGTCGATTTATCACGTTAGCTTCGGGCGCCAAACTTAAAGTCCAACCCCCAAATCGACAGCGTTTACAGCGTGGACTACCAGGGTATCTAATCCTGTTTGCTCCCCACGCTTTCGCACATGAGCGTCAGTACATTCCCAAGGGGCTGCCTTCGCCTTCGGTATTCCTCCACATCTCTACGCATTTCACCGCTACACGTGGAATTCTACCCCTCCCTAAAGTACTCTAGATTCCCAGTCTGAAATGCAATTCCCAGGTTAAGCCCAGGGCTTTCACACCTCACTTAAAAATCCGCCTGCGTGCCCTTTACGCCCAGTTATTCCGATTAACGCTCGCACCCTCCGTATTACCGCGGCTGCTGGCACGGAGTTAGCCGGTGCTTCTTCTGTGTTTAACGTCAATTTGTTGCGCTATTAACACAACATCCTTCCTCAACACCGAAAGAACTTTACAACCCGAAGGCCTTCTTCATTCACGCGGCATGGCTGCGTCAGGGTTGCCCCCATTGCGCAATATTCCCCACTGCTGCCTCCCGTAGGAGTCCGGGCCGTGTCTCAGTCCCGGTGTGGCTGGCCATCCTCTCAGACCAGCTAGAGATCGCAGGCTTGGTAGGCCTTTACCCTACCAACTACCTAATCCCACTTGGGCTCATCCTATGGCATGTGGCCCTAAGGTCCCACACTTTCATCTTCCGATACTACGCGGTATTAGCGACAGTTTCCCGTCGTTATCCCCCTCCATAAGCTAGATTCCCAAACATTACTCACCCGTCCGCCACTCGTCAGCATAAGTACAAGTACTTACCTGCTACCGTTCGACTTGCATGTGTTAAGCCTGCCGCCAGCGTTCAATCTGAGCCATGATCAAACTCTTCAATTCAAGTTTAATCGCTCAATATTCTGCTTGCTAAAAGTTTTCGCTTCTCACTTATAAATTAAATTAAAAGTAAGTTTTATGAATTTCTAGTTAGCACCTATTAAGACTTCAAAATTAAAAATAGTTTTAAAATAAGTCAATCAACAAGTGCCCACACAGATTGTCTGATTCGTTGTTAAAGAGCAAAAAACAACGACGCATGTGTAAATTTGACTATTTCACAACCATGCGTCGTTGTGTGCCGCGTATTATAGGAATTTTCGAACCTCACGCAAGCACTTTTTACAAAAAAATTGAAAAAAACTTACTTTTTTCTTAAAACACCAGTAAATCGGTCAAAATTTCACTGAAAAATGCTTAATTATTCAACTCATTAATATGATGCGCAAATTGCTCCACTTTTTTCCAATCCGTATATTCAACCTCTTTGGTCGAATCCGTCTCCCCACCGGTGATTTTCATAATGAATCGAATCATCATCCGATCAAACCATTTATAGCGTGGATACAACAACGCGCCGGCAAACACTGCTGCTAACGCCGGTTTCCAATCTGTACATTGCAAGAATTTACGGACATACACATTCGTTTCCGGATTATCCTTACCTTCTTTACGCGCAGTTAAATTCACGCCGAAAAAAAATGCGCTTTTTTGTTCCAGTTGAATGCGGTGCTGTTTGACAAAGCGATAAAGAATTTTATTGAAATGGCCATAACGAATGGAGGCGCCAATAATCACACGGTCAAAGACTTCAATATCATAGTCTTCGCGTAATGTATCGGTCGTTACTTTGCCGTTTAAATGCGTTGCTAAAAATTCGGAAATTTTTTTCGTCTGGCCGTCATGGCTTGAATACAAAATTAGAGTTTTCATTAGGCTTTCCAAAATGCAGGGGTAAATAAAGCTAAAAGTGTGAAAATTTCTAAACGGCCGCAAACCATCGCGACGGTTAAGATCCATTTTGCGCTATCAGGAATCGTTGTCATATTACTGCTGACCGAACCTAATGCCGGCCCTAAATTGTTAAGGCTTGCGAGCACCGCATTGAAAGCGTTAAATGGCTCGACACCGCATGCGATCACGCCAAGCAAGCAAATTAAGAAAACCAGCAAATAAGCGGAGAAGAACGCCCAGATACCGCCAATAACGCGTTCGTCTAATACGTTTTTACCCCATTTAATCGGATAAACCAAATTCGGGTGAACGACTCGTTTGAGTTCGCGCTTGCCTTGCAAATAAAGCACTAGCACGCGCGCAACACGCAAACCGCCGCCAACCGAACCGGCGCAACCGCCCATAAAGGATGCAGTAATTAGCAATACAGGAACAAAGGACGGCCAGTCAGCGAAATCTGAAGTGGTGTAGCCTGTTGTGGTTGAAATGGATACGGCTTGGAACAACACTTGTTCGAAATCCTGCCAAGAGGAGGCAAAATAACGGTGGCTCCACATTACTAAAGTACAAACCACAACCAAAATCACTTGAATACTTATAAAGAAGCGAAATTCAGGATCGCGCAAATAAATTTTAAAGAAATTTTCACGCCCAAGTGTTGAAAAAGCCCGGAAGTGCAAGCCGAAGTTGCAGGCAGAAATCAGCAAAAACAGCACAGTGATGCCGTTAATCAGCGGACTATTAAAATACCCCATACTGGCGTCGTGAGTAGAAAAACCGCCAATGGACACGGTGGAAAAACTGTGTGTCAGCGCATCGAAAGGATCCATGCCTGCCACCCAATACGCCAGCGCGCAAGAAAGAGTGAGGGAAAGATAAATCACCCACAATACTTTCGCCGTTTCTGCAATACGCGGTCTGATTTTTTGTTCCTTCATCGGGCCGGACATTTCCGCACGATAAAGTTGCATGCCGCCAATGCCTAATAATGGAATAATGGCAATAGCAAGTACGATAATCCCCATCCCGCCGAGCCATTGTAACAACTGGCGATAAAATAAGATCGCTTTTGGTAAATGATCCAACCCCGTCATCACCGTTGCGCCTGTGGTGGTTAAGCCGGAAAAGGCTTCAAACACAGCTGATGCAAGCGTTAAATGTGGGGCATCAAATAAAAGCAGCGGCAACGTCGCCAAACCGCCTAACACGAACCAAAACGCGACCACGATCAAAAAACCGTCACGCGAACGTAATTCTTGTTTGTGATGATGACACAGCCACCATAACAATGCACCTGCCGCCAAGCTTAAAGAGAAGGCTTGCATAAAAGCTTTTCCCCCGCCATCGTCATAAATTAAAGCGACAAACGCTGGAATCAACATGGTGCCAGAAAAACACATCACAAGAATCCCGATAATTCGGATTATGGATAAAATATGCACAATTATTCGTCTATTAATAAGGGTTGAATCACCAATTTTCCGGCAGATCTTTCGCTTAATTCGGTGGAAAACGGTACGATTATATTTTCGCTAAGACCTAGTATTAAATGAACTCGTAGCTGAAAATCTTGTTCTAATATTTCGATTTGATATTTCTCACACAACAACCGCACCAAGTTTAATTGATCGTAATCACAATCCAAACGAAAAGGTGCACGTTCCACTTTGGTTTCGGTTTTCAATAATTTTAGCGCTTGTTGAACGCCATTACCGTATGCACGAACCAAGCCGCCCGTCCCCAACAGAATCCCACCGTAGTAACGAACCGTTACCGCACTGATTTCGCCGATTTGACTGCCTTGTAGCGCACTTAACATCGGCTTTCCCGCCGTTCCGGCCGGTTCTCCGTCGTCGGAAAAGCCCAGTTGTTGTGAATCTGTCGGTTTGCCCGCCACCGCCGCCCAACAATGATGACGTGCGTTCGGATGCGCTTGTTTAATTTGCGCCCAAAAGGCTTTGGCAACATCCAATCCTTCCGTTCGCTGTAAATAAGTAATAAAGCGGCTTTTTTTAATTTCTTCTTCAAAAACGACCGCAATTTGGGGAACAAGATACTCCGTCATTTCATTTTTCAGGGTGATTTCTATGGCGTTAGTCTATCATCGATAATGGGGATTTGTCGAAATTTTGCCGTAAGTGCGATATGATATGCCGTTATTTTTTAAACCCAAAAGAAGATGCCTGAAATTTTGATTACTCAAACCCTTGATACTTTGGGACTACGCTGCCCCGAACCGATAATGTTGGTACGTAAAAATATTCGCCACTTAAACGATGGTGAGGTATTGCTGATTATCGCCGATGATCCCGCCACCACACGCGACATTCCGAGTTTCTGTCAATTTATGGAACACACTTTATTGCAAAGTGAAGTGGACACGCCCCCCTTCAAATACTGGGTGAAGAAGGGCCAATAATAAGTCGGCTGAAAAATGTGAATTGTATTTTCGGGGGCGTTTTAACATAAGAAATAACGGTAAGACTTACTTTCCGTCACATCTTCAAACGCATAATCTAATCTCGCCAAAGTTTGTTCAAACTCGGCTTGTTCCTTATCTTCCAATTGAAAACCAGCGAGAATATTGCCGTAATCCGCCCCGTGAGCACGGTAATGGAACAGCGAGATATTCCAGCGATTTTGCAAGGTTTCTAAGAATCTTAACAACGCGCCTTTTTGTTCCGGAAATTCAAAGGTGTATAAACGCTCGTTGTGATCTGCCACCCGTCCGCCCATTAAATAACGCACATGGGTTTTGGCGATGTCATCATCGGACATATCCTCCACATCAAAGCCATTTTGTGTCAGTTCGGCGATGATGTCGGTTTTTTCTTGTTCATTTGCGGTACGCACACCGACAAACACGCAAGCGCGTTTATCGTCCGCATAGCGGTAACTGAATTCTGTCACCGCACGATTACCCAACACTTGTACGAATTTTAAGAAGCTACCCGGTTGTTCCGGCATAGTAACGGCAAGCAAGGCTTCGCGGTTTTCGCCGATTTCACAACGTTCGGACACATAACGAAGCGTATGGAAATTCAGATTCGCGCCGGACAAAATCGCTGCCATATTCTTGCCTTCAATGCGGTGCTGTTTTACATACTTCTTCAAGCCTGCCAAACCTAACGCGCCGGACGGCTCGGCTATTGCGCGCACGTTCTCAAACAAATCTTTCATGGCCGCGCACACTTCGTCGCTGTCCACCAACACCATATCGTCAAGATAGCGTTGGCATAAACGGAATGTTTCGTCGCCGATGCGTTTCACCGCCACACCGTCGGCAAATAAGCCCACGTGCGCCAAATCCGTCGGTTCGCCTTTGTCGAGCGCCGCTTTTAAACACGCAGAATCTTTCGATTCCACGCCGATGACTTTGATTTCCGGCATAAACTGTTTCAGTAAAATTGCCACGCCTGCAGCCAAGCCACCACCGCCCACTTGTACGAACACATAATCCAAATCCGCTACCTGCTGCAACATTTCCATGGCAAGCGTGCCTTGTCCGGCAATTACTAACGGATGATCGAAAGGTGGAATAAAGGTCATATTTTTGGATTTAGAAAGTTCCACCGCTTTCGCTTTGGCTTCATCGAAATTTGCGCCGTGCAATAATGCTTCACCGCCAAAACCGCGCACCGCATCGACTTTAATGCTCGGCGTGTTTTGTGGCATCACGATGAGTGCTTTCAAGCCAAGTTGTTTAGCCGATAACGCCACGCCTTGCGCATGGTTACCTGCCGATGCGGCAATCACGCCGGCGGCCTTTTGCTCCGGCGAAAGGCTGGAAATCATGGCGTATGCGCCACGTAGCTTAAAGCTGTTTACCGGCTGGCGATCTTCACGTTTGATCCAAATGTTGTTGTGTAAGCGTTCGGAAAGTTTGCCCATTTTTTGCAATGGCGTGACCTGTGCGGCTTCATAAACGCGTCCGCCAAGTTTCACGATAGCGTTGATGTAGTCGTTTTGGGTGGGTTGTGGGTTGGTGAGTAGAGTTTTCATGGTGTTATTTATTATAAAGTGCGGTTGATTTTTCCTTCAAATTTTATGCTCCCCCTCTTTGCTAAAGAGGGGAATGGTTTCATTATTTCAACAACGTTTTATCACGCACCGCGCCTTTATCCGCTGAGGTCGCAAAATATCCAAATACTTTCAATGCAAAAGACACTTCACGTTGGCGGTTGGCAGGCTGCCAGCCTTTTTGATCTTGCTCGGCACGGCGTGCGGCAAGTTCTTCATCGCTGATAGCAAGGTTGATCGCACGGTTTGGAATGTCGATGTTGATGGTATCACCATCACGCACTAAACCGATTGCCCCACCGGAAGCCGCTTCCGGAGAAGCGTGACCGATAGACAAGCCCGATGTACCGCCGGAGAAACGTCCGTCCGTTAAGAGGGCACATTTTTTGCCTAAGCCCATGGATTTTAAGTAGCTAGTCGGGTAGAGCATTTCTTGCATACCCGGGCCACCTTTCGGGCCTTCATAGCGAATAATCACCACGTGACCTTCTTTCACTTTGCCGCCTAAAATGCCGGCTACCGCGTCTTCTTGGCTTTCAAACACGATGGCTTTACCGGTGAATTTCCAGATGGATTCATCCACGCCTGCGGTTTTTACGATACAGCCGTCTTCGGCGATATTGCCGAATAACACCGCCAAGCCGCCTTCTTGTGAAATGGCATTTTCTTTGTTGCGAATACAACCGTTTACGCGGTCGTTATCCACGCTGTCCCAACGGCAATCTTGTGAAAATGCTTGCGTGGTACGAATACCTGCAGGGCCGGCGCGGAAAAATTTGTGTAACTCTTCGTCTTGGTTGCGGATGATGTCGTATTGGTCAAGTTGTTCGCCCATCGTCAAACCTAACACGGTGTGGGTATTTTTGTGGATTAAGCCCGCGCGGTCTAATTCGCCTAATAAACCCATAATTCCACCAGCGCGGTGAACATCTTCCATATGGTATTTGTTGGTGTTCGGCGCAATTTTACTTAAGCAAGGCACCACGCGGGATAAGCGGTCGATGTCCGCCATTTTGAAATCTACGCCGGCTTCTTGTGCGGCCGCCAATAAGTGCAATACGGTGTTGCTTGAACCGCCCATGGCGATATCAAGGCTCATGGCGTTTTCAAAGGCGTCAAAGGTGCCGATTGAACGCGGCAATACGCTGTCGTCGTCTTGTTCGTAATAGCGTTTGCAAAGTTCAACAATTTGACGACCGGCTTTTAAGAACAATTCTTTGCGGTCTGCGTGAGTAGCAAGCATTGAGCCGTTGCCCGGCAAACTTAAACCTAAGGCTTCCGTTAAGCAGTTCATAGAATTTGCCGTGAACATACCGGAACAGGAACCACAAGTTGGGCAAGCGGATTTTTCAATGGCTTCGATGCGATCGTCATTCACATTCGGATCTGCCGCTTCGATCATGGCATCAATCAAGTCTAAGCGGATTAATTGATCGGAAAGTTTAGTTTTACCAGCTTCCATCGGACCACCTGAAACAAAAATCGTCGGAATATTCAAACGCATTGCCGCCATTAGCATCCCCGGAGTAATTTTGTCGCAGTTGGAAATACACACCATCGCGTCCGCGCAATGGGCGTTCACCATGTATTCCACAGAGTCCGCAATCAAATCGCGTGAAGGCAGAGAATACAACATCCCGCCGTGTCCCATAGCGATTCCATCGTCCACCGCAATGGTGTTAAATTCTTTCGCCACACCGCCGGCTTTTTCAATTTCTTTGGCGACGAGCTGCCCCATATCTTTTAAGTGAACGTGCCCCGGCACAAATTGGGTGAACGAGTTCACCACCGCAATAATCGGTTTGCCGAAGTCATTTTCTTTCATTCCCGTAGCACGCCATAGTGCACGCGCACCCGCCATATTGCGACCTTGTGTACTGGTCGCTGAACGTAGTTTTGGCATTGATAATCTCTCCAAGTAAATTCTAAGGTTAGTGTATATTATTAATTTCTTCGTTAATTGAGACTGCCACAAACGCTTGCGTTTGAACGTTGCTTTAGCAACGGCACGAAGTGCGAGCAAAGCGAGTCAATCTCCCCTAACCCCTCTTTGCTAAAGAGGGGGATTTTCTTTAGCTATTTAATTTATCTGGCTCATTTACGTCTCATTTTATCGATATTTTAATCTTAAATTCGTTAGACGATATTCAAATTTTTCAAAACATTCCCCTCTTTAGCAAAGAGGGGTTAGGGGAGATTTGGCAGAAGAAAAGTCAAAGAAATTATTTGATAAAACACTCTTAATTAACAGTTAAAACATCCGGCAACTTCACCAACTGATTCACCAATAAATCCAAAGTGCGGTCGGATTTTACGGTGAATTTTAACCGCACTTTGCCGTCAATCAGTTCCATTACCATTTTTGTCACGATAAAACCGCGATGGCGCACGACGCGGAGAATGCGTTCCAGCACTTCAATGCGGTGCTGAGCGACGACTTCAATTTGATATGAATTCATGCGTTCATCTCCTCCACCATATCGGCATTGCACGCGCCCGGTGGCACGAGCGGCCAGACACATTCATCAGGCGGAATGCATACTTGCAATAAATAGGCGCTGTCGCTTTCCAGCAATCGGGTGAGCGCGCCATCCACTTCATCGGCAGATTCAATACGTTCTGCCGGAATGCCAAAAGCGTTGGCGAGCATCACGAAATCCGGATTGTCATCTAAAATGGTTTCGCTGCGACGTTTGTTCCAGAATAAATCCTGCCATTGGCGCACCATGCCTAAGCGTTGGTTATCAAGCAATACGATTTTTACCGGCAGCTTGCCGCGTTTGATTGAACCGAGTTCTTGTACATTCATCATAAAAGAACCGTCGCCGGTGACGAGAATTACGTCATCTTGCGGACGCGCTTTTTTCGCGCCCACGGCAGCCGGAAGCCCAAAACCCATGGTGCCGAAACCGGCAGACGTGATGTAATTTTCAGGCGCGAAATGCTGCATATGCTGCGCCGACCACATTTGGTGCTGCCCTACATCGGTACAAATTATTGCGCTTTGCGCTTTGCGTTGAGAAAGAGTATTGAGCAACGCCCAAGGATCAATCGGTCGATTGCCGACATTATCCACATAAGTGAAATCTAATTTGGCTTTCAGAGCGCGAACGTGCGCACACCAAGGTTCAATGTCTAAAGGTTGTTTAAGTGCGTTTAATGCTTGAATGAGATCGCCTTGTAATGCCACCTCGGCTTTGCGAAGTTTATGGATTTCTGCCGCATCAATATCACAATGAATCACTTTGGCGTGCGGGGCGAAGGTGTCCAGTTTACCGGTTACGCGATCATCAAAACGCGCACCACAAACAAGCAATAGATCACATTCTTGCACGGCGAAGTTTGCGGCTTTCGTGCCGTGCATGCCAATCATCCCCATATACACATCATCACTTGGATCAATCGCGCCCAAGCCTTTTAGAGTAGAAACTGACGGCATACGGGTTTGCGCTAAAAACTCACGCAACGCAGGCACGGCTTTTGCCATACCGACACCGCCGCCCACATAAAGCACAGGTTTTTTTGCGTTTTTTAATAATTCATTGGCTTGCGCGAGATTGTCTGCAGAAAGTGCGGTCGGTTTTGCCGGGGTTTTTACATAAGCTTTCACGTGCGCCGGCACGTCGCCTACTTGAACATTACGCGGTATGTCGATTAATACCGGGCCGGGGCGACCGCTTTGTGCGATTTCAAAAGCTTGCGCAAAAACGTCTGCCAATTCGTCCGCACTTTGCACGATAAAACTGTGTTTGGTACAAGCAAGGGATAAGCCTAGCACGTCTGCTTCTTGAAAGGCATCAGTACCGATTAACGACGCGGCGACTTGCCCTGTGATTGCCACCACAGGAACGGAGTCCATCATCGCATCGCCCAAGCCTGTAATCAGATTCGTCGCGCCAGGGCCGGAAGTGGCGATACACACGCCCACTTTACCGCTGGAACGCGCATAACCAATGGCCGCCATGGCAGCGCCTTGTTCGTTGCGACACAGTAAATGGTCCAAGCCGGAATCGTAAAGCGCATCGTAGGTCGGCATAATTGCACCGCCGGGATAGCCGAAAATTGTGTTCACATTATGTGCCTTGATACATTCAATTAATAATTGCGCTCCCGTCATAGCTTATCCTATTACCATTTAATTCAGGAGCAGCATTATAACGAAAAATAAAGTGGTTTGTTGATAAAATCGGATGCATTACAGATTTAATCGACGTAGAATAAAGAAGATAATGATTATCAACTAAGGAGTAAAATATGTTAAAAAATATTGAAAAAGCTACCGTATTAAAATTGGTCGATCAAATTTCCTACCAAGATGGGCAAGTCATCAGCAAAACCCTCGGACAAAATCAAGGTGTTGGTTTAACCCTGTTTTGCCTACCTAAAGACGAAGAAATAAGTGCTCACAAATCGCGAGGTGACGCACTTGTCACACTTTTGGAGGGGCGAGCCAAAATTACCATTGATGATAAAGACTACATTGTTTCTGCCGGCGAAAGTATTGTATTACCGGCAAACCATCCGCACGCATTATATGCATTAGAAAATTTCAAATTTTTACTTACTGTTGTTTTTCCAAAAGAAGCATAGCGGAAATTAAACCGGTCTTTATCATAAAGATCTGTCTCCCGCATAATAAAATATGCGGGAGACAGATCTTTTTATGGAAAATTATAACTGCTTTAATTAAATAGCACCGCATTGGAGCCTTGTCTGACAAGGGGTCAATGCGGTGCTGTTTTAAGGTTCCGATTTCATGGCTCGGCTAATACAACACACGTGCACGAATGGTGCCGTCGATTTCGCGTAACTTAGCCAATAGCGGTGCGGAATCTTCGGTTTCCACATCCACCACCACATAGCCGATTTTTGGATCGGTTTGTAAATATTGCGCCGCGATATTGACATTGGCTTGAACGAAAACTTGGTTGAGTTTGTTCAAAATACCCGGACGATTTTCGTGAATGTGTAATAAACGTTTAGTGCCTTCGTGTTCCGGCAAGGATACTTCCGGGAAGTTTACTGAAGAAAGGGTTGAGCCGTTGTCGGAATATTTAACGAATTTGCCCGCCACTTCAAAACCGATATTTTCTTGCGCTTCCGCCGTGGAACCGCCGATATGTGGCGTTAAAATGACGTTGTCGAATTCGCGTAACGGAGAAACAAACTCTTCATTGATCGAAGCTGGTTCGACCGGGAATACGTCGATTGCCGCGCCATGCACCTTGCCGTTTTTTAAGGCCTGCGCCAAAGCATCAATATCCACGACGCTACCGCGCGCCGCATTAATTAAAATGGCGCCTTGTTTTAATTGCGCGATACGTTCGGCGCTCATTAAATTACGGGTCGAAGGCAATTCGGGCACGTGCAAGGAAATGACATCGCAAGAACCAAGCAATTCTTCCAGATTGCGCACTTGCTTGGCATTACCAAGTGGCAATTTGTTTTCGATATCGTAGAAATGCACGTCCATACCTAAAGATTCGGCAATGATACTTAATTGCGAGCCGATATGCCCGTAACCCACAATACCTAATTTTTTACCGCGTACTTCATGGGCGCCCACGGCAGATTTATTCCATACGCCACGATGTACTTCCGCATTGGCCTTTGGCACGTTGCGCATAAGCAATAAAATTTCCCCTAATACCAATTCCGCCACAGAGCGCGTGTTGGAGAACGGTGCGTTAAACACCGGAATACCGCGCGCTTTCGCCGCGTTTAAATCGACTTGATTGGTGCCGATACAAAAACAGCCTACGGCAATTAATTTTGGTGCTGCATCGATCATTTCAGCGGTCAAATGGGTACGCGAACGCAAACCGATAAAATGCGCATCTTTAATCGCCGCTTTTAATTCGTTGCCATCCAGCGCTTTTTTGTAATAATCGATATTTGTATAACCCGCCTCGTGAAGCGTATCCAGCGCACTTTGATGCACGCCTTCCAGTAGTACGAATTTAATTTTAGATTTGTCGAGTGAAACTTTGTTTGTCATAGTTGCATCCTTATTTCTTATTTTAAAACTCTTCACATCGCATGACGGTCAATATGCCTTCCACATCATTCGATAATTTTTGCCCCTTCCGGCGTGCCGACAATGACTATATCTGCGGTACGTAAAGCAAAAATACCGTTAGTCACTACGCCCGCAATGTTATTTAATTCTTTTTCCATTTCCACCGGATTTAAAATGGCGAAATTGTGCACGTCTAAAATCACATTGCCATTATCTGTCACCACGCCTTCGCGATATTCCGGCATACCACCCAAAGCGACTAATTTTCTACTCACTTGCGAACGCGCCATCGGAATGACTTCCACCGGCAATGGGAAAGTCGAGCCCAACACGTCCACCTGTTTGCCGGCATCCACGATACAAATAAATTTCTTTGCCAAAGCTGCCACGATTTTCTCGCGAGTCAGTGCCGCCCCGCCACCTTTAATCATCATTTTTTGTGGATTGATTTCATCCGCCCCGTCCACATAAATATCTAATCCCGACACGTCATTGGCGCTAAATACTTCAATGCCTTGTTTACGAAGCAAGGCTTCCGATGCTTTTGAAGCCGCCACGGCACCTTTAATTTGATTTTTCAGCGCACCTAAGGCTTCGATAAAACAGTTCACCGTAGAACCGCTCCCCACGCCCACCACAGTATCCGCTTTGACATATTGCAAAGCGGCTTGCGCGGCGATTTTTTTCATTTCCAATTGATTCATTTTTGTTCCTATTTTTTAAGAAGTAAACGGTTGCGTTACTTTAATACGCACGTTTTAAATAAACAAGCGCAAATTTTTATCCACCAATATGAAAAATCATGCCATTTATTCTTCCACTAAAAACAATTCCAACAATTCGTTTAAAAACAATTTACCATGTTCGGTGATTTGCCAAAAATCGGCATTTTCTACGACATAATTTTGTGCGACGGCCAAATCGATCTGATGTTTAACCGTGCTTTGCGATAAGCCCGTGTAAGCTTCGAACTCGCGTTTCGGCACCGCATCTAATAGTCGAAAACGGTTCATAAAGAACTCGAAAGGGCGCTCTGCATATGGCACATTTTTTTCTTCGTAAAGATATTCACCGCGCAAATAGCCTTTCGGATGCTTGGTTTTAGAAAAACGTAAAATCCCGCCGTGTGAGAAACTGAGCTTGCCGTGAGCACCGCATCCAATCGCCAAATAATCGCCGAAACGCCAGTAATTCAAATTATGTTCACATTGGAAACCCGGCTTGGCGTAAGCGGACGTTTCATATTGTCGATAACCGGCCGCGGTTAAAAATTGGTGTCCCTGCTCGAAAATATCCCAAAGTTCGTCATCGTCCGGTAATTTCGGCGAACGATAAGCAAACAACGTGTTCGGCTCAATAGTGAGCTGATACCAAGAAAGATGCGGCGGTGCAAGCTCAACGGCTTGGCGTAAATCGTCTAAGGCTTCCGCTAAAGTTTGATTCGGCAAACCGTGCATTAAATCCAAGTTGAAACTTTGCAGCCCGGAAACTTTCGCCAAGTGAACCGCACGTTTAGCCTCGGCGGCGTTATGAATGCGTCCTAAACGTTGCAGTTTGTCGTCGTTAAAGCTTTGAATTCCCATAGAAATACGGGTTACGCCGGCGGCAACATAGCCTTTAAAGCGTTCCGCTTCCACCGTACCGGGATTGGCTTCCAAAGTGATTTCGATGTTTTCTTCAAACGGAATTTGCGCTTTCACGCCGTTTAACAGGCGTGCAATACCTTCTGCCGAAAATAAACTCGGGGTGCCGCCACCGATAAAAATCGAACGCAATTTGCGCTTTTGCACGGAAGGTTGGAAGCGCGCTAAATCCGCCTGCAAATCCAGCAGAAGATGACGAATGTAGTCGTTTTCAGGTATTTCGCCCTTTTGCGAGTGAGAATTAAAATCGCAATACGGGCATTTTTGTACGCACCAAGGAATATGAATATATAGAGAAAGGGGAGGAACGCGGAGCATCATGTTCAAAATAAAAAGGGCTTGTTTGATTAACAAGCCCAAAGTGTATCATTAATTTACTGATCTTGTCGTTTTCGTGACGGTTTTACGGCGCGGCGCTTTAGGTTTGGCTTCCAGTTTGACGAATTCAACGCCTTCCGGCGGATTCTCAAGTGCTAGCGCCAACACTTCATCGATGGTTTCCACTGCGTGAATCACCAAGTTTTGTTTCACGTTTTGTGGAATTTCCTCCAGATCTTTTACGTTATCTTTCGGAATCAACACGGTTTTAATACCGCCGCGGTGCGCCGCCAAGAGTTTTTCTTTTAGGCCGCCGATCGGCAACACCTTACCGCGTAAGCTGATTTCGCCCGTCATCGCCACATCAGCGCGCACCGGATTGCCTGTCAGACAAGACACCAATGCGGTGCTCATGGCGATCCCCGCGCTCGGGCCATCTTTCGGCGTGGCGCCGTCCGGCACGTGAATGTGAATATCGCGTTTTTCGTGAAATTCCGGATTGATGCCAAGTTTATCCGCGCGCGCACGTACCACGGTCATCGCCGCTTGAATAGATTCTTTCATAACATCGCCCAGAGAACCGGTGAAGATCAATTTGCCTTTACCCGGCACGGAAGCGGTTTCGATAGTGAGTAAATCACCGCCCACTTCTGTCCATGCCAGACCGGTCACTTCGCCCACGCGGTTTTGGGTATCCGCCTTGCCGAACTCGAAACGTTTCACGCCGAGATAATCGTGCAAGTTATCCGCATTTACGGTGATCGATTTGAGCGTCGGATCAACCAATAAATTTTTCACCGCTTTACGGCAAATTTTAGAAATTTCACGTTCTAAGTTACGCACGCCGGCTTCACGGGTGTAATAACGAATAATGCCCAAAATCGCGCTTTCTTCCACCGTTAATTCGCCTTTTTTCAAACCGTTACGATCGATTTGTTTTTGCAATAAATGGTGCATCGCGATATTTAGTTTTTCATCTTCCGTATAGCCTGAAAGACGAATCACTTCCATACGATCAAGCAACGGCCCCGGAATATTCATGGAATTGGAGGTTGCGACGAACATCACGTCAGACAAATCATAATCAACTTCCAAGTAGTGATCATTAAAAGTGGTATTTTGTTCCGGATCAAGCACTTCAAGCAATGCAGAAGCCGGATCACCACGCATATCCGATGCCATTTTGTCGATTTCATCAAGCAAAAACAGCGGGTTTTTCACGCCCACTCTCGCCATTTTTTGAATCAATTTACCCGGCAATGCGCCTATATAGGTTTTGCGATGACCGCGGATTTCCGCTTCGTCACGTACGCCGCCGAGCGCCATACGAACATACTTACGACCGGTAGCATTGGCGATAGATTGACCAAGCGAGGTTTTTCCCACGCCCGGAGGCCCAACTAAGCAGAGAATCGGACCTTTTACTTTGTTTAAGCGCGCCTGTACTGCAAGATATTCTAAAATGCGCTCTTTCACGCGCTCTAAACCATAGTGATCCGCATCTAATACTTGTTGCGCTTTAGTGATATCTTTTTTCACTTTGGTACGCTGATGCCAAGGTACTTGAATCATCCATTCAATGTAACTGCGCACCACGGTGGCTTCGGCGGACATGGCTGACATCATTTTGAGTTTTTGTAACTCGCTTTCAACTTTGTCGCGCACTTCCGTCGGCATACCGGCCGCTTCCACTTTTTGACGAAGCTGTTCCACTTCATCAAGCGTATCGTCGCTTTCGCCTTCGTCCATTTCTTTACGAATCGCTTTAATTTGTTCGCTTAGGTAATAGTTGCGTTGGCTTTTTTCCATTTGTTTTTTAACGCGGCCGCGAATTCGTTTTTCCACTTGCAGAATATCCGCCTCCGACTCCATCATACCGAGCAAATATTCCAAGCGTTCTTGCACGTCGGCAAGTTCCAACACTTTTTGTTTATGTCGCACGGTTACCGGCAAATGTGCCGCCATGGTATCGGCAAGGCGATCCGGATCCTCAATGCGTTGTAACGCGTTTAACACATCTGCCGGCACTTTTTTATTCAACGTGAGATAATTCTCAAACTCGGTGAGCACTGCACTCTTCACGACTTCGATTTCTCTTTCGTTCTCTTGTATGGTATCGATCGGTGTAACCTTTGCCAAAAAGCATTTTTCGCCATCTTCAAGATTGTTAATTTTGGCGCGTTGATGCCCTTCCACTAACACTTTCACCGTACCGTCCGGCAATTTTAACAACTGAATAATATTAGCGATGGTTCCAACATCGAACACATCGTCAGCGGTCGGCTCTTCCAAATCTGCTTGTTTTTGGGCGACTAACAGAAGCTGTTTATTTTCGTTCATCGCTTCTTCAAGGGCGTTAATGGATTTTTCACGCCCCACAAAAAGCGGCATCACCATATAAGGGAAAACCACAACATCGCGTAACGGCAATACAGGCATGGTTACGGTCGTCGTGCGTTGTGTTTTTTTAGCGCTCATAGTTTCTCTCTAATCTAATCTGTTTGAATGGCTTTGGTGTAAGGTTGGGGCAACATCAGAGAATTCAAGTGAAATACTCGGATTTTCATCGGATAAAATGCGATTAAAAAAACTGTGCATTTTTCGCTCGCACTTTCGATAGGAATTACAAAATCTCCAATAACCGGGCAAAATCATCAAATACCCAATCCGGTTCAGATTCGCTGATAGGAATATTGTAATTATAGCCGTAAGTCAAACCCACTGCGGCACAACCGGCAGCGTGCGCGGCGATGATATCGTTTTTTGAGTCCCCTACAAACAACACTTGGCGTGGCTCAAAGCCGAACTTACCGCACAAATAATAAAGCGGCGCCGGATGTGGTTTGATTGCCGGCAAAGACTGTCCGCCGAGCATTTCGTCGAATAACTGATCGATACCGAAGGCCGCCAATACCGGTCGAACGTGTTTGGTCGGTTTGTTGGTAACGACTGCCAACGTATATCCCTTAGCCTTTAACGCTTCCAAAGTTGTTTTCACATTCGGATATAAGCGACTGATGTTACAAAGGTTTTCGCCATAATAATAAGCGAAGCGCGCTTTCGCTTTTTCAACATCCGCCTCGCTTAAAGTTCTACCGCTTTGCTCGCGTGCCCAATCTAAGGCTCGGACAATTAATACCGGCGCGCCGTTGCCAATCCAAGTTAACACCCGTTCTTCCGGCGCTTGCGGTAAATCGAACTCCGCTAACGCCGAATTCACCGATAAGGCCAAATCCGGCAAGCTGTTAACTAAAGTACCATCCAAATCAAAGCCGATTAATTTAAATTGTGTGTTCATTATTGTTTTTCTCTATGTTCTGCATCATGTTGATTAATCATTTTACCTTCACTTGCGCGACGGCTTATGCCTAAACAGCCAATCGGTGAAGTGCCCGATCAGCACCGCATTGAAGCCCCGTCCCACGGGCCTTCGGCAGATTATAAAAGAGGCGCTAATTGCGCACGCATTTGTTCAATCACTTGTCGATAGTCCGGTTTACCGAAAATTGCCGAACCGGCCACGAACATATCAGCGCCTGCAGCCGCAATTTCGGCGATATTATCCGTTTTCACGCCACCGTCCACTTCAAGACGAATGTGATAACCGCTTTCGTCGATCATTCGACGCGCTTGTCGCAGTTTTTTTAAGGTCGCCGGAATAAAAGATTGGCCTCCGAAGCCAGGATTGACGGACATCAACAACACAACATCCACTTTATCCAATACATAATCCAAATAATTCAACGGTGTCGCGGGATTAAACACCAAACCGCATTTGCAACCGTGATCACGAATGAGCTGCAAAGTGCGATCAATATGCTCGGTTGCTTCAGGATGAAAAGTAATATAGCTCGCGCCGGCTTTGGCGAAATCGGGAATAATGCGATCCACCGGTTTCACCATTAAATGTACGTCAATCGGTGCCGTAATGCCGTAATCACGCAAGGCTTGGCACACAGCGGGGCCAAAGGTGAGATTCGGCACATAATGATTATCCATTACGTCGAAATGAATGACATCGGCCCCCGCATCGAGCACAGCCCGAACATCATCACCAAGGCGTGCCAAATCGGCGGAAAGAATAGAAGGGGCGATTAGATAAGGTTTCATCGTTGTCTCCTAAGAAAAAATTGTGGCTAGTTTACTACGTTGAGGCGGCAATTGCCTGATTATTTATCGAAAAAGACACAAAAAAATAACCGCACGTTGAATGCTCAACGTGCGGTTTAGACGCGAGATAGATGGCGCGCACCTTGGTTATTTGTTCACTTGGCTACCGATTAATCCACCGAGAGCCGCGCCGCCTAATGTTGTAGCGGCATTGCCTTTGATCATATACCCTGCTGCACCACCGATGGCCGCGCCAACGGCAGTATTTTTTTGGCTGCGACTCATATTTCCGCAAGCCGCTAACGACACTACAGTTATGCCGATAAGAAATGATTTTGCGATGAATTGCATAGGCTCTCTCCGTATAAACTAAAAAACTATCTGTTTTGATAGCCTTCCATAAGACGCTATCTGGGTTAAAAAGTTCAAGAAAGGGCATCGGGCAAAACAGACGAAAACGATTCGTTGCGTTGTTTTTAGTCGAATAACAGCGAATACCTCTGAGAGCACCGCATCGGTTGCTTGTTGACAAGCATATCCATAGTGATTAAAATTCGCCGTCTATTTCTGTATGGAAGTAGATTTTT
Source organism: Stutzerimonas stutzeri (assembly GCA_901420285.1). Classification (GTDB taxonomy): domain Bacteria; phylum Pseudomonadota; class Gammaproteobacteria; order Enterobacterales; family Pasteurellaceae; genus Rodentibacter. The sequence goes on from CABDVE010000001.1 coordinate 1,823,798, forward strand.
TGAACAACATTCTATTATTGAATAACATTTAAACTGGAGCTTTTTTAATGGCAACTATCAACCAGCTAGTACGCAAACCGCGTGTGAAAAAGGTTGTAAAAAGTAACGTTCCTGCATTAGAGGCTTGCCCGCAGAAACGTGGTGTATGCACCCGTGTGTACACAACTACACCTAAAAAACCGAATTCCGCATTACGTAAAGTATGCCGTATTCGTTTAACCAATGGTTTCGAAGTAACCTCATACATCGGCGGTGAAGGTCACAACCTTCAAGAGCACAGTGTTGTGCTTATCCGTGGCGGTCGTGTTAAAGACTTACCGGGTGTGCGTTATCACACCGTACGCGGCGCGTTAGACTGCGCAGGCGTGAAAGATCGTAAACAAGGTCGTTCTAAATACGGCGTTAAACGTCCTAAAGCTTAATGGTTCTCCGTTAAGTAAGGCCAAACGTCTAAATTAGTAAAACTTATTTAAACCATAAACTCCAGTATTTAATTAATCCTTTATGTAAAGCGGTTAGTTTTTATCGAGTTTTGGAATACCCTGAAGAATATTAAAACGGAGAAATTTACAATGCCACGTCGTCGTAGTGTTGAACAACGCAAGATTTTACCGGATCCGAAATTTGGTTCGGAGTTGCTTGCGAAATTTATTAATGTATTAATGGTGGACGGTAAAAAATCCGTTGCTGAATCAATCGTTTATGGCGCTTTAGAAACTTTAGCACAACGTACAGGTAAAGAACCGCTTGAAGCATTTGAAATCGCACTTGAAAACGTGCGCCCAACTGTTGAGGTTAAATCTCGTCGTGTTGGTGGCTCTACTTACCAAGTACCGGTTGAAGTGCGTCCGGTTCGTCGTAACGCATTAGGTATGCGTTGGATCGTTGAAGCGGCGCGTAAACGTGGTGATAAATCCATGGCTTTACGTTTAGCGAACGAATTATCCGATGCTTCCGAAAACAAAGGTGCCGCTGTTAAAAAACGTGAAGACGTTCACCGTATGGCTGAAGCTAACAAAGCGTTTGCTCACTACCGTTGGTAATAGCTTCTGAATTTAAAGGGCTTCATCTTTGATGAAGCCTTACCTTATATAAACAGATATTAAATTAAACAAGGTTATAATAATGGCTCGTACAACCCCTATTGAAAGATATCGTAACATTGGTATCAGTGCGCATATTGATGCGGGTAAAACTACTACTACTGAGCGTATCTTATTCTATACCGGTGTAAGTCACAAAATTGGTGAAGTACACGATGGTGCCGCAACCATGGACTGGATGGAACAGGAACAAGAACGTGGTATTACCATCACTTCTGCGGCAACCACCGCATTCTGGTCCGGTATGTCGCAACAATTCCCACAACACCGCATTAACGTTATCGACACCCCGGGACACGTTGACTTTACCGTTGAAGTAGAACGTTCTATGCGTGTTCTTGATGGTGCAGTAATGGTTTACTGTGCGGTTGGTGGTGTTCAGCCACAATCCGAAACCGTATGGCGTCAAGCTAACAAATACGAAGTTCCGCGTATCGCGTTCGTAAACAAAATGGACCGTACCGGTGCGAATTTCTTACGTGTTGTTGAACAATTAAAAACTCGCTTAGGTGCGAATGCGGTGCCACTTCAATTGCCTGTAGGTGCTGAAGATAATTTCGTTGGTGTCGTTGACTTGATTAAAATGAAAGCGATCAACTGGAACGAAGCTGACCAAGGTATGACATTTACCTACGAAGATGTACCTGCCAATATGCAAGCAGATTGCGAAGAGTGGCGTCAAAATCTTGTTGAAGCCGCTGCAGAAGCTTCAGAAGAGTTAATGGAAAAATATCTCGGCGGTGAGGAATTAACCGAAGAAGAAATTAAAGCAGGTCTTCGTCAGCGCGTATTAGCAAACGAAATCATCTTGGTAACCTGTGGTTCAGCATTCAAGAATAAAGGCGTGCAAGCAATGCTTGATGCTGTTGTTGAATACTTACCTGCTCCGACCGATATCCCAGCAATCAAAGGTATCAACCCGGATGAAACGGAAGGTGAGCGTCATGCAAGCGATGAAGAGCCATTCTCTTCATTAGCATTCAAAATTGCAACTGATCCATTCGTAGGTAACTTAACTTTCTTCCGTGTCTATTCCGGTGTGATCAATTCCGGTGATACCGTGTTGAACTCAGTACGTCAAAAACGTGAACGTTTTGGTCGTATCGTTCAAATGCACGCGAACAAACGTGAAGAAATCAAAGAAGTTCGTGCGGGCGATATCGCTGCGGCAATCGGCTTAAAAGATGTCACTACTGGTGACACGTTGTGTGCGATCGATGCACCAATCATCCTTGAACGTATGGAATTCCCAGAGCCGGTAATTTCTGTTGCAGTTGAACCAAAAACTAAAGCAGACCAAGAAAAAATGGGTCTTGCATTAGGTCGTTTAGCGCAAGAAGATCCTTCATTCCGTGTTCACACTGATGAAGAATCTGGCGAAACCATCATCTCCGGTATGGGTGAGTTACACTTAGATATCATCGTTGACCGTATGAAACGTGAATTCAAAGTGGAAGCAAACATCGGTAAACCTCAAGTATCTTACCGTGAAACTATCCGCACTCGTGTAAACGATGTGGAAGGTAAACACGCAAAACAATCCGGTGGTCGCGGTCAGTACGGTCATGTTGTGATCGACTTATATCCATTAGAGCCGGAAGGTCCGGGCTACGAATTTGTGAACGAAATCAAAGGTGGTGTAATCCCTGGTGAATACATCCCGGCCGTTGACAAAGGTATTCAAGAGCAACTTAAATCTGGTCCATTAGCGGGTTACCCAGTAGTGGATATCGGTGTTCGTTTACACTTCGGTTCATACCATGATGTTGACTCATCTGAGTTGGCGTTTAAACTTGCAGCGTCTTTAGCGTTTAAAGCTGCGTTTGCAAAAGCAAACCCAGTATTACTTGAACCAATCATGAAAGTGGAAGTAGAAACTCCGCCTGAATATGTAGGTGACGTAATCGGTGACTTAAGCCGTCGTCGCGCTATGGTAAACGGTCAAGAAGCGAATGAGTTCGTTGTCAAAATTGATGCAGAAGTTCCACTTTCTGAAATGTTCGGTTATGCAACAGACTTACGTTCACAAACTCAAGGTCGTGCCTCATACTCAATGGAACCATTAAAATATGCTGAAGCTCCATCAAGTGTTGCAGCTGCAGTTATTGAAGCACGTAAAAAATAATTTTTGTAAACCAGCGGTATAAAACTTCGTCAAGTTATACCGCATTTTTAGGAAACACTAACAATGTCTAAAGAAAAATTTGAACGTACAAAACCGCACGTTAACGTGGGTACAATCGGCCACGTTGACCACGGTAAAACAACTTTAACAGCAGCAATCACTACTGTATTGGCAAAACACTATGGTGGTGCAGCTCGCGCATTCGACCAAATTGATAACGCGCCTGAAGAAAAAGCGCGTGGTATCACCATTAACACATCCCACGTAGAATATGACACCCCAACTCGTCACTACGCACACGTAGACTGTCCGGGACACGCCGACTATGTTAAAAACATGATTACCGGTGCAGCGCAAATGGATGGTGCTATTCTTGTAGTAGCAGCAACTGATGGTCCTATGCCACAAACTCGTGAACACATCTTATTAGGTCGCCAAGTAGGTGTTCCGTACATTATCGTATTCTTAAACAAATGCGACATGGTAGATGATGAAGAGTTATTAGAATTAGTTGAAATGGAAGTTCGTGAACTTCTTTCTCAATATGACTTCCCGGGTGACGACACACCAATCGTACGTGGTTCTGCACTACAAGCATTAAACGGCGTTGCTGAATGGGAAGAAAAAATTCTTGAATTAGCAAGCCACTTAGATACTTATATCCCAGAACCTGAACGTGCTATCGACCAACCGTTCCTTCTTCCAATTGAAGACGTGTTCTCTATCTCCGGTCGTGGTACAGTAGTAACAGGTCGTGTAGAGCGTGGTATTATTCGTACCGGTGATGAAGTTGAAATCGTGGGTATCAAACCAACTGCGAAAACAACCGTAACCGGTGTTGAAATGTTCCGTAAATTACTTGACGAAGGTCGTGCAGGTGAAAACATCGGTGCATTATTACGTGGTACTAAACGTGAAGAAATCGAACGTGGTCAAGTATTGGCGAAACCAGGTTCAATCACTCCGCACACTGATTTCGAATCTGAAGTGTACGTATTATCCAAAGAAGAAGGTGGTCGTCATACTCCATTCTTCAAAGGTTACCGTCCACAATTCTATTTCCGTACCACTGACGTAACCGGTACTATCGAGTTACCTGAAGGTGTGGAAATGGTTATGCCTGGTGATAACATCAAAATGACCGTATCCCTAATCCACCCAATCGCGATGGACCAAGGTTTACGTTTCGCTATCCGTGAAGGTGGCCGCACAGTAGGCGCCGGCGTTGTTGCGAAAATCATCAAATAATTATTTGATAAATTAACTAAGAAGGCGACTTGAAAAAGTCGCCTTTTTGTTTATCACGATATAATCAAACTCGCTTATTGCTTGCAAAGCATGAAATGAGAACTGACAATTTAAGTTAACAATGATAGGATAGACAATAATTATTGACTCTATTTATATAATAATGACTCAACCAACTATTCTAAAAATTGCAACCCGCCAAAGTCCGCTTGCGTTATGGCAAGCCAATTTCATTAAAAATCGCTTAGAAGATCTTTATCCTCAAATAAAGGTAAAACTCATTTCTATGGTAACCAAAGGGGATGTGATTCTGGACACACCGTTAGCAAAAATCGGTGGAAAAGGCTTATTCGTTAAAGAACTCGAAAATGCCTTATTGGAAAAATGTGCCGATATTGCCGTGCATTCCATGAAAGATGTGCCTATGCAATTTCCTAAAGGGCTTGGTTTGAGTGTAATTTGTAAACGAGAAGATCCACGCGATGCCTTTGTCTCAAACAAATATCAGTCATTAGATGAATTACCGCAAGGCTCAATTGTAGGAACATCTAGCCTACGTCGTCAATGTCAGCTTAAGCAATTGCGTCCGGATTTGGACATTCGCTCTTTACGCGGTAATGTAGGTACGCGTTTAACTAAATTGGATAACGGCGATTATGATGCCATCATTCTAGCAGCAGCCGGATTAATTCGTCTCGGTATGCCAAATCGAATCACCTCTTTTATTGAAACGGCCCAATTTTTACCGGCAGCTGGCCAAGGCGCGGTGGGAATTGAATGTCGTACTGATGATGCCGCAGTACAAGCGTTATTGGCACCACTTGCCGATCCGGAAACCACCGCTTGCGTGCTTGCCGAACGAGCCATGAACGCGCATTTACAAGGTGGCTGCCAAGTGCCGATTGGCGGTTATGCCGTATTGGAAAATGGCCACATTTATCTCCGCGCTTTAGTCGGTGCGCTTGACGGCTCTAAAATCATTTATGCCGAAGGCAAAAATACACTTGAAAATGCGGAAATCTTAGGTGTGCAAATTGCCGAAAAACTGTTGGCGCAAGGTGCCGATCGCATTCTCGCCGATGTTTATAGCGCTGGAGAAAAATAATGGCGGTATTAGTTACCCGTCCGGATGAACGCGGCAAACAATTGGTTGATTTATTAAATCAATCAGGTATGACTGCACTGTATTTACCATTATTCAGCTTTCAATGCGGTGCCGAATTGGAACAACTCCCAAGTAAACTTAATCAGCTGAAAGTGGGCGATTATGTTTTTTTCGTATCGAGAAGTGCGGTGGATTTTTCCGTAAAAATTTTAAAAAAAAGCGGATTTCAATGGCGTGAGGATTTACGCTACATCACTGTAGGACAAAACACCGCACAATACTTTTCCTGTCAAAGCGAACGCGCTATTCATTACCCGATTTCACAAGAAAATAGCGAAGGATTGCTGGCGTTACCGCAAATGCAGACTCTCTCGGGTAGACGAATATTAATTTTACGCGGCAACGGCGGACGCAATTATTTCGCTGAGCAAGCGATTTCACGCGGTGCAATAGTTGAAACCTTGGAATGTTATCGTCGCGAACCGATTAATTATAACCAAGAAGAACAAATCGATATTTGCAAGCGTTCCGGAACAGACACCTTAGTGGTAACAAGTCTTGAGATTTTACGGGGCTTGATTGAACTAATTCCCAAACACGAGCAGGAATGGCTCAAAAGCTGCCGATTGGTTACGGTTAGCGAGCGTATTGCCGACGCGGCAAAAAATTATGGTTGGCAAACCATTATTCTGTCTCCGAAAGCAGATAATCAAAGTTTGTTGAATACATTACTCAGCTAAATGACTTATTAAGGAATACCTATGGCTAAGAATCAATCGAATGATGTCATCGAAACCCGAGATACCACGACGGAAAGCGCGATAACGCCCACAGCAGAAATTAAACAGGAATCTATCCCTCATCAAACTATTGTGAAAAAAAACGGCACCGGTTTGAGCTTACTTGCCTTATTAGTCGCATTAGGTCTAGGTGGAGCCGGCTATTATTTCGGTCAGCAGCAAACTGATGAAATTCAGCAAAAATTGACCGTACTTGAAGCAAAACTTGCCCAATACTCATCTGTCGTTACCGGTGATACGACTAATGCGCAAGTGGCTCAGTTAGAAAAAGCGGTTTCTGAAACGCAGGAAAAACTCAACCGCTTTGAACAAACAGTTTTAAGCAAAGAACAAGAATTTGCCGCATTACGTCAGCAATTAGCGCAAGTAAGTCAACTCGCCATAGCGCAACAACCAAATGATTGGTTGTTCTCCGAAGCGGATTTCTTATTAAACAATGCATTGCGTAAATTGGTCCTTGATAACGATGTAGATACCGGTGTATCACTGTTGAAACTTGCCGATGAAACCTTGGCGAAAGTGAATAATTCTGAAGCGATGGCAATTCGTTCGGCGATCAACCAAGATTTAAAACAATTACTTTCCGTCGAGAGCATCGACCAAAACGCTGTAATGCAACGTTTATCTCAATTGGCGAACGCGGTCGATGAATTGCCGGTATTAAACGTAAACTTCGGCGATGAGCCGAATTCCGATAAATTATCCGATTCACTCGCGGATTGGCAAAGTAATGCAGAGAAAAGCGCAATCTCTTTTTTGAATCATTTTATTCGCATCACGCCAAAACAAGGCGCGGATAGAAAAGAATTGCTTGCACCAAATCAAGACATTTATTTACGCGAAAATATTCGTTTACGTCTGCAATTAGCAATTATGGCCGTACCACGTCAGCAAAATGACCTTTATAAACAATCTCTCGAGGCAGTGGCGACTTGGGTTCGGAGCTATTTTGATACCAGCGCAGAAGTGACTCAAAGCTTCTTAAAATCTCTTGATGAATTGGCGGAACTGTCTGTTTACGTAGACGTACCAAGCCAATTGCAAAGCTTAAATTTGCTAGATAAATATTTAAACCGCACACCGGCAGATGTGCAAAAAATCGAAATTGAAGCTGAAAAAGCATTCAATGAACCGCCGATAAATAGTCAGGCAGAACCGCAATCCCAGATAAATACTGAATCCAATGCGGTGCTCCCCGAGCAACCCGCCAATGCTCCGACAACTGTACCACAACAATAAGGATAGATTATGTTTAGATCATTATTTCTAATGTTGGTGTTACTGGCCGGCTTACTCGCCGGGCCTTATCTTTCCGGTCGACAAGGCTATGTACGCATTGAAACGGCGAATAATATTTACGAAATGTCTATAACCACCTTAGTAATCTTATTCGTAGTGGCCTTAGCGGTAATTTACGCGATAGAATGGATTATCAGCCGCTTCTTACGTTTGAGTAACAATACTTACAGCTGGTTCTCCCGCCGTAAACGGACGAAAGCGCAAAAACAAACCCTTAAAGGTTTAATGAAAATGAACGAGGGCGATTACCTTAAAGCGGAAAAATTGATTGGTAAAAACGCTAAACACTCCGATGAGCCGATTCTTAATCTCATCAAAGCAGCAGAAGCCGCACAGCAACGAGGCGACGAATTTAGCGCTAATCGCTATTTAATTGAGGCGACCGAATTAGCTGGTTCCGATAATCTGTTAGTCGAAATTGCCCGCACTCGCATTTTATTACAACAGCATAAATTGCCGGCAGCGCGTAGTTCCATAGATAGCCTGTTGGAAATGACTGATCGTAATAAAGAAGTGTTAAAACTGGCGGTGGAAATTTATCGCCAATCAAAAGCGTATCAAGCCCTTGATAACATTTTAGAGCCGGTTCAACGTTCCGGCCTCTATTCCGCGGATGAATTCAAAGCGTTACAGACTGAAACGGAAAACGGTTTACTTGATGAAAAAATGAATGAAGAAGGGGTGGATGGCTTACTGGCTTGGTGGGGAGAACAACCTCGTCGCCGTCGTAATGAGTTAGATTTAAAAGTTGCGCTGATTGAACGCTTGATTGATTGTAACGACCACGAATCTGCTTACGAATTTGCCCTCGATGTATTGAAAAAATGGGGGGACAATACGCCATTAAGCAATGCGCTATGCACACAAATCACTCGCTTGCAACCGACAGATAACAGTAAACTGGTCAAAATCATAGAAAAACGCACTAAAAATGCCGATGAAAAACAACAATGTGCGATCAATCGTGCGTTAGGTTACTTATATGTGCGCAACAATGAGTTCGAAAAAGCGGCGGAAGCCTTTAAAAAAGTGACCGCTTGCCCTGCTCAATTGGAATCCAATGACCGCATGATGGCCGCTTATGTATTCGAACAAGCTGGTGACAAAGTGGCAGCTGAGCAAATTCGACAAGAAAGCTTACGTAACGCAATGTCTTTAAAAGAAAATGTATAGCTAATAACACCGAGCCAACGCTTGAATAGGCCATAATGAGTATATTTTGCTACTCACTATGGCTTTTCTTTATCTTTCAATACGTACTTCCACATTCAAAGCTTTCAATGCGGTGCTGATTTTGCATCTCACCAAATAAAATCTATCGTTTGCCGATCAATTTTGAAATTAAATAATACGCGAAAATTGCTGACGTTTTGCCGCGGCGCGGGAGTAAGTATCAAAACATAAACAAATGTTACGAATTAATAAGCGCCCCTTTGGCGAAACCTGCAAACCTGTTGAAGATTGCTTGATTAGGCCGTCCTCCATTAAAGGCTGTAAAAGCGCTAAATCTTCATTGAAATGCTCAGTGAATTGAATACCGTATTGGGCTTCAAACGGCGCAAAGTCCAATTTAAAATTACAAATTAATGCCTTGATTACATCACGGCGTAAACAATCTTCCGCGCTCAATACTAATCCTTTATGTAAGGCGTTACCTTTTTCTTCCACAAGAGAGTAATAGGTTTTGAGATCTTTTTCGTTTTGCGCATAAGTGTCGCCTAACAAACTGATTGATGACACCCCAAGCCCTAATAAATCCGCATCCTCTTGCGTGGTATAACCTTGGAAATTGCGGTGCAATACACCGTTTTGTTGCGCAACAGCCAATTCATCGTGCGGTTTGGCAAAGTGATCCATACCAATAAATTTATAACCCGCTGCACCTAAGGTTTCGATAGTTTTTTGTAAAATCGTCAATTTTGTTTCAGGCGGCGGGAGTTGCGCTTCTTTAATTTTCGCTTGCCCCGGTACGCGGCTTGGCAAATGCGCATAGTTAAAAATACTTAAGCGATCTGGATCTAATGCTATGACTTTTTCCAACGTAAACATAAAACTTTCTACGTTTTGCAGCGGCAAACCATAAATTAAATCAAGATTAGTAGATTGAAAACCTAATTCGCGCGCGCGTTCTAATAAAGCTTGAATAAAAGTTTCATCTTGTTCACGATTTACCGCTTTTTGCACAGCTTTATTAAAATCCTGTACGCCCATGCTCATTCGATTAAAACCAAGCGCACGTAAATGATCAAGCATAGAAAGCTCAATTCGGCGCGGGTCAATTTCAATAGAAATCTCTGCATCATCGGCAATTGAAAAATGCGCTTTCAACATCGCCATTAAACGCTCGGATTGCGCCTTACTTAAATAGGTTGGAGTGCCACCGCCCCAGTGGATTTGGGTTACAATGCGGTGCTGAAATAACGGTGCACGAGAAGTAATCTCTTTTTTAAGAAAATCTAAATAGATATCCGCTTTATGCTGATGACGTGTAATAACCTTGTTACAGGCGCAGAAATAGCACAGTTGATGGCAAAAGGGAATATGCACATAAAGAGAAAGAGGGCGATGAGGATAACGCGCTGCTGCATTGAGAAAATCTTGTTCGGTATAATTTTCATGAAACTCTAATGCTGTTGGATACGAGGTGTAACGTGGACCGGATTGATTATACTTGTGAATAAGTTCGTGATCCCAAATAATTTCTGACATTAAAACTCCCCAAATTGTTTGATGTCGTCTAATAATTGACGTATTTCTTTAATAATATCCTGTTCAAATTTTATTTCGGCACTCTTGCGTTCCAGATCAAGACGCATCCGCGTTTTTTTCTCAAGCTGTTTATAATTCTCGTGAGTCGGCATATCACGTACAATTTTATGAAGTTGCATCATTGCCGGATAAGGTTGCAAATTTTTACCGAAAGGCATTAGCAACATCGCTAAACGAATAACACCTTCAGAATGATTACATTCGCCACTTTGCATCGCTTTGCCAATAATTTCAATACTTTCCTTCAAACGATTGCAACGTGCGGCCTTAGCTTGTGCAATCATTCCTTGTTGCTGTTTCAATGCCTTTAATAAACGCGTTGCATAAAAAGCCAAGCCGAAAATCACGGAGAACGCTAACAAGGCTAAAATAATGATCCACACCATACATTATCTAAACTGGTTAATATCAATACGTTCGAAAGTGCGATACAAGTCGTCTTCGTCGTCTTCTTCCTCGTCTGCAATACCGAGCTCTTTCATCAACTCGGCAATACGATCGAGGCATTCATCGACAAATTGTTGATCCGCTTTACTGATAGCCTTGCCTTCGTCCAACGCGTCCAACAATTCATTAAGAATTTCATTATTCTCAAGACTTTCTAACTCTTGCATAGGATCCGATTTTTTTACTGCTTTCATCAGCGGGATCGTTTGAGCTTTTTCAGGCTTATAGACAAATTCTATAATTAACGGAATTTTCTTTTTGCTACCAATTTTTGGATCTTTAATTTCTTTTGACTGATTGTTTTGTTTATTCTCAACAAGACTATGACGAGAACCTGAAACCAAACCTTTGTGTTTACGCTTTTTCTTCTCTTCGCGAGCCTTACTATCAAGTTCATAACGAGTTAATTTTTTGCCCGAACGTGATGCTTTCGGCATTTGTGTTTTTTTATCCGACTTGCGAATCGGCATCACATCACTAATTCGGCGTGTTTTTTTCTTACGAGCCATTAAGGTTGCTCCTTTATTGTAAAATGGGAGCAGATTGTATCATTCAAGCCGTTTTTTCTCATTAACTAATAGCGATAATTCTGTTTCATTAACGCAAAAACGCATTGTGATTTCAGCACCGCATTGGAAACGATTATAGGCGCGCTAATTAAGAGCCACAGAATTGAACATCGGTTTAAGCACCGCATTGGAGCTGTCTGTCTTTCTCCCCTTTTGCGATTTTTTGCCAATAAAAAACCCCGGCCTTGTGACCGGGGTTCCTTTCATATCTACCTGGCGGTGCCCTACTCTCACATGGGGAAACCCCACACTACCATCGGCATTTCGGCGTTTCACTTCTGAGTTCGGTATGGGGTCAGGTGGGACCACCGCTCTATCGCCGCCAGGATTATTCGGTTTTAGACTTTAGACCTTGGACGTTAGCTTTATGCCTTGGTCTTCGTCTTTGTTGTCTTTGTCGTCTTTATGCTTTATCCGCGCTTTTATTGGCTACAAGCTAAACTTTCGTTTTGTGTCGTTTTATTTTTTTCTTTTTTTGTTCTTTTGTTACTTTTACTTTATTCTGTTTTGTTTTGTCTTTTTCGTTAGCTTCACTGCTCTCTTAAAAACATTTGAGCGTTGTATAGTTAAGCCCCTCGGGCAATTAGTACGCGTTAGCTCAATGGCTCACACCACTTACACACCGCGCCTATCTACGTCTTAGTCTTAAACAACCCTTACACACTTGATGTGTGGGAGAACTCATCTCTTGGCAAGTTTCGTGCTTAGATGCTTTCAGCACTTATCTCTTCCGCACTTAGCTACCCGGCTATGCGTCTGGCGACACAACCGGAACACCAGCGGTGCGTCCACTCCGGTCCTCTCGTACTAGGAGCAGCCCCAATCAATTCTCCTACGCCCACGGCAGATAGGGACCGAACTGTCTCACGACGTTCTAAACCCAGCTCGCGTACCACTTTAAATGGCGAACAGCCATACCCTTGGGACCTACTTCAGCCCCAGGATGTGATGAGCCGACATCGAGGTGCCAAACACCGCCGTCGATATGAACTCTTGGGCGGTATCAGCCTGTTATCCCCGGAGTACCTTTTATCCGTTGAGCGATGGCCCTTCCATTCAGAACCACCGGATCACTATGACCTACTTTCGTACCTGCTCGACTTGTCCGTCTCGCAGTTAAGCTTGCTTATACCATTGCACTAACCTGACGATGTCCGACCGTCATTAGCAAACCTTCGTGCTCCTCCGTTACGCTTTGGGAGGAGACCGCCCCAGTCAAACTACCCACCAGACACTGTCCGAACACCCGTTCCGGGCGCTTCGTTAGAACATCAAACGTTAAAGGGTGGTATTTCAAGGTCGACTCCATCATCACTGGCGTGACGACTTCAAAGTCTCCCACCTATCCTACACATCAAAATTCAATGTTCAGTGTCAAGCTATAGTAAAGGTTCACGGGGTCTTTCCGTCTAGCCGCGGGTACACCGCATCTTCACGGCAATTTCAATTTCACTGAGTCTCGGGTGGAGACAGCCTGGCCATCATTATGCCATTCGTGCAGGTCGGAACTTACCCGACAAGGAATTTCGCTACCTTAGGACCGTTATAGTTACGGCCGCCGTTTACTGGGGCTTCGATCAGGTGCTTCTCTTTCGATAACACCATCAATTAACCTTCCAGCACCGGGCAGGCATCACACCCTATACGTCCACTTTCGTGTTTGCAGAGTGCTGTGTTTTTAATAAACAGTTGCAGCCAGCGGGTCACTTCGACCGGTTCAACCTTCAGGGGTAAACCCTTACAATCTACGCCGGCGCACCTTCTCCCGAAGTTACGGTGCTATTTTGCCTAGTTCCTTCACCCGAGTTCTCTCAAGCGCCTGAGTATTCTCTACCTGACCACCTGTGTCGGTTTTCAGTACGGTTTAGTAAAGCCTTTCGCTTAGTGGCTTTTCCTGGAAGTGTGGTATCAGTTACTTCAGCTCCGTAGAGCCTCGTCATCATCTCTCAGTGTTAAAGAAGTCCGGATTTGCCTAAACTTCCCACCTACCAACTTAAACGTGCATATCCAACAGCACGCTAACCTAACCTGCTCCGTCCCCACATCGCAGCTTTACCAAGTACGGGAATATTAACCCGTTTCCCATCGACTACGCTTTTCAGCCTCGCCTTAGGGGCCGACTCACCCTGCCCCGATTAACGTTGGACAGGAACCCTTGGTCTTCCGGCGAACGGGTTTTTCACCCGTTTTATCGTTACTTATGTCAGCATTCGCACTTGTGATACGTCCAGCAGCCCTCTCGAACTCCCTTCGTCCGCTTACACAACGCTCCCCTACCCAACAGACTTTCGCCTGATGCCGCAGCTTCGGTGCTATATTTGAGCCCCGTTACATCTTCCGCGCAGGCCGACTCGACTAGTGAGCTATTACGCTTTCTTTAAATGATGGCTGCTTCTAAGCCAACATCCTAGCTGTCTAAGCCTTCCCACTTCGTTTCCCACTTAATATAGACTTTGGGACCTTAGCTGGCGGTCTGGGTTGTTTCCCTCTCCACGACGAACGTTAGCACCCGCCGTGTGTCTCCTGAGTATCACTCTTCGGTATTCGTAGTTTGCATCGGGTTGGTAAGCCGGGATGGCCCCCTAGCCGAAACAGTGCTCTACCCCCGAAGGTGTCCGCTCAAGGCTCTACCTAAATAGATTTCGGGGAGAACCAGCTATCTCCCGGTTTGATTGGCCTTTCACCCCCAGCCACAAGTCATCCGCTAATTTTTCAACATTAGTCGGTTCGGTCCTCCAGTTAGTGTTACCCAACCTTCAACCTGCCCATGGCTAGATCACCGGGTTTCGGGTCTATACCTTGCAACTCTTCGCCCAGTTAAGACTCGGTTTCCCTTCGGCTCCCTGATTTAGTTAACCTCGCTACAAAATATAAGTCGCTGACCCATTATACAAAAGGTACGCAGTCACCCTTTCAGGCTCCCACTGCTTGTACGTACAAGGTTTCAGGTTCTATTTCACTCCCCTCACCGGGGTTCTTTTCGCCTTTCCTTCACAGTACTGGTTCACTATCGGTCAATCAGGAGTATTTAGCCTTGGAGGATGGTCCCCCCTTCTTCAAACAGGATATCACGTGTCCCGCCCTACTTGTCGTTAACTTAGTACCACGACCTGGACTTCGAGTACGGGGCTATCACCCTGTGTCGCTGTGCTTCCCAGCACATTCCTCTGTCTCTGTCGCTATCATTAACAGGCTCTTTCGCTTTCGCTCGCCGCTACTGACGAAATCTCGGTTGATTTCTTTTCCTCGGGGTACTTAGATGTTTCAGTTCTCCCGGTTTGCCTCAACAAGCTATGTATTCACTCGTTGATAGTGGGCTCTTCACCCACTGGGTTGCCCCATTCGGATATCTTGGATTAAACGCTTCTTATCAACTCATCCAAGCTTTTCGCAGATTAGCACGTCCTTCTTCGCCTCTGATTGCCAAGGCATCCACCTTGTACGCTTAGTCGCTTAACTATACAACCTCAAATGCTCTTCTTATGATTTGCATTTAATGGCTATCTTTAATTCAACTAACACTCTTAAATTGCTTTTGTTCAATTCAGAGTTTTTAACAAAACATGTTGTTATTTCGTTTTACTCAGACTTTCTTTCGAAAATCTCTCGTTTTTAGCTTGTTTCCAATTTTTTAAAGAACAGTTTGATAAAATTTTTTAGTTATTATCGTTAAATAAACTTTTACTATATTTTAAAACTTATATTACATTTTAAAATTTACTTAACGATGATAACTGGTGGAGATAAGCGGGATCGAACCGCTGACCTCCTGCGTGCAAGGCAGGCGCTCTCCCAGCTGAGCTATATCCCCATTTCATCATCACTACCGCTTCCACTTCACTCACTCGTCAGAGTGGTGGGTCTGAGTGGACTTGAACCACCGACCTCACCCTTATCAGGGGTGCGCTCTAACCACCTGAGCTACAGACCCAAGGGTAGTTTCTTCTGCTCATTTGTCTACAATACACCAGACAATCTGTGTGAACACTCGCTGTCGCTCATTTTTGGTAAGGAGGTGATCCAACCGCAGGTTCCCCTACGGTTACCTTGTTACGACTTCACCCCAGTCATGAATCATACCGTGGTAAACGCCCCCCTCGCGGTTAAGCTATCTACTTCTGGTACAACCCACTCCCATGGTGTGACGGGCGGTGTGTACAAGGCCCGGGAACGTATTCACCGCGACATTCTGATTCGCGATTACTAGCGATTCCGACTTCATGGAGTCGAGTTGCAGACTCCAATCCGGACTTAGACGTACTTTATGAGATTCACTCCACCTCGCAGCTTCGTTACCCTCTGTATACGCCATTGTAGCACGTGTGTAGCCCTACTCGTAAGGGCCATGATGACTTGACGTCATCCCCACCTTCCTCCGGTTTATCACCGGCAGTCTCCTTTGAGTTCCCGACCGAATCGCTGGCAACAAAGGATAAGGGTTGCGCTCGTTGCGGGACTTAACCCAACATTTCACAACACGAGCTGACGACAGCCATGCAGCACCTGTCTCATGGTTCCCGAAGGCACTCCCGTATCTCTACAGGATTCCATGGATGTCAAGAGTAGGTAAGGTTCTTCGCGTTGCATCGAATTAAACCACATGCTCCACCGCTTGTGCGGGCCCCCGTCAATTCATTTGAGTTTTAACCTTGCGGCCGTACTCCCCAGGCGGTCGATTTATCACGTTAGCTTCGGGCGCCAAACTTAAAGTCCAACCCCCAAATCGACAGCGTTTACAGCGTGGACTACCAGGGTATCTAATCCTGTTTGCTCCCCACGCTTTCGCACATGAGCGTCAGTACATTCCCAAGGGGCTGCCTTCGCCTTCGGTATTCCTCCACATCTCTACGCATTTCACCGCTACACGTGGAATTCTACCCCTCCCTAAAGTACTCTAGATTCCCAGTCTGAAATGCAATTCCCAGGTTAAGCCCAGGGCTTTCACACCTCACTTAAAAATCCGCCTGCGTGCCCTTTACGCCCAGTTATTCCGATTAACGCTCGCACCCTCCGTATTACCGCGGCTGCTGGCACGGAGTTAGCCGGTGCTTCTTCTGTGTTTAACGTCAATTTGTTGCGCTATTAACACAACATCCTTCCTCAACACCGAAAGAACTTTACAACCCGAAGGCCTTCTTCATTCACGCGGCATGGCTGCGTCAGGGTTGCCCCCATTGCGCAATATTCCCCACTGCTGCCTCCCGTAGGAGTCCGGGCCGTGTCTCAGTCCCGGTGTGGCTGGCCATCCTCTCAGACCAGCTAGAGATCGCAGGCTTGGTAGGCCTTTACCCTACCAACTACCTAATCCCACTTGGGCTCATCCTATGGCATGTGGCCCTAAGGTCCCACACTTTCATCTTCCGATACTACGCGGTATTAGCGACAGTTTCCCGTCGTTATCCCCCTCCATAAGCTAGATTCCCAAACATTACTCACCCGTCCGCCACTCGTCAGCATAAGTACAAGTACTTACCTGCTACCGTTCGACTTGCATGTGTTAAGCCTGCCGCCAGCGTTCAATCTGAGCCATGATCAAACTCTTCAATTCAAGTTTAATCGCTCAATATTCTGCTTGCTAAAAGTTTTCGCTTCTCACTTATAAATTAAATTAAAAGTAAGCTTTATGAATTTCTAGTTAGCACCTATTAAGACTTCAAAATTAAAAATATTTTCAAAATAAGTCAATCAACAAGTGCCCACACAGATTGTCTGATTCATTGTTAAAGAGCAAAAAACAACGACGCACGTGTAAATTTGACTATTTCACAACCGTGCGTCGTTGTGTGCCGCGTATTATAGGAATTTTCTAACCTCGCGCAAGCACTTTTTACAAAAAAATTGAAAAAACTTACTTTTTGCCTACAAAAACACCAAAACGATAAAATATTTACTCATTCAACAAGTTTAATTCCTTAAATCCCCACAATAATAACGCTAATTTTAATTTCTCCGGATTTTCCAGTTCTTTTGTGCTAAAAACTTGATTAACTTGCGGCAGTCTTTTTTCTGAATTTATTTCAGCGTCCTCAAGCAAATGTTTTAAATGTTTTGCAATCGCGTAGCCAGGATCCATAAAATTTTTCACTTGCGGCAAGCAAATTTGAATTTCATCTTTAATCAGTGGAAAATGCGTACAACCTAAACAAATCGTATCTAAATCCGCCATATTTTTCCAAGGCTTAAGCTCGTTACTCAAAGCGATAAGATCGACCGATTGTCCTTGAATTTTCTGTTCGGCGATTTCCACCAATATTGTCGAGCCTAATTTTTCAACCTTGCAATGCGGTGCAAAACGCTCAATTAAATTGTTTACATATTCCCGTTTTACTGTACCTTTAGTCGCTAATAATCCAATATGTTTTGTTTGTGATCTTTGCGCAGCCGGCTTAATAGCCGGCACCGTACCGACTACCGGAATAGAAAATCTTTCGCGCAGAGGCGACAATACGACGGTACTGGCGGTATTACAGGCAATTACGATAGCATCAAGCGAAAATTTCTCATTGATGCTCTGACAGACATTCAACGTACGCACAATAATTTCCTCTTCTGACTTCTCGGAGTAAGGAAAGCCTGCATTGTCAAAGCAATACAAATAATGACAATCGGGTGACAATTTTTTAGCTTCTTTGTAAACGCTTAATCCACCCATACCAGAATCAAAAAAAAGTACCGTAGGTTGTTTTTTTATTGCCATAAAACTTTTCCAAAACCGAGCGCACGCTTAAGCGTTCGAGTAAATTTCCTTATTATTCAACCAACGTTGAATCAAACAATCCGCCATATCGGGATATTTCTGAATTAGCATTTTTGCGTAATGCTGCACCATTGGAATCATTTTGCGATCGCGCATTAAATTCGCTACCTTAAATTCCGCCACACCAGTTTGCTTTGTACCAAGCACCTCACCCGGCCCGCGAATTTCCAAATCTTTCTCCGAAATCACAAAGCCATCTTGGCTATCGCGCAATACTTGCAAGCGTTTTTGAGAAATTTTTCCAAGTGGCGATTTATACATCAGAACACAGAAAGATGCGGTGCTTCCACGCCCCACGCGTCCGCGTAATTGATGAAGTTGTGATAATCCCAACCGTTCGGCATTTTCAATAATCATTAAACTCGCATTCGGCACATCCACCCCGACTTCAATGACTGTTGTAGCAACTAAAACATCCAGTTCGGCATGCTTAAACTGTCCCATCACAACCTGCTTTTCTTGCGCTTTCATGCGCCCATGGACTAAGCCAATTTTCAACATCGGCAAAGCTTTCGTTAAATCTTCGCAAATAGCTTCAGCGGCTTGCGCCTCCAATACTTCCGATTCATCAATCAGCGTACATACCCAATAGGCTTGTCGCCTTTCCTTCACACAGGCTTCTTTCACTCGCTCCACGATTTCGGCACGACGGTCTTCCGAAATAACGACCGTAGTAATTGGCGAGCGACCCGGCGGTAATTCATCAATAATTGATGTATCCAAATCCGCATACACCGTCATTGCTAAAGTTCGCGGAATAGGCGTTGCAGTCATAATCAGTTGATGCGGATAAAATCCTGCTTTTTCTCCTTTTTCGCGTAGCATCAAGCGTTGGTGAACACCAAAGCGGTGCTGTTCGTCAATGATAACTAAAGCAAGCTCAGCGAACTCCACGCCCTCTTGGAAAAGCGCATGCGTGCCGACTACTATTTGCATCGCACCACTCTTGATCTTTTCAAGCTCTGCCCGACGCGCCTTGCCTTTTACTTTTCCGGCAAGCCAACCCACATTGATACCCAAAGGTTCAAACCAACGGCGGAAATTATCGGCATGCTGCTCGGCTAAAATTTCTGTCGGTGCCATTAACGCCACTTGTTTACCATTATCAATCGCAGTCAAGGCAGCTAACGCGGCGACTAACGTTTTGCCGGATCCCACATCGCCTTGCACCAAACGCATCATTGGGAAATTTTTCGCTAGATCTTGTTCTATATCGCCGACCACGCGCGTTTGCGCCTCAGTGGGACGGAAAGATAAGCCGGCTAAAAATCGTTGTTTTAAATCCGTTTGATCACGTAAAGGTAAAGCTAAAAACTGCTGCATTCCTAATCGAACTTTTTGCATGGCGAGATTATGTGCGAGCAATTCTTCAAAAATCAGTCTTTGTTGAGCGGGGTGCTTGCCTTGTTCTAATATTTCAAGCGAAATGTCTGGCGGTGGACGATGTAGTAAACGAAGCGCTTCTTTTAAACTGAACTGATGCGGATTTAATTCATGAGGCAAAATTTCCGCAATCTGCACGTTGTCAAGCAGCGCCAACGCTTGATCCATTAATTTTCGTAATAAATTTTGTTTGAGTCCTTCGGTGGTCGAATAAATTGGTGTCAGCGTTTCTTCCAACTCAAGCGGTGCATTATCGCGAACGATTTGATATTCGGGATGGTGAATTTCCGCCATAAAGCGGCCGCGCTTTACTTCGCCAAACGCTTTCACGCGCTCGCCAATTTGAAAACTGTTGCGCATGCCCGCGTTAAAATTGAAAAAACGCAACATAATTTTTGAGGTGCCATCGGATAAACCAACGGACAAAATGGGGCGGCGACCGAAAGTTACTTCACAGGTTTGCACCACGCCTTCAATAGTGGAATATTGCTCCGGGCGGAGCTGCGCTATCGGCGTGATGCGAGTACGATCTTCATAGCGAATCGGCAAATGGAACAGCAAATCTTGCAAGTTATGAATGCCGAGTTTACCAAGTTTATCGGAAATCGCTGCGCCCACGCCGGTGAGAGTCGTCAACGGCACCGCATTGAGAAGCCGTGCATTCATTCGTTAATATTACGTTTTACGTTCACCACACCGGTGATGCCTTTAATGCGATGAACAACATTCGCTAGATGTTTGGTGTCTTTTACACTAATTTGCAAAATTACCAATAACAAATTGCTCTCAAGTTCTTCTGTCCAAATATTTTGGATTCCGCTTTCGCTTGCGGTAATCGCAGTCATTAAACTCGGTAAAGCATTTTGTTCATTTAGGATTTCGATTTGCAATTCGGCGTCAAAATTGGCCGCACTTTGCACATTTTCCCATTTAGCTTGCATCAAGTGTCGATTTTGTTTGAGATTGCCGCAATGTTGATGATGAATCAGCAAAGCATGATTTGCCATGCTTTGTCCCATTATCGGATCGCCGGGAATCGGATGGCAACATTGTGCGAACTGCGCGTTTGCCGTTAATGTCGGCGCAACAATAAGCGTATTTGAAAGTGGCGCTGGTTGGTCATTTCCATTGGCTTTCATCGGTTCGCCGATTAATTGATGCGCGATGGCTGCAGCCTGTTGATTGCCCAAACCAATTTCACGTAATAATTCATCCGTAGAAGATAATTTCAGTTTGTCTAATACCTTTTGAATTCGCTCCATTGCAAGATCGCCCAAGGCGTGCGGTTCCAATGCGGTGCTCAATTCGCGTTCCCCGAGGAGCACCGCATCATCTTTACAGCGTTGTTTCAAATAATGGCGAATGCGAGTTTTTGCGCGCGCCGTAACTGCAAAGTTTAACCACGCAGCTTTCGGATGTGCATTCGGATCCGTAATAATATTAACGGTTTGGCCCGACTCTAACGCTTTGAATAAAGGATAAGGTTTGTGCTCAACAGTTACGCCCACGCAACTATTCCCCACATCAGAATGTACGGCATAAGCAAAATCCACAGCGGTCGCTCCTTTCGGCAATTCAACGATTCGGCCTTTTGGAGTAAACACAAAAATTTCTTTCGGGAAAAATTCGGATTTGACGTTTTCGATAAATTCAAAGGAATTGCCGACACTTTGTTGAATTTCCACCAGACTTTGTAACCAACGTTGCGCGCGAATTTGCGCAGTTGTACTGTCATTTTTGCCGCTTTCTTTGTACACCCAATGGGCAGTTACGCCCATTTCTGCCACTTGTTCCATCTCTTCCGTGCGAATATGCACTTCCACCGGCACGCCATGCGGGCCAATCATCGATGTTTGCAAAGATTGATAACCGTTAGCTTTCGGCACCGCAATGTAATCTTTTACACGACCCGGACGCGGTTTATAAAGACTATGCATTTGTCCTAATACGCGATAACAATCGTCCGCATTCTTCACAATAATGCGGAACGCGTAAATATCCATAATGGAGTGAAATTCCTGATCTTTCGCACACATTTTTTGGTAAATCTTGTAAAGATGTTTTTCTCGTCCCCATACACGGGCGAAAATTCCGGCGTTTTCCAAGCGCGCTTTGATTTCGTTTGAAATGCGTTCGATTAATTCTTGACGATTGCTACGCGCCGTATCCACTAACTTTTTCAACACTTCATAGCGGTGCGGATACATGGCTTCAAAGGAAAGATCTTCCAATTCGTTCTTAATGTGTTCAATACCCAAGCGATGCGCCAATGGACAATAAATTTCCAGCGTTTCTTTAGCAATACGACGGCGCTTGTCCGGACGTAATGCGCCGAGTGTACGCATATTATGAGTACGGTCGGCTAATTTAATCAATACGACTCGAATATCGCGCGTCATCGCCAAAATCATTTTACGAAAATTTTCTACTTGCGCCTCTTGGCGAGTGCGGAATTTTAATTTATCAAGCTTCGACACGCCGTCCACAATTTCGGCAACGCTGGCGCCGAATTCTTGTTTCAGCTGTTGTTCGGTGTAAGGCGTGTCTTCAATGACATCATGCAACAAGGCCGCCATCACGGCTTCGTGATCCAGATGCATTTCTGCGATAATCGACGCCACCGCAACGGGATGAGTAATATAAGGTTCGCCACTTGAGCGAAATTGCCCTTTGTGCGCATCGCGTGCAATAACAAATGCGCGTTTGACTAATTCAATTTTATCTGCGGGCAAATACCCTTGAATGATTCGATCTAAATCTGCAAACAGTTCCAAAGGACACCTGACTTTTTCAGTTGAATGGATAGAAAAGAAATGCGGTTGAAATCAACCGCACTTTTATTTGATTATTCGGTAATTAACGTCATTATTTTATTCTGTAATCAATGCCACCGCTGCTTCTTCCGCGTGTTGAATCGCGACGATTTCTTGATGCTCTTGCACATCCATAATATCGTTCGTAATTAAGCCTTTTTCAATTTCACGCAATGCGATTACGGTCGGCTTATCATTATCTTCCGGCACTAACGGCTCGCGTTGATGTAACTGTAATTGTCTTGCTCGACGTGCAGCCGTTAAAATTAAATCAAAACGGTTACCAATTTTTTCTACTGCATCTTGCACTGTGACGCGTGCCATATTCTATTCTCCGATTTTTTAAAGTGTTTTCTACAAAGTGGCTCATGATACTAAATCTAATACTACTTATCCAGTAGTTGATTTAATAGCACCGCATTCGCTGTTTGTTGATAAGTTTTAGTTAAACGTTCCGTACGCAAAATGCTTTGTAAATCGCCTAACGCCTGCTCGAAATTATCGTTCACAATGACGTAATCATATTCGTCATAATGCGAAATTTCATTTTTTGCTTTTGCCATGCGTTCAGCAATCACGTCTTCCTTATCTTGCCCACGACCAATCAAACGGCGCTCCAGTTCCGGCAAAGACGGGGGTAAAATGAAAATACTTTTTACAGAAGGTACTTTTTCACGAATCTGTTGCGCCCCCTGCCAATCGATATCTAAAAATACATCGATGCCTTTCGCTAGATTCTGCTCAATCGCCGGCAACGAAGTACCGTAATAATTACCGCCGAAAACCGTGGCATATTCTAAAAACAAATCTTGTTCAATTAAAGATTCGAATTCCGCTTTTGACACAAAATAATAATGCACGCCATGACTTTCGCCCGGTCGCGGCGCCCGAGTGGTATGAGATATCGACACCATTTTTGGAGTGGAGGAATCACGTTCCAATAAGGCGGAAATCAAAGAGGATTTACCAGCGCCGCTCGGAGCTGAAAGAATATATAAATTGCCTTGAGACACTGTTTAAACCTTTCGTTAAAATTTGCCGACTATTATGCCGATTATTTAAGAAAAAAGCATTAAAAGTGCGGGTAATTTTAGCCAGGTTTTAAAACCCGGAACGATTTTGACTTAGATCACAAAAATAAGTCGCATTTCTAGTTTTATCCTAACGTCCATGCTACAATCTACCGCGGTATTTTACGGGATAATAGATGAATTTCCCTAACATAATGCTTTGTTTAACTTAACTAAAAAGGTGAAAATCTTATGGCTATTAAAATTGGTATTAATGGTTTTGGTCGTATTGGTCGTATCGTATTCCGCGCGGCTCAACAACGCGATGATATCGAAGTGGTAGGTATCAACGACTTAATCGATGTCGAATATATGGCTTATATGTTGAAATACGACTCAACTCACGGCCGTTTCGACGGAACCGTTGAAGTAAAAGACGGGAACTTAGTTGTTAACGGTAAAACTATCCGCGTAACCTCAGAACGCGATCCGGCAAACTTAAACTGGGGTTCAATTGGCGTAGATATCGCTGTTGAAGCAACCGGTTTATTCTTAACTGATGAAACCGCACGTAAACACATTACTGCGGGCGCGAAAAAAGTGGTATTAACCGGCCCATCTAAAGACGCAACACCGATGTTCGTACGTGGCGTAAACTTCGGCGCATACGCCGGTCAAGACATTGTTTCCAATGCCTCTTGTACGACAAACTGTTTGGCTCCTTTAGCGCGTGTTGTTCACGAAACTTTCGGTATTAAAGACGGTTTAATGACCACTGTTCACGCCACTACGGCAACTCAAAAAACCGTAGACGGCCCATCCGCAAAAGACTGGCGAGGCGGCCGTGGTGCATCTCAAAACATCATTCCGTCTTCAACTGGCGCAGCAAAAGCTGTAGGTAAAGTATTACCGGCATTAAACGGTAAATTAACCGGCATGGCCTTCCGTGTTCCAACACCAAACGTATCTGTTGTTGACTTAACCGTTAACCTCGAAAAACCTGCAACTTACGAACAAATCAAACAAGCGATTAAAGATGCAGCGGAAGGTAAAACCTTCAACGGCGAATTAAAAGGCGTTTTAGGCTACACCGAAGATGCAGTAGTTTCCACCGATTTCAACGGTTGTACCTTAACTTCCGTATTTGATGCGGATGCAGGTATCGCATTAACTGATTCTTTCGTTAAATTAGTATCTTGGTACGATAACGAAACTGGTTATTCAAACAAAGTATTAGACTTAGTTGCTCATATTTACAACTACAAAGGTTAATCAAAACCTTTAAAAAACTAACCGCTCTTCGGAGCGGTTTTTTACTGCATAAATTTCATACCGGCATTCAAAAAAACAAAAAATCCCCTTTCGAGGATTTTTATCAGTTGAGTTTAATCGGCTCGACTTTCCAAATATTCTTTGCATATTCCAAAATCGTCCGATCCGACGAGAAAAATCCCATATTGATAATATTTTGAATCGTACTTTCGATCCATTGATCACGCTGTTTGTATTTCTCGTCCACCAATTTTTGCGCATCGACATAGCTGCGAAAATCCGCAAACGCCTGGTAGTAATCATGATATTGTAAACCCTGCAGCAATTGTAAATAACGCTGCGGTTCTTGCGGAGAGAATACGCCGGAAATAATCTGATCAACCACGGCACGGAGTTCCGCATCGTGTTGGTAATATTCGAACGGACGATAACCGCCACGACGTAACTCTTCTACTTGTTCCACCGTGTTACCGAAAATGAAAATATGCTCTTCGCCTACGTTTTCCAAAATTTCTACATTTGCACCATCGAGTGTGCCAAGGGTTAATGCGCCGTTAAGAGCAAATTTCATATTACTGGTACCGGAGGCTTCCGTACCGGCCAAAGAAATTTGTTCGGAAATATCTGCAGCCGGAATAATTAACTGTGCCAAACTCACACTGTAATTCGGAATAAATACTACCTTTAATCGACCACATAAACGTTCATCATTGTTAATTACGTTAGCAACATCATTAATCAAGTGAATGGTTTGTTTCGCCGCGTAGTAGGCAGAAGCTGCTTTCCCCGCGAGAATAAATACTCGCGGTTGCCAATCTTTTTCAGGGTCTGCAAGCATCGCATTGTAGCGTGCCACAATGTGCAATACATTTAATATCTGCCGTTTATATTCATGGATACGTTTCACCTGCACGTCGAACACCGCATTGGGGTCAAGCTCAATACCAAGTTCACGTTTCACATAGTCGGCAAGTTTAATTTTATTAGCGTGTTTAATATCAGCGATTGCTTCTTTAAAAGTTTTATCGTGCGCTACGGTTGCCAATTTTTTAATTTGGCTTAAATCACAACGCCATTCGTTACCAATATATTTATCAAACAAAGCTGCCAATGCCGGATTCGCTACCGCTAACCAACGACGCGGAGTAATGCCGTTCGTCACATTGGTAAAGCGTTCCGGGTAAATACGCGCAAAGTCGGCAAAAGTAGAGGTGACCATTAAATCAGAGTGGATTGCCGCCACGCCGTTGATTTTATGGGAACCCACCACCGACAACCAGCCCATACGCACTTTACGTTGATGGCCTTCTTCAATAAGCGATACGCGGCGAATAAAATCGTTATCTGTCGTGATATAAGTACGCACATATTCCAAGAAACGATCGTTAATGTCGAAAATCATTTGCAAATGGCGTGGTAACACCTTCGCCATCATTTCCACCGGCCAAGTTTCCAACGCTTCCGACATCAATGTGTGGCAAGTATAGGAGAAAATACGGCGGGTCATATCCCACGCTTTTTGCCATTCGAAACCTTCCTCATCAATCAATACGCGCATCAGTTCGGGAATCGCTAGAGCCGGATGCGTATCGTTCAAGTGAATTGCCACTTTGTCCGCCAAGTTTTCTAAATTCTCGTGGGTACGTTTGTGACGACGAATAATGTCTTGAAGCGATGCCGAAACAAGAAAGTACTCTTGGCGCAAGCGCAATTCACGGCCATTCCAAGTAGAATCGTCCGGATAAAGCACGCGTGAAAGGTTCTTATTGGCGGAACGTGCTTCCATTGCAGCCAAATGCTCGCCGCGGTTAAATTCGGCAAGATTAAAGGTTTCTTCCGCATGGGCAGACCATAAACGCAAGGTTGCTGCTGAATTGTTTTCATAGCCAGGAATCATTTGATCGTACGCAAGCGCCGTTACTTTTTCTTGTGGCTCCCATATGCATTTTTTACCTTCAAAATGAATGCCACCACCGAATGCCACTCTAAAACGCTTAGACGGACGCATAAATTCCCAAGGTGCTCCTTTTTCCAACCAGTCATCCGGCCGTTCGACTTGTTCGCCGTTTTCAATTTTTTGACGGAACATTCCGTATTCATAACGGATACCGTAGCCCATTCCCGGCAAACAAAGCGTTGCGATGGAATCCATAAAACAGGCCGCAAGACGCCCTAAACCACCGTTACCCAAACCGGGATCCACTTCTTTGGCAATGATATCTTCCAAATCGACATTCATTTCTTGCAACGCTTCTTTAGCAATGTCATAAACCCCCTCTGCAATCAACGCGTTAGAAAGGGTACGTCCAATTAAAAATTCCATTGAAAGGTAATAAACGCGACGAACGTCGTCTGCGCGTGCTTGGCTTGCCGTAGAAATCCAACCTTCCGTTACGAGATCGCGAACGGCGTATAAGGTAGCATTCAACCAGTCACGCGTACTCGCTTCACGCGGAGAGCGACCGATAGAAAAGATAAGTTTATAGACAATCGATTTTTTCAATGCTTCAACATTGATTTCGGGACGATGGTATAGGAATGGAGAATCAAAATTATCCATTATCATGGTTATGAACCTCAGTGAGAGAAGTGAAGAAATGAGAAAGGGATAACTAAACGATATAGGCTTCCATTTGCCTATTGAACGGCGCTCAGCACAAGCCCCAAATTTTTTAGAATATAGGAAATGTCCAGCTTTCTAACATCCGTATTATTAATAATAAAGCGTTAGCCCCACAATAAAAAACGCCTAAATTTTAGACTTTATTCGCCAAAAAACAATTAAATTTGCACCGCTTGATAAAAAAATTTTCAAGCGGTGCAAGCAACAAATTATAAACGACGATATAACGCCTGATAATGTTGCGCGGCATTGCGCCAACTGAAATCTTGGCTCATCGCATTGGCGCGCACCATTGACCAGACTTTCGGTTTCTGCCACAAAGAGAAAGCCTGTCGAATGGCTTGCCTTAAATCCGTTGCTCTCGCCTGCTGAAATACAAAACCGGTTGCCGTACGTTCCTTGATGCTATCGGTGGTACTATTCACCACAGTATCGGCTAATCCGCCGGTTTGCCGCACTAAGGGTAACGTGCCGTATTGTAAACCGTAGAGCTGAGTTAAGCCGCAAGGTTCAAAACGACTTGGTACCAAAATCACATCGCCGCCGGCAACCATTAAATGAGAAAGCGCCTCGTCGTAACCGATTTTTACCGCAACATTCTCAGGATACGCTTCTGCCAGAGCACGCACGGCAGCCTCCCAATGCGGTGCTCCTGAGCCAAGTAACGCAAGCTGCCCACCTTGCGCCACAATCTCGTCTGCGCTTTCAATTAATAAATCGATCCCTTTTTGCTCGGTTAAACGTGTAACCATCACAAACAGCAGCGCCTCTTCTTTTGGCGGCAAATTGAAATAAGCCTGTAATTCGGCTTTATTTTTCTTCTTGCCCGTCATAGTTTTTTGTTTGTAATGATATTGAAGATAACCGTCGCAGCTCGGATGCCAAATTTGTTCGTCCACACCATTTAAAATGCCGACTAATTTGCCTTGCTCACGCAAGCTTCCTAACAATCCTTGCAAACCATAAGCGAATTCTTCCGTCGTAATTTCTTGTGCATAAGTCGGGCTAACCGCCGTTACCGCATCGGAATAATACAAGCCGGCTTTCAAATAAGAAATTTGACCAAACAATTCTAATCCGTTCATATCAAACATACTTTCCGGCAATCCGATTTCATCTAAGTGACGACGCGCAAACTGTCCTTGATAAGCTAAATTATGAATGGTGAAAACGGATTTGGCCGGTTTACCTTTGTTAACCAAATAAGCGGCAGCGAGTCCCGCATGCCAATCATGACCATGAACAATTTCCGCACGCCACCAAGAATCCAACCCTGTAGCCAATTCCGCGCCGATCCAACCGAGTAGCGCAAAGCGTTTATAATTATCGCCATAATCGTTGTAATCCGCATCGTGATAAGGATTCCCCTTGCGCGCATACAAATGTGGCGCGTCTATTAAATAAACACCCAAGCCGTTATATTCACCATACTGTAAAACAACATGACCGGCAAAGTTATCAAATTCTGCTACGACATGGGTTTCGGGTATACCACGAAAAATTGCCGGATAGGCAGGCAATAAAATTCGCACGTCCATTCCTATCATTTTTTGCGCGAAGGGTAAGGCACCAATAACGTCGGCAAGCCCACCTGTTTTCAATAAAGGATAAAGCTCCGAGCAAACGTGTAAAACTTTCATAAAATTTCCTATGATTATAAATAACCCTTGAAGAATAGGTTTTCTTTAAAGAAGAGTAAAAAAGTACGGTCGGTTTCCAAAGATTTCTGAAATCAACCGCACTTTTTCTTTATCAATCCAAATGCGCTTCCGAAACAACCTCTTCGCCCGCTAACTTTTGCAACATCGGACGAGTCACCAAAATGACTTTACCGGTGGAACTGATACGGAAATGCTTTTTATCTTCTTCCGGATTAACGCCGATTTGTGTACCGTCCGGAATTTCACAGTGACGATCGATAATGCAGTTTTTCAAAATACAGTTTTTGCCGATTTCCACTTCAGGAAGTACAACGCAATGATCAATACGGGAACCTTCATTAATTTTAATACGGTCAAATAACACGGAATAACTAATCGACGCATCGGTGATCACACAACCACCGCCGATTAAGGAATTATCTACCGGACGAATACTGGCGTCTTTATAAAAAAATTTAGACGGATACGCTTGTACCGGATTACCGCGAATCGGCCAGTCTTGATCATAAATATCAAGCTGCGGTTTTTCCGAGACAAGGTCGAGATTGGATTGCCAGAAACTATCAAGTGTACCGACGTCACGCCAATAAATTTCACCTTCCGTATTACGCCCCATGCAAGAGCGGCTAAACGGATGCGCATAAAGTGTCTCTTCTTGCAAACATTTCGGCAAAATATCCTTGCCGAAATCATGGCTGCTATTTGGCTTGTTCACTTCTCGTTCAAGCAAATCATATAAATAATCCGCATCAAATACATAAATGCCCATAGAGGCCAAAGAAATATCGGGTTTCCCCACCATTGCCGGTGGATCTTTCGGTTTTTCAACAAAGGCTTTTACTTTTAAATTTTCATTTACCGCCATCACACCGAACTCGCTGGCTTCGGAACGCGGCACTTCAATACAGCCTACCGTGCATTTAGCACCGCTGGATACGTGATCCATCAGCATCACGCTATAATCCTGTTTGTAAATATGGTCGCCGGCCAAAATCAAAATATATTTAGGACGATAATGATCGCGAATAATTGCCATATTTTGGTACACCGCATCGGCAGTTCCCCGATACCAAGTAGAATCATCAATTTGTTGACGCGCAGGGAGCATATCCACAAATTCACCGCGTTCTTGCGGTAAAAATGACCAACCGGTTTGCAAATGACGGAGCAACGAATGAGCGGCATATTGCGTAACCACGCCGATACGGTTTAAACCGGAGTTGATACAATTTGAAAGAGCAAAATCGATAATACGGCGATTCCCCCCGAAATAAAGGGCCGGTTTGGCACGCTTATCGGTTAATTCATGAAGTCGTGAGCCACGGCCGCCGGCTAAAATAAGCACTAAGGTATCTTTTATAAGAGAGTATTTGTTTGGACTTTTCATTATAAATCTCCGTTTGTATCAACAATCCGTTTTCTTCAACAAACAAAATGCCATACTGCTAACCGCCACTTCCTGTGACGAAATGAACGTTAAGTTTGTTGTCCCTACCAAGGCTTTCCATTGGCTGACAGCACAACTAGGCAATATGAAAGTCTGAGATTCTGCTTTCGCATTAACTAAAAGAAGCCATTTTGCATCCAATAAAATTTGTAACGCTTTGACTCCAAGGTTTTGCCAATCGGCTAATTGCATCGGTTCCCCATGCAGATTGAACCAAGCGACATTTTCATTTGACCACCAAGCATCGTTTTGCAAACTTTGTATCTGTTTACGTGCTGCAATCGTTTGCTTCGTTAATTCAAATAATTCCGTATTAAAATCTGCCCATTTCAACCAAGTAATTTCATTGTCTTGGCAATACGCGTTATTGTTGCCATATTGCGTATTACCGAATTCATCGCCGGCCAGCAACATAGGCGTGCCATTAGCAAGCAATAAACTCATTAGCAAACCGTATTGGGCGAATAAACGGTCATTTTCTATTGTATTTCTTTCGGTTCCAGACAAATTTTCTGTTAAACCTTCTACTCCGTGGTTGTAGCTGTAATTTTCATTTCTCCCGTCACGGTTTTCTTCGCCGTTAGCCTCATTATGTTTTTCGTTATAACTGACCAAATCACGCATAACAAAGCCATCATGAGCGGTAATAAAATTAAGCGTCGAGTGCGGTAAACGATCGTTTTTCTTAAACAAATCAGCGGAACCGGCAAAACGCTCGGCAAACGCGCCTACGTCGCCACTTTTCCATAACCAAAAACGACAAAGATCATCACGAAAACGATCATTCCACTCAGCAAAATAACTTGGGAAATTACCTACCTGATAACCGTAATGCCCGATATCCCAAGGCTCGGCAATCAGTTTCACGCGCTGCAAACTCGGCTCGTTCCGAATATCGCTAAAAAGCTGCGCTTGTGCATTAAAATCGGGCTTATCGCGTCCAAGCACCGAGGCCAAATCAAAACGGAAACCATCCACGCGGCATTGTTCCGCCCAATACCGCAAGCAATCTACCACCCATTTACGCCCCACTCCGGAAGAGAGATTGAGCATATTGCCGCAACCCGTCCAGTTAATGTAATGCCCACTATCATTGCGCCAATAGTATGTTTGATCGTCAATTCCGCGTTGACAAAAAGTCGGATAACCTTGCTCCGATTCGGCGGAATGGTTAAACACCACATCCAAAATGACTTCAATACCCGCACCGTGTAAAGCTTTTACCATCGCTTTAAATTCAACAAGCGGATTTTCGCTTGAGGCATATTTCGGCTCTACGGCGAACATGGCAAGCGGATTATATCCCCAATAATTTTGCAAATTTTTTTCTTGTAAGTGCGGCTCATCCACAAAAAAATTGACCGGTAATAATTCAACGGCCGTCACGCCAAGCGCTTGCAAATAAGCCAAATTCACCGGATGAGCTAACCCCGCATAAGTACCGCGTAGCGCCGCCGGAATGTTGTCGTTGAGCTGACTAAATCCCTTCACATGCAGTTCATACAGAATAGTTTGCGCCCATGGCGTATTCGGTGCGCTGTCGCCCGACCAATCGAAATCTTCCGAAATTACGACCGCTTTTGGTGCAAGGGGGGCATTGTCACGATTATCGTTCATTAAAAACCAAGAACGGCTTTCTTCCGTCGTTAAATCAGGCTTATGAGTTACCGCTTTTGCATAAGGATCAAGCATCAATTTCTGCGGATTGGCATATTCACCGTAAACACGAAAACCGTATTCCGTGCCGATTTCCACGCCGGTTAGCGCCAAATGCCACACATTTTCCGTACGAATCATTGGAAAACGGATTTCTTCTTCGCTACTAAATAAGCAAAGTTCAACACGGCTCGCCGCCGCAGAAAACAATGCAAAATTAGCGATTTGTTCGCCGTTTTTAA
Organism: Stutzerimonas stutzeri; assembly: GCA_901420285.1. Classification (GTDB taxonomy): domain Bacteria; phylum Pseudomonadota; class Gammaproteobacteria; order Enterobacterales; family Pasteurellaceae; genus Rodentibacter. Next base: position 1,856,127 of record CABDVE010000001.1, read on the forward strand.
CTATTTTTGAATAGCCCGGTGGAAATGCCGTGCCGTTATCGTAAATGTTGAACATCGTTATCTCGCCATATTGCTTCGCACTTTAATTTTCTCTCTGTTCTCAGAAAGCGGCATTGAAGGCGAAGTGTGATTTGAGCACCGCATTGAACCCTTGCCACACGGGGCTTCAATGCGGTGCTAATCGGCGATCTCATGATCGCTTTACTGCAATTCTTCCCGTAACCGTTTTGTGGCGGTTTTCGCCGTTTACAAAGGAATAAAAATTCAATCTTTCGCAGAGAAATAGAACGATTTATTCCGTTTTCAATTTTAAATAGACCGTCGCCAACGGCGGAATGGAAACGGAAATGGAATGTTTGCGCCCATGGCTTTCCATATCTTCAGTTCGTACTTCACCGAAATTACCGATATTGGATCCTTGGTAATACATCGAATCGGTATTCAAAATTTCTTCATAGCTACCGGCGATATTCACACCAATGCGGTACTCGTGGCGCGGGACAGGCGTGAAGTTACTGATTACGATAATACATTCGCCATCGCAGCTTCTGCGCTCAAAAGCGAAGACAGAATTCGCGGCATCGTTCACCACAAGCCAATCAAAGCCTTCCGGCGAATTATCAAGTTCGAAAAGCGGGCGATTTTGTTGGTAAATACGGTTCAAGTCTTTCACCAATTTCAACACGCCTTTGTGCCAACCACCACCAATGTTTTCGTCTAACAAAAACCAATCCAAACTTTCTTCGTGATTCCATTCGCGCCCTTGTGCAAATTCATTGCCCATAAACAGTAATTTTTTACCCGGGTAGCCCCACATATAGCCGTAATAAGCCCGCAAGTTAGCGAATTTTTGCCACGCATCGCCCGGCATTTTGCCGAGTAATGAGCATTTGCCGTGTACCACTTCGTCGTGAGAAAGTGGCAATACGAAGTTTTCGCTGTATTGATAGACCATGCCGAAAGTCATTTTATTATGGTGATATTGGCGATAAATCGGATCGAGTTTCATATAGGAAAGGGTGTCGTTCATCCATCCCATATTCCATTTGAAATTGAAGCCGAGCCCACCTTGTTCGCTCGGATGGGTGACGCCCGCAAAAGAAGTCGATTCTTCCGCGATAGAAATCGCCCCTGCCATTTCGCTGTGAATTTTCCAGTTGGTATGTTTTAAAAATTCGATGGCTTCCAAATTTTCGCGTCCGCCGTATTGATTTGGAATCCACTCACCTTCCGCACGACTGTAATCACGGTAGAGCATTGACGCCACCGCATCCACGCGAATGCCGTCCACCCCGAAACGTTCCAACCAATACAGCGCATTACTGGAAAGGAAATTTTTCACTTCATGGCGGCCGTAATTGTAAATCAGCGTGTTCCAATCTTGATGGTAACCTTCTTTTGGATCGGCGTGCTCGTACAATGCGGTGCCATCAAAGGCGACAAGTCCGTGAGTGTCGCTTGGAAAATGGCCCGGCACCCAATCTAAAATAACGTTAATCCCCGCATCATGGGCCCGTTGGACTAAACGACGAAAGCCTTCCGGTGAACCGAAACGACTGGTCGGTGAATACAGTCCGAGCGGTTGATAACCCCAAGAACCGTCATAAGGGAACTCAGAAAGCGGTAAAAATTCAATATGCGTAAATCCCATATCCTTCACGTAAGGTATGAGTTCGTCAGCGATTTGATCGTAATCAAGCCAGAAATTATTTTCTAAATTGCGGCGCCATGAACCTAAATGCACTTCATAAATGGAAATCGGCCGATTCGCTTGGTTCGCTTCACGACGTTGTTCCGTCATTTCCACCACATTTGGCAAAGCGCTGATTTGCGAGGCGGTATCCGGGCGAAGCTGCGAACTGAAAGCATAAGGATCGGCTTTCAAGCGAAGATTGCCGTGGCAATCAATAAGTTCAAATTTATAAAGCTGCCCCAAACTGGCTTTCGGTAGAAACAATTCCCACACGCCGCTTTTTGCGTGAAACCGCATCGGGTGGCGACGACCGTCCCAATAATTAAAATCGCCCACGATGGAAACCCGTCGGGCATTCGGTGCCCATAAACGAAAATTCACTCCGCTTACACCGTCGCATTCCATAAAATGTGCGCCGAGTACTTCATAAGGACGAAGCATTGAACCTTCGGAAAGCAGCCATTGTTCAAGATCATCAAGCATCGGATGAAAACGGTACGGATCTTCCACTATTTGTCCTTCTAGCCCCCATGAAACCTGTAATTGATAGGCAAAAAATTCACGGCAATTTGGGATCACGCCGGAAAAAAAACCGCGTTCATCCAAGCAGTCTAATTCCGCTACGCGCTCACCGGACTCAAACGCAATAACGCTTACATGATCCGCATCCGGCAAAAGTGCGCGAACCTCAATGCCGCGTTCGGTTTCATGCATACCTAGTGTAGCGAAAGGATCGCCGTTGGTAGCATCAAAAAAACTATCGATAATTGCTTGTGTCGTTGCATATGTCATGGCATCTCCTTACGCTTTGCGCGATGAGTTGATTCACGCAAAGAAGGTTTGTAATGATTCGTTGCTAAAAATAAATTCTAAAGATTATGCGAATTTTTTACGCCAATTCGGAGCAAGGGCGTCGCCTTCATAATCCGGCGCAAGATAATTATTACGATGAAGGCTATTCAATATATCTATCACCTGTTGATCGTACTTCTGTTTTAGCACCGCATTGACCAAATAGCGAGCCGTTCGAATGATTCCAACTCACGACAGTGCCAAAAACGGTTCAACGAGAGCGCATCGTATGTGCCGAGCTCCTCACCGATATCACCGTAATTTACCGTGTCAGATCCACGCAAAAATTGAATTTGTGTCTGCACCGTTTCACTTTGAATAGGAAATTGAATTTTTGGCTGTTTTTTGCGCTTTTGTTAAAGCAATTCTAATGATTTCATTCTAGTTACGCGGAAAAGAAACACAACGTCTTTAACTCTAATTAGTGATCTCTGTCAAAGTTTAATTAACAATACGGATATTCGATTTAATTCCGCGATAAAAAAAACCAAGCTCAACCTCTTTCTATACAGAAAAATAAGGTTTTATATGCCATTTTTTATATATAAACCGCTGGTATTTTTCGATTTTCCGATTTAGAATTCCGCGATTTTATTTTTAATCGGCACATTTATCTATTCCCAAGCAGTTAAGAGGCAAATTATGAAGCTTGTTGAAGTCAAACACCCGTTGGTAAAGCATAAATTGGGTGTAATGCGTGAGGCTGAAATCGATACCAAAAAATTTCGCGAATTGGCAACAGAAATCGGCAGTTTATTAACCTATGAAGCTACCGCCGATTTGGAAACCGAAAAAGTGACCATTGACGGTTGGAACGGCCCCGTTGAAATTGACCGCATTAAAGGCAAGAAAGTTACCGTCGTGCCGATTTTACGCGCCGGCCTCGGTATGATGGATGGCGTATTGGAACACGTTCCAAGCGCGCGCATCAGCGTCGTTGGGATTTATCGTAACGAAGAAACCCTTGAGCCGGTACCTTACTTTCAAAAACTCGCCAGCGATTTGGACGAACGTCTTGCCATCGTGGTTGATCCCATGTTAGCCACCGGTGGTTCGATGATCGCTACGCTTGATCTATTAAAAGCCAAAGGCTGCAAACACATCAAAGTATTGGTGCTTGTCGCCGCACCAGAAGGCATAAAAGCACTAGAAGCAGCACATCCGGATATCGAACTTTATTGCGCTTCGATCGACGATCACTTAAACGAGCACGGCTACATCATCCCGGGCTTGGGCGATGCGGGCGATAAAATTTTCGGAACAAAATAACTTTTGTTCCTGATACAACGAGACGGCTTGCGAGCCGTCTTTTTTCGGGCGGAAAACTGACATGCTAAAAAACATCATCGAAACAAACCACCCTTTTCAAGTTAATTCAAACTGAGAGTTGAAACTAAAATGAACCAACAAAACCAAACCGCACCGGCGCAACCGGAAGAAACACAAAGCATTGCCAAACAATCTTTCGTGGGTTTACAAATGCTCTTCGTGGCTTTCGGTGCACTGGTACTGGTGCCGTTAATCACCGGCCTTGATTCCAACACCGCACTACTCACCGCCGGTATCGGCACTTTGCTATTCCAACTTTGCACCGGCAAACAAGTGCCGATTTTTCTCGCTTCTTCCTTCGCTTTTATTGCGCCCATTCAATACGGCGTGCAAACCTGGGGCATTCCAACCACCATGGGTGGTTTAGCCTGTGCCGGTCTTGTTTACTTCGCGCTTTCCGCATTAGTAAAAATCCGCGGTAGCCAAGCCCTTGAGCGTATTTTCCCGCCGGTTGTGGTCGGCCCGGTGATTATCATTATCGGTATGGGTTTAGCACCGGTAGCGGTGAATATGGCACTGGGTAAAGATAGCGCTTACGACTATAACAATGCGGTGCTGGTTTCAATGGTCACTTTAACCGTTACACTTGTCGTCGCCGTATTCGCTAAAGGTTTGATGAAACTTATCCCGATTATGTTTGGTATCAGCGCAGGCTATATTCTTTGCTTGTTCTTAGGCTTAATCAATTTCCAACCGGTGATTGACGCCCCTTGGTTCGAACTGCCGAAACTCACCAAACCGGAATTTAATCTTGAAGCGATACTTTATATGTTACCGATCGCCATCGCGCCGGCGGTGGAACACGTGGGTGGCATTATGGCGATTAGCTCGGTTACCGGCAAAGACTTCCTGAAAAAACCGGGCCTACATCGCACCTTGCTGGGCGACGGCGTCGCGACCGCTGCTGCCTCTCTAGTCGGCGGCCCGCCAAATACCACTTACGCCGAAGTAACCGGCGCGGTCATGCTGACGCGCAACTTCAATCCGAACATTATGACTTGGGCAGCCGTGTGGGCGATTGCGATTTCCTTCTGTGGCAAAGTGGGCGCCTTCCTTTCCACCATTCCGACCATCGTGATGGGCGGCATTATGATGTTAGTCTTCGGTTCTATCGCCGTGGTGGGCATGAGCACACTGATTAAAGGCAAAGTGGATGTCACCGAGCCGCGCAATCTCTGCATCATTTCCGTGGTGATGACATTCGGCATCGGCAATATGTTTGTAAACGTTGGTGATGTGGTGTCCTTAAAAGGTATCAGCCTATGTGCCATCGTCGCCATCGTGCTGAACTTAATTTTGCCAAAAGCCAAAAATGAAGTAGAATGACCCACAAAAATTAGGGCTAAATTCTGCTAATTTAGCCCTTTTCTTTTTCCTAAACAAAAACGTTATCACTTTGAATCAGCAATTGTCCTTGCCCATTCATCAAATCGATGAGCACACATTTGAGAATTTTTACGCCAACAACAATCTGTTGTTGCTGAATTCGCTACACCAAAATTGGCAACAAATTCAACAGCAATTTTTTTATATTTGGGGCGCGCCTGGCTGCGGTAAAAGCCATTTGTTGTGCGCACTGTGCAACCAATATTTAAACGAACAACACGCAGCGATTTATGTGCCATTAAATAAATCGCACTATTTTTCCCCGGCCGTACTAGAAAATTTAGAGCAACAAGAATTGGTGTGTTTGGACGATTTGCAAGCCGTCATTGGTGAAGCGGAATGGGAAATGGCATTATTCGATTTATTCAATCGCATCAAAGCCGGCGGGCGAACACTTTTATTGATCAGCGCCACAGTTTCGCCTTCTGCTCTGAAGGTGCAATTGCCGGACTTGGCGTCGCGCTTAAAATGGGGCGAAATTTATCAACTTACGCCCCTAACGGACACACAAAAACTTGAGGTGCTGCAAGAGAATGCGCGTCGGCGCGGTATTGAGTTACCGGCGGAAACGGCGCAATTTTTGCTAAAACGGCTGGATCGCGATATGCATACTTTGTTGCAAACTTTAGCAAAACTTGACAAAGCTTCCTTGCAAGCGCAACGCAATCTAACCATCCCGTTCGTCAAAGAAACGCTGGGGTTGTAAAATAGCACCGCATTGAAAGCCCGCCAATGCGGTGCTATTTTGAAGGTTCACAGCGATAAAAAATGCGGCCCGACTCGACCGCATTTTCACCTATCTTTTTGATTTCTTAATAAACTTCATTAACCGCTTACGCTTACGCAATTGACTCGGCGTAAGTTTATTTTTGCGTCCGGCAAACGGATTCGAGCCTTCTTGGAACAACAAACGAATCGGCGAGCCGATAATTTTCAGACTTTTACGATAATAGTTGGATAAATAACGTTTGTAAGCATCCGGCAATTTCTCCATTTGATTACCATGCACCACAACAATCGGCGGATTGTAACCGCCCGGATGCGCATATTTCAGTTTAATGCGGCGACCGGCTACCATTGGTGGTTGATGTTCATCCGTCGCCATTTGCAAAATGCGCGTTAACATTGAAGTGGTCATTTTTTGCGTGGCACAAGCGTAAGCCTCTTTAACGGAATCAAATAGATTGCCGACGCCGCTACCGTGCAAGGCCGAAATAAAATGTACACGGGCAAAATCAATAAAATCCAGGCGCCGATCAAGTTCGGACTTCACCCGCTCTTTCACGTCTTGATCGAGCCCATCCCATTTGTTCACGACGATGACCAAAGAACGTCCGGCATTCAAAATAAAGCCAAGTAAAGATAAATCTTGATCAGAAATATTTTCGCGCGCGTCAATCACCAATAATACGACATTGGCGTCTTGAATCGCTTGTAAGGTTTTGATGACGGAGAATTTTTCCACCGCAAGATGCACTTTACCGCGTTTACGCACACCGGCAGTATCGATTAAGGTATATGCTTGTCCGTCGCGTTCCATCGGAATGTAAATACTGTCGCGTGTGGTGCCCGGCAAATCGTACACAACCACGCGATCTTCGCCGAGAATCCGGTTGGTTAAGGTGGATTTACCCACATTCGGGCGCCCTACGATGGCAATTTTGATATTTTTATCTTGCTCTTCCGCTTCATCTTCCAATGCTTCGTCAATCAATGCGGTGCTCTCGGCGAAGTCAAAATCAAGCGCTTGTTCCCATTCGTCTTGCGCGTCTTCGGAAGTCGGCTCGATTTCGTCCGCGCTTTCCAAGCGTTCGGCGAACGGTGCCAGAACTTGTTCCATTAACTGTGTGACGCCGCGACCTTGGGAGGCGGCGATTTGTTCGATTTCACCTAATCCTAATTGATAAAACTCGGCACAATGGGAATCTGCATCAATACCGTCGGTTTTATTTGCTACCAACACAGTGGTTTTATTTTGGCGTTGACGCAAATAATTCGCGATGCCGATATCTGCCGCGGTTAAGCCGGCGCGAGCATCCACCAGGAAAAGTACGACATCCGCCTCTTCAATGGCGAGCAAAGACTGCTCGGCCATTTTTTCTTCTACGCCTTCCTCCGTGCCATCAATACCGCCAGTATCAATTACGATAAATTCGTGTCCGGCGATGTGCGCATGACCGTATTTACGATCGCGCGTTAAGCCCGGAAAATCGGCCACCAAAGCATCACGCGTGCGGGTGAGACGATTAAATAAGGTAGATTTTCCCACATTCGGGCGCCCCACAAGAGCTACAACGGGAGTTGTCATAAAAAATCTCTATCTTGCAAAAAAATGGGCGCCATTATAGCGGAAGTTAGCGGGTTGGTAAAAAATGATTTGACACCGGACATAAAAAAAGCACCTCTTGGGTGCGATTTTACATTTAAAGGATTGGCGGAATGGACGGGACTCGAACCCGCGACCCCCTGCGTGACAGGCAGGTATTCTAACCAGCTGAACTACCACTCCGCAGATTTTATATTGATGTTCGACTTAACGAACTCAAGATTAAGGAGTAAACAAAAATTGGCGGAATGGACGGGACTCGAACCCGCGACCCCCTGCGTGACAGGCAGGTATTCTAACCAGCTGAACTACCACTCCGTTTAAGTGCTGCGTATCATAATGACCGCCCGTTATCTCGTCAATCTTTTTTTTCGATTTCAACTTCGGATGTTTATTTAATGCACGGGCTCATCATTCATTCGTAAATCCCACACGCATTTTCCGCCACTTTTTTTATTAATCATTTTTAATAATTCCAAATGTGCCTGAATCTCGCCTTCATTAGGTCGTAACACATTTAAATTATCGGAAAAAACGACTGCATTCTGCTCCGGTTCGATTTTATTTTCTTCCGTTGCGGCGATAATCGCAGGTACGTCCTCATCTTCTTCTGCAAACAAACTGGTTTGTCCGCCGGTCATGGAAAGATAAACGTCTGCCAAAATTTCCGCATCCAGCAACGCGCCGTGCAAGGTGCGCTTGCTGTTATCAATGCCCAAACGATCGCATAATGCATCCAAATTATTGCGTTTACCGGGATACATTTGGCGCGCCATTTGCAAGGTATCTGTCACTACGCAAATATCCGTGGTTTTCACATCCAAGCCGATTTTACGAAATTCATAATCCATAAAGCCCACATCAAAGGGCGCGTTATGAATTAACAATTCGGCGCCTTTAATATAATCTAAAAATTCCTGTGCGACGGCTTTAAATTCCGGTTTATCCGCAAGCATTTCATCGGTAATACCGTGAACTTTGATCGCCTCCGGATCCACCGGACGATTCGGATTAATATAAATATGAAAATTATTGCCGGTGTAACGACGATTAACCAATTCTACCGCGCCGATTTCAATAATACCGTGCCCTTCGTAATGGGCACCGAGCTGGTTCATCCCCGTGGTTTCCGTATCAAGCACAATCTGGCGAGTCGGATTTATCATTTGTTCAACCTATGCCTTTCCATTAAAATGCACGCCATTTTACACAACAACCATTTTGTTATGCAAAAACAGATTGAAATTTTTACCGATGGCTCTTGCTTAGGTAACCCGGGAGCAGGCGGCATCGGTGTCGTACTTCGTTATAGACAACACGAAAAACACCTTTCCAAAGGTTACTTCAAAACCACCAACAACCGAATGGAATTACGCGCTGTCATCGAAGCATTAAAAAGTTTGAAAGAACCTTGCCACATTACCCTTTATAGCGACAGCCAATATATGAAAAACGGCATTACACAATGGATTTTTAATTGGAAAAAAAATAATTGGAAATCAAGCCAAGGCAAACCTGTCAAAAACCAAGACTTGTGGACCGCATTAGACACTGCTATTTCGCGTCACCAAATCCATTGGGAATGGATAAAAGGCCATGCCGGGCATCGTGAAAATGAGATTTGTGACGAATTGGCCAAAAAAGGGGCGGAAAATCCGACTTTAGAAGATGTGGGTTACATAGAAAATTAAATATGATGACTGAAGTTTTTCTTAATGGTAAGAGCGCTGTTACTTTAGCGACTTCTGCTTTTTTGGAGAATTTTTTCAACATCAACGTATCTTTTTAGGTTTTACTGCATAAAAAATGTGATCTTGATCTGATATTTGAAAAATTGTAAGCGTTTTCCGTTGACATAAAAATAGCTTTTTGTAATGATTCAGACCGTCCATTTAGGCGGTTGACATTTTCAGTAAGAAAAAGTTCAATCTTGGTCGTTAATACACCAATAAGGAATAACAATTATGAAAAAAACACTAGCAGCATTAATCGTAGGTGCATTTGCCGCATCAGCAGCAAACGCAGCAGTCGTTTATGAAAATGAAGGAACTAAAATTGAATTAAACGGTTCTCTTCGTGTGATTATGGAAAAAGGTAGCGTTAAAAAAACTAACGCAGCCGGAGTTTCCACAAAAGAAACAAATTCTGCATTACGTAACGCAGGTTCACGTTTCGGTTTAAACGTTAAACATAACCTAGATAACGATTTCTATGCATTAGGTCGTTTAGAGTTCCGTTTTGATGATACTGAATCTCGCGATGAATTTGGTAGCATTTACACCAAACGTGCTTATGTCGGTTTAGGTAGTAAAGCAACCGGTGATATCACTTTCGGTCGTCAACTTACTATCGCTGATGATTTAAGTCAATCTAACGATTACGAATACGGTATCGTACCAAAAGGTAAATACATCCCGACTTCAGGTACCGGCGTAGTACGTTATGACTATAAAGGTGTTGAAGGTTTACAAGTAAGCGCAAACTACAATTTTGGTCAAAAACATGATGAGAAAGGTAGACCGCTTAGAGTCGGTATTAAAGGCGCGTTTGGTGTAGGTGCACTCTACGCACAAAATGACTACGATGTTCGTTTCGCATATGGCCATACAAATTATGAAACCGGCTCAAACGCATCTCATCGTAAAGACGGTTACTTAGCATCTTTAAGCTACAAATTCGGTGATTTCAAATTACTTGGTGATTTTGGTTACGCACATGAGAAAGAAGGTAACGACAAAACAGATAAATTCTATGTTTCACCAGGTTTCGAATACCAAGTCCTAGCAAAATCTAAAGTTTATGGTAACTATCTTTATGAACGTGTAAAAACTGATGAAGTGAAAAAACAAAAAACTCACGGTTTCTTACTTGGCGCAGACTACAAACTTCATAAACAAGTTGTTGTATTCTTAGAAGGCAAATACTTACGTACTAAAGAATACACTGGTGCGCACTACACTTATAACGGTAAAAAAGATGATAAAGCTATCGGTGTAGGTATGCGTGTATTCTGGTAATTGGTAAGCTAGATAAAAACTAATGATAAAAGGCGAATCGAAAGATTCGCCTTTTTCATACCTTCAATGCGGTGCTCAAAACAAAGTTCATTGAAGGTCAATATTATCGATGCATTTATTTTTGACTGCAAACCGCAATAAAATGCAATTTATGCTCAGGATCATTAAAGGTTTTAAACATACGTAAAAACTGCTCTCGGTTTTCCGCTTTCATTGCATTTTTGATGATTTTCAACGTGCCTAAAACGCCTTCGTCGTAAATCATGCCTTTTGGTGAAAGCAAGGTCATTTCGCCCGAAAACGTATCCACATTGCGAAAACCGCTTGCTTGAAAAAGCGCTTTCCAGCCCTCTTTCGTTAATGGTGTCACCGTTACGTTAATCGCTTTGCGCATATTTTCAAGAATCACCTGATGGTTGTCACCAACCAACATCACATCGTGCGTAAGCAAAAAACCACCCGGTTTTAATACGCGGAAGTATTCTGCAATCGCTTTCTTTTTCGCTTCCACCGGCAGCATTGTCAGCATTGCTTCGTTAATCACGATATCAAAAGTTTCATCTGCAAAAGGCAATTTCATTGCATTGGCACGCTGTACATGAATTTTATCTTGCAAGCCGTTTGCCGCAATGTTGGCTTTAGCTTTTTCTAAGGCATTTTCGTCCAAATCCACGCCTTCAATATGGCAACCAAACTGTTTTGCAAGCCCAATTGCGGTCGTACCCATATTGCAGGCGACTTCCAGAACTTTTTTGTTTTGATTGAAATCACCATTTGCAATTAACCAATCCGTTGCTTTTTTACCCCCCGGACGTAAACGGGTTTTACCCAAACGGGCTAAAAAATTGTGTCCTACTTCATCCTTTGCCATTACTGTTCTCCTACTAATAAACTTGGTTTTATATTATAGATAAAAATTATTCTTATTAAAGTAGAACGCCAAAAAATAATCCGGCTCGAAAGCCGGATTAAGAAGACAGAACAAACCTTTAAGTACTTTGCAAAATTGTGATCCAATTTTAGCACCGCATTGAAAGCCTAATTTGGCTTCCATTCCCCATTTAACACGCTGCCAATCACTTCATAATTTTCCGTAAATACCGCAAGATTCGCCACTTTGCCTTTTTCCACGGAACCTAAACGGTCATCCACGCCAATAGCGCGAGCCGGATAAAGATTACTCATTCGGAGGGCTTCAGCAAGCGGAATTTCGACATATTCCACTGCATTTCTAACGGATTCGATCATCGTAATCGAGGCTCCGGCGATGGTGCCGTTAGCGTCATAACAGCGTCCGTTTTTCACATAAATAGTTTTCCCCACGAAGGTAAAACGCTCCAATTCAGGGCCGGCACCGGCGGCGGCTAAAGAGTCAGTGACGATACAAAGTTTGTCGCCTTTGATCTTTTTATCAATACGCACATTACCGAAATTCACATGTACGCCATCTACGATAATTCCCGTATAGACATCGGAATCCAGCACCGCACCCACGACCCCCATAGCACGACCGGAACTGATTGGCGACATCGCGTTGTGCAAGTGCGTAGCAAAACTTGCGCCCTTGCGGAATGCGTCTTTCGCTACTTCATAGGTTGCATTGGAATGCCCGACGGAAACGATAATACCACTTTTCACAAAGTCAGGTGTGTAATTAATGGTCGGATTTTCAGCTGCAATAGTAATTTTCGTAATTACATCAGCATTTTCACAAAGAAAATCTTTCATTTCCGATGTAATTTCACGAATATATTCCGGACGGTGTACCCCTTTTTTCTCTACGCTGATAAACGGGCCTTCAATATGTAAGCCAAGTGCTTGATTTTTATGCTTATTTAAATAATCATGCATAATCTTGACCGCACTTTTGATATTTTCATCGGGCGCTGTAATAAACGTCGGGAGAAAACTGGTGCAACCCGATTTTAAATTGGTGGCTTGCATAATTTCTAAGGTTTCCACACTGGTTTGATCGTTAAACATCACGCCGCCACAGCCATTAAGTTGTAAATCAATAAAGCCCGCGGTTAAATTATTACCTTGTAAATCAATGGTTTTAATATCTGAATTCAGTTCATTTTGCGGAATTACGGCATCAATGATTTCGCCGTTAATCACTACCGCGTAATCGCGCAGCACATCATATTTTGTGTAAATGACACAGTTCGTTAATGCGTATTTCATATTCCCTTCCTAAAAATCTGTTAAAAAATAACCGCACTTTCGTGCGGTGTTGTGAGATTATGAGAGCACGCTATGGATCGCGTGTTGTTCCAATTCATTAAAATATTTTACCGTTTTCACTTTTAGCTCTTGTTGTGCCGCTTCATCGCACACCAAAATAAAGTGTCGATGTAGCTGCAATGCGGTCACCGTCCATAAGTGGTTTACGGAACCTTCAACCGCTGCTTGTACCGCGAGGGCTTTTTGATGACCGGTGGCGAGAATCATCACTTCTTCCGCATCTAACAAGGTTGCCACGCCAATGCTCAAAGCATATTTCGGTACTTTATTAACATCGTTATCAAAGAAACGAGAATTGGCAATCAAAGTATCTTGCGTTAATGTTTTAATCCGCGTGCGAGAACTCAACGAAGAAGCGGGCTCATTAAAAGCGATATGACCATCAACGCCGACGCCACCCATAAACAAATTAATTTTTCCGTAAGATCTGATTTTTTCTTCATATTGACGACATTCTTCGTCATGATCGGCGGTATTGCCGTTCAAAATATGAATGTTTTGCGGTTGAATATCCACATGATTGAAGAAATTGTTATACATAAAGCTATGATAACTTTCCGGATGATCTTCCGGTAAACCGACATATTCGTCCATGTTAAAGGTAACAACATATTTAAAACTCACCTCGCCGGCTTGATAAAGTTTGATAAGTTCCCGGTAAGTTTTAAGCGGCGTTCCGCCTGTCGGCAAACCTAATACAAACGGGCGCTCCGCTGTCGGTTTAAAATGATTGATACGATCGACGATATGACGCGCCGCCCAACGACTGACTTGTTGCTCTGTGGTTAGAGGGATAAGACGCATAGTTAAGCTCCTTTTATTTTGACCGATGCCGTTTTCCGTTATAAAGAATGTACGGAAAGCGGAAAGAAGGGGCTCCAATGCGGTGCTAATTTGACACTCCGTTGCACCTTTGCCCCTGTTGCTTCCGCATAAACAGAAGACGATATACTTCAGTCAATTTTCCATTAATCTATAAAAATTTTGCTTTTAATTCTTTTGCTTTGGCAAGTTGTTCCGGCGTTGCTTTGGCCGTCATCGGTTCGCGACAATAACCGGCTTCTACACCGTCAAGTTTTAACAATTCTTTGATAGTTAAATATAAGCCGTTTGCCAAAATGCCTTCGATTAAATCATTTGTCACGTGTTGAATTTCAAGAGCTTCTTTGATTTTACCGGCTTTTGCCAATTCGAAAATTTGACGAGCGCGTACACCGTTGACGTTAAAGGTTGAACCAATCGCGCCGTCCACGCCTAAAGAAGCGGCCGGTAGCATCATTTCATCGAAACCGGCCCAGATTAAGTGGTTCGGATAAGCTTTTTTCAAGCGTTCCAACAAATAGAAATCACCTGCGGTGAATTTCACGCCAAGCACTTTTGGGTTTTTATACAATTCGCCGAATTGCTCGATACCCATATTCACACCGGTAAGAAACGGAATCGAATACACGATCATATTGTTACCGGTCTCGTCAATGATGGTATTGTAGTAATGCTTAATTTCCGGGAAGGTGAACTTGTAGTAAAACGGCGTGACCGCAGAAAGGCTGTCGTAACCTAGTTCGGTGGCGTATTTACCGAGTTCTACCGCCTCTTTTAAGTTTACACTACCCACTTGAGCGATAAGCGCTACGGCATCTTTGGCTTCATCTTTGGCAATACGGAAGATTTCTTTCTTCTCTGCGGTAGAAAGCATAAAGTTCTCACCGGTGGAGCCGCCTACATATAAGCCGTCCACTTTCATTTTGTCGATGTTATAACGAATAATTTGGCGCAATCCTTTTTCATTGATCGAACCGTCTTCGTTAAATGACACTAATAATGCACTGAAAATACCTTTTAAATTACGCATAATTTTCTCCTATTTTATACGTTGTTCTAGAATGACATTGAGCGTTTTTTGCTTCGTTTCTACCGCTCGTTCCTGTTCGCCTTGCACCAGTAAAGCGTAAATTAAATCTAATACAAAAAGCTGGGCGATTTTGGTACCAATGGAATCCCCTTGTAATTTTCCTTGTTTGTTGCCGTTCACCAACACATAATCTGCCGATTCGGTCACCGGCGAACGTAAACTATGGGTAATTGCAACAGTTGTTGCGCCATTTTGCTTGGCTATTTTTAGTGTATGAGCCGTTTCTTGCGAATAACCCGAATGGCTAAGGCCAATAGCAACATCATTAGGCTTCAACAATGCTGCTTGCATATACATAAAATGATTATTGCCCGTAGCATCCACTTGAAAGCCAATACGCATCAATTTATTTTTCGCTTCTTCCGCCGTAATACCGGAAGATCCCGCTCCGCATAAAAAAATGCGATTAGCCTGTCGAATCGCAGCAACAACACCTTCTAATTGTTTGAAGTCCAATAAATTAATCGTTTCATTAACGACATTAGAAATCGAACTCTGCAATTTTTGCGCGATATGAAAAGAACTGTCATTATGAGTAATATCCGTTTCCAATAGCGGATTATTGCGATTGTCTTTCGTGGCAAGTTCAATGGAAAGTTCCAGTTTAAAATCACTAAACCCCTTAAATCCCACGGAACGGCAAAAACGTACAAACGTTGCCTCTCCTACATCCAAATGCTCGGCAATTTCTGAAAGAGGACACTGTACGACAAGATCCGGTGACATTAAGATCGTGTCGGCAATTTTTTTCTCGGTTTTGGTTAAGCTTTGATACAAAGAGCTAATCGTATT
Organism: Stutzerimonas stutzeri; assembly: GCA_901420285.1. Lineage (GTDB taxonomy): Bacteria > Pseudomonadota > Gammaproteobacteria > Enterobacterales > Pasteurellaceae > Rodentibacter. Next base: position 1,871,678 of record CABDVE010000001.1, read on the forward strand.
CAATACATTGCCGTTTCTAGCCATATCTCGCCTCCCAACCAACTCGAGCTAATAAAATATCTTTCACCCAATAGGCGGCACCAACTAATCCGGCATCTTGCTCAAATCGAGCCGATTCAATTTCGCAACGATAAATTTCCGGCATTTCATCAAGAAAACGGCGAATCAAGGGCAAATATCCTTCAGCCAAGCCAACACTACCGCCGACCACGACTTTTTGCATATCCAAACTAATTTTTAAATCAGCGATTAAATTAGCAATCGCGCGCGCAGAACGCTCTATAAGGGCGATTGCTTTCTGGTCATTTTTTCTAAAGCGTTCAAATACTTCTTTGGGCGAACAGGGAACATCCCAAGTCGAGGCTTCAGCCTCAATAGCCCGCCCGGCCGCCACTGCTTCTACACAACCACGCCGACCACAACCGCATTCAGGGCCGTTCGGATCGGCAAGTGTATGTCCAATATGACCAGCAATACCATTGGGGTCGGTCAAAAGTTGGCGGTTCACAATCAATCCTCCGCCAACACCTGTTGAAACGGTTATAAACGCAAAATTTGTTAATTTACTTTGATCTTGCAGCTGATATTCTGCATAAGCAGCCGCCTGAACATCATTCAGCAAGCCTATTGGTTTATCGGTATGACGGGCAATGCTTTCTTTTAACGGAAATTCCGCCAAGCCACCTAAATTTTTAGGATTCAGAGCGGTTAAAATACCGTGATTTATTATGCCGGTAGATGCGACTGCAACATAATCAAACTGCCCCGCATAATCCATTAATAGTTGCGCAAGCGCATTATGCAATGCATGCGCAGCGTTATCTTGTGGCGTAGCGATTTGTTGGCGTTGGATAATTTCGCCATCCTTGACGATGGCCGCTGCAATTTTTGTACCGCCGATATCAAGAGCTAAACAACGCATAAGTCATCCTTTTCTTGTTTCAATAATGAAGAACTATTTCGCTGATTTCACCGCCGCTGCAAACCAACTTACGAGATGTTCAAGACGCGTCAGCGCCGAACCGACAGTCACGAAATCAGCTCCAATTTCAATTGCAGTTTTGGCAAGTTCAGGCGTGTTGTAACGGCCTTCCGCCATAACGCGGCAACCGGCTTTCTTGAGATCTTTGACCAGTTGATAATCAGGTTCTTTAGGCACTACGCCACCGGTATAGCCCGACATCGTGCTACCGATAATATCAAAACCCAATTTTTGACAATGTAAGCCTTCTTCTAAATTGGAGCAATCTGCCATCGCAAGACAACCTAATTCATGGATTTTCTTAACTGCACTTTCAAGCTCAACCGGACGCGGACGATGAGTTCCATCTACCGCGATAATATCCGCGCCGGCTTTAGCAAGCGCTTCAATGTCGTGCAAGAAGGGAGTAATCCGAATTGGGCTATCTGACAAATCGCGTTTTACGATACCAATAATCGGTACCTGTACGGTTGGCCGAGCAGCCTTTAAATTTTCAACACCTTCAATACGAATACCGGCCGCTCCGCCAATAACGGAAGCTTGTGCCATGGCGGCGACGATTTCCGGCTTATCCATCGGGCCGTCATCTACCGGCTGGCAAGAAGCGATTAAGCCATGTTGAATGCGTTGAAAAACCTGTTCATGTGATAATTTAGACATATTAGACTCCTCGTTTGTATTTGGGCTTTAGTCATACTAGCCAAAGTCTCACGTCATATTGCAATATTGTGTTACCGAATCACATTATATAGAAATAAAATTTCATTTTGAAATATTTTGTGAAGTAAATTTTCTTTAATGTGATCAATGTCTCAGTTTTGAAATAAAACTCCATAATCTATTTTAAAAAAATTTTTTTACTCTTAGAATGAGTGCGAATAAATCATTTTGGCTGCAGTTTTGCCAAAACCCATCCTCATGATCACACTATCAACCTAAATAGTTACTAATAGGAGCAATACTATGAAATTCACTAAGCTTTTCCTTACCGCAGCAATCGCATTAGGTATCTCCTCTGCCACTAACGCTGCAGACTATGATTTAAAATTCGGTATGAATGCGGGTACTTCTTCTAACGAGTACAAAGCGGCCGAAATGTTTGCCAAAGAAGTGAAAGAAAAATCCAACGGCAAAATTGAAATTTCTCTTTACCCAAGTTCCCAATTAGGTGACGACCGCGCCATGTTAAAACAATTAAAAGACGGTGCGTTGGATTTCACTTTTGCAGAATCCGCGCGTTTCCAATTGTTCTATCCTGAAGCCGCTGTGTTTGCTCTGCCTTATGTGATCAGCGACTACAGCGTGGCACAAAAAGCCTTATTCGGCACCGCATTCGGTAAAGATTTAATCCAAAAAATGAACAAGGATTTAGGCTTAACATTATTATCCCAAGCCTATAACGGTACACGCCAAACCACCTCTAACCGCGCAATCAACAGCATTGCCGACATGAAAGGGTTAAAATTACGCGTACCAAACGCGGCAACTAACTTGGCCTATGCAAAATATGTGGGTGCTTCTCCAACACCAATGGCATTCTCTGAAGTGTATTTAGCACTACAAACTAACTCTGTTGACGGTCAAGAAAACCCATTAGCCACGGTTCAAGCACAAAAATTCTATGAAGTGCAAAAATATTTGGCGATGACCAACCACATCTTAAATGACCAACTTTATTTGGTAAGTAACGAAACCTTCGCAGATTTACCGGAAGATTTACAAAAAGTAGTGAAAGACGCCGCCCAAAAAGCTGCAGAATACCACACCAAATTATTCGTTGACGGTGAAAAAGAATTAGTGACTTTCTTTGAAAAACAAGGTGTAACCGTAACCCATCCGGATCTTGCTCCGTTCAAAGAAGCGATGAAACCTTTCTATGCCGAATTTGTAAAACAAACCGGAACAAAAGGCGAAGAAGCGCTTAAAGAAATTCAAGCCATCATCAAATAATACGCTTATTCGTGTGCCTGTTTCGGCAGGCACGCGTTTTCTCTCCTTTATTATTCAACGGAGTTGAATATGAAAATCTTTAATAAACTTGAAGAATGGATTGGTGGCACGTTATTCCTCGTCATATTCTGCATTCTTGTTTTACAAATTCTGTTCAGACAAGCCTTTCATTCTCCATTAATCTGGAGTGAAGAACTCGCAAAATTGTTATTCGTTTATGTGGGGATGCTGGGTATTAGTGTTGCCATCAGAAAACAAGAACACGTTTACATCGACTTTCTCACCAACTTAATGCCGCCTGCAGTCAGAAAAATTACAAATTCTTTTGTGCAGCTAATCATTTTCCTTGGTGTGATTTTCTTTATCCACTTTGGTATCAAAACCTATATAGGCGCCAGTTTCCCAATTGATGCCTTAGGCGGTATTTCTGAAAAATGGATCTATGCCTCCCTGCCGATCATTTCCATTTTAATGCTGATTCGTTTCTTCCAAGCGCAAGCAGATAATTTCAAAGATAATAAAAGCTATTTGCCGGTAACCTTCTTTATCGTAAGTGCGGTCGTTTTATTGGGTATTTTATTCTTGGCCCCTGACTGGTACAAAGTCCTACGCGTAACCGAATATGTCAAATTCGGTTCCAATGCAGTCTATGTGGCATTGCTCTTCTGGTTAGTCATCATGTTCTTGGGCGTGCCGGTGGGTTGGTCATTATTCATCACTACTCTGCTCTATTTCTCCATGACCCGTTGGAATGTGGTGAACGCCGCTTCTGAAAAACTCACCATGAGTTTGGACAGTTTCCCACTTCTTGCCGTGCCGTTCTATATTCTCACCGGAATTTTAATGAATACCGGTGGTATCACCGAACGTATCTTTAACTTCGCCAAAGCCTTACTTGGCCACTACACCGGCGGTATGGGACACGTTAATATCGGTGCAAGCTTGTTATTCTCCGGTATGTCCGGTTCTGCACTTGCCGATGCGGGTGGTTTAGGTCAATTGGAAATCAAAGCCATGCGTGATGCAGGCTATGATGATGACATCTGCGGCGGTATTACAGCAGCATCTTGTATCATCGGTCCATTGGTTCCACCAAGTATTGCCATGATCATTTATGGTGTTATCGCAAACGAATCCATTGCAAAACTCTTTATTGCCGGGTTCGTACCGGGTGTATTAGTCACTATCGCGCTCATGGCAATGAACTACTACATCTCCCAAAAACGTGGTTATCCAAGAACACCAAAAGCTTCTCGTGAAGAACTTTGCTCTTCATTCAAAAAAGCATTCTGGGCAGTTTTAACTCCAATTTTGATTATCGGCGGTATCTTCTCCGGTTTATTCAGTCCGACAGAATCTGCGGTGGTTGCAGCAACCTATTCTGTAATTATCGGTAAATTCGTCTATAAAGAATTAACCTTGAAAATGCTCTTCAACAGCTGCGTGGAAGCGATGTCCATTACCGGTGTTGTTGCATTAATGATTATGACCGTCACCTTCTTCGGCGACATGATCGCCCGTGAACAAGTGGCAATGCGTATTGCCGATGTGTTCGTCGCCGTGGCGGATTCGCCTTTAATGGTACTGGTGATGATCAATGCCTTATTATTGTTCCTCGGTATGTTCATTGATGCGTTGGCTCTACAATTCTTAGTGTTACCAATGCTGATTCCAATCGCTATGCAATTTGGTATTGACTTGGTATTCTTCGGCGTTATGACAACCTTGAACATGATGATCGGTATCTTAACCCCACCGATGGGAATGGCATTATTTGTGGTCGCACGCGTGGGTAACATGTCTGTGTCCACCGTAACGAAAGGCGTATTACCATTCTTAATCCCGATTTTCATGACCTTGGTGTTAATCACCATCTTCCCAAGTATCATCACATTCATTCCGAATTTGTTAATACCTTAGGACACTAAAAGTGCGGTTGTAAAACGCAGTAAATTTGAACCGCACTTTCTTACCCTACACATAAAAGACCTATTCTGCCGTTGACGAATAGCCCAAATCACTCCAAACGAGGTTTATTATGAGATTTCAAAAAACAACATTAGCCACCCTCTTCTTAGCGGCAACCACTTTTGCTGTAACCGCGCACGCTGCCGCTTACCCTGATTTACCGGTGGGCATTAAAAGCGGTGCCGGTGCATTAATTGGCGATACCGTTTATGTAGGCTTAGGTACAGGCGGCGATAAATTCTATGCGTTAGATTTAAAAACCCCGAACGCCCAATGGAAAGAAATCGCCACATTCCCGGGCGGTGACCGTAACCAACCGGTGGCAGCGGCTGTTGACGGAAAATTGTATGTCTTCGGCGGATTACAAAAGAATGAAAAAGGCGAATTGCAATTCGTCAACGATGCCTACAGCTACAACCCGGCCGATAATACCTGGAACAAATTACCAACCCGCTCGCCACGCGGTTTAGTTGGTTCCAGCGGCGCTTCTCACGGTGATAAAGTGTATATCGTGGGCGGTTCTAACTTGTCTATTTTCAATGGTTTCTTCCAAGACACCGTTGCGGCAGGCGAAGACAAAGCGAAAAAAGACGAAATCGCCAAAGCGTATTTTGAACAACGTCCGGAAGATTACTTCTTCACCACAGAATTATTAAGCTATGAACCGTCGACCAATAAATGGCGCAACGAAGGTCGCGTACCATTCTCCGGTCGTGCCGGTGCGGCATTTACCATTCAAGGTGATGATTTAGTTGTCGTGAACGGTGAAATCAAACCGGGCTTGCGTACGGCAGAAACCCATTCCGGCAAATTCACTGCGAAAGGCGTTCAATGGAAAAACTTACCTGATTTACCGGCGCCAAAAGGTCAAAGCCAAGATGGTTTAGCGGGGGCGATGGCAGGTTACAGCCACGGTCATTACTTAGTTACCGGCGGTGCAAACTTCCCAGGTTCCGTGAAACAATTTAAAGAAGGTATGCTTCACGCCCATAAAGGCTTAAGCAAAGCCTGGCATAAAGATGTTTACACGTTGAATAAGGGTAAATGGAATATCATTGGAGAATTACCAATGAATATTGGCTATGGTGTATCAGTTTCTTACGGAGATAAAATCTTGCTTATCGGCGGTGAAACTGATGGCGGAAAAGCACTAACATCAGTGAAAACTATGAGTTATGACGGTAAAAAATTAACTATTGAATAATTCACGACAAAAAACTGATGAGTAAGGAGACTTGCAAGCTTTTTACGAAATAATATCGTGCTTGTTCGAAACGGAAATTACCCTCATAAAATAGCACCGCATTGGAAAGGGCTCCAATGCGGTGCTATTTTTATAAAACAAATTCATGCCTCGATTTGTTACAGCTCAATTAAAGATAATCAGTGAAGACTCAATAGCTCAAACAATCCTTAGACAAACATCGTCTTTTATACAGCGATTTCTCAAATACTATCTTACACCATAAACCACGATAGTTTTGCCGTGGGCGTGAATCAAATTCTGATCTTCAAGCATCTTAATAATTCGTCCAACAGTTTCACGGGAACAACCGACCATTTGTCCGATTTCTTGACGGGTTATTTTAATTTGCATTCCATCCGGGTGAGTCATGGCTTCCGGTTGTTTTGCCAGGTTAATCAAGGTTTGCGCAATACGACCTGCCACATCTAAAAATGCCAAATTACTTACTTGACGTGAAGTATTTTGTAAACGGCGAGCGAGTTGTGCCGTTAAAAACATTAATATTTCAGGGTTAACTTGAATAAGTTGGCGATATTTTCTGTAGGAAATTTCTGCGACCTCGCAAGGTGTTTTCGTTTTTACCCAAGCGGAGCGTTTTGATCCCTCATCAAACAAACCGGCTTCACCAAAAAATTCGCCAGCGCCAAGATAAGTTAAAATCATCTCTTTGCCTTCGTCATCTTTCGCGGAAACCGTTACCGATCCCTTAATAATATAATAAAGCGTCGTCGCTTCTTCCCCGGCATGAATTAATGTCGATTTAGCCGGGTATTTATGCAAATGGCAATGTGTCAAAAACCAATCTAAAACAGGGTCGCGCGTGATTTGCTGAGGTTGTTCTTCCCTCTGTTCGAACGCAAGATTAATACCAATGCGATCTGACATATTGACTCCTTATCAATCCCTATTAAAAAATTCCATTTTATCTTTTATGTCAATGGATTCGTGCAATTCCGACCAGACTATCACCGCATCTCCATTGCGGATCTTGTTTAATAATTGTTGTTTCTTTCGGGAGAGCGAAATTTCCTCTGTACCGTAATCCGTCCCTTCGCGTAATACTATGCTTTCAGCTATATTATCAAGCGTTGTCGGGTCTAAATTCTGCCACGGAATAATCATATATTTCCCCAAGAAAGTCAATTAAGCCCAAATCAACTCAAGAAAAGAGCGGCTCAATAAAACGCCACTGTTGCTCAAAAGATTGGTTCGAGGTCATACGGAAATTGGTTCGGACATAACGCATAAACTGCCCTTCACAAAGGGTCACCAAATGCGCGGCAATAATGCGTACATCTACATCAAAACCTTTGCCTTCGCGCAATTTTCGCATTTGCAAAATATTTACAAATTGCATTTCCAGGCGATCAAAAAACTGTGCAACCCGAACCTGCAACTGCGGTGCTTCAAACATCAACGCATGTCCGGTCAAAATTCGTGTCAATCCCGGATTTTTACGTGCGAAATCTAAGATCATTTGTAAAATATCATGTACACGATGCATCGTATTGGTTTCGTTACGAATCGACGTATTGATTCGGCTGAGCAAATTACTTTCAATGCTATCAATCAAAGCTTCAAACATTTTTGTTTTGCTGGGAAAATAGCGATAAAGCGCTGCTTCCGACACCCCCACTTCTTGCGCCAAACGCGCCGTAGTCATACGTTCCATACCGCGTTCAGAATGAAGCATATGGGTAAGTACCGTTAGTACTTGCTGCTGCCGTTCTTTTACCGTGCGTTTTTCAATTTTCGGCATTTTCATTTCCAGTTTAACGGTTTCTACACCATCTAAAGATAATTGTTCTTCAACCATAAGTTATTGTTTACCCGAATGCCCAAAACCACCCTCTCCGCGTTCGGTTCGTTCAAAATCCTGCACAATATTAAATTCCGCTTGTACAATCGGCAAGAAAACCAACTGCGCAATGCGGTCCCCAATTTCAATGCGGAAGGGGGCGCTTCCGCGATTCCACATTGAGACCATTAACGGACCTTGGTAATCAGAATCAATGAGCCCAACCAAATTACCTAATACAATGCCATGTTTATGTCCCAAACCAGAACGCGGTAAAATTACTGCCGCAAGATTCGGATCCGCAATATAAATGGATAACCCGGTCGGAATTAACTTTGTTTCGCCCGGTTGAATTTCAACGCATTCATCCGTCAATGCGCGTAAATCCAAGCCGGCCGATCCGGCGGTCGCATAACTGGGCAAGGGAAACTGCTCTCCAATACGATTATCCAAAATTTTCACATCGATTTTCTTCATTTTAATTCTCCTTCAAAGTGCGGCTAAAAAACGCTTTCAAAATAATTAAGTTTTAATTTATTTGCCGATAACGTGCGACAATTTCAGTCGCCAGCTCCCGTGCTAAATCTGTTTTTGATTTTAATGAAAGAGTCTTACCGCCAGTTTTCCAAAAAAGCTGCAACATATTTTCATCCGTATTGAACGCTTGCCCGCCTGATACATCGTTAGCACAAATCATATCCAAATTTTTCCGTTGTAATTTGTCTTGTGCGTAATCTGTCAAATTTTGCGTTTCGGCCGCAAAACCGACAGTAAACGGACGGTTTTCGGATAAATGTGCCACCTCCGCAATAATGTCAGGATTTCTAATTAATTTTAACGAAAGTTCCTCGCCCGATTTTTTGATTTTCTGAGCGGATACTTCCGCTAAGCGATAATCTGCGACGGCTGCACAACCGATAAAAATCTGATTTTCGACTGCGCTTTTAAGGGCGGCTTGGCACATTTCTTGCGCAGAAGTCACATCCACCCGAGTTACATTTGGCGGTGTCAACAAATTCACCGGCCCGCTAATTAAGGTGACATTCGCACCTCTTTCGGCAAAAGCCGTAGCCAGCGCAAAGCCCATTTTGCCCGAACTATGATTGGAAATATAACGCACAGGATCAATCGCTTCACGCGTTGGACCGGCCGTAATCGCAACACTTAAATCGCGTAAATCTTGGCTTTGCACGAAGAAATCGGAAAGTGCGGTAAAAATTTCCGTAGGCTCGGACATTCGCCCCGAGCCTACGTCACCGCAAGCTTGAACACCGCTATTCGGGCCGATAAGTCGCACCCCTCGGGCTTTCAATGCGGTTAGATTTTGCTGTGTAATCGATTGATGAAACATTTGCTGATTCATCGCCGGCGCAAGAAAAATCGGCGCACAAGTGGCTAAACAAATTGTTGAAAGTAAATCGTTCGCCATGCCCACGCTAAAACGTGCAATAAAATCTGCGCTGGCAGGCGCGATCAGCACCGCATTCGCCCACTTTGCCAATTCAATATGCCCCATGGCAAATTCCGCGTGCGGATCAAGCAACGATTGAGATACCACATTACCGGAAATCGCCTGTAACGTCAGCGGAGTGACAAATTCTGCGGCGGCAGGCGTTAACACTACCCGCACTTCCGCCCCCGCTTTACGTAATAAACGAATTAATTCAATCGTTTTATACGCTGCAATACCGCCTGTAATGCCAATAATAAAACGTTTCCCAGTTAGTTTCATTTGCTCTCCGTCATGATTTATCGGTGCCTAACCATTGTTTGTTAGTAGTTAACCACAATGGAGCCTATTTTACTTGAATTTATTCAAATAAAAACTTTTATTTTTGCGATCCATTTCGCAAATTTCGTCGCTTTAATTCGCATTAAAACAAGGCGTCGAACAAAATCTGCGATATTTTTAGCTCGATAATAATAGAAGGAAAAATGCAATCTCACGAATTAATGCCTCGCGAAAAATTATTGCAATTCGGCGCATCCGCCCTTTCAGATCGCGAACTTTTAGCCATTTTCCTGCGTACCGGTATAAAAGGTTGTCCCGTTATGCAACTTTCCGAACAAGTGTTAAAACATTTCGGTTCGCTTCGCGCCTTACTTTCAGCAAATCAGAAATCCTTTTGCGATATGAAAGGTTTAGGCATTACGCAATTTATTCAACTGCAAGCCACGACTGAAATGACAAAACGTTATCTTCAACAAGAAATATTTGCTTCACAAATTTTTCAAGAGTCCGAAATTGTCAAACTCTATTTGCACACAGAATTACAACATGAAGAACGTGAAGTATTTATGGTGTTATTTTTAGATAATCAGCATCGATTAATTAAAAAGGAACGCTTATTTCTAGGCACAATTAATGTTTCTACGGTTTATCCGCGCGAAATTATTAAAGAAGCGCTTTATTGTAATGCTGCGGCAATGATCTTAGCGCATAATCATCCTTCCGGCGTTTGTGAACCCAGTTATGCCGACCAAACCATTACGCGAAAAATTATTGAAGCCGCAGACTTAATGGAAATTAGGATTTTAGATCACATAATTGTCGGAAAAAGCGATTGTTATTCTTTTGCGGAACACAATTTACTATAACGTTACCACCAAACTGCATATTTTTTTATCATTCGCATTTCGGAAAAACGCATTTCTACTTGAGAAATAAAAATAAAGTCAGTATAATTTGCGACCTTTAATATAGTAAGCGGGTCGGATTAGCGCGACCTGACGAGGTAGCAGGCCGGTTTACCCCGGTTTAAACAGTCCGAACCGTAAGCTCGAGCTTATATTTAGTTATTGGAGATTATTATGTCTAGAGTTTGTCAAGTAACAGGCAAGCGTCCAGCTGTGGGTAACAATCGCTCACACGCAATGAATGCGACACGTCGTCGCTTTCTTCCAAATCTTCACACTCACCGTTTCTGGGTTGAGTCTGAAAACCGTTTTGTAACCTTGCGTTTAACCGCGAAAGGTATGCGTATTATTGATAAGAAAGGCATTGATGCAGTGTTAGCTGAAATCCGTGCTCGTGGTGAAAAAATTTAAGGAGCTAAAACATGGCAGCTAAAGGCGCTCGTGAGAAAATCCGTTTAGTTTCTACTGCAGAGACCGGTCACTTCTACACAACTGATAAAAATAAACGTAACATGCCTGAAAAAATGGAAATCAAAAAATTTGATCCGGTAGTACGTAAACACGTTATCTATAAAGAAGCAAAAATCAAATAATTTTGCCGATTCTAAAAACCCGACTCGTTCGGGTTTTTTTATACCAAAAATTTATCATGGAAATAAACAATGCCCGAATTACCAGAAGTTGAAACCGCACTGCGTGGCGTAACTCCTTATTTAAAAGGTTTTATCATTGAAAAAATCATCGTTCGACAACCCAAACTACGTTGGACAGTTTCGCCCGAATTAACAGAATTAAAGGACGTAAAAGTATTAAATCTCACTCGCCGTGCCAAATATCTAATCATTCACACGGAAAAAGGCTATATCATCGGACATTTGGGTATGTCCGGATCAGTACGAATCGTACCGCACGACAGCCCTATCAATAAGCACGATCATGTAGATATCGTAATGAGCAACGGAAAGCTATTGCGTTATAACGATCCTCGACGCTTTGGCGCCTGGCTTTGGACGGACAATTTAGAGGAATTTCATTTGTTCTTAAAACTTGGACCGGAGCCACTTTCAGAGGAATTTAGCGGAGAATATTTGTTTAAAAAGTCTCGCCAAAAATCAATCGCACTTAAAGTCTTTCTAATGGACAATGCGGTGGTCGTCGGCGTGGGCAACATTTATGCCAACGAAACGCTCTTTTTATGCGGACTTCATCCGTTAAAATTAGCTAAAAATCTTACTCGTAAACAATGCGAATTATTGGTCGAGACGATAAAAACCGTACTGACGAAATCCATCGTTCAAGGCGGAACAACACTCAAAGACTTCTTACAACCCGACGGTCGCCCCGGTTATTTCGCACAATCGCTTTTGGTTTACGGTAACAAAAGCAAACCATGCCCCCAATGCGGTGCTAAAATCGAATCTCTCGTGATCGGTCAACGCAATAGCTATTTTTGTCCGCATTGTCAGAAGAAAAAATAAGGCGCCTGATGCGCCTCTTTTTTTAGAAAAATACCGTCCAATAATGAGAAATCGGCATCACTAGTAACAGTGCCGGTAACATATTCGCTACGCGAAACAATTGAATATTACAAATACGAAATCCCGCGGCAATCATCAGCACACCACCGACCGCGGCAAAATCAGCACGCATTTCGGGCGAGACAAAAGGAATAATAGATACCGCAGAATAAGCTAATAACAGCTGTAACAAAGTTTGCGGAATAAAAATACTCGCCACGGCATAACCTAAACTTGTGGCAAAAATGATTGCGGTGAAAAAATCCAGAAAAGACTTCACAATTAAAATACTGATATCGCCTGTCATACCTTCATTGATTGCGCCGAAAATACCTGTTCCACTGAAAGAAAATAAAATCATAATCGCTACAAATTTTGATAAAAATTCTTCGTGACTCAAGCGATTGCCGCCATGCGCAAACAATTTCTCAACAATACCTTTCGCGGACGATGCTAATTTATTAATACCGTTTTCCAGCAAAATAATTTCACCTAAGATTGCCCCAAGTAGTACGGCTAAAATCATCGCAGGCATATTGGCAACTTTCGCCACCATCACAATCCCCATACACAGGGAACAAAGTCCGAAAATCAAGGTTAAATTTATTTGTAAACGTTCCGGAATGCGCCCGCCAAGCAAAGCACCGATCAAAGCACCGCTCACTATTGCAAGCGCGTTAATATAGGGTCCGATAATCATATTACCTCCGTTATAAAAACAACATTATAAAGAAGAACCGTATTAAAACGGGCTTTCTATTTGTAGCCTATCGTATATGTCCGTAATCGCAAGGATTAAACAGGAACGTACTAGTTTTTCTTTGCGTCGTTGTTTTATTTGAAAAAGCAAAGAATCGGCGGAAGTCGGTTCTAAAGGGAAATTTAATAGAGCCTTATCTGTTACAAAATGTAAGTTTTGTACAAACTCAATGATTTTAAAATCAAAAAAATTGTAGTCTTTTTCGTCGTTATTTAACGTTTCTTTTAGCTCTATAAACTGCACGATGTCAGCAAAAACCGACTGTTCCACAATACCCAAACCGAGCAGCACTTTTAAGCGGATACTTAATTCGGAAAGAGGACCTGAGGTTTCAAACAAGGAATCCACTACGGATTTCACAGCAAAATCCGTTTTACGAAAAACGCGGTTAATTAATTCGTCAATGGTTTCATCAAAAATCGCCACTGCGATGGTGATAAAACCGCGTAGCGACATCGCCTTGTTTAATTTTTCATAAACCTGATCAATAGGCACCTTAAAATCCTTTTAAATAAAAAAATCTCTCAAATTGCATAAAATGATGAGGGCGAATTCTCATTCGCCCTATTCACTTAAATCGCTTGATAAGCCGTGATAATGCGTTCAATTACTGCCTCGTCCTGCAATTCGGTATATTTTCGCACAGTCTGAGCTACACCATTTTCAGCAAGGGATTTCGCCAGTTCCAAGGCTTGCAAATCCTGTTCGTTGCGATATGCCAAGGCAGCGGCAATGGCATTAATCAAATGCTGATTCGGCAAGCCGTATTCCAGCGTGCCACGCAACGGTTTGATTAAACGATCGTTGTAGCTTAATTTACGCAAGGGTTCGCGCCCCACACGATCTACATCATCCACTAAGAATGGGTTGGCAAAACGTTTGAGAATTTTTTCAATATAGGCTGCGTGCGCTTGCGGGTCGAAACCGTAGCGTTTAATCAACACCGCACCGCTTTCCTGCATAGTGGCTTTTACATCCGCTTTAATGCCTTCATCTTCGATGCTTTCTTTCACGAAGCGATAGCCTTTTAACTTACCAAAGTAGGAAGTAGTGGCGTGCCCGGTGTTCAAGGTGAACAATTTGCGTTCTACAAACGCCATCAGGTTATTGGTTTTTTCCATGCCGCTAATCGATGGGATTTGCCCTTTGAACTGAGTCTCATCCACAATCCACTCGCTAAATTCTTCTACGGTAACCAGCAAAAGCGTCCGAAGCTTTGTATCTTCACTTTTGCATTTGCTGACAACATAAAAAACCTCATTAAAAAGAGTGAGTAAAGTGCGTTCAAAGTAGCATAAGAAAATTTGCACAAAAAATAATTTTATTTAAATTTGTGAATTCAGTCACAATATTTTCAAATTACAATTTTTAAAAAATGTGATCATGATCACAAGATTAATCTAAAAAAAATAATTTCGTGATAAAAATCACAAAATTATTCGATATATAGCACAATCAATAGTCAAAATAGATGCTCAGTTATTAATTTTCTATCTACCTCCAGATGGCTACCTCTTTAGGTGTATTTATCAAATTTCATTTGATCTAACGCAATATTTTTACAAGTCACACTAGAAATTAACCATACTTTTGATATTGTTATTCTTGAGCCGAACTCTTTTTTCCAAGTGATTTCAACTACTTAACAAGAATAGTTCGCATTTAAACTTAATTTACTTTTCCCTACTTGTGATGGAGTGATTATCGTGAACGTACTAAGAAAAAGCCTTGTATTGGCGGCTTCGTTCGCAGCCTTAGGCGCCTATAATTCTGCAATGGCAGAGATGGTTTATAAACCGGTTGAGCAACCTGTGGAAGCACCAAACCCTAATTTAAAAATCGAAGCAGTGAATGAAAAATTTGCTGAGAAATATCCTAGCCAATTCAATTCGTGGAAAGCGACTGAAAAAGGCGACAAAATCATCTATGCTAATGAACAAGATCCTCGTTTAATCGTGTTATGGGGGGGCTATTCTTTCGCAAAAGAATATAACGCACCTCGTGGTCACGTTTATGCAGTAGAAGATGTACGTAATATTTTACGTACTGGTGCGCCCAAAAATGCAAATGATGGCCCACAACCAATGGCATGTTGGACTTGTAAAGGTCCAGACGTTCCTCGTTTAATTGCAGAATGGGGTGAAGATGGTTACTTTGGTGCAAAATGGGCTAAAGGTGGACCTGAAGTGGTCAACTCAATCGGTTGTGCAGACTGTCACGATACTACATCAAAAGACTTTGCCGAAGGCAAACCAGCATTACGTATTGCTCGTCCACACGTTCTTCGTGCATTAGATCACTTAAATAATGCACTTCAAGCAAAAGCAAAAGCTGAAGGTAAAGAACAAGCTAACTTAAGCTTTAACACAGCTGCTCGCACTGAAAAACGTGCTGAAATCTGTGCAAACTGTCATGTTGAATACTACTTCGCGGGCGACTTAAAACAAGTAACCTTCCCTTGGGATAACGGTCAAACTGTTGATGACATCGAAAAATACTATGATGATATCGGCTTCAGTGACTGGACTCACTCTCTTTCTAAAGCACCAATGTTAAAAGCGCAACACCCTGACTTTGAAATTTGGTCTTTAGGTATGCACGGTAAAAACGGCGTAACCTGTATCGACTGTCACATGCCTAAAGTACAAGGTAAAGACGGTAAAGTTTACACCGATCACCAAATCCAAAACCCATTCGATGCATTTGATACCACATGTGCAAACTGTCACGATCAAAGCAAAGAAAAACTTAAAGACATCGTTGCTTCACGTAAAAAAGAAGTGAAAGATGTAATGGGTCGTTTAGAAGATCAAGTTGTTCGTGCTCACTTTGAAGCGAAAGCGGCATGGGATGCTGGTGCAACTAAAGAAGAAATGGAACCTGCTTTAATGGATATCCGTCACGCTCAATGGCGTTGGGACTACGCAGCAGCAAGTCACGGTGGTCACATGCACGCACCTGATGTAATGCTTCGCGTATTAGGTTCTGGTATCGATAAAGCAGCGGATGCACGTGCTAAACTTGCAGCAATCTTAACTAAACATGGCGTGAAAACTCCGGTTGAAGTACCAGATATTTCTACAGCTGATAAAGCATGGAAAGTAATGGGTATTGATATCGAGAAAGAACGTAAAGCGAAAAAAGAATTCTTAGAAACTGTTGTACCTCAATGGGTAAAAGAAGCGAAAGCCAATGGCAAATTAGCTGAAGATACCGCAACAAAACAATAAAAAAAGAACCGCACTTTGTAACTAAAGTGTCGAAGTGCGGTCATTTTTAACCATATATTTGAGGTAATCAGAATGAATTTAACTTCTTTAATCAGCAAATCGGCAAAATCCCTTGCATTGCTTGCAATGCTTGCGGCAATGCCAATGGCTGCAAGTGCGGAAGAGATGGCAAAAACACCTGCCTCTCAACTCACTTACGAGCCACAAATGGATAACCAACGTGATCCAAACCAATATTGTGCAAAATGTCACAAATTTGACCAAGTTGATAAAAACCAAACTTTAGATCAATCTGGTGGTGAATTACACTTTGGTAAATTCCACGGCGCACACTTAAATCAAAAAAGCCCTAACACAGGTAAACCGATTAACTGTGTAAACTGTCACGGTAATATTTCGGAAGATCACCGTCGTGGTGCAAAAGATATGATGCGTTTTGATGGCGATATCTTTGGTGATAAAAAACCAATGTATACCGCGCAAGAACAAAACCAAGTTTGTTTTGCTTGTCACCAACCGGATAAATTACGCGAAAAACTTTGGGCACATGATGTCCACGCAATGAAATTGCCTTGTGCAAGTTGTCACACCCTTCACCCAAAAGACGAAGCAATGAAAGGCATTAAACCCAAAGAACGCGTAAAACTTTGTGTTGATTGTCACGGTGAACAACAAAAACGTAAAGCCGCACAGGAAAACGCAGATAAACAATCTTCAACCGAACAAAAGGATAAACAATGACAGCTTGCTCACGCCGAAACTTTGTTTCCGGCATGGGGGCGGTAATCCTTATGACGGGAACATCCATCACTTCTTTAGCAAAAGAAGAAAAGGCGGATAAACCAAAACGTTACGCTATGGTGCACGATGAAACGGCTTGTATCGGCTGTACGGCCTGTATGGATGCTTGTCGCGAAACCAATCATGTACCCGAAGGCGTATCCCGCTTGGAAATTTTACGCAGCGAACCTTACGGCGAATTTCCAAATCAGGAATATGAGTTTTTCCGTCAATCTTGTCAGCATTGCACAAATGCGCCTTGTGTGGCAGTTTGTCCGACCGGTGCCTCTTTTATTGATAAAGAAACCGGCATTGTCGATGTACATAAAGATCTTTGCGTAGGCTGCCAATATTGCATCGCGGTTTGTCCATATCGCGTACGTTTCATTCATCCTGTACATCGTACCGCGGATAAATGTAACTTCTGTCGCGACACGAACCTTGCTAACGGCAAACAACCTGCTTGTGTAGAAGCCTGTCCGACCAAAGCACTTACCTTTGGTGATATGAATGATCCAATGAGTGATGTGGCACGTAAAGTGAAAGAAAAACCAGTTTATCGCACGAAAGTGGAATTAGGTACGCAACCGAATCTTTACCATATTCCATTCCAACATGGGGAGCCTAGAAGATGACGTTAGATTATCCAGTGCCATTCCATACACCTAATCTCGTATGGGATTCAACCATTGCGATCTACTTGTTTCTACTCGGTATTTCCTCCGGAGCCGTACAATTAGCTATCGCTTACAAACGCAGCCATAAACTCGAAAATCCCAACCAAAACTGGATTATTCGAGCCGGTGTCATTTTAGGATCTATCCCGACTTTAATCGGTTTAACCCTATTAATTTTCCACTTGGCTCGTCCTTGGATATTCTGGAAATTGATGTTTAACTATCAATTCAACTCCGTTATGTCAATGGGGGTAATGCTGTTCCAAGTTTATATGCTGTTTTTAGTGGCATGGGGCATAGTGATTTTCAAAAATGAAATCGCTGCTTTGATTAATCGTTTTTTACCAAAACTTAGCTTTGCCCTAAAAGTTATACCAATGCTTGAGCGCATGGTTGGTGTAGTAGAAGTCTTGCTTTTTGTATTAGCGGCCGTGCTTGGTGCATATACTGGTTTCTTGCTTTCCGCATTAATCAGCTATCCGATGTTAAACAATCCTGTACTACCTGCATTGTTCCTAGCATCGGGGACCTCGTCTGGTATCGCTGCAACCTTCTTGATCATTTTAATTGCCGGCAAACTTAAAGGCGATTCTCACGAATCCCACTTCATCCATAAATTTGAAGTGCCGATTATGGTGACTGAGCTTGGGTTATTAGTGTGCTTCTTCGTAGGTTTATACTTCGGTGGCGGACAAAAAGTCGTTGCATTACACAATGCATTATCGGGATTCTGGGGAGCGGTATTTTGGATTGGAGTATTCTTTATCGGTATTTTAATTCCATTAATCGCAAATCTGTTCGTCAGTGACCGCTTGAAATATAACCGCAACTTTATCATATTAGTGTCTATTTTCGACCTAATCGGCGTGTTGTGCTTGCGTTACTTTATTTTATATGCAGGACAGTTAACGATTGCCTAATGGTTAGACGATAAAGATAGATAAAAACAATCTGCACCTAAAAGTCGCCTTTACACCGACCAATTAAGGTGCAGATTTTTTATCTTCAAAACGATGACATTTTTACATTATTCTAACAGCACCGCATTGGAGCCTTTCAATGCGGTGCTATTTTGAACCTTAACCGCATCATCATACCGAAGGATTACATGACCACCACATCAAATTGTTCTTGATTATAAAACTGTTCGGTTTTCACTTGTACCCGCTTACCAATAAACATTTCAACCTCCGGCAATAATCCGTGAGATTCCTCGTTAATCAGATATTCCGCTACCAAGGGTGATGCATAGACCACGAACTGCTCACTGCTAAACAAATGATATACACGGATAATTTCCCGCATAATTTCGTAACACACGGTTTCCACAGTTTTTACGCGTCCACGTCCTTGGCATGCAGCGCATTCTCCGCACAGAATATGCTCCAAACTTTCCCGCGTACGTTTACGCGTCATTTCCACCAAGCCCAACTGGGTAAAACCGTTCACATTGGTTTTCACGCGATCTTTAGCCAATGCATCTTGTAATGATTCCAATACTCGAATGCGGTGCTCTTCCAGTTGCATATCGATAAAATCAATGATGATAATGCCGCCGAGATTTCGTAGTTGAAGTTGTTGAGCGATAGCTTTCGTTGCCTCGATATTGGTGTTAAAAATCGTCTCTTCCAAATCTCGATGCCCGACAAACGCGCCGGTATTGATGTCGATAGTCGTCATCGCTTCCGTTTGTTCGATAATAAGATAACCACCGGATTTTAAATTTACTCGCCGTTCTAAGGCTTGTTGAATTCCGTTTTCCACACCGAACACGTCAAAAATCGGTTGATTTCCGGTATAAAGCACCAATTTATCACTTAGTTCCGGCATAAATTCGTCGGTAAATTCCTTCACTTCGGAAAAACAAAGTTTGGAATCAATGCGGATTTTCTCCAATGTTGTGCCGATAAAATCGCGCAAAATCCGTTGTGGCAAAGCGGGTTCGCCATAAATTTTAGAACGAGTCGGATATTTACTCTTGCGCTCTAGTACTTTGCGCCATAAACGCTTCAAAAATTCTGCGTCTTGACGCAATTCCTCTTTGCTCACCCCTTCCGTTGCGGTGCGAATAATAAACCCGCCGAGCTCGTCACAAAAAGGCGCCACCAAAGCTTTCAAACGCATACGCTCTTCTTCGCTTTCGATCCGTTGGGATACGCCCACGTGACTATTCTCCGGCATAAATACCAAATAGCGAGATGGCAACGTAATATCCGTAGTTAAACGCGCGCCCTTAGTGCCGAGGGGATCTTTTACCACTTGCACGACAATGTCCTGCCCCTCGCGGACTAATTCGGAAATACTTTTTACTTTGAACTGTTTTTGTTCGCTTTCATCTACGCATTCGGTGTGCGACACAATATCGGAAGCATGCAAAAATGCGGCCTTTTCCAATCCGATATCAACAAAAGCGGATTGCATACCAGGCAATACGCGCGTTACCCGGCCTTTATAAATATTCCCCACGATACCCCGCTTGGCTTGGCGCTCAATATGTACTTCTTTTAATACGCCCGACTCCATTAATGCAATACGCGTTTCATTGGGTGTAACGTTCATTAATAACTCAACAGCATCCATTTTATCGTCTCTAAATATTCTTTTAACGCGTGGAATGATAGTCCTAAATAAGGTAAAATGCGAGCTTTCTCAAATTTCCGACATATTTCTTGGGGCTATTAATGCTTGGTTTTGACCCGACGCTGATTACATTCACGATTTATATTTTCGGTATGCTGCTTATCGGCCTACTGGCTTATTATTATACGAACAATTTATCGGATTACATTTTAGGCGGTCGCCGTTTAGGTAGCTTTGTTACAGCAATGTCGGCAGGGGCATCGGATATGTCCGGTTGGTTGCTGATGGGCTTACCCGGTGCAGTTTATTTATCGGGCTTAGTTGAAGGTTGGATTGCCATCGGCTTAGTGCTCGGCGCCTATTTTAACTGGCTATTAGTTGCCGGACGTTTACGCGTTTATACCGAGCTTAACAATAACGCCCTCACACTACCGGAATATTTTCACAATCGTTTCGGTGCCTCACATAAATTCCTAAAACTGATTTCGGCGGCGATTATTTTAGTCTTTTTTACCGTTTATTGCGCTTCCGGCGTAGTTGCGGGCGCGAAACTGTTCCAAAATTTATTTTTAGTAGGATATTCAACCGCGCTTTGGTACGGTGCCGCGGCAACCGTGGCCTACACCTTTATAGGCGGCTTCTTAGCCGTAAGTTGGACCGATACCATACAGGCCACACTTATGATCTTCGCCTTAATTCTCACCCCTATTTTCGTATTACTAAGTATCAGCGATACCGCCCAATTTTCCACCGTATTAGAACAAGCGGGAATGGCTGCGCACAAAAACTTCACCGATTTATTTTCTTCCGCTACACCATTAGGCTTGTTGAGCCTAGCTGCTTGGGGATTAGGATATTTCGGGCAACCACATATTTTGACGCGTTTTATGGCGGCCTATTCGGTGAAATCATTGATTAAAGCACGTCGTATCAGTATGAGTTGGATGGCACTTTGCCTTGGCGGCGCCATTGGCATTGGTTTCTTTGCCATTCCTTATTTCTTCGCCAATCCACAACTTGCCGACACGGTAAATCGTGAACCTGAACAAGTATTTATTGAACTGGCAAAATTATTATTTAACCCATGGATTGCCGGTATTCTGTTATCCGCTATTCTAGCCGCCGTAATGAGCACCTTAAGCGCACAATTATTGATTTCATCGAGCTCCATTACGGAAGATTTCTACAAAGGTTTCATTCGACCTCAGGCCTCCGAAAAAGAACTGGTTTGGCTGGGGCGTACTATGGTACTGGTCATTGCAGCGCTTGCCATCTGGATTGCGCGAGACGAAAACAGCAAGGTATTAAAACTCGTGGAGTTCGCCTGGGCCGGTTTCGGCAGCGCATTCGGCCCCGTCGTACTATTCTCATTGTTTTGGAAACGCATGAATGCAGCTGGCGCTATGGTAGGAATGTTAGTTGGCGCGATTACGGTGTTCTCGTGGAAAGCAATACTTCCAAGCGACAGCGATTGGTTTAAAGTATATGAAATGATTCCCGGATTTGTACTCGCAAGCGTGGCCATTGTCATCGTTTCACTCATTTCTGGCAAACCGAAACAAGATGTATTAGAACTGTTTAACAAAGCAGAAAAAACCTATAAGGAGGCAAAATGATCGATTTTCGCCCTTTTTATCAACAAATCGCTACAAGTTCTTTATCTGATTGGTTGGAAACGCTTCCCCTTCAATTAAAAGAATGGGAAAAACAAACCCACGGTGATTACGCTAAATGGTCAAAAATTGTAGATCTTCTGCCCGATTTATCGGCCGACAGCATAGAACTCAACGAAGGTGTCAAATCGCACCGCATTGAAGCCTTGTCGGACGGGGAACAACAACGCATCATCCATCATCTAAAACAACTCATGCCGTGGCGCAAAGGTCCGTATCACTTGTTCGGCATTCACGTAGATTGTGAATGGCGTTCCGATTTTAAATGGGATCGCGTGCTACCTCACCTTGCGCCACTACAAGATCGGGTTATTTTAGATGTCGGTTGTGGCAGCGGTTATCATATGTGGCGGATGCTGGGTGAAGGCGCCAAAATGGTAGTGGGCATTGACCCGACCGAGCTTTTTCTATGTCAATTTGAGGCGGTGCGCAAACTGCTCAATAATGATCGCCGCGCTAATTTGATTCCGCTCGGCATCGAGCAAATGCAACCGCTTGACGCATTTGATACGGTATTTTCCATGGGCGTGCTTTATCACCGCAAATCGCCTTTGGATCATTTAACTCAGTTGAAAAACCAACTGAAGGCAGGCGGAGAATTAGTATTGGAAACCTTAGTGGTGGACGGCGATGTCAATACCGTTTTAGTGCCTGCAGAGCGCTACGCGAAAATGAAAAATGTGTATTTTATTCCGTCTGTTGCGGCACTCATAAATTGGCTGGAAAAAGCTAACTTTCGCAATGTCCGCTGCGTAGATGTGGCAACCACGACACTCGAAGAACAACGCAAAACCGATTGGCTGGAAAATGAAAGCCTTATTGATTTCTTAGATCCAACGGATCACAGTAAAACTGTTGAAGGCTACCCAGCGCCGAAAAGAGCGGTAATTTTGGCGAATAAATAACGAATTAAGGGAAATGGCATTATCTATTTCCCTTTTGTTTGGCTTAAAAAGGAAAATACATGGCAAATTTATCTCAATTAAAACGCGATAAAATGCTCAATTTCTTAAAAACGCTCAAAGAAACGCATTCAGATGATGCTTCCATTATTGCGCTCAATGAAATTGAAAATGCACTGTTAAATAAAAAATATGGTTTAATTTGGGAAGAACATTCCGAACACGTAGATAATATGCTAGAAAAACATATCCCCGTGTTTATTGAAGATACGACACGCAAAATTGTCGCTTCCGATTGTCCAGCGATTGTCCAGCGATTGTCCAGCGATTGTCCAGCGATTGTCCAGCGATTGTCCAGCGATTGTCCAGCGATTGTCCAGCGATTGTCCAGCAAGATTTTGAAAAATTTAACTTCCTAATTCAAGGGGATAATCTTCATTCTTTAAAACTTCTTGAAAAAACTCACCGAAATAAAATCGATGTTATCTACATCGATCCTCCCTACAACACCGGCAATAAAGATTTTATCTATGATGACCATTACATAGATAAAAATGATGGCTACGCACACTCTAAATGGCTTTCTTTTATGAGTAAGCGGTTGGAAATTGCGCGAAATTTATTAAGTAAAACCGGCGTTATTTTTATTTCTATTGATAATAATGAATACGCAAATCTAAAATTACTCTGCGATCAAATCTGGGGAGAGAGCAATTTCGTTACAACAATTCATATTGAATTATCAGCAACACAAGGAATGAAAGTAAAAGCAGCCAAGGAAGGAAATATAGTTAAGAATGGAGAATACATATTAGTCTATAGCACTAGCCAAAATAAAAAAATAGGATTAGTTCAACTAAAAGATCCTGTGGAATATGATAATCACTATAATATTTTTCTAGAAAAAAATGATGAATATTATTTAGAAACTCCATTAAGTGAAGTATTGATAAAAAACAAAGAAATATACAATGAATTATCTTCTTTAAGAATGCTATCTAAAAAAAACAAATTGTCAAACAATAGTATTTCAAAAATATATAAAAAGAGTGAATTAATAAGAAACTTTATTAATAAAAATGCAGATAGAATCTGTAGAACTCATGATACTATTGATATAGATAAAACATTTATAGAAAAAATGAAAGAAAATTATGTTTATCAATATAACACTGATAATAGAAGCTACTTAGTAGCTCTACATAAAAATGGGGTATTTCAAAAGATCCTATTTTCAGAAAAACTTGATTATGCTGATGATTTTTATTCTACTTTCGGACCAACAAGAATTAGAGGAGACTGGTGGTCTGGTTTTTATTTAGACATGGGAAATGTAAAGAAAGAAGGTAAAGTAGAATTCAAGAATGGTAAAAAACCTATTAGACTAATAAAACAAATAATCAAGTTTTCAGCCCCTAAGAATTCAATTATCCTCGACTTCTTCGCCGGTTCTGGTACTACAGGACACGCCGTCGCCCAACTGAATAAAGAAGATGGTGGAAATCGTAAATATATTCTTTGCACTAATAATGAAAATAATATTTGCGAAGAGGTAACATATCAAAGGCTAAAGAATATTCAGACAGAGTTGCCGCATAACCTGAAATATTTCAAAACTGACTTTATTAAAAAGTTTGATGAAAATGACCGCACTTTAAAAGCGCAACTGATGGATTACATCAAAGAGCTTATTGAGCTGGAATATATGTGTGAAATTGATGGTGTGAATAATATTCTCGCCAAAAATGAATCGGAATTAGATGCGGTGCTGAATGAGGATTTACCAATAAAAACTCGACTTTTTATTGCGCCTTATGTCTTACTTTCTCGTGCACAAAATGCTTTAGTCGCAAGAAAGCAAGCCACACTCATTGAAATTCCCGAATATTATTTCAGACATGAACTTATTGAGGCGGGTGAACTATGATCAACCTTCAATTAAAAGATTTCCAACAACAAACCGTTGATTTCTTATTAGAAAAAACTACAGAACAATATAAACAACAGCAACAAATTATTGTGAAAAGCCCGACGGGCAGTGGCAAAACGATTATTTTAATCAGCTATATTGAAAACTATTTGCGCAATTATCCCAACACGATTTTTTGCTGGTTTAGTGTGGGAAAAGGCGATTTGGAAGAACAATCAAAAGAAAAAATGGAACGGTTCTCCCCCGCGCTTCCAACAAGCAATATTGCTGATCTGCTCAATCAAGGTTTTGAATGCGGCACCACTTATTTTATTAACTGGGAAACCATTACGAAAAAAGGTAATTTAGCCTTAAAAGAGAGTGAACGTAAAAATATTAAACAGCATATTGCCGATGCGCACCGCAGTAATAAAGAATTTATTGTGATTATTGATGAAGAGCATCTCAATAATACAGCAAAAGCCAATGATATTATTGAGGCCATTAATGCCAATTATGAAATTCGTGTTTCTGCCACACCGGCACAAAATAAAAAAGCCGTTTTCTATGAAATTGATGAAGTAGATGTGATTAATGAAGGATTAATCACACGTGCTATGTATATCAATAAAGATCTCAATGCCAAAACCGTAGAAAATATTCAAACAGAGACCGTTCTTTTATTAAAAAAAGCCAATGAGATTAGAAAAGAAATTGCTACGGCGTATTTGCAAGAAAATGAAGATATTCGCCCTTTAGTGCTAGTGCAATTCCCGAATCTCAATGATGAATTAATTGAATTTGTAGAAAATCAATTGGCGGATATGGGCTATACCTATGAAAACAAACTGGTCGCCAAATGGATGAGCGAGGAAAACACGCAAGATAAACAACGCAAATCCAAAAAACTGGGCAAAATTAATGTGGGCGAAATTAATAACAATGACAGCATTACGCATAATAATGCAGAACCTGTCTTTTTGTTATTTAAACAAGCCCTTGCCACAGGCTGGGATTGTCCACGCGCCAAAGTGTTGGTAAAACTGCGTGAAAATATGTCTGAAACCTTTGAAATTCAAACGCTTGGACGCTTGCGCCGGATGCCGAATGCAAAACATTACGGCAAAGATATTCTGGATTGTTCTTATCTTTATACTTTTGATGAAAACTACAAAAATGAAGTCACCGGTAATCATCTTGGCGCAGAATATAAACGTGTTGTGCTGAAAGATGAACCGAAAAGTATTGAGCTGAAAAAAGAACTGCGCGATAAAGATGCGGATTTTGGTGATGAAAGTGCGGTCAGAAAACAACTTTTTTCTTTCATTAAAGAAAAATACAAACTTACCGATGACAGTAAAGAAAATGAAAGACGATTCCAAAATCAAGGCTTCAAACTGCATGCTTACCTTGAAGCCCATTATTTAGAAGGTCGATTCGAAACTTTGAAGAAAATTCAGGAAGAAGCAGCACATTATCAAGGAAAAAGTATGCAATATGGAGTAAATACGCACGATCACGGTTTATATTTACGTCATCATATTGATAGTTTGAAAAAATATACCGGATTAAGTTATGAGAAAACACGACAGCTACTCGAAATTTATTTCTTAAAAGATGCCGGCGAACCAAAATTTAAATTACTTCATCTTTCATTGAAAAATTTCTATGCGTTTATTATTAATAATGTGGATAAATTTAAAACGCTTTTTATGGATTTTTCTTCTTTCTCCTCCAAAGCACAGCACAATTTAAATTTAGGTGATTATAATCAAATTCGACTCGAAAAATTTTCTATTCCGATTGAGGAAATGTATCCCATTGATAGCCTGGCAAAAGAGAAAAAACTATTAGCCCGCAATGTTTATCATGATTACAACTTTGCCATGATTGCCGGCACGTTGCGTTCCACCAGTGAACGCCTTTTTGAACGTAGCTGCGAGCAAAATTCCAATGTGAAATATGTGTATAAAAACGGTGATTCCGGACAAGATTATCTTTCCATCGTTTACACCACCCAATTTGGTAAACAACGCTTATTTTTCCCTGACTACATCGTACAAACTCAAGATGGCACGACGTGGTTACTGGAAACCAAAGGTGGCGAGCAAGCCAACGGACAAGATAAAAATATCGACAAACATGCCAAAGTGAAATTTAATGCCCTGCAAGATTTTTGCCAAAAACACGGCTACAAATTTGGTTTTGTACGCGATAAAGATGGCGAACTTTATTTAAATAATACGGAATATGTCGATGATATGTCGGATGCGCAATGGAAACCTTTGAGCGAATTTTTTTGATAAAAAATAGCAGCCAATTTTGACCGCTATTTTCATCTTGAAATATTATTTCACAGGCTTTTGCGCGATATTATGTAGCAAACGCAAACAGCACCGCATTGAAAGTCGCTTCAATGCGGTGCTTTTTTGTGAACCCACTTCAGCGTTGCAATATCGCTTTAATGAGGCTAATTTTGCTTAGGCGTGATGCTTCTTGTTTTCTCTTTTTCTTGCACATCCAATGCATCGCGCGCTGCACGAATACTTTTTTCGATAAGCGGTACGCGTTCATCATCCTTCGGCATTAAACGCAACATCATTGCCCATGTCACCGCTGCCATTTTATAGTCTTCCGTTTCAAAATAACGAAATGCGAGCAAACTCAAAGCTTCCAGGTTGGTATGATCTTGACGAATCACATCGCGCAATAAATCACCGCCTTTGAGTTTATCAGTCGCGTCGTCGGAAAACATTAATACGCGTGCATAGCCCAATTTATATTGCAGATTATCGGGATCGAGCTTATTGGCTTTTTGATAGCTATCAAACGCCAAGCGGGCGTCGCCTAAATTCATCCCGATTTGACCGAGCAACCACCACTTTTTCGCGTCGTTCGGATTTTTTTGCAAATCAATTCGAAGCGCGGTGGAAAATTGCTGCATTTCCGCATCACTTAACGGAGCGGTGTCTTCCTCTTTCATTCGATCGTAAAAATACGGCAATTTTGCGTACGTTTGTTCCAACATAGATTCCGCTTGCCAAGCGCCCACCATAAAATAAGACGAGCCGGCAATAATACCCAAGGCTAACAGACCGGAAACGAACCAAATTTTGCCGTAGGACTTACGATCCGGCACCGCATTGGAGGGGCTTTCGCTCGGCACATCGTCCAACAAAGTTTTTTGTAACTCTTGTTTAAGCTGCACAACGTTTTCCACTAAACCTTGCGCATCGTCTTGTTCTATTTCCTGTAAACGCGAAAAATACAGCGCCTTATTCAAATCATCGCGTTTTTGTTCGTCTTTCTGTTTAAATCGGGATAACAAAGGATAAAAACAAATTAATGCGATTAATAAAGTTATCGCCGCTAAACTTAATACAAAATTCATCTAATTATCCTTTCGATTGAGCAATTCCGCCAAACGCGCATTATCTTCGTCGGTTAAAATTTGCTGAGATTTAAGCGCGCTTTTAATTTTCGGTTTGCGTTTTAACAATACCACTACGCCAAACAATACAAATAACAACGGTGCAATCCATAAAATTAAAGTGCTAGCGGTCATAGGCGGATCATAAGTTACAAAATTGCCGTAACGCGCCACCATATAATCCACCACATCATTTTTCGACTTGCCTTCTTGCAATAATTCAAACACTTTTCCGCGCATATCCACGGCAATGGTCGCATTCGAATCTGCGATATTGTTGTTTTGACATTGTGGGCAACGCAGAGATTGGGTGAGTTGGTGATAATCGTGCTCTTGCTGAGCAGAATCGAAATTCAATGCATCGATCGCGGAAAATGTCGTGACGCTAAACAAAAGCATCATAAAAAAAACCGTTAATTTTTTCATTGTGCCCGCTCCATGAGTTCGTCATAAATCGGTTTTAAGGTTTGCGTCCACACTTTTTCGTTTACATCACCGGCATAACGATAATGAATTACACCTTTGCCATCGACGATAAACGTTTCCGGTGCGCCGTACACGCCTAAATCCAAACCGAACGCGCCTTTTTCATCTTTCAATACCGCTTGGTACGGATTACCCAAGTCTTTCAACCATTTAATCGCTTTCGGTGTTTCGTCTTTGTAATCTACGCCCACGATAGTTATGCCGTCTTTGGCGAGTTTGTTCAAATATTGGTGCTCTGCATAGCAAGTCGGGCACCAAGTGGCCCATACATTGAGTAAAATCGGTTTGCCTTGTCGGAACAATTCGTTACCGTAGGTTTTATTTTCAAACAAATCCGTCAATGTTTTTGAGGGCACTGGTTTGCCGACTAAGGCGGATTCCAAAGCTTTAATGTCTTCGCCTTGCGCATTGCGATTAAGCTGCACTAAAAAAGCAATCACTATCGCTAAAAAGAGAATAAGAGGAATGAGTAATTTTTTCTTCATTTTTTACCGTACTTTACAAAGAGATTATTCTTTGTTCCTTCCATTCATGGAAGAGATCAAAGGCGCTAAACAAGGATATCAACGAGCACACAAATCAGCACCGCATTGAAGCCCCGTTCTACCGCCTTGATGATATCTGCTTCTGAATAAACTGTAGAAAAGCATTTTCCCGGGGGAAGCAAACTATTTTTTCAACAAAGCATTAAATCGATAACGTCGATCAAACATACATAACAAGCCGCCTAACGCCATAAACAGGCCACCAAGCCAAATCCAACGAATAAACGGTTTGTAATATAAGCGCAGCGCCCAAGAATCATCGTCAAGTTTTTCGCCAAGCGCGACATAGAGATCGCGCGTTAAACCACCGTCAATCGCAGCTTCGGTCATCGACATACGACTTACGGTGTAGAAACGTTTTTCGGCGAATAAAGTCGCTTCCGGCTTACCGTCTTTCGTAATATCAATTTGCGCTTTACCGCCGATGTAATTTGGACCGTTGGCATCGCTTACGCCAGCAAATTTGAAATCGTAGCGGCCAATTTGCACACTGTCGCCCACCGCCATACGCACATCGCGTTCAACGCTGAAGTTTTGGCTGAAAGCAATACCCCATACAGTCATTGCGACACCTAAGTGCGCCAACATCATGCCCCAGTGAGAACGGGAAAGTTTGCGCAGGCCCGCAAAAAATGATTCTCGATGCGTAGCACGCTGTTGCAATTCGTAAAATGCTAATAAAACAATAATCGCGGTCATCATGCTACCAAGCACCGCACTCACGGCTATTTTGTCTTGCAAGAAATAAGGTAAAGCAAAACCTGCAATTGCCGTCACGACAAGGCTTGCAATTACCGGCGTACGAATCGCGGAGAATTGGTCGCGGCGCCATTTCACTAGTGGCCCGATGCCGAGCAATAAGGCAAACGGCGTCATAATAATTAAGAACATTTGATCGAAGAATGGTGCACCGATAGAAATCGATCCTAAACCTAGCTGTTTATGCACTAACGGCAGTAAAGTTCCTAAGAACACCACGCAAAGTGCAGTCATTAATAGGATATTATTTAATAACAGCATACTTTCACGCGAATAACGTTCTGCATTATCGCGCGAACGAATTTGGCTGCCTTTGTAAGCATAAAGTGCCAGTGACCCGCCGATCACCACTACGAGATATGCCAAAATATACAGGCCGCGGGTCGGATCGGAAGCGAAGGCGTGAACAGAAACCAGAATGCCCGAACGGACTAAGAAAGTACCAAGCAAACAGAGGGAAAAGGCAAGAATTGCCAGCAAAACCGTCCAAGCTTTGAATGAACCACGTTTTTCGGTTACGGAAAGCGAATGAATCAATGCGGTGCCCGCAAGCCAAGGCATAAATGAGGAGTTTTCTACCGGATCCCAGAACCACCAACCGCCCCAACCAAGTTCGTAATACGCCCACCAAGAACCGAGCACGATACCAAGAGTTAAAAATACCCAAGCAGCAAGCGTCCAGGGACGTGACCAACGCGCCCAAGCGGAATCTAGTTTGCCGGTCATCAATGAAGCGATGGCGAAAGCGAACGCTACGGAAAAGCCAACATAACCCATATAAAGCAACGGCGGATGAAAAATTAAACCAACATCTTGCAACATCGGATTAAGTTCTTTACCGTCTACCGGAAAATCCGGGAAAGTTCGTGTGAACGGATTTGATGTGAATAACACGAACAGCACAAACCCCACGCTGATGATGCCCATAATGCCAAGCACACGCGCTACTGCTTCTTGCGGTAAGTGTTTACTCAATAAGGCAACAGCAGCCGACCAAAGCGTTAATAACCAAATCCACAGTAAAAGAGAACCTTCGTGTGAGCCCCAAACGGCGGATAAACGATAATAGATCGGTAAAGTGCTGTTGGAGTTATTCACTACATATTGCACGCTGAAATCATTCACCGCAAATAAATAAAACAAAGCGATGAATGCAATAGTAAGACTGACAAATAAGCCATAGGTCATCGGGCGCGCCAAGGCCATGAGTTGCGAATTGCCTTTTTCCGCGCCCCATAATGGGAAAATGGCGAGCATTAAAGACACAGCCAAACTTAACGCCAATGCATAATTTCCGAGCTCAGCAATCATTTTACGCCTTCTTTTTCTTGCTGATCGCGTACGCTTTCACCTTTTAAATCCGCCGCATTCACGCCCATGGGTTGATGTACTTTTTGCATTTTCTCGCCTAATTCCGGCGGTACGTAATTTTCGTCATGCTTTGCCAATACTTCCGTTGCGTTTAAAACTGTCGGTTCAGTTAATACGCCTTGCGCCACTATGCCTTGTCCTTCGCGGAATAAATCCGGCAAAATACCTTCGTATTCAACCGTAATCGCCGGACCAATATCATTCAAATCAAAACGTACTTTTAGGCTTTTCGGATCTCGCACTACGGTACCTTCCACTACCATTCCGCCTACGCGAATCCGTTGCCCAACTTCAGGTTTTTGATTTGGGTTATTGTCTTTGCCTTGAATCACTTCGGAGGGAGTATAAAACAAGTCGATATTTTGGCGCAGTGCATACAGCATCAATCCACTAGCAATTGCAATGCCAAGTACGACAAAAATCACGAGTTTAAATCTGGACCTACGTCTTGGATTCATAGTGTATCTCCTTTATTATCGGCTTGCTGTAAACGTACTTCGCGTTGTGCTTCGCGCAATACACTTTGTAACACTGTTCTATGTTGTTTTATGGTTTGTATAATCAAAGCGACAGTCGCCACCAAACTAATACCATAAGACAGCCACACGTAAAAACCGTAGCCGCCCATATTGAAAAAATCATTCCAGGTTTGGAAAAACATAGCTATTCCTTATTCAAAAATTCTAAAAAACTTAACCACACTTTACTTAACGGTTGACTGAGCCAACGCTCTTACCCATGGACGTTTCGCATCTTCTTTTAATAATTCCACGCGATAACGTGCAAGAGTAAGCCAAATATACAAGCTTAAAAAACCGAAAATACAAAGAATTAGAGGAATAAGCATTGGGGTAGCAATAGAAGGTTTTTCTAATTTCGTGATACTCGCGCCTTGGTGCAAGGTATTCCACCATTCTACGGAGAAATGAATAATCGGCAAAATCACCACGGTAGTGATACAAAGAATCCCAGCGGCTTTAGCCCCCACAGTTCGATCAGAAAATGCGGAATAGAGCGCGAGAACACCTAAATAAAGGAAGAATAAGATTAGTTCGGCAGTTAAGCGCGCATCCCACACCCACCAGGTTCCCCACATCGGTTTACCCCAGACCGCGCCGGTAACGAGCGCTAGAAAAGTGAATAATGCACCAATTGGTGCCATAGCAATCATCGCAAGATGGGCTTGTTTAATCTGCCATACCAACGCAATCAAAGCAGCGACCGCCATAGAACCGTACACACCCATTGACCAAATGGCGCTCGGCACGTGCACGTACATAATTCGGAAACTATTGCCTTGCTGGTAATCTGCCGGCGCATAAGCTAAGCCCCACACAACACCTGCGCCAAGCAACAATAAAGTCAAAATCGCAAATAACGGACTTAATTTACCGCAAATGCGATATTGCGTTTCCGGCTTGGCGTAAGGATGTAACCACTTCCACATAAAAAGATCCTTAAAAAAGAAAGAAAAACCAGCACATTTTCGAGGTGTGTCGAATGAAAATTAATTATCTAAACTAATTCGTAATGCCGCCGCAATAGCAAACGGAGAAAGAGTGATCGCGCTCACCATCATCGCGCCTAAAATAGCCAGCTGTCCGCCATAAGTCATATTTAAACTGGCAGCTTCTAATACGGACGAAGCAAAAATCAGTACGGGAATAAACAGCGGCACTACCAGTAAACTTAATAACACGCCACCCTTGCGCAATCCGACCGTTAATGCCACGCCAATCGCGCCAATACTACTTAACACCGGTGTACCTAACAATAAAGTTAGCACTAACGCCCACCAAATATTGATTTCCAAAGAAAGTAATAATGCGGCAATTGGAGAAAGCAGAATGAGCGGTAATCCGGTCAATAACCAATGTGCAATTACTTTCGCCAATGCGGTCATCGGTAAAGATTGCGCATTGAGCATTAATTGTTCAAGCGAACCATCAATAAAATCATCACGGAACAGACGTTCAAAAGAAAGCAACGCCGAAAGTAACGCAGCAACCCAAGCCACACCCGGCGCGATACGAGAAAGCAATGCCGGATCCGGCCCGATCACTAGTGGAAACAACGTAATAACAATCAAAAAAAACCATAACGGGTTTAAAATTTCTGCCCGTTTCCGCATCGCGATCTGTAATTCTCGTTTAATGATATCTAAGAAAATCATCGATTTATTCCGCTTTAAATCGGGCCAAATTGAGTTTTTGTAAACCTGAACTCGGCACGTCTTGATGACTGGTGAGCAATACGATCCCTCCCTGTCGCGCATGCTCATCAAAAAGTGCAGTTAAAATTTCCACGCCTTTTTTATCAATTGCAGTGAAAGGTTCGTCCAAGATCCACAAAGGTGCTTGCGAAAGCCACAAGCGCGCCAAGGCTATGCGTTTTTGTTGGCCGGCCGAAAGTTGTGCCGCCGGTAAATCTTCGCGACCCAATAA
The DNA here is from genome assembly GCA_901420285.1 of Stutzerimonas stutzeri. Taxonomy (GTDB): domain Bacteria; phylum Pseudomonadota; class Gammaproteobacteria; order Enterobacterales; family Pasteurellaceae; genus Rodentibacter. The sequence continues at coordinate 1,905,322 of CABDVE010000001.1, forward strand.
ACCGACTTTTTCCAATACCGTCCAAAGCGCTTCATTACCTTGTTCAGCACGGCTAATGCGTTGATAAAACTGCAAATTTTCCCATGCGCTAAGCTCGGGTTTAACGCCGGAAAGATGGCCTAAATAAAGCAAATATTGATGGTAAATTTCACGCTGTTTAGAAATCTCTTCCATATCCCATCGTACTTTACCTTCAATTGGTTGAGCCAAACCTGCCAAGATGCGCAATAAACTGGTTTTGCCTATACCGTTATGCCCTTCGATTTGCACAAAATCACCAGCATTAAAATCGCACGTCAAGCCGCGAAATAATACGCGTTCACCGCGCTGACAGGCCAGATTTTGCAAAGATAAAGTATGCATTTCAAACATAAGGACAAAAAAGAACCCAAAAAAATTGGCAGTATTCTATCATAAGGGAAAATTTTGACGATATTTTAGCAACTGAAAAATCTACCTCTTTAGAGGTGGATCACAAGTTTTATTGATTTAAAACAAGATTTAACTAAGAAGAATTTAATCAATTGATTTGTTTAAAAAAGAAAAGATTTAATGATCTAAATCAACTTTTCTGCTACCATGTGGGAACTTTTTGACTGATTTTGGATACATATCTTTTGATGTCAAAATGGAGAAAAATGTTTATTTTATAGAAGGAACGACTTATGGCTTACACTCTACCTGAATTAGGCTATGCCTACGATGCATTAGAGCCGCATTTTGATGCGCAAACTATGGAAATTCATCATAGCAAACACCACCAAGCTTATGTGAACAACGCCAATGCGGTGCTAGAAGGCTTACCCACTGAATTTGCCGAAATGTGTCCGGGTCAATTAATCGCGGACCTTGATAAAATTCCTGCAGAAAAACGCGTTGCATTACGCAACAATGCGGGCGGTCATGCCAATCACAGTTTATTTTGGAAATCCTTAAAAAAAGGCACAACGTTACAAGGCGTATTAAAAGATGCTATCGTGCGTGATTTCGGTTCCGTGGAAGCGTTCCAGGCGGAATTTGAAAAAGCGGCAGCAACCCGTTTCGGCTCCGGTTGGGCATGGTTGGTATTAACTAAAGAAGGCAAATTGGCGGTGGTTTCGACCGCTAACCAAGATAATCCATTAATGGGCAAAGAAGTGGCAGGTTGCGAAGGCTTCCCACTTTTAGGCTTAGACGTCTGGGAACATGCTTATTATTTGAAATTCCAAAATCGCCGTCCGGACTACATTAAGGAATTCTGGAACGTAGTGAACTGGGATTATGTGGCTGAGCGTTTTGCCAAAAAAAGCGCGGATTGTAACTGTGCAAAATAAACGATAAACCGAAATTATGTAGCAGTTGCACAACGCTAAATTACCCTTGCAAGATAGCACCGCATTGGAGCCGCTTTCAATGCGGTGCTGTCGTTTGATGCAAACTCATGCTTAATTTAAATGGTTTTGTGCACTTGCTACATAATTACGCGATAAACATAAAAAAATGCGGTGAGATTTCACCGCTTTTTTATAGCCAACGTCTGACCTTCTCTCTATAACGGCGATAATCTGCGCCGAATTTCTGTTCCAAAAAAGCTTCTTCTCGCGCAATTTGCCAACGATTCATCAGCCAAACAAAAACGATCACGCCCGTCCAAGCCAATAAATGCGCTAACCACAATGCCCAAGCTATCAATATAAATAATAAACTCAAATACATCGGATTACGTGTAATACGGAAAACGCCGGATGTTACTAGTCGCGTTGTTTGCTCTAATTGCTGTGGATCAATCGTCGTTTTTTGTTGATAAAACTGTGCGACCGCAGTCATAGCCACAACACCGGATAACAAAATAAAGAAAATAACCAGAAACCCAAAGTGCCAATGCGGTCCTATCGGCGGAAACCAATACATGGCGATACCGATAAGCAAGCAAAGTATGGGCGGAGGAAGAGGAAATAAAGATCGCATAAAAAATAAACGCCCTTGCGGGCGTCATTGATTAAAGATTATTTAATTTCATTTGAGCGGCTTGTCGTTCTAACGGACTACCATTTTGTAGTGCCTGCTCAAAGCTGCTTTTGGCGGCAGCTTGATCACCTTTTGCAAGTTGAATATCGCCGCTTAATAAGGCTTTACGTGCATTGAAACTTGCGCTTTTCACTTGATTCAAAGTTGATAATGCATTATCAAGCTGACCGGATTGGAATTGCACCGCACTCAAACGTACTGCCACAAGCGAAGTTAATATCTCATCTTGAGATTGCGCCAATGCTTGCTCCAATGCGGTGCTCGCAGCGATGAAATCTTTTCGCGCAACAGCATTTTTCGCTTCGTTCAGTAAGGCGAAAACTGCATAGCTGGTTTTGCTATTAGCTTGCACAAATTCGGTTAATTTGACTTTTTGCGCCGCAGAATTTTGCTCCGCCCCATAAACTAACGCTTCGTATCCTGCAGAAGCTTCGATGATTTGATTGGTCTGATAGACCTGCCAATAACGCCAACCAAACATTCCCCCTACACCTAAAACAAAGGCGACAATGATGGCTTTGCCGTTTTCTTTCCACCAATCTTTTAATTGGTTAATTTCTTGTTCTTCTTCAATGCTATACGCCATTTTCTTTACCTTTAAAATTGAGCCTGAATATAATCAATTACTTGCGTAGCATCGACAACTTGTTGATCGACGCCACCATGCAAATGTTTCACAACCACTTGGTTATTTTGTACTTCGCTTTCGCCGAGCACTAATGCTAAAGCTGCACCGGATTTATCCGCGCGTTTAAATTGTTTCTTAAAGCTACCGCTAGAGGCGTGCAACATTACGCGTAAGTGCGGTAATGCCGAACGAACTTTTTCCGCTAATTGGAATGCGGCTAAGGTCGTCCCTTCACCTTGATAAACAAGGTAAATATCCACTGCCCTTTCTACCGGAATATTTTGATTCACTTCTTGCACTAACAATACTAAACGCTCTAACCCCATCGCAAAACCGATACCCGGACTAGCATGTCCACCCAACTGTTCGACCAAGCCGTCGTAACGGCCACCACCACACACAGTGCCTTGCGCGCCCAATGCGGTTGTTACCCATTCAAATACGGTTTTGTTGTAGTAGTCTAATCCGCGCACGAGCTTTGAATTAATTTCGTATTGAATGCCAATCGCATCCAATAAACTGCATAACTGAGCAAAGTGCTCACGACTTTCATCGTCTAAGTAATCAAGCAATTTCGGTGCGTCGTCCAGCACTTTCTGTAATTCTGGATTTTTCGTATCCAAAATCCGTAACGGATTTTTCACCAAACGCTCTTTTTCTTCTTCACTCATTAAGCCTTGGTGATTTTGCAAAAACGCCACCAATGCGGTGCGATAATTGGCCCGAGCTTCTAACGAACCGATTGAGTTAAGTTGCAAGGAAACATGTTTTTCAATACCCAACATTTTCCAGAGACGCGCCGTTAAAATAATTAATTCTGCATCAATTTCAGGGTTCGCAATGCCGAACACTTCCACGCCGGCTTGGTGAAATTGACGATAACGCCCTTTTTGCGGACGCTCATGGCGGAACATTGGTCCCATGTACCATAAACGTTGCTCGTTATTATAAATCCAACCATGTTCAATTGCCGCGCGTACACAACCTGCGGTGCCTTCCGGACGAAGCGTCAATTGTTCCTCATTATCCCAGAACGTGTACATTTCTTTTGATACGACGTCAGTCACTTCACCAATGGCGCGCGTAAATAATGCCGTATTTTCGACGAGCGGCATACGCACTTCTGAATAGCCGTAACTTGCCAAAACTTGACGCACCTGCGCTTCAATCCACTGCCATAGTGGCGACTCCGTCGGAGCACAATCGTTCATTCCACGAATTGCTTGAATAGTTTTTGCCACAATATATCCTTAAAGAATTCGATTATTCGGATCTTGTCGTGCAACTCTCGCACGAATCTTTGCTTCCAATTGATTGATAATATCTTCGTTATCGAAACGCTCTTTTTGACGTTCGCCGTCCACATAATAACCACTTTTTTTATTTCCGCCGGTCACTCCTAAATCAGAAACCAACGCTTCACCCGGACCATTTACTACGCAGCCAATAATGGAGACGTCCATCGGCGTAATAATGTCTTCTAGGCGTTGTTCAAGAGCGTTGACCGTGCCAATGACGTCAAACTCCTGACGGGAGCAAGTCGGACAGGCAATAAAATTAATACCGCGCGAACGAATACGCAAAGATTTCAAAATATCGAAACCAACTTTAATTTCTTCGACCGGATCGGCAGCTAAAGAAACACGCAAGGTATCTCCGATGCCTTCGGCCAATAACATGCCTAAACCGATGGCGGATTTTACTGCACCTGCACGAGCACCACCAGCTTCGGTAATGCCCAAATGCAGTGGTTGTTTAATCGCTTTTGCCAATAAACGATAAGATTCTATCGCCAAAAAAACATCGGAAGCTTTAACACTGACTTTAAATTGATCAAAGTTGAGTCGGTCTAAAATGTCTACATGACGTAACGCCGATTCCAATAAGGCTTGCGGCGTTGGTTCGCCATATTTTTCTTGAATATCCTTCTCTAAAGAACCGGCATTTACGCCGATACGAATCGGAATATTTTTATCACGAGCACAATCCACTACCGCTCGAATGCGGTCCTCTCGCCCAATATTACCCGGATTGATACGCAAGCAATCCACGCCATATTCAGCGACTTTAAGCGCAATGCGGTAGTCGAAATGAATATCTGCCACAAGCGGTACATTCACTTGTTGTTTGATGATTTTAAAGGCTTCCGCTGCCTCCATGGTCGGCACGGATACGCGTACGATATCTGCCCCCACGCGCTCCAGCGACTTGATTTGCGCAACCGTAGCTTCCACATCAGTAGTGCGAGTATTGGTCATTGATTGTACAGCAATCGGCGCATCGCCGCCGATCGGTACGTTGCCGACATAAATCTTTGTCGATTCACGACGCTTAATGGTTGGTTGAAAAGCTGACATAATTCTTCCTATTAAGGTTGTGAAAGTTTAAATTTTGCTACTCGACCATCTACTTTGAGCGGATAATTTTCCCCTTTATAAGTGATTCGAACATTCCCAGGAGCACCTACGATTAAGGAAAATTCATCGCCGCTAAAAGTGAGTACTTCGCCTTGCTTATATTCTTTTTGTACAAGGACTTTACGATTACTATCTTTAACGCTTAGCCAGCTAGTATTTCTTAATATTTCCACAACCAGATCGCCTTGTGCAATCGGAGGCGCCGGAGAAATCGTCGGATTTTCCACCGAACTTTGACTATCCGGAATTGCCGTTTTACCATCTACGGTCGATTCTGATTTAGACGACAAATTTTCAATTTGTTCTTGTTGAACCGACGCTATATTTGTTGCTTTAGACTCGGTTTCGATCTCGTTAGCGTTCGCCACCGAACCGGGCATGCTATCCAACGGCATCATTTGCCCGGGTTGTTTCATTATTCCGGTTGGTTGAACAACAGGCGCTTCAGCAAGCACTGAATTTTTCGGCGCAGTTTGCGTATCTTCTGAATTAGATACATAGTTTTTCACTAGAATATCACGTTCTTCATTAGATTTTTGATAATTCTGCCACCACCATAAGCCCGTCATACTTAGTGCCACAAACAACACTAACACGGTTAAATAACCGATCCAGCGGTTATGTAAAGAATATTGATTAACCGAACGCGTCGCTCGCACGTTTTTATCTAAATCAATTTGCTCACTTTCACCAAAAGAAAGATCACTCCACAAACTTTCCGGTAAACGCAAAAATTTACCGTAGCTACGGACGTAGCCTTTTACAAAGGTAGCAGGAACATTTTTCTGGATAAACTCGTTGTTTTCGATTTGCACTAAAATGGAAGGACGTAAAGCAATTTGTTTAGAAACATCTTCAAGAGATAAATTCAGCGCTTCGCGAGCCTGACGAAATTTTTCGCCTAAGGTCACTTCGGCTTGTTCGTTTTGCGCTTGAGATTGTTCAACTTGCGTATTCATGAGTTCATTATTTAATGGATATAATTAGACGCTGAATTTTAAAGTCGAAAGCGCTTTTTGGCAATGTTTTATTTGGCTCGATTCAGCTTTTCCGCGCGATGAGCATCGATTTGCCGCAGTTTATCAAAAGCCTGTTGATACAGTTCCCGCCGATTTTCCGCCTGTGCGCAAAGCGCTATATTTTCATAAGTATCCGCTTGACGATAATAATTCGGCGAAGACAACGCTGCCTCAAATTGTTCATAGGCTTGCACAAACTCGCCTCGCCCGCATAAAAATGCACCGAAATTATTATGCGTATCGCCTTGTTTTGGGGCTAATTTAAGCGCTTGTTGATAAGCTTGGTGCGCGGCGCTCGCATCCCCCTGCAATTGATAAAAATGTGCCAGTGCGGAATACACTAGATAATAATTTTTATCATGCTCTAAGGCTTTATCCAAATTCTGTTTAGCTTGCGGTAGATTATTTTGTTGAAGATAACCGAGAGCAAGTTCTACACGCGCTTTTGCCGCACGTTGTTTATTAAAAGCAACGGTGTCATTTTGTGAAACACAAGCAGAGAAAAGCAAAGGGAAAATGATCGCTCCTACAAATCGAATAACCTTGACTTTCATTTTTCCTCCGTTAATTTCGTAAACTTAATTCAGTTAAATTCAGCTAACTTGCGTAACCCCGATATTTTGCCCGAATTGACGTTTCAATGCGGTGCGCTTGGTGCGATCGATAACATCGCCGGCTAATTGTCCACAAGCCGCGTCAATATCGTCGCCACGGGTTTTTCGCACGATTACGGTTAAACCGTATTCCATCAAAGTTTTTTGGAAGCGATCAATGCGCGTGTTGGAGCTTTTTGCATAGGGCGCTTGCGGGAAAGGGTTCCATGGGATCAGGTTAATTTTACACGGTGTATTTTTTAACACTTCCGCTAATTGATGAGCGTGTTCCACATGATCGTTAACATGATCCAACATCACATATTCGATGGTGACCTTGCCGTGGTTGGCGTTGGATGTACTCAAATAACGATTAACCGAATCAATAAGGGTTTTAATGTTGTATTTTTTATTTAACGGTACAATTTCATCACGCAATTCATCGTTCGGCGCATGTAAGGAAATTGCTAACGCCACGTCGATCATTTTGCTTAAATTATCTAGCGCCGGCACCACGCCTGAAGTGGATAAAGTCACGCGGCGTTTAGATAAACCGTAAGCGAAATCATCCAACATAATTTCCATTGCCGGCACAACATTTGCCACGTTGAGCAACGGCTCGCCCATACCCATCATCACTATGTTGGTAATCGGACGTATACCAGTAACGCCGAAATTACCGATAATTTTCGAAGCGCGCCATACCTGACCAATAATTTCCGCTACTGTTAAATTTCGGTTAAAGCCTTGTTGTGCAGTGGAACAGAATGTGCAAGCCAAGGCGCAACCTACCTGCGAAGAAACACACAAGGTGGCGCGATCCGCTTCGGGAATATACACGGTTTCCACTTGCTGATCGCCCACCTGCATCGCCCATTTAATGGTTCCATCGGCAGAACGTTGTTCTACTGCCACTTCTGGCGCTTTGATTTCCGCCACGGATTTTAATTTTTCACGCAATTTCTTATTAATATTCGTCATATTGTCGAAGTTATCTTCGCCAAAATGATAAATCCATTTTACCAATTGATCAGCGCGAAACGGTTTTTCGCCTAATTCGGCAAAAAATTCGCGCATTTGTCGGCGCGTCAAATCCATTAAATTGATTTTTTTATTTTGTTCCAAAGTTTCTAACATTTAAGCCTCGTTGCTACACATTGTGGCGGTAAACATTGCGGCGATTTGCCTAACAAAAGCCCGATATAAAAAATGAGCAACGATTCTACAGATTTGCCACCGTATAAGCTAGCGAATTTCAAAGACGCAACAAATTTTACCTATCATGTTTGCGAAGCGAATCGCAAAATTTCATTATTGTTGTTAAAAAACTGAGCTAAAATACACACTCGTTTTATTCTCCGGTGTTCGCAATGTTACAAAAACTTCTTGCTCTTTTTTTCTGTTTTATTCCATTCCTCGCCACAGCACAATCTTATGTCGTTTATGATTTTACGCGCGATAAAGTATTGGAAAGCAGTTCACCGAATCACGTTCAACCCATTGCGTCCGTAACGAAGTTAATGACCGCCAATGTATTTTTGGAGCACAATAAAAACCCGCGTTGCACAGCCTCAATTATTGATGACGACATCGATTACATCAAAGGCACGCACACTAAATTACCGAAATACACGCCAATCGCCTGTAATGAATTATTAAAAGCAATGTTAGTGCATTCCGATAACTATGCGGCACATGCACTTTCTCGCTCCGCCGGTATGAGTCGCTTACAATTCATCCAAAAAATGAATGAAAAAGCTCGCGAATTGGGTATGCGTTCTACCCGTTTTGCAGACAGTTCAGGTTTATCTCAAAATAATATTTCCAGCGCAATGGATTTAGTAAAATTGGCGAAGTATTCCATGCATAAATCACAAATCAAAGAGTTATCGAATATGCCCAGCGCTTACATTCAAACCGGCAAACGTAATATATTCGTAAAAAACACCAATAAATTGGTGCGCGAAGAAGTATTCGACGCAGCAATTAACAAAACCGGTTATATTCAGGAATCAGGCTACAATTTAGTGTTTATTCACAAACATCCTTGTCGGAACGCCACCATCGGGGTAATTAGTTTAAATAACAGCTCGTCCCAATTCAGAACCAATTTCACCAAAGGTAAATTAGAAAAATACGGTTGTACGGCCGGTCATCATTTACATAGTTTTACGGAAGAAGATGCGCAATACGAAGAAGATTATGATGAAGAAGGATTAAATAATCTGATCAAGCAAGTCACCCAAAATTAACCCATAAAATGCCGTTCTTTTTCATTCGGCATTTTTATTACAACCGTAAACATTCAAAAGCATAGAAAAAATCTATCGTTCTTTTTGCTATCCTGCCACTAACTAAAACAAATATTACTTTTTAATAATCATTTTCATTTCAAATCTATATAAAAAGTAGTAGTATTAATTCCGATAAATATGGATAAGTTTGTTTTCCATATTTAGGCAAAAGTAAATTTCAATTTTATAAGGAGCATTCATGAAATATTCATGCAAAATTATGGCCGCGTTTGCCCTCAGTTTATTTGCTATGCAAGCCAATGCCAAATTTAAAGTCGTCACTACTTTTACTGTGATTCAAGACATCGCGCAAAATGTGGGTGGCGATGCGGTGCTGGTAGAGTCGATCACAAAACCGGGCGCGGAAATTCACGAATATGAACCGACCCCAAAAGATATTGTAAAAGCGCAATCCGCTGATTTGATTTTATGGAACGGATTAAATTTGGAACGTTGGTTTGAGCGTTTCTTCCAAAACATTAAAGATAAACCGGCCGTCGTCGTCACCGAAGGTATTCAACCGCTTTCCATTTATGAAGGGCCTTATAAGAACGCACCGAATCCGCATGCCTGGATGTCGCCTTCCAATGCGGTGCTCTACATAGAGAACATTAAAAACGCCTTAGTGAAATACGATCCGCAAAATGCCGCAATTTATGAAAAAAATGCCGCGGATTACGCCCAAAAAATCAAACAACTTGATGAACCGCTACGCGCCAAACTCGCCCAAATTCCTGAAAATCAACGTTGGCTGGTAACTAGTGAGGGCGCCTTCAGTTATTTAGCAAAAGACTATAATTTAAAAGAAGGCTACTTATGGCCGATTAATGCAGAACAACAAGGCACGCCGCAACAGGTTCGAAAAGTGATTGATTTAGTTAGAAAAAATAATATTCCGGTGGTATTTAGCGAAAGCACGATTTCACCTAAACCGGCGCAACAAGTCGCTAAAGAAAGCGGTGCGAAATACGGTGGTGTATTATATGTGGATTCCCTCTCGGCCAAAGATGGGCCCGTTCCGACTTATATCGATTTATTGAACGTCACCGTTTCCACTATCGTTAAAGGATTTGAAAAGTAATGGATGCTTTCTCGACATCAATTTGGGTAAATGACGTTACCGTGCGTTATAACAACGGGCACACGGCTATTCATAATATGACCTTTGCTCTTCACGGTGGCACAATTTGCGCATTGGTGGGCGTGAATGGGAGCGGTAAATCCACGCTGTTTAAAAGCTTAATGGGTTTGGTGAAACCGCAACAAGGAGAAATTAAACTCGCTGATTTGCCGATAGCTCAAGCGTTAAAACGAAATTTAATCGCTTATGTTCCCCAATCGGAAGAAGTGGACTGGCAATTCCCGGTTTCCGTGTACGATGTGGTGATGATGGGACGCTACGGCTATATGAATTTTTTACGTATTCCTAAAGCCATCGATAAACAAAAAGTGCAAGAGGCAATGCAACGGGTAAATATCGAGCACCTCGCACAGCGGCAAATCGGCGAGCTTTCGGGCGGACAGAAAAAACGCGTATTCCTTGCCCGTGCCTTGGCACAACAAAGCCCGATTATTTTGCTTGATGAACCCTTCACCGGCGTAGATGTAAAAACTGAAAATGCGATTATCAAACTATTAAAACAGCTCCGCATTGAAGGCCATTTAATTCTGGTTTCCACGCATAATTTAGGTTCGGTACCTGATTTTTGCGATCAAGTGGTGATGATTAACCGTACCGTGATCGCTGCAGGGAAAACCGAAGATACCTTCAACCAACATAATTTGGAGCTCGTATTCGGCGGCGTATTACGCCATATCAAATTACTCGGCGAAGATTTGCATAATGACGAAGACAAACGTGCGGTCACCGTTTTAACGGACGATGAAAAAGCCGTGGTGTTCTATGGTAAAACCAAACAAGATCCGCCTGCTCTGACCACACAAACTTGTCATTTCGATGAACCGGAAAATACGCTCAAAAATAAGGGGAATAGATGATATCGGATTTATTGCTCGAACCTTTTTCTTATGACTATATGCTCAAAGCGATGATATTGAGCGCTGCCGTAGGCGGAATCTGCGCTTTTTTATCTTCTTATTTAATGCTCAAAGGTTGGTCACTCATCGGCGATGCGCTTTCCCATTCCGTAGTACCGGGTGTGGCGATTGCTTACGCGCTTTCGCTGCCTTATGCGGTCGGCGCATTTTTCGCCGGCATTTTAGCCGCCCTTTCCATTCTTTGGGTGAAATCCATTTCTAAACTCAAAGAAGATGCCGTAATCGGCTTTATTTTCAGCACTTTTTTTGCCCTCGGCTTATTGATTATTTCCTTAAATCCGACCGCCGTGAACGTGCAAAGCATTATTCTTGGCAATATTTTAGGCATCGCCGATGAAGACGTTTACCAAGTCGCCATGATTATCGGCCTTTGCTTGCTCTTACTTTTATTATTTTGGAAAGATTTACTGCTGATTTTTTTCGACGAGACCCAAGCCGTTACCGTCGGGCTTTCGCCGTTATTTTATAAAATTCTATTCTTCACCTTATTAAGCGCATGCGTAGTGGCCGCATTACAAACCGTCGGTGCCATTCTTGTAATAGCTATGGTGATCACACCGGGCGCGACCGCTTATTTACTCACGGATAAATTTAAAACCTTGGCAATTATCGCGGTCGTTTTGGGTTCACTAACAAGTTTTGTCGGCGTCTATATCAGCTATTATTTAGACGGTGCAACAGGCGGCGTGATTGTCACATTACAAACTTTATTATTCTTAGCGGCGTTTTTGCTTTCGCCAAAATACGGCTTGCTCACACGCCATAAAAAGGCGGTGCAGCATGCTTGATTGGATTCTTGAACCGCTTCAATTCGATTTTATGCAAAATGCGCTACTTACCGCATTAGTTGTCTCGATCATCTGCGCCCTACTTTCTTGCTACCTGATATTAAAAGGCTGGTCGTTAATGGGTGATGCCATTTCCCATGCGGTTTTGCCCGGCATCGTGCTGGCTTATTTGGCGGCAATTCCACTGGCGATCGGCGCATTTTGCTCCGCTATTATTTGTTCTCTCGGGGTGGGTTACTTAAAAGAGAACAGCCGAATCAAAGAAGACACGGCGATGGGTATTGTGTTTTCCGGCATGTTTGCTATCGGCTTGGTAATGTTCACTAAAGTGCAAACCGAACAACATTTAACCCATATTTTATTCGGTAACGTACTTGGCGTCAGCCGAGCGGAGTTGTACCAAAACGCTCTTGTTTCAGCATTAATTTTTGTAGTGATAATATTGAAACGAAAAGATCTCTTGCTTTATTGCTTCGATCCTTGTCACGCTCGGATTACCGGACTTTCGCCAAAATTATTGCACTACGGCTTACTAACATTACTCGCTTTAACAATTGTCAGCACGATGCAAGTGGTCGGTGTAATTTTAGTTATTGCCATGCTTATCGCGCCGGGCATTAGCGCGCTCACACTGACAAAATCCTTCGACAAAATGCTGTGCCTTGCCGTCGCAAGTGCCGCTGCATCAAGCCTTATCGGCGTCATTTTAAGCTATCATTTGGATGCGTCGACAGGCGCGTGCATTATTCTTTTACAAGCGGCATTTTTTATTGTCGCCTTGGCCTATAGCAAATTTCGCGCCGTAATACAGGCGGGTTAATCTCGCTTTCACAAAAGTCATAGAACGTTTACGCAAGCGAAAATTATACTCACAAAATAGCACCGCATTGGAGGCAGTTTCAATGCGGTGCTATTTTTAATGTTCAATTCAGCAATTATTTTTGCCGCGTTTTTATCTATCGTGAACCCGTTCTAATAGCACCAAAGTTTCATAATGCGTCGTGTGCGGGAACATATCGAAAAGCCGAATTTTAGTCGGTTCGTAACGAGTCAAATATTGCAAATCGTCACTCATGGAAACCGCATGACAGCTCGAATACAAAATAAAGTGCGGTTGTGTTTCATTAAGAAATTCGCTTAACAACCGACCGATGCCGCGACGCGGCGGATTCACGATGATCAAATCGGGCTTGTTCGCATTTTGCTTTAAAGCGAAATTCGCCGCATCCAACGACTGAAAATTAACGGCCTGCAAGCCCAATTTCCGGGCGGCGGTCCGTGCCGCCAGAATGGCAGAAGGCGAGATTTCAATACCACTAAGCTCTACTTGGATTCCTTGCTTTTCTTGCAAAGCCTTGGCGCAATGCAAACCAAATCCGCCCACGCCACAGAATAAATCCCACAATTTAGCAATCGGTAAATCTTCAATCCATTGTTGCGCCGTGGCATATAACGCGGCCGCTACCGTTGGATTGGTTTGAAAAAAGCCTTGCGGACGAATAAAGAGCGGCACACCATTGAAATTTTCCGGCAAAAATTGTGGCTCGGTCAGAAAAATTTCCTGCTTGCCTTCTAAAATGGCGGCGTGTTCCGGCTGTAAATTCACGCTCACCACTTCCAGTTGCGGCAATTTGGATAAAAGCCCGTCAAGTTCGCGGCGAATTAACGCGACTTTATTTTCGGAACGCAATACAAAACGCAGCATTAATTTGCCCGTTGCCGTGCTTTCGGTAAGCAAAATATATTTCAGTTCGCCTTTTCGTTTCGCTACGTTATAAGGCACCAATCCGGCGCGAGCGATAAAACCTTTGAGAACGGCAAACACCGTACGAAAATGCGTAGGATAAAGTGGACAATCACATAAATCGACCGCGCTTTGCGGTTCATTCGGATCTTGCAAAATGCCCAAAATCGGGCGTTCCACTGTGCCGCTAGCCACCATTTTGGCTTTATTACGAAAGGCGGCTTGCGGTGATTGGAAAGGAGGGAACCATTTCAATGCGGTGCTATTTAGCGATCTCAATTGTGCTTGCAAATGCGCGCTTTTCTCGGCCAATTGGCACTCATAAGGCATTTTTAGCCATCGGCACGAACGACAATCGCCGCGTTGATAATGCGGACAATCGATCATGCTTTGCTTGCCAGCCATTGCTGTTGAAGGGCAGTCAGCTTTTTGTGATTTTCTAACCAACGTGGGATTTTGCACAATTCCGACCAAGTGTATGCTCTCTTCTTAAATAATCTGTTCAAACGCGTTTGACGGGCATGAGAATGCAGTGGATTTTCGGAAAGCTTTAATTTATCCAACACCTGAATCACGCCCTCGCGTTCATTGCAAAGCAGCAGCAAATCGCAGCCTGCATTCAAGGCTTTCTCACTACGGGCGACAAAGTCACCCATAAATCCGGCGCCTTTCATACCAAGATCATCGGAAAAAATCGCACCATCAAAGTTGAACCGTTCGCGCAAAATGCGTTTGAGCCAATATTCGGAACCACTCGCCGGTTGGCTGTCGCATTGCGTATAAATAACATGAGCCGGCATAATCGCATCCAATTTTTGCTGTGCGATAAGTTGTTGAAATGGCTGAATATCTTCGCTGAAAATGTCCGCTTGGGGGCGTTCGTCATAAGGCGTTTCCAAATGCGAATCCGCCAATACGCGACCGTGCCCCGGGAAATGCTTGCCGGTGCTCGCCATACCGGCTTCGTGCATACCATTGATAAAAACGCCGGCCAAATCGATCGCAGTTTTCACTTCCTTGCCAAAACTACGATCGCCGATAGCACCGCATTCGTGTCCCAAATCCAGCACCGGCGCGAAACTTAAATCGATATCTGACGCAATCATTTCCGCCGCCATTTGCCAACCGGCTTCATGTGCCCAAGCTTGTTGTTGTCGCACATCATTTGACAAAGCGGCAAAGGCCTGCATCGCCGGTAGCAGAGTAAAGCCTTCGCGGAAACGCTGAACGCGTCCGCCTTCTTGGTCAACAGTAATCAGCAACGGCTTTTTTACACAGTTGCGTACGGATTTCACCAAGGCCTGGAGTTGCGCGCGGTCGTAGAAATTGCGGGTGAATAAAATCAAACCGGCTACCAGCGGATGTTGCAACAATTCCACTTCTTCTTGCGTCAGCTCGTAGCCTTCAAGATCGATTAATAATGTTGACATAGTTATTGCAAATAAAGACGGTAATTCGTGCTTTCAGAGGTGGGTTTTATTAATTCAACGGCTTTTTGTTCTTGCGGTTGCAAATATAAATTGCCGGAAAGACTTTCGCGCTGCGCCTCACGTACTTGAGTCACACCCTGCACGTTATACCAAAAAAGATGGTAGTTTACTTTGATCGGTTGAGTGCTTTTATTTTTTATCCAAGCCGAATTCCGATCAGCCCTTGCTTCGACGGAAGTGGCAAGATTTTCGGCTATATTGAGAATCGGACTGTCCGAATGCACTAGATTCGGTGCGGTGCCGGAACAAGCGGTCAACATCAAACCGACGGCTAAAATCAGCGTTCTTTTCATTATTTATCCAACATTTTGCCCAGCGGTTCGCCGCCTACAAGATGCATATGAATGTGAAAGACTTCTTGTCCACCGTGCTTGTTACAATTAACGATTAAACGATAGCCGTCTTCCGCAATACCTTCTTGTTTGGCCAATTTCGCTGCCACGGTAAACAAACGACCGAGCATCGCTTCATCTTGTTCGCTTACATCATTGACGGTCGGAATCAATTTATTCGGAATAATTAAAATATGCGTCTTCGCTTGCGGAGCAATATCGCGGAAAGCAGTCACCCACTCGTCTTGATAAACGATCGTTGCCGGAATTTCTTTACGAATAATTTTGCTGAAAATGGTCTCTTCTGCCATGGGGTTTTCCTTTGTTTAATGAAAAGTGCGATTGAAAAAACCGCGCATTTTTATCAGAAATCAAGAGAATTGTAATTTACCCTGTTCGGAAAAAAGCCTATGTTTCCATAGGCTCTCAACCAACATTAAGGATTAATTTTCCTCTTCTTGTTTAATGAAACTTTCGTTAATCTCAATTTGTGCTTTTTCGCGTAGCGCTTGCATTAACTGCGCACGTAATTCCAACTGACGGGCTTTTAATAATTGCGCACCAAATTGTGTCAATTCTTGCTCGGTTAATTCGCCCTGCTCCACTTTATCAAGCGCTGCAATAATTACATCGCCTTTGCCATTACGCACGATTTTGTAAGTCGCGCCGTTTTCCGGTTTGGCAATGGAGAAAATGCCGTTAATGAGTGTCGCGTCTTGGTTGTCCGCAAAAGTAAAAATTTGTTCTGCACCGAAGGCTAAGTCTGACCGCGGTTTATTCGGATTTGCCGATAATTCTCCGACTGCTTGAGTTGCGCTTGCCAATAAAGCTTTTTCCGCTTTTTCGCGTTTTAAGAAGGTTTCGATGTCCGCTTTTGCTTCGTCCAAACTTTTAATCCCTTCCGCTTTATGATCTAGCACACGCACTACCACAAAATCTTGCTCGCCCACATTTAAAGGTTCGGAATTTACACCACCGTTGGAAATATCGGATTCAAATATTGCAGAAATCACGCCGGATGAATTTAATGCTGCCGGTGCATTTTGACGGGTAAAATAATCGCTTTCTTGCACTTTCACACCGGCTGCTTGCGCTGCGCCTTCTAAAGATTTGCTGTCTTCAAAGGCTTTTTCACGTACTTGTTTTTCCACCAATAAAAAGCGATTTTCCAATAAATCTTTGCGCACCGCATCAGCGACTTGGTTTTTCACCTCGTTTAACGCTTTTTCTTTACGCTCTTTAACTAAAATAATATGGAAACTACCGTCCACATAAACCGGCTCGCTATAAGCACCGACCGGCAAATTCACTGCTGCC
Source organism: Stutzerimonas stutzeri (assembly GCA_901420285.1). Classification (GTDB taxonomy): domain Bacteria; phylum Pseudomonadota; class Gammaproteobacteria; order Enterobacterales; family Pasteurellaceae; genus Rodentibacter. The sequence continues at coordinate 1,922,009 of CABDVE010000001.1, forward strand.
TCTTCAAATGCTTTCGGCAATTCGTTAGCATTAACCCAACCTAATTCACCGCCGTTTTCGCCAGAAATTTTATCCGCCGAACGCGCTTTAGCCAATTCAGCGAAGCTCGCGCCATTTTTTAATTCTTGATAAGCCGCTTTCGCTTCTTGCTCGTTCGCAAACTGAATATGTGCTAAACGTTGAGTCATAAATTGCGCTTTATTGTCTTGATAATATTGTGCTATTTCAACATCACTCACGCTGATGCCTTTTGCCACTTCAGCACCCGAAACTTGAATATATTGTACTTTCACTTGTTCCGGTTGAGTAAAGGCTTTTTGATTCGCATCGTAATAAGCCTTGATTTCGTCAAGGCTAACATTTTGCTTTGCCATCTCTTCAGCAAGAGAAAATATCGCCAAACGAGCGAAACGTTTTTGGAAAAACACTTGCGCATTATCTTTCACTTGTAGCGGCACAACAAATTCGCTATCGGCAATGCCGTTTTGCATTTGTTCCAGGGTTAACGCGCCACGTAAAATATTAGCGTACATATCCGGTGTTAAACGGCTTTGCGCAAGAATTTGTTGATACAAAGCGTTATCGAATTTGCCGTTCGATTGGAAATTCGGATCGGTTACGATCGCACGTTTAATCATATCATCGCTTACCCCCAATTTAAGTTCTTTCGCATATTGGCGAAGTAATTCTTGATCGATCAAACGCTCGATTAAATCTTGACGTAAATTATTGACAAATTCCGGAGAATCGGAGCGCATTAAAAAAGCTTCGCCTTCTTGTGCCGCACGGGTTTCGAATTCTTGGTTATAGCGATTCATAAAATCTTGCTGAGAAATAATCTCACCGTTTATTTTCGCTGCATATGAATCGTTTGAGCTAAATAAATAGCCAGACATCCCACCGATTAAAAAAGAAACCGTAATCAAACCGAGAATAAATTTAGCCACTTTGGTATTTGCCATACCATGCATTTTTTCAATAAACATATTTACCCTTTTAAAAAGACAAAAATTGCGTCGATTATAATAGAAAGTAAGAAAAATCTCACCCTAAAATACAAAAACACCGTGTTCAAACAAGATTCTCACGCCCATCACAATCAGCACTAAACCACCGAAAATTTCTGCTTTACTTTTGAATGTTCTTCCCAAAAAATGGCCGCTCTTTACACCTGCAAAAGAAAGCATTAATGTGGTTAAACCGATAATCCAAAGTGCCTCAATAATATTCACGTTCAAAAACGCAAAGGAAATTCCTACGGCGAGTGCATCAATGCTGGTTGCAATGCCGAGCGTAAATAACCGTTTTAAGCTGATAAACTCAATGACGGAACGTTCGTCTTCATCGCGAAAACCTTCGCGAATCATATTCATGCCAATTAATGAAAGAAGCACAAAAGCAATCCAATGATCCCAATATTGAATCAGCTTATTAAATTGTGACCCGAGCACATACCCTATCGCCGGCATGAAGGCTTGAAAGAAACCGAAACAAAAGGCGATGCTCAACGCTTGTTTCCAACGAAAAGAGCGCATTGCCAAGCCCTTGGAAATCAACACGGCAAAAGCATCCATCGAAAGTCCCAATGCAATGAGCCATAAGGTATAAAAACTCATGCACTATTTCCCAATACAAAATGAACTGAAAATATTGCCGAGCAAATCGTCGGAAGTAAATTGCCCGGTGATTTCGCTTAAATTACCTTGAACCAAACGCAATTCTTCCGCTAATAATTCACCGGCATGAAATTCCGTTAATTGCTGCAAACCAATTTGCAAATGTTCCGCCGCTTTTTCCAGCGCCTCCAAATGGCGACGACGTGCCAAAAATCCGCCTTCAATCCCGGTTTGAAAGCCCATCGCTTGCTTTAAATGCTCACGTAATAATTGCACACTGCTGTGATTTTGTGCGGAAAGACGAATCACTTGATAACCGCCTTCTTCGCTTACACCTTCCCTTTCGCCGCTTAAATCAATTTTATTACGCACAATAGTCAACGGAATATCAGTCGGCAATTTCGCCAAAAATTCCGCTCGTGCTTTGCTGAGATCCCGGCTTTCCGGCTCGCTACTATCTAGCATTAAAATAATTCGGTCGGCCTGTTCAATTTCGTTCCAAGCTCGAGAAATTCCGATGCGTTCTACTTCATCTGTCGCGTCACGTAGCCCGGCCGTGTCGATAATGTGCAGCGGCATACCATCAATATGAATGTGTTCACGCAATACATCGCGCGTGGTGCCTGCAATGTCCGTAACGATTGCTGCTTCGCGGCCGGCAAGGGCGTTAAGCAAGCTGGATTTTCCGGCATTCGGACGACCGGCAATCACCACCTTCATGCCTTCGCGCAAAATCGAACCTTGTTTGGCTTCGCGACGCACGTCCTCAAGCTGTTCGATAATGTGGCGCAAATTAGTTTCAATTTTGCCATCGGCTAAAAAATCGATTTCTTCGTCCGGAAAATCGATTGCAGCTTCCACATAAGTACGCAGATAAATTACCGAATCAACCAACGCATTGATTTTATTTGAAAATTCACCTTGCAACGATTTTAACGCAGAACGCGCTGCTTGCTCTGACGTAGCATCGATTAAGTCGGCAATAGCTTCCGCTTGTGCTAAGTCCAATTTATCGTTCAAAAAAGCTTGCTCAGAAAATTCTCCGGGACGCGCCAAGCGAACGCCATCAATGTGCAAAATACGTTTAAGCAATAAATCCAATACCACTTGTCCGCCATGCCCTTGTAATTCCAGCACGTCTTCACCGGTGAAGGAATGTGGTGCTTTGAAATAAAGTGCTATGCCTTGGTCTAATGCGGTGCCATCAGCATCCTTAAACGGTAAATAATCCGCCGTACGCGGTTTCGGACATTTGCCCAATACGGCTTGCGCCACTTCGCCGGCCTGCGGACCGGAAATTCTTAAAATGCCGATTCCGCCGCGTCCCGGTGCAGTGGCTTGCGCCACGATCGTTTCTTTCATAAAAGACTCTTTAAAAAAGACCGCATTTTGAACTTCCAATGCGGTGCTAAAACGATAGGACGATACGAACGCCCCAACACGATTTGTAAATGATATAAAAAAGGCACCTTACGATGCCTTTCTTGCGATTACCTAAAGATTATTTCTTGCGGGAATGTAACCCTTTTTTCTCCAATCCTCGGTAGATTAATTGTTGCTGTGCAATGGTGATGAGGTTAGACACCAACCAGTACAACACCAAGCCTGCCGGGAACCAAAGGAAGAAGAACATAAAAATTAACGGCATGAAATTCATCACTTTCTGTTGCATCGGATCAGCTACCGGTGTCGGTGACATTTTCTGCAACAAGTACATGGAAGCGCCCATTAAGATCGGCAAAATGTAATACGGATCTTGTGCGGATAAGTCCTGAATCCAACCGAAGAACGGGGCGTGGCGAAGTTCGACGGCTTCCATAAATGTCCAGTACAACGCAATGAAAATCGGCATTTGAAGAAGGATCGGTAAACAACCACCAAGTGGGTTCACTTTTTCTTCTTTATACAACTTCATCATTTCTTGACTCATACGTTGACGGTCATCACCGAAACGTTCGCGCATTTCTTGCAATTTCGGCTGCAACATACGCATTTTCGCCATAGAAGTATATTGTGCTTTGGTAAGCGGATATAAAATTGCTTTCACCACGAGAGTTACGCAAATAATCGCTAAGCCCCAATTGGATACGATACCTTGAATAAAGGTCAACAATAAAAATAACGGTTTTGCAATAAACCACGCCCAACCGTAATCCACCGTTAAATCCAAGTGATTTGCTACTTTAGCCATTTCATTTTGCAATTTAGGACCGGTCCATAAGGAACTTGAAATGGTTTCTTGCGCGCCGGCCGGAATCGTCACGATCGGACCACGATAACCAATAGAAGCAACATTATTTTTGCTGTCGGTAACGGTATAGAGTTGATTATTAACATCTTGATTCGGGATCCAAGCAGAGACGAAATAATGTTGAAGTACCGCAATCCAGCCGGCTTTGGTGTCGATCGAAAGATTTGCGTCTTTCATCTCGGAGAAACTATACTTTTTATAATTAGTTTCTGAAGAAGAATAAGCACCGCCGGTGTAGGTCGGCATTGCTACGTTACCGGAACTTTCTACTAAGGTGTGTTTTAACTGGCCGTAAGGTTCCACTTCAATCTCAGCACCGCTTTGATTGTTAATCGCATAATTCACGCCTACCTCATAACTGCCACGTTTTAATACGAAAATCTTTTGGTAAGTGACACCCTCTTTTTCAAAGATTAATGGCACGGAAAGCGAATCTTGTCCTTCCGTTAATTTGAAATTATCGCCTTCAATTTGATATTGCGCTCGACCGGATTTGGTATCAATCCCGTTCTTACCGATTAAACCGCTTTGCGCGATATAAACCTGTTCAGGCGTATTCTTTAGTAAGACGAACGGAGTTTTGGAATCTAATTCCGCATCATATTTTAATAATTCGGAACTTACGATATCGCCGCCTAACGTATCCACTTTCAAACGGAACACATCATTTTCTAAAGTGATAAGACGACCTTTAACCGCTGAATCAGCTGCAATTTGTGCTGACGAAGAAGAACTTGCAGGCACATCTGAAGCCATTGAAGACGTTTGTTCAACGGCAGGCGGTGGATTTTTATCCATTTGCCATTGTTGATAAACAAGAAAAGAAATAAAAAGTAGTGCTAACACTAACAGGCTACGTCTCGAATCCATTATTTTTTCTCATGGTTATTATTAATTTTCGGCGGAATGGGATCGAACCCGCCGGCGCTTAAGGGGTGACATTTTAATACACGTTTAAACGTAAGCCAACTACCTTTTAACAGTCCGTGGGCTTTCAACGCCTCAATGCCATAGCATGAACAAGTCGGAAAAAATCGGCACCGAGAACCGATTAAAGGACTGAAGATAACTTGATAAATCCGAATTAAACCGATTAGGATTTTTGCGCCAAGCGAATGTGTCGTTGCCATAATTTTTCCAGCGTTTGACGAAATGTCGCATTATCAAGTTTACCGATGCCGGCTTTCGCCACAAATACAAAATCGCATGCAGGCAAAGCATGCTGAGACAAACGGAAACTTTCACGCACTAGACGTTTAATACGATTGCGATCATGAGCACGTTTTAAGTATTTCTTTGCGACGGTTAAGCCCAAACGGGGATGCTCAAGATCATTTTTACGGGCAAGAAGGGTAATTTCGGGAGTGCTGGCTCGAAATGGTTGTTCAAAAACATTTTTGAATTGAGCGGGAGTCAACAAACGCAACTCCCTGGGAAAGTTTAGCGTAACCACTAAAAATGGAGATTATGCCGATAAACTTTTACGACCTTTAGCACGACGACGAGCTAAAACTTGACGGCCGTTTTTAGTTGCCATACGAGCGCGAAAACCGTGAGTACGGCTACGTTTTAATACAGAAGGTTGAAATGTACGTTTCATTGTAATCTTCCTAAATCAAGACTGTGAGTGAATAAAAAATAGAGCGCGATTCTAATCATAAATCGGCTCTTCGTCAAACAAAGAAAGGAATTTTCTGCAAAATAGTCTTCCGTTCCTTTAAAAATCGGGGCGATTATACGGATTTTAGACAAAATCTCAAGCGACCTTTTTGTGTTTTTCCTTTTCTCGATGGAAGATTTTTCCCCAAGATTATTGTAAAATCCCCCGCAATTTTTACCGCAGTTTCAATGCGAATCCGATAACAAACGCATAGCAATATACTTAAGGATAATTTATC